>NZ_NESJ01000005.1 GCF_003063645.1 Limnohabitans sp. 2KL-51
GGTGACAACGTGTCGATCACTGTGAAGTTGATCAACCCCATTGCGATGGAAGAGGGCTTGCGCTTTGCCATCCGCGAAGGTGGCCGCACGGTTGGCGCTGGCGTCGTTGCCAAGATCATCGCTTAATTCTTTTGTGGCGCAGCAGTGCAAAGGATTGGCCTTTGCACTGTAGCAAGCAGAATACTCACCACAAGGAATTGACATGTCATCCAAGCAAAAAATCCGCATCCGCCTGAAGGCGTTTGACTACAAATTGATCGACCAGTCCGCTGCCGAGATCGTTGATACCGCCAAGCGCACAGGCGCGATTGTCAAGGGCCCTGTGCCTTTGCCAACCCGCATGAAGCGCTTTGACATCTTGCGTTCACCGCACGTCAATAAGACCAGCCGTGACCAGTTGGAAATCCGTACGCACCAGCGTTTGATGGACATCGTGGATCCGACTGACAAAACAGTCGACGCCCTGATGAAGCTCGATCTGCCTGCAGGCGTGGACGTAGAAATCAAGCTGCAGTGATGCAGTTTGGGATGGCTGAAAAGCCATCCGAACACTTGAAATAGAGTCCGACTTGCCATAAATGGCGAGTCGAGCTATAATTTCAGGCTCACTTGATAAAGGTGAGATTTATTAACAGTCTTTCACACACCAAACGTGGCTGCCAATTGAAGTGGCCACGGTGGAAGTTTTGGAGAAAACAATGAGTCTTAGTAACTCCCTCGGGTTGCTGGGTCGCAAGGTGGGCATGATGCGTCTGTTCACTGATGATGGGGATTCCGTTCCTGTCACAGTGCTGGATGTGTCCAACAACCGTGTATCCCAGGTCAAAACCCAAGAGAACGATGGCTATGTCGCTTTGCAAGTGACATTTGGTGCCCGCAAGGCATCGCGCGTGACCAAGCCCATCGCTGGTCACCTGGCCAAAGCCGGTGTTGAAGCCGGTGAAATCATTCAAGAATTCCGCGTGACCTCTGACACAGCAGCCCAGTACGCCGCAGGCGCTACTGTGCCTGTCGCAGCCGTGTTTGCTGTGGGCCAGAAAGTGGACGTGCAAGGCACCTCCATCGGTAAAGGCTTTACAGGCACGATCAAGCGTCACAACTTCAAATCACAGCGCGCATCGCACGGTAACAGCCGTTCGCACAACGTGCCTGGTTCGATTTCGATGGCACAAGATCCTGGCCGCGTGTTTCCTGGCAAAAAAATGTCGGGTCACCTCGGAGATGTCACTTGCACCACGCAGAACCTGGCCGTCATCCGCGTTGACGAAGCCCGTGGTCTGCTGATGATCAGGGGCGCCATTCCTGGTTCTAAAGGCGGCTTCGTGACTGTGCGTCCCGCCGTTAAAGTTAAAGGAGCGAACTGATGCAGCTCGAACTCCTGAACGACCAAGGTCAAGCCGCATCCAAAGTGGACGCGCCCGAGACTGTGTTCGGTCGTGAATACAACGAAGCCCTGATCCACCAAATCGTGGTGGCTTACCAGGCCAATGCCCGTCAAGGCACTCGCGCTCAAAAGGACCGTGAACAAGTTCACCACTCCACCAAGAAGCCTTTTAAACAAAAAGGTACGGGTCGCGCTCGTGCTGGTATGACTTCCTCGCCTTTGTGGCGTGGTGGTGGTCGGATTTTTCCGAACATGCCCGACGAAAATTTCACACAGAAAATCAACAAGAAGATGTACCGCGCGGGTATGACTTCGATCTTCTCCCAGTTGGCCCGCGAAGGTCGACTGGCCGTGGTGGATTCTTTCAAGGTTGACACGCCCAAAACAAAGCAGCTCGCTGCCAAGTTCAAGGCTATGAGTCTCGACAACGTGCTGGTGATCGCCGACGAAGTCGACGAAAACTTGTACCTGGCATCGCGCAACCTGATCAACATCCTGATTGTTGAACCACGTTACGCCGATCCCGTGTCTTTGGTGAACTTCAAGAAAGTCCTCGTGACCAAAGGCGCCATGGACAAACTCAAGGAGATGTTTGCATGAGCGCCGTGAAGTTTGACGAAGGTCGTCTGATGTCCGTGCTGGTGGCCCCCATCGTGTCCGAAAAGGCCACCATGGTTGCTGAAAAAACCAACACCGTGACTTTCAAAGTGCTGCAGGACGCTACCAAGCCTGAAATCAAAGCCGCTGTGCAATTGATGTTCAAGGTCGAGGTCAAAGGCGTGTCTGTGGTGAATACCAAGGGCAAGACCAAGCGTTTTGGCAAGACCATTGGCCGTCGCGACAACATTCGCAAGGCTTATGTCACGCTGCAACCAGGTCAAGAGCTGAACCTGTCTGGGGAGGCCGCGTAATCATGGCTGTCATCAAGATCAAACCGACATCCCCAGGCCGTCGTGGCGTGGTGAAAGTCACGCGTGACCACCTGCACAAAGGTGAAGGTTACGCGCCGTTGCTGGAACCCCAGCATCAGAAGTCCGGCCGTAACAACAACGGTCATATCACAACTCGCCACAAAGGCGGTGGTCACAAGCACCACTACCGTGTGGTCGATTTCAAGCGCAACAAAGATGCGATTCCGGCGAAAGTCGAGCGCATTGAGTACGACCCCAACCGTACTGCGCACATTGCTTTGTTGTGTTACGCCGATGGCGAGCGCCGATACATCATTGCACCTCGTGGCATTGAAGCCGGTGCAACGCTGATGTCGGGTGCAGAAGCCCCGATCCGCGCTGGCAACACCTTGCCTATTCGTAACATCCCCGTGGGTTCGACCATCCATTGCATCGAGCTCAAGCCCGGTGCGGGTGCCCAGATCGCACGCTCGGCAGGTGCTTCGGCTACCTTGCTGGCTCGTGAAGGCATCTACGCTCAGGTGCGTATGCGCTCCGGTGAAGTTCGCAAGATCCACATCGAGTGCCGCGCCACGATTGGTGAAGTCGCCAACGAAGAACACAGCCTGCGCCAATTGGGCAAGGCCGGTGTCAAGCGTTGGATGGGTATCCGCCCAACGGTTCGTGGCGTAGCCATGAACCCTGTGGATCACCCGCACGGTGGTGGCGAAGGCCGTACCGGCGAAGGCCGTCATGCAGTAGACCCGTGGGGCAACCTCACCAAGGGCTACCGTACCCGTAACAACAAGCGCACACAGGTCATGATCGTGTCGCGTCGCAAGAAGTAAGGGTTAGACAATGACACGCTCTCTCAAAAAGGGTCCCTTCGTTGACCACCATTTGCTGGCAAAGGTTGAAAAAGCCGTTGCCACCAAAGACAAAAAGCCCGTCAAGACATGGTCGCGTCGCTCCATGGTTCTGCCCGATTTCATCGGTCTGACCATCGCCGTTCACAACGGCAAGCAACACGTTCCTGTTTATGTGACCGACCAAATGGTTGGTCATAAATTGGGCGAATTCGCACTGACCCGGACATTCAAGGGTCATCCTGCGGACAAAAAAGTCCAGAAGAAATAAGGAAAGACCATGGAAACACGTGCAGTCCTCCGGGGCGTCCGTTTGTCGGTCGATAAAGGCCGCTTGGTCGCCGATTTGATTCGCGGTAAAAAAGTGGATCAAGCTCTGAACATCCTGACATTCACGCAGAAAAAAGCTGCGGGCATCGTCAAAAAGGTTCTCGAGTCCGCCATCGCCAACGCTGAGCACAATGACGGCGCCGACATTGACGAGTTGAAGGTGAAAACCATCTACGTCGAACAAGGCACCACGCTCAAGCGTTTCACAGCCCGTGCCAAAGGCCGTGGCAACCGTATCAGCAAGCCCACATGCCATGTGTATGTGACGGTCGGCAACTAAGCCAGGGAAGAAACATGGGACAAAAAATCCATCCTACCGGCTTCCGTTTGGCCGTGAGCCGTAACTGGTCCAGCCGTTGGTACGCCAGCAACAAAGACTTCGCCGGCATGCTGGCTGAGGACATCAAGGTGCGTGAGTACCTCAAGGCCAAGCTCAAGAATGCCGCGGTTTCCCGCGTACTGATTGAGCGTCCAGCCAAGAGCGCCCGCATCACCATTTTCTCGGCTCGTCCAGGTGTGGTGATCGGCAAGAAAGGCGAAGACATCGAGTTGCTCAAGAAAGAACTCGCTCTTCGTCTGGGTGTGCCAGTGGCCGTGAACATCGAAGAAGTGCGCAAGCCTGAAATCGATGCGCAACTGATCGCTGACAGCATCACGCAACAGCTCGAAAAGCGGATCATGTTCCGTCGCGCCATGAAGCGCGCCATGCAAAACGCCATGCGTCTGGGTGCCCAAGGCATCAAGATCATGTCGGCTGGCCGCTTGAACGGCATCGAAATTGCGCGTACCGAGTGGTACCGCGAAGGCCGTGTGCCATTGCACACCCTGCGCGCTGACATCGACTACGCCACTTCCGAAGCCAAGACCACCTACGGCATCATCGGTGTCAAGGTCTGGGTCTACAAAGGTGACACCTTGGGTCGCAATGACGCTCCTGCACTGGCCGAGCCTCGTGCCGAAGAAGAACGCCGCCCACGTGGTCCACGCCGTGATGCACGTCCAGGTGAGCGCCCCGCAGGCGATCGCCGAGGCGGCCCACGTCGCCCCGCTGGCACCAACACAGCACCTACCGATGGCAGCGACAAGCCTGCCGGCGCAGGTGGTGATGCCAAACCCGCCGTTAAGCGCGTACGCACAGTCGCCGCGCCAGCTGCAGCAGCTGACGGTCAATAAGGAGTAATTACATGCTGCAACCTGCTCGCAGAAAGTTCCGCAAGGAACAGAAAGGCCGTAACACCGGCGTCGCTACCCGTGGCAACACGGTGGCGTTCGGTGACTTCGGCCTGAAGTCCACAGACCGTGGCCGTTTGACGGCCCGCCAGATCGAATCCGCACGTCGTGCGATTTCCCGTCACGTCAAGCGTGGCGGTCGTATCTGGATTCGTGTGTTCCCTGACAAGCCGATTTCCACTAAGCCTGCTGAAGTGCGTATGGGTAACGGTAAAGGTAACCCCGAATACTATGTAGCTGAGATCCAACCCGGAAAGGTGCTCTACGAAATCGTAGGCGTTCCAGAAGAGTTGGCCCGCCAAGCCTTTAAATTGGCCGCTGCCAAGTTGCCCTTGCGCACCACTTTTGTGGCACGCATGATTGGCCAATAATTCAGGAGAAACAAGAAATGAACGCTGCTGAATTGCGCCAAAAAGACGTTGCTGGTGTGAAAGACGAGATCAAAGCGCTCCAAAGAGCCCACTTTGGCCTGCGTATGCAAAAAGCCACGCAACAACTCGGCAATACCGGAACGTTGAGCGAAACCCGTCGCTCGATCGCTCGTGCCAAAACCATCCTTGCCCAAAAGCAAGCCGCCAAGTAAGGAGTGACCATGACGGAAGCTAAAACATCCCTCAAGCGCACCTTGATTGGCAAGGTGGTCAGCGACAAGCGTGCCAAGACCGTGACCGTGCTCGTCGAGCGTCGTGTGAAACACGCGCTTTACGGCAAGATCGTGGCCAAGTCGAGCAAGTACCACGCGCACGACGAAACAGGTCAATACCACCTGGGCGACACCATCGAAATCACGGAAAGCCGTCCGATTTCGAAGACCAAAAACTGGGTGGCCAGCCGCCTGGTGCAGAAAGCCGAAGCGGTCTGAGTTTAAAACCCGGACTTGTGCAAACTTTCTGAAAACGACCCACAATGGTGGGTCGTTTTTTTTTACCTTCGGCGCATTAGCCAAACATTCAAATGGAGCACAACATGATCAAAGTCGGCGATACATTGCCAGCAGTCACCCTGATGGAATACGTTGAAGTGGAGGGCAACGGCTGCAGCATTGGCCCCAATCCGGTGGACGTGGCCAAAGCCACAGCAGGAAAAACCATTGCCCTGTTTGCCTTGCCTGGCGCTTTCACGCCCACCTGCTCGGCAAAGCATGTTCCAGGTTACGTAGAAAACCACGATGCCTTGAAAGCGGCAGGCGTCGATGAAATTTGGTGCGTGAGCGTGAACGACGCTTTCGTCATGGGTGCATGGGCCCGTGAACAAAAAACAGGTGCCAAAGTTCGCATGTTGGGTGACGGCAGTGCCGATTTCACCAAGGCCACCGGCTTGAGCTTGGACCTGACGGGTCGTGGCATGGGCGTGCGCAGCAACCGCTACTCCATGCTCGTGAAAGACGGCAAAGTCGCAAGCTTGAACAACGAAGGTCCTGGTAAATTTGAAGTCAGCGATGCGGCGACGCTGCTGGCGCAAGCCAAAGGTTGAATGCCACTGGCCAAAAAAAAGGGACCTTGGATCCCTTTTTTTCCTCTTGGGCGGCTCAAGCGATGTCGACTTTGAGGTAGTGGGCCCCCGCGAAGGGGTTGTGATAGTAGGGCGGTATCTCCATAAAGCCCAAGTCTTCGTAAAGGGCCCGGGCTGACTCCATGTCATCCAGTGTGTCGAGCAGGACGCAGTTGTAACCCGCTTTGCGGGCGGCGTCGAGAATGCCTTCGGTCAATCGACGGCCCAAACCCAAACCTCTGAAAGCTGGGCGGACATAGAGGCGTTTCATTTCAGCTGCATTGGCGTAATCAGAACTGTCCAAGGGGCGCAAGGCGCAGCACCCTGCCAAAGCATCGTCAACCCAAGCCAACAAGAGTGCGCCCCGAGGTTCGGTGTATTCACCAGGCAAACTTTGAAGTTCGTTTTCGAAACCTTGGAAACACAAATCCACTTTCAGGCTTTGTGCATAGTCCTGAAAGATGGCGCGCGTCAACTCCCAGTCAGAAGAACTGGCCGGTTGCTGCAATAGAACGATTGGCATGAGCAAGTTGGACTAAAAAACCAAACCACAGTGTAGCTGCAGCCGAGTGGCCGTCATGGGCTCAGCTGCCTATGGAGACAAGGCCGAAAACAGCCATGGCCGAAACCAACAGCAGCACCAAGGCCCAAGCACGCGAGCGGCCATGGTCGGCTGAGGGGACAAACGGATCAGACATGGACTTGTCCCCATGCCACATGGCGGGCACCAGCGCCTGGTTTTTTCGCCAGCGGTACCAGGTCAAGGCCAGCAAATGAATGCAGACCAAAAAGATCAAAGTGGTCTTGCCCCATCCTTTGTGCCAGCTGGTGGCCAGAGCGACCCATTGGCCGGAAGCCAGTGAGGACAACGGCCCCATGTTGGCGATTTCATCGTCACTGATGAGACCCGTGCCCACTTGCAAGAACAAAATCAGTAGAAAAGCCACGACGGACCAGGATCCCAAAGGGTTGTGACCCGCAAATTGAGTGAACTTGTCGCGACCTTGAAGATAAGCCCAAACGCGCGAAGGACTGATGGGCAGCTGTGACCAGCGAGACCAGTAGCCGCCAAAAAAACCCCAGAGAACGCGAAACAGCAAAAGTGTCAAAACGCAATAACCCAAACGGAAATGCCACTGCATGGCGTTGCCACCTATATTGCCCGTGATGACCAGGCCAGTCACACAAAGCACCAGCCCCCAGTGAAAAAGGCGGGTGGGAAGATCCCAGATGTGAACTTGAACCATAAGGACTTTCATGGATGCGATTAAAGCCAAGATATGAGAAACTATGTTGCAGTCAGAGCATTGCACTTTGGCCAACACATATCTCATTTGGAGTTGAACATGAAAAGAATGTCAGGTCTTTTTAGCTTGGCCATGGCGATGGCCGTGACCTTACCTGCTCAAGCGCAGTTTGCCAAGCCGGAGGATGCGGTCAAGTACCGCAAAGCAAGTTTCACGGTGATGTCCGCTCATTTTGGCCGATTGGGTGCGATGGCCAATGGACGCGTGCCCTATGACGCCAAAGCCGCTGCCGAAAATGCCGATGTGGCATTGACTCTGTCCAAGTTGCCTTGGGCCGCCTTTGGCGAGGGTACAGACAAAGGCGACACCCGCGCCAAGCCAGAAATCTGGAAAGAGTCTGCCAAGTACAAGGACGCGGCAGACAAAATGCAAGTTGAAATGGGCAAATTGAATGTGGCTGCCAAGGCAGGCAACATCGACGCCTTGAAAGCTGCTTTTGGCCCAGCCGCAGCGTCTTGCAAAGCCTGCCACGACAACTTCCGCAAAGATTGATGAAGGCTTCCTGAGCAGCGGGCCAAAGGGCCTGCTGCTCAGGTTTCTGCCAAGAGTTTTTCAATCAGTTTGTGCAGCTCTGCAAAGTCAGGCGTCCCCACAAAGCGCTTGACGATTTCGCCCTGCTTGTTGACGAGAAACGTGGTGGGCGTGAGTTTGATTTCGCCCCACTCGCGAGCGACTTTGCCTGTATTGTCAATGGCCACCCCAAAGGGGAGTTGTCGCGATTGGGCGAAATTGACCACATAACTGGGTGGGTCGTAGCTCATGGCCACAGCCAAGGTGACATAGCCGCGGTCTTTGAACTTGTTGTAAGTGGCCACCAGTTCTGGCATCTCGGCCACACAGGAGGTGCAACTGGTGGCCCAAAAATTCACCAAAGCGACTTTCCCCTGCAATTGCTTGGAGGTGACCTGGGAGCCATCGAGTAAAACAAAGGTGGATTCAGGCGCGCGGTCACCAGAGCAGCCCCAAAGGGCCAAAGTCACGCCCAGTAACCCACTCCAGAACAACAAACGGCAACCTATAAGTCGCAGATTCAAGAGCATGGCCAGCAGCGTTTTCATGGTTGAAAGTTTAATCCGTTTGCCACGTCAGCCGGTATGGGGGCATTGCGGCTGCCCATGACTGCCGTTCATCGCGCAGATGCACGGAAGCAGCAGTTAACTTCAAACCAGACCCAGCAAAAGCGCTAACAGACCTTGCGGGTCACTGACCATGGGATCATGACCGGTGTGCATCTCCAACACTTGTGCGCCTGGCAGCCAAGATCCATCCCAGAATTTAGGGTCCACCATGCGCAGGCGGCTGACATCGATGGTGCCCAAAGGCGGCGAGGTGCAGTTGATGAAGGTGCGCGGTACGCTGGCGACGCGCTGCGGATCAAAGTCGAGCACTTGTGTGTAAGGGCCGCCCGGGTGTGGGGTTTGACGTCTTTGTACCCAGGCATGGTCGGCATCGCTCAAGCCAAAAACCGAAGGGTCGGGCGCGGGGAAGGCGTGCAAGGGATGGCCTTGCGCAGCAGTGATGCGGGCGTTCCGGGTGGTGCTAGCGTGGGTGCTGCTCCAGCTTTCGCCGGGTTTGGGCAGTACTGCATCCAGATACACAAGTTGGCGTAAGCGCTCGGGTCTGCGGTCGGCCATGGCGGTACCCAGCATGCCAGCGTACGAATGCACCACCAGAACCACCTCGTCCATTTCTTCGGCGTCCATGGCGGCCATCACGTCCGTGATGTGCGTTTCCAGATCGATGCTGGGGTGGAGCAGATGGGCGCGTTCACCCACCCCGGTCAAGGTGACGGCATGGGCGCGGTGCCCGGCACCCATCAAGCCTGGCAGGACCCGCTGCCAACACCATGCGCCGTGCCAAGCCCCGTGAACCAGCAAGAAGTTGGCCATCAAATCACCCCTTTGTCACGCAGAAGGCCCAGTTTTTCAGCATTCCAGCCGAGTACTTCGGACAAAACTTCGGCAGTGTGCTGGCCCAGCATGGGAGGTGGTAAGTCCTGGCGAACAGGGGTGCGACTCATCTTGATAGGGCTGGCCACCAGTTTCAGGTCAGGTTTGATGGGGTGTTGCCAATCCTGCACCATGCCGCGGGCCTGGATTTGTGGGTCCACAAAGACCTCGCTCAGGGTGTTGATCGCCCCACAAGGCACCTTGGCGGCTTCGAGGGCTGCCAGCCAGTCGGCCTTGGTGCGGGTTTTCAGGATGCCCTCCAGCAGGGGCACCAGCGTGTCACGGTGGCGAACCCGGTCAGCGTTCAGCGCGTAGCGTGCGTCTTGCACCAGTTCGGGGCAACCCGCTACGGTGCAGAACTTGGCAAACTGCCCGTCGTTGCCCACTGCCAAAATCAGGTGGTCGCGGCTGCCGGGCGCTGAGCCGGTCGGGGCCATGACTTCGAACACTTGGTAGGGCACGATGTTTTGGTGCGCGTTGCCAGCGCGACCCGGCACTTTGCCACTGACGAGGTAGTTGGATCCCAAATTGGCCAGCATGGCCACCTGGGTGTCGAGCAAGGCCATGTCCACTTGCTGGCCTTGGCCGGTGCGTTCGACATGGCGCAGTGCCGCCAAGATGGCTACGGTGGCGTACATGCCGGTGAACAGGTCGGCGACAGCCACGCCCACTTTTTGCGGGCCTCCGCCCAAGTCGTCCCGTTCGCCGGTCACGCTCATCAGGCCGCCGATGCCCTGAACAGCGTAGTCGTAACCTGCCCGCTCGCGGTAAGGGCCGGTCTGGCCAAAGCCGGTTACGCTGCAATACACCAGTTTGGGGCTCAAGGCGCTCAGGCTGGCGTAGTCCAAGCCGTAACGGGCCATGTCGCCGACCTTGAAATTTTCAACAAAGACGTCGCAATGCTTGACCAATTCCCGGATCAGGGCTTGACCCTCTGCTTGGGCGATGTCGCAGGTCACCGACCGCTTGTTGCGGTTGGCCCCCAAGTAATAGGCGGCCTCGGCGGTGTCTTGGCCTTGGGCATTTTTCAAAAAGGGTGGCCCCCAGGTGCGGGTGTCGTCGCCAGTGCCGGGGCGCTCGATCTTGATGACATCGGCCCCCAGGTCGGCCAAAGTCTGGGTACACCAAGGGCCCGCCAGAACGCGGGAGAGGTCGAGAACGCGGATGCCGTCAAGTGAATTCATGGGACACATTGTCGCCAAAACCCAATGCGGCTGCTGATCAGGATAATCACCCCATGCGAATTCATTCCTCGGCCCTGATGGCCTGCCTCTTAGGGGCCCTGACTTTGAGCGCTTGCAGCCCTGAACAAAACTGGCGGGACGTGACTTTTGAGGGCAGTGCGCTCAAAGTTCAATTGCCCTGCAAACCTGACCGAACCACCCGCAGCGTGCCCTTGGGCGGCTTGCCTGTCGACTTGCAAGTCGTGGGCTGCGAAAGCGGCACTGCCATGGTGGCGGTGATGAGCGCTGCCTTGCCTGCCGGGTCCGACGCCAGCGCGGTGATGGCCGCCTGGCAAAAAGTCACCCTGGACAATGCCCGCGTGACACAACCCTTGGCGGCCGGGCGGCAGCAGGCTTGGCATCGCCCTGGCCAGTTGCCCTTGGCGACTTCTTTGCGGGTACAAGCCCCGGGCCTGCGCGCCAATGGCGAGCCGGTGAACATGGACGCTGTGTGGGGAGCGGTGGCTGAAGGAGAGCGGGTGAGGCTGGTCCATGCCGTTATTTATGACCGCAAAATCGCCGTGGAATTGTCCATGACCTTGTTTGAAAGTATCCAACCATGAGCGTCACCATCGTGAGCAGCAACACATTGACGCATCCCGACCACTTGCCGCGCCGCATGGCGGTGGTGGTGTTTCTGGCCTTTGCGCTGGCCTATTTTTTCTCTGCCCTGGTTCGGGCCATCACCGCCACCCTGTCGCCCACCTTGACCAGCGAATTCAGCCTGAGTGCGCAAGACCTCGGCCTGCTGGCAGGAGGGTACTTTTTGGGCTTTTCGCTCACCCAACTGCCTTTAGGGCGCTGGCTGGACCAGCACGGACCCAAAAAAGTCATCCTGGCTTTTTTGAGCTTTGCGGTGCTGGGTTGCCTGGCTTTCTCGTGGGCCGACAGTTTTCATGGCTTGCTGGCTGCGCGCGTGTTGTGTGGCATGGGCGTGAGTGCTTGTTTGATGGCCCCACTCACAGGTTACCGGCGGTGGTTTGACGCCAGCACCCAGTTGCGCACCAACTCGTGGATGCTGATGACGGGGTCTTTGGGCATGCTGGCGGCCACCTTGCCTGTGCAGTGGCTCATGCCCATCTGGGGCTGGCGCGCCCTGTTTGTGATGCTGGGCGTGATGATCGCCATCGCCATGTTGTTGATCGCCTTGTTGGTGCCGGTATGGCAAAAGTCCACGCCCACGGTAGCCACATTGCAAACGCCACTCGACGACGACGGCAGTTACCGCGAAATCTGGCGCAGCGCTTATTTTTGGCGCATGACACCGATTGGCTTCTTTACCTACGGCGGCATGGTGGCCATTCAGACCCTGTGGGCGGGCCCTTGGATGACGCAGGTGGCGGGTTGGACGGCGTCTGAGGCGGCATCGGGCTTGTTCCTGATTAACCTGGCTATGCTGGTGACCTTTTGGTTGTGGGGCCTCATCACGCCGGGACTGGCACGCCGGGGCATCCCGGTCGAGCGCCTGATCGCCTGGGGATTGCCATTGAGTTTTGGGGTCATCGCGGCCCTGGTTGGGATTGGCCCTGCCATAGGCGACGCCGCGGCCGTGGGCGTGGCGCTGTTTTGCGTCAGCAGCACCTTCGTGTCGCTGGCCCAGCCGGCAGTTGGCATGGCTTTTCCATCGCACTTGGCGGGGCGCGCTTTGTCGGCTTACAACCTGGTGATTTTTGCGGGCATTTTTGTGGTGCAGTGGGGCATAGGCTTGCTGGTCGATGCCGGGCGCGGCCTGGGCCTGGCCAATGCCCAGGCCTACCAGGTGGCACTGGCCTGTTTCGGCGTTGCATCGGTGGCTTCTTGGGCGTTCTTCGTGCTGAAAACCCCGCGCAGAGTCGATAATCAGACCCCACCATGATCGGCATCCTCATCATCGCCCATGCTCCGCTGGCCACCGCCTTGCGCGAGTGCGCCCTGCACGTCTTTCCCGATTGCGCCAATGGCGTGCTGGCGCTGGACGTGTTGCCCAACGACACACCCGAAGACAGCCTGACCCGCGCGCGCGAGGCCATGGCCGCGCTGGACACGCCAGATGTGTTGCTGCTCAGTGACGTGTTTGGTGCCACGCCCTGCAATGTGGCCCAGCAGCTGGGCGATGGGCTGCACACGCGTCTGGTAGCCGGGGCCAATTTGCCCATGCTGCTGCGCAGCGTGTGCTATCGACACGAAAGCCTGGATGCGCTGGCCGCACGCGCCCACGCAGGCGGCACCCAGGGCGTGATGCCCGTGGGCAGCACCGCACCCCAAAACCAAACCGGACAGAGACATGCCCCAAGCCAACGTGACCATCAGCAATAAACTGGGCTTGCATGCCCGCGCATCGGCCAAGTTGACCAAACTGGCGGGCAGCTTTCCTTGCGATGTCTGGATGAGCAAGGGTGAGCGGCGCATCAATGGCAAAAGCATCATGGGCGTGATGATGTTGGCCGCCGGTCTGGGCAGTGAGGTGATGGTTGAGACCCTGGGCGAGCGAGAAGAAGAAGCCTTGACGGCGCTGTTGGCCCTGATCGACGACAAGTTTGGCGAAGGCGAATAAGCCATGACCTTCAGCATCCATGGCCTGGCAGTGGCGCGCGGCATCGCCATCGGGCGTGCCGTTTTGGTGGCCTCCAGCCGGGCCGATGTGGCCCACTACTTTGTGAAGCCCGACCAGGTCAACGCCGAAATCCAACGTTTGCGCGTGGCCCGCGATGCGGTGGTTGACGAGCTGCAGCGCCTCCAAAAAGACATGCCCAAGGACGCGCCGCACGAGCTAGATGCCCTGCTGGATGTGCACTTGATGCTGCTGCAAGACGAAGAGCTGACCTCTGGCGTGGTGCAATGGATCAAAACCCGCCTGTACAACGCCGAGTGGGCACTGACCAGTCAGCTCGACATCATCGTGCGTCAGTTCGAGGAAATGGAAGACCCTTACCTGCGCGAACGCAAGGCCGACATGGAGCAAGTGGGCGAGCGGGTGCTGCACTGCCTCAAGGGCACAGGGCCCATGGTGGCGCAAACCAAGCGACCCCAGCGGCCCCAGCAAGAGCTGCAACTGGGCGACACCGATGTGCCCCTGGTGCTCGTGGCGCACGACCTGTCGCCCGCCGATATGCTCCAGTTCAAACAAAGTGTTTTCACTGGCTTTGTGACCGATGTCGGCGGCAAGACCTCGCACACGGCCATCGTGGCGCGCAGCCTGGATATTCCGGCGGTGGTGGGTGCACGCACCGCCAGCCAGTTGGTCAAACAAGACGATTGGGTGATCATCGACGGTGATGCGGGCGTGGTCATCGTGGACCCTTCACCCATCATCTTGGCCGATTACGGTTTCAAGCAGCGGCAGGGCGATCTGGAGCGTGAGCGCCTGGCGCGCTTGCGCCATACCCCGTCCGTCACGCTCGATGGTCAAAAAATCGAGCTGTTGGCCAACATCGAAATGCCTGAAGACACCGTGGCTGCAATCACGGCGGGCGCGGTTGGTGTGGGGCTGTTCCGCAGTGAATTTTTGTTCATGGGCCGCCAGGGCCATTTGCCTAACGAAGAGGCGCAATACCAAGCCTACCGCCGTGCGGTGGAAGGCATGAATGGCTTGCCAGTGACCATCCGCACGGTGGACGTGGGGGCCGACAAACCGCTGGACGACACCCGTCATGAAGCTTCTCACCTGAACCCTGCGCTGGGCTTGCGCGCCATTCGTTGGTGCTTGGCCGACCCGGCCATGTTCTTGACCCAATTGCGTGCTATTTTGCGTGCTGCAGCGCATGGTCAAGTCAACTTGCTCGTCCCCATGTTGGCGCATGGCAGCGAGATCCGTCAAACGCTGGCCCTGATCGCGCAAGCCCGCCACGAACTGGACCGCCGCGGCGAAGCCCATGGTCCGGTGCGATTGGGCGCGATGATCGAAATCCCGGCGGCGGCTTTGTCTTTGCGCTTGTTTCTCAAACACTTTGACTTTTTGTCCATCGGCACCAATGACCTCATTCAGTACACCTTGGCCATTGACCGCGCTGACGAGTCTGTTGCGCATTTGTACGATCCCATGCATCCGGCCGTGTTGCACCTGATCGCTGACACCATTGCCGAAAGCCATCGGCAGGGCAAAAGCGTTTCAGTGTGCGGTGAGATGGCGGGCGATGTGGCCATGACCCGGTTGTTGCTGGGCTTGGGCTTGCGCAGCTTCTCCATGCATCCTTCGCAAATTCTGTCGGTCAAGCAACAGGTGTTGCGCTCGGATTGCGCCAAGCTGGCGCTATGGGCTGAGCAGGTTTTGGACAGCGATGACCCGGCGAGTTACATGGCCCGCTGAAAACAGCGGGCACAGGCGTGACTCAAACACATTGAGGCGTGCCTGAACTCAAGCCTTGTTGAGTTTGTCCTGGGTGCGGGTGTCGAAATCGCTGGCGTCGTGGCGTTCGTGCAGTTGTGACTCTGGGGTGCCCATCACGCGGTTCACCATGCGCCCACGTTGTACGGCTGGGCGTTGCGCGAGCTCATTGGCCCAGCGCTGAACATGGGTGTATTCCTGCACCTGCAAGAACTCACCCGCGCCGTAAAGCAGACCTTTGGCCAGGGCGCCGTACCAGGGCCAGATGGCGATGTCGGCGATGGTGTAGTCGTCGCCCGCGATGAAACGGTGCTCGGCCAGGCGGCGGTCGAGCACATCCATCTCGCGTTTGACCTCCATGGCAAAGCGGTCTATGGCGTATTCGATCTTGACCGGCGCATAGGCGTAAAAATGGCCAAAACCACCGCCCAAATAAGGCGCGCTGCCCATTTGCCAAAACAGCCATGACATGCACTCGGCGCGTTTAGCCGGATCGGTGGGCACCAAGACGCCGAACTTTTCGGCCAAGTACAGCAAAATGGCCCCTGACTCGAACACCCGCACGGATTGCTCACCGCTGCAGTCCAACAGCGCAGGAATTTTGGAGTTGGGGTTCACGCTCACAAATCCGCTGCTGAACTGTTGGCCCTCTTGAATGCGGATCAGCCAAGCGTCGTATTCAGCACCTGCGTGCCCCAGGCCCAGCAACTCTTCGAGCATGACCGTCACCTTCACGCCGTTGGGCGTGCCCAGCGAGTACAACTGAAGCGGGTGTTTGCCGCGCGGCAGGTCTTGTTCGTGCGTCGCACCAGAGATAGGGCGGTTGATATTGGCAAAGCGCCCGCCGTTGGCTTTGTTCCAAGTCCACACGGAGGGAGGGGTGTAAGTGCTGGCGTCGGTCATGGTGTTGAAGGTCCAAGTGCGGTTGATCAAAAAATGGGGCTTCAGGCCTTCTCGGCCAAGCTCATTTGCGCCGAGTGGGCTTGTTGGTCTGCGTGGTAACTGCTGCGCACCATCGCACCCACAGCCGCGTGCGAAAAGCCCATTTCGTAGGCCTTGGTTTCGAACATTTTGAAGGTGTCGGGGTGCACATAGCGGCGCACTGGCAGGTGGCTGTTGCTGGGGGCCAGGTATTGGCCAATGGTCAGCATTTCGATGTTGTGCGCGCGCATGTCGCGCATGACGTCCAGAATTTCTTCGTCGGTCTCGCCCAGGCCGACCATCAGGCCGCTTTTGGTAGGCACATTTGGAAGCAACGCCTTGAATTTTTTCAGCAGGTTCAGCGAGAACTGGTAGTCCGAGCCGGGGCGTGCTTCTTTGTACAGGCGCGGCACGGTTTCCATGTTGTGGTTCATCACGTCAGGCGGCGCGGCTTTCAAAATCTCTAGGGCGCGGTCGTCGCGCCCCCGGAAGTCGGGCACCAGCACCTCGATTTGGGTTTGTGGTGACAACTCGCGGGTCTTGCGGATGCATTCCACAAAGTGGCCCGCACCGCCGTCGCGCAGGTCATCGCGGTCCACGCTGGTGATCACCACGTATTTCAGTTTGAGCTGCGCAATGGTCTTGGCCAGGTTGTCGGGCTCGTTCACGTCCAGCGGATCGGGTCGGCCATGGCCCACATCGCAAAAAGGGCAGCGGCGTGTGCACTTGTCGCCCATGATCATGAAGGTGGCCGTGCCCTTGCCAAAGCATTCGCCGATGTTGGGGCAGCTGGCTTCTTCGCATACGGTGACCAGTTTGTTGGCGCGCAGCACGTCCTTGATTTCGTAAAAGCGGGTGGTGGGCGAGCCCGCTTTGACGCGGATCCATTCGGGCTTTTTCAGCACTTCGGCCTGTTCCACTTTGACCGGAATGCGCGAGAGTTTGGCCGCCGCTTTTTGCTTGGCCATGGGGTCGTAGTTTTCAAGGGTTTGGACTTCGCGGACCACGGGGCGTTCGGTGGGGGTGTTGCTCATGGCTTTCTTTCGGTCGCCGCTAGGCGGCGTTGTGGCCTGTCGGTGTGAATGGGTTAGGGGGCTCGGGGTGGCTTCAAAGGCGTGCGGCCAGTTCGGCGGCCAGCACCTGTGCGGCCTCTTGCCAGGTGGTCTCTACCCCGATTGTAAAAAGGTCCACGGTTTTTAACCCGACATAACCACAGGGATTGATCCGCTCAAAGGGTTGAAGGTCCATGGCCACGTTCAGGGCCGCGCCGTGGTAAGTGCAATGGCGGCTAACCTTGATGCCTAAAGCGCTGATCTTGCCCAGGCCCTTGAACGGGTCGCTGGCCAAGGACGGGCCCACCAGTGCCGCATGGCTGTAAGGGTCGTTTAGGTTCACGTAAATACCCGGTGCGCCCGCCACGCGGTGGCCGGTAACGCCAAAGTGGGCCAAGGTGCGGATGATCGATTCCTCGAGCTTGAAAACGTATTCCTTGACGTAGTAACCGGCGCGCTGCAGATTGACCAAGGGATAGGCCATGACCTGGCCGGGGCCATGAAAAGTGATTTGCCCGCCCCGATTGGTCTGCACCACCGGAATGTCGCCAGGCATCAACAGGTGTGAGGCCTGTCCCGCCAGCCCCTGCGTGAACACCGGGGGGTGCTCGCAAATCCAGAGTTCGTTGGGCGTGTCGGCGCTGCGCTCTGCGGTGAAGGCCTGCATGGCCGCGTAGGTGGGCAAGTAGTCCACCCGCCCGAGCAGTCGGATGTCCATGTTCAGAGGACGATTTTGACCATCGGGTGCGAGGTCAGTGCGCGGTAGAGGTCGTCGAGTTGTTCGCGGCTGGTGGCCGTGATGTTGAGCGTCACGCCCAAATAGTTGCCGCCCTTGCTGGGGCGCAACTCAATGGAGCGGGCGTCGAAGCCGGGGTCAAACTGCAGGGCGACTTGGCACATGGCTTCGGCAAAGCCGTCCACCATCGCACCCATGACCTTGATCGGAAAGACCGATGGGTACTCGATCAGGGTGTCTTTGCGCGGGTCTTTGCCGTTGGGCGGGGTGGTGGAGGCGCTCATGGAAAATGTCGTTCGGTTCGCCAGATTAACGCCACACCAGCACGGCCAAAACCGCCAACCAGCCCAAGGCGAAATTGGTCAGCACCATGGGGTGAATTTGCCCCAAAGCCTTGCCAGCCGCAGGCCAGTCGGACACCGACACGGCAGCTTTCAGGCGCCGAAACGGGGCAAACCAAATGTGCGCAAAGATCAGGCACATCAAGACACCCAGCCCCGACATGGCGTGCCAACCTCGGGGGGCAAGTTTCATGTCGGTCATGGACAGCATCCAGAAGCCCGACGCCAAAATCAGAGCGACCGACACCCAGACCATGTTGAAAAAGCGCGACAAAACGCCCGCCATCAGGGTCAAGCGTTCAGGCGGTGCCATTTGGGCAATGACCACAGGGCGCAGCGCCAATATGACCAAAGCCATGCCACCCATCCAAACGATAGCGGCGGCAAGGTGGAAAAATTTAAGCCATTCGTACATGAAAACCGCCTGATTTCGCGTGGATAAAAGAAATTCTCAGCCAACGCGATACGCCATTGTGTCCTCAGGGACTGAGCTTGGCTTTTGAAAGGTGAAAAAATTGATGTAAAAAATCGAGCACGCAAGGGTTTCTAGTTATAATTTTATGCTTTGTGGTCGTCAACTGATCTGTAACCTGATTGTAATTTGAGATGGTCAAAATTGCATCATCGCAAAACAATCCGCAAGTTAAAGACGGTGCTGCCGAAGTCTCGGATGATGAATTCAAGACTTTGTCAGCCGAAGAGGCGGCGGCTTGGCGGTTAAGCCATCCTCAAACCTCACCATGGCATGTCTTGTTCCTGCAAATAGGGATAGGCGCTTTGATGGTGATGTTGACCGGATTGTTCAGCCGAGAATTCCATTTGGCCGCATCTGTGGCTTGGGGTTGCGCATCGGCTGTGATCCCTGCTGTGGTTTTCATCAGGGCTTTGAGCAGGCAAATGCGACAAATTCAACCTAAAGTTGTCTTGGCGGGTTTGTTCTTTTGGGAGTTGGTCAAGATCATCTTGACCGTGGCGTTGCTCTTGGTGGCGCCAAAAGTGATTTCGAATTTAAGCTGGCTCGCCCTGGTGGCTGGCTTTGTGGTGACGATCAAGGTGTATTGGCTGGCCATGGCGCTGGGCTATATGCAACGGAAATCGAAGCCGACTATTTTTTGAACTGATTGGTGATTTATGGCTGCTGAAAACGCTGGCGCGCACGCCCCAACGGCTGGAGAGTACATCCAGCATCACTTGCAGCACTTGCAAATGAACTTTTCATTTGAAGGTGTTAAGCAAACAAGCATTGTGGATTTCAGTTTGTTCAACCTCGACTCGGTTGTTCTGTCGGTGTTTTTGGGTGTGGTAGGTTGCTTTCTTTTGTGGTCGGCTGCCCGCAAAGCCACATCGGGTGTGCCGGGGCGCTTCCAGGCGGCTGTTGAGTTGCTGTCCGAAATGGTCGAAAACCAAGCCAAAGGGGTTATTCGCAACGCCAACAGCCGCAAGCTGATTTCACCGCTGGCTCTGACGGTTTTTGTTTGGATTTTTCTGATGAATGCCATGGACATGCTGCCGGTGGACTTGCTCCCAGGCGCATGGCATGCAGTGGGTCCTGCATTGGGTTTCAAAGATTACATGCGTGTGGTCCCAACCGCTGATTTGTCAACAACTTTGGGTTTGTCATGCTCTGTGTTGTTGATTTGTTTGTTTTACAACATCAAAATCAAGGGCCTCGGCGGCTGGGTGCATGAGCTCATTTCGGCGCCTTTTGGTGACCATTGGTCGCTGTACCCTATCAATTTCTTGATGCAGATGATCGAATATCTGGCCAAGACGGTCTCGCATGGCATGCGGCTGTTTGGCAACATGTTTGCAGGTGAGTTGGTGTTCATGCTGATTGCCCTCATGGGCGGCGGCTGGGCATTGTCAGCAACCGGTGTGGGCTTGGCCATTGGCCACATTATCGGTGGCACGGTGTGGACTTTGTTCCACATTTTGGTGATCACTTTGCAAGCTTTCATCTTTATGATGTTGACGCTGGTCTACACAGGCCAAGCGCACGACGCGCATTGATGACATTTTTTTCGTTTCTTGTTTCTTTTTTCCTCTCACTTTAGGAGCTTCACATGGAAAACATTCTCGGCCTGGTGGCATTGGCTTGCGGTTTGATCGTTGGTTTGGGCGCTTTGGGTGCCTCCATTGGCATTGGCATGATGGGTGGCAAATTCCTCGAATCCGGTGCACGTCAGCCTGAATTGATGAACGAGTTGCAGACCAAAATGTTTTTGCTGGCTGGTTTGATTGACGCCGCCTTCTTGATCGGTGTGGCCATTGCGTTGTTGTTCGCTTTCGCCAATCCCTTCATTCTGAAGTGATTCACGCACCTCTTCCCCTAGAAGAAGGACCGAACCGTGAACATTAACGCTACTCTGTTCATACAGATGATCGTTTTTGCGATTTTGGTGTGGTTCACGATGAAATTCGTGTGGCCCCCAATCACAAAAGCGCTTGACGAACGGGCACTGAAAATCGCTGACGGTCTCGCTGCCGCAGACAAAGCCAAAGCCGAACTCAGCAACGCCAATGCGCGTGTGGAGTCCGAACTGGCCCAGTCGCGCAATGAGTCCGCATCGCGTTTGGCCGATGCCGAGCGCCGTGCAAATGGCATTGTTGAAGAAGCCAAAGCACGAGCCACCGAAGAAGCCAACAAGATCATCATTGCTGCAAAAGCCGAGGCTGAGCAGCAAGCTGTCAAAGTGCGCGAGAGTCTGCGAGAGCAGGTCGCAGCTTTGGCGGTCAAGGGTGCCGAGCAGATTCTCCGCAAGGAAGTCAACGCTGGTGTCCACGCTGATCTGCTGAGCCGCCTCAAGACCGAGCTGTAAGAAGCTCCAGCCAGAGAAGACCATGGCAGAACTTGCTACCATCGCCCGCCCTTATGCCGATGCGCTTTTCAAAGCGCAGGCATCCGATCTTGCTGGCACGGCCGCTTGGCTGGACGAACTTGCGGCCATTGCCGAGAACGCGCAACTGCAACAGTTTGTCGACAGCCCCAAAGTGTCCGATGCGCAGGCATTCGATCTGATCTCTGGCTTGCTGCGCACTGCACTGCCCGAGGCTGGCAAGAATTTCCTGCAACTGGTGATCGAAAATAGCCGTCTCAGTGCGCTGCCTGTCGTTGCACAGCAGTACAGGGCCCTTGTGAATGCGCAAAGTGGCACCGCTGACGCGGTGGTCTACAGCCCATTCCCCATTGACGCATCGGCCTTGGCCGACTTGTCGTCCACGCTCGAGAAACGCTTTGCGCGCAAGCTCAATGTGTCTGTCGAGCTCGATGCCACCTTGATTGGCGGCATCTGTGTGGTGGTGGGCGACGAGGTGCTCGATACCTCTGTCAAGGCCCAACTGGAACAAATGAAATCGGCCCTCACCGCTTGATGCGGATTGAGACCGGACATATTTAAAGAAAGAAGGAAAGAGTCATGCAACTCAATTCCGCAGAAATTTCTGAACTGATCAAGAGCCGCATTGAAGGGCTGTCCGCCAGCGCCGATATCCGCAACCAGGGCACCGTGGTGTCTGTGACCGACGGTATCGTTCGCGTCCACGGCTTGTCTGATGTGATGCAGGGCGAAATGCTTGAATTCCCATCTACAGCCGATGGCATCGCCACATTCGGCCTGGCCCTGAACCTCGAGCGTGACTCAGTCGGCGCCGTGATTTTGGGCGAGTACGAGCACATCTCCGAAGGCGACACAGTCAAGTGCACTGGCCGCATTCTGGAAGTGCCCGTCGGCCCCGAATTGATTGGCCGTGTGGTGAACGCTCTGGGTCAGCCGATTGACGGCAAAGGCCCGATCAACGCCAAGATGACCGATGTGATCGAAAAAGTCGCCCCTGGCGTGATCGCACGTAAATCGGTTGACCAGCCGATGCAAACCGGCCTGAAGTCGATCGACTCCATGGTGCCCGTGGGCCGTGGTCAGCGCGAATTGATCATTGGCGACCGTCAGACCGGCAAAACTGCCGTCGCGATCGACGCCATCATCAACCAAAAAGGTCAGAACATGACCTGCGTTTATGTCGCGATTGGCCAAAAAGCCTCTTCGATCAAAAACGTGGTGCGCGCTCTGGAACAAGCTGGCGCGATGGAATACACCATCGTCGTTGCTGCTTCTGCCTCCGAATCTGCTGCGATGCAGTACGTGTCCGCCTACTCCGGCTGCACGATGGGTGAATACTTCCGTGACCGCGGCGAAGACGCCTTGATCGTTTATGACGACCTGTCCAAGCAAGCCGTGGCTTACCGTCAAGTGTCGCTGCTGCTGCGCCGCCCACCAGGCCGCGAAGCCTACCCTGGCGATGTGTTCTATCTCCACAGCCGTCTGCTCGAACGCGCTGCCCGCGTGAACTCCGACTACGTCGAAGCCTTCACCAAAGGCGCTGTGACGGGCAAGACAGGTTCTTTGACGGCTCTGCCCATCATCGAAACCCAAGCCGGTGACGTGTCTGCATTCGTGCCCACCAACGTGATTTCGATCACCGACGGTCAGATTTTCTTGGAAACCAGTTTGTTCAACGCCGGCATCCGACCTGCGATCAACGCCGGTATCTCGGTCTCGCGCGTGGGCAGCTCGGCTCAGACCAAAGTCATCAAAGGTCAGTCCGGCGGTATCCGTACCGACTTGGCCCAATACCGTGAATTGGCTGCGTTTGCGCAGTTCGCGTCCGATTTGGACGAGTCCACACGCAAGCAGCTGGACCGCGGTGCCCGCGTGACGGAATTGCTCAAGCAAGCCCAGTACAGCCCGCTGTCCATCAGCCTGATGGGCGCCAGCTTGTTTGCGGTGAACAAAGGCTTCATGGACGACATCGACGTCAAGAAGGTCTTGGCTTTCGAGCACGGCTTGCACGCTTACTTGAAAGATTCGTGCGCTGCTTTGTTGGCCAAGATCGAAAGCAGCAAAGCGTTGGACAAAGAGGCAGAAGCCGAATTGCACACCGCCGTGGCCGCTTTCAAGAAAAGCTTTGCTTAATTTCCACCTGATCAAAAGGAGCCTCTGATGGCATCGGGCAAGGAACTACGCACCAAGATCAAATCGGTGGAAAACACCAAGAAGATCACCAAGGCCATGGAGATGATTTCCGTCTCCAAAATGCGCAAAGCGCAGGAGCGTATGCGCACGGCCCGGCCTTACAGCGAGAAGATTCGCACCATTGCGAGCCATCTTGGTCAGGCCAACCCTGAGTATGTGCACCCCTTCATGAAGCGCAACGACGGCAAGTCG
The DNA here is from genome assembly GCF_003063645.1 of Limnohabitans sp. 2KL-51. Classification (GTDB taxonomy): domain Bacteria; phylum Pseudomonadota; class Gammaproteobacteria; order Burkholderiales; family Burkholderiaceae_C; genus Limnohabitans_A. Next base: position 23,246 of record NZ_NESJ01000005.1, read on the forward strand.
GTGGGCTTTATTGTGGTCACCACGGACAAGGGTTTGTGTGGTGGCTTGAACACCAACCTGTTGCGTGCCGTGACGGTTCAATTGCGTGAAACACAAACACAGGGCAAAACCCCTGTGGCGGTGGCCATCGGTGGCAAGGGTCTCGGTTTTTTGAACCGTGTCAATGCCAAGGTGGTGTCTCATGTGACGCAACTGGGCGACAAACCGCACCTGGACAAGTTGATCGGCCCTGTCAAGGTCATGCTCGATGCGTACGCTGCTGGCGAAGTGAGTGCGGTTTACCTGTGCTACAACAAGTTTGTCAGCACCATGGCGCAAGTGCCTACCATCGACATGCTGCTGCCCCTGTCTGCCGCAGATATGAAGGCAGAAACCAAAGCAGCGGGTCACACACACGCTTGGGATTACATCTACGAACCCGATCCCCAATCGGTCATTGACGATTTGTTGATCCGCTATGCAGAGGCTCTGGCTTATCAAGCTGTGGCCGAAAACATGGCCTCAGAACACGCAGCACGGATGGTGGCCATGAAGGCCGCCACAGACAACGCTGGCAATGTGATTGGCGAACTCAAACTCGTCTACAACAAGACACGTCAAGCCGCCATCACCAAAGAACTGTCGGAAATCGTCTCTGGCGCAGCCGCGATCAGCGGTTGATTCCCAGTTCAGCAAATTCAAATTATTTGGAGCGAAAAATGCAAGCCCAAGGAAAAATTGTCCAGTGTATTGGTGCCGTGGTCGACGTGGAATTCCCACGCAACCAGATGCCCAAAATTTATGACGCGCTCAAAATGGACGGCTCTGCGCTGACCCTTGAAGTGCAGCAGCAACTCGGCGACGGCATCGTGCGCACCATTGCGCTCGGTTCATCCGACGGTTTGCGCCGCGGTTTGATCGTGTCCAACACCGGCAACCCCATCACCGTCCCCGTGGGCAAAGCCACACTGGGCCGCATCATGGACGTGCTCGGCTCACCCATCGACGAGCGTGGTCCCGTCAGCCAAGAACTGACTGCATCGATTCACCGCAAAGCGCCTGCTTACGATGAACTGAGCCCTTCACAAGAGCTGCTGGAAACCGGCATCAAGGTGATTGACTTGGTTTGCCCGTTCGCTAAAGGCGGTAAGGTTGGCTTGTTCGGTGGTGCCGGTGTGGGCAAGACCGTGAACATGATGGAACTGATCAACAACATCGCCAAAGCGCACAGCGGCTTGTCCGTGTTCGCAGGTGTGGGTGAGCGTACCCGTGAAGGCAACGACTTCTACCACGAGATGGCCGACTCCGGCGTTGTGAACCTCGAGAACCTGCCCGAGTCCAAAGTGGCCATGGTGTACGGTCAGATGAACGAGCCACCAGGCAACCGTCTGCGCGTTGCTCTGACAGGTCTGACCATCGCTGAATCTTTCCGCGACGAAGGCAAAGACGTTTTGTTCTTCGTGGACAACATCTACCGTTACACCTTGGCCGGTACCGAAGTGTCCGCATTGTTGGGTCGTATGCCTTCTGCTGTGGGTTACCAGCCTACCTTGGCCGAAGAAATGGGTCGCTTGCAAGAGCGCATCACATCGACCAAAGTCGGCTCGATCACCTCCATTCAGGCCGTTTACGTGCCAGCGGATGATTTGACTGACCCATCGCCTGCCACTACTTTCGCGCACTTGGACTCCACTGTTGTGTTGTCTCGTGACATCGCATCGTTGGGTATTTACCCAGCGGTGGATCCACTGGACTCCACCAGCCGTCAGCTCGACCCATTGGTTGTGGGTCAAGATCACTACGAAACAGCCCGTGCTGTTCAGGGTACTTTGCAGCGTTACCGCGAACTGCGCGACATCATCGCCATCATGGGCATGGACGACTTGGCACCCGAAGACAAGTTGGCTGTGGCCCGTGCCCGCAAGATTCAGCGTTTTCTGTCGCAGCCTTTCCACGTGGCTGAAGTGTTCACCGGCTCCCCTGGCAAGTACGTCACATTGGCCGAAACCATCCGGGGCTTCAAGATGATTGTGGCTGGCGAGTGCGATCACCTGCCAGAACAAGCTTTCTACATGGTCGGCACCATCGACGAAGCATTCGAAAAGGCCAAAAAGGCAGCTTAAAGCAGTGCCGCGGGGTGGCCAATCAGTGCCTTCCTGCTGCCCGCTTGAAAGCACCTTTTTAAGGAGAAAACATGAACACCATCCACGTTGATGTGGTCAGCGCCGAAGAGTCCATCTGGTCGGGTGAAGCCCGATTTGTGGCCTTGCCCGGTGAGTCTGGCGAACTGGGCATTTACCCACGCCACACGCCACTGATCACCCGCATCAAAGCCGGGTCGGTTCGCATCGAGAAGGCCGACGGCGGCGAAGAATTCGTTTTCGTGGCCGGTGGCATTTTGGAAGTGCAACCTGACTGCGTGACCGTGATGTCGGACACCGCGATTCGCGGCAAAGACCTCGACGAAGAAAAAGCCAATGCTGCCAAACAATTGGCCGAAGAAGCTCTGCGCAACGCCAACAGCGAAATCGACTTGGCCGTAGCGCAGTCTGAATTGGCGGTGCTGGCAGCCCAGTTGTCAGCCCTGCGTAAATACCGTAAAAAGTAATCAGCATTTGTTCATGCCAGTCTGAGCTTGGCATCCAGAAAATGACCAAAACCCGGCACAGTCCCTTGTGACCGGGTTTTTTATTGGACAGTAAACAGTGCAAAATGTCGCGATGAATTGCTGGACCAGAACAAGCCCATGAAACGCGCAAAACTCCAAGCGGCAGTGGTCGGCGGCACGCCTGATGACATTGAACAGGCCTTTTACGAAGCCCTGCACAAAGCCGACATCGAAAAACTCATGTCATGCTGGGCAGAAGAGGACGACATTGTCTGCGTGCATCCGGGAGGAGGACGCATGATCGGGGCGGGGGCGATACGCGCCACATTCGAGGCCATGTTCAACAATGGCAGTGTTCAGGCATTTCCCGAACGGGTTTACAAGGTGGAATCATTGGCCAGTTCAGTGCACCACTTGGTAGAAAGGGTGGAGGTCATCACACCGCAAGGGGCAAGGCAGGCCTATGTGATCGCCACGAATGTTTATCACAAGACCCCGCAAGGCTGGCGCATGGTGGCCCACCACGCCAGTCCAGGCACGCCCCAAGATGCCGTCGATGTGGGCGCCAAACCCACGGTCTTGCACTGAAAAGCGCATGCAGTACCAAGCACCCGCCTGGCTGCCCGGTGGACACGCCCAGACGATTTGGCCTGCACTGTATGCGCGCAGACGATCGGGGCCTATCCAACCCATGATCAGAGAAAGGTGGACAACACCCGATGCTGATTTTCTGGACATCGACAAACAGACGGCCACTCGAGCAGATCGGCCTATGCTTGTTCTTTTTCATGGTTTAGAAGGCTCTTCGATGAGCCACTATGCACAGGCATTTGCCGGTTGGGCTGACGCGCAAGACATGAATTTTGCAGTGCCCCATTTCAGGGGATGCAGTGGCCAGCTGAACCTTGCACCGCGCGCCTACCATTCAGGAGATCATGCAGAGATCAACTGGGTATTGGAGCGACTTCGCAGCGAGCACCAGGCCGCTGGTGGTCAAAAACTGCTGGTCGTTGGCATCTCCCTGGGTGGTAATGCATTAATGCGTTGGGCCGCGTTGCAAGGTCATCAAGCTGCGCTCAAAGCCGATGCCATAGCCGCCATCTGCGCACCACTTGACCTGATGCAAAGTGGACTCGCCATAGGTCGGGGGTTGAACCGGCAGATCTACACGCCCATGTTTTTACGCAGCATGAAACCCAAAGCCCTGGCCAAATGGGCGCAACACCCGGGCCTGTTTGACAAGACGGCCTTGATGGCAGCCAAAGATCTCTATGCATTTGATAACGTCTTCACCGCCCCTTTGCATGGATTCAAGGGAACCGACGATTACTGGACAAATGCTTCAGCTAAGCCCCTGATGCGCGACATTCGATTGCCCGCGCTCGCGCTCAATGCCTTGAATGATCCTTTTGTACCCGCCAACAGTCTTCCTGTTCAAGGCGATGTGTCAAACAGCGTGACCCTCTGGCAACCCGAGCAAGGCGGACATGTTGGTTTTGCAAAAGGGATTTGGCCGGGGCATTTGAGTGCAGCACCTGAAGCTGTCGGCGGATGGCTGTTGCAGGCCGTAGGACAGGGCACAAAGACAGGGGAGGCAAGACATGGATGACATCGTACGGCAAGCCATGGTCAAATGGCCCGATGTCCCGGATTGTTATGGTTGGCTGGGTCTGGACAGTCGGGGGCAATGGTGGATGCGCGATGACCGAGTGCAGGCAATGGGCGCTTTCCAAAGTGGTCAGCCTGGCGTCAAAGGCTCGTTGTTGAGACATGAAAAACTGATCGATTTCATCCAACGCAACTATGAGTTCGATGCGAAAGGGCAATGGTATTTCCAGAACGGTCCGCAAAGGGTTTACGTCGAACTCGAAATAACGCCCTACATTTGGCGCATTGAAAATGACTTTACCGTGATGGCGCACACCGGGGTTACGGCAGAGGTTCACAAAATTCTGGTAGACGAAAACGGCATGGTCTACTTGAACACCACGCTGGGTTTGGGGCTGGTGCACACACTGGATGTGGCAAGGGCAGCGCAAGCGATAGAGATGGGTCGATGGACTTTGGAGGATGCTTTAGCAAAGGATTTGCCTGGCCGATATGCGTATGAACTGAGCCCACTCAAGCTGAAAGCTGGACAAAAGCAGGCATAAAAAAAACCGACGGTATACGTCGGTTTGATGGAAAGTTGGTAATTTATTTGGCCGCTTCCGGGGCTTTGGGCTCGTCGAACTTGGCACCGCCTGCATTGGCCAAGTGCACCACAGCACGTGCAATTTCGGTATCGTTGAAATCACCACCACCCTGCGCTCCCATGGCGCCCTTGCCCTTGAGGGCGGAGTTCACCAAGCCCTCAAGGCCTTGGCCCAAACGTGCACGCCATGCACCGGCATCTGCAAACTTCGGCGCGCCAGCCGCACCGGCGTCATGGCATGCAGCACACTGCGCTTTGTAAACGTCAGCACCAGGTTTGAGGGGGCGATTGGCATCACGCACTTCAACAACGCCCACCTTCTGGATACGCATGGCCGTGGCTTTTTCGGTATTGACCGCACCTGCAGCAGGCTTGTTGCCCGAAGTCACGTAATACACCAAGCCAATGATGATGAACACGGGGATGACGAAAGAGGCGAAACTCAGCAAAAGCATCTGCTTAGGGGTTTTGACGGGACCCGTGTGGGCTTCGTGCTGTTCGTGGCTGTTGTCGCTCATGAGATCCTCTATTGGGGCGTGACCACAAGGGCCAATGTGTAGGTCAAAAATCAACCTCGGATTATAGCGTTGCACCCTTCATCGAACTTTCAAATCAGGTGATCTTGAGTGCGGGCGTGACATAATCCAAACATTGAAGTGCGGCTGTAGCTCAGTGGATAGAGTATTGGCCTCCGAAGCCAAGGGTCGTGGGTTCGATCCCCGCCAGCCGCACCATTGGGTTTCTTGGAAGCCTTGTGAAGACTCAGCAGGCTAAGGTATCGCAATGCCCATAGATGGACATGAGTCTTTTTGCAGGATCCAAGCAAACGTCTCCAGGATTCAGTGTCTGCAAGAGGCGATCACGCCAGTGAGGTAGGCATGTAACCAGACCGCCGACATGGGGCCTGATACCACCTGGATTGATGAACTGGCGCCTGCAGGCATGCTGGCTTTCAAATCTTTTTCGGCTGTAATCAACACGACCGACAAAGGCATATTTCCGCGCTGGTTAAAGTTTTCAAGAGCCTGGAAAGTCTTTTCCTGTTGGGGCCTTGGCATTGACATTTCGACCACGATCATGTCCGGTTTGAGGCTTGACAACTCCAGCAAAGCCTCTGTTACCGAATCAAAGAAATTAACACCAATCGGCAATTTCCATAAAACGCATTCCGCTTTGAGTTCCAAAAACAAAGAGGGTGATTCGATCACGACCGTGACATTGGGCTTGTGTGGGGGTTTGTATTGAGCCCCCACTACATGTCGTGAAACAGTTTGGTACTCCATGATCGAGTCCAGCGATATGCGGCGATGTCCGCCACGGGTTTTCCATCCTTTGAGGTCACCCTGGTCGACCAAAGTTTGCACCAAAGTGGTGGACAAACCGAGAATGCGCGCAGCTTCTGCCGTACTCAAAAATTGAGGCGTCTGAGACACTGTCTTGGATGGAGAACTGGTTTTGTGGGCTGTGTAAGGGCGATCAGTTTCGATTACAGGGGTAGATTCATCGGACATGTTGACGCTCCATTTCTAAGTTGTTATTTCACCGTTCACGCAAAGCTTGCGTGACGTTCTGCAGAGGGCGGAAAAGGTATTCAAGAACGGTCTTGTAGCCCGTGCGGATTTCTACAGATGCCGTCATGCCGGGTGAAGGGGTCAGACGCAAACCGTTGCGCAAATCTGTTGTCTCTTTCACGCGAACGATGATCCTGTAGAAGCCTTCTTCCAGCTCCACAGGATTGCCGGGCTTCTTTTGTTTTTCATCGCGCATGGTGTCGGGACTCAGATGCTCCAAAATACCTTCGAGTCCGCCATATTTGTTGAAGTCATAAGCGGTCAGCTTCACCACAGCTGCTTGGCCAACTTTCAAGAATGCCACTTCAGAAGGCTTGACATAAGCTTCCACCAGCATCACATCTTCAGTGGGAACGATTTCCAAAATCGGTTGACCCGCTTGGACAACGCCACCCACGGTGGTGATCTGTACATTTTTAACGACCCCTTTCATGGGGGAGCGAATCGTTGTGCGGAGGAATGCATCTTCCCGCGCAGAGGCGTTTTCTTTGGTCTGGGAAAGCTCCGATGCCACCCGTGTCAGCTCATTGTTGGCATCTGTGAGATAACGGTTTTGTCTTTCAGCACGTTGTCCCATCAGCTCCGATTGCTGGCGTTTAAGGCGGAGCAGCTCAACTTCAGACATCACGCCTTGGCGCACCATGGGTTCTGTGATGGTCAACTCCCGAGTGACGGCAGCCAAGGAGGTGTCCAAAGCTTGCAAAGACTGGGTCAACGAGCGCTTTCGGGCATTGAAAGCCTGTAGCTCTTGTTGTATCAAGTCGGGTTGTGCATTGAGGGCAGTTGGGAAAACGAGAGCAGTGCCATAGGCCTCTGCTTTGAGCCGAGCAGACAAGGCGGTTAAGGAGAGGAACTTTTCCTGCGCCTCCCTGAAAACAGCGCCTGTTCGTGCATCGTCGATGCGCAAAAGAACCTGATCCTTTTCAACGATACTGCCTTCTTTGACAAACAATTCACTCAAGACCCCAGAGTCAAGACTTTGGATAACTTGTTCTCGGCTGGTGGGGATCACCTTGCCTTGGCCGCGTGTGATTTCGTCAAGCTCGAACATGGCGGCCCAAACCAAGGCCAAAACCAAAGTCAGCCCGGTAGCCCAGACCAACATCTGGCTGGCGTGACGTTCGTCATCTTCAACAGTTTTGACGCCAAAGCCTGAACGGCTGGCTTTGCGCATGGTCATGTCGATGCTCCTTGGTTCTTGACACCATTGACATCAATGCCACGCGACAACTTGTCAATCATTTCCTGCTTGGGTCCAATGGCCACGCATTGGCCACTGTCGACGACGGCAATCAAATCCACCCACTCCAGGAGTTGGGGCCTGTGGGTGGCCATCAGGAGTGTTCGTCCTTGCAACCAATCCTTCAGGACAGCGATGACGCGCGCTTCTGTGTTTTGGTCCATGTTGGAGGTAGGCTCGTCCATGAAAACCAATTGAGGGTTGCGCAGCATCATGCGAGCGATGGAGAGCAATTGGCGTTGGCCACCCGACAACCCACCCCCCGCTTCAGTGACAGGCATGTCCAAGCCCAGCGGGTGAGTGGCGACGATGTCATAAATATTCAAAGCTTTGAGCACTTCAATGATCTTGACATCGGTGATCCAGCTGTCGGCCAGGATCAAGTTGTCGCGCACAGTGCCCATGAACAACTGTGGGTCTTGGCCCACGTAACCTATGCGGCTGCGAACCTCGCTGGGCTCGATTTGCTGCAAATCCACGCCGTCGAGTCGAATACTGCCGGCACCGGGGGCATAAAGACCCGCCATCAACCGCAACAAGGTGCTTTTGCCACTGCCGACGCGGCCGAGCATGGCGACTTTTTGACCCGGGCCAATTTGAATAGACAACTTTTTGATCACCGGGATCTTGTGTTCGCCAGGGTATGCAAACTCAAGTGCATCGGCTTGTAGCGCCCCTTGGATACTGTCGGGGACTAAATAATTTCGACCATGGACGCGATCGCGAGGACGCTTCATCAGGCCATCCAGTGTTTCCAACGACGTGGCAGCTTGCTGGTAACGAGATGCCAAGGACATGACGCTGGCCAAAGGCGCAATGGCACGCCCCGCCAAAATCACCGATGCGATCAGACCACCCAAGGTCAACTGGTTGGCGTGGATGAGGTAAACACCACCCACCACCATGGCCACTGTGATCATTTGCTGAACCGATGTGGTCAGCCCCATGATCCAGTTGGTCAAACTGCGAATACGTTTGTAGGAGTCGGCACCCGCTAGGTTGGACATTTCCCAGCGCCGCTGCAAATAGCTTTCGGCGTTATGGGCTTTGAGCAATTCGAGGTTGAGGACAGACTCCACCAAAACGCTTTGCTTGTCACCCGACTCCTTCATATTCTCCCGCATGGCGGTCATCAACGGCTTTTGTGCCAGCAACCCGATGATGATCAATACAGGTACGGCCAGAGCAGGGATCCAGACCAGTGGACCTCCTACCATGGCGATCAAGGCCAGAAACATCAAGACGAAAGGCATATCCGCCAACAGGACGAGAGAGGCCGATGAGAAGAAATCACGCAAGGATTCGAAGTCCCTCATGGAGCTGGCAAAAATACCTGCAGACTGGGGTCGATGCTCCAGGCGAATGGCCATGATCTCGCGCAAGAGCGTTGCGTTGATGGCCAGATCAGCCTTTTTGCCCCCCAGATCGACCAGGCGGGCTTTGAGCCAGCGCATGATGAATTCCAGGAAAATAGCGACAGATGTGCCAATGGCCAAGGTCCACAAGGAAGTGTAGGCACCCGTCGGCACCACACGGTCGTAAACGTTCATGGTGAAAAAGATCGAGGCCAGCGTGAGGACGTTGGCCACCACAGTGGCCACCATGGACTCCACGTAAAAAGCACGAAAGCGCCACAGCGTTCCCCAAAACCAGTTGAAGGCAGAGCCTTGCATGGGGGTCAAGGTTTGGTCATGACGCGTCGGTGGCAGTTTCAGGGCCAAGACCTCGGGGCGTGCCAAGGCTTGTAATTCGGCCATAGAAATCCGTTGGTCCTCCATGCCTTTGTCTGCCCACAAGACGATGGCTTCGTCGCCTTGAATGTGGCGCAGGACACAGGCGCGTCCGTCGATCAAGGGCATCAACACGGGGAGAACGTAGGGTGGAATCTCGGACAAGCGAACCTTTGACCACGCGGCCATCAAGCCGTTTTTGTGGGCCATGTCGGGGTAAGCGGACAAGGGCACTCGGTTTCGACTGTCGAGAGCAAATCCCGCTCGCATCACTTGATAGTGAACGGGCCGCCCCAACAGTTTCGCGGCCATGGTCATGCACAGCAGCAAGGGGTCGGCCATCGCGTCAGATCCCTGGGTAGGGCGATGCGGGGCATCGTCTATGGTGTGGGATGAAGTACCGCCCGTGGTGGGCAATGGAATCAATTTGGCCATGTTGAATTCATGTGGGTCAGTACGTCGTTCATTGGGTTGGTGCAGTCACCAGACCGGGCTCGGCTGAAAATCGTTTGGCCAGTTCACCGGTTGCCGCCAGCACGCGCACACGAGCAAGACGCTCATCGTGAAAAGCGGCTCTGGCAGCACTGCGGTAACCGAAGGTGTCGGCCTGGATGTTCAAAAGATCCAGCAAGGAACGCCTGGCGACCCGAAACTGCTGGCGGTAGGCGTCAACCAGTTTGTCGCCCACAAGGGTCTGTGCACTGCCCGTATCAGAACGGCCTTTGGCCGAAGCCCACTCTTGCCAGGCAAGCGCTGCTTTTTCACGGGCCAGCAGGCGAGCTTCTTCCAATGCAAACTCTGCTGATTTCACTTGGTTGACAGCACTTTCAACCAATGCCGAGGTGCCGCCGCCGTTGTAAAAGGGTGCATTGACCTGGAGTTGGGTCAAGGCTTCTTGTTTGCCGGTCAAGATGTTGTTTTGACGTGACAGTGCCAAGTCGACGGTGGGCCAGTATTGCCCCTTGGCCTGTCGAACACTGGCCTGTGCCGCCTGGAGTTGGGCGCGAGCTTGCGCAATGGGCGCCAAGTCCTCGGAGACAAGATCAATGGCCTTGCTCAAAGAGGTGGGGATGCGTCCCAAAACACCAGAGTCGGACATGGCCGCGTCCAAGTTCATGGGACGTGCATCCATTTCGCCTTTCCAGAAGCGGCGCAAGCGTTGCATGGCTTGCGCAAAATCTGACTTGCGCTGCTGTAAAGCCAACGTGGCGTTTTCCATGCGCACCAAGGCTTGCTCGTAATCCACCCGGCGTCCAGTGTCGGCTTGGGCAATTTTTTGAATGTCGTTCAGGGTTTCGCGGTGGGCGTTCACGTTGCGCACGGCCAGGCTGTACAAATCGGCGGTTTTGTCCCAATTGATATAGGCTTCAGCAGCCAGTTGCGCCACTTCATCCAGCGTGTTGGCTTGCTGGTATTCGGAGGCCAAAGTTAATGCCTCTGCTCGCTGTGCTTCGGCTTCAATCTTGCCGCCTGACCAGAGGTTGACTCGGGCTGTTGGGGTGATGGCGGTTCGCTGTGTGCCAGCGGACAGGGTACCGCCATTGGCCGTCGCGCTGACGCCGAGTTGGGGGTAATGAGCGCTGCGCGCTCGTGCGATGTCGCTGCGGGCGGCTGCCGTACGTGCGGAAGCAGACAAAACGGCAGGGTAGGTTTGTAAGGCCTGATTCACCACTTGAGGCAATGTCTGCGCATGCAACGTAACAGGCACAAGGGCGCCCACCAAAGTGAGGCAAGCGGCCGTGTAAGTGGCAAAAGACCCAAAAAAAAGCTTTTGCTGCTTTGTACACCAAAGAATGTATTTTCGACGGATCATTGCGGGTGAAATACTATTTACAGTAAAAATGAAATTCTCTCCAAAAAAAAAGATTGATAAAACCTCCAATTGGCGTACTCCTGCCAAATAAATAGCCAAAAATGGTGATTTCGTGAAAAAAAGATGTTGGGCACCTCAACGCTGCGGAGAAAAAAGGGGCAACGAAGGAGCTTGCTTGATGAAGAACAAGCATTAGGGCAATCTGGCAAGATCGCCCCGTACCTGAAAGAATCTGAATTTAGATTTTCCGAAACGTCAACAGCGTTTGAAGGAGCTGATAATACTATATTAATAGTTAATATGAATATTTATTGATAAAATAGTTATCATTTATCAATAAATATAACGTCAAGGCCAATACAGTAGAGGTGCTTCGCTTCGTCGAGAATTGAAGCGCACCGGCGAAGCCCACTCGCATCTGGGCGAATGCAAAGCGACACGCTAAAGTCAAAAAAGGCCGGATCAGACGCCGTAACGGTCCCGGTAGGTCTGCACAGGGGCCAAGTGGGCCAGCAACTCAGGCTGGCTCTGTCGGGCCAAAAAGGCCAGCAGGTCCGACAGCTGGGCGATGGTGCACACCTGCATGCCCAAGGTGTGGCGCACATACTGAACCGCGCTGTGCGGCACATCCTTGACCGAGCCGTCGTCTTGCTTTTCGGTGGCCATTTCCTGACGGTCCAGTGCAATCGCGATGGCATGCGGTGTGGCCCCTGCTGCCTTGATCAGCGCAATCGACTCGCGAGCAGCAGTGCCCGCGCTCATGACATCGTCCACGATCAGAACGCGTCCTTGAATGGGCGCACCCACCAATGAGCCACCTTCGCCGTGGTCCTTGGCTTCCTTACGGTTGTAGGCAAAGGGCACGTTGCGCCCCAAGCGGGCCAGTTCGATGGCCACGGCCGCACCCAGCGGGATGCCTTTGTAGGCCGGGCCGAAGATCATGTCGAACTCGATCCCACTGGTCAGCAAAGCTTTTGCATAAAATTGCGCCAGTCGGCTCAGCTTGGCGCCATCGTCAAACAGACCGGCGTTGAAAAAGTAAGGGCTCATGCGCCCGGCTTTGGTCTTGAATTGCCCAAAGCGCAACACGCCCGAATCCACCGCAAACTGCACAAATTCCTGAGCAAGCGCCTGCATCTCGGCGCTGCTTGCCTGACCTGTCACCATGGGGAAATCCTTGTTCAAACTCACCAGCCTCAACCTCAACGGCATCCGCTCGGCCACGACCAAGGGCGTTGAAGCCTGGCTGGCGCAAGAAAAACCCGATTGTATTGGCGTGCAAGAGGTCAAAGCTCAAGCCCCCGATGTGGCGGGCAAGTTTGAAGAGCTCGCGGGCCTCAAGGGGTACTTTCACTTTGCCGAGAAAAAAGGCTACTCGGGCGTGGGTGTTTACACCCGCCACGAACCCAGCGATGTGGTGGCCGGCTTTGACGGCGGCGAATTCGACGCGGAGGGCCGCTATGTGGAGCTGCGCTTTGACACGCCCACGCGCAAGATGTCCATCATCAGTTGCTACTTTCCCAGCGGCTCATCGGGCCCTGAGCGTCAGGAGGCCAAGTTCCGCTTTCTGAGTGTGATGTACCCGCACCTGATGGCCCTCAAGGGCGAGCGCGAATTCATCGTCTGCAGCGACGTGAACATCGCGCACCAGCAGGCTGATTTGAAAAACTGGCGCAGCAACCAGAAAAACAGTGGCTTCCTGCCCGAAGAACGCGCCTGGATGACACAGCTGACCACCGAAGGCGGTCTGGTGGACGTGTACCGCCGACTGCAGCCGCACACCACCGACGATTGCTACACCTGGTGGAGCAACCGGGGCCAAGCCTATGCCAACAACGTGGGCTGGCGGCTGGACTACCACCTGGCCACACCTGCTGTGGCCGAGAAGGCCCGCACCGAGCACATCTACAAGGGTGAGAAGTTCTCGGACCACGCCCCGATCACGATCGGCTACGACATGAGTTTGTGACTTGTGGCGTGGTGCGCACTGGATCCCGGGTCTTCGCCCGAGATGACAAAAGTTTCATGGATGTTTCAATTTCATTGGGCCGGATCAATGGCGCGTGTACGTCAGCATACGGCCCTTGTAAGCCTCCACGCCGTCGTGTGCGGCCTGGTCCAGCACCTGTTCATGCATCGCAAAACCCTCATGCGCCATGTGTTTGTGAAAGGCGGCGCGGTTGCCCCGGTTGGGGTCGATCACCCAGATCTCTGAACTGCGGGCGGCGTGTTCAACAATGAACTGAGCCAGCGTGCCCGCATCATCGCGTTCGTAGAGGATATCGCTGCCCACGATCAGGTCATATTCACCGCACACGGCCGCATCCTTGGCCTCTGTCAGCACAGGCAAGCCGTCTTGGCGAAGCGCGGCCGTGCCCCACAAACCGTGCCGGTAAGTGATGGGGGAGAGGCCATTGATGCGCGTGTTCTCGTCCAAAAACGCATGGGTTAGCGGGTGGCAATCACTGGCTGTGACCAGCGCGCCGCGGCGGTGCGCCACCAGGCTGGACAATGCCAAGCCGCAACCGATTTCCAAAATGCGCTCCCCCGTCACGGGGCGGCGTGCCATGCGTTCGGCCATGCGGATGCCCGAGGGCCACAAGAGGCCGAAAAGGGGCCAATTGGCTGAGGAAATGCCCAAGTTAAGGGCCTCGTCCAAAGGGTCGTGGAACTGGTTTTTATCGAGCAAGGAACGGATGAGCAGGTCATCCACGCCCGAAACCGCGATGCATTCCTGACGGGTCAGGTAGCCGGGTGAACTGGTTTGCAAAAAAACAATCGTTGCAGCGCGCAAGCCAATGATCAAAAGGCGCTGGCTGATGAGCAATGTACACCAGGCCTAGCAGAGTGGGATGCCTTGCACCTTGGCTTTTGGGATAATCCGGAGCATGCTGCAATACCAAACCATTCCCGTCACGCCCTTCCAGCAAAACTGTTCTCTCGTTTGGGACGACCAGAGTCGCCAGGCGGCGGTCGTTGATCCGGGGGGCGATCTGGATTTGATTTTGGACGCCGTGCGCCGCCATGGCGTCACGCTGGAGCAAATCTGGATCACCCATGGCCATCTGGACCACGCTTCGGGCACGGCCGACCTGGCCGAACAACTGGGGGGCTTGCCCATCATTGGGCCGCATCCTGCAGACCAGTTCTGGATCGATGGATTGCCTGCGGCGGCAGCGGCTTATGGGTTTCCGCCTGCGCGGGTCTTCAAGCCCACGCGCTGGCTGGCCGATGGTGACACCGTCACGCTGGGGTCACACACTTTGCAGGTGCGCCACTGCCCGGGCCACACGCCCGGCCATGTGGTGTTTTATTCGCCTGAAATCAAGCGCGCTTTTGTGGGCGATGTGTTGTTTGCGGGCAGCATTGGCCGCACCGATTTTCCGCAAGGCAATCACGACGATCTGATCGCCAGCATCACTCAGCGTCTGTGGCCCATGGGCCATGACACGGTGTTCATTCCAGGGCACGGACCGGAAAGCACCTTTGGGCGTGAGCGGCAGAGCAACCCCTACGTTCGGGACAAGTGAGACCTAGCTGCAGCTCATTACAGCTTGCTAGCAAGCGCTCCCGTCACCGCGAGGAGCGAAGCGACGCGGCAGTCCATGGATTGCTTCGTGCCTCGCAATGACGGGATGGGATACAAGTTTGCTTTGCACTGTGTTCTGACGAACGTTGCAGCTGCCTAACACGTACCCCCGTCACTGCGAGGAGCGAAGCGACGCGGCAGTCTATGGTGCTATGACCGTTGCTCAGCCCCGACGCGCTTGTTCGTAGAGGTGCTGCACCTTGGGCAGGTTGGCCTGCAGCTCTTCGATGCGGTTGTTGCCACTGGGGTGGGTGGACAAAAACGATGGCCCGCCATTGCCACTGGCCGCTTGCATCTTTTGCCACAAAGTCACGCTGGCTTCGGGCCGGTAGCCGCCACGCGCTGCGATTTCCAGACCCACCAGGTCGGACTCGGTTTCGTCGTCGCGGCTGTACTTCAAGGTGAGCAATTGGGTGCCCAAACTGGCGGCCACATCACCCAAAGAGCCCAGTCCCAACAATTGCGAAGCGATTGACAAGCCTATGCCGGTGGCCTGGGTTTTGGCCAAGCGCTCGCGGGCGTGTTCGCGCAGGGCGTGTGCCATCTCATGCCCCATGATCATGGCCACTTCGTCGTCGTTCAGGCGCAACTGATCCAGGATGCCGGTGTAAAACGCGATCTTGCCGCCGGGCATGCACCAGGCATTGATCTGCTTGCTGCCGATCAGATTGACCTGCCACTTCCAATCACGTGCGCGCTGGTTCCAGGGCGTGGTGTGCGGGATGAGTTTTTGGGCGATGGCGTGCAGACGTTGCAGTTGCGGGTGACCATCGGACGCCAATGCGTTTTGAGCGCGGGCTTCTGCCAAGACTTTCGCGTATTGCTGGCGGGCCGAATTTTCCAGTGTCTCGGCCGGAACCAGTTTGCGCAAACTTGAGGACGAGCCCACATCGACCTGGGCCATTGCGGAGCCTGCAGCGCCCGCACCAGCGGCCAAGAGGAAGGCCCGGCGGGCTTGCCAGCGCGGCGATGAAGGGGCCGCAGCGTCGATGTCGGTGTCAGCGTGGGCGTGGGCGTGGGCGGCGGAGGTTTTGAGGTTGCAAATAAAGCACATGGTATGCAAATCATAACGAATGCAGCGGGTCTTGAATACTTTCACGCATTCGATTCGTTGGCAAATGTCAGCGGCTGCAAGTCACCCAGCCGTTGGGCCTTGTGCAGTTGATAATCCGCCAATGTCTGACCTTGCCCCAACTGCCGCCCCCAACGACAACACGCCGCCTGCCACGGTGCGCACCTGGCGCGAGGCGCTGCGCCTTTACCTTCAGCCCGCCAGCCTGCGCATGTTGGCGCTGGGCTTTTCAGCGGGCTTGCCGCTGCTGTTGGTGCTGGGCACGCTCAGTTTTCGGTTGCGCGAGGCGGGCATTGATCGCAGCACCATTGGTTACCTCAGCTGGGTCGGGCTGGCCTATGGCGTGAAGTGGATGTGGGCCCCGCTGGTGGACCGCATGCCCATTCCCTGGCTCACACGGCAGCTGGGTCGCAGGCGCAGCTGGTTGCTGGTGTCGCAGCTGGTGATCGCGTTCGGGCTGGTGGGCATGGCCCTGAACGACCCTTCGCAATTGCTCGGTCCGTTGGTGGCTTGTGCTTTGGCGGTGGCCATCGCTTCAGCCACGCAAGACATTGCGCTGGACGCCTACCGCATTGAGTCGGCCGAGGTGAACGCCCAAGCCGCCTTGGCGGCCAGCTACCAAACGGGTTATCGCTTGGCCATGATCTGGGCCGGGGCGGGCGTGCTGTGGATCGCGGCTTTGGCCCAAGGCGAGCAAACGCCCGGCTATGCGCAGTCGGCTTGGCAAGCGGCCTACCTGGTCATGGCACTGAGCATGCTGCCAGGCATGTGGGTGGTTCTGGCTTCGCCCGAACCGGTGCCTGCACCCTTTGCGCCTGCGCGCAATGTGGCCGAGTGGCTCAAGGGCGCGGTGGTCGAGCCCTTTGCCGATTTCTGGCTGCGCTACCGCTGGCAGGCGGTGTTGCTGCTGGCGCTGATCGCGGTTTACCGCATCAGTGACGTGGTCATGGGCATCATGGCCAACCCGTTTTATGTGGACATGGGTTTTACCAAAAGCGAAGTGGCCAGCGTGACCAAGCTGTACGGCGTCATCATGACCCTGGTGGGCGCGTTTGTGGGCGGTGTGCTGTCGGCGCGGCTGGGCGTCATGCGGGTGCTCATGTTGGGGGCGGCCTTAAGTGCGCTCACCAATTTGCTGTTTGTCTGGCTCAGTGGCGTGGGCCACGACGTACAAGCGCTGGTGTGGGTCATCTCGGCAGACAACCTGGCCAGCGGCATTGCCTCTGCCGCGTTCATCGCCTATTTGTCCTCGCTCACCAACATCAGCTATTCGGCCACGCAATACGCGCTGCTCAGCTCCATGATGCTGCTGCTGCCCAAGTTCATCGCCGGATTTTCGGGGGAATTTGTGGATGCGCATGGCTACGCCAGCTTCTTCACGGCCACGGCCTGGCTGGGCTTGCCGGTGCTTGTGCTGGTGGCCTTTGCCTCGAGGGTGCATGCGCGTTCTTCGGAACATGGATCGCTTCATTCCTAGCGATGACGGCTCTCCCGTCACTGCGAGCGAAGCGCGGCAGTCCATGGATTGCTTCGTGCCTCGCAATGACATGGGTCAATTGCTTAGTGCCTCGCAATGACCACTGTTTTGTCATGGCGAGGAGCGAAGCGACGCGGCCATCCATATTACGTTTACCAAACTTTACCGTTTGGATGTCCCGTGACCCAGAACCAGAGTGGATGATCAAGCCATGCAACAACTCTTGATGATCGAAGACGATGCGCGCCTCGCGGGCATGGTGGCGGACTACCTGGGGCAAAACGGTTTTGGCGTCAGCCTTGCGCCCAACGCGCAAAGAGGTCTGGCCCGATTGCAAAGCGCGGGCGTGGAGCTGGTCATCCTTGACCTGATGCTGCCCGACCTGGATGGCCTGCAGGTGTGCCAACGCATCCGCGCCCTGCCCGGCGCTTTGGGCCAAGTGCCTGTGCTCATGCTCACGGCCAAAGGCGATCCGATGGACCGCATCATTGGCCTGGAAATGGGGGCTGACGATTATTTGCCCAAGCCCTTTGAGCCCCGCGAATTGCTGGCCCGCATCAAAGCCATCTTGCGCCGCCACAACACCGTCCATGACACGACCCAAAAGCTGCTGCAATTTGGCTCGCTCGAGATTGACCGAGATGCCCGCCGCGTCAGCGTCAAGGGGCAGGAATGCGATTTGACTTCCCACCAGTACGACCTGTTGGTGGTTCTGGCCGAGCGTGCGGGCCGCGTGCTGACGCGCGACCAGATCATGGAGGCTGTGCGGGGTCGCGAACTCGAAGCCTTTGACCGATCGATTGATGTGCACATGGGGCGCATCCGAGCCGCCATCGAGGACGACCCCAAAGCACCGCAACGCATCCTGACCGTGCGCGGTGTGGGCTATGTGTTTGCCCGCCAACAAGACTGATTGCATGCCGATCCAAGCTTTGTCGCGCCGCTGGTCACGCCACCTGTACCTGCGCATCTGGCTCGCGGTTGTGGGTGTCGTGACCCTGTTGATGCTGGTGGTGGGCTGGGCCTGGCGTGCCACGGTCGAGCACCATGCCGCGCCGCCCGCCCCGCGTGAATGGGTGGTGCTGAACGCGCAGGGTGATGTGTTGGCCAGCACCACTCGGGCGGGGCCTTTTGCACCTTTGGTCTTTGAGGTGCCCTTGCCCGATGGCCAAACCTTGGCGCTTCAGGTCCAGCGCAGCGGCGAACGTGCCGGTGAGCGCCACCGCCCCCCCGCTTCAGAAGGCAGGCCGGGCATGCTTGGCATGGGGCCGGGCGCGCCAGGGCACTTTCCGCCCCACCAGTCGCCCCACTTACCGCCCCACTTGCGCAGAGACATGCCTTGGTGGGCCAAGCCCACGGGGTTTTTCTGGATGCTGGGCCTGATCGGCTTGGCCGTGGCGCTGGGCCTGTACCCGGTGGTGCGCAGGCTCACGCAGCGGCTTGAAGGCCTGCAGCGCGGCGTGCAGCGCTGGGGGGAGGGCGACTTGTCGGCGCGCGTGCCGGTGCAAGGCGACGATGAAGTGGCCGATTTGTCCGAACGTTTCAACGCGGCGGCCGCGCGCATCGAAGGCCTGATGGCCTCGCAAAAATCCTTGCTGGCCAACGCCTCGCATGAGCTGCGTTCGCCACTGGCACGCATCCGCATGGGGCTGGAGCTGTTGAACGGCCCCGCTGCCGACTCGGACGCGCATGCCCGCAGCCGCACCGAAATTTTGCGCAACATGGCCGAGCTGGATCAGCTGATCGACGAGATTTTGCTGGCCAGTCGCCTTGACGCGAAAGAAGCGGATATCGGCACCGTGGAGGCGGTGGACCTGGTGGGCCTGTGTGCTGAAGAGTGCGCGCGCGTGGGGGCCGAGCTGGAAGTGCCACCAGGCCAGTCGCAGCTGGAGGTGCTGGGGGTGGCCAAGCTGCTGCGCCGCCTGGTGCGCAACCTGCTGGAAAACGCAGGGCGGCACGGTGCCAGCGGCCACGAAACCGCGCAAGGCCAGGGCATTGCCCTGAGCTTGACTCAGCAAGGCCAGACGGTCCGAATTCGGGTGTGTGACCACGGCCCGGGCGTGCCCTCTGACTACCGAGATCGGATCTTTGAGCCCTTTTTCCGATTGCCTGGGGCCAGTGAGCGTGTGGGCGGTGTGGGCTTGGGGCTCTCGCTCGTCAAGTCGATTTCAGAGCGCCATGGCGGGCGGGTAAGGTGCGCAGACCGCCCCGGTGGCGGTGCCTGCTTTGAGGTGGATTTGCCCCAAAGCAAAACGGCGAACCCCTGAGGGTTCGCCGTGCGCGTGCCCAGCCACCGCAGGGATGGCCTTGTTTGATTTTCAGTGGTGGTGCCCCACCACCTCGCCAGCTTTGAGTTTGTACAAGGTGCCGCAATAAGGGCACTTGGCCTGGCCGGTTTTGGCCACGTCCAGGTAGACCTTGGGGTGGCTGTTCCAGATTTTCATGTCGGCCTTGGGGCTTGGGCAGAACACACCGCCCTGGGGGTTCAGGTCGGCGGTCAGCAGTTCAACAGTCGCGGTGCTCATGGTTCAAACCTGGGTCAGCCAATGCGCGTACTTGGGGTTGCGGCCGTTGACGATGTCAAAGAAGCCGCTCTGGATTTTTTCGGTGATCGGGCCGCGGCTGCCCACGTAATCGCCCTTGCCCAGCTCGATGCGGTCAAGTTCGCGAATCGGCGTGACTTCGGCGGCAGTGCCCGTGAAGAACGCTTCGTCAGCGATGTAAACCTCGTCACGCGTGATGCGCTTTTGCACGATCTCCAGACCCAAATCTTTGGCGATGTGGAACACCGTGTTGCGGGTGATGCCGTTCAGGGCGCCGGCTGACAAATCGGGCGTATAGATCACACCGTTTTTGACCACAAAAATGTTTTCGCCAGCGCCTTCGGACACAAAGCCCGAAGTGTCGAGCAGCAGGGCTTCGTCGTAGCCTTCGTCGGTCACTTCCATGTTGGCCAAAATGCTGTTGGTGTAGTTGCTCACCGCCTTGGCCTGCGTCATGGTGATGTTGACGTGGTGGCGGGTGTAGCTGCTGGTTTTCACGCGGATGCCGCGCTTCATGCCTTCCTCGCCCAAATAGGCGCCCCAGGTCCAGGCGGCGACCATCAGGTGGATGGTGTTGCCTTTGGGGCTGACGCCCAGCTTTTTGTCGCCAATCCAGGTCAGGGGCCGGATGTAACCGCTTTCCAAGTTGTTCTCGCGCACCACGGCGCGTTGCGCTTCGTTGACCTGATCTTGCGTGAAGGGGATGTTCATGCGCAAAATTTTGGCGCTGTTGAACAGGCGCTCGGTGTGCTCTTGCAGGCGGAAGATGGCGGTGCCTTGCTCGGTTTTGTAGGCGCGCACGCCCTCAAAAGCGCCGCAGCCGTAGTGCAAGGTGTGGCTCAGCACATGGATCTTGGCATCGCGCCAATCGACCATCTGGCCGTCCATCCAGATTTTGCCGTCACGGTCTGACATGGAGGGAATGACAACGCTCATGAAAGTGTCCTTTGAAGAAGGGGCATTAAATTAGTGCAAAAAGAGATTTTAAGGGTTTGGCTGCTCGGGCCGCTGCAGTGTCCATTCGGTCAGCTTGCCGCCCACAAAGGTGCAGCTCACGCTCGACTGGCCGGTGTCGGTCCAGCGGTAGACCTCGGGTTGGGCGTCTTTTTCGGTTTGCAGCTCGCCCAGGGCGCGGGTCATGGCGATCACATGCATCAAGGTGGCGCCTTTTTTCAGCTTGGCATTGAGCATCACCGCGCTGGCCACATGGCCGATCGGGCGGTCGGCAGCTTTTTTGAGGATGGTGAGCAAGCGCGTGAAGTGCAGCAGCACCCACATGACGATGCCGCCCACGGCCAGGGCAATGCCCGGCCAGCCAAAGGCTTGCCAAGCCCCAACGGTCAGGACGGCGATGGCGGCGAGGGTGAGGATTCGGGTGAAATTCATGGGGGCCGATTGTGCCTTGCTGACGCAGTGGGGGTCGCCATCAGCTGGATTTTTTCAGAGCCAAGGCCAGGTCGTACAAGGTGTTTTTGGATTCGCCCGAGATCTCGGCCGCCAGTTTGACCGCTGTTTTGAGGGGCAATTCGGGCAGCAGCAGATGCAAGACCCGCAAGCCCTCACCCGTGGTGTCGTCCACCGGCGCGTCATGCAGCACCAGCACAAATTCACCCCGCAGGCGCTCGGGCTTTTCGGCCAGCCAAGCGCTCAAATCTTGCGCGGGCAGGGTTTCGATTTGCTCGAATTGCTTGGTCAGCTCGCGCCCCAGCGTGACGCGGCGCTGGCCCAACACGGCCAGCGCCTGGGCCAAGGCTTCGATGCGGTGCGGCGCCTCCAGCAGCACCACGGCGCGGCTTTCTTGGGCCAGCTGTTGCACGGCCAATTGGCGTTCGGTGGCTTTGCTGGACAAAAATCCGGCAAACACAAAGCCGCTGTCACCGGTCATCCCCGATGCGCTCAGAGCAGTGGTCACGCTGCTGGCGCCGGGCAAGGGCATCACCCTAAAACCAGCCTGCCGCACAGCGGCCACCAGCCGCGCTCCCGGGTCGCTGATGGCGGGGGTGCCTGCGTCGCTCACATAGGCTACGCGCAGGCCTTGGCCCAAGCGCTCCAGCACGTTGTGGGCGGCTTCGGCTTCGTTGTGTTGGTGCACCGCCAACAGTTGGCTGCCCGGGCGGTCCAGCCCGTAGGCGCGTAACAATTGCTGCGTGTGGCGGGTGTCTTCGCAGGCCACCACGTCTACCCGGGCCAGCACATGCAAGGCGCGCAGGCTGATGTCGGCCAGGTTGCCAATCGGGGTGGCCACGACATACAGTGTGCTGGCTGGGTGGTTTTGTGCACCAGCGGCTTCGTGCGCAGCAGCCAAGGCGTTGGCAAACGAGGCAGACAAGGGAGACGGAGTCAATGCAATTCCTCAAAAAAGACAAAGTGGGTCAGCCCTCTACCAAAGCCCGGGGCGACGCGGGCGAAGACGAGGCGTTGGCCTTTTTGCAAGCACGCGGCTTGCGGCTGCTGCAGCGCAATTATCGGACCCCGGGCCGAGGCGGGGGCGAAATAGACCTGATCATGCAAAGTCCGGACGGCACGGTGGTGTTTGTCGAGGTGCGAAAACGCAGCCGAAGTGACTTTGGCGGTGCGGCCGCCACCATCGGGGCTGTCAAACAGCGGCGCATTGTGTTTGCGGCCCGGCATTACCTGCTCAGTTGGCGGAAACTGCCGCCTGCCCGCTTTGATGTGGTGACGCTGGAAGGCCAGGGGCCGCAGTGGCTGCAGGCGGCCTTTGACGCCAGCCAGTGATTCGGCTCCTTGAAGTCTTCAGCAGCATCCAAGTGATCGCATTTTTGTAGCAGCCCACCCCTGTGGGCGATGGGTTTTTTGTGGGAGCCCACCCCTGTGGGCGATGGACGTGGAACACGTCCTGCAAACCATCGCCCACAGGGTGGGCTCCTACAAAGTCAACAATAGCCGCATGGACGAAACCCACATGGGCCATTCAAACTTCATCAAGCCGTATCCATAAAGCAGCTTTGACCGCGCATCGCAAGTGATTGGGCACACACACTCGGGCTAAATAGGCTCTGCCCCGGGCTGGCGGGGTTATCATGCCGGCTTATGTTAGACCTGCGCATACAACAGCATTTCATCGACAGTGCCGACCTGCACTACCAGGTGGCCGATGGCTTGGCCAAGCCTGTTGATGCGGCTGTTCAGGCCGTTTTGGCTTGCGTCACTGGTGGCGGCAAGGTGCTGACGGCTGGGCTGGGTGCATCGGCGGGTCTGGCGCAATATTTGGCGGGGCTGCTGGTGGGCGGCTTTGAGCGAGAAAGACCGGGCCTGTCGGCCATGGCCTTGTCGGCCGATGCCCAGATGGCCACTTTATGGCCCGAAGAGCAGGGGCTGGCCAGCCAGGTGCGTGCCTTGGGCCACACCGGGGATGTGCTCTTTCTCATCAGCTCTCAAGGCTCGGAAAACGCCATGGTGCAGGCGGTGCAAGCCGCGCACGAGCGTGAAATGAGCGTGGTGGCACTCACAGGTCACCAGGGCGGCGCATTGGCCCGCCAACTGCGCGAGACCGATGTGCATGTGTGCGTGCCCCACGAGCGCGTGGCCCGAATTCGCGAGGTGCAGCAGTTGGTGCTGCACTGTTTGTGTGATGGCATTGACACCCAGTTGTTGGGTGAACAGGAGTCTTATTAAATGAAACGTCAACTTCAAACAGTGGTCTATGGTGCCGTGTTGCTGGCCTCTTTGGCCAGCCTGAGCGCTTGCGCGCCTTTGATCGTGGGGGGCGCTGTCATGACCAGTGTGATGGTCACTGACCGCCGCACCACAGGCACGCAGGTCGAAGACGAGAGCATCGAGATCAAAGTGGCCAGCGCCGTGCGCCAAGACTTGGGTGATCGCGTTCACCTCAATGTGACCAGCTTCAACCGCCAAGTGCTGCTCAGTGGCGAGGTGCGCACCGCGGCCGACAAGGAGCGTGCCGAAAAACTCGCTTCGAGCCAAGAAAACGTGAACGCGGTGGTCAACGACTTGGTTGTGATGCCTGTCAGCTCACTGACCCAGCGCTCCAAGGACATCGTCATCACCGGCAGGATCAAGGCGGCCTTTGTGGACGCCAAGGATTTGCAGGTCAACGCCGTCAAGGTGGTGACGGAGCGCGGCATCGTCTACTTGATGGGCCGCGTGACGGCGCGCGAGGCCAAACGCGCCACGGACATCGCCCGTGGCATGAGCGGCGTGACCAAGGTGGTGCGCGTCTTTGAGGAAATCTCGGAGCAAGAACTCCAGCGCCTGAGCCGCCCCACCCGATAAGCTCCTGTCGAGAAAGCTCGTTTGATCATGTGGCGTTTCATCGCGTTGTTCCTGATTGTTTTGGCCGTGCTTTTTGGCATCGAAAAGCTCAACCCCGTGCAGGTGGCCCTGATCACCCCTTGGACCAGCTTTTTGGCGTGGTTCAGTGCAGGCATCATGACCGTCTTCGATTCGGACGTCATCAGCCACGGCCGCGTCATCCAGAGCCAAGCCGCAGGCTTTGGTGTCTCGATTGAAGCCGGGTGCAACGGTGTCGAGGCCGTCCTCATCTTGATCGCGGGCATGGTGGCATTTCCATCGCCGCTCAGGCTCAAGCTGGCGGGCATTGCGGCCGGTTGCATTGCTGTGCAGGCGGCCAACATCTTGCGCGTGATCAGCCTGTATTACTTGGGCAAGTGGGACAAAGAGGTGTTTGACTTTGCGCACCTGTACCTGTGGCAGGCGCTGATCATGCTGGATGTGCTGGTGGTGTGGTTGCTGTGGATTCGGGCCGTGGCCCGAAACCAAGGGGCCAACCTTGCCGTATAGCCGTCTGTTTCGCTTTCTGGTGACCAGTGTGCTGGCGCTGGTGGTGCTGATCATCCCCTGGTACTACCTGTCGCCCTACCTAGCCGCCCCGGTGATTTCAGTGGCGGGTCAACTCATGGACTTCATGTTTGTCTGGGTGCAGGGCTATGAGCGCCATGAGACCGTGGGCACCCTGATCACCTCTTTGAAAGTGCTGGTCAACCAGCAAGGGCGCATGGTCATTGGCGAGTTGGCCCCCGAGGTCAACTACCGAACCTTTGGTTACGGGCTGGTGCTGTTTTGGGCCCTGCTGATTGCATCGCGCCCTGTCGGCATGTGGGGCAAGATGGCACTGGGCACCTTGATTTTGGTGCCGTCTCAGGTCTTCAGCATGTGCTTTCGCTGGCTGCGCGAGGCTTTGTTGAGCGGCGGTGTGGAAAGGGTCAGCTACACCGGCGTGCCCCGCTGGATGCTGGAAGTCATCGCCTATTTCGACCAACTCGGCTTCCTGGTCATCACGCCCCTGATGCCGGTCATTTTGTGGCTGATTCTGGACCGCGCCTTCCTCCGCCAGCTGTGGGTGGAAATGGTGCTGGTGGGGGCCGCCGAGGCGGGCCAGCGCAGCAAGCCTCAGTAAATAAAGCGGCTACAGCTGCCTTCGTAGGAGCCCACCCTGTGGGCGATGGCTTGCACGGCGTGTGCCACCCCCATCGCCCACAGGGGTGGGCTCCTACAAAAAACTTCGCCCGAGATGACAAAACTCAGCCCCAAAAACCCCCGCCGTGACGGCGTTTGTCTGTGACAACGGGCTTCTGGGTCAAGCGACCAACAAAGTGCAGCGCTGAATCTTTGACAAGGCATCCCCCATTTTTTCGCGCGCCACGGCCATGTCGTAATTACTCTGGCCACGCAGCCACCAGCCATCGCTCAATCCAAAATAGCGGCACAAGCGCAAGTCCGTGTCGGCGGTGATGGACCTTTTGCCTGCCACGATGTCGCCAATGCGCTGGGCGGGCACGCCAATGTCTTTGGCCAAGCGGTACTTGCTCAAACCCATCGGCTTGAGGAACTCTTCTTCCAGCATTTCGCCGGGTGTTACAGGTGCAACGGTTCTCATGTTGAATCCCCTTGAGTCAGTGGTAGTCGACAATTTCGACATTGAAAGCACCTTCTGCGGTCCATTTAAAGCACACGCGCCATTGGTCATTGATGCGGATGCTGTACTGGCCTTTTCGGTCGCCTTTCAGGGCTTCTAGTCGATTGCCCGGTGGTGCTCTTAAATCTTCCAAAATGATCGACCAATCCAGCTGTTCCAGTTTGCGCAGAGCTGGGCGTTCGATGGCCACCCAACGTGCCACACGCACACCTTCAAACAGCTTTTGCGTGTCTGTGCATGAAAAAGAGCGGATCGCCATCCCTTGCATAATAACGCCATGCGTTACTGTTTGGCAAGTCCAAGGTAACCATACGTCCATATGGGGCGCCAGCTGATCTGGATGCCTTCACCAGATGCAAGGGGCCAGCGATTCTTGTCCGAACCGAGGCCTAAAACCAAGGGGCTTGGGCATGTGGGGCAAGATGGTGCTGGAGGGGGCTGCTAAGGTTGTCTTGGTAGGAGCCCGCCGAAGCGGGCTGGGTCACAAGACATAAGTACTGTCAGCTTTGACGGCGAATCCGGGTGAAGGCGAACATGCCCATCAAGCTGGCCAGGAAGATCATGGCCCATTCGGACAAAGTGGGGATGGGAGCCGCAGTGGCAGAAGCAGGTGTCATACACAAGCCCGCTTAAAAAGTTCCACCAGCCCCTGCTTGATTGCTGGTGATGGAACTGACTGAGGAGGGCGCATTGGCAAAAGAAAAATAACTGGTGCCATCTGCAGCAGCACTTGTATTCGTTGAGGCACCGGAACCTGACAAGACGTAACCAGGTGATAACTCAGATGCACTTAAAGAGTAAGGGGTGGAGCCGCCATTGAAAACAAACGAGACGACTTCATAGGGCGCATTGTTTAGGCCTTGGATACTTATAGAAAAGTCTGCGGGTGTTGCTGCAGGTGAAAAACTGAACGTGCATGAATGATTCCAGTTTTGGATCCGAGCTTGGTTCACACCCGTTTGCGCGCCATTACTACACGAAGCAGTGACTGCAAATGCACCGATGGTCCCCGTCTGACCAGTACAAACTTGAGCAAATGAAAAAGTTGGCGAGACCAAGCAGACAGCTAAGATCGGTTTTAAAAAATGCAGATTCATGTTGTTGGTTGGGACAGATTTTTTGACCATTTCAGTTGTCAATTCCATATTACTTTCCTCAGAATTAGTGTGATTAATTCTAAAATCTACACGTTCAATGGACGTTGATGCTTTGCCCACGTCAGAAGTTCCAGCTAGGCAAATCTTTCGCTCTTGATCAGCGTTATCTTCCCCGCGCTGTGAGGTCGGTGCGCAATTTGCGATCACGGTCTTGGTGCCGGTCACACACTGCGTCTTCATGCGTCTGCGGATAGGTCTCCATGCGCAGCATCTTGCGCTCCGCAGGGCGCTGGCTGATATAAGTTTCTCCACACCGAAAGCCAGTCGGGGCAGAGTCGGTGACCAAAACATGGGCGCATGAAATGCACGACTTGGGCATAGGCAAATGGGACGGTTTGGGGTGGCGCACCCCGGTGAACTTGGACGGCGTTGTTTTAATTTTCAGAAACACGACAGCCCGAAAAAAAGCCCGCCGAGGCGGGCTTATTCAGTTGACCCAAGTCCGATCAGCTTTGACGGCGAATCCGGGCAAATGCGAACATGCCCATCAAGCTGGCCAGCAATATCATGGCCCATTCGGACAAGGTGGGAATGGGGGCCGCAACCGGGGTTTCATATGTGAACAGCGTGTTGGCAGCATTGGTTCCTCCGGGTGTAGTAACAAGTACGCTCGCTGTGCCCGCTGTGCCGGCAGGCGTTGTGCAAGTAGCCGAAGTGGCTGAAGCCGAGACGCTGGTACAAGCCGCCCCGCCAACAGTGATGGAGGTGGCACCCGTTAAGTTGGTACCAGTCAATGTGACAGAAGTGCCACCTGTAGTCGAACCTTGCACAGGAGTAATTGATGTAACAGTTGGTGCCGGAGTAGCTAGTATTGACGGGTAAGTAAACGATCCAGCCCAAGTGGCGGTGGCGGCGGGATATGCATTTCCAATCCAGAGTTTCATACCGAATAAAGGGATGGGTGTAGTCAGATTTACGGCTCCAGTTCCAGGTACTGCCAGACCCGGAGTCCAATTTGCCATCGCTGGTGCAGTTAATCCCCCAGCGTTGTCAGTAACAAAAACAGCGTTTGCTGAGGTTGGCGTCGCTGGGGCAACTGCAACTGCCAAATCTTCAAGCACTGATCCGCCAGAAGCGACATAGTTTGTCATTGTTATTGAAAAAGAAGAAAGCGTTGTTCCTGCAGCGAAACCGCCAACTGGCGTAATGTCTATGAATTGATTGGGACCTAGAGTATTGTTAAAAGGTATGGTTACCTGGGCGTTGACCAAACTTACAAAGAAAAATGAAATTACTGCTAAAAGTTTAAGAAAAAATCTCATGATCACTCCGAGTTTATGAATTTTTTAGATTCTATACATTTTCCGGTAATGTTTATACGATTTGTAGTTATTCTTGAAAAATTTCTTTAAGCCAACGTCAATCTCTGATCAGAGTTTTGCAGTTGATTGCGGCTGATGATTTCGTTCAATGGCTGAAACAAATCCGCCAAACTGATCGCTTGCAACAACGCAACACACCACAAGCCCGAGTTCTCGTGATCGAGGACGAAGCCGTCTTGCGCGACAAGGGCGGCAGCATCACCATTTACCTGGGTCAGAACCCAGAGCATTACGACTACCGTTGGCTTGATGTTTTAGTGCGACCCGCGCGCACAAAGCGTGCTGCGAGTTGGGCGTCACACCTCTGCTGAACACTGCACGCAGGCTCGGCTAGGCCTTCACGGACAGCCTGACCTTTAATTGGTAACCTCGGGCCAAGCGGCTTTCATCAACTCAGTATCAAGATGAGATGAACCGGTGCTGTTTCATGGGTTAACGCTCCATGTCTGTGGATCAGCGGTTGTGAATGTCCTTACCAAGTGTCGATGGCCAGCGCGCCATCGTCGGGCCGAACCCGCCCAGCCTCCAGACCCGCCACCAACCACGCCCGCGTTTCGGCTGGGTCGATTACCGCGTCGATCTCCAGCGTGGCCGCCATGTTGATCGCGCTGCCGTTGTCGTGCTGCTGTGCCAACAGCTGGTCAAACAAAGCCTCTCGATCAAGGCCTTCGGGCACGGCCTCCAGCTCTTTGCGGTAACCCAGCCGCACCGCACCTTCCAGGCCCATGCCGCCAAATTCTCCCGTGGGCCATGCCACGGTGGCCAGCGTTTCGTGAAAGCCCCCGCCCGTCATGGCCATTGCGCCCAAGCCATAGCCCTTGCGCAGCACCACGCTGAGCAGCGGCACCCGCAGGTGCGCGGCCGCCACAAACATGCGTGAGACATGGCGCACCTGTGCTGTGGCTTCGGTGTCCGGCCCGACCATGAAGCCGGGTGTGTCCACCAAGCTCACGATGGGCAGGCCATGCCCATTGCACAGCTGCATGAAGCGGGCGGCTTTGTCGGCAGCATCGGCGTCGATCGCGCCACCCAGGTGCAGCGGGTTGTTGGCCATCAGGCCAACTGGGTGGCCACCAATGCGCGCCAGCGCGGTGTGGATGCCCACGCCAAAGCCGGTGCGCAAATGCAGCAAGCTGCCCTCGTCGGCGATGCCCTGCATGGCGGCGCAGGTGTCGTATACACGCAGGCGGTTTTCGGGCACGACATGGCGCAGGGCCTCGGCGGGCGGGGCTTGCCATTCGGTTTGCGCGCCTTGAAAAAACGACAGGTAATGCCGCGCTGCCGACACCGCCTGCGCTTCGTCATCCACCAACACATCGATCACGCCGTTGCCGTGCTGCAATTCGCTCGGCCCGATCTGTTCGGGCTTGAACAAGCCCAGCCCCCCGCCTTCGACCATGGCCGGGCCACCCATGCCGATGTTGCTGCCTGCCGTCGCAATGATCACGTCACAGCAACCCAGCAAAGCCGCGTTGCCCGCAAAGCAGCGCCCCGCCACCACGCCCACCACCGGCACCCGGCCGTTCAGGCGCGCAAACGAGGCGAAGGTGGCCAGGTTCAGGCCCGCCACGATGGCCACATCGACATCACCCGGCCTGCCGCCGCCGCCTTCGGCGAACAGCACCACGGGCAGCTTGTTTTGCAAGGCCACGCCCAGCATGCGGTCGGTTTTTTGGTGGTTGCGCATGCCTTGCGTGCCCGCCAGCACGGTGAAGTCATAGGCCATGACGGCCACCCGCCGCCCATTCACGCAGCCGATGCCGGTGACCATGCCGTCGGCGGGCGTGTTGCGCATCAGGTCGTCGGCACTGCGGCGGCGGCTTTGCGCGGCCACGGCCAATGCGCCGTATTCCACAAAAGAATCCGGGTCGCACAGATCGGCGATGTTTTCGCGCGCGGTGCGCAGGCCATTTGCATGGCGCTTGGCCACCGCTTCGGGGCGCTGCGCGTCGAGCGTGAAAGCAAGGCGGTCTTGCAGTTTTTTCAGGTCGGCCCGTTCGGCAGGTGACACCGCAGGCTCAACAAGCTGGGGCTGATCGGGCACAGCGCTGGCCACAGACTCAGACATCGGTGCCAATGTCACCAGCACATCGCCATCCCCAACCGTCTCGCCCGCCTGGAAGTACAGCTCGGCCAAGCGCCCGGCATGGGGCGCCCGTATTTCGTGCTCCATCTTCATGGCTTCCAGAATTACCAGCACATCGCCTGTGGCCACGGCATCACCGGCAGCCACCAGCCACTGCACCACTTGCGCTTGAAGGGGGGATCGAATGTCTTGCATTCGGCGATTGTGCGGCGCGCCCCGAAGTGCAAACGGTCAAGTTCGGGACAATGGGCGAGGCCTTTTCATCGCCGGCATCCCTTGGGCCGCCAGCGTGGCGGGTCAGTGCCCGCTGGTGGCGCTGCGCACCCGTGCCACGTCTTTTTCGAGTGATGGCCAGGCGGGTTGGTCCGGGGCATAGCGCTGGCGCATGTAGCGCGCCAGATCGGCGATTTGCCGGTCATTGAGTGCATGCCTGAAACCCGGCATGAAACCCACTTGTGGCCCCGGCACCTCTTGCACGCCATCCAGAATGACGCGCAGCAGGTTGTCAGGCCGTTCGCTGTGCAGATTGGTGTTCAGCGCCAAAGGCCGGTTCACGCCCAGCAGCTTGGGCCCATCGCCTTCGTGGTGGCAGGCGCTGCAAGCGCCATCAAACAAACGCTGCCCGGTGCTGCCCACCAACCGGGTGCGCTGCTCGGCCGCTTGTTGCACCACCTGCCTGGCCAGGCTGGCGCTGTCGGTCTCGGGCGGGTTGAAGCTGGCCAAGTAGGTGGCCATGGCGCGGATGTCGCTGTCGGGCACCTGGGCCAGTTGCTGCACCACCGGAGCCATGGAGCCTGCAGCCATGCCATGGTGTTCGGTGTGCCCATGGCGCAGGTAGCGGAACAGCTCTTCGGCGCTCCAGGGCACGGGCGCGCGCGACAAAGCCGTGAGGGCTGGGGCTTCCCAGCCGTCCACCATGGCACCGCTCAAAAATGCCTGGCCGCTGCGCTCTGCGCCCAAGGCATTGCGCGGTGTGTGGCAAGCACCGCAGTGGCCCACGCCATTGACCAGATAAGCCCCTCGGTTCCATTCGGCAGATCGGTCCGGGGTGGGCACCCAGGGCTTTGCATCGTGGAACAGGCCATTCCAGGTCGCCATCAAGGCCCGCTGGTTGTAAGGAAAGGCCAGCGATGTGGTGGGCGGCGCTGACGCCACGGCAGGCTGGGCCATCAGGTAGCCGTACAGCGCCATCAGATCGTCGTCGCTCATTTTGGCAAACGAGGTGAAAGGAAAGGCCGGGTACAGATGCCGCCCATCACGGGAGATGCCTTCGCGCATGGCCCGCTGAAAGGCGCTGAAAGACCACCGGCCGATGCCGTGCTCGGGGTCAGGTGTGAGGTTGGTGCTGAAGACTGTGCCAAAAGGCGTGCTCATGGCGCGGCCCCCGGCATTGGGCACGCCGCCCGGTGCGGTGTGGCACACCACGCAGTCCCCCGCGGCCGCCAACTGACGGCCCCGCTCAATCGTTTCGGCGGTGTACAAAGTGCCGGGGCTGTAGCTGACCGGCGCAATGGCCGCACGCCCGCCCAGCAGCGCAAAAGCGGTGCCCAAAACCCCCACCAAAACCGCACCTGCACGCGACCAGACAGGCCAACGCTTTGGCCAGCGCACGCCTTGCGGCATCACCGTGGGCGCGCGTGCGGGCTGGGGCGTCGGCGACTCGGTGGGGGGCGCGTCGCCGTGCAAGGCCGCTCGCACACGCTCGGGGGTGAAGGGTGGCTCACGAAAGCGCACGCCGGTGGCGTCAAAAATCGCATTCGCAATGGCTGCCGTGCCGGGCACCGAAGAAGACTCCCCTGAGCCCAGGGGAGCTTCATGCTGGCGGGGCATGGTGACGACTTCGACCACCGGCACGTTGCGGAAACTCAAAATCGGGTAACTGCCCCACTCTTGTGTGGCCACGGTGTTTTTGAGCGGCTCGATCTGCACTTGCTCGTGCAATGCGCGGCTGGTGGTCTGCAACACGTTGCCATGGATCTGGTGCTCCACGCCTGCAGGGTTGATCATCATGCCGGCGTCATGGCCCACCACCACGCGGCTGACATGCACCTCGCCCGTGCGCCGGTTGACCTCGACATCGGCCACCCAAGCTGCCCAGGCCGCGCCAAAGCCCGGCCATTTGCTGTGCACATAGCGCGCGTAGGCCACGCCCTGGCCCCGCACCACGTCACCGTTTGTGCCCGCCACCGCTTGCTGCCGGGGGCCTGTGCGCACCTGCCAGCCTGCGCGCTCGGCGGTGGTCGCCAGCAGCTCGGCGGCACGCGGGTCTTTGAGGTACTGCAAACGGAATTCAACCGGGTCCACCCCGGCGGCTGCCGCCAACTCGTCGATGTAGCTTTCGTGGGCAAAGGAGTTGGGCAAGGCCGACACGCCACGCAGCCAGGAGGCCCGCAAAATGGGGGCCATGTCGTTAACACTCACCCGCAAGTGGGTGTAGTCATAGGGCGGCCGGGCGGTGCGGTCACCCATTTCATAAGCTTGCGCCAGAGGCTCCACCGTGCGGGTGAGCAAGAGCGCCAATGTGGGCGCGCCGTTGGAGGGGTAGCTGGTTTCAAAATCATAGGCCGCCACCGAACCATCGGCATTCAGCCCGCCGCGCACGTCCATCAGCTGGGCTGCGCCCTTGGGCTCCCAGGCATGTTCTTGTTCGCGCGTGAGTTGCACCCGCACAGGCGCGCCCACGGCGCGGGCCAGCAAGGCGGCATCTGCGGCCACATCGTCAGCGCCGTTGCGGCCATAGCAGCCGGCCGCTTCCATGCGGACCACATCAATGGCGGTGTCGGCCAGGCCCATGAGGCGAGCCAGGTCGGCGCGCAGCACATGCGGGTTTTGAGTGCCCGCCCAGACGATGAGGCCCGGCTGTTGTGGAGACGAAGCATCGGTTGCTTGATCCTGCCAAAGCGCCACGGCACAAGACGGGCCAATCGAGCCATGCAGCTGGTAAGGCCACACATAGGTGCGCGACAAACGCTGTGACGCCTGGGCCAGAGCCGCGTCCACATCGCCCTCGTCCACCAGTCGGCGCTGGGTGGACGGGTTGTTGCGCAGGGCTTGCTCAACGTTGCCGAGTTCAGGCAGTCCGGGCCAGTCTTTCCATTGCACGCGCAACTCGCGCATGGCTTGTTCGGCCTGTTCTTCGCGCTCGGCGACCACCCCCACAAAATCACGGATCACGACCACCGCACGCACACCGGGGATGTGCGCGATGGAGGACTCGTCCACCGACGCCAGCGTGTTGCCGATGAAGTCACCATGGTCAGCCCCGGCATACGGGGGCCGCACCACCCGCCCGTGCAGCATGCCGGGCACACGCATGTCGTGCACAAACACCTGCTCACCGCTGACTTTGGCAGGAATGTCCACCCGCTGCACGCTTTGACCGATGAGGCGGTGCTCACTGGCAGGCTTCAAAGGTGTCGTCAGCTCCAAAGTCAGCGCGACGTGTTGCGCCTGCAGCAGCTGGCCATAGGGGCATTGACGCGAAGGATCTGAACGCGAGGACACCACACCGCCTTGCACCTGCAGATCATCGGCCGGAACACCCAGCGCAACTGCGGCCTGGGCCAACAACCAGGCCCGGGCCTGCGCCGCAGCCGCTCGCAAAGGCACGGCATGAATTTGCAGCGTGGCACTGGCAATCGTGGCCCCCTGATTGGGTGCCAGCGCGGTACTGCCCAGCACCGTGTGCACCTGGGACAGCGCCACGTCCAGCTCGTCGGCCACCAGCTGCGACAGCGCGGTGCGAATGCCCGTTCCCAAGTCCACATGGCCGTTGAGCGCGGTGACGCTGCCGTCGTCCCACACCGCCAACAAAATCTCGACGCCCTCGGCCGGGTTGCTCGGGACCGCCATCGGTTGGCCCTTGACGGGCGGTGGTGGGGGCGGCGGCTCACGCGTGATGAGCAACACGCCTTGTGCCGCATGAAAATCAGCGCGGCGTTGTGGCCATTCGGCTCGGCGTGTCATGTCGGTTGGCCCATGCGTTCGGCAGCCAACAACACCGCCTGGATGATTTCAAGGTGCGTGCCGCAGCGGCACAGATTGCCTGACAACTCTCTGCGCACATCGGCCTCACTCGGGTTGGGATTTCGGGCCAGCAAGGCCGCTGCCATCATGACCATGCCATTGAGGCAATAACCGCACTGTGCAGCTTGGGCATCGACAAAAGCTTGCTGCACCGGGTGCAATTGGCCAGCTTGCGCGTGCAGTGCAGGCAAGCCCTCGAGCGTGGTGATGCTGCGCCCGGCGACCCCATGTGCGGGGATCACGCAGGCCCGCGCAGCCACCCCGTCCACCCACACGGTGCAAGAACCGCATTCGCCCAGGCCGCAGCCGTATTTGGGGCCGTTGAGCTGGAGGTCATTGCGCAGCAGCTGAAGCAAATTGGTACGGCGCGTGGTCTCGGTCAACGCATGCCGTACCTGATTGACTTGGACAAAGGCTTCGGTCATGGCGAGGGCAAGGTGGGATCAGGCAGTTCAAACGCTCAGATACGAGCGCCTGACTTCTTCGTTGGCGGCCAATTCCTGCATGCTCGCCTGGTAGCGGATCTGGCCTTTTTCGAGCACATAGGCCCGGTCTGACACCAGCTCGGCGAAGTGCATGTTTTGCTCGGACAGCAAGATGCTCACACCTTGGGCTTTGAGCGCCAAAATCATCTGCACCATCTGCTCCACAATGACCGGCGCCACGCCTTCAGAAGGCTCATCGAGCAGCACCAAAAACGGATTGCCCATGAGGCTGCGCGCCACAGTGAGCATTTGTTGCTCGCCGCCGCTCATGCTGCCACCGGGGCGCTGGGGCATTTCGCCCAGGTTGGGAAAAAGCTTAAACAGGCGTTCGGGCGTCCAGTGGGGTGCGGTGGTGCCATCGGGCCATTGTCGAATGCGCTGCCGACCCACTTCCAGGTTTTCCATGACGGTGAGGTCGGTGAACACCCGGCGGTCTTCCGGCACAAAGCCCAAGCCCAGCCGCGCCGCATGGTGGGGTTCGCTGTGCGACAGGTCATGCCCCATGAATGTGATCTGCCCGCGTCTGCGGCCGAGCATGCCGATCAAGGCCTTGAGGGTGGTGGATTTGCCCGCGCCGTTGCGCCCCATGAGGGCAACCACCTCGCCACGGCGCACCTGCAGGTCCACGTCGTACAGGATTTGCGCTGCGCCATACCAAGCGGCCAGGCCTTTGGCGTCGAGCAGAATGTCTGAAGTGCTCATGCCTTGCTCTTTTCAAATGTCTTGCCGGTGCCGAAATAGACTTCCTGCACCTTGGGGTGGTCGCGAATTTCCAGGGGTTTGCCTTGCGCAATCAAGCGGCCCCGGGCCAGCACGATCATGCGGTCGGCATAGGCAAACACCACGTCCATGCTGTGTTCGGTGAACAGCACCGCCATGCCGCGCTGGATGACCAGGTCTTTGGTCAGGGCCATGAGTTCGTTGCGTTCTTTGGGCGCCATGCCTGCGGTGGGCTCGTCCATCAACAAGAGCTTGGGGCTGTTGGCCATGGCCACCGCCAACTCCACCCGCTTGATATCGCCATAGGCCAGCACATTGCAAGGTCGGTCGGCCTGCGCCTTCATGCCCACCTGATCGAGCAATGCCAGCGCGTCATCGCGGCGATGGTTCGCAGCGCGCCGCCACATGGACAACAACAGGTCATCGTGTGAAAGCAAAGCCATTTGCACGTTTTCCACCACCGTCAGCGATGCGAAGGTTTCGGCAATCTGAAAGGTCCGCCCCACGCCCTGTCGCCAGATGTCGCGGGGCTTTCGACCCACCAGCTCTTGGCCTTGAAGCTGGATGGAGCCCTGGTCGGCATGCAGCTGACCATTGACCATGTTGAAGGTGGTGGTCTTGCCTGCCCCATTGGGGCCGATCAGGGCCAGCAGTTCGCCCGGGGACAGATCAAAGCTGATGCCGTCTACGGCCTTGACGCCGCCAAAAGACTTGCCCAGGTTGGTCACTTGCAACAGTGGTGCGCTCATGGTGCAGTCCCCCCTGCAGTCGAAGATCTGGACCGCAGTCGCTCCCACAGCCCTTGCACCGATCCGGCAATGCCTTGGGGGAACAACAGCACCAAAATCAGGATGATGGCGCCCAGCATGGCGCGCCAATAATCGGTGTTGCGCGCCACCACGTCATGCAGCCAGGTGAAGCTGAACGCGCCGACCACGGGGCCAGCCAGGGTTTGGATGCCCCCGAGCAAAACCATCACCAGGCCATCCACCGACTTGCCCACACTCAAGGATTCGGGCGAAATGCTGCCCTTGGAAAAGGCATACAACGCCCCCGCCAGCCCGGCCATACCGCCCGCCAAAATGAAGGCCAGCCATTGCATGCGCTTGACATCGATGCCAATCGCATCGGCCCTCAGCACCGAGTCACGCCCTGCGCGCAAGGCATAGCCAAAAGGCGAAAACAAAACACGGCGCAGCCACAACACACCCGCCGCCACCAAGCCCAAAGTGAGCCAGTAGTACATGCGCTTGTCGCTGAACAACTCGGAAGGCCAAACGCCCGTCAAGCCATTGCTGCCACCGGTGAAACTGTCCCACTGGAAGGTGATGGCCCAAGTGATCTGTGCAAAAGCCAGCGTGAGCATGGCCAGGTAAACCCCCGACAGACGCACGGCAAACCAGCCAAAGATCAAAGCACCGAAGGCTGCCACCAGGGGTGCCACCAGCAGCGCCATTTCCATGGACAAACCTAAAGCGCGCACCAGCAGCGCCGCGCCGTAAGCGCCCAAACCAAAGTAAGCCGCATGCCCGAAGGAATGCATGCCCGCAGGCCCCATGATGAAGTGCAAGCTGGCCGCAAACAGCGCTGCAATCAGCAGGTCAATCAAGAGCACCGTGGTGTATGGCGAGCTGGCCGTGAGCAGGGGCATGGCCACCATCACCAGACCCAACACCGATGCGGCTACCAAGAAGGCCTTGCTGGCGGGGCGCAAAGGCTCTTCGCGCATGCCCACATAGCGGCTGGGTGCCTGGGCTTTGCCCAGCAGCCCCCAGGGCCGCCACACCAGCACCACCGCCATGACCAAAAAGTCCACCACCAAGGTGAGCTTGGAAAAAGACACCGACACACCGAACACATCGACCACCCCCAGCCAGATGCACACGGCCTTGACCTCGGCAATCAACAAGGCCGCCAGATACGCCCCGGGGATCGAGCCCATGCCCCCCACGACCACCACGACAAAGGCCGCACCGATGATGTGCAGGTCCATCTCGAGGTTGGCGGGCTCGCGGGGCAACTGCAAAGCGCCACCCAATCCGGCCAGCAAAGCACCCAGCGCAAACACGGTGGTGAACAACCAGGCCTGGTTCACGCCCAAGGCGCTGACCATTTCGCGGTCTTGCGTTGCCGCACGCACCAAGGTGCCAAAACGGGTGCGGGTGAGCAGCAGCCACAGCAGCGCCAGCACCACCGGCCCCGCCACGATCAAAAAGAGGTCATACATGGGAAACTGCCGACCCAAAATAGACACCGAACCCGCCAGGCCCGGCGCGCGTGGCCCCAGCAACTCTTCGGGGCCCCAAAGCCACAGCACGGCGTCTTTGAGCACCAGCACCAACGCAAATGTGGCCAGTAATTGGAATAACTCGGGGGCCTTGTAAATGCGGCGCAACAGCAGCATCTCTATGGCCGCCCCCAGCACACCCACGGCCAATGCAGCCACGGCCAGCGACGGCCAAAACCCGATGCTGCTGGCAAATCGCTCTACCACGCTGTAGGCGATGTAGATGCCCGCCATGAAAAACGAGCCGTGCGCAAAATTCACAATGCGCGTCACACCAAAAATGAGCGACAGCCCTGCTGCTACAAAAAACAAGGACGATGCAGCGGCCAGTCCGTTGAGGAGTTGAACTAAAAATCCGGAAAAGCTCATGAGTCGATCATTTCAAGAAAGGCCCGGTCGTGCCACCCCATGGGGAATGATCCCCAAGGGATGTCCATCACTCAAGCGTGAATCCAATCGATCAGTCAGCGTTGCGCGACTTCTTGACTTCGGCGGCTGGAGGTTGGTACTGCGCACCATCCAGATAACGCGCATCCACCATCACGCCTTTGCCACCTTCGTTCTTGGTGCGGCCCACAAAGGCGCCCATGGTCGACTGGTGGTCTTCAGCGCGGTAAGTGATCTTGCCAAACGGTGTGTCCACCTGCAGGCCACGGAAGGCCACGCGCAGTTTTTCAGAGTCGGCGCTCTGGGCCTTGGCCACACCGGCAGCCACCGACTTGATCATGGCGTAACCCACCACCGAGCCCAGGCGAGGGTAGTCCTTGAACTTGGCTTGATAAGCCTGCAAGAAAGCGTTGTGCTCTCTGGTGTTGTGATTGTTCCAGGGGTAACCCGTCACAATCCAGCCGTTCGGGGTTTCGTCCTTGAGGGGGTCCAGGTACTCGGGCTCGCCGGTCAGCATGCTGACGACTTCACGGCCCTGGAACAAACCACGGGTGTTGCCTTCACGCACAAACTTGGACAGGTCGGCGCCAAACAATACGTTGTAGATCGCATCGGGCTTGGCATCGGCCAGGGCCTGCACCACGCTGCCCGCGTCGAGCCTGCCCAGCGGTGGCGCCTGCTCGGCCACAAACTCCACGTCGGGCTGGGCGGCTTTGAGCAAGGTTTTGAATGCGGCAGCGGCAGACTGGCCATATTCATAGTTGGGGTAAACCACAGCCCAGCGTTTTTTCTTGAGCTTGACCGCCTCAGGCACCAACATGGCCGCCTGCATATAGGTGCCGGGACGCAAACGGAAAGTGTAGGCGTTGCCGCCTTGCCAGGTCAGCTTGTCGGTCAGTGGTTCCCCGGCCAGGAAGAAAGCTTTTTTCTGTTTGGCAAAGTCGGCCACGGCCAAACCGGTGTTGGACAGGAAGGTGCCTGTCAGCACATCGATTTTTTCACGCGAGATCAGCTCTTCGGCCACGCGCACCGCATCACCCGGGTTGGCGTTGTCGTCGCGTGTGATCAGCTCGAATTTCTTGCCCATCACGCCACCGGCCGCATTGATCTCTTCAATGGCCAGCTCCATGCCCTTTTTGTAGGGCTCCAGGAAAGCGGGTTGGGCTTTGTAGCTGTTGAGTTCCCCGATCTTGAAGGTGTTTTGGGCCTGCGTGGGCATGGCGACCCAGGCAAGGGCTGCCAGCGCAATGGCACGGCGTAGAGGGTTGGCTGCTTTCATGAAGGATCTCCTTGGGTGGGGTAAAAAAACGATTTCTGAACGAGGGGGTCTGCGCGTCAGCGCAAACCGTCCTGACCTTGTATCTCATGCACTTGTAAACCGCCGATGCGCGGCAGTGGACGTCCGCTGTCCGTCACCACCACCGCGACCACAATTTCTTGTGCGCGCGGCGCATCGCTCACACGTGCTTCCATGGCATCAAAATGACTGCGCACGAAAGCCGCATCCTTGTGGCCCAAGGGCACATCAATGGCTGTGCCCATGCCGCCACGTTTTTTGGCGGAAGGCACCAGTGCAGCGCCTTTTTCAACGGCTGCACGCAAAGGCGCGCCCAGCTTGGGGTGCAAGATGGCGGCGGCGTGTTCGAGTTCACCGGCTTCCCCAACGATGGCGGCTTTGCCATAACTGTGTGCTTGGCCAGGCTCAATGCCTAAAGCCTGTACGCATTTTTGACCCAGTAAAGCACCCAGCTCTTCACCGATGGCGATCAACTCGTCCAGGTTTTCGCTGTAGCGCCCGGCATAGGGGTTGGCAATCACGGCCATGGCCAAAGCGCGGCGTGTGGGGGGCGTGACGGCACGGCCCATTTCAAGCCGTGTCTCGTCCACTTGAACAATGATTTTTCGGATGTGTGCGGTCATCGAAGACGTCTCCTTGAGGGGTTGTGGGGTGTCGTGCGGAATCAGCGCAGGCCGTTCCACTGGCGGATGTCTTCGGCGCGCAAACCACCCACGCGATCATGGACGCGGTAGCCGGTGGTCATGGCCAGGATGAAGACGATTTCATCGGCCAGCGGCGCGCCAGGCACACGCACCTCAATGGCGTCAAACTGGCCGCGCACATAAGAGGCGTTGATGTTGGTGAGCGGCACGTCCAGCGCAGCACCGGGTGGGCCGACTTTTTTGGTTGAGGGCACGATGGCCAAGGCATTGCCTGGCTGGCCGGTGAGCTTTTCATCGACTTTGCCTGACGTGTAAGCGGCGCGGTCACCCTTCCAGCCCAGCAATTCGCGCATGGCATAGCCACCCGGTACATGCCACAGTGCACCGTGCTCCAGTTCACCGAACTCACCCACAATCGCCCCCTTGCCATACGTGGCAATGCGCTCTGCGGACACATCCATGGCCTCCAGAAGCTGGCGCGCCATGTCAATGCCCACGTCCTGCAAGGCCTCCATCATGGGCAGGATGTTGGGCTCGTAGCGCCCGGCATAGGGGTTGGTCAGCACCGCGCCAATGGCCCCGCGCAGCAGTGGCTGGGCCGGTGCAGGACCGAACTCATGGAAGATTTCTTCTACCTGGGTGAACACGCGTCGTATCTGAATCATTTCGTCACCATAAGCATTTCTCAGGCCAAGGCCAGAGGGTTTTCCTCAAAGGATAAGGGCGCAAGCGTTGCAGCCATGGTTAACAACCGCGACTGCCCCTGACACACCAGTGCCGCCGCTGCGATCAGGCCCTGCGCCTGACATTCTCGTGCGCGCTGCCACCCTGCATGAAGGGCGCGTTGAACCCACTCTACAGGCAAGCTCGGCACATCCACTGTCACTTGCAAATCACCCAGATCGGTCATGTCCCGCAGGCTGTTGGCGGGCTGACGAACGATGCCTTGGTGCGCCACATTGACGGCATTGGCAATGATGCTGGCAGCCGCATCGGCCTGCGCCGCCGTGGCGGCCAGCACCGTCACGCTGTCGGCAATGCCCAAAGAAAAACTGCGCCCGCGCCAGCCACTGGTGGCCACACCGCGCACCGGCATGGCGTGGGTCACTTCAAACGCACCATCAAGGTTCAGCCCTTGCATCAACTCTTGCACTTGCAAACGCGCCAGATCGGCGTACAGGCCCACCCGCACGGACTGGTCTGGTGCCAGGTGCAAAGCAATGTCGCCCCCGTTGTTGACCCAGGCACGCGCCACGCCTGCACGGACATAACAAGCCAGTAACTCTTGCGCCACACTGCCCGCCACCGCCGCCATGGGCGTGATGTAGGTCTGGTCTGCCCAAGGTGCACAGGCCCGCCACATGCGCCGCGCCACACCACTTTGCAAGGGGCAGCGCTCACCCGCTTGCACCGGCAAGCGCAACACAGGCCATTCAGCCATCAGCTCCGCCAGCAAGGGCTCAAAGCGCGTCCAGGCTTGCTCGTGCGCGAGCGCCACGGCCGCTTCACCCTCGGGACCCCAAGGGTCGGCGCCGATCACGATGTCCATGGGACCGTGTTGGAAATGCCAGCGACCGTCGGGCAAGCGATGACGAGTAGCACTCACGCGCGGTACCTCATCCGAGCATCGGGTCTTGCCCGAGCGGCCAGGGGTTGGATTGCGGTTGGGCCTGCCATGACAGGGCCGTTGGGGCGCCGTCGCTGTGCCAGGACCCTTGCTTCAAGACCTCCTGGAGCAAGCGCACGTACGCCATGTGCCCACCCAAAGCTTGGTAGTCCGACAGCCGCATGCTGAATTCAATCGGGGCAATGATGGCGGGCGTGGGTACCGTTCCGAAACTGTGGTCTGGCATGCGCAGCACATCCGACATCACCGTGATGCCACCGCCAGGC
Source organism: Limnohabitans sp. 2KL-51 (assembly GCF_003063645.1). Lineage (GTDB taxonomy): Bacteria > Pseudomonadota > Gammaproteobacteria > Burkholderiales > Burkholderiaceae_C > Limnohabitans_A. The sequence continues at coordinate 65,283 of NZ_NESJ01000005.1, forward strand.
CAGACAAAGGCGGGCGCACCGCCACACGTCACATTGACCAAAGCCTGCTTGATGGCACGGGTGAGGAGCACCGGGTTTTCGGTAACGCCGGCCCGCAAACTGCCACCTGCGCCAGCCAGGAACATCACGCTGCACAGCGAGGGCTCGCAATTTTCGCCAATGCGCTCAACGATGACCTGCACCGCCGCAGGCATGTCTTGCGGTACGGCCTGCAATTGCTCGTTGAGCACATACCAAGCCGCATGCTCACCCGTGGTCGAGGTCATGAGCATTCGCAAGCCCGGCCAGGCCACCTGAGGGTCCCACCCTTCAATGATGGACAAGGGGTCAGCAATGTCAGTGCCCCCCCAGCCATTGCCCGGATTGGCCACCTGAAAATACCGACCCGGCGTCGATTTTCGCCCCCGCATCTCAAGGCCAGAAGGCTTCATGTCCAGGCAGCGCCCCGCCTGGTGCTCGGTCAGGACGCCGGTGATGTGGTCGTCCAGCACCACCACCTCGTCGGCCAGTCCTAAAAATTGCTTGGCAAAAATGCCCACCACGGCCGAGCCACAGCCCACGCGCATGCGCTGCTCCACCACGCCGTTGACAATCGGTGCTTGCCCAGCCTGGATCACCAGCTGAGCGCCGCCATCAATGGTCAATTCCACCGCTTGTTTGTTGCCCAAAGCCTGCATCATGTCCACCGTGACGCGGCCCTCTTTTTTTCTGCCACCGGTCAGGTGGTGCACCCCACCGAGCGACAGCATTTGCGAGCCATATTCGGCGGTGGTGACATGCCCGACTACCTCGCCTTTCATGCGCACATTGGCTTGCTCTGCACCCAAAAAGCGATCGGTGTCGATCTTCACCTTGAAACTGCAGTAGCTGAAAATGCCTTCGGTGACCACGGTCACCATGTCAACACCCTCGACCTGTGAAGACACGATGAAAGGCGCCGGCTTGTAATCGGGGTAGGTGGTCGACGAGCCGACGCCCGTCACAAACACCTGATCGGTGTGCAGCAAGTCGCCATTCCATGACGCCGGTCCTTCATCGGATGCACCCGCGGCAAATGGCACCAGCACCGGCTCATCTTTCTCGAGCGTGCGGCGCAGAAAAACCACCGGGTCCACACGCACCAGCAAACCATCTCGGTTGGCATAACGGTCACAAGCCCCCAGCCGACCCTCGGAAATTTGGCAAAGGACGGGGCAGGCATTGCACTCGATCTTGGCACCGCTCATGCGCTCATTGCGCGGCTTGGCACGCTCTGGCACCTGCTGCGTCGCAGGTGTCTCCATGCCGGGAAGCCCATCGGTTTTTGAGTGTTCGGTCATCTCGGTTTTTGCTTGTCAAAAAGCTGAAGTGCGCACTTGCACGACAGATTCATTCTGTGTAGCATTCACAACACCGAAATGTTGCGTTCACTACATTAAAGTCAATTTAGCGCATCCTGTTTTGCTGTGCAACAGTGTTTTCCCCAAGCTGTCGCACACAGCCCTGCAAAGGATTTTTGTTTTGTTCAACCTGACCTTGATCGACCATGAGCGCCTTTCTTGAAGAACGTGTCTTGAGCGTGCACCACTGGACAGACCGCCTGTTCACCTTCACCACCACACGTGATCCATCGCTGCGTTTTTCCAATGGCCACTTCACCATGATTGGCCTGCGCTTGAACGGCAAACCGCTGCTTCGGGCATACAGCATCGCCAGCCCCAACTACGAAGAGCATTTGGAATTTTTGAGCATCAAGGTTGAAGAAGGCCCGTTGACTTCCCACCTGCAGCACATCCAGGTGGGTGACACCATCATCGTCGGTAAAAAGCCCACCGGCACCTTGCTGATCGACTACCTGACGCCGGCCAAACGCTTGTACCTGCTGTCCACCGGCACGGGCTTGGCGCCTTTCCTGAGCATCATCCGCGACCCCGAGACTTATGAAAAATTTGAAACCGTGGTGGTGGTGCATGGGGTGCGTCAGGTGGATGAGCTGGCCTACCACGACCTGATCGTCGATCACTTGCCGCAACACGAATTTCTGGGCGACATGATCGGCCAGCAGCTGCGCTACTACCCGACAGTCACGCGCGAGACTTACCGCAACATGGGCCGTGTGACGGCGCTGATTGAAAATGGCAAACTCTTCACGGACTTGGGCATGCCCCCCATGAATCCGGCCGAGGACCGGGTGATGTTGTGCGGCAGCCCGGGCATGCTCAATGACCTCAAGCACATGCTGGAGACACAGGGCTTTGTGGAGGGCAACACCAGCACCCCGGGTAACTTTGTCATTGAACGGGCATTTGTCGAGAAATAAACACACATGGTGACTGCAGCACGCCAACCCAAGCCCAGCCTGGCCAAGCCGAGTGCAAAGCCGAGCGCCAAGCGCGTGGTAGGGGTGCGCGAACACAACGCGCAACAAACACGAGAGAGCATTTTGCGCGCCGCCATCAAGGTGTTTGCGCAGCACGGTTATGAAGGCGGCAGTGTCGAAAAAATTTCTCGGCAAGCCATGTCCTACGACCGCATGATCTATTACTATTTCGGCAGCAAGGAAGGCTTGTTCATCGAAGTGCTGGAGACGATTTACCGCCGAATGAACGACGCCGAGGCGCAATTGGCCATCGATGTGAACACGCCGCTTCTTGCCTTGGAGCAAGTGGTTCATTTTGTGCTGGACTATTACCGCCACCATCCGGAGTTCGTCACCCTGCTCAATACGGAAAATCTGCACAAGGGCAAGCACATCGTGAAATCCCTGCGTGCACGCGAATTTTCATCGCCAGCCATCGCCGTGATCCATGACATCTTGCGTGCAGGTGTATCGCAGGGACTGTTTCGCACCGACATATCGGCCCGCGACGTTTACCTGCTGATTGCGGCCACCGGCTATTTCTACATGTCCAACCGGTACACGCTGTCGGCCTTTTTGGGCGAAAACATAGATGCCCCGCAGGCTGTGGCGCAGTGGAAATCTTTCGTCATTGACACCGTGTTCCGCGTGGTCAATGTTCCCCTTCCATCCCACCCTTAAGGAGATTCCCCATGGCAGACATCAACACCACCGGCGCATCCGGAAAAGTTGTCATCAAGAACATTGGCTTGTTGCTATCGGGTGACCTGGATCAGCCTATTTTGCAGGCGGACACCCTGGTCGTTCTTGACGGACTCATCACCGCAGTGGGCCGCGAAAAAGATTGCGATCTGGAAGGCGCCCAAACCGTCATCGATGCGCGGCAGACCTGTGTTTGCCCGGGTTTGATCGACAGCCATGTGCACCCGGTGTTTGGCGACTGGACGCCACGCCAAAATCAGATCGGCTGGATCGACTCCACCATGAACGGCGGCGTGACCACCATGGTCTCGGCCGGTGAAGTGCATTTGCCTGGACGCCCCAAAGACATCGTCGGCCTCAAAGCCCTGGCCATTACGGCGCAACGCGCTTTTGACAACTTCCGCCCTGGCGGCGTGAAGGTGATCGCGGGCGCGCCCATCATCGAAAAAGGCATGACCGAGCAAGACTTCAAGGACCTGGCCGATGCGGGCGTCACCCTGCTGGGCGAGGTGGGCTTGGGTTCCGTCAAGGCCGGGTATGAGGCCCAGCAAATGGTGGCCTGGGCCCGCAAGCACGGCATCCAAAGCACGATCCACACCGGCGGCCCCTCCATTCCAGGCTCGGGCATGATCGACAAGGATGTTGTGCTTGAAGCCGATGCCGACATCATTGGCCACATCAACGGCGGGCACACTTCGCTGCCCGAAGCCCATGTCTGTGAGTTGTGCGAAAAATCCTCACGCGCCATCGAGATCGTGCACAACGGCAACGAGCGGGTGGCCATTGCAGCGGCGCGTGCGGCACTCGAACTCAAGTGCCCGCACCGCATCATTTTGGGCACCGATGGCCCGGCAGGCTCTGGCGTGCAACCGCTGGGCATGCTGCGCATGGTGGCGCTGCTGTCCAGCCTGGCCAACATCCCTGCCGAGTTGGTGTTTTGCTTTGCCACCGGCAATACGGCCCGCATCCGCAACCTGAACTGTGGCCTGATCGAAGTCGGGCGGGCCGCCGATTTTGTCTTCATGGACCGCGCTCAGCACACCGCAGGCAAAACCCTGCTGGAGAGTGTTCAGTTGGGTGACATCCCCGGCATTGGCATGGTCATGATCGACGGCATCGTGCGTTGCGGCCGCAGCCGCAACACGCCCCCCGCCACCGAAATTCCGGTGGTGCTGGGCAGCCATTGACACGGTGTCTGCAGCGCTGGCAGCATTTTTTTCATCCCGCTGATCACCCTTGTCCGCGTTGTCTAAAAGGCCGTGAAGCGAGCCGTGGACCGCTTAAACTGGGATATTTAATGCGCAGGCCCATCCCATGAACTTCGTCCCTCTGGTTGAACTGACCCGCAACGGCATCCAGGAATGCGTGCACATGGGTGCACTGGCCGTGACTGACACCGAGGGCCGCGTGCTGGCGCAAGTGGGCAACCCGCATTGGCTGTGCTTCACCCGTTCGACCCTCAAGGCCATGCAGGCGCTGCCGCTGGTGCAGTCGGGCGGCGTGGCGCATTTCGGCTTCACACCCACCGAGCTGGCGATGATGTGCGCCAGCCACAACGGCGAAGAGATGCACGTCGAGCAGGTGTCGTCCATCTTGCGCAAGAGCGGCACCAGCACGCGCCAGATGCGCTGCGGCTGCCATGTGCCTTACCGCTTCACGTTTTTTGACCGCCCCATGCCCGAGGGCTTTGCCTACGACGAACGTCACCACAACTGCAGCGGCAAGCACAGCGGCTTTTTGGCTTATTGCGCGCAGCACGGCCTGCCCACTGGCGGGTACACCGAAGTGGACCATCCTTTGCAGCAACAAGTGCGCAAAGCCGTGGCGCACCTGGCGGGGTTGAGCGAAGAAGAACTGGCGCTGGGCATTGACGGTTGCTCGGCCCCCAACTACGCCATGCCCTTGTCGCGCTTGGCCCGCAGCTATGCCCGATTGGCGCAGCCCGAATCGGACGGCTTGTACGGCGAGAGTCTGCAACTGCTGGGGCAGGCCATGACTGCGCACCCCGAATTGGTCTCGGGCACCGGACGCAACGACGCTGACTTCATGCGCGCGGGTCGGGGCGACTGGGTGACCAAAGTGGGGGCCGATGGGGTGCAGGTGGTGGCCAGCCGAGCGCGGGGCCAGGCCCTGGCCATCAAGATCATGGATGGCAACAAGGCCGCGCTGTTTGCCGCCACCGTGGAGGCCTTGGACCAACTGGGTTGGCTCGACGATGCGCAACGCACCGCACTGGACCCGTGGCGTGCACAGGTGCTGCTGAATGTGGCGGGGGTGCCGGTGGGCGAGCGGCGCAGCGTGTTTGAGCTGCGGTATTCCCATTGAATCGGTACGTTGAAATTTTGAACAACATTCAAGGGTTGACTTTTTTGTAGGAACCCACCCCTGTGGGCGATGGGTGTGGAAAACGCCCTGCAAACCCTCAAGGCGCTGGGTGGTGGTCTTCGATGGTTCGTCAGCCTCTGTCAGCGTCGGCCAAAAATCGCCGTGCCCACCCGCACCATCGTGCTGCCTTCGGCAATGGCCTCGGTCATGTCGGCGCTCATGCCCATGGACAGCGTGTCCAGTGGCAGGCCTTGCTGGCGCAGGCTTTCTAACAGCGCTTGGGCCTGCGCGTGCACCGCTCGCATCTGTTCAGGGGTCTCGGCGGGCTCGGGAATGGTCATGAGGCCACGCAACCGCAGGCGCGGCAAAGCGGCCACGGCCTGAGCCAGCGCGGGCAGCTCTTGCGGGCTCACGCCCGATTTGGTGTCGCCGCCGTCCACATTGACTTGAATGCACACCTGCAAGGGCTTCAGGTGTTCGGGGCGTTGCTCGGACAAGCGCTGGGCGATTTTGAGGCGGTCTATGCTGTGCACCCAGTCAAAGTGCTCGGCCACCAATCGGGTTTTGTTGCTCTGAATGGGGCCGATGCAGTGCCAGACCAGTGGCAAATCGCACAATGCCGTGATCTTGTCCACCGCTTCCTGGATGTAGTTTTCGCCAAAAGCGGTTTGACCTGCCGCATGGGCTTGGCGCACCGCTTCAGGCCCCCATGTTTTGGAGACAGCCAGCAGTTGCACACTGTCTGCGTCGCGCCCTGCCGCCTGGCAAGCGGTCTGAATCTGTACCCTGACGCGGGCGATGTTGTCGGCAATGGATGGGCTCATGAAGGGGAGGGTACCAAAAGCGGCGATGTCACCCAATGGTCAGGCAAAAGCACCCGGTTTAAGCCAGTGCAACCACAGGCTGCCAAAATAGCCTTTTTCTCCAATCCACCACGAGACACGCCATGAGCCAAATTGCCACCAAAACCTACGATGCTGCCCCCGCCAAAAAAGTCGCCTTTTTGGGCTTGGGCGTGATGGGCTACCCCATGGCGGGCCATTTGGCCCGCGCTGGTCACCACGTCACCGTGTACAACCGCAGTGCGGCCAAGGCCGTGGCTTGGGCCGCAGAATGCCCCGGTAACGCCACCGCCCCCACCCCGCGTGAAGCGGCAGCGGGCGCCGATATCGTGCATGCCTGCGTGGGCAACGACGCTGATTTGCGCAGCGTGGTGCTCGGAGCCGACGGCGCGTTTGCCGGTATGAAGCCCGGTGCGATTTTTGTGGACCACACCACGGCCTCTGCCGAAATCGCCCGCGAGCTTTACGCCCAAGCCCAAAAGCTGGGCCTGCACTTTGTTGATGCGCCGGTCTCAGGCGGTCAGGCGGGCGCACAAAACGGCCTGCTCACGGTGATGTGCGGTGGTGATGCGGCCGCCTTCGATACCGTCAAACCAGCGGCCATGGCGTTTTCGCGGGCCTTCACTTTGCTGGGCGCATCGGGCGCGGGCCAGTTGGCCAAGATGGTCAACCAGATTTGCATCGCAGGCGTGGCGCAAGGCCTGTCCGAAGCCATTGCCTTTGGCCAGCAAGCTGGCCTGGACATGCACCAGGTGCTGGACGTGATCGGCAAGGGCGCAGCGCAGAGCTGGCAGATGGACAACCGGGGCAAGACCATGGCCGACGACAAGTTTGAATTCGGTTTTGCCGTCGACTGGATGCGCAAGGACTTGGACTTGGTGCTGGACGAAGCCAAGCGCAACGGGGCTCGGTTGCCGGTCACGGCGCTGGTCGATCAGTTTTATGCCGATGTGCAAAAAATGGGTGGCGGCCGTTGGGACACGTCCAGCCTGATCCGCCGCTTGCGTTAAACCTTATAGATCGGGCCCGATGAAGTTTGCATGGCCCGTGTTGGTGACGAGCATGCGAATATTGTTGTCTTTGTGGGAACCCACCCGGTGGGCGATGGTTTTCAGGGCGTGTTCCACGCCCATCGCCCACAGGGGTGGGCTCCTACCAAAGACAGCGGTCCCTTGCCTGCTGTTCAAGACTTCAAGGGGACGGATCAATAGGCCGGGTCATTAGGGCTTGCGCAAGCCCAGCCACAGCACGGCTGACACCACCACGGCAGCCCCCAGCAACTGCATGGGGGCGATGGCCTGGCCCAGCAGCGCCCAAGCCAACACCAGCGCAAAGATGGGCTCCACGTTCATGATGGCCGAGTTGCCCACTACGCCCAACTTGGGCAGCACGGTGAACATGATGGTGAAAGCGGTGCCGTACAAAAAGGTCAGTGCAGCCAGCCCCCACCAGCCAGGCTCCGCCTGCGGCCACTGAAACCCACCTTGCGTGAGCGCCACGATGGCGGCCAGCACACCCACGGTGGCCATGGTGGTGAAGGTGCGCAGACGTCCGTCTACGCCCACCGTCTCGTGCTGGGTGAGCACCAAGGCCAGGCCAAAAGTGGCCGAGGCGGCCAAGGCAAAGGCCACGCCCGCCCCGATCTCTGCCCATTGCCGCGCCGCGCCCAGGCCTGAGGCTGCGCCCAGCACGTCCAGCGCAAGGGCCAGTCCGGCCATCATCACCGGCATGGCCCACAGCACGGCGCGTTCGGGTTGGTGGCCGTACAAAATCCTGGCCCACAGGGCCGTGGTCAGCGGGTAAGTGTTGAAGGCCAGCAAGGCCAGGGCGACGGGCAAGCGCGCCACAGCCGAATACAAACACACGCTTTGCACCGCGATCAGCAGGCCCACCGCGCCCAGGTATTTGCGTTGCGCGGGCAAAACCCGAAAGGCTACTTTTTGCTGCCACAAAATCAGCGCCACCACGCTGGCGGTGATGACGCTGCGCACCGTCACCGCCGTCACCACGTCCAGCCCATGGTTGAAGGCCGTGCGCGCCGCGACGTGGTTGGCGCCCATCATGAAGGCGATCAGCAGCAAGGTGCCAAAGGCGGCACCGGTCAAACCTGGCGGCGAGGAGAGGCGGGGTGAGCTCATGCGCTCATGGTTGAGGGTAAAGCCCCAAGCCCCTGGCATGCAGGCGACTGAGGCCCAGCAAGGCGTCGGTGAAGGGCGTGGCCACGCCGGTCAGCTGACCCAACTCCCGCACCGAGGCCACGAGGGCATCGAGCTCGACCGGCTTGCCCGCGTCCACGTCTTGCAGCATCGAGGTGCGAAACGCCCCGAGCTTGCGCGTGACGGCGTGGCGATCTTCGGGCGTCTGCGCGATCGGGATACCGATGCGCTCACCAATGGCCTTGGCTTCGAGCATGACGCTGGAAACAAAGCCGCGCACCAGTGGGTCGTCCAGGATCACGTCAGTGGTGGCTCCGGTGAAGGCGCTGATGGGGTTGATGGTCATGTTGCCCCAGAGCTTGTACCAAACGTCTTTCTGGATTTGTGCCGACGCCGTAGCATTGAAACCGGCTTGCCCCAACAGCGCCACCAGGTCGCGCAGGCGTGGCGAGTCTGCCCCAGTGGGCTCGCCCAAAATCAAGCCGTTGCCAAAGTGGTGCCGGATCACGCTCGGCATGTCGACCGAGCAGCTCGAGTGCACCACACAGCCGATCACCTGGTCGGCAGGGATGTGCTGGGCAATCAAGCCCGACGGATCCACCGATTGCAAAGTGGTGCCCGACAAGGCCCCACCAAAGCCCTGCAAAAACCACCACGGCACGCCGTTCATGGCCGTCAGCACCACCGTGTTGGGGCCGATCAGTGGCCTGATTCGTTGGGCTACGTCGGCCATGGCAGGGGCTTTGACCGCCACGATCACCAGGTCTTGCACGCCCAGATCGGCCGGGTTCTCGCGTGCAATCAGTGAGGTGCGAATTTCCTGGTCACCTTGCAGCAGCACCAGGCCGTTTTGTTGCAGGGCTTCGAGTGTGGCGCCTCGCGCCACAGCGCTCAGGCTGCAGCCTTGTTGTGCCAGGTGCGTCCCGATCCAGCCGCCGATGGCACCAGCGCCGTAAATGCAAACCTTCATGTTCGCCACCCCTTGTCTTGCCGGTCGACTTGGCGCACCAGCGATTGGAAAACGTCTTGGCCCGCGCCGTGGTTCGGGTTGAACTGCAAGGCGTCCCGAGTGCATTTGTCAGCAATGGCCTCGGGCACCGCAATGGGCTGGCCCATGCTGAAAGTGGCCAGCTGGATTTCGCAGGCGCGTTGCAAGGTCCAGAGCACCGCAAAGGTTTGTGCCAAGGTGTGCCCCCAGGCCAGCAGGCCGTGGTTGCGCAAGATGACGGCTTGTTTGTCGCCGATGCTGTGCAGCAGGCGCGGCGCTTCGTCGGCATGGATGGTGATGCCCTCGAAGTCGTGGTAAGCCACCATGTTGTGCAGCTGGGCGCTGTAAAAATTGGTCTGCTGCAAACCGCCTTGCACACAGGCTACCGCCACGCCCGCCGTGGTGTGGGTGTGCATCACGCAATGCGCCCCGGCCAGGCCTTCGTGCACCGCGGCATGCACCGTGAAACCCGCCGGGTTGACGGGGTAAGGCGAGCCATCCAGCACGCGGCCTTGCACGTCGATCTTGACCAGGTTGCTGGCCGTGACTTCGCTGTAGTGCAGGCCAAAGGGGTTGATCAAAAAGTGTTTCTCGCCCCCCGTGACGCTGTCCGGCAGGCGCAGCGTGATGTGGTTGTAAATCATCTCGGTCCAGCCCAGCAGGGCAAAGACACGGTAACAAGCGGCCAGCTCTAGGCGGGCTTGCCATTCATCGGGGTGCACCCGCGCTTGCAGCGAGGGCACCACCGGTTGGGGGGATGGGAACATGTGTGTTTTCCTTGTGTTTTTGAGTGTCATCCAAAACCAAGTAATTGGGGTCAGACCCCATTTGTTTTTCCATTCGCTAATGGATGAGCGGGTTGCAAATTAATTGGGATCTGACCCCAATTAACCAATTAATACGTTGCGCCTTTGTCGGGTGCAGCAACGGGCAAGTTCGACTTGAAGTGCGCCGCCAAATCGGTGGTGTGGCGCATCAAGAGTTGGGTGTCTAGGCCCACAGCCACAAACACCGCGCCCAGTGACAGGTAATGTGCTGCCAGTTGGCGGTCGGGCGTCAGGATGCCGGGGGCTTTGCCGGCTTTCAGGATGCGGGCGATGGCGTCTTCGATCGCCGTTTGCACTTCGGGGTGTGCGGCGTTGCCCACATGGCCCATGGACGCCGAGAGGTCGGCCGGGCCAATGAACACGCCGTCCACGCCCGGCGTGGCGACAATCGCGTCGAGGTTCTTCAGTGCTTCGCGCGATTCGACTTGCACCAACAAGCAAACCTCTTCGTTGGCGCGTTTGACGTAGTCAGGGTAATGACCCCAGCGCGAAGCCCGCGCCCCAGCCATGCCGCGCACGCCGCCATGGCCATCGTCTTGTGGGTAGCGCATGGCTTGCACCAGTTGCGCGGCTTGCGCGGCGGTGTCGACCATGGGCACCAGGATGGTTTGTGCGCCCAAATCAAGGTACTGTTTGATGAGCGCCGTTTCGCCCACAGGCACGCGGCACACCGGGTGGCTGGCGGGATAAGCGGCCACGGCCTGCAGTTGGGACTGGATGCTGTTCAAGTCGTTGGGCGCGTGCTCGCCATCGATGACCAGCCAGTCAAACCCGGCCAAGGCGCAGATTTCGGCGGTGTAGGCGCTGGCCAGGCCCATCCACAGGCCGATCTGGGGCTGTTTGTTTAGAAGGGCTTGTTTGAATGCATTCACGGGGGTGTTCATGAGGCGACTCCTTTAAAGTGATCAAGGTTTGTAGGATGTTGGGGCCGGGGTGGCGGCTCGGGCGATGTGGCAAAGCGAAGCGCCTCTGAGCTCGGGCCGCCACCCCGGCCCCAGCAGCCTCCCGCTATCGCAAGTCGAAGCCACTGCAGATGAATCGAACGGCTCAAACAAACCGGAACTCCAATTTGCCCAGTGGCCCGTAGTCTGCGTCAAACACATCGCCCACTTTGGCCACCGCCGGTTTGGTGAACGAACCGGCCAGCACGATTTCACCGGCTTGCAGGTGCTCGCCCCATGGGGCCAACTTGTTGGCCAACCAGGCAATGCCCACAGCGGGGTGCCCTTGCACACCTGCAGCCAGACCGGTTTCTTCGACCACGCCGTTTTGTCGCAGCACCGCGCCGCACCAGGGCAGGTCGGTGGTCAGCGGATCGACCCGCTTGGCCCCGAGCACGATGCCCGCATTGGCCGCGTTGTCGCTGATGGTGTCGTAGACCTTGCGCATCACCTTGGTGTGGCGGTCGAACTGCTCGATGCGCGAGTCGATGATTTCGATGGCAGGCGTGACGTAATCGGTGGCCTCGAGCACTTGTTGCACGGTCACGTTGGGGCCACGCAATTCTTTCTTGAGGACGAAGGCCAATTCGACCTCGACGCGTGGCGCGATGAAATCGGTGAAGGGAATGTCCAGCACCTGGCCTGGCGTACAGGTGTAGAGCATGTCGTCGAGCAGCGTGCCGTAGTCGGGCTCGTCGATCTGGCTTGACACTTGCATGGCGCGGCTGGTCAGGCCAATTTTGTGGCCGATCATCTTGCGCCCTTCGGCGAATTTGATCTGCATCCAGGCGCGGTTGATGCGGTAACCGTCTTCGATCGTCATGCCCGGGTAGCGCTTGGAAAGGTGCTCGATTTGTACGCGGGATTTTTCGGACTGGTTCAACTCGCGGGCGAGTTGCTGGATTTGGTCTTCGGTGAAAACGGACATGTTTCAGGCCTTGTTAAACAGGGGGTGGAGGTTGCTGTGTTTGGCATCAAACACCTCGGGGCCGACATCGATTTGCAGCGTGATGCCGATGTGGCGCTGGGCCATCACCGGCGCAAAGAAAACCTTGGCTTCTTCGAGCAGGGTTTGCCCTGCGCGTTGTTGGGTGGCCTCGCTCCGGCCACGGCCCATGCGCACGTTCAGGTAAACAAAGGCGTAGTCTCCCGTGCCACCGGCCGCTTTACCTGCAGCACCGCCATCGGCCACCGCGTAATGCGGCGCTGGGTAAGCCAGTACACGCGTGCCGCCGGTTGGAAAGACCTGTTTGCCTTCCTCGTCTTTCACGGTGAGCATGGCGTCGGCCATCTGGCGGCACAGGGTGGTCATGTTGACTTCAGCGTCCAACTGGCCGGTGTAAAGGATCACAAGATGTGGCATGGTTTTGTCTTGGTAGGTCGGAACTTCAGGTCCGACATTGGTGGTTTGGCAAAGGTCCATGTCGGGGCTGAAGCCGTCGACCTACGGGTAAGGTTCATAACCTTGTGCTCACAGCCGTGTAACCCTGCGCGCTGCTGGCCTGCGCTGGCGGGATGTGCTCACCCTTTTGGGGTGTCACTTCAAAAAGTGCGTTGAGCTGGCCCGTGCCCGACGCGCCAAAGTAAGGCGTGAGGATTTCCACGGCGCCATCGTAGTCGGTCCAACCCAAAGCGCCCATCAGCATGGCGGTGTCGTGCATGAATCCTTCGCCGTGGCCTTTGCTGGCGTACTCGGGCAGCATCTCGCAAAAGGCTTTCCATTCGCGCTGGTCCCACATGCGCAGCACTTGCTCGTCGAGTTTTTCGAGGAAGGGGCTCCAGATTTTGTGGGCAAACTCCGGGGCCAAACCGTTTTGCGCAAAGCGGTGACTGAGTGAGCCACTGGCCAAAAAGGCCACCTTGCCGTCGTAGTGTTTTTCGACCGCCTCGCGCATGGCCCAACCCAGTCGGGCGCTGTCGTTCAGGTAGTGCGAGGTGCACAGGGCCGAGACCGAGACCACCTTGAAATGCTGGTCTTCGTTCATGTAGCGCAGCGGGACCAGCGTGCCGTATTCGGGCTGCAAAGTGGTGGCGTCGTGCGCCAGGGTTTCCACGCCATGGTCGTTGGCCACTTGGGCCAGCAAGTGCCCCAGCGCCGGGTTGCCCGGCGACTCAAACGCCATGTTGCTGATGAAGTGCGGCAGTTCGTTGCTGGTGTACACGCCCTTGAAGTGTGCGCCACAGTTGATGTGGTAACCGGCATTGACCAGCCAATGTGTGTCAAACACCACCAGGGTGTCCACGCCCATGGCGCGGCAGCGGCGGCTGATCTCCCGGTGGCCGTCGATGGCGCTTTGGCGCGTGCCAAAACGGGGGCCGGGAATTTCACTCAGGTACATGCTGGGCACATGGGTGATTTTGGCGGCGAGGGCGAGTTGTCCCATGGGGTGTCCTGGTGATGCGTGTGCGGGTGGGGGAGGGTCAGGGACTGATCAGGTCAATGTCCGGGAAGTAGCTGCGGTAGCGGCCTGCATCGCGGGTCAGCAGCTGGAAGCCTTCGGCCTGGGCATGCGCGCCAATGAAGAAGTCGGGCAGGACGCCGGTTTTGGTGCCGCCTTGTCGGCGGTACTGTCGAAAAGCCTGTCCGGCCAGCCTTGCTGCAGGGCGCGTCAACTCAGCCAGGCGGATATTCAGTGTGTCCAGAAAAATATCCAGACGCGCAGGCTCTGCCGGGTGTCCGGCCAGCTCGGCATACACCACCATGTTGGTGCCCAGTGTTCCGGCTTTGGCGCTGCGCAGTTGTTGCAATGACCAGGGCATCCAGATCGGGTCGGCCTTGTAGATGTCGAGCAGGACGTTGGTGTCGACCAGGATCATGGTTTGTTCCAGTCCTCGCCGCGGGTGATGGCCATCCACTCGTCTGTGTTGGGGCCGTCCCGGGCGATGCCAATGAACTGCCGGATCGGGTCGTCTGGCGCCAGAAACGACAGATCGGGCTCCGGCGCTGCGTTGTGACCGGAGGCTGTTTTGGCCGCGACCAAATACTCGGCGAGGGCTTCTTGCACGACGTGCGACTTGCTCAGTTTGCGTGCGGCGCAATATTGGGTCAATTCGCGTTCAACAGTTTCAGGCAGGCGGACAGACAACATGGCTCACTCCTTGTCATACATATTCAAAATGAATGTATGACATCAAGTATGACAGATGATGGTGATTTGTCATACGCCCCAATGCGGAATGTGGTGACCGCCCAACGAGACCGCCACGTTTTTGGGCTCGCAGAACACTTCGTAGCTCCAGGTGCCGCCTTCGCGGCCGGTGCCGCTGGCCTTGGTGCCGCCAAAGGGTTGGCGCAGGTCGCGCACGTTTTGGCTGTTGACAAAGCACATGCCGGCTTCGACGGCGGCCGCCACGCGGTGGGCGCGCCCCAAGTTCTCGGTCCAGACGTAGCTGCTCAAACCGTATTCAATGTCGTTGGCTTTTTCAATCGCGTCCTGCTCGTCCTTGAAGGGGATCAGGCAGGCCACGGGGCCAAAGATTTCTTCTTGGGCGATGCGCATGCGGTTGTCGACGTCGGCAAACACGGTGGGCCAGACGAAGTTGCCGTTTTTGACATGCGCGGGCAGGTCGGCTGCGTAGCCGGGCTGGCCCAAGCCGCCGCACAGCAGGGTGGCGCCCTCTTTGGGGCCGAGCTCGATGTAGCTGCGCACCTTGGCCAAGTGGGCTTGGCTGATCATCGGGCCGACCAGGGTTTTCTCATCAAGCGGATCGCCCACGGTGATGCGTTTGGCGCGCGCGACAAACTTGGCACAGAAGTCGGCGTAGATGCTTTGCTGTACCAGGATACGGCTGCCTGCGGTGCAGCGCTCGCCGTTGTTGCTGAAGATCATGAAGATGGCGGCGTCCAATGCCCGGTCGAGGTCGGCGTCTTCAAAAATCACAAAGGGGCTCTTGCCACCCAGCTCCATGCTGAACTTCTTCAAGCCCGCACTCTGCACGATGCGGTTGCCTGTGACGGTAGAGCCGGTGAAGCTGATCGCGCGCACATCGCGGTGCGAGACCAAGGGCTCGCCCGCTTCTTTGCCGTAGCCGTGCACCAAATTGAGTACGCCCGCGGGCACACCGGCTTCGAGTGCCAGCTCGCCCAGACGTGCGGCGCTCATGGGCGAGAGCTCGCTCATCTTGAGCACGGCGGTGTTGCCAAAGGCCAGGCACGGCGCGACTTTCCAGGTGGCGGTCATGAAGGGCACGTTCCAGGGGCTGATCAGCGCGCACACGCCCACCGGGTGAAACAGCGTGTAGTTAAGGTGCGTGGGCGTGGGGTAGGTGTGGCCGTCCACGCGGGTGCACATTTCGGCAAAGTAATGAAAATTGTCGGCCGCCCGCGGCACCAGTTGTTTGCCGGTCTGGCTGATGGTCTGGCCGCAATCCTTGGTTTCGGTCTCCGAGATTTCAGGGACGTGCTTGGTGATCAGGTCTCCCAGCTTGCGCATGATCTTGGCCCGCTCGGTGGCGGGGGTGGCGGCCCACTTGGGGAAAGCGGCTTTCGCGGCGGCGACGGCGGCGTTCACTTCCGCTTCGCCGCCCGAGGCGACTTCGGCCAGCACTTCTTGCGTGGCGGGGTTGACGGTTTCAAAGTAGGTGCGGCCTGCGACGCGCTGGCCATTGATGAGGTGGTCGATTTTCATATTCATGCTTTCACGAGGGTATTGGTCAATGCCCCGATGCTTTCGATCTCTGTGACAACCACATCGCCCGGGTTCACGTTCACGATGCCGTCGGGCGTGCCGGTCAGGATCAAGTCGCCAGGGTTCAGGGTCATGAAGCTGCTGAAGTATTCGATGAGCGTGGGTACATCAAAAACCATGTCGGCGGTGTTGCCGCTTTGCGTGACTTGGCCGTTGACGGTGGTTTGCAAGGCCAGCGCCATGGGGTCGGCGATGTCGGCCGCATCCACCAGCCAGGGGCCAATCGGTGTGCAGGTGTCGCGGTTTTTGACGCGAAGGTTAGGGCGGTACCAGTTTTCCAGGTAGTCACGGATCGCGTAGTCGTTGGCCACGGTGTAACCGCCCACGTAGTCGTAGGCGTCGGCCTTCTTCACGCGGCGTGCGGTGCGGCCAATGACCACGGCCAGCTCGCATTCGTAATGCATGTACTTCACATCAGTGGGGCGCTTGGTGAAGGCCTTGTGGCCGATCAGCGAGGCCTCACCTTTCATGAACGCCAGCGGTTCTTCGGGGGCTTTGAAGGCGAGTTCCTTGGCATGGTCGGCGTAGTTCAGGCCCAGCGCGATGACGGTGCGCGCCTGCGGCACGGGGGCCAGTGGCGGCAGCCAGACGACCTCGTCAAAGCCCACGCGGTGGCCCTTGTGCGGGCCTTGTGTGATCAGCAACTGCCCGTCGGATTCGATGGCTTGCTGGATGGCCCCAGACCAAGCAATGCGAGCGTGTTTCATGCGGATTCTCCCTGCACGGTTTGAACCCAGGGCGCAAAGCCTGGGACGGTCAGGCACACCGTGTCGCCTGCGCGTGCGCGAGGTCTTTGGCCGTTGGCCAGCACATCGGTACCCAGCATCAGCACATCACCTGCTTGCAAGCTCATGAACTCGGCCACGTCGGCCAACAAACGCGCCACAGGCCGCACCAGTTCGGACAGATGCACCGTCTGAACGCGCTGGCCATTGAGCTGCACCGTGATGCTCAGCCCGGAAGTGTCCAGGGTTGCCCAAGGCACCGGGGGCGATCCGCAGCCCAAATACCCATCGCGGCAACGGAACTTGACGGGCGGTCGGTAATAACTGTCGTGCGGCACAGACCAGTCGTTGAGCAGAACCGCGCTGTGGGGCGCGCCATGAGCACCCATCACCAGACCGAGCGTGGCGCCGATGTCCACCTCTTGCACCCCGTCTTGCAGCATCAATGTTCCGCTCGGGTTGAAGGTGTTGGCCGATTTGACATACAGCACGGGTGCCTTGGGAGGGCCTTTGTGCGGATCTTGTGACATGCGCGGGGCCCAAAGGTCCCATTCGCGTTGAAAATTCAGCAAGCAGCCGTAAACGGTGCCAGCAGGTTGCCAATGTTTCATGGTGCAGCTTTCTTTTTGCGGGTAGGCTCAGTGGGTGCCACAGGCCCATCGCCTTCCAGAGCGATGACTTGGTCGAGCAGGGCATACAAATCCTGCAAGACTGTTTTGCCCAATTGCCCCTCCATCCAGGCGTAGTGGGCCTCAATGCTGCGCGACAAGGCTTGCACTTTGGCCAGTCCGACCGCAGTCGCACGAACCACCGTTCTGCGGGCGTCCTGCGGGCAGCGTTGGCGCTCGATCAGACCGTCACGCTCCATCCGGGTGAGCACACCCGTCAGGCTGGGTCCGAGCAAAAACGCCTCTTTGGCCACTCGGCCGGTTTCCACCCCGCTGTCGTGGGCGTGTTCACCCAACACCCGCAACACCCGCCATTGCTGGTCGGACAAGCCATGCGCTCGCAGGCTGGGCCGGGTGTGACCCATGACTGACTCGCGCGCCTGCAAAAGCAGGCGCGGCAGGTTGCGGTGGATGAATGGGGTGGTGTGCATTTATTTAACATGTTAATTGATTAGCAAGGTTATGACCTGGGTGTTTTCCCTTGTTTTTGCATTGAGGGTGAAAAGGGGCGGTGTCTGGCCGTGGGCCTGAAAGGTGATGTGTTCAAGCCAATGGCTGTTGCTGCGAAGACAGATGGGCCGATCACGCATTAAAGTGGACCCCATGTCACATGCCATCAAACAATTGGGCCTGGAAGCGCCCATTTTTCAAGCCCCCATGGCGGGCGCGCAAAACCACCGTTTGGCCTTGGCCGTGTGCCAAGCCGGTGGGCTGGGTGCGCTGCCTGCGGCCATGCTCAGCCCAGACGCCCTGCAGGCCGAACTTCAAGCGATGACGGTGGTCACCCGTGCACCCTACAACGTCAACTTTTTTTGCCACACGCCGCCCGCGCCCTCGCTTGAAGCCGAAACCCGTTGGCAGCAGGCCCTTGCCCCCTATTACCGCGAATTCGGGCTGGACCCGTCCGAGATGCCTGGTGGCCCAGGGCGAGTGCCTTTTGGGCATGACAGCGCCGATGTGCTGGAAGCCTTTCGCCCCGCCGTGGTGAGTTTTCACTTTGGCTTGCCTGCGCCCGACTTGCTGGCCCGCGTCAAAAGCTGGGGATCTCTGGTGCTGTCATCGGCCACCACGGTGGCAGAAGCGCAGTGGCTGCAGGCCCATGGTGCAGACGCCATCATTGCCCAAGGGCTGGAAGCTGGGGGCCACCGGGGCATGTTCTTGACCGAAGACCTGAGTACGCAAATCGGCACCTTCGCCCTGTTGCCGCAAATCGTGCGGGCCGTGGAAGTGCCCGTGATTGCGGCGGGTGGCATTGCCACACCGGCTGGCGTGGCTGCTGCCAAGCAGTTGGGAGCATCGGCCGTGCAAATGGGTACCGCTTATTTATGCAGCCATGAAGCCGCCACCAGTGCGCTGCACCGCGCAGCTTTGCAATCGCCCGCTGCTCAGCACACGGCTTTGACCAATGTGTTCAGTGGGCGCCCGGCGCGCGGCATCGTGAACCGCCTGATGCGCGAGTTGGGGCCCCTGTGCGCACAGGCTCCGGCGTTTCCAATGGCCACAGCAGGCATTGCACCCTTGCGCTCGGCCGCTGAGGCGCAGGGCAGCAGCGACTTCACGCCGCTGTGGTCTGGCCAAAACGCCAGCGTTTGCCGCACCGCTGCAGCGGCCGACATCACCCGCGATTTTCTGCGCGCTTGGCACGCAGCCTGAGCGCCAGCCTCAGGCACACTTGCGTCCCATGGCCAAAGATAAATCGATATTCACCTGCACCGAATGCGGTGGCACCAGCGCCCGCTGGATGGGCAAATGCCCCAGCTGCAACGCTTGGAACACCCTGATTGAGGGTTCGAGCGAACCCGCTGCAGGCAAAAACCGCTTTGGTTCGGTGCACGCTTCGTTGGCCCCCACGTCTGAAGTCCTGCCTTTGGCCCAGATTCAAGCGGCCGATTTTGAACGCCACCCCACTGGCATCGACGAGCTCGACCGGGTGCTGGGCGGCGGCATGGTCGAAGGCGGCGTGGTGCTGATTGGCGGCGACCCTGGCATCGGCAAATCCACCTTGCTCTTGCAGGCGGTGGATGCGCTGCAGCGCAGCGGTATGAACACGCTGTATGTGACGGGCGAAGAAAGCGGCGCGCAAGTGGCCATGCGCTCGCGCCGTCTGGGCCTGCCTGACTCGCAAGTGCCGGTGCTGCCCGAAATCCAGCTCGAAAAGATCCTGCACACGCTGCAAACGCGCCAACCGGGCATCGCCATCATCGACTCGATCCAGACGGTGTATTCAGACCAACTGACCAGCGCCCCCGGCTCTGTGGCGCAGGTGCGCGAATGCGCCGCGCATCTGACGCGCACCGCCAAATCGACCGGCATCACCATCGTGCTGGTCGGCCACGTCACCAAAGAGGGCGCGCTGGCTGGCCCCCGCGTGCTGGAGCACATGGTGGACACGGTGCTGTACTTTGAAGGCGATACGCATTCCAATTTCCGCCTGATCCGTGCCATCAAGAACCGCTTTGGCGCGGTGAACGAAATTGGCGTGTTTGCTATGACCGAAAAGGGCTTGAAGGGCGTGAGCAACCCGAGCGCCATCTTTTTGAGCCAACACGCCGAGCCGGTGCCCGGCAGCTGCGTGATGGTCACGCTCGAAGGCACCCGCCCGCTGTTGGTGGAGATTCAGGCGTTGGTGGACAGTGGTGGCCCTTCGCCACGGCGCTTGAGTGTGGGCCTGGACCGGGATCGCCTGGCCATGCTGTTGGCCGTTTTGCACCGCCATGCGGGCGTGGCCTGCATGGACCAGGATGTGTTTGTGAACGCGGTAGGCGGTGTGCGCATCAGTGAGCCTGCGGCCGATTTGGCGGTCATGCTGGCCATCACCAGCAGTCTGCGTGGCAAAGCCCTGCCCAAAGGTTTCATCGCTTTTGGCGAGGTCGGCTTGGCCGGTGAAGTGCGCCCTGCGCCGCGTGGACAAGACCGCCTGAAAGAAGCGGCCAAGCTGGGCTTCAAGGTGGCGGTGGTGCCCAAGGCCAACGCCCCCAAGAAAAACGACAAGGCCTTTGAAGGCCTGACCATCTACCCGGTTGAGCGCATCGAAGAGGCCATGCAGGTGGTGCGCGGGTTGGACTGATTCTGCTTCGCTGAGTGATAAGGATCAACATGGACCCCGGGTCGTTGCCCGGGGTGACAGGTTTTTTTGTCATCCAGAACTTGATCCGGGAACCAGCAGAGTTCCACTGCCCTTTGCAAGTTCAACTGGCCCCAGAGGATGGTCCGGTCAACGCACGCATCCAAGGTGGCTCAAAAACGTTCCAATTCCGGGTGCTTGATCGCCCCCGCCCGCACCAGCATGCGGCCATACTCGGCGCAGCGGTTGAGTGTCGGAATCACCTTGCCGGGGTTGAGCAGTCCTTGTGGGTCGAAGGCGCGCTTGACGGCGAACATCTGTTCGTTTTCTTCAGCGGAAAACTGCACACACATGCTGTTTACTTTTTCGATGCCAACGCCGTGCTCGCCTGTCACAGTGCCGCCCATGGCCACGCTGGTTTCCAAAATCTCAGCGCCAAACAGCTCACAGCGGCGCAGCTGGTCGGCGTCATTCGCATCGAACAAAATCAGCGGGTGCAGGTTGCCGTCGCCCGCGTGGAACACGTTCAGGCAGCGCAGCGCGTATTTGGTTTCCATTTCGGAGATGGCTTGCAGGATGTCGGCCAGGCGCTTGCGCGGGATGGTCGAGTCCATGCACATGTAGTCGGGGCTGATGCGGCCAGACGCCGGAAAGGCGTTTTTGCGCCCGCTCCAGAATTTCAGGCGTTGGGCTTCGTCTAGGCTGACCGAGATGGCCGTGGCACCGCAGTCGCGCAGCACTTCGCTCATGCGGCCAATTTCCTCTTCGACCTCTTCTGGCGTGCCGTCGCTCTCACACAGCAAAATCGCCGCTGCGCTCAGGTCGTAGCCTGCGTGCACAAAGTCTTCCACCGCGATCGTCATGGGTCCGTCCATCATCTCCAGACCGGCCGGGATGATGCCTGCAGCAATGACAGCCGCCACCGCGTCGCCCGCTTTGCGTACGTCGTCAAAGCTGGCCATGATGCAGCGCGCCAACTGTGGTTTGGGCACCAGCTTGACGGTGACTTCGGTGGTCACCGCCAGCATGCCTTCGCTGCCCACCAGCACGGCCATCAAGTCGTAGCCTGAGGTGTCGAGCGCTTCGCTGCCAAACTCGATGGGATCACCCTCGATGGTGAAACCGCGCACCTTAAGGACGTTGTGGACAGTGAGGCCGTATTTGAGACAGTGCACACCGCCCGAGTTTTCAGCCACGTTGCCGCCAATGGTGCAGGCGATCTGACTGGATGGGTCGGGCGCGTAATACAGGCCGTAGGGTGCGGCCGCTTCACTGATCGCCAGGTTGCGTACACCGCACTGCACCACGGCTGTGCGACTCACAGGGTCCACGCGTTTGATCTGGTTGAAACGCGCCATCGACAGCGTCACGCCCATGCGGTGCGGCATCGCTCCACCCGATAGGCCCGTGCCTGCGCCGCGTGCCACCACCGGCACCGCTAAGGCGTGGCAGACCTTGAGCACGGCCTGGACCTGCGCCTCGGTTTCGGGAAGGGCCACCACCAAGGGGCGCTCACGGTAGGCAGTCAGGCCGTCGCACTCATAGGGCGTGGTGTCTTCGGGGGTGTACAAAATCGCGTCGGTGGGCAGCACCCGACCTAACGCCTGCACCACAGCGCGTTGGCGCTGGGCACGTTCGGTGGCGGTCAATTGCTGTGTTTCGGCAGGGGTGTGGGCGCTCATGGCATGCAAAACCTTGAAAGAGGACCTCCACTGTACGCCCTAGCCCGGCACAGGGGGTTGAAGAATCTTTGACAGTCTTGTGAAATCAGGCCAGCGCTTTTTTTAGCCAGTCGGCAAAGGTGGCGCATTCCCATCGCTCCATGGTGCCGGTGCGCCAGCACAGGTAGTGGGCGTGGGGACTGGGGACGCTGCGCTCGAACAAGCGCACCAGCTGGCCGCTATCGAGCCAAGGCGCGCCCAGCTTGGTGCGGATCAGACCGATGCCCAGGCCTTGGGCGGCGGCGTCGCACACCAGGCCAATGTCGTTGAACGACGAGCCGTCGATCGGCTCAGGCCAGTCGAGGTCGTGCGCTGCGAACCAGGTGCGCCAAGGCTCCAGGGGGCTGCGCAGCAGGGGCTGTCCCAGCAGGTCTTCAGCGCTGGTAAAAGGACCGTTTACACGAATCCAGGCAGGTGAGGCCAATGGCGTCACGTCGTCCTTGGCCAGACACACGTGTTCCATGTCCGAATAGCGGCCTGTACCAAAACGCACCGTCAGGTCGGCGTCCTCGGCCACCACGTCAAGCAGGGGAATGCTCACCTGCAGGGTGATGTCGATTTCGGGGTAGGCGTCCAGAAAGTGTTTCAGGCGTGGCATGAGCACCGAGCGCGCAAAGGTGGGCGTGACCGCCAGCCGCAGCTTGCGGCGACCGGGCATGTTGCTGGCGCTGGGAAAGCGCTGCAGAGCCACTAGGCCCTCGCGAACATGGGCCAGGTATTCGTTGCCTTCGGTGGTGAGTGAAAAGTCGGCCCGGCCAAAAAGTTTGGTGCCAATGATTTGTTCCAGCTGCTTGACACGGTGGCTCACTGCGCTGGGCGTTACGCACAACTCTTCGGCCGACTGGGTCACGCTGCGCAATCGGGCCAACGCCTCAAAGGTCAGCAGGCATTGGATGGGCGGAATGCGTGATGCGTTCGTGGCAGACATGGTCAATCAGTTGGGGGTGGCGTTGAAAATCAATCTCAAACTTAATCGGTTGGGGACAGAGCTGAAGATCTGTCCCGCAAAACTTAATCGGTTGAGGACAGAGCTAAAGATCTGTCCCGCAAAACTTAATCGGTTGAGGACAGAGCTGAAGATCTGTCCCGCAAAAATATTCATTTAAAAATCACGGTCTTGTGGCCATTAATCAGCACGCGGTGCTCGCTGTGCCACTTCACGGCGCGGGCCAGCACTTGGCTTTCGGTGTCGCGGCCTTGGGCCGTCAGGTCTTCCACGGTTTTGCTGTGGTCAACCCGGGCCACATCTTGCTCGATGATCGGGCCTTCGTCCAGGTCGGCTGTCACGTAGTGGGCGGTGGCGCCGATCAGTTTCACGCCCCGGTCGTGCGCTTGGTAGTAGGGTTTGGCCCCTTTGAAACTGGGTAAAAACGAGTGGTGAATGTTGATGGCCCGTCCGGCCAATTTGCGGCACAGGTCGTCAGAGAGGATCTGCATGTAGCGCGCCAACACCACCAGCTCGGCCCCCTCGGCCTGGATGATTTCGTACTGCTTGGCTTCGGTCTGCGCCTTGTTGTCCTTGGTCACCGGGATGTGGTGGAACGGTACGTTGTAGCTGGCGGCCAGTTGGTAGAACTCGCGGTGGTTGCTCACGATGGCGCGGATGTCGAGCGGCAGCAGGCCACTCTTCCAGCGGAACAGCAAGTCGTTCAGGCAGTGGCCTTCCTTGCTGACCATGATCACGGTGCGCATGGGTTGGGCGGTGGCGTGCAGGTCCCACTTCATGTCAAAGGTCTGGGCAAATGCGGCCCACTGAGCGTTCAGTGCCGTGCCGTCTGCTTGAATACAGGCGAATTGCACCCGCATGAAAAACAGACCCGTGTCGCGGTCGTTGTACTGGGCTGCTTCTTCGATGTTGCCCCCGCGCTCCAGCAAAAAACCCGACACGGCATGCACGATGCCGGTGCGGTCGGGGCAGGAGAGGGTCAGGGTGTAGGTGGTGGTCATGTGGTGGAATGTTTCCGAAAATCGCTCGCGTCAGTCGAGTGGCTTGAGATGTGACTATTGTAAAGAGCGCCTTTGAAGGGGCCGGGGGGGGTGTCGCTGTCCGGCTCTGGACAGCCCCCCCGCTGCTGGCTCTATCGCTGCGGCTTTGGCAGGCGTAAACTGTCACGCTTGTTTGTTGCAATAAATCAGGAGCATTTGCCTTGGCCCACACCGACCTGAACATGGACAACCAGTGGTTGCCCTTCACGCCCAACCGCTCTTTCAAACAAGACCCACGCGTGTTTGTGGGTGCCGAGGGCATGCACTTCACCACGCACGATGGTAAAAAAATCATCGACGGCATCTCCAGCCTCTGGTGCGTAGGCGCGGGACACAACCGCCGCCCTATCAATGAGGCCATCAAAAAGCAGCTCGATACCCTGGACTACGCCACGGCGTTTCAGGCCAGCAACGACAAGGCTTTCAAGGCGGCGCAGATGATTGCCGACATGGCCCCCGGCGACCTGAACAAGGTGTTGTTTTGCAACTCTGGCTCTGAGGCTGCCGACACCGCCTTGAAAGTGGCGATGGCCTATCACCGCGCCCGGGGCGAAGGCCACCGCAATGTCTTCATTGGCCGCGAAAAGGGTTACCACGGCGTCAACTTTGGTGGCATGAGCGTGGGCGGCCTGCCCGCCAACCGCAAGGTGTATGGTGCGCAGCTGTTGCCCCGCGTGGACCACATGCGTTTTATTCACGACCCGGTGAACCACGCCTACATTCACCACGAGGAACCCGTCTGGGCCGAAGATCCGCTGCTGGAGCTGGAAAACCGCATCCTGGTGCTGCACGACCCGAGCAACGTGGCGGCCGTGATCGTGGAGCCGATTGCGGGCAGCGCGGGCTGGTACATCCCGCCGCAGGGCTATGTGAAGCGCCTGCGCGAGATTTGCGACAAGCATGGCATCTTGCTGATTTTTGACGAGGTCATCACCGGTTTTGGCCGCTTGGGTGTGAATTTTGGCGCCGATTACTACGGTGTGGTGCCGGATATGCTGAACTTCGCCAAGGCAGTGACCAACGGCGTGATCCCGCTGGGCGGCGTGATCTGCCGCGACTTCATCTATGACGCGATGATGAACGCCAACGCGCCAGACCACGCCATCGAGTTCTTCCACGGTTACACCTATTCCGGCCACCCCGTGGCCTGTGCGGCGGCCATTGCCACCCTGGATTTGATGAAGGAAGAAAACCTGTTTGCCCGCGCGGGCCAACAAGGCAAGAAGCTGGGCGACGCGATGCACAGCGCCATGAAGGGCTTGCCCAATGTGATCGGCATCCGCACCTTGGGATTGGCCGGGGCCGTTGATTTGGCCAGCATCGCGGGCTCGCCTGGCAAGAGGGCTTACAACATCTTCATGGACTGCTTCCACCACTGTGTGTGGGTGCGTCCGGCAGGCGAAAACATCGTCATTTGCCCGCCATACATTGTGGAAGACGCGCACATCGACCAGATCGTGCAGACGGTCGCCGACAGCATCCGCCGTCACGCCTGATGCCTTGGGGTATCGGTGCCGGGGTGCCCGCTTGAAGTTCTGGCAGCGTACCCTGGGCACTTTGGCCGCCGCTTGGCTTGCGGCTGAATTGTGCGTCTGGCTGGGCACGCCCATTCCCTGGATGCTGGGGCCCTTGCTGATCACGGCGCTGGCGTCCATGGCCGGCGCCCCGACTCACAGCGAGAACCTTTTGCGCAACGGGGGTCAGTGGGTGATTGGGGCCGCGCTTGGCTTGTATTTCACGCCCCAGGTCAGCGCCTTGGTGCTGGCCCAGTGGTGGGCTATTGTGTTGGCCGTGGTGTGGGCGCTGGCGCTGGGGGCCTTTTTTGGCCTGTGGTTGCAGCGCCAGCATGGCACTGAGTTGTCGCACTTATCGCCCCGCGCCCTGTTTGCCACCACGTATTTTTCCGGATCGATTGGCGGCGCGTCCGAGATGACGCTGTTGGCTGAACGCTATGGGGCGCGCACCGATCTGGTGGCGGCAGCGCACAGCATGCGCCTGGTGATGGTGGTGATCGCCGTGCCTTTTGGCATGCAGTGGGCACAACACCAGTGGGGTTTGACGGTGGATGCCTCTTTGTTGCCCGGTCCGCGTCTGGCGCAATGGCCGGGTTTGCTCTGGTTGGGCTTGGTGACGGCCGCCGGCGGCTGGGTGATGCTGAAGTTGGGCCGCACCAACCCTTGGTTCATGGGTTCGCTACTGACTTCAATGGCAGTGACCTTGGCGGGCTGGGAATGGTCGGCTGTCCCCAACGCGCTGACCAACGCTGCGCAGTTGGTCATCGGCGTAAGCTTGGGCATCCGGTTTCGGCGCGAATTCGTCAAAACAGCCCCCCGCTGGCTGGCCTCGGTGGCCTGGGGCTCGGTTTGGATGATGGGCGCTTCCGTGCTGTTTGGCATGGCCTTGGCATGGGGTACGGGCTTGCATCCGGCCATGCTGGTCTTGGGAACAGCGCCCGGAGGCATCACCGAAATGGCCATTACGGCCAAGGTGCTGCAACTGGGTGTGCCGGTGGTCACGGCTTTTCAGGTGTGCCGTTTGGTGGCTGTGTTGTTGATTGTGGGGCCGCTGTTTGCCTGGCTGTCACGCCGGCTGGCCAAGGCTTGAGCGTTGCTCAGTGCACCAATACGGGGTGCTGGGCCAAGCCTGTGTAGCCTTCAAGCGTGTCTTCCACTTCTTCCTGGGTAGGCGTGTGCTGTTGCCAGGCCTGAATTTGCTGCTGGAACATCTCGGCCCAAGATCCGTCCAGATAAACTTCTTTGCCCGAGCGTTTGTCCACGATTTCAAAACCATGGCGCTCTAGCTGGGGCTGGCTGCTGGTGGCGGATGTTTCAACCGGCGCATTGGCCAGCATGTGCATCACGGCAAAGGTTTCGGATTCGTACAACAGGTTCATGGGTTCATTCTCCCTCAACTTGTGCCTTGCAAGTGGGTGCATGTGTAACAACTTCAAATAGGTGTGGTTTTTGGTGCGCGCTGGGCCACAAGGGGTGGGGTTATGGCGTGAGGGGTAATGCGCTCAAGACTTGGCGTCCTGTCAGTTGAAGGTCGATGAAACTGCCACTGACTTGCGTGATGCGGATGCGAGCGGGCAGCCAATCGTGTGCGGCCGATACCCAGAACTCGACTTGCGCATCAAAGCGGTTGCGCGGCTGACACACCCATTTGACCGCTTGCAGGCTTTGGCCGTCTATTTGAAGCGTTTCCAGTTTTTCCAGCGTCAAAAGCCAGGGCAAGGCGTCGCGCACGGTGACCGTCTGGATTTGCAAGCGGGTGCCGGGCGTCATCTGTTGACCTGACTGCGCCATGGCGGCGGCCAACTGCACATACAGGCTGACCTGGTCTTGCGCACCGGCTTGCAAGGGCGCCTTGGGGGCGTTGCTGCTGAACACGATGCGCT
Source organism: Limnohabitans sp. 2KL-51 (assembly GCF_003063645.1). GTDB lineage: Bacteria > Pseudomonadota > Gammaproteobacteria > Burkholderiales > Burkholderiaceae_C > Limnohabitans_A. The sequence goes on from NZ_NESJ01000005.1 coordinate 92,651, forward strand.
CGTTCGGGCGATCAAAGTGGGCCGCCCGTTCGCTGCGCCAGCTGTCAGAAAAGCGGGTCGGGGCCAAGCCGGTGGCGTTGATCTGGCCTACGCTGCGCCAGTGCCTTGACCCCAGTAAAAAGGCTTTGACCGTCAGGCTCATGGCGTAGGCGCTGTCGTTGTGCTGCCAACGCAGCTCGCCTGAGGCTTGGTAAGTGATGCCTTTTTCCTGGCCACTGAGGCGGTAGCTCAGCAAGGCTGGGGAGGGCAGCGAGCCCAAGGCCATCTCGGGCAAGGCCATGGTGGCGTTGGCGATGCGCTCGGGGTGGGGTTCGGCGGACTTGGCGGCGGCTTCGATGGCTGCGACGCTCGGGATAGGACTTTGAATAGGTTCAGGCACCTCAGACTTGGCGGTGCTCGGGGTCTGCGTGCCAGGGGTCACAGCAAGGGCCTTGTCCGCGTTGGGGTCTGTAGTGGTGTCGGTCTGGGTGACAGGGAGCTGCGCTGGCACTGGGTCTGGGGTGGCCAGGGTGGCGACTTTGTCCAGCTCTTTATTCAGCTCTTTAGCCAACGCCTGTTCTGGCACGGGCGGGTCCGCGGGTGGAGAGGTGTTGTCTTCTGGCGTCGTGCTGGGGTCCGCTGCAGTTTTCTGTGTGTCTGGCTTGGGTGTGGGCGCAGGTTTTGGCGCGGGTTTGGGTTTGGGTTTTTCAACCAAGGCCACGCGCGTGCGGGCTTCAGGTGTTTGGCTGGGGTCCGAAGCCGCAGTGGCACCCGCTGGGGCTGGGATGGTTCGGGTCTGCATGGGGCCCGTGCGCAGCGTATGGGGTTTGCTCAGTTGCCAGTCCAGTGTGCCCGCCAGGCTCAGCAGCACCACCAGGTGCAGCGCCAACACCAGCGCTCCCCAGCACAGCAAGCTGCGTGTGCTTGGCCGCTCTGACCGCTGTGCGTCGGGCAGCGGCGGCTGGGGGTGAGTGGGCTGCACCGGGTTCATGGGTTCACACGGCGTGGGTCAAAGGTGTGGGCATGAGGAGGCCTTGAATGCGCAGGGTGCTGCACTCAGGCGGCGCGCCAACCCAGGTCGGCCGACAGTTGATGCGCAAATGCACGCAGCGGCTGAGCCACGGGGCCGTGCCAGTCGGCGTCGAAGGTGGCCGACGACCCCAGCGACACCACGCCCAAGGCCAAGTGCCCGTCTGCATCGAACACGGGCGCACACAGGCCTGAAATGCCCGGCAACAGCACATTGACCACTCGGCCCAGGCCTTGCGCCCGGGTCTCGCTCAGCATGGCTTGGACTTGTGCAGGGGTTGACGGCAAATCGCTGCGGCCCAGCTTGCGGGCCAGGGCCAGCTCGGCTTCGATCATGGGCTGGGCCTTGTCGGCTGCGCCGCCGTGGCCGATGAAGGCCGCAAAACACCGACCTGTGGCCGACGACAGAAGCGGCATCACATCGCCCAGGCGCAAGCTGACGGGCATGGCCAAAGGGGTTTCTTGCCAATGCACCAGGGTCGGCCCCCGGTTGCCCCAGACGGCCAGTGCCAAGGTGTGACCGGTTTGGTCCATCAAGGTAGGCAAGCGCTCGCGCGCCAGTTTGACCGCGTCCAGCCGGGACAATGTGGCCAGGCCCAATCGCAAAGTGGCGGGGCCGAGTTCATAGCGGGTGTTGCCATCCTGCACCACCAAGTTCAGGCGCTGAAAGCTCACCAGGTAGCGGTGGGCCTTGGCTGCACTCATGCCCGCCGCACTGGCCAGGTCGCGCAGCATCAAGGGGCCCGGGGCTTGGGCCAGTACGTCCAACAAGGCAAAACCCACCTCCACCGACTGGATGCCCGCGCGTTCTTTGTCCCCGTCCGGGGTCGTGTCCAAGGTGCTTTCGATGGCCATATGCTCTAGAATCTGGTTTCGTTTAGTTAAACGAGTTTAACAATGCGTAATTTAATACGTGATTCAGTCATGGTGAACTTGGCTTTGAATGACGGAACAAACAGGTAAAAATCATGAAATTGGCGACCTACAAAGACGGCTCACGCGATGGACAACTGGTGGTGGTTTCGCGCGACCTGAGTACCGCTCATTATGCGACCGGCATCGCCAGCAAGTTGCAGCAAGTGCTGGACGACTGGAACTTTCTGGCCCCCCAGCTCGAAGACCTGTACACCACCCTCAACCAGGGCAAAGCCCGCCACGCTTTCCCGTTTGACCCGGCGCAATGCATGGCCCCGCTGCCACGTGCCTACCAGTGGGCCGATGGCTCCGCCTACATCAACCATGTGGAGCTGGTCCGTGCGGCGCGCAACTCCGAAGTGCCCGCCAGTTTTTACACCGACCCGCTGATGTACCAAGGTGGCAGTGACGATCTTCTGGGCCCTTGCGACCCGGTGGTCTGCGCCAGCGAAGCCTTTGGCATCGACTTTGAAGCCGAGATCGCTGTCATCACCGGCGATGTGCCCATGCAAACCAGCGCTGACGATGCGATCGAGAGCGTGCGACTGCTCTTGCTGGCCAATGACGTGAGCCTGCGCAACCTGATACCTGCTGAGCTGGGCAAAGGTTTTGGCTTCTTGCAAAGCAAACCCGCCACCGCCTTCAGCCCCGTGGCCGTCACGCCCGACGAACTGGGCGACGCCTGGCAAGGCGGCCGCGTGCACCTGACGCTGCAGTCGACTTGGAACGGCCGCAAAGTCGGCATGTGCGAAGCCGGCCCCGAGATGACCTTCCACTTTGGTCAGTTGATCGCCCACATCTGCAAAACCCGCAACGTGCGCGCAGGCTCCATCGTGGGCAGCGGCACCGTGAGCAACAAAAGCGTGGAAGTCAACGGCAAACCTGAGTGGCCAAAAGGCTACAGCTGCATCGCCGAAAAACGCGCCATCGAAACCATCCTGGACGGCAAGCCTGGCACCGAATTCATGAAGTTCGGCGACACCATCCGCATCGAGATGAAGGGCCAAAACGGTGAGAGTTTGTTTGGCGCGATTGAGCAGGAAGTTGTGCCGCTGGAGCGCTAAAGCCAGTAGAGGGTCATTCCCTCGTGGGAGACCACCCTGTGGGCGATGGGCGTGGTAAACGCCCTGATCAGACTTAACGTTTGAGTTGCTGTCAATCCAAGGATTTGGCCTGAACACGGATACCCAGCTTGGGCGGATCGAAGTCGATGCCTTCACCGCCCGGAATGCCATCCATCACCTTCAGCAGGGGTGTGGTTGATTTTCCGGCCATGCGGTAGTAGTCGTCGATTTTGAGCAGGGCAAACGCGGGGCGGCCCCATTCGGTGATGAACACCGGACCCTCTAAGGCGGCACGTTTGACGGCTGAGACGCTTCGCGTGAAGTTGCCGCTTGTGAATGTGTGATTGCCCATGGTCGCCATCCCTCAGGTTTAAGATTTGTATGTTGCGAGTATGGGTTGATTTGTCAATCAAATTTCTCGATCAGCTGCATGCTGCTCGAAGCTGTGAGGCGTAAAAAAGCCATTTACGCTTCACATGTGAAGCGTAAATCCCTAAAATACGCTTCATGTACCTCTGGCAATCCCCTTGCTGGCCTGAATTTCAGGTTGATTTGACTGCGCTGCAACCGTCGCTGGCTGGTGCACGCTATGCACAAGGGCGTGCCATGGGGCTGGCCAGTCATCTGCAACTGATTGACCTGGGTGACTTGCAGTTGCAAGGCTGGGCCGACGAAGCCATCGCCACGGCGCAGATCGAGGGTGAAACGCTGCAAGTCAATTCAGTGCGGGCCTCTGCTGCTCGGCGGCTGGGTTTGGCCGATGCCAAAGCGCTGGAGCGCGACGCACGCACCGAAGCCACGCTCGATGTGCTGCAAGCGGCCATCGAACAAAGCCAGCAGCCCTTGAGCCACGACACTCTGTACGGCTGGCAAGCTGCCTTGTTCCCGACCGGACGCAGCGGCATCCAGAAAATTCGCACAGGCGCTTACCGTGACCATGCCGAACTCATGCAGATCGTCACGCCGCGTTTGGGCAAGCCCGACATCGTCCATTACCAAGCACCCGATTCGGCCGACGTGCCTGACCAGATGACGCAGCTGATCGACTGGTTCAACAGCAGCCTGAGCCAAACCGATGGCCTGGTGCGTGCGGCTCTGGCGCACCTGTGGCTAGAAGCCATTCACCCCTTTGAAGACGGCAACGGCCGTGTTGGAAGGGCGCTGGTAGAAATGGCCCTGGCGCAAGACCTGAAAACCGACAAACGCTTGTGGAGCCTGTCGCAGCAAATGTGGCTGGACCGGGCGGGGTACTACGCCCAACTGCAAGCGGCCACCGGGCAAGCCCACATGGACGTGACGCCTTGGGTGCAATGGTTTGTGGGCTGTGTGCACAAAGCCGCCGATGCCACCTTTGAGCATATGCAAGCGGCCATGCGCAAAACCCGCTTCTGGTCAGAACTGCGCGAGCAACACCCGCAACTCACGCCCACCCAAACAAAAGCGATCAACAAGCTCTATGACGTGGGGCCTGAAGGATTTGCCAACGGCATCAGCACCGAGAAATACGTGAACCTCTGCCGCGTGTCACGCGCCACCGCCTACCGCGAACTCACGGCGCTGTGCGAGATGGGGGTGTTGGTGCAGACGGGGGCGGGGCGGGGGACGCGGTATTGGCTGCAGGACCTGGATTTAAACCGTTTGCCGCGATTCCCCAGCGATCAGGCACCTTCAAAGTAATCCATGTCAATTTTCTTCAAGACATAGGTCGCCGATTGCGAAACACCAACGTCAAAGTCAATCATCAAACTCGCCAAACGTTGACCGTCGATCAAAACAACTTTGGTGTCAATGTTTTCAACGTAGATCTTGGCATCTTGGGTATACATCGAGGTCGTGATGAAGACACCTTTTCGTGCACGCTGACCTTGAAGAGCACCCACAAATTTTTGAATTTCAGGTCTGCCGACTGACCCCTGCCAGCGCTTTGCTTGAATAAAAATGGTATCGAGTCCGAGGCGATCTTCTTTGATGATGCCATCAATACCTCCATCACCCGACTGCCCCACTCGCTCCCCCGCGTCTCGCCTAGAACCTCCGTAGCCCATCTTCACAAGCAGCTCAACGACCAAGTTTTCGAAGAACTCTGGGGAGCATTCAAGAATCCTACTCAGAAGTTCATCTGCTAATTGATTTCGAAGTTCTTGGTGGGCAAGTTCAATGGTTTCTGCTGGAGATACTTCTAGACCCTCGCTTCCAGATGAAAGATCTTCGTTACGCGATGGTTTTGATGCGTTTTGGAAGGCAATGAATTCTGGAAATTGCTCAAGAAATTTGATATTGATGTGTGTGGGATTGTGCTCAAGCACTTGTCTGCCGCGTTGTGTAATGACATAAACACCGCGTTTTGGTGAATCAAGAAGACCTGCCTTCTTCAGGTAGGTTCGAGCCCAACCAACGCGACTCTTAAAGACAGTCATCTGTCCAGAAGGTAGCAGCGCGGTGAGATCTTCAGGCGTCAATTCAAATTTTTGTGCAATCCCTTCTTCGGTGTCCTTAGGGGTGTGCTCAGCCCCATCCGAAAGATGGAGGAGGAAAGGAAGCATGCAAGCCTGAAAATCTGGAACAGCCATAGAGGGACTCAATGAAGTTAACGCGATTTTGTGGCCCGAAAGCCAGAAACTCTGGAAATGGCACTCGAAGTCAGCCCAGCTTCTTCATCAACAACGCATTGACCTGCCCCGGATTGGCCTTGCCCTTGCTGGCTTTCATGATCGGGCCGACCAGGCCGTTCAGTGCCTTGGCGTTGCCCGCCTTGAACTCTTCGACGTTCTTGGGGTTGGCGGCCAGCACTTCGTCGATGATTTTTTCCAGCTCACCGGTGTCGTTCATTTGCTTGAGGCCTTTGGCTTCGATGATGGCGTCGACTTCGCCTTCTTTATTCCACAAGCCTTCAAACACTTGACGCGCCGCGTTGTTGCTGATGGTGTTGTCGCTGATGCGGCCGATGAGTGCCGCAAGTTGGGCTGCGCTCACCGGGGCTTGCTCGATGTCCAGCTCGCTGGCATTCAGGCGGCGTGAGACTTCGCCCATGATCCAGTTGCTGGCCAGTTTGGGCTGACCGCATGCCTTGGCGGTGGCTTCAAAGTAGGCGGCAACCGCCTTGCTTTGCGTGAGTTGCGTGGCGTCGTATTCGGGCAGCGCGTACTCTTTAACGAAGCGCTCGCCCATCACGCGGGGCAGCTCGGCCATTTCGCCTTTGACGCGCTCGACCCAGTCGCGGCCAATCACCAGGGGTGGCAGGTCCGGGTCCGGAAAGTAGCGGTAGTCGGCGGCGTCTTCCTTGGTACGCATGGCGCGGGTTTCGCCCGTGTCGGGGTCGAACAGCACGGTGGCTTGCTGGATGGTGTGGCCGTCTTCGATTTGGTCGATCTGCCAACGCACTTCGTAGTCGATGGCTTGCTGCATGAACTTGAAGCTGTTCAGGTTCTTGATCTCGCGGCGTGTGCCCAGCTGGCCACCGGGCTTGCGCACCGACACGTTGGCGTCGCAGCGGAAGCTGCCTTCTTGCATGTTGCCGTCGCAAATGCCGATCCAGGTGACGATTTTGTGCAGTTCTTTGGCGTAGGCCACGGCCTCTTCGCTGCTGCGCATGTCGGGCTGGGTCACGATTTCCAGCAAAGGCGTGCCAGCGCGGTTCAGGTCAATGCCGGACTGGCCACGGCCATCTCCGATGGACGCTCCCAAGCTCGAGTCTTCGTGCAGCGACTTGCCCGCGTCTTCTTCGAGGTGGGCACGCTCCAGGCGCACGGTTTTGCGAACGGTCTCTTTGCCCACTTCCAAGAAGAACGACACCTCGCCGCCTTGCACTACGGGGATCTCAAACTGGCTGATCTGGTAGCCCTTGGGCAGGTCGGGGTAGAAGTAGTTTTTGCGCGCAAAGATGCTCCGCTCGGCAATGTGCGCGTTGATGGCCAAGCCAAATTCGATGGCTCGTTCTACGGCGCCGATGTTCATCACGGGCAGCGTGCCGGGCAGGGCCATGTCCACCGCACAAGCTTGCGTGTTGGGCTCGGCACCAAACGCCACCGAGGCACGGCTGAAGATCTTGCTCTTGGTCGAGAGTTGGGCGTGTGTTTCAAAGCCGATGACGACTTCGTAGCCTTGGACGAGTTTGCTCATGGTGTTCAGACTCCTGCCGGTTTTTGCAGGTGGAAATCGGTGGCTTGTTGCAGGCGGTGTGCGGCGTTAAGCAGCTGGGCTTCCTTGAAGTAGTTGCCGATCAACTGCAGGCCCACGGGCATATTGCCCGCGCCAAAGCCTGCGGGCACGCTCATGCCGGGCAGGCCCGCCAGCGATGCGGGCAGGGTGAAGATGTCGGCCAGGTAGTCGGCAACCGGGTCGCCCGCGTTCTCGCCAAACTTCCAAGCCACCGACGGGGCCACGGGGCCTGCGATGACGTCGCATTCTTTGAACGCGTTTTGGAAGTCGTCGGCGATCATGCGGCGGATTTTTTGGGCCTGCAGGTAGTAGGCGTCGTAGTAGCCGTGACTCAGCACGTAGGCACCCGTCATGATGCGGCGCTTGACCTCGTTGCCAAAGCCTTCGGCGCGGGTCTTTTTGTACATGTCCACCAGGTCGGTGTAGTCCTTGGCGCGGTGGCCAAACTTCACGCCGTCAAAGCGGCTGAGGTTGGAGCTGGCTTCGGCCGGGGCAATGATGTAGTACACCGGAATCGACAATTCGGTGCGCGGCAGACTGATGGGCACCAGCTTGGCACCGAGCTTTTCGTATTCGCGCAAAGCACCATCGACGGCGGCACGCACATCGGCGCTCAGGCCCTCGCCAAAGAACTCTTTAGGAATGCCAATGCGCAGGCCTTCGATTGAGTTGTTGAGTGACGCGGTGAAGTCTTCGGCAGGCACGTCGAGCGAGGTGGAGTCGCGGTCAAGATCAGAGCCGCACATGGCGCTCAGCAACAGCGCGCAGTCTTCGGCGGTGCGGGCCATGGGGCCGCCTTGGTCAAGGCTGGAGGCGTAGGCGATCATGCCGTAGCGGCTGGCGCGGCCATAGGTGGGCTTGATGCCGGTGATGCCGCAAAAGCTGGCGGGCTGGCGGATCGAGCCGCCTGTGTCGGTGCCGGTGGCCGCAGGCACCAAGCGTGCCGCCACAGCGGCGGCGCTTCCGCCCGACGAGCCACCGGGAACGCGGGCCGTGTCCCAGGGGTTGGTGACTTTGCCAAAAGCTGAGTTTTCGTTGGCCGAACCCATAGCGAACTCGTCGCAGTTGAGCTTGCCTACGGTCACCATGCCTGCGCCGCCCGATGCAGACGCGCCGAGTTTTTGCACCAGCGTGGCGTCAAATGGCGATCGGTAACCGGTCAGGATTTTGGAGCCTGCAGTGGTGGCGAAGTCGCGGGTCACAAACACGTCTTTGTGGCCCACAGGCACGCCTTCGAGTGGGCCTGCGGTGCCAGCGGCCAAGCGAGCGTCGCTCGCTTGCGCTTGGGCCAGCGTCACTTCGCTGTCGATATCGAGGAACGCGTTGTGCGGGTTGCCGCCCAGTCGGGCCAAAAAACCGGTGGCCACTTCTACAGCGCTCACCTGTTTGGTCTTGAGGGCCTGGGCCAGTTCGGCCACGGTCATGTCATGAAAAGAATTCATCGTGCGGCTCACTCGATCACCTTGGGCACCAAAAACAGCCCACGCTCGACGGCGGGGGCGCTGCGCTGGTTCAGGTCGCGTTGATTGGGTTCGCTGGCTACGTCTGGCCGTAGGCGCAGCGTGATGTCCTGGATGGCGGCCACGGGGTGGGCCATCGGCTCTATGCCGGAGGTGTCCACGGCCTGCATGGCCTGGACGATGCCGAAAAAGCCATTGATTTGCGTGAGCATGCGCTCACTTTCTTCGGGTTTAAGCTCCAGCCGAGCCAAATTGGCGATGCGGGCAATATCCTGTGGGGTCAGCGACATGGTTTGAAAAAGGGGGTGTAAAGGTCGATTTTTCCAGGCCTGACTGCGATGGCGCACGCGCGACGCGTCAGGGGATCGGGTATTATCCCGTGTTTGCTGAAGGGTTCGGAACGCCCTGAAAACCAGCCCTTTTCGACCCACACGATTTGACCGTTGTGCTGTCCGCCACTGGGTTTTCCGGTGTTTGCGGGCTCATGAGCACCCAAGGATTTCCGATGTTTTCTTCTTTTCGCCGTTATTTCTCCAGTGACCTTGCCATTGATCTGGGCACTGCCAACACCCTGATTTTTGTGCGCGACAAAGGCATCGTCCTGGACGAGCCTTCGGTTGTTGCGATCCGCCACGAAGGTGGCCCCCAAGGCAAAAAGACTTTGCAAGCCGTTGGCCATGAAGCCAAGGCCATGCTGGGCAAGGTGCCCGGTAACATCGAAGCCATTCGTCCCATGAAGGACGGCGTGATCGCCGACTTCACGGTGACTGAGCAAATGCTCAAGCAATTCATCCGCATGGTGCACCCCCGCAGCACCTTCCGACCCAGCCCCCGCATCATCATTTGCGTGCCTTGCGGCTCCACCCAGGTTGAGCGCCGGGCTATTCGCGAATCGGCTTTGGGCGCAGGCGCTTCCGAGGTGTATTTGATCGAAGAACCCATGGCTGCAGCCATCGGCGCGGGTTTGCCGGTTTCCGAAGCCTCCGGCTCGATGGTGGTGGACATTGGTGGCGGCACCACCGAAGTCGGTGTGATCTCGCTGGGCGGCATGGTCTACAAAGGCAGCGTGCGCGTGGGTGGCGACAAGTTCGACGAGGCCATCATCAGCTATATCCGCCGCAACTACGGCATGCTGATTGGCGAGCCCACGGCGGAATCGATCAAGAAAAACATTGGCTCGGCCTTCCCCGGCAGCGAAGTCAAGGAGATGGAAGTCAAGGGCCGCAACCTGTCCGAAGGCGTGCCACGCAGCTTCACCATCAGCTCCAACGAAATCTTGGAGGCGCTGACCGACCCGCTCAACCAGATCGTCTCCGCTGTCAAAACCGCGCTCGAGCACACCCCGCCTGAGTTGGGTGCCGACATCGCCGAGCGCGGCATGATGCTCACGGGCGGCGGCGCTTTGCTGCGCGACCTGGACCGTCTGCTTGCCGAAGAAACCGGTTTGCCGGTGTTGGTGGCCGAAGACCCGCTGACCTGCGTGGCGCGCGGTTGCGGCATGGCGCTGGAGCGCATGGATCAGCTGGGCAGCATTTTCACCAGCGAATAAGAACAGGGCGGTTGCAGTTTTCCTGCAACCCAACTTTTCCAACCCACCACCATCCGGTGCAATTGAACCATGGCCCTGGATACGCTTGAACGCAGTACCCCCCCGACCTTCCGGCAGGGCTTGTCCATCACGTCCAAGACCTTGCTGCTGGGGCTGCTCGCGGTGTTGCTGATGGCGGCCGACCATCGTTTACAGATCTCCCAACCTATCCGTTCGGGTGTGGCCTTGGTTCTTGCCCCTTTGCAGTGGGTGTCACTGCAGCCGGTGAATGCGGTCAACGCCCTGACGCGTTATTTTGGTAATCTGGAAGAGGCGCAAGATGCGGCCTTGAGCTTTCAGACCCGTACCATCGCACAGGCCCAACGTTTGCAGCAAGTGGAGCAACTCAGTCAGGAAAACGCCCATTTGCGGCAACTGCTCGATTTGCGGTCCCAAGTGGCAGGCCCGTCCAAGGCGGTGCAGGTGCTCTACGACACCTCTGACCCCTATACACAACGTGTGGTGGTGGACCGTGGCCTGATGGCTGGCATTGTCCCAGGCTCGGCGGTCATCGACACGACCGGGGTGGTCGGTCAGGTCACCCGCGTTTACCCCTTGGTCAGCGAAGTCACTCTGCTGACCGATCGGACTCAGAGCATTCCGGTCATGAACGCCCGAACGGGCAGCCGTCATGTGGCCAATGGCGATCCTCAAGCACTGAGCGGCTCGCTTGACTTGAAGTTTGTGCCTGCAGGTGCAGACATGCAAAAAGGCGATCTGCTGACCACCAGTGGCATCGATGGTGTGTACCCAGCAGGCTTGCATGTAGGGCGCATTGCCCGGATTGATCGCCGAGTGGACTCGTCGTTTGCCCGTGTACATGCCGAGCCTATGGCCACAGAGCGTGGTCGTCATTTGCTGGTTTTACAGCCGGTCAAGGACTGGCCCGAGCCGCCAAAGCCAGAGCCGATCAAAGCGCCCAAAGCCAAGTCTCAAGTGCCCGCCATGCCCCCCGTAGGAGCCAAGCCATGATCATGCCCGCAGGGCGTCCCCTGCTCTTGCCTGCCAATCCCAAGTTCATTGCCATGAGTTTTGTCTTGGCCTTGTTGCTGCACATGTGGTTGGGTCTCTTGGGCTGGTACTGGCTGCCCGATGTGCTGGCCATTGTGATGGTCTTTTGGACCGTGCACCAACCACGCCGAGTGGGGTTAGTGCTGGCCTTTTTGCTGGGCTTGGCCCTGGATGTTCACGAGTCCGCCTTATTGGGGCAAAACGCGCTGTCTTATGTGGTGCTGTCTGGACTGGCCACGGTGGCGCAGCGGCGGATGGATTGGTTCCCCTTGCGAGAGCAGGCGTTACAAATTTTGCCGCTCTTTGTGGTCGCTGCCCTTGTGGAGTGGCTCACAAGACTGGTGGCGCATGATGCCTGGCCCGCATGGAGTCAGCTGCCAGGGCCTTTGCTGCAGGCGGCCTTGTGGCCCTTGGTGGGGGCCTTGCTGCTGGCACCCCAACGTCGCGCTTTTGAGCGTGACGACATCCGTCCGCTTTGAGCATGTCCTTGAACCTGACCACATTGGCCGAGCTGCGAGACACGCGCGCTGAAATTCACCGCTTTCAAGACCGTGTGCTTGTCATGCAGTGGGTGGTGTTGTGCTGCTTTTTGCTGCTGGCCAGCCGGTTGGCTTATTTGCAAGTGGTTCGCCACGAGGATCTTTTGGCACAAGCCGAGAACAATCGCACAGCCATCTTGCCCACGGTGCCACCGCGTGGCACGATTTTGGACCGCAACAGCGTGGTTCTGGCGAGCAATTATTCAGCGTACACGCTGGAGATCACGCCTTCTAAAGTCAAGGACCTGGAGGCTACGATCAACGAACTGGCCGAGTTGGTCGACATCCAGACCAAGGACCGTCGCCGCTTCAAGCGACTGAGGGAGGAATCCAAGAGCTTTGACTCGCTGCCCATTCGCAATCGTTTGACCGATGAAGAGGTGGCCCGCTTCAGTGCGCAAAGTTACCGATTCCCTGGCGTAGAGATCAAGGCTCGATTATTCCGTCAGTACCCGTACAGCGAGTTAGCCAGCCATGTGATTGGCTACATCGGACGCATCAACCCGCGTGACAAGGAGCGGCTGGAAGAGGATGAGGACGCAGCCGCCAATTACCGGGGCACCGAATATATTGGCAAGCTGGGTGTAGAGCAGCGCTACGAGCGCGAGCTCCATGGCATCACGGGCGTCAACGAGGTGGAAACTTCCGCAGGGGGGCGAGCCACACGCAGCTTGTCAAGCCGTCCCGCCATACCTGGGCAAAACGTGGTCTTGTCCATCGACATTCAACTGCAGAAAATGGTGGAAGACTTGTTCGGGAACCGGCGCGGAGCCCTGGTGGCGCTGGATCCCAACAACGGCGAGGTACTCGCCTTTGTGAGCAAGCCCACCTTTGACCCCAACTTGTTTGTCGACGGCATAGATGTCGAAAATTGGCAGATGCTCAACGAGTCGATCGACAAGCCGTTGCTCAACCGGGCATTGCGCGGCACCTACCCGCCAGGCTCGACCTACAAGCCTTTCATGGCCATAGCCGCTTTGTCTACGGGCAAGCGCAGTGCCACTACCATCATCAACGATGCAGGCTCTTGGACGTATGGTGGGCACACTTTCCGCAGCCATGGCGATGCCGGACTTGGCCCGGTCGACATGGTGCGATCCATTGTGCTGTCGAGCAACGTGTATTACTACTCGCTGGCCAATGACATGGGGGTGGATGTGATTCACGACTTCATGAAGCCGCTGGGTTTTGGCCAGAGCACTGGCATTGACTTGCCCGGCGAAGTGCGCGGCATCTTGCCCAGCACCGAGTGGAAGCGCAACTATTACAAAAAGCCCGAGCAAAAGAAGTGGTACGGCGGCGAGACCATCTCGCTGGGCATTGGTCAGGGGTACAACACCTTCACCATGCTGCAATTGGCCTCGGCCACAGCCACGCTGGCCAATGGCGGCCTGCAGTTCAAGCCACGGGTGGTCACTGCCACGCAGGATGCCTTGACCCATGCTCAGGTGGAGGTGAATGCGCAGCAAGCTCTGAGTTTGGGCTACAAGCCTGAGCATGTGGAAGTGGTTCACAAAGGCTTGGTGGGAGTGGTCACCTCGGGCACCTCGGCGCGTGTTTTTACCGGGGCGGCTTACACCAGTGCCGGGAAAACCGGCACAGCGCAAGCGGTGACCATTGGGCAAAAAGACAAATACGACGCGGGCAAACTGTCTGAATACCAACGCGATCACGCCTTGTACATGGCCTACGCACCGGCTGAAAAGCCGCGAATTGCGGTGGCGGTGGTGGTAGAGAACGCAGGTTTTGGCGCGGCTTCGGCTGCCCCTATTGCAAGGCGTGTATTTGACTATTGGCTGTTGGGCCAATACCCCAGCGAAGAAGACATGGCGGCCACCCAAAAAGGCCAGTCTGCCAGTCCGATAGGCAAGCCGCGGGCCAAATCCGAAGTGCCTTTGTTGGCCCCCACAACCTTGCCTGCTGGCAGAGCCGAAAAACCCTGATGCGGGTGTTCAGCTGGCGAAGACCGTAGCCAGATCGGTAAGGTCTGGAGAAGGCACATCAGTGAGTCAACCGCCAGGGCAGCGGGAACAACCCGAACACCCGCTCATGCATGAGCCTGAATTCAAGTGACGTTCAGACCTTTGTGGGGTCTGTGGCCATCGTGTCAAATTTTTTGAAGTAATGTTTGGCCAGAGCCACCAGCTGGCCGTCAGAGGGGTGGTCACTGGCGATGCTGTCGACGATGGCTGCAGCGGTGCTTTTTTGGTGGGCTGCGCACCAGTCACGGAATTCGTTGCGAACCAGGCCTGGTCCGGTCACCAACACTTCGTGTGCACCTGAGAGGACTTGGGCCACCTCGACGTAAAAGGCAGCAGTGTCACCGGCTTTGCCTTGGTGTTTGTGGTGGCTGCGCGAATGGATGCGCTTAGCTTCTATGTGCTCACGGTCAAACATGAGCACATGGGCTTCCTGGTGGTCCATCCAGACGACGGCGTGAAAAGTACTCATCAAAATCCTTGGTAAAAAAATCAGCGGCGTTGTTCAGCCACGGTTTGGCAATCGATGCAGCGTTTGGCTGTGGGGTAAGCGTTCAGGCGTGCAGGTGCAATGGTCATGCCGCAGTCGGTGCACTGGCCATAGGTGCCCCCATCCATGCGTGCCAGTGCGGCTTCTATGTCGCCCAGCTCAGCCGTTTCGTGCTCGTTCATGGCGAACTCGTCGTTGCGCTCGGAAATGGCCTGCGCCCGGTCATCAAAGCTGCGCACATCGTGCTCTGCCGCCATGTCGGCGCGCGAGACCAAACCCCCACGCTGCTCTGCGATGCGCTGCAGCAGTTGCGCGCGCTCTTGCAAAAGGCGTTCGCGGTGGAGGGGGAGGGTTGGGGTGTGGGATGAAGTCATGGCTTCATCCTAGGTGCCTGTGGTGAGGAGGTATTGATGTGGGTCAACCCCTGCTGCTCAAGGGCACCAGCCATGGACAGGGGTTGATGTGCCTCAAGCGCTCAAGCACACAGATTTAGCTTTTGGCTTTCATGCGTGACATCATCAATTCCATGTTGGCTTTGCGGTCAGCGTTGACTTTTTGCATGTGGGGGCGTTCGCCTATCATTTTGAGGTACTCACGCGCTGGCAACTCGGCCAAAAAGTCTTTGCCGTAAATCAGCTTGGTGGCACCCGAAATCAGGGGCAGGTGCGTGACGGCTGCGCAGTCGGCCAGCGTCAGGCTGTCGCCCGCAATGAAGGGCGAGAACTTGGCCAGTTTGGCAAACGCGGCGACGTTCTTTTCCAGTTGCGCAGCGGTCTTTTCTTTCACCGAGTCGCTCACCTTGCCACCGAAAAACGCTTCGGGATACAGGTTGCGTGCCACCAATTCCAGGTGCATGTCCAGAAACAGCGCCAATTCGCGGACTTTGGCGGCGGCAAAAGGGTCGGCTGGTATCAAGGGGTTTTGCGGGTACTTTTGCTCGATGTATTCGAGCATCACGGCCGACTCGCACATCGCGCCATCAGGTGTCTTGAGGTAAGGCACTTTGCCCAAGGGGCTGGCGGCAGCGTCGGTGGCACCCACCCACGCCAGCTCTTCTTCAAAAGGCACGCCTTTTTCGAGCAGGGCGAATTTGACTTTGTTGTGGTAATTGCTGGCTGCGAAGCCGCAGAGTGTGAGCATGGGGGTCTCCAGTTAAGTAGGTAGAACACAGATTAGCCTATGGTGCTGAACTGACGAGTCACCAATATGCCTGTAAGGTCCATATCAAGACCCCCCTCCAAAATGTTGCCACCCTTTATTCGGAGCCCGTATGTTGGAGCGACTTGTTTACCGCTCACAAGCCACCCACAAACTCGGTAGCTTGCATTTGTTCAATTTGCTGGTGCAGTGCCGCAAACGCAACCTGAGCTTGGGCATCACGGGGCATTTGCTCTACACCGAGGAAATTTTTGTTCAGTGCATCGAGGGCCCCAGTGGCTCCATCGACACTTTGTGGAGAAGCCTCCAGCGCGATGAGCGGCACCACAATGTAGAACTGTTAGCGCGAGGCCCCATCACCGATCGGCAGTTTTCAGATTGGGCCATGGCGTTTTCCTCCTATGCGCATTTCGACAAGTACGATATTCCCGGTTTTTTTCCGGTGGATGCCCAAGGCATGTCCCGTGCGGCCGATCGTTGCGCACAGTGGGCAAACGCCCCATATTCGGACGAAAAAGCCGAAACAACCCTCTGAAGAGACGGGTGCATGGACCGGGTGAGTCCAGAGGCCTCAACCTTCAATGCCATAATTCCCGCCATGTTCAGTCTGCAATCCCTGCGCAACGCCCCCCGCCTCACCCGCCTCGTGCTGGTGTGGTTTGCGTTGTTTGTGGGGGTGGCCGTGGCTTCGCCGCTGGTCAACCCAGAGGGCGTGCAACTGGTGTGCACCACAGCGGGCAGCGTCAAGTTGCTTCAGCTCGATGCCGATGGCGAGGAAGCGCAAGGCAGCCACCACGGCTTGCACTGCCCCTTGTGTTTGCCGGTGGCCGCGCCCCCGGTGGTGTCTGTTTCAGCGCCAGTCCATGTCGGGCTGTCTCATGCGCTGCGTCCTCTAGAGCAGGCCCGGCTGGCTTCGCTCATCGGCCTGCCTTGGCAGGCCCGCGCTCCCCCCTCTTTTTCTTGATCACGGCAGCTGTTTGACGGCCAAGTGCGGCGTGCCCGCATGAGCCGCTAACCTGCCCGTGATCCGGTGCGCTGGCTTTCAAGCGGCGCCATACCCTCTCCCCTCGTGTCTTTTTTTAACTGGAGTTCGCCATGAAACGCGTTTTTGTCTCTTTTGCCGTCCTGATGTCGGCCCTGTTCAGCCAGGCCCAAGCCCAAGTCACCGTCAAAGACGCTTGGGTGCGTGCTACCGTGGCGCAGCAAAAAGCCACAGGTGCTTTCATGCAACTGCAGTCAAGCCAAGACGCCAAGTTGATCTCGGCCCAGTCGCCTGTGGCGGGTGTGGTGGAGGTGCACGAGATGGCCATGGACGGCGGCGTCATGAAAATGCGTGCGGTGCCCAGCTTGGCCTTGCCCGCTGGCAAAGCGGTGGACCTCAAGCCCGGTGGTTACCACGTCATGCTGATGGACCTGAAAGGCCAGGTCAAAGACGGTGACACCGTGCCCGTGACCCTGGTGGTTGAAGGCAAAGACGGCAAGCGCCAGAACATCGAGATCAAGGCCTCTGCACGCATGGCCGCAGCACCCGCCATGAAGCATGGCGACGGCCACATGCACAAGCATTGATTTCGTAACTTTTTTCTGATCCATCCATGACCTGGACTTCAGCCCAACTGCGCAGGCTCAGCCTGTGGCTGCTGTGCGCGATGCTGCTGGCGGCTTTGGCCCCCACGCTCTCGCGTGCGCGGGCATGGAGCCAGGGCAGCGCCGTGCCATGGATGGAGGTGTGCACCACCGAGGGCAGACAGCAGACGGTGCACAACCAGCAGGGCAATGCACAGGGCGACGAAGGTTCTTTGCCAGGCGCGGCCATGCTCGACCATTGCGCCTTGTGCGTGTTGGCCAGCGACCGCATGGCGCCCCCGCCCACACCTTTATCGTGGCAGGCTTTGCCACAAGCGCCGCCCTTGTTGGCGCACTTGGATCCACACATGCCTCAAGCCGTCCCCTGCTGGACGGTTCACTCCCGCGCCCCGCCTGCCCACGCCTGAAGTCAGCCGTGGCAGGCCGGGCTCATGCCCGCCTGCTGTTCGCCAGGAGCCTGCTTTCATGCAGGTGCACTGGCCCATTCAGTCAGGAGCAGCGTGTGCAATTTCTCAATCAAATTCCGGTGGGTGAGCCCATCCATGTGAACCGTGGCCAAAGCTTGTTGGCCGCAGGCGGTGTCGGCCCCGTGTGGCGCGTGACCCAAGGTGTTTTCAAGCTGGAGCGCCATGGCCAAGACGGCCAAATTCTGGTGCAACTGGCCCAAGCCGGAGACCTGATCGGCGTGGAGTCTTTGTGCGCCGAACCCTATGCCTTCACGGCCGTGGCCTTGGTGGCCGCGCAAGCAAAGCCGCTTGCAGCTGGCCAAGACCTGGACCGCTACACCACCATGACGCAGGGCTTCTTGCAGCAGCAACGACAGACCTGCGACATGCACCGTTTGCGCACCGGCCCCATCGTGCAACGCCTGGCCTATTTGTTGACGGTATTGGGCAAGCAGGCCGATGGCCGTGTGTTGACCGTGCAACGCAAAGAACTGCCCACACTCAAGGAAATGGCCCGCGTGGTCGACTCCACTTTTGAGACCGTGTGCCGCGAACTCAACACCTTGCTGCCCGAACGCAAGCAGCCTCGCCTGCGTGTGCCCAGCGTGTGGGCGGTGGGCCAGCCCTTTGCCATGGCGGCCTGAAAGCAAGACATGCAACAGGTGATTTTCAGGTTCTGGCAAAGCGCTCAAAAAACCGGCTTTGGCCTGGGTTTTGTGGCAGGCGGCTTGTTCATGGGTCTGGTCGCCATGGCGTTGTTGGGCATGGGCTCTGCCCACGCACACGACTTTAAGCAGGGCGATGTGGTGATGGACCACCCTTACGCCACGCCCAGCTTGGCAGGCACGACCACGGGCGCGGTGTATTTCAAGTCCATCCGCAACAAAGGCAAAACGCCTGACCGCCTGCTGTCGGCCCGCACCGCTGTGGCTGCGCGGGTCGAAATCCACCAGATGCAGATGGACGGCAACGTGATGCGCATGCGCCAAGTGCCCGCCTTGGAGTTACCCGCACAAACCGAAGTGTCTTTGCGGCACGGCGGCGCGGGCACGCACCACCTGATGCTGCTGGACATGGCCAAACCCCTCAAAGACGGTGACCGCTTCGATCTGGAGCTGGTCTTTGAAAAAGCAGGCACCCGGCGTGTGAACGTTTGGGTGCAAACACCGCGAGCAGGTGCACCTGCGCACAAGCATTGATTTTTAATTATTTAACAGGAGAGTCCACATGAAAAAAATCCAATACATCCTCACCGCAATGGCAGCCGTCAGCGTGGCCGCATTGACCGCCTGCGGCGGTGGCAGTGACAACACGCCCAAGTCGATCAGCATCGATTTCGCGGCCATGACGGGCAGTACGCCCATCACCTGCACATCCAGCCTGAGTGATCTGGGCACCACCAATGCCGGCGGCACGCTGTCAGATCTGCGCTTTTATGTGTCCAACGTGAAGCTGGTGAAAGCCGATGGCAGCACAGCCCCCCTCACCCTGGATGCCACTGACAACTTCAACGCCACCAAAGGCAGCGATGCCGTCACCCTGATTGACCTGGAAGACAAAACCGGCACTTGCGTGGGCACCACCGCCACCAACAGCACCATCAAGGGCACCGTGCCAGCAGGCGACTATGTGGGCGTCAAAATGACCTTGGGCGTGCCCTTGGCCATGAACCACACCGACCACACGGCCGATTTGAGCGTGACCCCGGCCGTGGTCAACAACGCCGTTCACCCCGGCATGGCCTGGAGCTGGGCAGGCGGTCGCAAGTTCACCAAAATTGAAGTGACCAACAGCACCTGGACGGCCCCCACGTTCAACGTGCACCTGGGTTCAACAGGCTGTACAGGTGCCAACCCGGCAGCAGGTCAGGTGGACACCTGCTCGCGCCCCAATCGTGTGGACTTTGGCTTTGCCAGCTTCAACCCCAGCACCCAAAAAGTGGCGGTGGATGTGAAGGCGCTGCTGTCGGGCAACAACGTCACCCTCAACGGCGGTGGACCCACAGGGTGCATGTCTGGCAATACCGATCCGGAGTGCGGTGAAATTTTCAAGGCCCTAAGTCTGGACCTGACCGCAGGTACCACGCTCAACGGCGGCTTGAACCAGCGCTTGTTCAAAGTGATCAGCAAATGAGCCACGGGCAACGCTTGAAGCAGGCGTTGCTCGGCCTGGCGGGGACAGTGGTGGTCACGGCCACCCTGTCCTTGTGGGGTTGTGGCGGCAACAGCGTCAGTGTGAGCGACAGCACCCAGGCTGGGGCCTGGGTGTGGGCCTTGCCTGCCAACTTTCCGACCCCGCGTGTCCCGGCCGACAACCCCATGAGCGAAGCCAAGGTCGAGCTGGGGCGGTTTTTGTTTTATGACCGTCGGCTGTCGGGCAATGGCACACAAGCCTGCGCCAGTTGCCACCACCAAGACAAAGCCTTCACCGATGGGCGGGCACTGGCCAAGGGCTCTACGGGCGAGATGCATCCGCGCAATTCGCAAGGGCTGGCCAATGTGGTCTACAACACCACCCTGACTTGGGCAAATCCTTCGCTGCTGAGTCTGGAGGCACAGATGCAAGTGCCCCTGTTTTCTGAAGCCCCGGTTGAATTGGGCCTCAACGACAGCAATGTCAACGAGGTGCTGAACCGTGTGAAAACCGATGCACGCTACGCCGCCCTGTTCAAGGCCGCGTTTCCCGGTGCAGATCAGCCCGTGACCTGGGGCAACGTCACGCGGGCCATTGCCACGTTTCAACGCACTTTGATTTCTGGCAACAGCCGTTACGACCAGTTTTTGCAAAACAAAGCCCAGTTGACGGCCAGTGAAAAACGCGGCTTGGCCTTGTTCAACAGCGAAAAAGCCGAATGCTTTCACTGCCATTCGGGCTTCAATTTCAACGACCAGGTGGTGCACGCCTCCACCCAAGTGACCGACACCCCGTTTCACAACACCGGGCTTTACAACATCGGCGGCACGGGCAATTTCCCGGCGGGCAATCAAGGCTTGTTTGAAATCACCGAGCGTCTGGCCGACCGGGGCAAGTTCCGTGCGCAAAGCCTGCGCAATGTGGAGGTGACGGCTCCTTATATGCACGACGGCAGCATGGCCACGCTTGAAGAGGTGCTGGATTTTTATGCCGCAGGCGGCCGCAACATCACCAGCGGCCCGCACGCTGGAGACGGGCGCTTGAACCCCAACAAGAGCGATTTGATTTCGCGCATCGACCTCACCGCCCAGGACAAAGCCGATCTGGTGGCCTTCCTCAAAACCTTGACCGACCATGACTTCCTCACCAACCCCAAACTGGCCAACCCCTTTGCTGCGCCTTGATGGACCCCTGCGCAGCCGTCTGGCCTTGGCCGGGCTGGTGTGCAGCTTGAGCCTGGGGGCATGGGCGCACGAAGAAAGCACGTCTGTGCCCGATGAACCCGGCTGGCGCTTGGGTGCGTCGGCGGCCTTGGCCGATGTGCGTGCCAGCCGCGCTTTGCCCTCGCAAAAAATGTCGGGGTATTTGTTGCGCGGTGACTCCGGGGTGGACCGCCGTGATTCGGCGCTGGAGCACGCCGTGCTCGAAGCGGCTTGGCGCATCAGTCCGCAGTGGTCCAGTTACGTGGCGGTGGGCCAACACGACAGCGACCCGGCGCACACCGAGGCGGCATGGGTGCGCTACCAGTGGGCTCCCTCAGAGACGGGAGCTTGGTCACTGCAAGCGGGCAGAAGCCGCCCCCAGTTGGGGCCGGTCATGACACAGGCCGGGCACATGGACCGCTTTTCGCTCATGCCGCTGGCCAAACGCCTGGCAGCCGACGGCGATTGGATCGACGACGGTGTACAAGTCAGCGGGCAGCGCGAATGGGGGGAATGGACGGCCAACATGGATGCAGGCGTGTGGCAAGGCCGCACCTTCCCCGGCAGCGCTGGCGCAGCTTCGGCACCGTCTGTGCATCTGGGGCTGGCCCGGGGTGATTGGCGCGCCGATGCCTTTGTGGCCTGGTTTCGCCCTGAAGGGCGCGGCAGCTTGGTGCAAAGCAGCACGGGCGCGCACACGCACAACGCCCCCGATTGCAGCAGCCTGCAAAGTGGTGTGTTGTGCTTTGCCGGGCGCAGTCAACTGAGTGGTGCCAGCCTGCAATGGGCCAGCCACGATTGGCCCGTCACGGCCCAAGCAGCCTATGTTCAGCGCCAAGACGAAGGTATGCTGCGCTCGGTCAATGGCTTGGCCGATCACACTGGCAAGAACCAGGGCGGCTGGTTGCAAGCCCTTTGGCAAATCACCCCCGACTGGACTGTGGGCGCACGCAGTGAACGTGTGCGCGCACAACTGGCCTTGACCGGGGCAGGGGCCAGCTTGCTGGTGCAAGAGGCTGGATTGACCGGCAGCGCCCCGGTGCGGCGCGACACGGCCCTGCTGAGCTGGCAGGTGCACCCTCTTGTGAGCTTGTCGGCCGAGACGGGGCGTGAGCAACAAGGTTCGCAAGCGACAAGTTTTATGCTCATCCGTGCGGTGTTTCGGTGGTCGACAAAGCCATGAACTTGCCGCATGACAATCGTGGGTAATTTGATTTGGATTATTTCAAGTGGGCCGTTTTGCGATAATCTACACCATGTTTTTCCAACGCCCCTTCCTGCGCCAACTGAGCCGCCTCGTGCTGGTTTGGTACGTGTTGTTTGTGGGTGTTTCGGTTTTGGCTGCCACGCTGCAGCCCAAGACCATGGACGTGGTGTGTTCCACCATGGGCATCATGAAGGTGGTGGTGCAAGGCGAGGGTGACGCCGCCCCCTTGAGCAGCAGCATGGACTGCCCGCTGTGCGCCCACGCCACCCCCGCATTGCCACCGCCCACGGTGGCTGCTTTGGCGCATGTGCACGATGCACGCGCCCACATCGTGCAAGCCTTGCCCGAGGCGCTGCTGTTGGCACGCACCGCGCCGCCACTGCCTTCTCGCGGGCCACCTGTTTTTAATTGATCCACACCCCCGCATGCTGAACACCCTTGGGTGCTTGGTGTCTGTTGTTGCCCTTGGCCTGAATGGTTAATGGCGACCGATCGATTGAAAACTTGTCATGAAAAATTCCCTCTCCTTTTCACCTCTGTCTTTGGCCGTGTTCGGCTTGTTGTCCAGTTTGAGTGCTGCTGCGGTGGCCCAAACTGCGCCTGCGCTGGACACCATCGTGGTGTCGGGCTCGCGCTCTGAAACCAAATTGTCCGAAACCCCCGTGTCCATTGGGGCCGTCAGCCGCGCCCAGTGGGACGCCGACAAGCCCAAGTCGGTGGGCGAGATCATCAACCGCATTCCCGGCGTGCACTGGAACGATCTGGGCAACGAGCAGCACAGCATGGCCATTCGCCAGCCCATCAGCACCAACGCGGTCTACCAGTACCTGGAAGATGGCATCCCGATCCGTCCGCTGGGCGTGTTCAACCATAACGCCTTGAACGAAAACAACATGAACGGCTCGGGCGGGGTTGAGGTGGTCAAAGGTGCGGCCTCGTCGCTGTATGGCAGCAACGCTGTGGGCGGCGCGATCAACTTTTTGACGCAACGACCTTCACGCACGCCCACGGGCTATGTGGGCATTCGCCACGACAGCACCGATGGTTTTACCCGTGTGGATTCGGGTGCGAGCAAAACCTGGGGTGATTTGGGTCTGCGCTTTTCACACTACAGCTCACAACGCGACACCAACAACTGGCAGCAGTACAGCGGCGGCAAAAAAGACTCTTTCACACTGCGTGGCGACTACAACCTGAGCGACAAGTCCTGGTTGCGTGCCTCGCTGGTGCACACGAATCTGGACTCGGACACGCCCGGCAGCTTGTTTGAAAACGACTTCCGCAGCAACCCCGGCAAAAGCATCAACACCTTCACTTGGCGCAAAGACAAAACCACCCGCGCCAACTTGGCTTGGGAAGGCGAAACCACCCAAGGCGGCTTGACCACGGTGACGCTGTTTGCCCGTAACAACGACCACGGTCAATTGCCCAACTACACCATCTCGGGTTGCGCGGGCGCCACTTGCAAGGGCACCTTGAACAACAACCACGTCGAATCGCTGGGCTTGGACGTGAAGCACGAACAAAAGCTCGAATGGCTGCGTGCCCGTCTGGTCACAGGTGTCTACATTGACCGCAGCCAAAACGACTATGTGTCGGACAACTTGGCCGTGGTGCGCGATGTGCCCACCGGTCGTTATGTCAGCTACACCTTGAACAGCGTGGCCAACCCCAGCGGTGTGCGCAACTACGGCGCGGGCATTGCCAACGATGCGCTGTTTGCACAACTGGAGTTCAGCCCCAGCGAGCAAATCCGTGTGGTGGCCGGTGGCCGTTATGACAGCATTCGCTACGACTTCAAGAACAACCTGACGCCAGGGGCCAACTACGGTGCCGCCAACGAGGTGCGAAGCTTTGCCAAGTTCAGTCCCAAGCTGGGCGCGACTTACGCCATCAGCCCCACGAGCAGTCTGTACAGCAACCTGAGCATGGGCTTCACACCGCCTGAGGTCAGTCAGCTGTACGGCAAAACCGCCATTCCAGAGTTGAACTCGGCCACCTACGACAACGTGGAAGTGGGCTGGCGTGCATTGTTGGCCTCGGGCATTCGCCTCGATTCGGCGCTCTACCAACTCAGCGGCAAGGACACCATCGTGTCTTACACCTCGGAGATTGGCAACAGCTTCAACAAGAACGCGGGCAACACCCGCAGCCGAGGCCTGGAGCTGAGCCTGAACCAAGAGTTGCGTGAATGGGATTGGCGCGTGGGCGCGACCTGGGCCGAGCACACGTTTGTGAGCTACCGAGTGAGTGACAAAGTGGGCGCCATCGAAGACTACTCGGGCAAAGACATGCCACAGGCACCCAACCACACCATCACCGCTCAAGTTGGCTGGAAGTTCACACCCGCATCGCGCGTGGCGTTGGGCCTGGTCAAGCAAGGCAGCTACTGGATGAACAACGCCAACACGGTGCGATACGCGGGGCACACCCTGCTCAACCTGACGGCCAGCCACAAGCTCACCGATGGCTGGGAAGTCTGGGGCCAGGTGCGCAACCTGACGGACAAGCTGTACTCGGACAATGCGTCCAGCAGCTACAAAAGTGGCGCTTACTCACCCAACACGCAAAACACCTACGCCGCTGGTGCGCCGCGCAGCGTGATGGTGGGCCTTACCAAATCTTTGGGTCAACGCTGATGTGAAGTTCGGCTGGCGATGATTTGTTTAAAAGTAACCATGACTTCGCCAGCCTTTCATTCAATCTCCTCTTTTTGGAACAGAAGCCCATGAACCTCTTTAACCGTTGGTGTGCCGTGTGGGGCCTTGTGATGGCCGTGCTGTGTGTGGTGCCGCAGGCTGGGGCGCAAGACGCTCTCAAAGAAGCCAGCAAACCTGCTGCGACTTCACAGCACCGCCACCAGCGCCCGCAACTGGCCACAGGCGCAGCCATTGCGCCCGATGGCCGTTTGTGGGTGGTGGGTTTGAATGCGCAGGCGCAACTCTTTGTGCAAAGCACGCCTTTGGGCGGCGCTTTGCAGTGGAGCGAAGCACGCATCCTGAACACGGGGGCCGACCCGATTGCGGCCGATGGCGAGAGCCGCCCAAAAATAGTATTTGGACCCCAAGGCTGGGCGGTGATCAGCTACACCATGCCGTTGGCCAAGCCTTACACAGGCTTCATCCGCATGTTGCGCAGCAGCGATGGTGGGCAAACCTTCAGCGCCCCATTCACCGTGCACCAGGATCGTCAGGAAATCACCCACCGTTTTGATTCGGTAGCCTTTGACGCGCAAGGAGTGCTGCACACCCTTTGGGTGGACAAGCGCGACCAACCCCCCAAAGGTTCGGCACAAAAATACGCAGGGGCCGCTATTTACCGCAACGAGTCCAAAGATGGTGGTCAGACCTTTGGCCCCGATACCAAGCTGGCCGACCACTCGTGCGAGTGCTGCCGCATTGGCCTGGCCCGCAACCCGCAAGGCCAGTTGCAAGCCACTTGGCGGCATGTGTTCGACAGCACCACGCGAGACCATGCTTTTGCCAGCGTGAGCGCCCCCGCCAACCGCATCACCCGCACCACGCAGGATGGTTGGCAGATCAACGCCTGCCCACACCACGGCCCTGGTTTGGCGCTCAATGCCAGCACTTCGGGTTACCACACGGTCTGGTTTGGCATCCGCAAAGTGAATGGCCAAGACCAGGCTGCTGTGCGTTATGCCCGCCTGAATGCACAAGGTGAGCCCTTGCCCGAAACCCTTCGCGTGTTGCCCGATGCGCGGGCCGAGCATGCTGATGTGTTGGCCGATGGCCAAAACGTGGCCGTGGTCTGGCGCAGCAGCGAAGGCGCTGTGACCTCACTCAAAGCCTGGCTATCCACCGATGGCGGGCAAAATTTCACGCTCAAAACTTTGGGCCAAGCCACGGGCTACAACGACCACCCACGCTTGGCCCAAAGTGGCGCACGCATGGTGGTGGTGTGGCGCAACACACAGGAGACACAAGTCCATGAACTCCGTTTTTAAATTCACGGCGCTGGCCATCTGTAGCGCTGCACTTGGCTTGAGTGCCGCAGCGGATGGGGCACAAACACACCCGCACTCACACCCTCAGGGCCAATCCAAGGCATCGACCCCGCGCACGGTATTGCCATTCGACGAAAAAACCTGGGCGCATGCTTTGCAGCACGGCCCTCGCCCTGCTGCTTATTTGTTCACCACCTCGTATTGCAGCACTTGTCCGGCTGCTTTTGAGGTGCTGCACAAAGCCGTGCAACAACGCAAAGACAAACCCGAACTCAATGCCGTCATGATGGACGTGGCGGGCCCACAGGCCTTGCGCCATGCTCCGCACTTCAAAGGCATGACACAGATGTACGCCTTTGATGGGTTCGAGCCCGCCATCCGGCAGGCGGTCGATCCGGCCTGGCCCAACGTCACGCCTTACTTGGTTCTGGTGGATGCCAAAGGCCAGACCCAAAGGGTGATTGGGCCACCGACGCCCGTGATGCTCAAGCGCTGGTTGGCACCAGCTTGAAGTGCTCTGGCATGATCGAAAGATGAGCTCTCCGATCCAAACCTCAGCCGCGTACCAAAGCTTTGTTGCCAAGCCCTTTACCCCCAACATCGGGGCCACGCTCCATGGCTTGGATTTGTCGCAGTCGCTGAGTGATCTGGCGCAAACCGAGCTGAAAGCGGCATTGGCTCGGTACGAGGTGATCTTCTTTCGGGATCAAAAGCTCACGACTGCTCAGCAGGTGGCCTTCACCCGAAGCTTTGGCCATGTCCAGGAGGTCAAAGCCTTCTTCCCCCGCGTGGCAAGCCAGCCTGAGATTGAAATTGTGGAAAGCACCGCCGAGCGCCCGGCTGCCAACAACAACTGGCATTCAGACATCACCTGGCAGGCCAACCCACCGATAGGCACAAGCCTGTATGCGCAAGTGATTCCGGCCAGTGGTGGCGACACCGTCTGGGCCAGCATGACCACCGCCTATGATGCCTTGCCTGCCGACTTCAAAGCCTATCTGGAAACCCTGAGCGCCATGCACACCTGGGAGGTGACCGGCTGGACCGAATACTTGCTGCGCCAAGATGCCACGGGCGAGCAGCTGCAGGCTGCTCGCGCCAAATACCCGCCCGTGACGCACCCGGTGGTCCGTGTGCACCCCGTCACAGGCAAAAAGATTTTGTACGTCAACCCCACTTTCACCACCCACATCCATGGCCTGCCGCGCGCGCAAAGTGATGCACTTTTGGCCCAGCTGTTTGCGTTGATCACCGCGCCCGAAGTGCAGGCGCGATGGCGCTGGCAGCCTGATACGCTGGCCGTGTGGGACAACCGTTCGACCCAGCACTACGCCGTGGCCGATTTTTATCCGCAGCATCGAAAATTGCACCGCATCACCTTTACGGCCGATCAGGCTTTTTGAATCTGAAGACCTCATGGGCGAGAACGGCTCGCTCAAGCGGTTGGCCAAGCTCAAACTGTTCACCATTGAGCAGGCCTTCGGTGGTTGTGAAAAAGCCGACAAAGCCCACTTTGCCGATGGCGGCAGCTTTGACCAGATTTACACCAAGAAGTGATGAGCGTTAAGGCTTGCGCAGGGAGTCTGCTGTTGCCGCAATCTCGCCATTTTTTTGTCACTGCACAGACTTGTCCATGGAGGAAGCTTGATCTCGGCATTTGCCGATCAACTCTCAAGCAAGGGGTACCGCATGACGAACGACATTCAAAACGAAACCGAACACGAACACGACGAACTCTTGGACGATGAATTTGTCAGTATTTCTCAGTGCCACGCTTTGGCGGCTCAGCATTTTCTGGAAGCTGCCAAGCAGCACGGCTTGGCTGCCGAAGCCTACGACGCCGGCAACTTGTACGAAACCCACCGCCGTGGTTACTTGGCTTACCGCAACCAATTGTTGGCCACACAGTACGCTGAAATGGCCGCGATCGACGAGGACGATGAAGAGTTTGAAGACGAGAGCTCAGAAGCCGATGGTCAGTGATGGAACTTAAGCCGAGGGCCGATGCGTCGGCTTTTCGGATGAAGAACTCAGCCAGAGCCAGTATGTGCACCCGCACCAGCTGGCTTTTTTCTTGGCTTTCGTGCTAAGGAAAGGAAGATGGACTAAATACCGGGATTCACTTTGTCCGGGACTTGTGTGAACGCAGCTGGCAGTCCCACCCATGGGGCATAAAAACCGTCATGGTCTGTGGGCGCTTTGGGGGCCAGTTGTCCATGCAGCACCTCCCATCCCGCTTGCGCGCTGTCGATCAGGGGCAGGGCGCAGTGGGCTTGCAGCAAGCGGGCATATCCGGCCAAGCCTGCGCCGCCCAAAATGATGCTGGCCGCACCGCTTTGGGCAGCGTTTTGGCAGGCTTGGCTGAGGCAGCGAATGGCCATGTCGGGGTCGGCCTGCAGCGCCGCGCCTGTGGGGGCCACGGTCTCGATGTGGCGCAACTTCGCGCCATAACCCAGGCTGATGGCGAGGCGCTGCAGCATGGTTTTCCAGCGTTCACCGCCCGTCACAATGGCAAATGGCCCGTGGGTACTGGCCTGAATGAACGAGGCTTCGGCCAGTCCAGTGACCGGGCAGCCGCTGACTTCGCGCAGTGCGAACAAACCCGGGTCACCAAAACAGCCGATCAGCACACCGGCAAGTGCATTCCCTGGCTTGCCCCGGTGTTCGGTCCACACGTCCAGACAGGCGTGTGCGGCCACCGCGTGACTGGCTTCGCAAGCAATGTAGGGCGCCCCGAATCGAGCGGTCTGCACATCCAGCAGCACACCCGGCGGCAGTTGGGGCTGCAACACGTCGCTTAACCGTTGCGTGGTCAAGGCGTTGGTGTTGGGGTTGATCAGCAAATAACGGCGCAATGCGGTGGTGTCCATGCTGGGTGCTCCTTTTCAGTGTGTGTGAGACGTCGACCTCAAACCAGAGCACTGATGCCCAAACCAGGATGTCT
This sequence comes from Limnohabitans sp. 2KL-51, assembly GCF_003063645.1. GTDB lineage: Bacteria > Pseudomonadota > Gammaproteobacteria > Burkholderiales > Burkholderiaceae_C > Limnohabitans_A. Next base: position 121,504 of record NZ_NESJ01000005.1, read on the forward strand.
GGCCTTGCCGGGGTGTGCGCTCGGTTGCGGCCAAACCATGGGTCTGGTCTGCAGTCAGCGTTCGAGAGGTATTTGCGCTGGTGAAAGGTTGGTCAGGGGGCTGCAATTTGGATGTGGATGTTGGGTTTATTGCATACAAAGAGAACACCAAATTGGGGCGAGACTCCATAGGTGCAAACCAGAATGGTGCCAGAAAACACCATTTTTGTGCCTTGTTGATGCTTATAAATTGATCGCTTTAAGCTGTGACTTCATTCGACAGACGGATGATTTGAGACCCACATCGGGCATGAAGATTGCATACAAAAAATGCTTGCCAGACTTTTAAAGCTTATGTTAGTTTACGGGACCGATCTGATGTTTCCCTGGGTCTGGTGCACATTTTTTCAACGCACTTTTACTGGAGTCTTGATGATGAAGCGGTCTATCCTTTCCCCTCGTTTGCCCACATCCTGGGCGTTCACCATGGCTGTCGGGATGGGGCTCAGCGCCATCTCCATGGCCGTTCAGGCGCAAGAAAAAGTCTTGCGCATTGCCATGACGGCGGCCGACATTCCCCGCACCTTGGGGCAGCCCGACCAAGGCTTTGAAGGCAATCGCTTCACCGGCATCCCGATGTACGACGCCTTGACCCATTGGGATTTGTCCAAATCGGATGGCCCCAGTGTGTTGATTCCTGGCTTGGCCACTTCTTGGGCTGTTGGTGCCAGTGATAAAACAAAATGGACCTTCAAGTTGCGCTCCGGTGTCAAGTTCCACGATGGCTCGGCCTTGAATGCCGATGCGATCGTCTGGAACGTGCGCAAGGTATTGGACAAAGACGCGGTTCATTTCGATGCCAGCCAGGTGGGTGTCACGGCTTCGCGCATGCCCACATTGCGCAGCGCCCGAAAAATTGATGACCTGACGGTCGAGCTGACCACCAGCGAGCCCGATGCGTTTTTGCCGATCAACTTGACCAACTTGTTCATTGCCTCGCCGGCCCATTGGCAAAAGAAATTCGATGCCGCTGCAGGCGCCACACCCGCAGACAAATCCAAGGCGGCTTGGACCGCATTTGCGGCAGATGCCTCCGGTTCTGGCCCCTTCAAGATGGCCCGATTCGTTCCGCGTGAACGCCTGGAGATAGTGGCCAACAAAACCTATTGGGACGCCAAGCGCCTACCCAAGGTCGACCGTGTGGTGCTTGTGCCTATGCCCGAGGCCAATGCCCGCACGGCAGCCTTGCTCGGGGGCCAGGTCGACTGGATCGAAGCGCCCGCCCCTGATGCCATGCCGCAAATTCGCCAGCGGGGCTTCAAGATTGAAAGCAACGCCCAGCCGCATGTGTGGCCTTGGCAGTTGTCATTTGCCGAAGGTTCGCCCTGGTTGGACAAGCGGGTCCGTCACGCGGCCAACTTGTGCGTGGACCGTGAGGGCTTGAAAACCCTTTTGGGCGGCATGATGGCTGCGCCCAAAGGCACGGTACCTCCTGGCCACCCCTGGTGGGGCAACCCCACATTTGACATCAAGTACGACGTGAACGCGGCCAAGGCCTTGATGGCCCAAGCGGGCCACACTGCAGCCAAGCCCCTCAAAGTCAAGGTGCAGATTTCGGCGTCAGGCTCTGGCCAGATGCAGCCCTTGCCTATGAACGAGTTTGTGCAGCAGTCGCTCAAGCAGTGCTTCTTTGACGTCCAGTTTGACGTGATCGAGTGGAACACCTTGTTCACCAACTGGCGTAAGGGTGCAAAGGATCCATCGGCAAACGGCGCCAATGCCATCAATGTGAGCTATGCAGCGATGGACCCCTTCTTTGCCATGGTTCGTTTCACCAGCACAGGCGCCTTCCCACCGGTGTCCAACAACTGGGGTTACTTTGGTAATCCGGAATTCGACAAATTGATCACCGATGCACGGACTCAGTTCGAGGACAAGAGGCGTGATGAGGCGCTGGCCAAGTTGCACGCCCGCATTGTCGAAGAAGCCCCTTTTGTCTGGATTGCCCATGACGTGGGACCCCGTGCCATGAGCACCAAGGTCAAGGGCTTCGTGCAGCCCCGCAGTTGGTTTGTCGATTTGGCGCCAGTGTCGATGGACTGATGGTCAAGGTGTGGGCCCATCGGGCCCACGCCGCTGGGTGTGCAGTCAGGTGGAGAACGGCCTGATTGCACACTTCTTCATTGCAGTTTTGGAGTGCTGGCATGTTCGGCTTTTTGTTGCGGCGACTGATTTATTCCCTGCCCATCATGCTGGGGGTGGCGCTGGTTTGTTTTGGCTTGGTGCACCTGGCACCCGGTGATCCTCTGATGTCGATTTTGCCGCCTGACGCCTCTGCTGACTTGCAGGCGCAGTTGATCGAGTTGTACGGGTTCAATCGTTCTTACCCTGAACAGTTTGTGAGTTGGGTCTGGCGTGCTTTGCAGGGCGATCTGGGCACATCCATTGCCAGCAACCGCCCGGTGGCTTCGGAGGTCATGACTGCCGTGAGCAACACCTTGCGGCTGGCGATGCTGGCGACCTTTATCGGGTTTGTGCTGGGCTGTTTGTTTGGTTTTGTGGCCGGTTATTTCCAGAACTCTTGGCTGGATAAATTCGCCTCTTTGCTGTCTGTGTTGGGGGTCAGCGTTCCGCACTATTGGTTGGGCATGGTGCTGGTGATTGTTTTTTCTTCGATCCTGATGTGGCTGCCGCCCGGCGGCGCAGGACCGGGTGGCTCCAGCCAGTGGGTTTGGGATTGGGAGCACTTCAAGCACATGCTGTTGCCCGCCATCACCATGAGCGTGATCCCGATGGGCATCATTTCTCGCACGGTGCGCGCCTTGGTGGCCGACATCCTGGCGCAAGAGTTCATCGTGGGTTTGCGCTCCAAGGGCTTGACCAATTTGGGTATTTTTTGGCATGTGGTCAAAAATGCAGCGCCCACGGCGCTGGCGGTGATGGGCTTGCAGTTGGGTTACTTGCTCGGCGGCTCGATCCTGATCGAGACGGTGTTTTCTTGGCCTGGCACGGGCTTCTTGCTCAACTCGGCCATCTTCCAGCGCGACCTGCCTTTGCTGCAAGGCACGATCTTGGTGCTGGCGATGTTTTTTGTGGTGCTCAACCTCATCGTGGATGTGATCCAGACCTTGCTGGACCCTCGCATTGCACGCTCTTGATCTCGACCCCAAGGAATTGACATGACTTCATTGAATGCGGCCGCCAGTCCCGTGCTCCCGCTGGTGTACGAGCGCTCCGCTGGTTATTGGGAAACCGTGGGCCGTCGGTTTTTACGTGACAAAGTGGCCGTGGGTGCCGCCCTGGTGGTGCTGTTGTTGATGGTTCTGGCGGTGTTCGGTCCTTGGCTTGCGCCCATGGACCCTTACCAGTCCGCCATGCTCAAACGCCTCAAACCTATTGGCTTTGAAGGCCACCCTTTGGGCACAGACGAGTTGGGCCGCGACATGCTCACCCGATTGATGGTGGGGGCCAAGTTGTCCTTGTTCATGGGCATCACGCCCGTGGTGTGTGCTTTTTTCATCGGCTCCTTGATCGGTATCACCGCCGGTTACACCGGGGGCTGGGTCAACAGCGTGATGATGCGCACCATCGACGTTTTTTACGCCTTTCCTTCGGTCTTGCTGGCCATCGCCTTGTCGGGCGCTTTGGGGGCAGGCATCACCAATTCCCTCATCTCCTTGACGATTGTGTTCATACCCCCGCTGGCCCGTGTGGCCGAAAGCGTGACCACGCAGATTCGGGAGCGTGATTTTGTCGAGGCGGCCAGGGCGTCGGGTGCGTCGGCTTTCACCATCGTGCGGGTGCATGTGCTGGGCAATGTGCTGGGGCCGATTTTTGTGTACGCCACGAGTTTGATCGCGGTGTCCATGATCCTGGCCTCGGGCCTGAGCTTTTTGGGTCTCGGGGTCAAACCCCCCGAGCCGGAATGGGGCCTGATGCTCAACACCTTGCGCACCGCCATTTACTCGCAACCTTGGATTGCAGCCTTGCCTGGTGCGATGATTTTCATGACATCGATTGCTTTCAACCTCTTGGCCGACGGCTTGCGCTCGGCCATGGAAATCAAACAGTGAGGCCCGCATGACTTTGGCCAATGATGAGGTGGGCGGATCAACCCAGCCGATGCTCTCGGTGCGCGGCTTGGTCAAGCACTTTCCACTCAAGAAAGACTTGTTGGGTCGCAGCGCAGGGGTGGTTCGCGCTGTGGACGGGGTGAGCTTTGACGTGTTCAAGGGCGAGACCTTGGGGGTGGTGGGCGAGTCCGGTTGCGGCAAGTCGACCACGGCGCGCTTGCTCATGCAACTGATCAGCCACGACCAGGGCGAGTTGGTGTTCGATGGCCAGACGGTGGGCAGCAAGTCGCTGCCCCTGAAGGACTATCGCCGCCAGGCCCAAATGGTGTTTCAAGACAGCTATGCGTCCTTGAATCCGCGCCTGACCATGGAAGACTCGATCGCATTTGCCCCCATGGTGCATGGACTGCCTGAGCGCGAGGCGATTGAGCGTGCGCGTGACTTGCTCGAACGGGTGGGGCTGGCGCCGCAGCGCTTTGCCGAGCGTTACCCCCATGAGTTGTCGGGCGGGCAAAGGCAGCGCGTCAACATCGCCAGGGCTTTGGCCTTGCAGTCGCGTCTGATCATCTTGGACGAGGCGGTTTCTGCCCTGGACAAGTCGGTCGAAGCCCAGGTGTTGAACCTCTTGCTCGACCTGAAAGAGGCGTTTGGCCTGACCTACATTTTCATCAGCCACGACCTGAATGTGGTGCGCTACATGAGCGACAGGGTGATGGTGATGTATCTTGGCCAAGTGGTGGAAGTGGGGGACAGTGAAACCCTGTTCAAGCATGCCGCACACCCCTACACACAAGCCTTGTTGTCGTCTATTCCGACCCTGGACCCGGATCGGCGCACCGAAACCCCGCCTTTGGCCGGTGACCCCCCCAACCCGATCAACCCGCCCAGCGGCTGTCGTTTCCACACCCGTTGTGTGCACGCCCAAGCCATTTGCAGCGAAAAGATGCCGGTGTTGGCCCAAGCCCAACACGGCCAACAAGTGGCTTGCTGGATGCATGTGGCGGGTGCAGCTCACACCGGGGCACCCGATGCGCAGGGCATGTTCAAACCTTTGGAGGTCGTGGCATGAAACCGGACACCTCGACACCCGCATTTGTGGACATCCGCCAGTTGCATGTCACCTTCACCGGCGGCAAAAAACCCGTGCAGGCAGTCTCGGGCGTGGACTTGCGCGTGCAACGCGGTGAAGTGGTCGCCCTGATTGGCGAGTCAGGCTCTGGCAAAAGCGTCACCTTGCGCACTATTTTGCGTCTGCATGCTGAAAAGAAGACCCAAATCACAGGGCAAATTCGGGTGGGTGATCAGGACGTGCTCACGCTGTCGCAGGACCAGCTCAGCCGATTTCGTGGACGCGTGGCGTCCATGATTTTTCAGGAGCCCTTGCTGGCGCTCGACCCTGTTTACAGTTTGGGGCAGCAAATTATCGAGACCATTCGCCGTCATGAAAATGTGAGCGAGACCGCGGCCAGGCAGCGCGCCTTGGCCTTGTTTGAGCGGGTGCGCATTCCCAGCCCAGAGCGTCGTTTGCACGCCTATCCACACGAAATGTCGGGTGGCATGCGCCAGCGCGCCATGATTGCCCTGGCCCTGGCCTGCCAACCCCAACTGCTGCTGGCCGATGAGCCCACCACCGCGCTGGATGCCACAGTGCAAATCCAAATCTTGCTGTTGTTGCGCGAGTTGCAAAAAGAAATGGGCTTGTCGGTGATTTTTGTCACCCACGACATCGGTGCAGCGGTGGAGGTGGCCGATCGCATTGCCGTGATGTATGCCGGCCGCATTGTGGAGGAGGGGCCTGCCCGAACACTGATTCGTGAACCCCGTCACCCCTACACCCGTGCTTTGCTGCAAAGCCGCGCCGACGGCGCTTTGGCCAAAGGCCAGCGCCTGGAAACCATTGCCGGCGCACCGCCCGACTTGACGAATTTGCCACAGGGCTGCGCCTTTGCCAGTCGTTGCAAGATGGCGGTGCCTGAATGCAGTGCGACACGCCCGGAAGTCACCTGGCTGGCCGAAGGCCACAGTGTTCGTTGTCTGCTGGCCCAGTCTCAGCCCAATTCTCAGCAAGTGGCCTGATCATTGGGCCTGATCATTTTTTTAAACGTGAGGTGAACATGAGTCGACACACCGATGCCCTGTGGGACAACGCCCAAGCCTTCATGCCCTACCCATCGAGCCCGGTGGCCCATGCCGCCACGGGTCCTTTGTCGGGACTGAGCTTCGCGGCCAAAGACATCTACCACGTCAAGGGCTATCCCACGAGTGGCGGTCAACCCATGCTGATGGCCCTGTGGGGCGTTCAGGACCGAACGGCCCCGGTGGTGCAAAGCTTGCTCGACGCCGGTGCGCGCTTTGTCGGTAAAACGGTCACCGACGAATTGGCGTTCTCCATGAACGGTCAGAACGCCCATTACGGTGCGCCCATCAATGGCGCGGTGGCCGAACGCATCAGCGGCGGGTCTTCGTCGGGCTCGGCGTCTGCTGTGTCCAACCGCTTGTGCGACTTTGCTTTGGGCTCAGACACAGGCGGCTCGGTACGTGCCCCCGCCAACCATTGCGGTTTGGTGGGCATGCGGCCCAGCCAGGGACGCATCAGTTTGCAAGACACCATGGCCTTGTCGCCCAGCCTGGACACCTGTGGCTGGTTCGCCCGTGATGTGCCCACCTTTGCCCGTGTGGCAGATGTTTTGTTGGGTCAGGATGCGCAGCCCTTGCCCGATCACATCCGCTTGTTGGCCCCGACTGACATGTGGGCGCTGGCCACACCCGGTGCCCTCAAAGCTCTCAAGCCGGTGCGTCAAAAAATAGAGCAGTGTTTGGGCAAGGCCAAAACGGTTCGTGTCATGAACGATGACATGGACACCATGTACTGGCATTTCCGCGCCATTCAGGGGCGCGAGGCCTGGGATGTGCATGGGGGTTTTCTTCAGCGCTTTCGTCCTGTGCTGGGCGCTGCGGTGGCCCAGCGCTTTGACTGGTCGTCCAAAGTCACGGACGATCAAGTGGCCAAGGCGCGGGCTTTTCGCGAAGTCTGGCGCGCCCACATGCAAGACATCTTGGGCACGGACGGCGTGCTCTTGATGCCCACCATGCCCGATGTGGCCCCTTTGATTCGTCAGACCGATGCCGAGCTGGAGGTCTACCGCAACCGGGCCACCAGTTTGCTGTGTGTGGCGGGCATGGCGGGCTTGCCGCAGGTGAGCTTGCCATTGGCCAGTCACCAGGGCGCACCCTTGGGCATCTCTTTGGTGGGCCCAGAGGGCTCAGACCGCAGCCTGGTCAAACTGGCAGAACACATCCACCGCGCGTGGTCCTGAACGCCGCAGGAACACCCCATGTACGCGGCGTCAAAGAGGACTCAGGCGCACGCTCAAAGGCAGTGAATGAATCTCGCAATCTACGCTCAAGCCCCGGCGCTCGATCACCAAAAAAGCACCGTTGTCCATGGCCATCAAGGGGTGGTGCCAGGTGCCTTTGTTCAGCGTGAAGCCTTGCTGGCCCGTGACCTCAAAACACACCAGCGTGCGCAGGTCGGGTTGGTCTTGGCCCAAGGCCACCAGCAAACGGCAGCGCGCCCCGGTCAAGGGCACAAAGGTCTGACTGCCCCATTGGTGGCGCTCCAGCATGTGGCAAGGACCCTCGGGGTTCTGTGCCAGCGCATGAAACACCGCCAACACCGCCTGGCCCTGATCGCCCGCCAAGTCCAGGCCCGCTGGCAAATCCAGCCGTCCGCTGGTGCCTTGGTTGATAGTTTGGTGGGCTGGTGCAAACAAATTCAACACCTCGCCATAGGGCGAAAAAGCGTGTGCGGTCAGGGGCTGACAAGCCAGGGTGCCCAAAGGATGTTCGGTGTTCATGGAATGACTCGGGTGCATGGGGTCCATCATGACAGATGAACATCGCCGGGGCGTGTCCCAGCCGCTCAAAGCCAGCTTCGATCTGCCCGTTCAAACGCCTGTTTCGGTGCTGACTGTGGCTGACGGTTCAAACTTGCCGCAGGAGGCGGGTGCAGTGGTGCATGTCACTGGAGCCGACCGGGTATACGAGGCGATTTATCAGGCAGTTCTGGAGCGCCGACTGTCCCCCGGAGAGCGCTTGCGCGAGCAAGAGCTGGCCGAGCAGTTCAATGTCTCCCGCACTTTGGTGCGCCAAGCCTTGCAGCGTCTGGCGCAAGAGCAGGTGATCGAATTGCTGCACAACCGAGGGGCGCGTGTCCCCATTCCCAGTTTGGAAGATGCGGGCAGTGTTTTTGATGCCCGCAGGGTGGTGGAGTGCGAAGTGGCCAAACAACTTGCCGGGCGACTGAGCGCCGAGCAATTGCAGACCTTGCAAGATTTGGCTGACGCTGAAACCGAGGCCGATCGCATCGGTGAGCATGCCCTGGCCATTCGCCTTTCGGGTGAATTTCACCAAGCCATGGCTGACATGCATGGCAACCCGGTCATGGCCCGTTGGCTCAATGGCTTGTTACCCACCACGTCCTTGCTCATGTCGCGCTTCAAACGCCAAGGGGGGCAAGTGTGTGTGGCCCACCGCCATGTCGATTTGATAAGCGCCTTGCAAAAAAGTCCTGCAGCGGCCGGCGCAGAAATGCGCAAACACCTCAACGAATTGGAGCAGTCTTTGACGGCACCCACAACCCCTCGCAGGCAATTGCGCGATGTCTTTCAAGCCTACCGGGACAGCCCCGAATGAACACCTTTGGAGATCACCCGATGAACTTGAGTCTCGACAACTTGTCTTCCTTGCGCATTGACGCCAACCGTTTGTGGCAATCGCTGATGACCTTGGCCCAAATCGGTGGCACCGAAAAAGGCGGCGTGTGTCGCCTGGCCTTGACCGATCTGGACCGACAGGGCCGTGGCCTGGTCACGTCTTGGGCGCGCGAAGCGGGCATGACGGTCACGGTCGATCAAATCGGCAACGTCTTCATGCGCAGGGCCGGGCGACAGCCCAATTTGCCACCCATCATGACCGGCAGCCACATCGACACCCAGCCCACAGGGGGCAAATTTGACGGCAACTACGGTGTGTTGGCAGGGCTGGAGGTGGTGCGTTGCCTGAACGACCACGGCATCGAAACCGAGGCCCCCATCGAGGTGGCCTTTTGGACCAATGAAGAAGGCTCGCGTTTTGTTCCGGTGATGATGGGCTCGGGCGTTTTTGCGGGTGCGTTTTCGCTGGAGCACGCCTACAAAGCCCAAGACCAAGAGGGTAAAACCGTGCTCGAGGAGTTACAGCGGATTGGCTATGTCGGCACCGAAGTGCCCGGCCAGCACCCCATTGGGGCGTACTTCGAGACGCACATCGAACAAGGCCCAGTACTCGAAGACGCAGATGTGACGATTGGCGTGGTCAGTGGTTCTTTGGGCATTCGATGGTTTGACTGTATCGTCACAGGCATGGAGGCCCATGCGGGCCCCACCCCCATGGCCCTGCGCCAAGATGCCCTGCAAGTGGCCACGCACCTGATGCAAGCCGTGGTGAGCATCGCCCACCAACACGCCCCGCATGCCCGTGGCACGGTGGGCATGGTGCATGTGCACCCCAACAGCCGCAACGTGATTCCGGGGCGGGTCAAGTTCAGCATCGACCTGCGCAACAACACCGACGCCGGGGTGGAGGCGATGGCCGATAAGATCAAAGCCCTGGCTCAAAGTTTGCAGGGCAGCACAGGCCTGCGCATAGATCTGACCCTGGTGTCGAGTTTCCCGGCGCAACCCTTCCATCCGGAGTGTGTGGAGGCGGTGTCTGCCGCCGCTGCCCACTTGGGCTACAGCCAAATGCCGGTGGTCTCGGGTGCTGGGCACGATGCCATCTACACCGCCCGTCTGGCCCCGAGCGGCATGATTTTCATACCTTGCAAAGACGGCATCAGCCACAACGAAATCGAAGACGCCAAGCCCGAGCACATCGAAGCGGGCTGCAACGTGTTGCTGCACGCCATGCTCGGCAGAGCGAAAGTGGCGCAGATCCGTTGAGAAAGTGCTGTCGCTGAGTAGGCCGTTAGAAAGGGTTGCTTTAGAGCCATCGGCCGCCAAAGCCCACTGATGCCTGGTGGCGCTTGTGAGAGCCCCGATGGTTGCTGAAAGTTGCATGAGGTAAGCTTTACCAAGTCCTTCTTCAGGAGACACCATGAGCGACGCATCGGCTTTCGGCTTCGGCCAATTCGTACCAGGTTTTGACTTCTTGCAAAACCTGTCCAAAACCGCATCGCAAGCCCAGCCATCTGCTGCTGCAGGCATGCCTGGCATGGCCAGCTGGGTAGCGCCCACGCTCAGCATCGAAGACATTGACAAGCGCATCCAAGAGCTCAAGTCGGTGCTGTTCTGGCTGGAGCAAAACACCACAGCGCTCAAGGCCACGATTCAGGCGATGGAGGTGCAAAAAATGACCTTGACCACGTTGCAAAGCATGAACGTGAACATGGCGGATCTGGCCAAAGCCTTCACCGTCAAAGCACCAGCTACTGAGCCGCAGGCCGCTGCGCCAACACCCTTTGCACCAAAAGCCGCACCTGTGCCAGAACCTGTTCAGCCAGAACCCGCACAGTCAGAACCCCCATCTTCTGGCGCAACTTCGGCCAAGCCCGCCGTGGACCCCATGCAGTGGTGGGGCGCATTGACCCAACAGTTTCAAACCATTGCCGCCGCCGCTGTCAAAGATGTGGCTGCCGAAGCCATGAAGACGGGCATGACGGCCAAGGGTGCCAGCACGGCAGCAGGCCGCCAAAAATCCCCAGTAAGCAAAAAATCCACCACTGTCAAAACCAAACCGCCCGCAAAATCCGCCCCCCGAAAGGCGGTCTCTCGGCGCAAAACGCCATGAAGCTTTTTCCCTGCGGTCACGCTACCCATCCACAGTGGCGAATAGCCGCTGGCCTGGTGCTTGCGCAGTTGCGCGCCCAAATGAGCTTGCCCGATTACGCGAGCCAACCCCAGCTGGCGCTGCTCTACATCACCGACCATTACGCGGCCGATGCGCAAGCCTTGCTTGACCACCTGCGCCAGGCGCTGCCCGAGGTGCCCGACTGGGCCGGCACGGTGGGCATTGGCGTGGCTGTTAACAACGCCGAGTACTTTGACGAGCCGGCCATGGCGCTCATGCTGTGCGACCTGACGCCAGAGCAATACCGGGTGTTCTCGGGTGTGTCGCCCTTGCCTGCAGGTTGGGCAGATGCCGCCTTGGTGCATGCCGACCCGCAAACGCCCGACCTGGCCGAGTTGATCGGTGAAGTGGCAGAGCGCACGCAACAAGGCTATTTGTTTGGGGGCCTGAGTGCCAGTCGCACACGCAGCGTGCAGTTTGCCGTGCGGGCTGAAGACGCGGGTGGGCCAGAGGTGCATGGCGGCGTACTAGAAGGTGGCTTGAGCGGCGTGGCGTTCTCGCCTGATGTGGCCTTGTTGTCACGCGTCACGCAAGGCTGCCAGCCTGTGGCGCCCGAGCGCGAGATCACCGAGGCCGAAGGCCATGTGGTACTGAAGTTGGCGGACGAGCCTGCACTGGATGTGATGCTGGCCGATCTGAACATCAGTCTGAGCGAGCCGCAAAAAGCCATTGCCGTCGTTCGTTCCACCTTGGTCGGTTTGAGTGCGCCCGGCCAGTCTGGCGTGGGTCGAGCGGGCAACTTGGGCAGCGATGTGCGGGTGCGCCACATCATTGGCCTGGACCCTTTGCGCCAGGGGGTGGCCATTGCCGAGCACCTGGAGCCCGGCATGCTGATGACGTTTTGCCGCCGCGATGTCCAAGCGGCTCGAGCCGATTTGGTCCGGGTATGCGCAGAAATCCGCGAAGCGCTGGAGCCTGAGATGCTGTCCATCGAAGCCATCAATGCCCTGAGCGATGACCCGGTGCCCACGCTGCCCCAAGCCGGGCAGCGCATCGCGGGCGCGGTGTACGTCAGTTGCACCGGACGCGGTGGTCCGCACTTTGGTGGACCGAGTGCCGAGTTACAAATCATCCGGCACGCTTTGGGCGATGTGCCTCTGGTGGGCTTTTTTGCGGCAGGCGAGATCGCCCACAACCAGTTGTATGGCTACACAGGGGTGTTGACGGTGTTCACGACCGAATGATGGCGAGTTTCTGACAAAGGCTATGCAGCGAAATGGCTTGGATATCTGATGCAAGTGGGTAAGCATCTTTTCCAGGGTAGACCACCCACTTTCGGCTGGGCTTCAGATCGGCGCAGGCACTGTGAAAGCCGCGCTCCACTTTGGGGGCGCTGCTGCGTTTGATCTCGATGGCCCAGAGTTCGCCGCCCGGCCAGGCCAGTAGCAAATCAATTTCCGCGCCACCACTGGTTCTGTAAAAGTAGCCAGTGACACCCCCAGGCACGCAGGCCAGAAGGGTTTCAATGCAATAGCCTTCCCAACTGGCACCCAGTACCATGTGTGAGAGCAGGCCTTCTTTGGATTCGATGTTCAGCAGGGCATGCACCAGACCGCTGTCGCGGACATACATCTTGGGGGCTTTGACCAAGCGCTTGCCGGTGTTGGTGTGCCAGGGGGCAAGCCTGCGCACCAGCAGCAAGTCACACAAGAGGTCGATGTAGCTTTGCGCTGTTTTGACGTCAACACCCAGGTTGCGCGCCAGCTGGGCAACGTTGAGCATGCCTCCTTGGTGGTGGGCCAGCATGGTCCAGAAGCGGCGCAATGTTTCGGCCGCGATGCGGGGGCCGAATTGCGGAATGTCCCGCTCCAAATAAGTGCGAATGAAATTTTCTCGCCAGCGCAGGCTGCGGGCATCTGAGGGGGCGCTTAGGCTTTGCGGAAAACCACCGCGTAGCCACAAGGCGTCCACTGCATCAGGGCCCGTTTCCAGAACATTCAAGGGGCCCAGTTCCAGATATGCAATGCGACCAGCGAGCGTTTCTCCTGACTGTTGCAACACATCCAGGCTGGCCGAACCCAGCAAAAGGTATTGTCCCGCCGAGTACCCCGAGCGCCTGGCTTGGTCAATCAGGCCGCGCAGCACCGGAAACAATCCTGGCGCCCTATGTACCTCGTCCAGGATCACCAACTTGCCCAAGTGGCTTTCCAGATAAAGCTCGGCTTGGGCCAGTTTGCCGCGATCGCGCTCTGACTCCAGGTCGAGATAGACGTGCGGGATGTCGCGAGCCACTTCCAGTGCCAGCGTGGTTTTGCCCACCTGCCTTGGGCCGAGTAAGGCCACAGCCGGTGAAAACCTCAGTTCTTCAGTCAGTAAAGATTGCAGATGACGTGTAAACATCCTTGCAATTATGGAGTTTCATTCCATGATTTGCAAGGATAAATTCGTTAAACGCCCCGTGCCCGATCTGACTTGAACTGCGCTCGGAATGCGCTGAACTGACCCGCGTCCAGCGATTCGCGCACTTCGCGCATCAGGTTCAGGTAGTAGTGCAGGTTGTGGATGGTGGTCAGCATGGGGCCGAGCATTTCGCCGCAGCGGTCCAAGTGGTGCAAGTAGGCCCGGCTGAAACCGCCGCGACGGCCTTGGTCCCAAGACACGCCACCGGAGCCGGAGGCCGAATCCACAGGATTGCCCGCGCAGGCGTAGCAAGTGCAGGTCGTGTCCAGCGGTTGCGGGTCATTTTTGTGGCGGGCGTTGCGCAGTTTCAGGTCGCCAAAGCGGGTGAACACCGTGCCGTTGCGGGCGTTACGGGTGGGCATCACGCAGTCGAACATGTCCACACCATTGGCCACACCCTGCACCAAGTCTTCGGGCGTGCCCACGCCCATGAGGTAACGCGGCTTGTTCGCGGGCAGGCGGTGCGGTGTGTGCGCCATGATTTGTAGCATCAGGTCCTTGGGCTCGCCCACGCTCACGCCACCTACTGCGTAACCCGGAAAGTCCATCTCCACAAGGGCGTCGAGCGATTCCTGGCGCAGGTTTTCAAACATGCCGCCTTGCACGATGCCAAACAGCGCGTTGGGGTTTTCCAGCCGGGCAAATTCGTCTTTGGAGCGCACGGCCCAGCGGCGGCTCATCTCCATCGACTTGCGCGCTTCGGCCTCGGTCGTCAGGTGCCCCTTGGTTTCGTAAGGCGTGCATTCGTCGAGCTGCATCACGATGTCGGAGTTCAGGATGGTCTGGATCTGCATGCTGACCTCGGGCGACATGAACAGCTTGTCACCGTTCACCGGGCTGGCAAAGGTCACGCCTTCTTCGGTGATCTTGCGCATTTGGCCCAGCGACCAGACCTGAAAGCCGCCCGAGTCGGTCAATATCGGTTTGTCCCACTTCTCGAACTGGTGCAGACCGCCAAAGCCTTTCATGATGTCCAACCCGGGGCGCATCCACAGGTGGAAGGTGTTGCCCAAAATGATCTGCGCACCCATTTCGTGCAGGCTTCGCGGCATGACGCCTTTGACGGTGCCGTAAGTCCCCACGGGCATGAAGATGGGCGTTTGCACCACGCCATGGTTCAGGGTCAGCGTGCCGCGTCGGGCGTGGCTTGAGGGATCGGTTTTGAGCAGGTCGAATTGGAGCATGTAAGGCCTAAAGCTGAGGCTTTAATTGTAGGAGCGCAACCTGTGAGCGATTCTCCAAAAAATCAGGCCATTTGTTCTGCGCTGGTTTTGCTGCCATCGCCAAAGTATTGCGACACCAGCGTGCGCAGCCATTGGTGTCCGGGGTCTTTGTGCAGGCGGGCGTGCCAGAACTGGTGGATGGCGCTGCCGTCTACCGCCAAGGGAAGGGCGCGGGTGGTCAGGTCAAAGGGGCGGGTCACGCGCTGGGCAAAGCGTTCGGGCACGGTGGCGATCAGGTCCGAGTGGCCCAGCACATCGCCCAAAGCCACATAGTGCGGCACCGTCAGGCGGATGCGCCGCTGCAGGCCTTGACGTTCCAGTGCTTCGTCCACCCGTCCATGGCCCGTGCCTGCAGCGATCACGCGCACATGGCTGGCCGCGGCAAAGTCGGGCAGGGTCAAGTCGTCTTTGCTGGCCAAAGGATGGCCCTCACGCAACAGACACACATAGGGCTGACGAAACAGCGATTGCTGGAAAAAGCCCGCTTGCAGTTGCGGCAGCAGGCCCAGGGCCAAGTCGGTGCGGCCCGTTGCCATGTCGTCTTTCAGGCTGGCGCTGGTCACGGCCACCACATTCAACGTGACGCCAGGGGCGGCCTGGGCCAGCGCGTCCATCAGCACCGGCAAAAAATACATCTCACCTACATCGGTCATGGCCAAAGTGAAAAGGCGTTCGCTGGTGACGGGGTCAAAGGAGGCGCGCACATTCAGTGCTTGCTGCAGGCCATCGAGTGCGGCAGCCACGGGCTCGGCCAGCTGCAGGGCATAGGGCGTGGGTTCCATACCGCCCTGGGTGCGTAGAAAAAGCGTATCACCCAGGCTGGCACGCAGCCGACCCAAGGCGCTGCTGACGGCGGGCTGGCTCATTCCCAGCACCGTGGCCACGTTGGACACGCGCTTTTCGCGAAGCAGGTGGTGAAACACCAGCAGTAAGTTCAGGTCGAGTCGGGCAAGTTCCATGGAGGATTTTAGTAATATTTGAAATTTAGATAATGATTATCTTTGAATTTCGATTTACGGAATTCAATGTTTTGCGCATGATGCGAGTCAAGAATTTGCAGGAGACCCCATGACCGAACACCCCATCCACTGGGAAACGGAAGGCACCAGCCGTGTCCCGTTTGCCGTGTACACCGACGAAGGCCGGCACAAGAAGGAGCTGGAGCGCTTCTTCTACAAGAACCACTGGAGTTATGTGGGCCTTGAGGCCGAGATCCCGAATGTGGGCGACTTCAAGCGCACCGTGGTGGGCGAGCGCTCGGTCATCATGACGCGCAGCGAGGGTGGCCAGATCCATGTGGTGGAAAACGTCTGTGCCCACCGGGGCATGCAGTTTTGTCGCGAGCGTCATGGCAACAAGAAAGAGTTTGTCTGCCCTTACCACCAGTGGAGCTACACCCTCAAAGGCGATTTGCAGGGCGTGCCGTTTCGGCGTGGTGTGCGGCAAGACGGCAAAGTCAACGGCGGCATGCCCGCCGACTTTGACCCCAAAGACCACGGCCTCACGCCCCTGAAAGTGGCCGCGCGTGGCGGTGTGGTCTTCGCGTCGTTTGACCACAACGTGGAGTCGCTCGAAGATTTCATGGGCCCGACCATCCTCAAGTACTTTGACCGCCTGTTCAACGGCCGCAAGTTGGTGGTGCTGGGCTACAACCGACAGCGCATCCCAGGCAACTGGAAGCTGATGCAAGAGAACATCAAAGACCCCTACCACCCCGGTCTGTTGCACACCTGGTTTGTAACCTTTGGCCTTTGGCGCGCCGACAACAAGAGCGAGCTGCGCATGGACGCGCACCACCGCCACGCCGCCATGATCTCGACCCGGGGCAGCGCGGGCCAGGCCACGGGCGCGGCCTCGCAAGTCACGCAGGTGAGCAGCTTCAAGGACAGCATGCAGCTCAACGACCCGAGCTTTCTGGACATCGTGCTCGAGGGTTGGTGGCAGATGGAAGAGCAAATGCCCACGGCCGTGATGATGACGCTGTTCCCCAGCGTGATTTTTCAGCAGCAGGTCAACAGCGTGTCCACCCGGCACATCCAGCCCGACGGGCATGGTGCGTTTGACTTTGTCTGGACGCACTTCGGCTTTGAAGACGACACGCCCGAGATGACCGAACGCCGCCTGCGCCAGTCCAATTTGTTTGGCCCGGCGGGTTTTGTGAGCGCGGACGACGGCGAGGTGATCGAGTTCTCGCAACAAGCCTTTGAGACCAAACCCGAACACCGCATGCTGGTGGAGCTGGGCGGGCGCGATGTGGGCGAGACGGACCACATGGTGACCGAGACGCTGATCCGGGGCATGTACGAATACTGGCGCAAAGTGATGGAGGCATGAAAAAGATGACCATGGTGAACTTTGAAACCCACATGGCCCTGACCCGCCTGTATGCCGATTACGCCCATGCCGTGGACAGCGGCCAATGGGATTTGTGGCCCGAGTTTTTTACCGAGCAATGCGTGTACAAACTCATTCCGCGTGAAAACCATGAGCGTGGCTTTCCGCTGTGCACGCTGTCGTTCACCAGCAAAGGGATGTTGAAAGACCGTGTGTATGGCATCCAGGAAACGCTGTACCACGACCCTTATTACCAGCGCCATGTGGTGGGCGCGCCGGTGGTGCGCCGTGTGCAGGGCGAGCGCATCCATGCCGAGGCCAACTATGCGGTGTTCCGCACCAAGCTCGACAAGGCCAGCACGGTGTTCAATGTGGGCCGCTACATTGACACCATCGTGCCCACCCCCGAGGGCTTGAAGTTCGCTGAGCGCCTGTGCGTGTACGACAGCGAAATGATCCCCAACGCCATCATTTACCCAATTTGACTATGAGCAACTGGACCGACGTGGCCGCCGAGGCTGATTTGTTTGAAGGCGCAGGCATCGCCGTCGCCCCTGATGGGCAAGACATTGCCCTGTTCAACGTGGACGGTGAGGTGTTTGCCATCAACAACCTGTGCACCCACGGCAGCGCCAAGCTGTGCGATGGCTTCGTCGAAGGTGACCATGTGGAATGCCCCTTCCACCAGGCCCAGTTCAGCCTGCGTGATGGCTCGGTGGCCTGTGGTCCAGCGACCGAGTCTGCAAAGACCTGGCCAGTCAAGGTAGAAGGTGGGCGGGTTTTCCTCCAATTGACGGCTTGAAGCGGGCTGGTTGTAATGGTTCTGGCGCCGAGCCCTTAAAGGGAAGACACGTCTGAAAAGTAACAACATTCAGGAGATATGCATGAGCGACACTTATGTTTTGGTTCACGGCGCCTGGCACACAGGCACCTTGATGGAGCCTACGGCCGAACACATCCGCCATCAGGGCCATACCGTACATTGCCCCACGCTCAAAGGCAATCGGCCCGGCGATGACCGCAGCCAGATCGGTTTGGAAGACGCAGCGCAATCGGTGTGCGATTATTTGCGTGAACATGATCTGAAGAACGTGCGGCTGGTCGGACACAGCTATGGCGGCATGATCATTTCTCGCATGGCCGATGTGATGCCTGAGCGCATTGCACGCTTGGTCTACGTGAACGCCTTTGTGCCCAACCCGGGTGAGTGCCTCAACGACATGGTGCCGCCCCACTACAAAGAGCTGTTTGACGCGGTGGCCGCCGCCAGCAATAACGCGGTGATGCTGCCTTTCCCGATCTGGCGCGAAGCCTTCATCAACGATGCCGACTTGGCCTTGGCCCAATCGGCCTTTGACCAGCTCAATATGCAGCCTTACAAGACTTTCACCGATCCGATCTCGCTCAAAGCGCCGCTGGCTGCACTGGAAATTGGCAAGTCCTATGTGAACTGCCAGCAGGACGCGGCCATGCCGCACAGCATGCCTTGGCACCCACGCCTGTCAGAGCGTCTGGGCCTCTTCCGACTGGTCGAATGTCAGGGTAGCCACGAAATCTGGTTCACCGACCCGGCCACCATCGCCGATGCGGTCATCCGCGCAGGGCGCGATTGAGCAGCATCGAATCGCCATAGCTGAAAAACCGGTACCGCTGCGCGATCGCGTGACGGTACAGGTCCATGATGTGTTCGTAGCCCGCAAAAGCGCTGACCAGCATCATCAGCGTGCTTTTGGGCAGGTGGAAGTTGGTGATCAGCCGGTCCACCACCTGAAACTCAAACCCCGGCGTGATGAAAATCTGAGTGTCACCGCTGGCCTGATTGAATTTGGCCCACGACTCCAGTGTGCGCACGGTGGTCGTGCCCACCGCCACCACTTGGCCTCCTCGGGCTTTGCAGGCGGCAATGGCCTGCTGCGTGGTTTCGGGCACTTCGTACCATTCGCTGTGCATGGTGTGCTCGGCGATGTTTTCGGTTTTGACAGGTTGGAAAGTGCCCGCACCCACATGCAGGGTCACGCTGGCGGTGTGCACCCCCCGCGCCGCCAAGGCCGCCAACACCCCTTCGTCAAAATGTAGCGCTGCCGTGGGTGCAGCCACCGCACCGGGTGCCCGCGCAAACACGGTTTGGTAGCGTCTGGCGTCTTCTGCGGTGTCCGCGTGATCGGCCGTGCCTGCAGGGCGTTCAATGTAGGGGGGGAGTGGCATCACGCCGTGCTTTTCCATCAGTGCATGCGGCTCGTCGCTCAGCTGCAGGTGAAATAACTGGCCGTTTTCATCGGGCCAGCGCCCGAGGAGAACCGCATCAAAACCGCCTTGGCGGGCGCCACCGGCCAGGTACATCCGGCCGCCCAGCAGCGGCTTTTTGCTCACCTTCATGTGCGCCACCACCTGGTGGCCAGGCAGCACGCGCTCGATCAGCAATTCGAGCTTGCCACCCGAGGCCTTCTCCCCAAAGATGCGCGCCTTGACCACCTTGGTGTCATTGAACACCAGCAGGTCGCCAGCGTTCAGCAGGCCGGGCAGTTCGTGAAAGATGCGGTTGACCACTTGGGGGGCTGAGCCATCCAGCAACCGCGAACCGCTGCGCTGGGCAGTGGGGTGCTGGGCAATCAGTTCGGGGGGCAGCTCGAAGTCGAAATCGCTGAGCGTGAAAGCGCGGGGCGCATGGCGAGAGTCAGAAGGCGACATGGTGTAGGGCTGGACAGGCCCGTAGAAATGAAAAACGGAGTGATTGTCTCACGCCGTTTTCCCCCTTTAAATTGCGCCTGCCAATGCTAAAGCGCGCGACAAACTTAGCTTTCCATGTCCGAAGATTGGACTGACCCCAGTGAAGTCAGGAACTCCATCATTGTTGATGTCTTTGTTTGCAGACAACAAGATAACACTTGAAATTTGAGCGGCACTAAGTGATGGGTATTTGTGTTTTATGAGTGCGGCAACCCCAGCGACCCTTGGTGCCGCGAAAGAGGTGCCTTGCATATTTGAATAGAAGCCCGTACCACCTTGTGCGAGGATGAAGCGATTTGCAAGTATTCCTGCTCTTGTCGAGTAGGTCGCAATGTTTTCAGATGTCCCAGACCCAGCAAGTGCACCTACGACAATTGTGGATGCCTTTGTCTGATTCTGAAACGCCAGTGACACTGCAACTGCATTACACCCATTCAAATTGCTAGTTGCACATGGCGCACCACCGTTACCTGCAGCGACGGTGATGACGGAGTTAATTTGGCGTGGAAGTGGAAATTTTTGAGCCTCACCCATGACCTCATCAAAAGTTCGATTGGTTGTGGGTATTTCTGAGCCAAGACTCAAATTAATCACATCAGTTGAAGCGCTGTTTTGTAAATGACCCTGCAGATCTGCCACTGTCTTCAATGCATTTTGAGCTGAAGATAAATTTACGGTGTTTTCGATAACAAGAGCTTGAGCAGCAACGCCAGGTACTCGTTGCCTGGTTAATACGGCGGCCTGAGAGATTCCAGTTAAATAGGAACTTCCATAAAATGAACTGCTGCAGGTTGGTTTGTAGTATTGAGAGGTCTGAGTTTTGATGATGCAAGAGCTAGAAATTAAATTTGAATCTTTTTTGACTTGTAAAGTTACCGAAGTCGATGCTTTAGAGGCCGAAAAGTCCCCCCCAGCAATGTTTGAAACCAAAGTCCCATGGTTTACGCTGGTGTCCATTGCGTAAGAAACTGTGTAATCAGCAGTGTAAGTACCGTTGTAATCTGAGCCGTCTTTTTTTCGCTGGACTGGGTCAAAAGCCAGGGTCCAATTTGACTTTGTATTGAAGTCGTCGATGATCGATATTGTTGTGCCTTTACCAGTCCAGCCGTCACGCCAAGCGGTCATTGAGCTTAAATCGCTTAGATGTGCTTGAGGACCATAAATTTCAGGCTGAGTGGTAGCTGCGTAATACTTGCGCCCGTATTCCGTTTCTTCAGGGAATTTTAATGTTGCGGTGCCGTAATCACTCAAAGGCAAGCTGGTTGAGGCAATTCCAGTAGATGGATATGACAGCAGCTTTGCTGGGGTGCTCAAGCTGTAAGTTTGTTCGGGATTAGGTATGGTTAGATTGGTACCGCCAGTTCCTCCTGAGCCACCTCCGCCACAACCCATCAGTAAACCAACCAATGCAACGATCGCTATCAGTTGATTTAAATTTTTCATGTGGATTTCTATTTTAAGAATCATTGCAATTACTCAAAACAATTTGGCAACGTACCCCGCTGCGTGATATGCAACTGTTCATTGCGTTCGATTCGGCACTGGATTTTTTGGAGTCACTTGCCCAACCAAAAACCAAGTTGTCAGAGCGTGCTAGGGCACCACACATATAAGACCCAAATTCCAAAATAGTAATGCAACTGCTGCCGCATTGCTTCAGTGCATTACTGTTGGCAATTGATTGGCCGCTGTAACTGGTTGCTATACCCCCGGCACCTGTGTTTTGATTTATGGCTATTGAACCGTAGCTTGGGGGCGTATAGTAATCAAAACCACCATCTTCTCCCCCCCCACCACAAGCAGGCAACACTAAGGATGAGATTAAAAGTAGCATTGCATAAATGAATTTATTCATTGTGGTGTCTCTCTCATTGCAGCACGTTGTATCCACGCCCTGAAAGACAGCGACGAATGATATTTCTTTGATCTGTTTCACCCTGAACGCCAGCACCTACGGCCCCAGTCACTGCACCCACCCTGGCGGTGCTTGTACGGCTGTAGTTTTTTCCTGCTGCGGCAGCCAATACGCCACCAAGCAATGCGCCAGCCAGAGCGCCTGCTGCAGCCGACTCTGCGGCTCCGGCCGTCTGCTTTGCGTAGCTTTGGCAATCTCGCAAATCGCCTTCATAGCGGTTGAAGTCAACACCCCGCGTATCAATGATGGGGCGATAGTTCGTGCCAGATGTGGTGGCACATCCAGTGAGCAGTGATGCTATGGAAGCAGCGATGATTGCGGTAGAAAATCTCATATGTATTTAGCCAGTTTTGGGTGGATTTGGCACTCAACACTTTAAATTTGTAATCAACTTTAACATAATTTGTAATAAATAATCAAAATTTACTGAAAGCCGCCAGCTACTTTCGTAACATGGCAGCTACATCCGAAACAGAAGCATTTGCACAGCGTCTTAAGCAAGCGCTTGAAGGCTCAGGCGTGCGCGTATCACCCACATTGGTTGCCAATGAGTTCAACCTACGCTATTGGGGGCGGAGCATCACGCCGCACACGGCACGCAATTGGTTGCTGGGCAAGGCGATTCCGACACAAGACAAGCTCAGGGTCTTGGCTGACTGGCTCCAGGTCAGTCCAGATGCCTTGCGTTTTGGCAGTTCATCCGCAAACGCTAGAACTTCGGACTCCGATGCCAGCTTAGGGGCCCTCGACATGGCCGATCGCGAAATGATGAAGCGTTACCTTGCTTTGACGTTGGTCGACCGCAAGACGGTCCGTGAAGTCGTCACTGCGTTATCGATTGCCGCCAACGCTAAAAGGCCTACTTGAGGAGGCTCTTTCGCAGCACAAACGTGGCATGGCCGCCCCTACAGTTGCCGGTAAAGGTGACGGTCACGGTAGTTAACGGCTCAGACGATGGCGTGCTGTGGTTTTTCAGCTTGTACCCTTCGCACAAAAAGGTGCTGGCGGTGGGCAACCCGGCGCGGGGCGAGGTCAAGGGCGACTTCATGGGTCTGATCATGATGCAACCGACGTTCAAGACGACGGGCGGCAACCTGGCCGCTGCGCTGACGCCGGTGTACCCCACCGTGGCGGGTTTGGCCCTAGCTTATTTGCGCGGTACCGTGATCGCGGTTCGGCGTTAACAAGACTCAAATGTCGATGTTGCCCGCCAGCAGCGCGTTGCTCTCGATGAAGTGGCGGCGTGGCTCGACTTCGTAGCCCATGAGCCTGGTGAACACGCGGTCGGCTTCGATGGCGTTATATGCCGGTCATTTTTGTTATAAACTAATGGTCAAGTGGATTGGGGGTTCCCGGTCGGCGCTGCAGCCTCGGTGGGTTCACCGGGGCTTTTCGCTTTCTGGGCTGGGTAAATCTTCAACCCTATATTTTGGTAGCCTTGCCCAACATGGTCCAGTCCTGCAGCGCAAAAGAATTTATTCTTGGGTAACCCAAAGGCTTGGTTGGCCTGCTTGGCCCGTATGTCATTCAGCCCGATAGGCCTTGCCACCAAGTTGGCCAATTGCAAACCGGTCAGGTTGGTTTTCTTCTCAGCAAAGATGACGTTGAATGGCAGTTGTCGGTTGCCCGTGTTTTCGCCATCGCAGATGCGTCTGAACTCCAACGCCAGTTCAGCGTATTCCTTCTTGTCTCTGCACTCAACCACGACATCAGTTTGAAGGTGATACTGCATCTTTTCTGCCAGAAATACCCGCAAAACCTCCAAGCAGATGCCCAAATCAATGTGACATGAGTTAGGGCCGGCACCTTAACTTCGATGCAACCGTGCTTTTGATTGCGGATTTCATGCTCGTGCTGCACGACACCATCAAATATCAATGTTCCCCGCCCGCAGCGCGTTGCTCTCGATGAAGTGGCGACGTGGCTCGACTTCGTCGCCCATGAGCATGGTGAACACGCGGTCGGCTTCGATGGCGTCGTCGATCTGCACGCGCAGCAGGCGGCGCACGGTGGGGTCCATGGTGGTTTCCCACAGTTGGGCGGGGTTCATTTCGCCCAAGCCCTTGTAGCGCTGGCGGCTGGTGGTGCGTTCGGCTTCGCTGATGAGCCAATGCATGGCTTGGCGGAAGTCGCCCACTTTTTCTTCTTTCTGGCGCTCGCCTTCGCCGCGCAGGGCTTTGGCGCCTTCGCTCAGCAAACCGCGGAAGGTCTCAGCCGCTTCGGCCAGGGCGCCGTAGTCAGCACCGTGCACAAAGTCTTGCGTGATGATGCTGCTCTTGATGTTGCCATGGTGGCGGCGGCTGATGCGCAGGATCGGTTTGTCGGTGCGCACATCAAACTCAGCGCTCACTTCGGCAGGGATGCCGGTGGTGTTGAGTTCGCGCAGTTTGGCTTGCAGCGCGGGAGCGCATGCAGCGGCTTGTTCCATGCCATCCAGGTTCAGTGACACGCCGTCGGCCATGGCCCGCAGGGCTTCGGCGTCCATGAAGTTGGACAAACGGGCAATGACGTTTTCAGCCACTTGGTGTTTGCGGGCCAAGGCCTCGAGTGGTTCGCCTGACAGCACTTGCGGGACAGCACCACCGGTGCTGATGCTGGCATCTTTGAGTGCGATGCGCAGCAAGAAGCCATCGAGCGCGGGGCCGTCTTTCAGGTACAGCTCTTCTTTGCCCGCTTTGACTTTGTAGAGCGGTGGCTGGGCAATGTAGATGTGACCGCGCTCGACCAAGTCGGGCATCTGGCGATAGAAGAACGTGAGCAAAAGGGTGCGGATGTGCGCGCCGTCCACGTCGGCGTCGGTCATGATGATGATGCGGTGGTAGCGCAGTTTGTCGACGTTGAAGTCGTCGGTGCCGCTCTTGCCGGAGTCGGCTGACACTTTTCCGATGCCAGTGCCCAAGGCGGTGATGAGCGTGATGATTTCGTTGCTGGTCAGCAGTTTTTCGTAGCGGGCTTTTTCGACATTCAGGATCTTGCCGCGCAGGGGCAAGATGGCCTGGAATTTACGGTCGCGGCCTTGCTTGGCTGAGCCGCCAGCGGAGTCACCCTCGACGATGTAGATTTCGCACAGGGCGGGGTCTTTTTCTTGGCAGTCGGCCAGTTTGCCGGGCAGACCCATGCCGTCGAGCACGCCTTTGCGGCGGGTCATTTCGCGGGCTTTGCGGGCGGCCTCGCGGGCGCGGGCGGCTTCCACAATCTTCCCGCAGATGATCTTGGCGTCGTTGGGGCGCTCTTCCAGGTAGTCGTTCAGGGCTTTGGCCACGATGTCTTCCACCGGGGCGCGCACTTCGCTCGACACCAGCTTGTCCTTGGTCTGGCTAGAGAACTTGGGTTCGGGTACTTTGACGCTCAGCACGCAGCACAGGCCTTCGCGCAAGTCGTCGCCGCTGACTTCGACTTTTTGCTTTTTGGCGATCTCGTTTTTCTCAATGTACTTGCCGATCACGCGGGTCATGGCTGCGCGCAGGCCCGTGAGGTGGGTGCCGCCGTCACGCTGCGGAATGTTGTTGGTGAAGCACAGCACGGACTCGTTGTAGCCGTCGTTCCACTGCATGGCGACTTCCACACCGATGCTGGTGCCGGGGATGCCGCCGTAACTGTCGGCCGGGCGCTCGCCGTTGGCGTGGAAAGCGTTGGGGTGCAACACTTTTTTGTTGGCGTTGATGAAGTCGACAAAGCCCTTGACGCCACCGGCGCCGGAAAAGTCGTCTTCTTTGCCGGTGCGCTCGTCTTTCAGGCGAATGCGCACACCGTTGTTCAGGAAGGACAACTCGCGCAAACGCTTGGCCAAAATTTCGTAATGGAAATCGGTGTTTTGTGTGAAGATTTCCACGTCGGGCAAAAAGTGCACTTCAGTGCCGCGCTTGTCGGTGGCACCGGTGACGCGCATGGGCGAAATTTCGATGCCGTCCACAGTATCGAGCAAACGGTTTTGCACAAAGCCCTTGGCAAAGTCGATCTGGTGCACTTTGCCTTCGCGGCGCACCGTCAGGCGCAACCATTTGCTCAGGGCGTTCACGCAAGACACGCCCACGCCGTGCAAACCGCCCGAGACCTTGTAGCTGTTTTGGTTGAACTTGCCGCCTGCGTGCAGTTCGGTCAGCGCTATTTCTGAGGCACTGCGCTTGGGCTCGTGTTTGTCGTCCATCTTGACGCCGGTGGGGATGCCGCGGCCGTTGTCGGTCACGCTGATTGAGTTGTCGGAGTGGATGGTGACGACGATGTCGTCGCAGTGGCCCGCCAGCGCTTCGTCGATCGAGTTGTCGACCACCTCGAACACCAGGTGGTGCAAACCGGTGCCGTCGGAGGTGTCGCCGATGTACATGCCGGGGCGTTTGCGCACGGCCTCCAGGCCTTCCAGGATCTGGATGGAGCCTTCGCCGTAGCCTTCGGATGCGCCCGCTTGGTGGGCGTCGATCTTGGGTTGCGCGGTGGTGAAAGCTTCTTCGCTGGGCTGAATGTCGTCGGTCATTTGAATTTTTCTCTATCGCTTGAATGGCCGAAACCCGCGAGGGGTCGCGGGTTTCGATAAGGTCTATTGCCGTATGGCGCGGGCCTTAAATGCGCATGGGCATCACCACATATTTGAAGTTGTCGTTTTCGGGAATCGTGATGAGCGCCGAGCTGTTGCCATCGGCCAGATCGATGCGGACCATGTCCTGGCCCATGTTGGACAAGACGTCGATGATGTAGGTCACGTTGAAACCGATCTCGATGGCGTCGCCGCCGTAATCGATGTCGAGTTCGTCGACGGCTTCTTCTTGTTCGGCGTTGGTCGACGCCACACGCAAGGTGCCGGGCTCCAAGTTCAGGCGCACGCCTTTGAATTTGTCGCTGGTCAAGATGGCGGTGCGTTGCAAGCACGACAGCAAGGCTTGTCGGCCCAAGGTCAGGTTGTTGCGGTGGCCTTTGGGGATGACGCGGTTGTAGTCGGGGAACTTGCCTTCAACCAGCTTGGTCACGAACTCCATGCCATCAAAACTGAACTTGGCCTGGTTGTTGGCGAACTGCATGTCGATCGCGCCTTCGGCGTCCGACAGCAAACGCTGCAGCTCAAGCACGGTCTTGCGCGGCAAAATAACTTCTTGTTTGGTGGGCACTTCCACGTCGAGCGTGGCGGCGGTGAAAGCCAAGCGGTGGCCATCGGTGGCGACCAGGCTCAGTCGGTTGCCTTCGGCCACAAACAGGATGCCATTAAGGTAGTAACGGATGTCGTGCACGGCCATCGCAAACGACACCTGACCGAGCAAAGCCTTGAGGGTTTTTTGCGGCACGCTGAACACGGGACCAAAGCTGGCCGCTTCTTGAACCAGCGGAAAGTCTTCTGCGGGCAAGGTCTGCAAGGTGAACTTGGACTTGCCGCCTTTCAAAATCAGCTTGGCTTGTGAAGACTCCAGGCTCACGGTCTGGTCGGCGGGCATGGTGCGCAGGATGTCGATGAGTTTGCGTGCGCCCACGGTGGTCGTGAAGTCGCCCGGGTCGCCTTCCATTTCGGCCGTGGTGCGAATCTGGATCTCCAGATCGCTGGTGGTCAGTTGCAGAGCGTGACCGGTTTTACGGATCAGCACGTTGGCCAGCACGGGCAGGGTGTGGCGGCGTTCGACAATCCCGGACACGGATTGCAGGACCGACAGCAATTTGTCTTGGGTGGCCTTCAGGACGATCATGGGTCTACCTTTGGTGGTTTTTATCGCTGCAGCTCAAAATTGGGCGAATTTTTCACAACAGCATGCATTTTCGCTGTTTTTTGGACTTAAAACGGGCTGCATGCGGCTCAAATCAGCTAAAAGCGGAGGCGGCTGTTCGGGGTGCAAGTGTTCTCAGCCCTTAAGGGACTGTTCCAGCACGTGCAGTTGCTGGTTCAGCTCTGTCAGTTGCTGGCGTTCGGCGTTGATCTTGCGCACGGCGTGCAGCACAGTGGTGTGGTCACGCCCGCCAAACAGCTCGCCGATCTCGGGCAGGCTTTTTTGGGTCATTTCCTTGGCCAAGTACATCGCAATCTGGCGCGGACGGGCAACGCTGGCCGGGCGTTTTTTGCTGTACATGTCCGCCACTTTGATCTTGTAGTAATCGGCAACGGTTTTTTGGATGTTTTCGACACTGATCTGGCGATTCTGGATGGACAGCAAATCACGCAAGGCGTCGCGGGCCAGCTGTATGGAAATGTCTTTTTGGTTGAACCGGGAATAGGCCAAAATTTTGCGCAAGGCGCCTTCAAGCTCGCGCACGTTAGAGCGCACGTTTTTTGCCACAAAAAACGCCACGTCTTCGGGCATTTCGCTGCCTTCGCTGATGGCCTTGTTGATCAAAATGGCCACCCGCATCTCGAGTTCGGGTGGCTCCATGGCCACCGTCAGGCCCGAATCAAAGCGCGAAACCAAGCGCTCGTGGATGTCAGCCAGGCCCTTGGGGTAGGTGTCGCTGGTCATCACGATGTGCGACTTTTTGGCCAGCAGGGCCTCGAAGGCATTGAAGAATTCTTCTTGTGTGCGGTCCTTGTTGGCAAAAAACTGGACATCGTCGATCAGCAGCAAATCGAGCGAGTGGTAGTGGTGCTTGAACTCGTCAAAAGTCTTGCGTTGGTAGGCTTTAACCACATCCGACACAAACTGTTCAGCATGGATGTACAAAACTTTAGCTTCAGGCCTATCGGCCAGCAGTTTGTTGCCGATGGCATGCATCAGGTGGGTCTTGCCCAAACCCACGCCGCCATAGATGAACAAGGGGTTGTAAAGCTGTCCCGGCGAGCCCGAGACGTGCATGGCCGCCGCACGCGCCATGCGGTTGGCGGTGCCCTCGACCAGGTTGTCAAAATTCAGCGCGCTGTTGAGGCGGTTGCGAAAGGTGTTGGCCACCGCTTCTTCGGGCGCGGGTGAGGCCTCGATCGCAGCTTCCATGGACGAAGGAGTGGAGGCTTTTGCAGGCCTGATGCCGCCTTCGCGAGGAGTGATCGCTAACTCAATCTTAACTGGATGGCCTTGCAGATTTTCCAGCAAAGCGGCCAGACGGCTGGCGTATTGGGCGCGCACCCAGTCGAGTTTGAAGCGGTTGCCGACAAACAAAGTGACGCTCAGCTGGTCTTCTGAAACCTGTGCGCTGAGCGGTTTGATCCAGGTGTTGAACTGCTGTTCGGGCAATTCTCGGGCAAGCTCTTCGACGCAAGCTTGCCACAGCGTTTGACCTGCATCCATCTGAAATTCTGGGGTGATTCCCTCGGACATGTAGTGCTTTTTATTGTGGACAGTGAGGGTCTGGGGTGGCGAAATGGGCAACTTTATCAAGAGCTTATCCACATACCGATTCAAGTCGGGAGAGCGATCATAAACCACATCGATCCGATTGAACCCCGGGCTCACCCTGATGGGAGAAAATACAGTTAATTTGCCGAGGTGGCGAAAGTTTGCGATAATCTTGGGTTTCGCCCAAAGCTAGTTAATGCCCCTGGGCACAAAGGAAGAATTATGAAACGCACCTATCAACCCTCCAAGACACGTCGCGCCCGTACCCACGGCTTTCTGGTTCGCATGAAGACCCGTGGCGGTCGCGCCGTGATCAATGCACGCCGCGCCAAGGGCCGCAAGCGTTTGGCTGTCTAATGCCTTTTCGACCGTGTGGCCGTGGCCTGTCGCCACGGCAGCCGGTTGATCTCAGGGTTTGGCCATCGTGCAGCGTTTGAAAACACGCCCACAGTTTCAGGCCGCCCTGGCGGGTGGAACAGTCTCGCGCACAACGCACTTTGCGTTGCATCGCCTGGCACTGGCCCAACCCGCAGACACCCCCTCGGCACCTGCTGAACACATTGGGCCTGCACCCTCACCGGAGCAGGCCCTTTTTGGCTTGTTTGACGTTTGGCTCGGTGCCATGGTGCCCAAACGCTGGGCGCGTCGGGCTGTGACCCGCAACGCCATCAAACGCCAGATCTACAACGTGAGCGAGAACTTTGGTGATCGCCTGCCTGTGGCGGCCCATGTGGTTCGTTTGCGCACCACATTTGACCGCAAGCAATTCATCAGCGCCACATCTGATCCCTTGAAGCTGGCCGTGAGGCAAGAGCTTGAGCAATTGTTCGAGCGCGCCGTTCGGCCACAAACCGCCGAGGCTCGCGCATGATCGTTCAGCGTTTATTGATGGGTGTGGTGCGCGGCTACCGCTTGCTGTTGAGCCCTTGGCTGGGGTCGTCCTGCCGGTTTGAGCCCACTTGTTCGGCTTACGCCTTGCAAGCGTTGGCGCAGCATGGCGCCGCTCAAGGCGCTTATTTGACGGTTCACCGTATGGTTCGTTGCGGCCCTTGGTGTACCGGTGGTCACGACCCTGTTCCCTCGCAAGCGCCTCGCTTGTTCTCTGCTTTGTTTTCTCCTCGTTCGTCAAAGAAGACCCCATGACTGATATCCGCCGTACCATCCTTTGGGTGATTTTTGGTTTTTCCATGGTCTTGCTGTGGGACCAGTGGCAGCTCTATAACGGTAAAAAAGCCACGTTTTTCCCCAAGCCCGAAGTGGCCGCCACTGTATCGGCTCCTTCGTCTGCGTCTGTGTCTACTCCTACGCCAGCAGCGGCTGCCCAAGCCAATGCTGTGCCCACAACATCTGCCGCAGTGACAGCGACGCCGGGTCAGGTGCCCAGCTCTGCGCCTGTGGCTTCGGCTGCTCCGCGCGAGAAGATTGAGGTGGAAACCGATGTGCTCAAGCTCAGCTTTGACTCAGAAGGCGGCTCGCTGGTGCGTTCTGAATTCACCCAGCACAGCGACCTGGTTGACCCGAAAAAGAAGATGGTCTTGCTTGACCAGAGCACCAGCCGTGTGTATTTGGCACAGACCGGCCTGATCGGGGGTGATTTTCCGACCCACAAAGCACCCATGGCCTTCAGCGGCGAGCGCAGCCTCAAAGCGGGTCAAAAAGAACTGATTTTGCGATTCGAATCGGCTGAAATGAATGGCGTCAAGCTCGTCAAGACCTACACCCTCAAGCGCGGCAGCTACGTGATCGATGTCAAGCACGAGGTGGTGAACAACGGTCAGGCCAGCGTGTCGCCGCTGCTGTACATGCAGCTGGTGCGTGACGGCAACAAGCCTGAAGGCGAATCGTCTTTCTATTTCACGTTCACCGGACCGGCCATCTACACCGATTCCAAAAAATACCAAAAATTCGAGTTCAGTGACATCGAAAAGAACAAGGCCGAAGTCGACAAGACATCCACCAACGGCTATGTGGCCATGGTTCAACACTACTTTGCCAGTGCTTGGTTGTTGCCCGATGGCATAGCGCGTGAAAATTTTGTGCGCAAGGTCGACACCAACCTCTATGCCGTAGGCATGATCACGCCCTTTGCCGATCTGGCGCCTGGCCAGTCCAAATCTCTGAGCAACCAGCTCTACAGTGGGCCTCAAGAAGAAAAAGTGCTGGAAGCCCTGTCTCCGGGCCTTGACTTGGTGAAGGACTACGGCTGGCTGGCCATGCTGTCCAAGCCGTTGTATTGGCTGCTGGACCAACTGCACAGCGTGCTCAACAACTGGGGTTGGTCCATCGTCGCCTTGGTGCTGCTGATCAAAATTGCGTTCTACTGGCTCAATGCCAAGGCCTATTCCAGCATGGCCAAAATGAAAGCCATCAACCCCAAGATCATGGAAATGCGTGAACGCCTGAAAAACGATCCGCAAAAAATGCAGCAGGAGATGATGAAGATCTACCGCGAGGAAAAGGTCAACCCCATGGGCGGCTGCTTCCCGATCATGGTTCAGATCCCGGTGTTCATTGCCCTGTATTGGGTGTTGCTGTCCAGCGTCGAGATGCGCAATGCGCCTTGGATTGGCTGGATTCATGACTTGTCAGCGCCCGATCCGTTCTTCCTCTTGCCGGTGGTCATGACCTTGACCACTTTGCTGCAAACCGCGCTCAACCCCGCGCCACCCGACCCAATGCAAGCCAAGTTGATGTGGTTCATGCCGCTGATCTTCTCGGTGATGTTCTTCTTTTTTCCGGCAGGCCTGGTGCTGTACTGGATCACGAACAACATCTTGTCGATTGCCCAACAGTGGATGATCAACACCCGGATGGGCGTGCCCCCGCAGTTCAATCTGCCCAAGTTCAAGTAAATCCCCATCCGTTCAAAGGGCCGCGAAAGCGGCCTTTTTTTGCTTCACCTCGCTCATTGCCACCATGCTCGCCCGCCACCAAGAACCCATCGTCGCTATAGCCTCAGCACCCGGTCGCGGCGCGGTGGGCATTGTGCGGGTTTCTGGCAAGAACCTGTCTTCGCTCATTCAGGCCTTGTGCGGCCGCAGCCTTAAAGCCCGAGAGGCCACCTACCTGCCCTTTGCCGATGCCGATGGCAGCCCGATCGACCATGGCCTGGCGCTGCACTTTGTGGCGCCGCACTCGTTCACGGGTGAAGACGTGCTGGAATTGCAAGCGCATGGCGGACCGGTGGTGTTGCAGCTGTTGGTGGCGCGCTGCCTGCAAGCGGCGGCCGAAGTCGACTCGGCCACGGGCCAACCGCGTTTGGCGGGTTTGCGGGTGGCGCAGCCAGGTGAGTTTTCGGAACGCGCGTTCCTGAACGACAAGATCGACTTGGCACAAGCTGAAGCGATTGCCGACCTGATCGACGCCAGCACAGAAGCCGCTGCGCGCAGTGCCAGCCGGTCTTTGGCGGGCGATTTCTCCAAAGAGATCCATGTGCTGCGTGATGCCCTGATCCACCTGCGCATGTTGGTCGAGGCCACGCTGGATTTTCCGGAAGAAGAAATCGACTTCTTGCAAAAGGCCGATGCACAAGGCCAACTGACGCGCCTTCAAACTGCACTGCAAAGAGTTTTGGGCCGGGCCAAACAAGGCGCCTTGCTGCGCGAGGGCATCAAGGTGGTGATTGCGGGCCAGCCCAATGCGGGCAAGAGTTCACTGCTCAACGCGCTTGCGGGTGCCGAGCTGGCGATCGTGACGCCGATTGCAGGCACCACCCGCGATGTGGTGCAGCAAACCATTCAGATCGAAGGTGTGCCTCTGCATGTGATCGATACCGCCGGTCTGCGCGAAGGCGAAGGTGTGGACGAAGTCGAGCAAATCGGCATTGCCCGTGCCTGGGGCCAGATTGAAAACGCCGATGCGGTGCTGTTTTTGCACGACCTGACGCGTGCAGGTCAGGCCGATTACGACAGCGCCGATGCCGACATCGCGTTGGCTTTGAAAGCCCGCGTGCCCGCCAGCGTGAGCGTGATCGATGTGTGGAACAAAGCCGATGCTGCACAGTCATCGGGCGAGCGCAGCGGCCTGACCCTGTCTGCACGCACGGGCGAAGGCCTGCAAGCCCTGCGCCAGCAACTGCTGCAACAAGCCGGTTGGCAACAAGCCAGCGAAGGCCTCTTCATCGCCCGCGAACGCCATGTGCAAGCGCTTCACCGCGTGCGCGAACACCTGGGAGTGGCCGATGCGCACTTGGCCGCGCAAGCGCAAAACCTCGACCTGCTGGCCGAAGAACTGCGGCTGGGCCAAATCGCGCTCAATGAGATCACGGGCGAGTTCAGCGCCGACGATTTGTTGGGCGTGATTTTTTCGAGTTTTTGTATCGGCAAATGAGCCCTGGGGGCTAGCGCCGCCCAGCGACAAAGGCAGCCCCTGCACTTCCACCCACCACTCAGCCGCCCCTTGGACTAGGGTTTTCGAGGGTGCGCCCGGTCTTATTTTTATGCACAATTTGAAAATCATGCAAGAAATAGCCTCCAATACCACCGTCTCCGAGCAAGCCTTTCAGGCTTTGCGGCTGGACGTTTTGTCTGGCCGTCATGTGCCAGAGAGCAAGCTCAAAGTCGACGCCCTGCAACAACAATATGGCTTTTCCAGCAGCCCGCTGCGTGAAGCCCTGAACCGTTTGGTTCAAGAGGGCTTGGTCAAAGCGGATGAACGCCGTGGCTTCAGGGTGGCCGCCATGTCGCCAGACGATCTGGCCGACATCACCAAAATGCGATTACTGCTCGACGTGACCGCGCTGCACGAATCGATCCAGCACGGCGATGACACTTGGGAAGCGAACATTGTGGCGAGCTTTCACCGCCTCGAAAAAATAGAGTCTCGCCTGCCCCAAGGTCCCGTTGTGTTGGATGCCGAGTGGAGTCAACGCCACCGCGACTTTCACATGTCTCTGATCGCCGCCTGCCCCTCTGAGCGGCAATTGGCTTGGAGCATGAGTCTTTTTGACCAAGCCGAGCGGTATCGGCACTTCGCAGCACGCAACCGAACCGTGCTCAAGAAGAAAGACGCCGAGCACCGCGCCCTGATGAAAGCCGTGGTGCGGCGCGATGCGGCCACGGCCGCTCAATTGCTCGGCGAGCACATTTCCAGTACGCAAACCAATGTGCTGGCCGCTTTTGCCCTGACGCAAAAAAACCGCGTTTGATTTCATTCACTTTTTGAACCCAGAGCACATATGCTTAAAGTCACGCAACCTACCCCCTCTCATTTCGGCATCTATGTTTGGGATGTCGACAAAATGGTGAACTTTTACACCTCGGTTTTTGGCATGGTGATCAATGACCGAGGGGTAGGCAAAACCTTCAAAGCCCCCTTGGTTTTTTTGAGCTCGACACCCGACCAGCACCATCAGTTGGTCATTGCCGGCGGCCGCCCCCCAGAAGCCACTTTCAGCACGGTGATGCAGCTGTCTTTTGCAGTGCCCTCCATCCAATCGCTGCGCGAGCTGCGCGACAAAGCCACAGCCTTGGGCGCGACCAAGGTCATGCCCATGAACCACGGCAATGCTTTGTCTGTTTACTTTGCAGACCCCGAGGGCAACACGGTGGAAATCTACATCGACATGCCTTTCTACATCTCTCAGCCACACGGCGATCCGCTCGATCTGAGTCAAGACGATGCCACCATCCTGCGCGAGACCGAAGCCATCTGCCGCAGCGACCCCAGCTTCATGCCCATTGCCGAATGGCAAGCGCAATTCGCTCAAAAAATCTAAATCTATTTCACCCTAGGAACTTCCATGAAATTACTCTCCTTCATTCACCAAGGTCGCGAAACATGGGGCGCCGTGACAGGCTCAGACACCGTGGTGGATCTGGGTCAAGCGATGCCGCAATTTGCCACGCTGATCGATTACATTGCTTCGGGCGCTTACTTGCAGGCCCAGCATGACGCGGCCCAACAAAAAACGTCCATTGCTATGGCCGACATCACGTTTTTGCCCGTGATCCCCAAGCCAGAAAAGATCGTGTGTGCCGTGCGCAACTATATGGACCACCACAAAGAAGTGTTGGCCGCAGGCATGCACCGTGAACTGTCCGAAGAGCCGCCGATTTTTCTGCGCGTTTGGCGCTCACAGGTCGCGCATGGCCAACCCATCATTTGCCCAAAGGTTTCTGGTTCGCTCGACTGGGAAGGTGAGTTGGCCGTGATCATTGGCAAAGAAGGCCGCAACATTTCTGAAGCCGATGCTTTTGACCATGTGGCGGGCTACTCTTGCTACAACGACGGCAGCATCCGCGAATGGCAATTTCACGCCAAGCAAATCGCATCGGGCAAGAACTTCGAGTCCACCGGCGGCTTTGGCCCCTGGATGGTGACGGCTGACGAGATTGCCCCCAACCAAGAACTGAAGCTGATCACGCGCTTGAATGGTGAAGTGGTGCAGTCGAGCCACACCGGGCACATGATCTTCCCGATTGCCAAACTCATCAGCTATGCCTCGACCATCTTCACCCTGGTGCCCGGCGACGTGATCGCTACCGGCACGCCTGCAGGCGTGGGCTGGAGCCGTAAGCCAGCCTGGTTCATGAAGCCCGGCGATGTGTGCGAGGTTGAAATTGAAGGCATTGGCACCTTGGTCAATCCCATCGCCGCTCAAGCCTAAGCGCAAGCCTGAACATGAAAGCGATCCAAGTCCATGTAACTGGCGGACCAGAAAACCTGTTGGAGGTGGTGCTGCCAGAGCCGGTTGCGGGTCGTGGACAAGTTCGCGTCAAAGCCAGCACCATTGGGGTCGGCCGCCCTGACGTTCTGCTTCGCAAAGGCACCTACAAATGGATGCCGCCGCTGCCAGCGATACCCGGCGCCGAATTGGCCGGTGTGGTGGATGCCGTGGGCGAGGGGGTCACGCAATGGCAAACGGGTGACCGCGTTTTGGTCAGTGCGCGTGAGTTGCCCCAACGAGGCGGCTGTTATGCAGAAGCCATCGTGGTGCCCGAAGATTCACCCTACCGATTACCGGACACCGTCTCGTTTGACGATGCGGTGAGCCTGCCCAATTTGCAGTTGGCCCTGGCACTTTTTCAGATCGCGGGTCCCATCGCATCTCAAGCGCCCCATGTGTTGATCACCGGTGCCTCAGGGGGCGTGGCGGGCATGTTGTGCCAAGTGGCCAAACTTAAGGGCTTTGTCACCATAGGCACCAGCAGGAGCCGTGACAAAGCTCAGTTTGCGTTGGCGCGTGGTTTTGACCACGTCATTTGCACCGATTACGAAACAACCCATGAGCGCCTGGCGAACATCACAAAGGGGCAGGGCCTGAATCTGGTGTTTGACCACTTGGGGGGTCAAAGTCTGATCGATGGACTCAAAAATCTGGCCCCCTTTGGCACCCTGGTGTCCTACAACGTCGTGCAAGGCATGCCCTCCGAAGACACCTTCCAGGTGATGCGTCAATTGCTGGAAAAAAGCCTGGCCATTCGGTGTTTTTCGATGCACACCTTTGACGCAAACCGCGCCACACGTCGCGGGCTGATGAACGAGGCCATCGCCCTGTTGGCGCAGCAGCACGTCAGCTTTTCGCCCCCTCAGATTTTCAAGCTCAGCGAGGTCCAAAAAACCCACGCTTTGCTCGACCAAGGACTTGTCAGTGGAAAGCTGGTCATGCACCCATGACCCGCAGCTGAACGCGTGCATTTGGCAGTGATACTTTTATAACCAGGAGACCAACATGATTCGCAGACACCTTCTCGCCACTTTGACCATCACCACCTTGATGTTGCCCGGGGTCGCGCTGGCACAAGCCTATCCCGACCGTCCCATCAAGGTCATGCAAGGCTTTGCGCCAGGCGGCAACGCCGACAACATCGCCCGGACTGTAGGCGTAGAAATGAGCAAGGGCTTAGGCCAAAACATCGTGGTCGAAGCTCAGGCAGGCGCAGGCGGCACCATTGCGGCCACCACCGTCGCCAAGTCAAGGCCCGATGGCCATACCTTGCTGTTGGCTACGGGCGGGCATGCGGTGGCTGGCGCTTTGTACAACAACTTGGCTTACCGCACGGTACAAGACTTTGAGATGGTCAGCACCATCACTTACTTCCCGTTCTTGGTGGTCGTTCCGGCCAACAGCAAGTACCCCAGCCTGTCGGCCTTGTTGGCGGCCGCCAGAGCCAACCCGACGGAGGTGAGCTATGGCACCGCGGGCATCGGCTCCACACACCATTTGGCGGGCGAGTTGCTCGCCAGCATGTCCAAAACACAGTTGCTGCATGTGCCCTTCAGAGGCGACTCGGCTTCGCTCACCTCCCTCTTGGGCGGCGAGATCCCCATGATCATTGCACCGCCCACGGCGGTTATGGCCAACATCAAATCTGGCAAGCTTCGCGCCATTGCCACCACGGGTCCTCAGCGCTGGCAGGGGTTGCCTGATGTGCCCACCGTGTCGGAGCAAGGTGTGTCGGGCTACGACGTGCAGTCATGGGCCGGCTTGATGGCGCCTGCAGGCACACCCAAACCCGTCATTGACCGCCTGAACGCGGAGTTGCAAAAAGCCCTTTTGGTGCCCACTGTGAAAACGCGCTTGGAAGACATGGGCGGCGAGGTGCGCGGCAGCACCTCGGAGGAGATGCGGAACATGGTGGCCACACAAACCCAAAAATGGATTCAAGTGGTGAACGACGCCAAAATACCGAAAAACTAAGTCCCTCAGTGGGTTCCGGGGCCTTGCCCAAACGGGCAACTTGTTGCCAGGTCAACCCAGGGCTCCGTCCCCGCCTTTTTTGAAAGCTCAAGATGTCACTGATTCAGATCCGCAAACGCAGCCTCACCATTGAAACGACTTACCACGAAGGTGGACCCGTCTCCGACCAACCCTTGAAACTCGCCGCAGCCTGTGCAGTGATTCAAAACCCCTACGCCGGCACCTATGCGCCCGATCTCATGCCTTTCATGGCAGAGCTCAGGTCGCTGGGCACCGTGTTGGCACAAGAGTTGATCGACACACTGGGCAAAGACAACATCGAGGTTTACAGCAAAGCCGCCATTGTGGGCGTCAATGGTGAAATGGAACACGGTGCTGTCTGGCACGAAGCTGGGGGCTGGGCCATGCGGTCCTTGTTGGGTGACCCCAAAGCCATCGTCCCGGCCAGCAAGGCGGTGGCCAGCGCTGGGTATCGTTTGATGGTTCCCGTGCATTACATCCACGCTTGTTATGTGCGCAGCCACTTCAACAGCATGGAGGTGGGCATTCAGGATGCGCCGCGCCCCAATGAAATTTTGTTTGCGCTGGTCATGGGAACAGGTGGCCGCATTCACTCGCGACTGGGTGGTCTGACCAAGGAGGCTGTTTCGGTCCACGACGGCCAGCGCTGAATCGCCTGCGAAAACAGTTGGCCAGGGCTCGTTTTGACAGCCCTTCCCAAAACAAATTGACGCCTCTGCCTACGGCTGTATGGACCGGTCACACCTGTGACTGTTTTTGCAGGTCAATGGGTCCAAGATGCACATCTTTGCCCATGAACTTGTCATGACCGCCGACACCCAGCCCAGCCTCAGCCCCGAGCAAGACGCTTATTTGCGCGAACGTTCTGACTGGATGGGCGCTTATTTGGTGTTGCACGCTTGGGGCGTGATCGCATTGGCCATGGCGGTTTTCATCGCTTGGCCTAACCCCTTGAGCTTCATTGTCGCGGTGGTCATCATTGGCGGGCGGCAACTGGGCCTGGCGATTTTGATGCACGATGCAGCGCACCGTGCCTTGTTCAAAAACACCCGGTTCAATGACACGCTGGGCGCGTTTTTGTGCGGCTGGCCTGTGGGCGCAAGCCTCACGCTGTACCGCCCCTATCACCTGAGTCACCACCGCCACACCCAGCAAGCCGAAGACCCCGACCTGATGTTGTCGGCCCCGTTTCCCATCAGCCAAAGCAGCTTTTGGCGCAAGATGCGGCGAGATATTCTGGGCGTGACAGGCTACCAACGCCGCATGGAATCTTTCCGCCTGGAAATGGGCGACAGCCCCAGCCGCTGGCAACGTCTGAAGAACCTGATCGCCGCAGAAAAATATTTCTTGCTCAGCAACCTGGCGATCTTCGCCATCACGGCAGCAGTCGGCGTGTGGTGGGCCTACTTTGCCTTGTGGCTGCTGCCTTTGTTGACCTGGTACCAGGTCATCAGCCGCGTCCGCAACATTGCCGAGCATGCGGTGGTGGGCGACAACGACGACCGCTTGCGCAACACCCGCACCACGCTCACGAATTGGGGCATGCGCATGGTGCTGGCGCCCTACTGGGTCAATTACCACCTGGAACACCACCTGTTTGTGTTCACCCCCTGCTGGAAGCTGCCTGCGGCGCACCGCATGCTGATCGCGCAAGGCTTTGGCCCGCGCATGGAACTGGCCCCGGGTTATCTGGCCGTGCTGCGCAAAGCGGTGTCCAACCCGCACGACGACCCCGATCACGGTAAGCCAGGCGATCAACGCAAACGCGCTGCACTCATCTGACCCCTTCAAAACAAGGACTGAACATGGCACACCGACTTGACCAACAAGTGGCCATCGTGACCGGGGCCAGCCGAGGCATTGGCCGCGCGATCGCCGAGGCTTATGCCGCTGAAGGCGCCAGCCTGTGCCTGATTGCCACCGACACGTCGCGCCTGCAGGAGGTCAAGGACAGCCTGGGCTTACCCGCCGAGCGCATCATGACTTTGGGCCTGAACGTGACCGAGCGTGACGCCTGCTTTGCGGCCGTGGCGCAAGTCGAAGATCGCTTTGGGCGTGTCGATGTGCTGGTCAACAACGCCGGGGTGTACCGGGCCAAGCCTTTCCTCAACTACGCGCCGCAAGATTTTCAGGACATGCTCGATGTGAACCTGTTTGGCGTGCTGCACTTCATGCAGGCGTGCCTGCCGGGCATGCAGGCACGGCGGCACGGGCGCATCGTCAACATCGCCTCCACGGCTGGCAAATGGGGCTCGCGCAACCAGTCGGCCTACAACGTGAGCAAGCACGCGGTGGTGGGCTTGACGCGCTGCGTCGCCCTTGAGGCCAGCCCGCACGCGGTCACGGTGAATGCGATCTGCCCCGGCTTTGTGCAGACCGACATGGTGGAAACGCTGAAAGCCCAGGTGGCCCAAAGCTCCGGCATGAGCGGCGACGACATGGTCAAGGCCGCACTGGCGCGGGTGCCGCTGGGGCGGGTGCTGAACCCCGACGAAATCGCTGCCTTGGCGGTCTACCTCGGCTCTCACGAGTCACGCGGCATGACAGGGCAGTCTATCTTGCTCGATGGCGGCATGGTCCTGGTCTAGTGGACGGATCGCATCGCACCGCACGCATACTTGCCCCATTCACATGAACATCGCTCTCTGGTTGGCGCGCACCGCCGAACGTTACCCGCAGCAAGCGGCCATCGCGCACGGCACCGATGTCTGGTGCGATTACGCCGAATTCGCCCACCGCGCTGCCCGCACGGCCAGCTGGCTGCACGCCCAAGGTGTGCAGCCCGGCGACCGCGTGATGCTGTTCCTGTACAACACGCCCGAATATTTGCCCCTCATGTGGGGCATCTGGTGGGCCGGTGCGGTGGCGGTGCCCGTCAACGCCAAGCTGCACGAACGCGAAGCGGCATGGATCGCTCAGCACAGCGAGGCGCACATCGCTTTTTGCGACAGCGAACGGGAACACACTTTCACACAAGCACTGCGCGACTTGGGCGTTGTTACAGCCGTTAAGGCTGACAGCTCATTCATGTTGCAAGTCGAAGGCCCAGAACTGCCACTGCAAGCCCGCGAGGACGACGACCCGGCCTGGTTGTTCTACACCAGCGGCACCACCGGCAGGCCCAAGGGCGTGGTGCTGTGTGCCCGCCAATTGCGCGGCTGCACGTTGGCGTATTTCGGCTCGGTGCAATCGGTGGAACGTGGCGACACCATGCTGCACCCCGCGCCGCTGTCGCACGGTGGCGGCATGTACCACTTGCCTTATGTGCTGAACGCCGGGCTGAATGTGGTGCCGCGCTCGGACGGGTTTGACCCGCATGAAGCCTTGTTGCTGGCTGCGCACTGGCAGCGGGCCTCGTTTTTTGCAGCGCCCACCATGGTGCGGCGGCTGGTGGATGCGGCGCGCAACTTGCCTGAGCGGCCGCAGGGTCTGGCCACCATCGTCTATGGCGGCGGCCCCATGTACCTGGCCGACATCGAAGAGGCATTGCAGGTCATCGGCCCGCACTTTGCGCAGATTTATGGCCAAGGTGAATGCCCAATGACCATCAGCGTGCTGCCCAAGAGCGATGTGCTGGACACCACCCACCCGCGTTACCGGGAACGGCTGGCTTCGGTCGGGCATTCACAGGCCATGGTCGAGCTGAAGATTGGCGACGAGTCAGGGGCGGGCTTGCTGGTGGGTGAAGTGGGTGAAATTTGCGTCCGCAGCGAGCTGGTCATGGCGGGCTATTGGCGCGATCCTGAGGCCACTGCCAAAGCCATTCGCGGCGGCTGGTTGCAAACCGGTGATGTGGGGCGGCTGGATGCCGATGGCTACCTGACTTTGCTGGACCGATCGAAGGACCTGGTGATCAGCGGCGGCACCAACATTTACCCCCGCGAAGTCGAAGAAGCCTTGCTCACGCACCCGCAGGTGGCCGAGGTGTCGGTGATTGGCCGACCCGACCCGGAGTGGGGCGAGGTGGTGGTGGCGTTTGTGGTGTGCCGCCAGCCCTTGGCTGTTGCCGATTTGGACGCGCACTGCCTGGACCAGGTGGCGCGTTTCAAGCGGCCCAAGCACTACCACTTTGTCAATGCCTTGCCCAAAAACAATTACGGCAAGGTGCTGAAAACCGAGTTGCGCGCCATCGACGCGCAAGGACTGGAAACGCGTCGGACTTGAGTCGGTATGGGTCTGAATTCTTTGTCCCTACCCAGGTAACGCCGTCAGCTTGCAAGCAGCACAGATTTGGCCTAGCCCTATGGCAGCCGCTGAAATGGGAAATGCTCGCGATTTGTAGACACCAACGAGACAAACCACGGGATAACCATGAAGCAAAAAGTGACGCTCCAGTCTCACAATGGCCCACTTTGTACAGTTTGAAACATACGCCGAAAGAAACTGAGCCCTCCAGATGTCCAGCAACACCATCCTTGAAACCCGGAATCTCATCAAAGAGTTCAAGGGCTTTGTCGCCGTCAATGACGTGAACCTGAGCGTGCAGCGCGGCCAGATTCACGCGTTGATCGGCCCCAATGGCGCAGGCAAGACCACGGTCTTCAACCTGCTGACCAAATTCCTGATTCCGACCAAGGGGCAGATCCTGTTCAATGGCCACGACATCACCGGCGAAAAACCCTCCCAGGTGGCGCGCCGGGGCATCGTGCGCTCGTTCCAGATTTCGGCCACCTTCCCCAACCTCACGGTGATGGAAAACGTGCGCATTGGTTTGCAGCGCGCCACGGGCATATCGCTGCATTTCTGGCGTTCCGAGCGCAGCCTGAACCAGCTCAACGACAAGGCCATGGCGCTGCTGGACCAGGTCGATTTGGGCAGCATGGCCGATCTGACTGCCGTGGAATTGCCCTACGGCCGCAAGCGCGCCCTGGAGATCGCCACCACGCTGGCCATGGACCCCGAACTGATGCTGCTGGATGAGCCCACCCAAGGCATGGGCCACGAAGACGTGGACCGTGTGACGCAGCTGATCAAAAAAGTCGGCGCCAACCGCACCATCCTGATGGTGGAACACAACATGAGCGTGGTGTCCAAGATTGCCGACACCATCAGCGTTTTGCAACGTGGACAAGTGATTGCCGAAGGACCTTACGAAGTGGTTTCGAAAAATCCCCAAGTGCTTGAAGCCTACATGGGCACCGCCGACAACCAACTGGAGGGTGCCCATGGCTGATTCCAAAGAATTCCTGCGCATCAGCAACCTGCAATCCTGGTACGGAGAGTCGCACATCCTGCATGGGGTGGACATGACCGTCAACGAAGGCGAAGTGGTCACGCTGCTGGGGCGCAACGGCGCTGGGCGTACCACCACCGTCAAATCCATCCTCGGCCTGGTCGGTCGGCGCACCGGCTCCATCACCATCAGGGGCCAAGAGACCGTGAACTGGGCGCCGCACCAGATCGCCAAGCTCGGAATTGGTTATTGCCCCGAAGAACGCGGCATTTTCTCGGCCCTGACCTGCGAAGAAAACCTGATGCTACCGCCCGTTATTGCCCCGAACGGCATGTCGGTCGAGGAAATCTACGACATGTTCCCCAACTTGCTGGAGCGCCGAAACAGCCCCGGCACCCGGCTGTCAGGTGGCGAGCAACAAATGCTGGCGGTCGGCCGCATCCTGCGCACGGGTGCGCGGTTTTTGCTTCTCGACGAAATTTCCGAAGGCTTGGCCCCGGTCATTGTTCAAGCCTTAGCCCGCATGATCAAGGCCCTCAAGGCCAAGGGCTTCACGATCATCATGGTGGAACAGAACTTCCGGTTTGCCGCGCCCTTGGCGGATCGGTTTTACGTGATGGAGCATGGCCAGATGGTGGAGACCTTCAGCTCGCAAGAGCTGTCCGCCAAAATGGGCATGCTGCATGAGTACTTGGGTGTGTGATTTTTTTCTAACTGGAGATAACACGATGAAACGCAAACTTCTTTCCCTCGCTGCCGTGGCCGCTTGCGCCTTTGCAGGCTCAGCCCAAGCACAGATCTCTGACGGCATCGTCAAGATCGGCGTGATGAACGACATGTCGGGCTTGTATTCCGACATCACCGGCCCCGGCTCGGTGACTGCGGCCCGCATGGCCGTCGAGGACTACATCAAGGCGACCAAGAGCACGCTCAAAGTCGAAATCGTCAGCGCTGACCACCAAAACAAACCCGATGTGGGCTCTAACGTGGCTCGCCAGTGGTTTGACACCGACAAAGTCGACATGATCGCCGACGTGCCCACATCTTCGGTGGGTCTGGCTGTGGCCAAAATTGCCAGCGACAAAGGCAAACTGCACGTCAACTCAGGCTCAGCCACGGCCGATCTGTCGGGCAAGGCCTGTAACGCCAACACCATCCACTGGGCTTATGACACCTGGATGCTGGCCAACGGCACAGGCAAAGCCATTGTGAAAAGTGGTGGTGACACCTGGTTCTTCCTGACCGCTGACTACGCTTTCGGCCACGCCCTGGAGCGCGACACCGAAGCTGTGGTGAACAAGAACGGCGGCAAGGTGGTCGGTAAAGTCCGCACACCCTTCCCAACACAAGACTTCTCTTCTTTCTTGCTGCAAGCACAAGCCTCCAAAGCCAAGATCATTGGTCTGGCCAACGCGGGTGGTGACACCACCAACTCCATCAAGCAAGCGGCTGAATTCGGCATCACCAAAGGCGGTCAAAACCTGGCCGGCA
Organism: Limnohabitans sp. 2KL-51; assembly: GCF_003063645.1. Classification (GTDB taxonomy): domain Bacteria; phylum Pseudomonadota; class Gammaproteobacteria; order Burkholderiales; family Burkholderiaceae_C; genus Limnohabitans_A. Next base: position 165,607 of record NZ_NESJ01000005.1, read on the forward strand.
TGCTGGTGTTCCTGCCAGACGTGCACTCGTTGGGTCTGAACATCGCGCAAGGCCTGATGCTGACCGAAACCTTCTACTGGGATCTGAACGACAACACCCGCGCTTTCAGCAAGCGTTTCGCAGCAATCCAGGGTGGCAAATACCCATCGATGGTGCAAGCCGGTGTTTACTCCAGCGTGATCCACTACCTGAAGGCTGTGGATGCTGCCAAGACCGATGACGGCAGCAAAGTCGCCGCCAAGATGAAAGAGCTGCCCACCGACGATCCTTTGTTCGGCAAAGGCACTGTGCGCGCTGACGGTCGCAAGATTCACCCGGCCTACCTGTTCCAGGTCAAGAAGCCTGCCGAATCCAAAGGCCCATACGACTACTACAAGCTGGTGGCCACCATTCCTGCCAACGAGGCTTTCCGCCCCCTGGCTGAGAGCGAGTGCCCGTTGGTCAAGAAGTAATTTCAACCCTTTGTTCAAGCAAGTCGATACATCACCATGGAAATCTTTGGCATACCCTCGCAAGCCCTGTTCGGGCAATTGCTGATCGGGCTGATCAACGGCTCTTTTTACGCATTGCTCTCGCTGGGCCTGGCCGTGATTTTCGGCTTGTTGAACATCATCAACTTCACCCACGGCGCCCAGTACATGCTGGGCGCCTTTGTGGCCTATTTGTCGCTGACAAAGCTGGGCATCAACTACTGGGTGTCGCTCATCCTGACGCCCATCCTGGTGGGCGCGACAGGCATGCTTATTGAGCGCATCATGCTCAAGCAGCTGTACAAGCTGGACCACCTGTATGGCCTGCTGCTCACCTTCGGTCTGGCCTTGATCATTCAGGGTTTGTTCCGACACGAATTCGGCTCTTCGGGCATGCCTTATCCGGTGCCCGAGGTCTTCAAGGGTGCCTACAACACCGGCTTCATGTTCCTGCCCAAGTACCGCGCTTGGGTCATCGTGGCTTCGTTGGTCGTGTGCTTGTCCACCTGGTACGTGATCGAGCGGACCAAGCTGGGCGCCTATTTGCGCGCCGCCACTGAAAACCCCAGCCTGGTGCAGGCTTTTGGCGTCAACGTGCCCCGCATGATTACCCTGACTTATGGCTTCGGCGTGGGCTTGGCCGCTTTTGCCGGCGTGATGGCCGCGCCCATTTACCAGGTCAACCCGACCATGGGCGCCGACATCATCATTGTGGTGTTTGCGGTGGTCGTGATTGGCGGCATGGGCTCCATCATGGGGGCGATCCTCACCGGTTTTGGCTTGGGCCTGATCGAGGGCTTGACCAAAGTGTTCTACCCGGAAGCCTCCAGCACGGTGATTTTCATCATCATGACCATCGTTCTTTTGATCAAGCCTGCAGGCCTGTTCGGCACCCAGAAGTAAGACCATGACCACTGTCTCGACCCCCTCACTCAAGACCCAGTCGTTCACGCACCAGTGGGTGGCCTTTGCCATCATGGTGATGGTGCTGGTCATCGCCCCGATCTGGGTGTACCCCATCTTCCTGATGAAGGTCATGTGCTTTGCCTTGTTTGCATGCGCCTTCAACCTGCTCATTGGTTTTGGCGGCCTGCTGTCGTTTGGCCACGCCATGTTTTTGGGCACCGCTGGTTATGCCGCAGCCCACGCGGCCAAAGTCTGGGGCTGGAACCCCGAGCTGGCGGTGCTGTTTGCCACCGCTTGCTCTGGCTTGCTGGCGCTGGTGACAGGCATGCTGGCCATTCGCCGGCAAGGCATTTATTTTGCGATGATCACTTTGGCGTTTTCGCAGATGGTGTTTTTCTTTTATCTGCAAACGCCGTTCACAGGCGGCGAAGACGGCATCCAGTCGGTGCCACGCGGCAAGCTGTTTGGCGTGTTCGATTTGGCTGAAAATTCGGCCATGTACATGTTTGTGCTGGCGATTTTCCTGGCCGGTTTTGCCCTGATTTGGCGCATCATTTATTCTCCCTTCGGCCAGATCCTCAAAGCCATCCGCGAAAACCAGGACCGAGCCATTTCGCTGGGTTACGACACCGACATGTTCAAGCTGATTGCTTTTGTGATCTCGGGCGCTTTGGCGGGTACCGCCGGGGCCACCAAGTCGCTGGTGTTCCAGTTGGCCTCGCTGACCGACGTGCATTGGTCCATGTCGGGTGAGGTGGTCTTGATGACCCTGCTGGGCGGCATGGGCACTTTGTTTGGCCCTGTGGCTGGCGCTGCGGTCATCGTCAGCATGCAAAACTATTTTGCCCAATTTGGTGCCTGGGTCACTATCATGCAAGGCGTGATCTTTGTAATTTGTGTGCTGGCCTTCCGTCGCGGCATCATTGGCGAAATTGCCAACTGGATCAAGAAGCCGCTGTAAACATCTGTCCCAACGGATGCGGTTCTCACCCGTTGGGCATCCAAGCAGCCAAAAAGGAAAGCGGCCTGCGCAATGTGGGGTCAAAGGGGTTGATTTGCGGTGAAACACGCTGGGCCTCCTTGCGGAGCAAATCCACAACAGCAGGCAATCTTTCTGCGTTCAATCGGGTCGAAATAGTCCCGACACTCAATGCTGCTACGGCATGGCCGTCACGATTGCAAATCGGTACAGCCACGCCAGCCATGCCCTCCAGCAAGCCCGTGTTTTTGTCGGCATAGCCTTGTGCCCGAACCCGATCGATCTCGGTCCTCAAATACACCTCATCGAACGTGCCCAACTCCCTCACGCGGGGCACATTGAAGCGAATGACTTCTTCGCGTTCAGCTTCTGGCAAAAAAGCCAAAATAGCCAAACTGCCTTGTCCCACACCCAGCGCCACGCGACCGCCAATATCGCCTGTGAACGAGCGAATCGGAAAAGGCCCTTCGCTGCGGTCAATGCATACCGCATCAAAACCACTGCGCGCCAATAAGAACATGGTGTCGCCCAAACTGGCCGACAGGCGCAGCAACCCCGGCCGACACAGGTCGCGCAGCAGCGAGGGGTTACCAGCACGCGCAGCCAATGCAAAAAATTCGATGCTCAGCCGGTAGTGTTTCGTCCGCTCATCCTGCTCCACCACATTCTGGGCAATCAGGGCTTGCAAAGTGCGGTGAACGGTGGCTTGCGTCAGCCCGATGTCTTTGGCAATTTGCGTCACGCGCGCACCCTCGCGTTGCGCATGGGACAAATGGCCAATGATGGCAAAAGCCCTTTCCAGCACACCGGATCCCGTTGAGGTCTTGGTCATTTTGTATAACTGAAGAATTTTAAGGATTTTATGTCAATTATTCTGCACAATGAAATAAATTAAATAGTTATGCCGTTTAGTGAAATACCCTGTTGACGCTCTGGTGTGATTGCAACACCATTTGTCAAAGTCCAGAGCAGATGTCTGGAGGGATCAGAGCAGAGCCTGCGGGCACAGGAGTGTGGCGAATGTCGTTTTTGACGCTGACCAATCTTTCCAAGTTCTATGGCTCGCAATGTGCCGTGGAAGACATGAACCTGAGCGTTGAAAAAGGAGAGTTCCTGACCCTTTTGGGACCGTCGGGTTGTGGCAAGACCACGACGCTGCAAATGATTGCCGGGTTTGTCGAGGCCAGCCACGGCAAAATTTGCCTCGATGGCAAAAACATCACCCACAGCCCACCCAACACACGGGGCTTGGGCATTGTGTTTCAAAGCTATGCGTTGTTTCCCCACATGACGGTCAGCCAGAATGTGAGTTTTGGCTTGGAGATGCGCGCCGTGGCGAAGCGCGAACGTGCAGACCGAGTGGCCTCAGCTTTGTCATTGGTGCACTTGGACGAATTGGCACAGCGCTACCCCCGAGAACTTTCAGGCGGGCAACGTCAAAGGGTCGCTCTGGCCCGCGCATTGGTGATCGAGCCCCCCGTCTTGCTGCTGGACGAGCCTTTGTCCAATCTGGACGCCAAGCTGCGTGAAGAAATGCAATTCGAGCTGCGTCAGATTCAACGCAAAGTTGGCACCACCACGATCATGGTCACGCACGACCAGACCGAAGCCATGTCGCTCAGTGACCGTGTGGTGGTGATGCAAGCAGGGCGCGTGACTCAAATTGACAAGCCATTCACGCTTTACGAAAACCCGCAAACCCAATTCATCTCCAAATTTGTAGGCAAAGCCAATCTGTTGCAAGGGCAGGTCATCCACAACGATGGTGACTGCTGCATCGATATGCGCGGCTTGAAACTCAAGGTGGCCTCAGGCCTCTGGGTTGAAGGCCAGGCCGTGATGGTCAGCGTGCGGCCCGAGAAAATTCAGTGTGTTGCTCAAGGCGCGGGTCGCGTGGATGGTTTGGTCATGGCCAGGTTTTTTCTGGGCAGCCAATGGCTTTATCAGGTGGAAACAGCGCAAGGCCTGTTGACCATCACATGCGCGAACAATGACACTTCCCCTTTGAACGAGGGTCAAAGTACAGGCCTGGATTGGTCTGATGAAGCCATGCGGGTATTGTCATGAGCGCACAAAGGCCACTGACGCCATGGATCTTGTCTGCTCCGGCACTGCTGCTGTTTTGCGGCTTGTTGCTGGCCCCTCTTTTGATGACGGGTCTTTTGTCTTTCCAAGTGTTTGACTACAACACGGGGGTGAAAAACGAGTACACCCTGGCACATTACATCGAGGTGCTGACCGACCCGTATTATTTTGAGATCTTCTGGCGCACGTTCTGGGTGTCTGTCATGACCACCGGGATTTGCTTATTGATCGGTGCACCCGAAGCCTATGTTTTAAGCCGGATGCGGGACCCGTGGAGAACGATCTGTTTGCTGGTGGTGCTGGCACCCCTGCTGGTTTCAGTAGTGGTCAGGGCTTTTGGCTGGAGCATGTTGCTGGGACCGAATGGTGTGATCAACCAGTTTTTTGCTTTTGCCGGTCTGGGTTCAGTCAAGATCCTGTACACCGAATGGGCGGTGATCATCGCCTTGGTGCACGTCATGCTGCCCTTCATGATCATCCCGATCTGGACTTCGTTGCAAAAACTCGACCCGGGCGTCGAGCATGCGGCCTTGTCCTTGTCTGCATCACCCTTCACCACCGTGCGGCGGATTGTGTTGCCGCAGGTGATGCCGGGCATTTTGTCGGGTTGCCTGATTGTGTTTGGCTTGTGTGCCAGTGCATTTGCCATTCCGGGCTTGTTGGGTGGACGCCGTCTGAAAATGGTAGCCACGGTGGTTTATGACGAATACCTGCACGAATTGAACTGGCCACTGGGGGCGACGCTGGCCTTGATTTTGCTGCTGGCCAATCTGGTGGTCATGCTCAGCTACAACCGCGTGCTGGAAGGCCGCTACAAAAAATCCATGGGGGTTGCATGAACCGAAACGGCCCCATTGCCAAGCTGTTCAATGCCTTGGTGATCGGTTTCATGCTGGCGCCTTTGCTGATCGTTTGTCTGGTCGCATTCACGCCCGAAAACACCTTGACGATTCCGACCACCGAGTTCTCGCTGCGCTGGTTCAAGGCGGTGTTTGATCACCCCGATTTCATCACCTCGTTTTGGAACAGCCTTTGGCTGGGCTTGGGGGCGGCCACTTTGTCAACCCTGCTGGCGGTGCCTGCGGGACTGGCCATCTCACGTTACGAGTTCAAAGGCCGCGACGCCCTCAATGCCCTGTTTCTCTCACCCTTGATCGTGCCCCACCTGGTGTTGGGGGTGGCGATTTTGAGAATGTTTACACTCATCGGTGCGACAGGCAATTTTTATTGGCTCATGATGGCGCATGTGGTGGTGATCACCCCGTATGCCTTGCGCCTGGTGTTGGCTGCGGCGGTGGGCATGGACAGGCATTGTGAACATGCAGCTTTGTCCTTGGGGGCCAGCCGTTTGACGGTCTTCAGGCGTGTGACTTTGCCCATGATCTTGCCTGGCGTTACGGGAGGGTGGCTGTTGGCATTCATCAATAGCTTTGACGAAGTGACCATGTCCATTTTTGTCACCTCGCCGGCCACGGTGACCTTGCCTGTGCGCATGTACATGTACGCCACAGAGTCGCTCGATCCACTGATGGCCGCCGTCTCGGCCTTGATGGTGGCCTTGACGGCCGCAGTGATGATCATCCTGGACCGCCTCTATGGTCTGGACAAAATACTGGTGGGTGGCAAATGACACAGGCCCATCCCAAATCCGCTGGCTTGTGGGTCAGACTGAGTGAAAAGCAGCGCGAACCGCTCACCTTTTTCCTGAACGGAGAGGCTTGCCAGGCTTTGGTTGGTGACACCATCATGACGGCACTGCTCACGCAAAGTCGGGGCCTTCGACGGGCCGACCCATCCGGGGCCATACGGGCCGGGTTTTGTGTCATGGGTGCTTGCCAGGATTGCTGGGTGGTGACCGAAGAGGGTTCGCGTTTGCGCAGCTGCCTCAAACTGATCGAACCTGGCATGCGTTTGGTGGTGACACCATGAACACCCCCCTTGCCCAGACCGTGATTGTTGGCGCAGGCCCTGCGGGCATCCGCGCCGCTCAAACTTTGGTGTCCAAAGGCTTGCGCCCGATCGTGCTCGACGAAAACGCGCGTCACGGCGGTCAGATTTACCGACAACCACCCAAGAATTTTGAACGCAGCCGAAAAAGCCTGTATGGCTTCGAGGCCAGCAAAGCCGATGCCGTCCTGAACGCCATGCAGGCCTTGATGCCGCACATCGATTACAGACCCAACACACTGGTGTGGAATGCCGAGGCCGGGTGCCTGGATTTGCTGCACCAAGACAAGACATCGGTCTTGCCCTATTCAGCCCTCATCATGGCCACGGGTGCGACCGACAGGATCCTGCCTTTTTTGGGCTGGACACTGCCCGGTGTGTTCAGCCTGGGGGGCGCACAAGTGGCTCTGAAGTTTCAAGGCTGCGCCATCGGCAAGTCGGTGGTCTTTGCGGGCACTGGGCCTTTGCTTTACCTCGTCGCCTACCAATACGTCAAAGCGGGTGGGCACGTTGCGGCCATTTTGGACAGTGCCCAGTTGAGCGACCAGCTGAGTGCTTTGCCGGACATGATGGCCCAATCGTCTGTCTTGGCCAAAGGCCTTTATTACGTGGCCTGGCTCATGGCCCACGGGGTCGCCATCCAGCGAGGGGCCATGCCGGTGCAAGCGCTGGGTGACGCATCGGTCGAACAATTGATCTGGCGCGACCAGCTCGGCGAACACCGCATCGACTGCGATGCGGTGGCCACGGGGTATGGTCTGAGGTCGGAAACCCAGTTGGCCGATTTGTTGGGCTGCGAGTTTGCGTATCACCAGGCAGACAGGGCCTGGCTGCCCACCAAAGACAGCGCGGGCCGATCGTCTGTGCCCGGGGTGTACATGGCGGGCGATGGCGCCAGCATTCAAGGCGCTGATGCGGCCGAGTGGTCAGGAGAGCGTGCCGCATGGGCCTTTCTTATGGATCAAGGGCTGGTTTTGACTGACGCAGAAAAGGCACGCATCAAGACGCTGGACCGGCAGATTGCAAAACGCCGGACCTTTGGCTCAGGTTTGACCCAAGCCTTTCCCGAGCCCACCCAATGGCCTGCCATGACTACCAACGAGGTGGTGATCTGTCGCTGCGAAGAGATCACAGCAGGCGAAATTCGGGAAATCGCCCAAGCATCGGGAGCACTTGAGCTGAACCGTTTAAAAGCTTTGTCGCGGGTGGGCATGGGGCGTTGCCAAGGGCGCATGTGTGCTTGTGCCGCCGCTGAATTGCTGGCGCATTGCACGCAGCAAGCGCCCTCGCAGGTGGGCCGTTTGCGTGGACAAGCGCCCATCAAACCCATTCCCTTTGAAAAAGCCCTCAGCGCCAAAAGCGAGGGTCCCGCATGAGCTTCGCACAGCACTTTGACGTGGCCATCGTGGGCGGCGGCATCGTCGGCGCGAGTGCGGCTCTGGCCTTGAGAAAGCTGGGCAAGTCTGTGCTGGTGATGGAGCGGGATGTGTGTGGTTCACGTTCCAGTGGCGTGAACTATGGTGGCGTTCGCCGCCAGGGGCGTTCGTTGGTGCAATTGCCACTGTCGCAGCGGGCCCATGCCATCTGGGGGCGCTTGCCCGAGCTGATCGGTACCGATGGCGAATACATCCGCTCTGGCCACCTGAAAATTGCACGGACCGAAGCCGATCTGGCATCGCTGCAAACCTACCGCGACAAAAGTCAGGCCCTTGGCCTGGACTTGCAAATCATTGGCGGTGATGCCCTTCGCAAGACCTACCCCTGGCTGGGCGAGCGCGTGTTGGGCGGCTCCTTGTGCGCCGAAGACGGGCATGCCAACCCTCGGCTGGTTTCGCCTGCATTTGCCAAGGCGGCGCAAGCTGCCGGGGCGGTGGTCATGGAGAACACCACCGCCAAGCACATCCACCACTCGGGCCGAGGCTTTGAGATCGAAAGCGACACGGGTGTCCACATTTGCAGTGACCATTTGCTCAACTGTGCAGGTGCCTGGGCAGGGCACATTGCCGCTCAATTCAACGAAATGGTGCCCATGGTGTCTGCACACCCGGTCATGGCCGTCACCGATCCATTGCCTGCCTTCATGAACTTGAGCCTTGGCGTTGAAGGTGGCGGCATCTATGCAAGACAAGCCCCCAGAGGCAATTGCGTGATCGGTGGATCACGGGGTTTTGCGCTGGATGATCTGCGCGCCAGGCCTTCGCGCGAGGCCATTGGCCTGGTGCTGGCCCGCTCGGTTGAACTGTTGCCTAGCCTGCGGCACGCCCATGTGATCCGCACCTGGAGTGGTACCGAAGGTTATTTGCCTGACCATGAACCGGTGATCGGCAGGAGCCAGACCACGCCAGGTTTGATCCACGCTTTTGGCTTCGCAGGCGCAGGTTTTCAAACCGGTCCTGCTGTGGGTGAGGTGTTGGCCGAACTGGTTTGCCATGGCCGCTCGTCCACCCCCATTGAGGCCTTTTCCATCGCCCGTTTTTCTGCCGTTTCTTCGTCCGTCACATCAACCCCAGGAGACTTACCATGACCCCCTTCTCGCGATCAAAAATTTCTGTAAAAGCGCCGCTTGGCGCCCTGGCCGTCGCCATCGCGGCCATGGCACCAGGCTTGTCGCAGGCCCAAACCAAAACCCTGTACATCGGCATGAATGGTGGCATCATGGAAAAAACATGGACAAGCCATGTTTTCCCGGCCTTTGAAAAAGCGAACAACGTGAAAGTGGTGGTGGTCCCGGGCACCTCATCAGAAATCCTGGCCAAGGCGCAAGCCAACAAAGACAGGCCCCAGATGCATGTGATGTTCCTGGACGATGGGGTGATGATCCGAGCCGCAGGCATGGGGCTGTGCGAGAAGCTCAAACCCAGCCCTGCTTTGAATGAAATTTTCCCCACCGCGCGCTTCAAGGATGACATCGCTGCCGGTGTGACCATGGGCATGACAGGCTTGGCTTACAACAAGAAAATGTTTGCCGAAAAGGGCTGGGCCGCACCCACCTCCTGGATGGATTTGGCGGACCCCAAATTCAAGGGCAAAGTGGTCTTCCAATCCATGCCATCTTCTTCATTTGGCCTGCATGGCTTTTTGATGTTCAACCGCATCAAAGGCGGCACCGAAGCCAACGTAGACCCGGGATTCAATGCTTGGAAAGCATCGATTGGCCCCAACGTGCTCGAGTACATCCCCAGCTCGGCCAAATTGGCCGAAATGATCCAGAACGGTGAAGCCGCCATTGCGCCCTTGACACCGACCAGCGTGGCCACCTTGCAGGAAAAGGGCATTGCCGTCGAATACGCTCAGCCCAAAGAAGGCTCGGTAGTGCTCATGGTGGCCGAGTGTGTGATTGCCAAAAATTCCGAGCCTGTTCTGTCACAAAAGCTGGCCGAGTATCTGCTGTCAGCCCAAGCACAGGCTGCAGGTCTGGAGCACGGCAACCAGATCCCGTCCAACCCCAAAGCACCCGCTGTGGGCGATGATGCCAAATTGAAACTGAGACAGTTTGCCGACTACATGAAATCAGCAGTCGTGCTGGATTGGAACGTGATCAACGAGAACCGTCCTGCATGGAATGCGCGTTGGAACCGCAGCATCGAAAGATAAAACGCATCGGACCAAAGGACCGTCTTTGAAGAAGCCCGCCCGTGACACCTTGGGCGGGTTTTTATCAACGCTCTGCGAACTTAACGCATGAATTTTTTCACGTAATCCGCTCCCAAGCCCACGGCCTCAAAGTGGGTGCGGTACTTCTCGATGCGGGTGAACACATCGTCATAGCCGGTGGCGTTGCCTTGCGTGTCCACGTACATCAAGGCACCATGCACGGTGAACATCGTCACCATGTCCTGGCAGTCGTCGGGCACCACCAGGGTGTGGGTCTCACCCGGGGGCTCGAACACATAACTGCCTTCTTCGGCCACCCAGTCGTGTTCCAGGTACAACCATTTGCCGCGCAGCACATGGGCATGCACCTGGCCCGAATGCCGGTGGCGCTGCAACAGGCCCGAGCGCTTGACTTTGAGCAGGTGCACGTAAAAGCCACCCGTCACGTTCAGGTGCAGCGGGCGTGACCAAATGCCCGGGGCCACCGGGGCCCACAAGCGTTCGTCTTCGGTTTGCACGTCGTGCACCACCATGTCGGGGGCCATGCCCCAGGGCTGGGGCTTGGCGTAAGGCACGCGGTCGTCGGCGACCGCTGCTGGGGTGTGGGGAGCGTTCATGGCAATGAGTGCGAAGAGTTGAAGTGCAAAGCTTAAAACGGGTCGCCTGGCCTGCCTGCGTCTTGCGCGACACCTGCCAGAGCTCTTAATGTCCTTCGAACGACACCAGTGTGAACAGATTCAAGCTGCTGTCCCGGATCCGCTTCGAGCCTCCCAGCTCGGGCAAGTCCACGATGGCCGCTCCTTCGATCACCGTAGCGCCGAGTTTTTCAAGCAGCTTTTTGCCCGCCAGCATGGTGCCACCCGTGGCGATCAGGTCGTCGATCAGCAGCACCCGCTGACCCGGCTTGACCGCGTCGGTGTGCAGCTCGACCGTGGCACTGCCGTATTCCAGCTCGTAGGTTTCTTCCACGGTGGTGAAAGGCAGCTTGCCTTTTTTGCGGATGGGCACAAAACCCAGTCCCAGTTCATAAGCCACCACCGAGCCCAAAATAAAGCCCCGCGCATCCAGACCCGCCACCACATCCGGGCGCAAGGCGGGGTGCATGTAGCGGTGCACAAAGGCGTCGATCAGCACCCGGAACACGCGTGGGTCTTGCAGCAGCGGGGTGATGTCTCGGAATTGCACCCCCGGCGCGGGCCAATCGGGCACCGTGCGGATGTGGCTTTTCAGATAATCGTTGACGCTCAGATCGTCCATGTCTTCAGCCTTGCAGGAGTTTTTCTTCGGCCACCGCCAGTGTTTGGGATTTGCCCGACAGCACCAGCGTGTCGCCCGCGTACAACGCGGTGTCTTCGCTCACGTTTTCGGGTTGGCCATTGGCGCGGCGCAGGTTGACCACGCGCACCCCCATGGCATGAAAAGCGAGGTCTTTCACCTGCTTGCCCAGCCAGGGCGAGGCCATGGGCAGCCCCACTGTGGTCAGGCGTTCGTGGTCGATCTCGTCTAGCGTGTCGTCGTCGGCTCCGTGGAAATACCCTCGCAGCAGGTTGTAGCGGGCGTCGCGCTGGTCTTGCACGATGCGGATCACGCGGCGCATGGGCACACCCACCAACGCCAGCGCATGGCTGGCCAGCATGAGGGAGCCCTCGATCGCCTCCGGCACCACTTCAGTGGCACCAGCGGCCAGCAATTTTTCCAAGTCCAGGTCATCTTGCGTGCGCACAATCACCGGCACCTGGGGGGCGTGGCTGTGGGTGTGGTCCAGCACCTTCATGGCAGCGGGCACGTCCAGATACGTGATCACCACCGCGCTGGCGCGGGCCAGGCCTGCGGCCATGAGCGATTGCAGACGCCCGGCATCGCCAAACACCACCGAATCTCCGGCAGCAGCGGCCTGACGCACCCGGTCAGGGTCCAGGTCCAGCGCCATGTAAGGGATTTTTTCTTTGTCGAGCATGCGTGCCAGGTTCTGTCCGCAACGCCCGTAGCCGCAAATGATGACGTGCTTGCTGGTGCTGATCGACTTGCGGGCAATGGTGGTCATTTGCAGGGATTGCTGCAGCCACTCGCCGGCCACCACCTTGAGCACGATGCGTTCGCTGTGCATGATGATGAAAGGCGTGGCCATCATGGACAGCACCATGCTGGCCAGCACCGGGTTGAGCAAGGCTGGTGGAATGATTTGGCTTTGCGCCCCCAGAGTGAGCAACACAAAACCGAACTCACCCGCCTGCGCCAGATACAAACCGGTGCGCAGCGCCACCCCATTGGGGGCACCCGTGAACTTGGCCAATGCGGTCACCAAAACCAGCTTGAAAATCACCGGCAAGGTGGTCAGCACCAGCACCAAGGGCCAGCGCTCGACCACGATGTGCCAGTCCAGCATCATGCCGATGGTGATGAAAAACAGACCCAACAACACATCGTGGAAGGGCCGGATGTCCAGCTCCACTTGGTGCTTGTATTCGGTCTCTGAAATCAGCATGCCCGCAATGAAAGCCCCCAGTGCCAAGCTCAGACCTGCTATTTCGGTGATCCAGGCCAGGCCCAGCGTGACCAACAACAGGTTCAGCACAAACAGCTCTTCGCTCTTGCGCCGCGCCACCAGGGTCAGCCACCAGCGCATCACGCGCTGCCCGCCCGTCATGAGCAAGGTGATCAAGACGGTGGCTTTGAGTGCGGCCATCAGCAAGGCGGTGAGCATTTCGTCAGCCGGGGCGCTCAGGGCCGGAATCATCACGATCAGCGGCACCACTGCCAAATCCTGAAACAGCAGCACACCCACCACGCGTTTGCCGTGTTCAGACTCCAGCTCCAGCCGGTCGGCCACCAACTTGACCACGATCGCTGTACTGCTCATGGCCATCGCGCTCGACAGGGCCAGCGCGGTTTGCCACTCCATTTTCCAAAGGGTGGGCGCCATCGTGGCCACGAACAAGGAAAACACCGTCACGATCACCAGCGTCAGCAGCACCTGCAGCAGGCCCAGGCCAAACACATGTTTGCGCATGGAGCGCAACTTGGGCAGGTTGAACTCCAGCCCGATGACAAACATCAAAAACACCACGCCGAACTCGGCCAGGTGTTTGACGCCCTCGGAGTTTTGCGCCAGTGCCAGCGCGTTGGGGCCAATCAGCACCCCCACCGCCAGATAGCCCAGCATGGGCGGCAGCTTGAGCATGCGGCAGCCCACCACACCCAGCACGGCGGCCAGCAAATACAACAGGGTCAACTCCAAAGCGCTCATGCGTCCATATTAACAAGCGCGCATGGCCCCGTATTCAGCAACCGCGTCATTTCAAGGGCCATGTGCTGCGCCCGATAAAATGCAAAACATGCTTGCCCATTCCGCCCACACCCTGCAACTCGCCCGCGAGACCCTCGACATCGAGGCCGCCGCTTTGCTCCAATTGAAAGACCGGTTGGACGAGCGCTTTGTTCAAGCCGTGAACTTGGTGCTGGGCGTGCAAGGCCGCGTGGTCGTCACTGGCATGGGCAAGAGCGGCCACATTGGCCGCAAGATTGCCGCCACCTTGGCATCGACCGGCACCCCGGCCATGTTTGTTCACCCAGGCGAGGCCAGTCATGGCGACCTGGGCATGATCAAAACCGTGGATGTGGTGCTGGCCATCTCCAACAGCGGCGAGAGCGACGAGCTGGTGGCCATCCTGCCGGTGCTCAAACGCCAGGGCGTGCCCCTGATCGCGCTGACCGGCGGCCTACAGTCATTTCTGGCCCGCCACGCCGACGTGGTGCTTGACTGCTCCGTCGACAAAGAGGCCTGCCCTTTGAACCTGGCCCCCACCGCCAGCACCACCGCCCAGCTGGCCATGGGCGATGCGCTTGCCGTGGCCCTGCTGGATGCCCGCGGCTTTAAGCCCGAAGACTTTGCACGCTCGCACCCGGGGGGGTCGCTGGGCCGCAAGCTGCTCACGCATGTGGGCGATGTGATGCGCAAAGGCACCGATGTGCCGCAAGTCGGGCCGGATGCCGAATTCACGGCCCTCATGCGCGAGATGAGCAGCAAGGGCTTGGGTGCCACTTCGGTCACCGATGCCGATGGCCGCGTGCTGGGCGTGTTCACCGATGGCGATTTGCGCCGTTTGATTGAAAAAGGCGTGGACCTGCGCAGCCTGAGTGCCCGCGACGTCATGCACCCCAATCCGCGCACCATCCGCCATGACGCGCTGGCCGTCGAAGCCGCCGAGATGATGGAACTGCACCGCGTCACCAGCATTTTGGTGGTGGACGCGCAGGGCCTCCTGTGCGGGGCCATCAACTCCAACGACCTGATGCGGGCCAAGGTGATTTGACATGCAAGACTTCAAAGCGCTCACCCCTGTCTTGAATTACCCGCCCGAGTTGTTGCTGCAAGCGCAAGGCATTCGCGTGGCCTTTTTCGACATCGACGGCGTGCTGACCGATGGCGGGCTGTATTTTTCTGAAAGCGGTGAGACCCTCAAGCGCTTCAACACACTCGACGGCCAGGGCCTGAAACTGCTGCAAAAGGCCGGCATCACGCCCGTGGTGATTACCGGCCGTGACTCGGCCCCGCTGCGCTTGCGCCTGAAGGCGCTGGGCATCACCCACGCACGCTTTGGCACCGAAGACAAGCGCCCGGCAGCCGAGGCCTTTTTGAGCGAACTGAACCTGAGCTGGGCGCAAGCGGCCGCCATCGGCGACGACTGGCCCGATTTGCCCGTGATGCAAAGCGCCGCTTTTGCTTGTGCCCCGGCCAATGCCCATGCCCAGGCCAAAGCGCTGGCCCACCACATCACCGCCGAGCGCGGCGGCGAAGGCGCGGCCCGCGCCTTTTGTGACCTGCTGCTGGTGGCGGGCGGGCACTACGCCGCCTTACTCGCGCAAGTGGGGGTGCATGACCACCCGGGCGCATCGGCATGAACTTGCTCACGCGGCTGCGCCGCACCCTGGACCGGTTGACGATTTACTTGCCCTTGTTCCTGTTTGCGATTTTGGCTTTGGGCAGCTGGTGGTTGGTTCGCAGCGTGCCCGAGTTGATGCCGCCCGGCATTGACCCCCAGCTGCGTCAGGACCCGGATTTCCGCCTCGATCAATTTACGGTCAAATCCTTTGACGCCACAGGCCGACTGACTCGCGAAGTCAGCGGGCAAAGCGCCACGCACTTTCCGGCCACGCAAAGCCTGCACATCGAGGGCGTGCGCATTCTGGCCGAAAACGAGGCGGGCACACGCCTGACGGCCCAAGCCCAAAAAGGTATTTCCCGTGAGGCCGATCAACAGGTGACCCTGACCGGCGAAGCGCTGGCAGTCAGACAGGCAGACGCTCAGGGCCCGCGCGTCGAGTTGCGCGGTGAAACATTCACGGCTTGGTTGGAAGAAGAGCGGCTGGTTTCGGACCAGCCGGTGCGCATCACGCGCGGCGCTGAAGTGTTCACGGGCCAAAACATGCGCTTTGACACCCGAAGCGGTCAGTACGAGCTGCAGGGCCGCGTGCGAGCGGTTTTACCGCCACGTCAGACCCCTTAAGAGAACCACAAAACCGGAACAAGCCCGGCTCAAACCCTGTCGAAACCCCGGCGGATGGGGGCAGATTTTTCTGAAGGTTCGCGCCACGCAGGGCGCTAGAAACGACAAAGCCCTGCAACGCAGGGCTTTGGGCTTTCATGGGCTGAGTGATCAGCCCATGTGCTCAATCAGTAGTCGCCACCGCCTTCGCGGCCACCTTCACGGCGACCACCACCACGGGGGCCTGCGCCGTAGGGGCTTCTGAAACCACCGCCATCGCCACGGCCGCCGCCTTCACCACGACCGCCGCCACCGTAGCCGCCACCGCCATCGCTACGACCGCCGCCACCGTAGCCGCCACCGCCATCGCTACGACCGCCGCCGCCATATCCGCCACCGCCTTCGCGGCCGCCGCCATAGCCGCCACCACCGCCGTAACCGCCGCCGCCGCCGTAACCGCCGCCACCGCCGCCACCACCGCCACCACCGCCACCACCGCCACCACCGCCACCACCGCCGCCTTCACGGCGAGGGCCGCCAAAGCCACCGCCGCCTGACCGTGGAGGGCGTGCTTCCATCGGGCGTGCTTCGTTCACGACCACATTGCGGCCGCCCAAAGGCTGGCCATTCATGCCGTTGATCGCGGCTTGGGCTTCGTTATCGTTGCCCATTTCCACAAAGCCGAAGCCTTTGGAGCGGCCCGTATCGCGTTCCATCATGACTTTGGCGCTGGTCACAGCACCGAATTCACCGAAGGCTTGTTCCAGATCACCGTCTCGCACCGAATAAGCCAGGTTGCCGACGTAAAGTTTGTTGCCCATGAAAGGGACTCCTCAAAACACAGAGATAAAAGCGATGGAGTTCCGAAAGCGCATTCAACAAACCTGAAAACATCGGAAGGAAAGCGAAACTGACCTGTTCACCGCAAACTGGACTTCAGTGGAAATGCCGCTAAAGCCTGTCCACTATCTTCGAGAAAACAAAAATAAATGCAAGGCATTTTCTTTAAATGCCCTGCAAAAAGTGTGAAACCACGCACATTTGTTGTTTTACCAACTCACTTCCCGCTCGGGCGAGGCGCTGATTTTGTGAATCGTCAAATCGGCCCCGTCATATTCTTCCTCGGGGCTGAGTTTCAATCCGAGGGTGATTTTCAATAGGCCGTAAATCGCCACACCGGCGAACAGGGCCCATGCCACACCGAGGCTGGTGCCGATTAACTGCGCGCTCAGGTTGACGCCACCCAACCCGCCCAAGCTGCTGGCCCCAAAAATGCCCGCCGCAATACCGCCCCAGGCACCGCAAATGCCATGCAAGGGCCACACGCCCAGCACATCGTCGATTTTCCATTTGTTCTGGGTCAGGGTGAACATCACCACAAACAAGGCGCCGGCCACAGCACCTGTGACCATTGCACCAAAAGGATGCATTAAATCGGAGCCTGCACAGACCGCCACCAAACCGGCCAAGGGACCGTTGTGCACAAAGCCGGGGTCGTTTTTGCCCAAAACCAAAGCCGCCAATGTGCCACCCACCATGGCCATCAGGGAATTAACCGCCACGAGACCGGAGATTTTGTCCAGCGTCTGGGCGCTCATCACGTTGAAGCCAAACCAGCCCACGATCAGGATCCACGAGCCCAAGGCCAAAAACGGAATGCTCGAAGGGGGATGTGCCGAAACTTCACCGTTTTTTCGGTAACGGTTGTAGCGCGCACCCAGCAAAATGACCGCGGGCAAAGCGATCCAGCCCCCCATGGCGTGGACCACCACTGAACCTGCAAAGTCATGGAACTCATCGCCCGTGAGCGCCTTGATCCAAGCCTGCACGCCAAAGTGCTGGTTCCAGACAATGCCCTCAAAGAGGGGGTAAACAAAACCCACGATCACAGCCGTGGCGATCAACTGCGGCCAGAACTTGGCCCGCTCGGCAATGCCGCCCGAAATGATGGCGGGAATGGCGGCGGCAAAGGTCAGCAAAAAGAAGAACTTGACCAGGTCGTAGCCGTT
The DNA here is from genome assembly GCF_003063645.1 of Limnohabitans sp. 2KL-51. GTDB lineage: Bacteria > Pseudomonadota > Gammaproteobacteria > Burkholderiales > Burkholderiaceae_C > Limnohabitans_A. Next base: position 183,083 of record NZ_NESJ01000005.1, read on the forward strand.
TTTGGCGGCCAATTGCTCTGCCCCGACAAAGAAGGTGGTGCCATAAGCCACGCTGTAACCGACCACAAAATAAACCACAGTGGATACCGAAAAATCCACCAGGATTTTGACCAGCGCATTGACCTGGTTTTTTTTGCGGACCGTGCCCAGCTCCAGAAAAGCAAAACCGGCGTGCATGGCCAACACCATGATGCCGCCCAACAATATAAAAAGCGCATCTGCGCCCTGTTTTAGTGCTTCCATGATCGTCCTTTGAAAAATTTTGATTTGATTTGGTGCATTTTGGGGGCGATCCACCCTCGCGCACCAAAGAAAAGCAAGAAACGCACCCAAAGTAAGTCACAAGTGCCTGAGCGATCGTCACGCCCCCAAACCGGTGCACAGGTCCCTCACGTAAGATGCCCACCTCTTAGCAATTCAGTGTTCAGGCTGACGCCCGCACTCCCCCATGGAAGCATTTTTCGTCTCTACCGGTATCGTGGCTTTGGCCGAAATGGGTGACAAAACCCAGCTTTTGTCACTCGTGCTGGCCGCCCGTTTTCGCAAGCCCTGGCCCATCGTGTTGGGGATTTTGGTGGCCACCTTGGCCAACCATGGCTTGGCTGGCGCCGTGGGCAGCTGGGTCACCACCGTGATGGGCCCCGACGTGCTGCGCTGGGTCCTGGGCGCGTCCTTCATCGCCATGGCAGCTTGGATGCTGATCCCCGACAAGCTGGACGATGAAGAAGGCGACAGCGCCCCGCGCATGGGCGTGTTTTTGACCACGGTGGTGGCGTTCTTTCTGGCCGAGATGGGCGATAAGACCCAAATCGCCACCGTGATGCTGGCGGCGCAATACAACGCCTGGTTCGCCGTGGTGGCGGGCACCACGCTGGGCATGATGCTGGCCAACGCACCCGTGGTGTGGCTGGGCGACGCCATCACCCAGCGCGTTCCACTGCGTCTGGTGCACCTGATTTCTGCAGGTATTTTTGCCGTGCTCGGCGTGATCGCGTTGTCGGGCTGGGGCAGCTGAGCAGTCCTCTGACCCGGATGCTGGTGTTCTGATGCTTGCCCAGCCATGGGGTTCATCGCCCTTATACTTGCTCCATGCGCCGATTTGAACCCGATTGCGGGCGCCGGAACCTGACTGGTTTCGAAATTCAGCTAAATGGCGTGTGTTTCATCTCACAGAAACCCGGCCCAGCTGACTGCGAAGCCGGGTTTTGTTTTTTTGCACACCAGAACACATTCGATGCTGATCGCCGAATCCCAAAGCATGCTGTTTGAAGCCCCTTTGCCTTTGCAAAGTGGTGCGTCCATCCGTGGCTATTCACTGAGCTACGAAACCTACGGCACGCTCAACGCCGACAAATCCAACGCGGTGCTGATCTGCCACGCCCTCAATGCCTCACACCATGTGGCGGGTGTGTACGCCGACCAGCCCAAAAACCTGGGTTGGTGGGACAACATGATCGGTCCCGGCAAGTCGCTCGACACCGACCGATTTTTTGTTATTGGCGTGAATAACCTGGGTTCGTGCTTTGGCTCGACTGGCCCCATGCATGTGAACCCCGACACCGGGCGCGTCTATGGCGCCGACTTCCCGGTGGTGACGGTGGAAGACTGGGTCAACGCCCAGGCCCTTTTACTCGACGCCTTGGGCATTGAACAATTGGCTGCCGTGATGGGCGGCAGTTTGGGCGGCATGCAGGCGCTGAGTTGGACGCTGCAATACCCCGAGCGCGTGAAACACGCGGTGGTGGTGGCCAGTGCCCCCAATTTGAATGCCGAAAACATCGCCTTCAACGAAGTGGCCCGCCGCGCCATCGTGACCGACCCGGACTTTCACAACGGCCACTTTGTCGCACAAGGCGTGGTGCCCAAACGCGGCCTGCGCATCGCCCGCATGATCGGCCACATCACGTACCTGAGCGATGACGTGATGAACGAAAAATTTGGCCGTGAGCTGCGCGAAGCCGTGACGCACAACGCCACTGGCTACAAATATTCCACGCAAGAAGTCGAGTTCCAGATTGAAAGCTACCTTCGCTACCAAGGTGACAAGTTCAGCGAGTACTTTGACGCGAACACCTATTTGCTGATCACACGGGCGCTCGATTACTTTGACCCGGCACGCGCCTTTGGCGGCGACTTGTCCAAAGCGCTGGCCCGCGCCAGCTGCAAGTTTTTGCTGGTCAGCTTCAGCACCGACTGGCGCTTCTCGCCCGCCCGCAGCCGCGAAATGGTCAAGGCCCTGCTCGACAACCACCGCGACGTGAGCTACGCCGAAATTGACGCGCCGCACGGGCACGACGCCTTTTTGCTGGATGATGCGCGCTACCTGAACGTGGTGCGTTCTTACTTTGACAACATGGCGAAGACTTTGAACGAAGGAGGTGCCGCATGAGCGACCCCCTGATCATGCAAGCCATTGCTCGCCTCGTGCCGCAAGGCGCCCGCGTGCTCGATTTGGGCTGTGGCGATGGGGCCTTGCTGGCCTATCTTCAACAACACAAGGGCTGTACTGGTTACGGTGTGGAGCTGGACGACGCCAATGTGCACGCCTGCGTGCAGCGCGGTGTGAACGTGATCCAGCTGAACCTGGACGAGGGCCTGAGTCTGTTTGCCGACCAGTCGTTTGACGTGGTGCTGCAAATCGACACGCTGCAGCACTTGCGCAACGCCGAGACCATGCTGCGCGAGACGGTGCGCGTGGGCCGTGTGGGCATCGTGGCCTTCCCCAATTTTGCGCATTGGTTCAACCGCCTGAGCGTGTTGCAAGGCCGCATGCCGGTGACCAAGCGACTGCCATACCAGTGGTACGACACACCCAACATCCGCGTGGGCACCTATGCTGACTTTGGCGACCTGGCCCATAAAAACCAGCTGCGCGTGGTGGATGCCTTTGGCCTGCAAAACGGTCATGAAGTGCGTCTGTGGCCCAACCTGATGGCGGGCACGGCGGTCTACAAGTTGCAGCGCGGCTGACATGGCCAGCGCGCCCGGCACCCAGAACACTGCCGCCCACAGCCCCTGGCTCATCGCCAACGTGTTGGCACAAATCGCCTTTGGCCTGCTGGCCATGACGCTTTGCCTGCCCTCCATGCAAGAGTGGGGCGTGATTTTTGACACCCACCAAACCGATGTGCAGCTGACCTTCAGCGGCTACGTGGTGGCCTACGGTGCCTTGCAGTTGGTGTATGGCCCCTTGTCGGATCGGTATGGGCGAAAGCCCATCCTGATGCTGGGGCTGGTGATCGCGGGACTGGCCTCGGTCATGGCCGCGCTGGCCACCGACATCACCACACTCATTGCCGCCCGTGTGCTGCAAGGCGCGGGCTGCGCCGCCAGCATGGTGGTCAGCCGCTCCATGGTGCAAGACCTGTTTGCCGGACCACAACGCACACGCGTCATGGCCTACATCGGCATGGCGATGGGCATGTGCCCGCCGCTGGCTACGCTGATCGGCGGGCAGATGCATGTGCGCTTTGGCTGGCAAACCAACTTTGTGTTGCTGGCTGTTTTGGACGTGCTGCTCTTGGTGGCAGCGTGGCTGGGCTTGCCGCGTGGGGCCCAAAGCGCGCCTGCAACGGGCCACTGGCTGCGCGCCATGCTCAGCGCTTACGCCCGCCTGCTGCGCGAGCCGCGCTTTTTGCTCTACGTCGCCATCCTGGCGGCCTCCACCGCCACGTTTTACGCTTTCCTGGCAGGCGCACCCATCGTGCTCAAGGGCTATGGCATCGGTCCGGATGGTATTGGTTGGTTCATCATGGCTGTGCCTGTTTCGTACATTTTGGGCAATTTCATGACCTCTCGCCTGATCCAGCAGGCGGGCGAATCACGCGTCATGGCCTGGGGCCAGGCGCTGACGCTGGGCGGTCTGGTGGTGATGCTGGCGCTGGGCTTGGGTGGCGTGCAGACGGCGCTGGCCGTGGCTTTGCCCTTGTTGCTTTTGGGCTTGGGTCATGGCCTGCTGAACCCGCCTACGCTGGCGGGCACGGTGGGCGTGGTGCCCGCGCTGGCAGGTTCGGCCGCTGCGGTGGCAGGCCTGATGCAGCAACTCACCGGGGCCAGCGCCGGCTACCTGGTGGGCTTGGTGCCGCACGAAGGCGCGGTGAACTTGGGTTGGATGATGCTGGGCTTTGCCCTGACGGGCGCTGTGGCGCAATTTTTCCTGCGCAGGCGTTGAGTTGCCGAAATGGCTGAACGCTGGTTTTTGAGTCTCAGTGGCTGTTGAAGGCTGTAAGCAGACTACGAAAAGCTGTAACCAAAGGCAGGAACCGACCCAAAGCGGCCTTTGTCTTCAACCAATTGAATGACAGCTTCTAGCAAAACAGAATCGATCACCCCCGACCGTTTCTTCACAATCCGGAACAGACTCTCCTCCAAATGTCCTTAGCCGATTACATCAAAAGGCCGCAATGAAAAGAGCAAAAAATATCGCAACAAGCAAACAGGCAATCGCTAAGGTAAACCAGAGGCTAACAGGCTCAGCTTGATTTGCATCAACTTCCTCAGAAACGATCACACTGCGCTCATTCATTTGATATCTCTTCAAATTTAAGTGGACATTGCGAAACAATGATCAAACGATTACATGCAATGCAAGATTTCGAAATGTTGAGCATTTGCCGTTTAACGTGCTGAGTAGCCACCATCAACCAAATACGTTTGCCCGGTGATAAAAGAGGCTCTGGGAGAAAGCAAAAAAGTAATGACTTCCGCAATTTCCTGAGGCTCAGCCATCTTGCCCATTGGATGCATCTGGGCAATACTTTGGCGTTCATCAGCGGTGCGTTCTTTTAGAAGAGGCGTGTCGACATAACCTGGTGCAACCGCGTTGATTCGCAGCCCTGTTTGTGCATAGTCCAAAGCGGCCGATTTGGTCAGGCCCACAACACCATGCTTGGCGGCAACATATGCTGCTCGACCTGCCATGCCATTGAGACCCAGAATCGAAGACAAGTTCACTATGGCACCACCACCACTGTTCAAAATCGCTGGAATTTCACTGCGCAAGCAATAAAACATGCCAGTCAGATTGACATCCAAAACACGGCTCCAGATCGCCAAATCGGTATCAGCAACCGCAGCTCTAGGCGACGGAATTCCGGCGTTATTGACAGCCATGTGCAAACTACCCCAGAGTCTTACAACTTGCTGTACGGCCTGATTAACAGCCTCAGCTTGAGTAACATCTGCTTGTATGGCGACAGAAATGCCAGCCTGAGATTGAATTTGCGAAGCCACACGTTCTGCTGCAGTTAAATCAAAGTCGACCACCGCTACTTTGGCTCCACCTGCGGCCAAAATTTTGCATGTGATTTCGCCAATACCTGATCCACCACCCGTGATCATGACCACTCGGCCTTTAAAGTCTTGGGCGGTCCTCAACACCTCTTTTGGTTCCTGCTCAGCCATTGGGTGCCTTTTAGTCAGTGCGCACCAAGGTAGGCAGCGCGAACCGCAGGATCTTTCATGAGATCAGACCCGGAGCCTTGAAGGATTATTTTTCCGGTTTCCAAAACATAGGCACGCTCAGCCACTGACAAAGCTTGATTGGCCATTTGCTCCACCAGCAAAATCGTTAACCCGGAAGCACTGAGTTGACGAATGGAACGAAAAATTTCAGCAATGATGAGGGGCGCCAACCCTAATGAAGGCTCGTCAAGCAGCAGAAGCTTGGGCTCGCTCATCAATGCCCGTGAAATCGCCAACATCTGCTGCTCACCTCCAGACATCGTCCCAGCAAGCTGATTTTGACGCTCTTTCAATCTGGGAAATCTTTGAAACTCTTTTTCAATCAGGTCTTCAACCTGTGCCGGATTCCCCTGGTGTGCATAGGCTCCCAGCATAAGATTTTCTCGAACTGTCTGATCTGGGAACACCCCGCGACCCTCAGGCGACAATGCTAGACCCATGCCTACGCGTTTGTGGGCAGGTGCATAGGTGATGTCTTGTCCACTGAAATGGATGGAGCCGCTTTGCGGTTTTTCCAGTCCAACAATGCTTTTGAGCAGTGTGGATTTGCCAGCGCCATTGGCACCGATGATTGTCACCACTTCTCCCTCTCGCACCTCAAGGTTGACCCCTTTAACAGCTTCGACGGCACCGTAGGAGATACGAATGTCTTGTAACTTGAGCATTTTTTTCCTTGTGTTTCATGCGGCCAAGACAGCTTCACCGCCCAAGTAGGCTTCGATCACTTTGGGATTTTTCTGAATGTCTGATGGCTTACCTTCTGCAATCTTGATACCATAGTCAAGAACAATCACATGGTCTGATATCGCCATGACCAAGTCCATGTGATGCTCCACCATGAGAATGGTTGTTCCCAGTCGGCTGATCTTCACCAACAACTGCCCAAGTTCAGCAGTTTCTTGAGGATTCAGACCTGCTGCAGGCTCATCAAGCAATAGGAGTTTGGGCTCAGTTGCCAAGGCCCTCGCTAGCTCTACCCTGCGCTGTAGGCCGTAGGGCAAACTTCCCGCAGGCGTCCCTTGTAGCTTTGTCAAACCAACCAGATCGAGCACTGCCAATGCATGCTGCCTCGCAGCTCTTTCTTGCATTTGGGCTATTGGCAAAGCAAACAGCGACGACAAAAATCCATTTCGCATACGGGAATGGCGACCCAGCATAACGTTGTCCAGCACTGAAAGTTCACTGAACAGACGAAGATTCTGAAAAGTTCGCCCAATGCCCAAGGAACAGATGTTGTGTGCTTCCTGTCCAATGAGATTGTGCCCATCAAACTGAATACTGCCAGCATCAGGCGTGACAATACCACTGAGCATATTGATCATGGTGGTCTTGCCGGCACCGTTCGGTCCGATCAGAGCGTGTACATGGTCATGTTGAAGTTTGAAGCTCACGTTTTGCGCAGGCTTTATGCCACCGTAGGCCTTGCTAAGACCCTCGACGATCAGCAAATCACCAGACCCGCCAAAATTCTTCCGTAGATCAGATTCTGTGATCGTGGACTTTTCAACGTCCAAATTGACGGTATTGCGTTTGACCCACTTTTGCAATACCCCCATTACACCCGTTGGCATCACAAACATCGCAAACAACAAGAGTGCGCCATACACCAGATGTTGCACCGATGGCCAGCGTGCCAATGAGGCATCGATAGCAGTAAGCAAGACTGCTCCGACCAAGGGACCATACAAATTGCCAACTCCGCCGAACAAGACAAGCAGTAGTATGAAAATCGACAGGTGGAAGGTAATGAAATCCGAGTTGATGTATTGATTTTGCTGGGCTACAAGCGCGCCCGCCAATCCGCACGTGGTGGCAGCTATCACAAAAGCCACCACTTTTGCGCGGTAGACCCGGACACCCACAGAGGCAGAGGCAATTTCATCTGCTTGCAAGGAAAGCATGGCACGACCGAAGCGACCTGACATCAGATTACGAATCAAGAGGTGAGCCGAAGCCGATATAAAGATAGCAAACCACACCCAATGCTGAATGGTGAAAGGTTGGTCTCCCCAAGAAAGCGGCTTGATGCCATAGATGCCGGTGGCACCTCCGAAGACATCCGACCACTCTGACACCAACTTTTCAATAACGATGCCAAAGGCCATCGTTACCATTGCAAGATAAGGACCCTTGACGCGCAGAGAAGGCAGCGCAATAAAGACGCCGAACAAGCCGGAAATTACTGTTGCCAGAACCAACGCTGTGGCTGCGCCAATTTCAGTTCGAGTTGTCAGCAAAGCCACTGCGTATGCCCCAGCAGCAAACAGGCCCGCCTGACCTAACGATTTTTGGCCTGCATACCCTACCAGCACGTTCATACCGACGCCGCACAGATAGTAAATACACATCATGAAAATGATGCGCAGGTAATAGTCGTTTCCGATACTGGCCGTAATGGTGCCCAAGATCAGCACAAAAAGGGTAACCCCCAGGAAATGTTTGAGGTTGCTCATACCTTTTCCACCATCTTTGTACCGAACAGGCCTGTGGGGCGTACCGCCAAAACCACGATCACGAGTGCAAAAATGGTCACTTCACGCCACTGCGCCGACCAAAGGTTGACCATGGACTCCAGAACTCCCAATAGAAAACCACCAAGAACACAACCACGCGCATTGTTCAGCCCGCCGACCATAGCGGCTGAAAAACCTTTCAAGCCCACTGCCAAACCCATGAATAACGAAGCCTGCGCAATAGGTGCCAGCATAAAGCCTGACAATCCTGCGAGTGCTGAACTGACCACGAATGCGCCAATCATCATGGCGTTGACATTGATGCCCATCAAGCTGGCAACATTGGGGTTATGTGCTACTGCCCGCATGGCTTTCCCAACCATGGTCTTGCGCATGACATGATCGAACAACACCATGATGGAGACAGAAACCACCAACATCAAAATTTCCTGTGGACGTATACCGATTCCCCACAGACGAATAACTTCATCACCGACAGGACCTGGGACAACGACAGGTTTGGCTCCCCAGATAGCCAATCCAATGCTTTGCAGGATCACGCCGAATCCCAGCGTGCTCATAACCCAAGACATTCCAGGCTTACGGGAAAAAGGCCGTACACCAAGCAAATACAACAACCAGCCCAGTAAACCCATCACGCCCAATGCCGCTAGCAGCGCCAACAGTTGCGCGCCATTGCCTGTGATCTCCCCTCCAAACGAGGTTGAAGTGATGGGTTTTCCAAGCGCCAGAAATAACACGCTCATGCCGATGAATGCTCCAGCTGAGACAAACTCACCGTGAGAAAAATTAAGTGTCTTGGTGGTGGTGAACGTGACGCTGAAACCCAACGCAACAAGCGCATATGTGCTTCCCACGGCAGCCCCACTCAGGAGCGCCTGCAATAGAGCGATTTCCATTTTTAAAATCCTGTTGAAGCGGGGCCGTTTTTTCGCACGCCCCCCCATAAACGTCAGCGTTTGAAGTCTGCAGATGTCAATGCCTTGATAACTGGATCACTTACCTGAACCAATTTGCCGGCATCCCACTTAACAAATGCAAAGTCGGAGGCTGTCAGCGCTTCACGCTGGGTTTTGCTAAAAGGCTTGTTGTATGTCTTCATGGTGCCCGCCACGGGATCTTTCAGATCTTCCAGTGCAGCTCGCATTTTTTCGCCATCGGTACCACCAGCCTGGCGAATTGAAGCTGCAATCAGTTGCACTGCGTCATAACCGTGCACCACGAACGGGAAAGCACTGGGCGCTGCCAGATTGGCCTTGGTTCGGTCGAAAAGCTGTTTCTGCTTGGGCGTCGATGGATCGACCATGGTGCGCATGAAAATAGGCTTTTCTGCCAGCGTCTTTCCAGCGGCATCGTAGAAAGTGATGTTGTCAGCCGCCCAGGAGGACAAAACTGGAGGGAAGTAGTTGATCTTTTCCATCGAGCGCATCAACTGTCCGGTGGGGGTGCCCTGCGCCCAAATGGCAACGGCATCCACACCCGCCGCTTTCATTTTGTTGAGCTGCGAAGTCATATCGGTATCGGCAACAGCAAATTTTTCTGCCACTGAAACGTCAATGCCGTGCAGTTTTCCGATTTCCTGCATGTCCTTAAGTCCACCTGCGCCATAGCCCGTGGTTTCGGTCAGCAGACCGACTTTTTTATAGCCAGCTTTTTGAGCGTAGGCCATGAGACCTGCGACCTGTTCGCGATCAACCATCGACACACGGAACATGTAATTGTCGCCACCAGTGCCTTTAGTGATGTCAGTGCCACCACCGATCATGCCCATAGAAATAACTTTTTTCTGATTAGGAATGTGTTTCCAGGCCAACGCATTTCCAGAGTTAGTTGGGCCAAAGACCGCAGCAACCTTCACGTTGTCGATCAGATCGCTCATGTTCTGAATCGATTTGGGCGGCTGAGACTGGTCGTCTCTAATGACCAAGGTCAGTTTGCGGCCATTGATACCACCGGCAGCATTGATGTCCTCGATTGCAGCTTGAATACCGAGAACGCCCGCAGCACCGCTCTGTGCGGAGGGAGATGCCGACAGGTCACCGTTGAAGCCGAGCTTGATCTCCTGCGCTGCAGTGGCTAAGCTCATAAGCGATGCAGCCGTAAGGATGGCCATACGCCGGGTCATTTTGAATTTGGACATGGTTGTCTCCTTGTTTGGAAAGTTGAGGTACTCGCTTTGGAAAAATACGGCCGTGCGCGAGATCCCGGCCGCAGTGGAAATCAGACTGCCAAGAACCCGCCGTCGACTGGAATCGTCACGCCAGTGACGTAAGTCGACATAGAGGATGCGAGGAACAGAACTGCCCCCACCAACTCCTCAGGCTCTGCGACCCGCCCCATCGGGATGCGGGTGAGGAATTTCTCCAGCTTCGCAGGATCCGCCCGCGTAGAAGCCGACATGGCGGTGGCAATCACTCCCGGAGCGATCGCATTGACCCGTATGCCGTCCTTGGCCAAATCAGCCGCCAGAGATTGTGTGAGCTGTTTGACGGCCCCTTTCGATGGGGCATAGCCCAGAGTGTTTGGCCAGCCGGCAAAGGAGGCTACAGAAGCTACGTTGACTATCGTGCCTTTCGTTTTCCGAAGATCAGATAGGAACGCATGCGTGACATTGAAAGTGCCCTCGACATTGACTCTCATGATCAGTTGCAGATTTTTGGCTGCATTCGGGCTGTCAATGCCTTCGCGGATGAGAATGCCGGCGTTGTTGACCAATACATCCACAGCGCCCACGTCCTTGGCGACATGGCGAGCAGTTTCAGCGCATTGCTCCGCCGAGGTCACATCTAGGCCAAAGCTCCAAGCTTGTCCCCCTTTGCTTTGAATGATTTCGGCCGTCGCATCAGCATTCTCGCGATTGAGGTCTGTGACTACGATCTTGGCACCAGCCTCTGCTAATCCTATGGCGATAGCTTTGCCATTGCCCTGTCCAGCTCCTGTGATGAAAACCGTGCGACCAATAAGAATTTTTGGGATATCCATGGTTCCTCCTCAGGCAACGTGAGCGGGAGCGGACTGTGTGGCTTTAACCTGATCGGCTATATGATTTGCTGCGATGTAGCCAAAGGTCAGACCTGGTCCCAAGGTGATGCCTGCCCCGGTGTACTCGCCGCCCATGATGCTGGCTGCATCATTGCCAGCGGCATAAAGTCCTTCAATCGGATTGCCATCGGTACGGATCACTTGGCCGTTTTCATTTGTTTTCAGACCCATGAAGGAGCCAATGTCGCCAGGTACTAGCTTGATGGCATAGAAAGGTCCTGTCCTCAGTGGCTCCACACAGGGGTTCGGGCTGTGCAGTGCATCGCCTTGATACCGGTTGTAGGCTTTGCTGCCACGACCAAATTCGGGATCCCGACCGAACTGAGCGTTCTCGTTGTAGCGGTTGATGGTTTCTTCTAGTGCGGAGGTACTCACACCAATTTTTTGTGCAAGTTCGGCTACCGTTCCCCCCTTTTTCAGATACCCGTTGCGCAGGTGTTCGCCCATAGGCATGGGGAACGGCTTAACAAATCCAAGTCCATAACGGCGAATGGCGCGGTGATCAGCCACTAGCCAGCAAAAACTGTCCTCCTTGCTGACGGAAGACTCAACAATGGCTTGCACGACATCGTGGTATGAATTGGCTTCGTTAGTGCAGCGCTTGCCATCCTGATTGACCGCGATTACCCCGGGTTTAGCGCGATCGATGAAGTGCGGCATGATGCCCGTACTCCCGTCCTTGCGCGGCACCAGCGACATCGGAGTCCATGCTGCAGCATGCTGCAAGGTGTCATCAAATACGCCACCTACGGCCTCTGCCATGCGTGCCCCATCGCCGGTATTGGAATGCGGAGTTGGTGACCAATGCTGATGGCCTGAACGAACGTGGGGGTAGACCTTTTTTTTCCGCACCTCGTCATGTGGAATACCCCCGCTTGCCAGCACCACTCCCATCCTGGCATTGACCTTGACCCTTTGACCTTGTTGTTCTAAAACCGCTCCAGTTACTCGCTCCCCGTCGCGCAACAATTGCGTAACAGGAGAAGACAACAGCACCGGCACTGATAAATTCGCCGCCGACTTCGCCAATCGCGCAGCCAAGGCATTGCCATTGGTCAGCGTCATACCACGGCCGTAACGCAAGACCTCCAAAAAATGTTTGGTCAGGCGCTTTGTCACGTACCAGGCCGACTCTAAAGATCGCGAGGCTCGCATGAAGTGGATGATGTCTTTCCCTGAACCGATCGTGAGGCCGAAGACTGTCAACTCTGGAAGCACAGGGCCAAGGTCTTTGAGCAGCGGCCCCATCTCGCGAGCGTCCATAGGGCGTGTCACAAATGAGCGACCACCTTGCGCAGCGCCTGGTGCCTCCGCATGGTAGTCAGGGAATGTCAGCGGCATATCGAACTGCACCACCGTCTTGGATGTGAAAAATTCGACGCACTTGGGACCGTTTTCGATAAACGCGCGCACGCGCTTTTCATCAAAGTTGTCACCAGCCTGATCCTTGATGTAGGTCAGTGCCTGATCTGGGCGCTCGACATGGCCCAAGGCTTTGGCCATCTGGGTGTTCGGAATCCAGAGCCAGCCGCCAGAACGGGATGTCGTCCCCCCGTAGAAAGAGGCCTTTTCTGCCACAACGACTTTCAAACCACGGATGGCGCTCGTAACCGCAGCAGACATGCCTGCCACACCCGACCCCACAACCAGAACATCGCAATCAAGCTGATTTTTTACCGACATTGAAATCTCTTTCTAAGGAATGGAAGATCAATTACTCATCGCATTAGCGCTAATTTAAACCTAGCAAGCTAAATGATGTTTAGGGATTTACCCTGTACTAGCGTGCTAGACATTGACTAATAATTGGTGCGTATGATTCCAGCCATGCCTAAAATCCATCCAATCAATTTAAAAAACGTTTCGGAGCCCACACCAGAACGCGAGCGGCGTGGTATTCAATCGATTGAGGTGGGAGGGGAAATCCTTAAGGTTCTCGCTTCAGAGCCAAGGCCCATGGCGTTAAAGGACTTGGTGAAAGCGGCCAACATGCCTTCAGGAAAAATTCATCCGTATTTGGTGAGTTTTGCGAAGATTGGCTTGGTAGCACAGGACCCTTTTACTGGGTATTACTTTTTAGGCCCCATGGCGATCCAGCTGGGGTTGATCAGTCTGCAAACAATGAACCCTGTGCGTGAGGCCACTCCGTTCGCAGAAGCCCTTGCCCAAGAGACCACTCACAGCGTCGCGATTGCGGTCTGGGGCAATCTGGGCCCGGTGATCGTGCGACTAATCGATGCAAGCTATCCCGTGCACACCAATATCCGAACCGGATCAGTGATGTCGCTCGTCAACACTGCCACTGGCCGTGTTTTCTCGGCTTTTCTGCCGCGTAAACTGATCGAAAAGATGATGTTGGAGGACCGGATTCGATTAGGGCCTGACATCGCTCATCCTCTTGAAGAAAAGGTCGTTGAAAGGATGATTGAAGAAGCCCGCACCAGAAAACTCTCGCGAGGCGTCAACCACCCTACGCCAGGTGTCGCCTCTTTCTCTGCCCCTGTCTTTGACTATTCCGGCAACATCGTTTTGGCCATCACGATCATGGGGCCCACTGGAACATTTGACACTGATTGGGATGGACGGGCGGCCAAGGCACTGCGGGTCTGTGCCGAGTCAATTTCAAAACGGCTGGGCCATCACGCAACGTGATCATTAAGACAAGTGATGGTTGAAGTCCTCGCTAACGGGCAGGTAGCTATTGGCAACCTTGGCTAACAGGGCTTCCCATCTTTTTTCTTAGCCTTTATCGGTCATGAGAACTATAAAGATCGATGACTGCTACTGGCCGGTAGCTGGCAGCCAGCGCTTTTAGCCGATGTCTCCTAACGCTGCAAATCAGTCGTTGGAGACCTAATAACCCAGGTCTATCTTGTCCGGAGCTAGCGCCAAAACCCGACTTGCCGGGCCATCAGGCCCAGCCCCTGGCGTCAAGCTGCTTCAGTTGGTCAACTCGGTCTCGTGCATCCAGGCCGCGTGTTTGGGGGCGCGTTTGGTTTGCGCCCACTCGTTGAGCATCTCCCATTTGCACGCGTCGAGCTTGGCGTACATCTCGGGCGTGCCCACGTCGGCGGCCAGTTCCAGGCGGTGGCCGTTCGGGTCAAAGAAGTAGATGCTCTTGAAAATGGTGTGGTTGGTCGGGCCCAGCACCTCTACGCCGTTGGCTTGCAGGCGGGCCTTGGCGTCTTCCAGCGCTTGAAGGCTGTCAACTTGAAAAGCAATGTGTTGCACCCAAGCGGGGGTGTTTTCGTCACGGCCCATTTCGGGTGAGTTGGGCAGTTCAAAAAAGGCCAGCACGTTGCCGCCACCCGCGTCCAGGAACACATGCATGTAAGGATCAGGGGCCTTGGTGGAGGGCACCAAGTCTTCGGCGATGGCCAGCACGAAATCCATGTTCAGGTTTTTCACGTACCACTCGACAGTGGCTTTGGCGTCTTTGCAGCGGTAAGCGGCGTGGTGGATGCGGTTGATTTTCATGGCGGTCTCCGGTGTTCAGTGCGACTTGTCAGTGGGCTCAGTCGTTGGGCTCAGTCGGTTTGGCGGGCGGCTTGCAATGCCTCGCGCAGCACGCGCAAGTCGCCAATGTGGTTGGCCAGCAGCAAAATCAGGCGGGCGTTGAGTGCTTCGCTTTGTTCGTCGCTCAGGCCGTTGTGGGCGTCGATCAAGTTTTCGTAAAACTCGTCACCCGGTGAAAAGTCGCGAAAAAATCGGCGTCCGGCCTCGTGGAAGTGGGGCGCGGTGATTAGGGTTGTGGGTGTGTCGGTGGGCATGTCGGTTCTCTAAGGGCTTCAGGCAGGTGTGCCCACTTGACCCAAGGCGCGGGCCATGGCCGCTTGCACCCGGTCGGTGTCCAGGGTGCGCCAGCGGGCGAGCACATGCTGGTCGGGGCGCAGCAAATAGGTGGTGCCGGGTTGCGCGTCATAGCGCTTGGCCACCAGGCCTTGGGTGTCGACGATGACGTTCATGCTGGGGATGTTCAAGGGGCTTGGGGCGACGATGAGCAGAGTTGGCTGGATGGGAGAAGCAATCGCGCGCAGGGGCGTGCTCCCACCATGCAAGGAGACATCTGCAAGTTGCGCCAGCACATCGGGCGAGAGCGGCGCATCCACAAACAACATGACCTGAAAACCCTTGCCCACTTGGTTGAGCAACCAAGCATCTTGTCCGTTCACTTGGACGGGCGCATCGTCCATCGGCGCGCCAGGCACCATGTTGCCTTCAAACGCTTCGGCATCGGGCGTGTTGAGCATCGAATCGGTCAGGAAGGACGGCATGGACAGGCGGCCCGAGTTGACCAGCTTGCGCGCAAACGGGTGGTGCTTGGCCAGCGCCAGCACCTGGTTGCGAAAGGTCTTGCTGGTGCGGCTCTTGGGCGTGATGAAGTCGGTCGAGCGCGTCGAGTTCATGATGTTTTCGTCGGCGGCAAATTCGCGGTCCATCGCGTAGGTGTCGAGCAATTTCTCACTAGCCTGGCCCTTGATGACCAAGCCCAGTTTCCACATCAAATCGTCTGCGTCCTGAAAACCCGAGTTGGCCCCGCGTGCGCCAAAGGGTGAGACCTGGTGAGCCGCGTCGCCTGCAAACAGCACGCGGCCGTGACGGAAGTCGGTCATGCGGCGGCACTGGAAGGTGTAGATGCTGACCCACTCCAGCTCAAACGGGCGCTCGTCGCCCAGCATGGCCTTCAGGCGCGGGATGACTTTTTCGGGCTTCTTTTCCTCTTCGGGGTCGGCGTCCCAGCCCAGCTGAAAATCGATGCGCCAGACGTTGTTGCTTTGCTTGTGCAGCAGCACGCTTTGGTTGGGGTGAAAGGGCGGGTCGAACCAGAACCAGCGCTCGGCCGGGTAGTCGGCTTTCATGATCACGTCGGCGATCAAAAAGCGGTCCTGGAACACGCGGCCTTCGATGTCCAGCCCCAAATGGCGGCGGATCGGGCTGCGTGCGCCGTCGGCCACCACCAGCCAGTCGGCTTCAATGTCAAACGTGCCTTCGGGCGTTTCCACCGTCAGCGTGGCGTGTGCGTCGTGGCCTTCATCGTGGCGGGTGACGGCAGTGACTTTGTGCTGCCAGCGAATGTCCGCGCCCAGCTCCAACGCTCGGGCAATCAGCATTTCCTCAACATGGTATTGCTGCAGATTGATCATGCCGGGGCGCTTGTGGCCCGCGTCGGGCACCAGGTTGAACTGGTAGACCTCGTCTTCTTCCAAAAAAGTGCGGCCAATGTTCCAGCTCACGCCCAAGCCACAAGCCTCGTCGGCAATGCCCAAACGGTCCAGAATTTCGAGCGAGCGCTTGGCGTAGCACACCGCCCGCGAGCCGACCGACACGGTCTTGTCGTCGTCCAGCACCAGCACCTCAAGCCCCTGCAAGCGGGCATCAATGGCCGCGGCCAAGCCCACAGGCCCTGCGCCAATGACGATCAACGGCTTGCGCTGCGGCGGCGTGGACATCAAGTCGGCTGGTGACTTGTACGGATAAATCGGGTTGACGTAAGCACCCATGTGCGAGCTCCAGAATGGTCAAAAAGCACCCTGCGGTGCCCAGGCCGTAATTTACCATTGATAAATCAATTTACCTAAACGTAATTCTAAGGGGTTCAGCGTTGAGGGTTAAGCGTGATGGGTTGAACGCAACACCCAGCCCCCAACGCCCAACGACACCTGTTTGACAGCACCCCGTTGCTCAGCCCGTTATGCTTAGATTTGTTTTTTGTATGACAACTCCATGAGCCAGCACTTCACCCCCGTCTCCAGCGGTGCCCGTTTGTCCGATCAGGTGGCGGAGCAATTGAGCGCCGAGATCAAGCAAGGTCGTTTGGCGCCGGGCGACAAACTGCCCACCGAGGCGCGCTTGGTTGAGCAATTCGCCGTCAGCCGCACCGTCGTGCGCGAGGCGGTGTCGCGCCTCAAATCTCTGGGTCTGGTGGACTCGCGCCAGGGCAGCGGGGTGTTTGTCAGGCAGCAACTGCCCTTTGCGCCGCTGCAGTTCGAAGCCCGGCAAGCCGCTTCGCAAGAGGCCGTGATTCAGATGGTGGAGGTACGCCGCGCTTTGGAGGCCGAGGTGGCGGCGTTGGCGGCCGAGCGGCGCAGTGCCAGCGACCTGCTGGCCATCGAACAAGCGGTCAAGGCGCTGGAACAGGCTGTCCAGTCGGGTGGCGATGGTGTGGCCGAAGATGTGCATTTCCACCGGGCGATTGCCGAGGCCACACACAATCCTTTTCTGATCCAGACATTGGGCTACCTCAGCCAGTTCCTGCACGGGGCCACTCAGGTCACGCGGGCCAACGAGGCCCGGCGTGGCGACTTTACAGCCGCCGTGCGCAGCGAGCACCAGGCCATCTTGCAGGCCGTGCAGGCCGGTGATTCTGTGCAGGCCCGGCAAGCCGCTGCCGCGCACATGGGCAACGCCATCGACCGCATCCGCAAAGCCGACCCGGCCTTTTGGGTGCAAGAAGGCGAGCGGCTGGCGCAGCCCTTGGTCAAAGGGCTGCAGGGCTGAATCACTCGGCCTTGATGCCCGCCGCTTTGACCACCGCCGCGTAGCGCGACAGGTCACGCGCCATGTCGCGGCCAAAGCGCTCAGGGCCGCCAGGGCTGGCGGTGATGCCCAGGGTGTTCAGGCGCTCGCGCACAGCCGGGTCGTTCAGCACCGCGTTCAGTTCGGTGTTGAGCTTGTCCACAATCGCTTGGGGCGTTTTGGCTGGGGCCAACAGGCCCACCCAGGAGTTGATGTCGAAATCGGCCACGCCCGATTCGATGAAGGTGGGCACATCGGGCAGGGACGGGGCGCGCTGCGCGCTGGACACCGCCACCGCATGCAACTTGCCTGATTTGACGTGTGAAATGGCACCCGCCACGGCGGTGTAAACCAGCGGGATGTTGCCGCCCAGCAAGTCGATCATGGCCTGACCGCCGCCTTTGTAGGGGATGTGCGTCAGGTTGGCGCCGGTGCGCTGCTTGAGCAATTCGCCGGCGATGTGCGGCGTGCCGCCCGTGCCCGAAGAGCCATACGACAAGCCGCCCGGCTGGGTTTTGGACAAGGCGATCACTTGTTGCAGTGACTTGGCGGGCACGCCTGGGTGCGACACCAAAATCAAAATTGCGTCGCCGATCTTGCCGATCGGGGCAAAGTCTTTGACGGTGTCAAAACCCACTTTGGGCGCCGAATGCGGGTAGATCACCAAGGTCCCGTCAAAGCCCAGCAGCAGGGTGTAGCCGTCGGGCGCGGCCGCGGCCACCATTTGCGTGCCGATGCTGCCGGATGCGCCGGGCTTGTTGTCCACGATCACCTGTTGGCCCAAGCGCTTGGACAACTGCTCGGCGATCAGACGGCCGCTGGTGTCGGTCACCCCACCGGTCGCAAAGGGCACGACCAGGCGAATGGGTTTGGCGGGGTAGGCAGCTTGCGCAGCAGCGGTGCTGGCGCTCAGGGCCAAGCCGCCGCACACACTGGCGGCCAGTCCAGTGGCCAGCAGGGTTTGCAGCCAGTGGCGGCGGGGGGATGATTTCAATGAGGTCATATTTGTCTCCTTGGGGTTTGATGGATCTGGCACGCTGAAGTTTCAAATTTTTTGCACCGTCAAGTGCAACTCGGTGGCTATGGACCCGCTCCCCGTAGGAGCCCACCCCGTGGGCGATGGCTTGGTGGGCGATGCTGATCAGGGCGTGTCCCACGCCCATCACCCACGGGGTAGGCTCCTACGGGGGCACATCAATAAAAATCAATTGGTTTCAGCGTAGCGCTTTTCAAAAGCCCACACGTCTTCAAAACCCATGAGCTTGGTCAGGTCGGCGAAGTCGTACAAAGGCGTGTCGCCCTTGGCCGACGAGCCCGTGTCCTTGAACTGTTGGTACACCTGCGTCATGGCCTGCACGCCCGCCAGCAAGGCGGTGACCGGGAAGATGGCGATCTTGTAGCCCAGCGCCTCCAGCTCGGGGCGGGTCAGCACCGGGGTGCGGCCTTTCTCGACCATGTTGGCCACCAGCGGCAGGTCAAAGCTTTGGCCAATGCGGCGCATTTCTTCTTCGGTCTCGGGCGACTCGACAAACAAAATGTCCGCCCCAGCCTTGGCATAGGCCTCAGCCCGGCGCAGCGCTTCATCCAGGCCCAGCGTGGTGCGGGCATCGGTGCGGGCGATGATCAAGAAGTCTTTGGACGCGCGCGAATCGACGGCCACCTGGATTTTGCGCACCATGTCGGCCGTGGGGATGACGCGCCGGCCCGGGGTGTGGCCGCATTTTTTGGGGAACTCTTGGTCTTCAAGCTGGATGGCGCAAGCGCCTGCGGCTTCGTAACCCCGAATGGTGTGGCGCATGTTGAGCAAGCCACCGTAGCCCGTATCGGCATCGGCAATCAGCGGCGTGCGGGCCATGCCCGCCATGGCGGTGACGCGGCCGACCATGTCGCTGTAAGTGGCCAGACCCGCATCGGGCAGACCCATGTGCGAGGCCACGGTGCCGTAGCCGGTCATGTACAGCGCATCAAAGCCAAAGCTGTCGGCCAGGCGCAGCGACACCATGTCAAATACACCGGGCGCGACCACCAGACCCGGTTGGTTCAAACGCTCACGCAGGACAGAGATTTTTGAGTTCATGGGGCAAAGGAAAAAGAAGGGTGTTTAAATCACGTAATTCAATTTCTTATTTCATCAGAAGAGTACCCCATGAATCTGCACCTAAGCGACAAGCATGTATTGATCACTGGCGGCAGCAAAGGCATTGGCCTGGCTTGCGCTCACGCCTTTCTGGAAGAGGGCGCGAAGGTCACGCTGGTCTCGCGTGACGTAGCCAACCTGACCAATGCCCTGCAAAAACTGCACGTCCACTTTCCGGCTGAGCGCATCCACACGGTGGCGGCCAATTTGCGCGATGCGGCGCATGCCCTGACGGCGCTGAACTCGGCTGAAGCCGCGTTCGGCCCGGTTGATGTGTTGGTCAACTCGGCTGGTGCGGCCAAGCGCACGCCCGCACCCGAGCTTACGCCCGAGTCCTTTGCCGATGCGATGCAGGCCAAATACTTCACCACCATCCACATGCTCACCCCCACCATCCAGCGCATGGCCGCGCGTGGCCAGGGCACGGTGGTGAACATCGTGGGCAATGGCGGCAAAGTGGCCAGCCCCATCCACCTGCCCGGCGGTGCGGCCAACGCGGCTTTGATGCTGGTGAGCGCCGGTATGGCTGCGGCTTACGGGCCACAGGGCATTCGGGTGAATGCGGTGAACCCCGGCCTGACCTTGACCGATCGCCTGCAAGAAGGCATGGCGGCCGATGCACGGATCAAAGGGGTCGACACCCACGAAGCCATGGCGCAAGCGGTCGCCAAAATTCCCTTGGGCCGCATGGCCGAGCCCGAAGAAATAGCCCACGTTGTGCTGTTTTTGGCCTCGCCCAAAGCCAGTTACGTCACCGGCATTTGCATGAGCATGGACGGTGCGATGAACCCGATCGTGGTGTAACAGACAGACCTGGTGCAGGCGCTGTGGCCAGCTCGCTGCGGCGACCAAGACGCCCTCCGATACACCCTCCGATACCGCGCCTGCAGGACACCAGCATGAACCCCACCCTCAACCCTGCAACCCGACCGGTGAACGCGCCACGCCGATGGGCCGTCCCAGCCGTTCTTGGCGCTTTGTCCCGCACGGCTGCAGGATGGCTGGCCCTGGCCCTGATCGCCTTCGCGGCCATTGCTCCAGCGCATGCCGAACCTGCGCCTTTGCAATCCGTGCCCTCGGTGGACGTGCCGCGCTACATGGGCACCTGGCACGAGATCGCCAAATACCCGAACTGGTTTCAGAGGAAATGCGCCAGCAGCACGCAGGCCACCTACACGCTGCAAACCGATGGCCGGGTGCAGGTGCTCAACCGCTGCAAAACCGACAAAGGCGAATGGACCGAGGCGCTGGGCGCGGCACGACAAATTGGCGGGCCGAACTCTCCAAGGCTCAAGGTGCGCTTTGCCCCCGAATGGTTGTCCTTCATTCCGCTGGTCTGGGGCGATTACTGGATCATCGACCTGGACCCGGACTACCAATGGGTGGTGGTGAGCGAGCCGAAACGCGAGTACCTGTGGATCTTGTCACGCACACCGCAAATGCCTGCGGCCATTTACCAAGAGCTGTTGGGCAAGCTGCATGACCGTGGCTTTGATTTGAAACGGATCGAACCCAGTCGGCCTTGAGCTAAGGGATTCGAGCAGGGCCACCGCGTGCCGGTGCAGCGACCAAGGTCATTGCCCTTGACTCTGCAGGGCTGCGCTTGCTGAACCACACTTGGGTTTTTTTCAAACCTCTAGGCCATGGCCAGATTCCCATTTTTTCAATCCCCTTTGCGCACGCAGCTGCAAACGCACCTGGAAGCGCAGATCAAGGACCAGCTGGGCCAGCGCGTGCGGGCCATGACCGGGGCCACCGGTGATGCGCGCGACTTTTTGCAACCCGCAGGCGACCCCGGGTTGTTCGGGCCCGACTCGGCCGCCTGGCAGGTACACGCCCACTTTGTAGCCATGATGACCGGGGGCTTGTCGTCACTCATGCTGCAGGCCCTGCACCCCCGGGCGCTGGCCGCCGTATGGGACCACTCCAGCTTTCGCACCCAGCTGCAGGCGCGCTTGGGGCGCACCGCCCTGTTTGTGGCCACCACCACCTATGGCGGCACGGCAGCGGCTTTGCAGACCATCGAGCGGGTCAACCGCATCCACGCGCACATTCGCGGCACGCTGCCCGACGGCACGCCCTATGTGGCCAACGATCCGGAGTTGATCCGCTGGGTGCACCTGGGCGAGACCACCAGTTTTTTGCGTGCCTACCAAGACCTGTCGCTGCAGCCTTTGCGCTCGGACAGACAAGACCTGTACTTTGCCGAAATGGCGCAAATGGGGGAGCGCTTGGGCGCGCACGATCTGCCCCTGACGCGCCATCAGGCCCTGATGCAACTGCAGGATTACCGACCTCAATTGCGGGTGGATGAGCGCACGCGCGAAACGATTGACCTGATCGAGCACTACCCGTGTGCGCCCTTGGACAGACCCTTGGTCAGCCTGATCGTGCGGGCCGCGTTTCAGATGTTGCCCGATTGGGCGCTGGAGATGCTGGAGCGCGAACGCAGCTGTGCGCTGGAGCAAGCCGCTGTGCGCACCGCCTTGCAAGGCATGGGCGCGTCGTTGGCCTGGGCTTTTGCCGAGACGGGGGTGGCCGCCCGCGCCAGCCAGCGCATGGACCCGGCATTCCCGGCCCCGACGTTCAGGGCTGCTGTATCGGGTCAAGGTACTTGAGCAAGGACACGTCGTAATTGAATCCGCCAAGCAAATGCAATGCCATGTCATCTGTTCTATAGTCCGCCAGACAACAAACATCAAGGAGACTGCACATGCTTCACCCGCACGTCAAAGCACTGCTCAGCCTGATTGAGCAAAGCGGTATTCAGCCCCTCCATACCCTTACGCCCGCAGCTGCTAGGGCGCTGTATAAGGATCGCAAGAACCTCACCCAGCCAGAACCTCCTGAAGTCGGTGATGTGCGCGAGTTGCAGGCGTCAGGCCCCCACGGCCCGATTCCCCTTCGCCTATACCGACCTGTTGGAACTGCGGCTGGCACCGAACTGCCAGCACTTGTCTACTTCCACGGCGGGGGATTTGTCATTGGCGATTTGGACACCCACGATACGCTGTGCCGAGAGTTGAGTAACGGCGCTGGGTGCGCTGTGATTTCGGTCGACTATCGACTGGCGCCAGAATTTCGGTTCCCGTGCTCCGTTGACGACTGCCTCGCAGCCACCTACTGGGTATACAGGAATGCGAAAGCGCTGAACCTTGATTCGGCCCGTCTGGCCATCGGTGGCGACAGCGCAGGTGGCAACTTGGCGGCTGTTATCGCTATCTTGGCGAGGGACGCTGGTGACCTTCCGATCTCGTTTCAGCTCCTGATCTACCCATGCACCGACGCACGCTGTGTTACAGAGTCCTACAAAACCAACGGGCAGGGCTTCATGCTCACCAGAGATACCATGGACTACTTCATCGGTCACTATCTCACTTCAGCCAATGAAAAAGTTGAAATGCGTGCGTCACCGCTGCTGCATCCTGACCTATCGAAGCTGCCACCAGCCTTCACACTGACAGCTGGATATGACCCGCTGCGTGATGAGGGGCTTCAATATGCACAGCGCCTCACCGAGGCCGGGTGTGATTCAACGTACGTGTGCTTCCAGCGACAGATTCACGGCTTTGTTTTGATGGGAAAAGTCATCAACGAGGCACATACCGCAGTGTCGATGTGTGCGGGGGAGCTGAAACGTCGACTGTTCACATGACGCTAGCGTAATGAATGTAAGTCATTCTCCTATGATCCTGTTCCTCGGCTTCGACGGCGTGCGGCAACGTGTTGGTAGCCCCAGCTTTAACTTGGCACGACTGCCGATGCTAGAAGACTGCCTGAGCCATGCCTAGCATGGCCCATGTGCAGATCGTGATCACGTCTACGCTCACTGTCTACGGCTTCTCACCCACCAGGCGCTTGCGCGACTGGATCCGCAGGTTGAGTTCCTGCTACCAGTAAATCTGTTAGAAACGCTTGTGGTTACACCGGA
Source organism: Limnohabitans sp. 2KL-51 (assembly GCF_003063645.1). Classification (GTDB taxonomy): domain Bacteria; phylum Pseudomonadota; class Gammaproteobacteria; order Burkholderiales; family Burkholderiaceae_C; genus Limnohabitans_A. Next base: position 206,646 of record NZ_NESJ01000005.1, read on the forward strand.
TCCCTTCACGTTGCGAAGGTACAGGTAACACAGGCCAAAGCCCCAACTGCGGTTGTTGTCAGTCAGGTGCAGCAGCCAATCAGCGATCTGCTCGTTCTCGGTGCTCTTTCTGGACGCGTAGCGATAGCAGCACTGGCTGATTGCGAAGATGCGACAGGCCACTCCGATGGACGGACCGCTCGCCTTAAACCCTTGGCTGGAATAGCTTCTGTTTTGTGCGCAGTGTTTAGCACTGTACAAACAGCCTGAGATTAGCCCTTGCGGACCGAATCAGTTTTGCGGGGTCCATCGGAGATGCTGGTGACTACGCCGTATCAGAGTCGCCTGCGTAGCCAAGCAACTTTGACAGACGCACGGCAATTTCGCGCCCGATTTCCTCGGTGTCTGGAATGCTAGGACTTTGTGGTCTGTCCAGTCTTTCGTAATAGGGCACAGTCAGGGCGGCCATGACCTCTCGACCATTACCAAAGATGGGATAAGAAATGTCTATGGAACCTCGGATACGGCTGCTGGGCGATGTAATCACCCCGTTTCGTCTGACCTCTTCGATCTGTTGAAAGAGATGAGCAGCATCGATCTCCAATTCACCATGAATACGGACCTGTGCCGCGAGCATGCGAGTCCGCTCTGCGTCATCGCGAAAAGCCAATAGGACCTTTCCAGATGCGGTGTCGCTGAGCTTGGCGAGCGCACCCACTTTGGCGCCCATGGTGAACGGCCCAGGCGCATCGACCTGGGCCACCACAAGCAACTGACCGTCATGGTAAGTACTCAAATGGCAAGACTGATAGGCCCGGCCAGCCAACTCACGCATTAGGGGCGTTGCTGTAGCAACCAAGGACCTTAGTGGCTGTTGCCGATGGGATAGCTCAAGCATCTTGAGGCTTAGGCGATAACGATCATCACCATCCAAGATGAGGTAACCCCGCTGTTCAAGGGTCAAAGCCATGCGAAAGATTTCACTGATGCTCCGTCCCATCGCCTTAGCAAGGTTGCTCAAACCCATGGGCTGCGCAGCGCCTGCGAGGACTTCTAAAAGGTCTAGCCCTTTTTCGAGGGCCGGCGCTGTGTATTTGGGCGTAGATTTGTCAGTTGGCATGATTTAACTTTCACATATAAAAAGTTTATTTTATCAAAGAAAATTTAAGTTGTGTTTCCTTGAGGTTTTTTCTGTATCTTGGTAAAAATTATTCGAAATTAAGGGTTTTCGATGAATTTTTCTGAGTAGTACGCCAGATAAGATGGCTCGTCTGATAAAATTTTTTTGCAGATAAAATAACTTTTCATATACAAAGTGACATACAGCTTTCAGTTCAGAGACGTCTTGGCCCAGAAAGAGGCAATTTTTGATGGTCTGATGATCACCTTGCAACTTAGTGCAATCACTATTGGTTTGGGATTCATCCTGGGAATTGCCGTCGCGGTGAGCTTGGTCTACGGTAGCGCCTGGCTACGCGGCTTAGGACGGGCCTACGTCGAAGTGATAAGAAACACGCCGCTCATTGTTCAACTGTTTCTGATTTATTTCGGTTTACCGGGCGTCGGCATCGAACTTGACGTGATGACGGCGAGTGTGCTCGCTTTGACCATCAACCTTGGAGCCTACACCGCAGAGATCGTTCGCGCCGGCATTGAAAGTATTCCCAAGTCGCAAATTGAAGCCGGGATCTCCTTGGGCCTGAACAAGCCACAAATTTTCCGCCACGTGGTGCTGATTCCCGCGCTGAAAAATGTCTACCCATCGTTGTCGAGTCAATTCGTGCTGATGATGTTGGCCACGAGCGTGGTATCGCAGATTTCGGCGCCCGACCTGTTTCACACGGCTTCCATCATCCAGTCCAGGACCTTTAGGGATTTCGAGGTTTACATCGTCGTCTCGCTACTGTACTTGGGTCTGACGCTCCTGTTGCGTGGCGGATTTAGCCTCTGCTATCACCTGATTTTTCGCAGAACATGATTCGTGAACTTTCCCTCACCGACGCCTACTATCTGATCCTCGCGATTCGCTGGACCATTGGGTTGGCCTTTTTGGCTTTGATAGGGGGCGGCGCTATTGGCTTGGTGGTCGCGGGCTTGGGAGCTTCGCGGTTCAGGATACTGCGCGGATTTGCTTTCGGTTACGTGGGTATCGTGCAGGGCATCCCGCTGCTTGGATGGCTGTTCATCTTTTATTTTGGCCTGTCCATTTGGGGCTATAAGCTCCCGCCCCTGGCGGCGGCCACACTGGGCTTTTCGATTTATGCCGGTGCCTTCCTGGGTGAAATCTGGCGAGGCGCGCTGATGGCGATTCCCAAAACTCAGTGGGAAGCCGGTGTCTCGATCGGATTGTCTTACTTTGAGCAGTTGCGGTACGTCATCATTCCGCAGGCTTTCCGCATAGCTATCCCGCCCACAGTGGGATTCATAGTCCAACTGATCAAAAACACCTCACTCGGTGCCGTCATCGGCTTCGTGGAGTTGACGCGCGAGGGTCAACTGACCACGGCGGCCACCTTCCAGCCATTTTCTGTCTACTTGCTCGTGGCCATGATGTATTTCTGCCTGTGTTTCCCCCTTACCCGTTACAGCCGAATAATAGAAAGGAAACGACGTGTCGTTCGTTGAATTGAAATCCGTGGTCAAGCGCTACGGTAGCAACACCATTCTGCAGAATGTCGACCTGAGCATTGAGAAGGGTGAAATCATCGCGGTCATCGGCCGATCTGGCTCGGGGAAAAGCACCATGCTGCGGTGTATCAACGGCCTTGAGCCCGTGCAGGCTGGCGAGGTCTGGGTCGACGGTGTCGCGGTGCATGATCCAGGCGCTGATTTGCGCGCACTTCGCGCACGCGTGGGCACCGTGTTTCAGAGCTACAACCTGTTTCCGCACCTGACAGTGGAGCGCAACATCACCCTGGGCCCCATGATCGTCAAGGGCGTGCCGGGTGCTGAGGCAGCCGCCTTGGCACGTGCGGCGCTGCGCAAGGTTGGCCTCGAACAGAAGATCGGCGCTTATGCCGATGAACTTTCAGGTGGACAGCAGCAGCGGGTGGCCATTGCGCGATCTTTGGCCATGGCACCGAACCTGATGCTGTTCGATGAAATCACATCAGCGCTCGACCCAGAATTGGTGGGCGAGGTTCTGCTGGTACTGGAGGAAATGGCAAGTGAAGGTATGACCATGTTGCTGGTTACCCACGAAATGAATTTCGCGCGCCGTGTGGCGAATCGGGTTGTTTTCATGCACCACGGTAAGGTCTGGGAGCAAGGGCCAGCCAAAGAATTTTTTGCTAATCCGAAGACTCCGGAATTAGAGAGCTTTCTCAGTGCAGTGTTGCACTGATTAGCTAGGTAAATTTTGTCGTTACTTCCGGGCAAAGTCGTCCTGCCAAATTGGTTGGGTGAATAAACAGGAAGGCTTTTTGGTATCAATCAGGAGATAGTTATGTTGAAAAAATGGACACGCCATATGGCCGTCGCCTTGCTTTCGCTTGGCCTCGTCAGCAATGCAATGGCCGATCGTTTTCAGGCAATCTTGACCGCCGGTGTCATTCGAATTGGTGTGCCAGTGGATGTGCCGCCCTTTGGCACTCAGAATGCGAACCGTGAAGCAGAGGGCTATGACATTGATGTTGCCAACATGGTGGCCAAAGCCTTGGGCGTGAAAGCCGAACTTGTACAACTCACTGGCGCCAATCGCTTGCCCTTCCTGCTTACCGACAAAGTCGATGTGGTGATCTCCATCATGGGTCTGACACCTGAGCGCGCCAAGCAGATCATGTTCAGCGCACCCTATGCCAACACATCACTGGCGGTGTATGGTCCAAAAAATATTGTAGTCAAGTCGGCCAGTGACCTCGGTAAGTTCAAAGTTGCAGCAGCCAAAGGCACTGCCCAGGAGATGGCCCTTTCCGCCGCCAATCCCAAAGCAAACATCATGCGTACGGAAGATGATGCCACTGCCATTTCGGCATACGTCACTGGCAAGGCTCAACTCTTCGCCTCCAACAGTGTGGTAGTCCCTGCACTGGCCAAAATGAACCCGAAAAATGAGTTTGACCTCAAGTTCAACATTCGAAACAGCCCGGCTCACATGGGTGTAAAAATGGGAGAGCACAACTTAGTGCGGTGGCTCGATTCTTTCGTGTATTTCAATACCCAGAATGGCGAGTTAGACAAGCTGCACCAGAAATGGCTGTATCGCAAGATGGACCCCATGGGATCCCTGTGACAAAAAGTCATCGGCCCAGAGAAGTCCGCTGGGACCGGATGACAGCTCCAGACTTGGTGCGCGCCGCGCGCATGAAGACTGTGGTGATCATCCCGCTGGGCGCTAGTGAGCAGCATGGTCCCCACCTGCCAACCCAGGTTGACTGGAGACTCGCCTACGAGATTTCGAAGCGGGCAGCGCAACAAATGCGCAGCCCGTTCAGCGCCTTGGTCACGCCAGCAATCCCCTTCGGCATGTCGGAGCACCACATGTCCCTTGGTGGCACGCTGACCCTTAACTACGCGGCCATGTCCGCGGTGGTTGGCTGCGTGGTGCGATCAGTAGCCCGGCATGGTTTCCGTCGCATCTTTGTGATGAACGGGCATGGTGGCAACATCGCGGCACTGGAAACGATCATCACTGAGCTGACAGTGGAACTGCAACTACCCTTGGCGGCAGGTACTTACTGGCACATTGCCGAGGCCTCGATCGCGGACATTCTCACGCAACAGGAGCGCGTGCTTCACGCTTGTGAGGCCGAGACCTCCATGCTACAGGCACTCTCACCCGAGACGGTCAAGCCTCTCAAAAAAACATTCCGGACGCCCTTGGTACCAGGTCTCTCAGCGATCCCGGGAGTCAATCCAGGCATTTACCGCTGGCAGCAACTCGGCACTCGTTCGCGCCAGGGGCTGATCGGTGAAGCTTGGGCCGCCAGTCCTGACAAGGGCCACCGGCTGCTGCAAGCTATCGCCAACGATGTGGCCCAGGCCCTCTCCGTGCCGGCCCTTTGGGATGCCCCCATTTAGACCATGAAGAAATTACTATGAGCACAACGGTATTCAGCGATATTGACTGGGAGCGGGACGGCAAGCAGGTGGGTACGATTTACCTGCCCCACTCGCCCGATGACGATGCCTGGGGTGTTATCCCTTTCCCCGCTGCGTCCATCAAAAACGGGCAGGGCCCAGTGGTGGTGGTGTCAGGCGCCGTCCATGGCGATGAGTATGAAGGGCCGATCGTCATCGCCGAGTTGATGCGCCAGATTCAGGCCAGTGAGGTGGCTGGCCAATTGATTTTGCTGCCCACGTTCAATGCTCCAGCCCTAAGAGCCGGTCGCCGCACCTCGCCTATCGATCACCTCAACCTTAACCGTGTCTTCCCGGGAGACGATCACGGTTTGCCGACGCAGCAAATTGCTCGGTATGTGACTGACCACATACTTAGCCGTGCTGACTTTTACTTGGACCTTCACGCCGGGGGGCGGACACTTTTTATTCAGCCCAGTGCTCATGTGGTTATGGCCGACGATATGCCGCCAGGCCTCATCGAAGCCAACGCCCGCTTAGCCGAGGTATTCGGGGTTGGCATCACAGTACAAACCAGCAACATGGGTGACTACCGCACTGCGGCCGGTTATGCCACGTTGAAAGGTATCCCCACACTGGCGGCTGAAATGGGAATGGGTGGCTGGGTCACTAGCGACTCTGTTCGAGCTACTCGCGAAGCCACACACAGGGTTCTCAAGCACACCGGTGTGTTGCCACACATCGCCACCATGCCCGGTGAGAAGACTCGCTGGACGCGTATCAATGGCGGGAAAGCCTATGTGTTTGCCCCGATGGATGGTTATTTCGAGCGCCGCTTCAAACTGGGAGATCGTATAGAGGCGGGTCAAGTGGCTGGTCTGATGCACGCCCTTACCCGTCCCAGTCTGGAGCCAGAGCCGGTGTTCTTCCAGTCAAGTGGCATGCTTTATGCGCACGGCCTCATCGGTCATGTGCGTGCGGGGCAGAACTTGGCGGTGTTGGTTGAGGACGTACATGAACCCGTTTAAACGTGTTGATGTCTAAATTTGATCCATAACTTAGGAGAAATTCATGCTAACGGTCGTCTGTGAAACGCCAAACAAGTTAATCGCCCAGAACCGGGACATTCCAACTCGTGGCCCAGATCAAGTACTGCTGCGTGTGAAGCGCGTAGGCGTCTGCGGAACCGATCTGCACATTTTTACTGGCAATCAACCCTACCTCCAATATCCAAGGGTCATGGGCCACGAGTTGTCTGGAATTGTTGAGAAGGCCCCAAGTGGAAGTCATTTGGCAGCTGGCGATACGGTTTATGTCATGCCTTACATCTCTTGCGGGACATGTATAGCTTGCCGTCAGGGAAAGACCAATTGCTGCGTCAACATTCAGGTTCTGGGCGTACACCGCGACGGTGCGTTCACCGAATATCTCAGTCTGCCACAGAGTTTCGTCCACAAGGCTGAGGGCGTTACCTTGGATCAGGCAGCAATGGTTGAATTCCTTGCGATAGGTGCCCATGCGGTACGTCGCTCCAACTTACTGCAGGGGCAGCGTGTCTTGGTGGTCGGCGCAGGTCCAATTGGCATGGCCGCGATGATTTTCGCCAAGATGCGGGGAGCCACTGTCACGACATTGGACGGGCGTCTAGATCGACTGTCGTTTTGCACCACGCATCTCGGTGTGAATGCTGCAGTGCAGTTAGGCCCTGATGACGAGAAGCAACTCTCGCAATGTACTGATAACGAGTTCTTCGACGTGGTGTTCGACGCCACAGGTAACCCTAAAGCTATGGAGCGTGGCTTCAAGTTCGTAGCGCATGGTGGTACCTATGTGTTGATTTCAGTGGTTGGTGCGTCAATCACATTCTCTGACCCGGAATTTCACAAACGTGAAACTACGTTAATGGGCAGTCGCAATGCAACTACAGAAGATTTTGAAACTGTGCTTAACGCATTGCGCGCTGGGTTGATTCCGGACAAAGCGCTCAACACGCATCGGATGACCCTGGCGGAAGTACCCGAAAATTTCCCGAAACTACTCGACCCGTCGCAGGGGGTTATCAAGGCTATCGTGGAGTGCTGAGACAAATGGGCCAGCCAATCCTGCAGTTCGGTACCAGCCGATTCCTGCAAGCACATGTTGATCTCTTTGTTTCCCAGGCGATGGACGCTGGGCAAGCACTGGGCGGTATCACAGTAGTTCAAACCACTGGCAGTCCTGCAAGTGCCGAGCGAGTTGCAGCTTTTTGCAACGGTCAGGGTTATCCAGTGATGATTCGCGGACTGTCACACGGAGAACGGATTGATCAATTGTTGACGTGCAAATCAATTCGCATGGCTTTGGATGCGAATGCTGATTGGCCATTAGTTGTGGATCACATGGCAGGTGACGTCACGGTGATCATCTCAAATACCGCAGATCGAGGCTATCAGATAGATGATCGGGACACAGCAGATTTGATCGGCCAAACGGCAAGGGTGCCTCGCAGTTTCCCTGCCAAACTGGTTGTTCTGCTGGTACATCGTTGGGTTGTGAAGCCAGAGGCTGAATTGTCGATATTCCCATGTGAGTTGGTTGAGCGAAACGGAGACACGCTTAGAGATGTGGTGTCTCAACTGGCGCGGAGGTGGAACCAGCCTGACGACTTCATTGCCTGGTTGCATGATCATTGTGTGTGGGCCAATTCCTTGGTCGACCGAATCGTTTCGGAAGCCATCAAGCCGGTAGGTGCAGTTGCAGAGCCTTACGCTTTATGGGCGATTGAACGACAAGAACGCTTGGTCTTGCCCTGCACTCATGAGTCAATAGTGGTCACGGATGATCTGGAGCGATTCGAGAGATTGAAACTGTTCTTCCTTAACGCAGGCCACACCTATCTTGCGCAACGGTGGCTGACCGATGCGCGAGCGGTAGACGAAACAGTAGCGCAGGCAATGAATGACCCGCTTCTTCGCGCCGATCTTGAGGTACTGTGGGCAGACGAAGTTTTGCCAATTTTTCAGAACTTGGGGCATGGCGTGGAGGCGCTGAACTACTTGACAACCGTGCGTGAACGTTTCCTGAATCCATACCTAGCCCACAAATTAGCTGACATCGCACAAAACCATGATGAGAAGAAGCAGCGTCGGCTGAGGCCAATCGTCACGCTTGCAGAGGCCACATCGCCCGATCTCAAGCAGCCACTCCTTCGTTCAGCTTTGGCAAATATCACTTAAAAAATTCTCAATAACGAGACGTCATGAATTGTGCCAATCCATTTCTCATCTGTTTAAACGATGCGGATAACGTAGCCGTAGCAAGGGTTGCTCTGTGCGTCGGACAGAATATTGTCCTAGGGGGTAAATTCATTACCGTGCGAAACCCTATCGCAGCGGGTCACAAGCTGGCACTTGAGTCTATCGCGGTGGGTCAACCTGTTCTTAAGTATGGACAGATCATCGGTCTGAGCACTCTTAATATCCAAGCAGGTGATCATGTACATCAACACAACGTCGCAATGCTCAGCTCCCAGTCGGACCATGGTGTGGGCAAAAAATTCCACCCAACTGCAATTGAGGCGGTCACGGCTAGTTTTGAAGGAATAGTGCGGGCTGATGGACGGGTAGGGACCAGAAATTATCTTGGTGTCATCTCTAGCGTCAATTGTTCTGCTACTGTCTGTAGACACATTGCGCAGTCCATTCAGGAGTCCACGCTTCGTGCGTATCCAAATGTGGACGGGGTTGTCGCGATAACCCATGGCAGCGGATGTGGCATGTCGGGTGCTGGTGAAGCCTTGGAGTTGCTTCGCCGTACATTGCGCGGATATGCTGATCATCCGAATTTCGCTGGCGTGCTCTTGCTCAGTCGGGCTTGGATGCGAGGTCAATCAACTTGCACCTCTGGTTAAGACCTTGGGCCGCCGAGACCCTGCATTGTTTGCTACTTTGACAATTCAGGACGAGGGAGGGACTCGCGAGACGATTGATGCAGGGGTGGCAATATTGCAAGACATGCTGCCGATTGCCGACCGCAAAATCCGTACGACCGCAAGTGCCAAGCACCTAACTGTCGGTTTGCAGTGCGGTGGCTCAGATGGCTATTCCGGCATCAGTGCAAATCCCGCGCTTGGTGCCGCCGTAGATCTATTGGTTCGAAATGGCGGAACGGCAATCTTGTCGGAGACGCCTGAGATATACGGCGCAGAACACTTGCTGACTGCGCGTGCGGCAAGTTCTGAAGTAGCGGAAAAACTTATGAGTCGTGTGCGTTGGTGGGAAGCGTACACGCACAAGCACGGGGGTAACATGAACAACAATCCTTCTCCCGGTAACCAGGCTGGTGGTATCACCACGATTCTGGAGAAGTCGCTGGGGGCAGTCGCAAAAGCAGGGAGCGGCGGTTTGATGGCTGTCTATGAATACGCTCAGCCAGTCCATGTACATGGCCTCGTGTTCATGGATACACCCGGATACGACCCCGTGTCTGCGACCGGGCAAGTAGCTGGTGGCGCCAACCTGATTTGTTTCACCACAGGACGAGGATCGACGTACGGATGCAAGCCTACACCCTCATTGAAGCTGGCCACACATACTGCACTGTTCAAGCGTATGAGTATGGACATGGACTTTGATTGTGGTGGCATAGTTGATGGGTATATGACCATTGCACAGGCAGGGGAACTCCTCTTCGATTTGATGCTGTCAACTGCCTCGGGTCAGCGTACAAAAAGCGAACTGCATGGCCTCGGAGACAACGAATTTCTACCGTGGCAACTTGGGGCGGTAATGTGAATCCGACTCTTGATTTAGTGACAGTTGGCGAGGCAATGGCTTTGTTGATCGCACAAGAGACTGGTGCGCTGTCCAGAGTGACTGATTTCAGTCGGGCTACTGCAGGCGCTGAACTCAATGTTGCGGTTGGTATCAAACGATTGGGGTTAAGCGTCGGATATATCAGCAAAGTGGGGGCCGACAGCTTTGGGGAGCATTTGCTTGCATTTTTGGATCAGCAGGGTATCGATCGCAAGCACGTTCAAATTGACCCCGACCACTCTACTGGATTCATGCTCAAGTCACGTGAGGTAGACGGCCGCGATCCAACCATAGAGTATTTCCGACGAAATTCGGCGGCCAGCTATTTGTGTCTTATCGATAACCCTGTCGACTATTGCCTCGCATCTCGGCACCTGCATCTGACTGGAATCAGTCCGGCACTGTCGACCCGCCTGAGAGAACTTGTATTTGAGATGTCCAGGCTCGCCAGGGCTCAAGGACGAACGATTTCGTTCGATCCAAATCTACGGCCACGACTCTGGCCTTCGCAGGCTGCGATGGTGGAGTGTATTAACCGGCTTGCCGCTTGCTCGGATCTTGTCATGCCGGGTTTGGCTGAAGGTCAACTCCTGACTGGACAAAGTACTGCGGAAGGAATTGCAAATTTCTACTTGGAGAAGGGGGTTAGCCAGGTAGTTGTAAAGCTAGGATCCCAAGGAGCTTTTGTTGCCAGCAAAGAGGGTTTTGCAACCATTTCTGGATTTGAAGTTGAGACAGTCGTTGACACGGTCGGTGCTGGCGACGGCTTTGCGGTAGGGGTTATCAGTGCACTCCTTGAGGGAATGTCGCTGAGCGAGGCTGCGCGGCGAGGCAATGCTATTGGTGCTCGCGTAGTTCAATTCCCAGGGGACTGCGATGGGTTGCCAAATCGAATAGAGCTCGACGAATACGTGCGTCGAGGATCACTCTCATCCGGTGTTGTTTTTGTTTGATGGGTGGTGAGGCACTATCAAAGCCTCAACTAGACCTTGGTTTTGAAGTGATCCATTGTCTGGGTACCATAAATTCCATGCAGTCCATGCCCATTCATCCGGTGATCGCCCAAGCTCTGGCAGCGACGGAGGATCAGCGCCTGTCTAGAAAAGCCAATCCCAGCTGCAGGCGCGGCTGGGGCGCACGGCCCTGTTTGTGGCCACCACCACCTATGGCGGCACGGCAGCGGCCTTGCAGACCATTGAGCGGGTCACCCGCATCCACGCGCACATTCGCGGCACGCTGCCCGATGGCACGCCCTATGTGGCCAACGACCCGCAGCTGATCCGCTGGGTGCACCTGGGCGAGATCACCAGTTTTTTGCGTGCCTACCAAGACTTGTCGCTGCAGCCTTTGCGCTCGGACAGGCAAGACCTGTACTTTGCCGAAATGGCTCAAATCGGCGAGCGCCTGGGCGCGCACAACCTGCCCCAAACGCGCCACCAAGCCTTGAGTCAGCTGCAAGACTTTCGGTCCGAGCTGCGGGTGGACGAACGCACACGAGAGACGATTGACCTGATCGAGCACTACCCGTGTGCGCCCTTGGACAGACCCTTGGTCAGCCTGATCGTGCGGGCCGCGTTTCAGATGTTGCCCGATTGGGCGCTGGAGATGCTGGAGCGCGAACGCAGCTGTGCGCTGGAGCAAGCCGCTGTGCGCACCGCCTTGCAAGGCATGGGCGCATCACTGGCCTGGGCTTTTGCCGAGACGGGGGTGGCCGCCCGGGCCCGCCAGCGCATGACCACTGAACTCAAGGCTGTTGGATCGTCTCCAGGTACTTGAGCAAGGACATGACCAAGTGGACCCCGGGTCTTCGACCGGGGTGACAAAAAAGGGGGGCGGAGTGCTGGTTGCGTTCTGCAGATCGGCTTGCAAGTCAGTTGAGCGTGCCGCCACCCAAGGCCACATCGCCCAAGCCCTGCTGCCGATGCGCCACCAGCACGGTCAGAGCCTGCCGCGCCGCCGCAATCTGAAAGCTGGCAGGCCAACTGGGCAGGGTGGGGCCCTTCCAGTTCGCGGCTTGTTCGGGCAACAGCGGCAAATGCACAAAGCCGCTGTGCACGCCTTGCCCTGCCAGCGCGTGCTGCAAGGCATAAAACACTTGGTTGCAGACAAAGGTGCCTGCCGATTGCGACACCGATGCCGGGAAGCCGCCAGCGCGCAAACCCGCCACCAGCGCCTTGATGGGCAAGGTGCTGAAGTAGGCCGCCGGCGCCCCTGCCACCACGGGCACATCGATGGGCTGCGCCCCCGCGTTGTCGGCGATGCGGGCGTCCATGACGTTGATGGCCACGCGCTCGACCGAGAAATCACAGCGCCCCTCAGCCTGGCCCAGCGCCATCACAATGTCCGGCCGGTGCTGTGCCAAGGTAAGCTGCAAAACGGGCAGCGCCTGCGCAAACACGCAAGGCAGCTGCACGGATACGACCTGCGCGCCCTTCAGCGTCAGGCCATTTAAGGCATGCGCCACTTGCCAAGAAGGGTTGAGACTTTGCCCGCCAAAGGGTTCAAAGCCGGTGACCAGGATGCGCAGCACGATGCCAGCCTCAGGCGTTGAAGATCGACACCGTTTTGGTGTTGAGGTAGGCCTCCAGCGCCTCGGGGCCGCCTTCAGAGCCGTAACCCGAATCTTTCATGCCGCCAAAGGGCAGCTCAGGCCAAGGCGCGGCGGGCTGGTTGACCCACAGCATGCCCACGTCCAGGCGTTGGTTCAGCAGGTGCATGGTTTTCATGGAGTTGGTGAACGCGTAGCCCGCCAAACCAAAGGGAAGGCGGTTGGCTTCGGCGATGGCGTCTTCGATCTTCTCGAAGCTGCGGATCGCGGCGATCGGGCCAAAGGGCTCGTTGACCACCACATCGGCGTCGAGCGGCACATGCGAGAGCACCGTGGGCGCAAAGAAGTTGCCTTGGGTACCAATGCGCTCACCACCTGTGAGCACCTTGGCTCCTTTGGCGCGGGCGTCTTGCACGATGGACTGCATGGCGGCCAGGCGGCGATCGTTGGCCAGTGGCCCCATTTGTGTGCCTGCGGCCAGGCCATCGCCCACTTTCAGGGCCTGTGCTTGTGCGGCAAATTGTTCGGCAAAGGCGTCGGCAATGCTGTGGTGCACCAAAAAGCGGGTGGGCGAGATGCAGACCTGGCCCGCATTGCGGAACTTGGCCGCGCCTGCGGTTTTCAAAGCCAGCGCGATGTCGGCGTCTTCGGCCAGGATGACCGGGGCGTGGCCGCCCAGCTCCATGGTCGCGCGCTTCATGTGCTGGCCCGCCAAGGCGGCCAGTTGCTTGCCCACGGGGGTGGAGCCGGTGAAGGTGATCTTGCGGATCAGCGGGTGCGCGATCAGGTAGTTCGAAATCTCGGCCGGTGTGCCGTACACCAGACCGATCACACCTGCAGGCACGCCTGCATCGTGAAAGGCGCGGATCAACTCAGCCGGGGCGGCAGGCGTTTCTTCAGGTGCTTTGACGATGATGGAGCAGCCGGTAGCCAAGGCCGCCGACATTTTGCGTACCGCCTGGTTGATTGGGAAGTTCCAGGGCGTGAACGCGGCCACAGGTCCGACAGGCTGCTTGAGCACTTGCTGCTGAACGTTGATGTTGCGCGGCGGCACGATGCGGCCATACACGCGGCGGCCTTCTTCGGCAAACCATTCGATGATGTCGGCGGCCGACATGGCCTCGACCTTGGCTTCGGCCAGGGGCTTGCCTTGTTCTTGTGTGAGCAGCTCGGCAATTTGCGGGGCGCGCTCGCGCATCAAGGCGGCGGCTTTGCGGAGGATGGCGCTGCGCTCATTGGCGGGTGTGTCACGCCAGATTTCGAAGCCCTTTTGCGCGGCTTGCGCGGCACGCTCCAGGTCGGGGATGCCCGCGTGCGCCAAGCGACCGATTTCGTTGCCGGTAGCGGGGTTGAACACGGCCAGGGTGCGGCCGCCTTCGGCATCGCACCATTGGCCGTTGATGAAGAGTTGGGTGTTGGGGTAGGTCATGTCGTGTTCCTGAATTCGAGTGGGTGGCGATGAAAAAAAATAAAGGCCCTTGGCCATGGGTAAATTGTGGCCGCATTTTGCGACAAGTTGGTCAAACCCGAGACAGACAGAGAGTTGACCGTTGCATTGGCCTACAGTGGGGCACCTCAAAGCCACATTTTGAGGCCCAAATATTCTGAGCCAAATCAACGCCATGCACACACCCTCATCCGTCTTGTTTGTCCCCCATGGCTCGCCCATGTTTGCATTGCACCCCGGTGCCGCAGGCGCGGCCATGAGCGCCTTGGTGCCTCAACTTGGCGCCCTGCGCGCCATTGTGGTGGTCAGCCCGCACTGGGACACTGCTGTGCCCACCGTGGGCTTTGCCACCCGGCTCGAAACCATTCACGATTTTGGCGGCTTTGACCCGCGCCTGTACGAGATGCAATACCCCGCCATGGGCAGCCCCGAAGTGGCGGCCCAGGTGGTCAGTGCGCTGCAAGCGGCGGGCATTTCAGTGGCGCAAGACGCCCAGCGCGGCCTTGACCATGGCGCTTGGACGCCCCTGCGCCAGATGTTCCCCGATGCCCAAGTGCCCGTGGTGCCCCTGTCGGTGCAAAGCCACCTGGGTCCCGAACACGCTTACCGCGTGGGCCAGGCGCTGGCCCCTTTGGCTCAGCAAGGCATTTTGGTGCTGGCCTCGGGCAACATCACCCACAACCTGCGCGATTTGATGGCCGTGCGCACGCAAGGCGGCGCCACGCCCGACTATGTTCCGGCCTTTGCCGACTGGATCCACACCCACATGACGGCCCGTGATGTGCCCGGTCTTCTAGCTTATCGTCAGCAAGCTGTCGGTCAGCGTGCCCATCCCACCGATGAACACCTGCTGCCGCTGTTCACCGCTTTGGGCGCGGCGGGGCCCGATGCACAGCCCGAGGCGTTTTTCCGGGGCATCAGCGACCACGTCATCGCCATGGACGGCTACGCCTTTGCTTGAGACATTGAATACTTGCGGCCGGTGCGTGTGGTGCGTGGGGATTGAGCCCTCCGGGGCCGCAAGGCCCTTTGGATGCAGCCCCCTCAGGACTCAGTCGATCTTCGCGCCCGAGGCCTTGACCACTTGCGCCATGCGCACATAGTCGGCCGCCAGCAACTTACTGAAGTCGGCGTTGCTCATGTCGCGGGGCTCGATGCCTTGCTTGTCCAAGCGCGCAAGCACAACCGGGTCTTTGAGCAGCTTGCTGACAGCCGCGTTGATGCGGTTGGCCTCGGCGGCCGGGATGGCCGCAGGGCCCAGAAAACCGAACCAAGAATCAAACTGGTAACCCGGCAAGCCGCTCTCAGCAATGGTGGGCAAGTCGGGCAAGTATTTGCTGCGCTGGGGCGAGGTCACGCCCAACAAACGCACGCGGCTGTCCTTGGCAAAGGCCAGCGCGCCAATGCTGGCGGCAATCACGGCCTGGGCGCGGCCCGACAGCACTTCGTTGATGGCTTCGCCTGTGGCCTTGAGGGGGATGTGCACCACATCGATGCCCGCCAAGCCCGTGAAGTACGCCATGGCCAAATGTGTGGCACTGCCCACACCCGCGCTCGCGTAGTTCATCTTGCCGGGGTTGGCCTTGGCGTAACGGATGAATTCGGCAGCGGTCTTGGCGGGCACATCGGGGTTCACCATGAGTACGTAGCTCGCGCTGCCAATGTGGGCCAGTGGGGTGAAGTCTTTTTGTGGGTCGTAGGCCAGCTTGGTGTACAGCGATCCGGCAATGTTGTGGCTGGCGGCCGCAGCCACCATCACGGTGCCATCGGCCTCGGCGCGGGCCACGTAGCCGGTGCCGACGGTGCCACCTGCACCGGGTCGGTTTTCCACAATCACCGTTTGACCCAGGGCCACGCCCATTTCCTGCGACAGTGCGCGGGCCAAGGTGTCCTGCACACCACTGGAGGCAAAGGGCACCACGATTCGCACCGTTTTGGTGGATTGTGCTTGGGCCAAGCCCACGGCCGACAGCATGGCCATGCCGAGGCTGGAGGTCAAAATTTCACGACGTTGAATCATGTGAGTTTCCTTGAGTAGGGTTCGATCGTTTGAAAAAATCAGGCCACGCACACCCGGTCGGCCAGGCGGCGCATGAAGCGCTCGCACCAAGCCAACTGGTCCAGCGTGACCCATTCGTTGGGCTGGTGCGCCTGCGCAATGTGGCCGGGGCCGCACACGATGGTGGGCACACCGGCTTGGTGAAACAGAGCAGCTTCCGTGCCAAACGACACCTTGCCCGCGCCGCTGGCCGGGTCGACTTCGGCGCAGTCAAAACACAGGTTGGCGATCTCGCTGTCGGCGGCCGTGGCAAAACCGGGCAACACCGATTTGAGCTCGTGCGTGATGCCCGTGCCCGGTGCGACCGCCTGCATGGCGGGCACCAGGCTCTCACCAAAGGCTTTGGCGCGGGCAAACAAATCTTCGGGCGTGTTCAGGTGGTGGTGGCGGATTTCCCAAGTTACTTCACACTGGCGGGGAATGATGTTGAGCGCCGTGCCACCCGCGATCACGCCCGTGTGCACGGTGGTGTGGGGCACGTCGTAAATCGGGTCAAACGGGCCGTTTTGTACCAGCTCGCGGTGCATGCTTTTCAGGTTAGCAACAAATTCGCAGGCGATCTCGACGGCGTTCACGCCCAAAGGGGTGAGTGAGGAATGCGCCTCAAAACCGTGCACCGTGGTTTTGTAAGAGTGCTTGCCTTTGTGCGCAATCACCACCTGCATGCCCGTGGGCTCGCCCACGATGCAACCCGCGGGTTTGAAGCCCTGGGCCTGCATGTCGGCAATCATGCGGCGCACGCCGATGCAGCCCACTTCTTCGTCGTAACTGAAAGCCAGGTGGATCGGGCGCTTGAGTTTTCTTTTCAGCAACTCGGGCACCATCATCAAACAGATGGCGCCAAAACTCTTCATGTCGGTCACGCCCCGGCCGTACATCTTGTCGCCTTTGATTTCGACCTTGAACGGGTCGGTGTCCCAGGGCTGGCCGTCCACCGGCACCACGTCGGTGTGGCCCGACAGCACCAGGCCGCCGATTTTGGTTTCGCCATCGTGTGCGGGCAGCGTGGCCCAAAGGTTGGCTTTTTGACCGCTGTCGTCATAAGTTCGGCTGCAGGCAATACCCAAGTCCTTCAGGTAAGCCTCGGTCCAGTCCAGAAGGGCCAAGTTGCTGTCGCGCGAGACGGTGGCAAAGGCGATCCATTTTTCGATCAGGGGCAGGGCGGCCAAGTCGGTGGCCTGCACATTCGCCAGGGCTGCGCGGGAGAGAGGGGCATTCATGGGGTTCCGTCCAAAGAAATCAGGATGGGAATCATCTTACAGGTCGCCAGAACCGGCAGCGTCACCTTGCCGACAGCGCAGCCGCTTCGGCCCGCCTACAGTGGGCAGCCCATCTAACAGGAGTTTTTTCATGGCCATTTATGAGCTGCGCACCTACAACGCCATCGTCGGGAAAATGTCGGAACTCACCTCGCACTACAAAAACGAGGGCTGGCCTGTGCTGTCCAAGCACCCGTCCAAACTGGTGGGTTACTTCACGGGCGATGTGGGGGCTTTGAACCAGCTGATCCACATCTGGAAGTTTGACGACGATGCCGACCGCCGGGCTTTTTGGGCCGGGGTCTACGGCGATCCGGATTTCATGGCCTTTGCCGCCAAAATTCGGCCCCTGATTGCCGAGCAGCAAAACAAGCTCATGCTGTCCGCGCCATGGGGCCCTCAGCCTTGAGCCTTGGCTGGGCTTATTGAATCAAGTAGCCGCCGTCCACGGGCAAGACCACGCCCGTGATGAAGCGTGCCGCCGGGCTGGCCAAAAACAGCACCGGGTCGGCCACGTCTTCAGGTTGGCCCCAGCGGCCCATCGGCGTGCGGCCCACAATTTGCGCGCTGCGTGTGGCGTCGTCTTGCAAGGCTTGCGTCAAAGGCGTGGCGATCCAGCCCGGGGCCACGGCATTCACCCGGATGCCGTCGGCCGCATAGGCAATGGCCAGCGACTTGGTCAGCTGCGCCACGCCGCCCTTGCTGGCGCTGTAGCCGGGCGTGAGGCCTCCCCCAAAAAAGCTCAGCATCGAGGCTGTGTTGACGATGCAGCCTTGGCGGGCCTTCAGGCCTGCACGGGCGGCGGCGCAGGCGCGCATGGTGCCGTTCAGGTTGATGTCTACGGTTTGGGCAAACATCTCGGGATCGTGTTCAGCGTTGCGCTGGATGATGCCCGCGCAGTTGACCAGCACATCGAATTCACCAAACTCAACCAGCACGTTTTGCACACGCTCGTTTTGCCGCACATCCAGCACATGAAAGGCGACCAGGCGGTTGGCGCTCAGGGCTTGCGCTACCTCTACCTCGGCAGGCGTGGCCCCGGTGGCCGTCACGCTGGCTCCAGTGGCGGCAAAGGCCCGGGCAATGGCCGCCCCAATGCCGCTGGTGCCGCCGGTGATGAAGACTTTTTGGGCCGTGTTCATGAAATTTCTCCCTTGCTGCTTTTAAAAATCCAGGGCGATCACACCCCCGGAATGCTGGGCGCGTGAGCAGCACAAAATGATTTTGTGTTGCCGCTCTTTTTGGCTGAGAACAAAGTCGCGGTGCTCGATGTCATCGGACAGCGTCGCATCGTAATGCCGGGCGCAGACGCCGCACAAACCGTCGCTGCATTTCACATCGATGGCCACGCCAGATTCAGCCAGCACCTCGGTGGCGCTGCGATCGGCAGGCACTTGCAGGCGGCGACCGGATGTTTTCAGCACCAACTCAAAGGGCTGGTTCACCCAAGCATCGGTCTCGGGCACGCTGAAGTATTCGCGGTGCAGCGCGTCTTCTGGCCAGCCATGTGCGCAGGCAGCCTCGAACACACCATCCATGAAACGCGGCGCACCGCAGGTGTAGACATGCCCACCCGCAGCGAACTCGGGCATCAGTTGCATCAGGTCGGCGCGTTGGCCTTCGTCCTTGAAGTGGTACTGCACCCGCTCGGCCCACGGCGCTTCGGTCAGGTCTTTCAAAAAGCCCGCCGTTGTTCGGCTGGCCGCGCTGTAATGAAAGTCAAACGCCTTGCCCAGCGCATGCAGGCGGTGCGCCATGGCGATCAGAGGCGTCACGCCAATACCGCCCGCAAACAGCCAGCTGTGCGTAGCGTCTTCGTGCAGTTCAAAGTGGTTGGCGGGGCGCGTCACAAACACGCGCCGCCCCTCGCGAAACACCCGGTGCATCAGCGCTGAGCCGCCGCGCCCGCCTGACTCGGGCGGCTCGCGCAACACGCCCAGCACATATTTGCTGCGGTCGGCCGGGTCGCCCGCCAGGCTGTAGGGCCGCTGGTATTCAGGGGCGATCACCACGTCAATGTGGCCTCCCGCCTCAAACGGCGGCAGCTCGCCACCATCAGGCGCTTTGAACTCGTAACGCGCCAGGCCCTCGGTCATCTCTTCGCGCCGGTGCAACACCACCGGGAACACGGGCGGCTCGGCGGGCAGTGGCTGCGGACCGGGGGCCAAGCCGTCGGTCTGTCCTGCCTCCAATCGCGCTTGGTACTGCGCGGGCGTGAGCAAGGCTTGGTAGCGGGCAATGCCCTCTTCGCGGTTGACGGGGTAGGTCACCGGGTAAGGCGGTGGCATTTTGTCGGCCGGGTACACGGCCAGGGTCTGGTCTTCGTAGCGCAGGTCCAGGTCTTTTTGCAGGGTGCGGCGGTGCGTTTGCGCGGCCTGAACATAGCGGCCAGAGGTTTTGTCCAGCTCGATGTCCCACCACCACTTTTTGACCGGGTTGATGCTGCCGCGCTCCAGCAGGTCATCGAGCCGGGCCAGCGCCGGTGCAGCGGCGGGCAGCTTCATGGCCACTTGCCTCCACAGGCTGTCGGCCAGCAGGCCTTCCAGGTTCCAGGGGCAGGTTTTCATGCAGCGGCCGCACATGCCGCCCGCCGCGTTGGTGATGCGGTAGCGGGCGCATTTTTCGGCGTCGCTTTTCCAGATTTCGTAGCCGTTGTACATCAGCTTGGGGCCTGCGGTGATGGCCCCGGACGGGCATTCGCGGGCGCACTTGTTGCAGCTTTCGCAAAAGCTTTGCAGGCCAAAGTCGATGGGCCGGTCAGGGGCCATGGGCATGTCGGTGGTCACGCTGCCGCTTTTCAGGCGTGGGCCCAAAAACGGGTTGAGGATCACCTCGCCAATGCGGCTGACTTCGCCCAAGCCCGACAGCAGCAACAAAGGCGGCTGCAGCACATCGCCGTCCAGCACCGAATGCACCCTGGCCGAATAACCGAGCCGCCGAATCTGCTCGGCCAAAATGCCGCCCATCAGCG
This sequence comes from Limnohabitans sp. 2KL-51, assembly GCF_003063645.1. Lineage (GTDB taxonomy): Bacteria > Pseudomonadota > Gammaproteobacteria > Burkholderiales > Burkholderiaceae_C > Limnohabitans_A. Next base: position 226,721 of record NZ_NESJ01000005.1, read on the forward strand.
AAAAGCGCAAATAAGCCCGCATGCTCTGCGCCACCGAAATCCAGTCGTCGCCACTCGCGCCTTCCATGGTCTCGTGGCCTTGGTCGATCAGCAGGTTCACCGCGTTGGCGTGGTACGCCGGCATGGGGTTGCCGCCCGCGTCGTGCGAGTAATAGGCCCACTCGGGCACAGCGCACAGGCCCACCGCGTCCACCCCCAAATAGTACGAAGCCGCTTTCAAGTTGTCGGCATTGCGCTGCGGGTCTTGCGTGCTGGCGGCCACCGGGCCACGCGCCGGGCCAAACTGCAGCAACAACAGCGCTCCCAAAGCCCGGCGAGCGCAAGCGCCGATCGGGCTTTTCATCACGTAGTGCGCGTTCTTGGCGTCGTCTTGCACCGACTTGCCCAAATCGCCAAACAAGGCGCGGGCAAAAAAGTCGGCCCGTTTGGGAAAGCGCGGCACCCGGTCGTGGTCAATGAAGGTGGTGGGCGTGTCGCGGCGCTTGAGTGTTTCAAACGGGTGTGCGCCTTGGCGAAACTCGCGTTGCGCAAACGCGTCTTGGTGAAACGCGCTCTTGAATGTGCCCAACCCTAACCACCAAGCTGGGCCGTGGCTTTGCCAGCGGTTTTGTTGAGGGTCGAGCGCCTGATCGGGGGCGATGGCCAGCGTGGTGCTGACCGCGGCCAAGGCATAACGCTGGCCCACATACGGGTTCTCGCCGTCGCCCAGCGTCAAGCCGGCGGACAAAGCCAAACGGCCCAAATCCAAGTCGCTGCAGCTGGCGCTGTGGGCGCGGGCCTCGTGGCCCAGCATGCGCAAATAGCTCGATAGCAAAACCGCCGTTTGCGCGGCCAACACGCTGGCGCGTTGCGCCTGTGTGCCCGCCAACCAGTCGCAACCGGGCTCTGCCGGTTTCGGGTCTCGCGCAAATTCCACCAGGATCACGATGGCGTGGCCATGGTGCGCTATCGGCCCGTACACCGTGCGCGCCGAGTCCAGCACATCGGCCAGGATCATGTCCATGCCTGCCGCAAAACTGGCCGGCTGGCTTTGCGCCAACTCTTCGCCCAGCGCAGGCACGGCGGGGTTGCGGATCGGCTCGACCAGCCAGGCCGTCGCGGGCAGTGCGCACACGCCCATCATCGATGCGTCGAAGTAATAACCCGCTGCTTTCAGGTGCTGGGCCCGCTCGGTCGGGTCGACTGGAATCTCCCCTTCCTTGGGGTTGACTGCGCCATCGCGCACCAAGTCGAACATCGCCATGTAACGCGCCATGGCGTGCGACAAAGATTCAGGATCAGAGTGTGCAAAGCGCAACGCCTCCATGGGGGGCAGGCCGCTGTCTTCGGGGGCGGCATGCGTTCGTCGCAGGCGCTCCAGCGGGTAAGGCCCCAAGTGCACGGGACGGTCGCGGTAAGAAAACATGCGCATGAGCGGTACACGTGAGGTTGAGGGCGACCGTCAATCGCTCAGGCGTTGGCCCGTGACTTTCACGACTTCGGGCTGGAAATCGCCCATACCATAGGGCCCGACCACTTCGCCCTGCAGCGAAGCCCCTTGCACCCGGGTCTGAACAGCTTTGAGCTGCCCGTCGGCTTGTACAAAGCTGAAGTGCAGGTCAACGCCGTTCAGGCTCGCACCGAGCAGGGTTTGCGTTTGCCCGCCCAAGGTCAGGGTGCCGCCCAGTCGCTGGTGGCGCTGGGTCAATTGCAACAAAACTGGCCCTTGTGGGGCAAGGCCCTGCACCGACCATTGGCCTGCCACAGCGGTGGGTACGGTCCAGAAATAGCCCGTGTTGGTGCCTGCGCGGATCACCTGATCGGGCTCCCAGTCGCCCATGGAAAACGTGTTGGACAAAACGCGTGTGCCCGGGCGCATGGCCAAAATGGTGGGGCGCAATTGCGCGTTCAGCTCTTCCAGCAGGTACATGGTGACCACTGTGGCTTTGGAAAAGTCTTCTTTGAAGATGTCGCCATGCACGATGCGCACCCGGTCGGCCACACCCGCACGCTGTGCGTTGCGCTGGGCCAGTGCGGCCAGGTCTTTGTTGTATTCGATGCCCCAAGCCCGCGCCCCAAACTGCCGCGCCGCCGCGATCGGGATTTTGCCGTCGCCTGCGCCCAAATCAACGACCTCGTCATTGGGGCCGACCCGCGCTGCCGTCAGCATTTGCGTGACGAGTTCATCGCGGGTGGGCAGCCACATCACGTCCTTGCCCATCTGGCCGAGCTTGGGGGCGTAAGTTTCAGGGGGCAGGCTGCTGCAAGCTTGCAATAGCAACAGGGCCACAAGGGGCCAAAGGCGGGTGAACTTGGGCATGGGCGTAACCAGACAGGGCAAGGGTGTTGTGAGATTTGGAGGGTAACCGGATTTCTGAGCAAGGGCAGCTGTGGGCGTGACAGGACCGGTTGTGTCGATCCTCACAGGCCAGACGCCAACGTCCGATAAAGCGGGATTGATCGCGAAAAGCCCATGTAACGAAAGCGACATATTGATGGGTATTCACCCAACAAGATGATGACGAGTTCAGTGCATTGATGTTTCTGCAGAATTTTGAACTGGATTCACAAACCCCATCACACACATTTTTTGGAGACCTCCATGACCATCACGTTAAAGAAAAAACCGATTTCATTCAAACCCTGTTTGCTCATGGCTGGCGCTGCTTTGTTTCTCGCGCAATCTGCTCTGGCGCAAGCCTTGCCCAAAGCTTCCCCGGAATCTGTAGGGATGTCCAAAGAAAGATTGGCGGTGTTGTCCGCCACCATGAAACAAGAGGTTGCCAGCAATCGGCTGCCTGGTGCTGTCGTGATGATTGCGCGAAATGGCAAACTGGTCTATTCGGAAGCGTTTGGCAAATCAGGCCAGGCGGGTGGTGCGGACATGAAAGAAGATTCGATTTTCAGAATCTATTCGATGACCAAACCGCTGGTATCCACCGCACTCATGATGCTGGTTGAAGACGGGAAAGTTCAACTGACAGATCCCGTCTCCAAATTTCTTCCTGCTTTCAAAAGCCCCCAAGTCAGTGTTCCATCAATCCATCCCGTATCGGGTGCCGTGACCTTCAAAATGGTGCCTGCCAACAGTGAGCCCACGATTCAGGACTTGTTGCGGCACACATCGGGTATCGCTTATGGCGAACTCACGGCCAATACACCGGTCAAAGACGCTTACACCAAAGCCAAGGTTTTTCTTCCCAGTGTCCCGTTTGATGCGCGAGGTGTGACACCCAATGAGATGTCGGAGGGCGTTGGTAAAGCACCCCTTGCACAACAACCCGGCACCACCTGGGAATACTCCTTGTCTGTGGACATTCAAGGGCGCGTCGTTGAAGCCGTCAGTGGCAAACGCTTGAATGACTTCATGAACGAGCGCATGTTTGGACCTCTCAAAATGAAGGACACAGGTTTTCATGTTCCTGCGGCCAATGCATCGCGTTTGGCTGAGGCGTTTGCCAAGGACCCGTTGACCGGCGCAGCCAACGTATTGATCGACGTTTCCAAAGTGCCAGGCAATGACTCGGGCGGTGCTGGCGGTGTGGGCACAGCGGGCGACTACTTGCGGTATTGCCAAGCCATGTTGAATGGCGGATCGCTGGACGGTGCCCGGATTCTGTCTCCCTCTACCGTGCGGTTGATGACTGCCGACCACCTGGGCACTGCCATCAACACGACCACCAACCCGGGTCAACTCTTATTGGGCACCAACGGGTACACGTTTGGACTGGGTTTTCTGGTTCGATCGCAAGACGGCATTGCCCCTGTGCATGGCTCGGCGGGCGAGTTCATGTGGGCTGGATTTGCAGGGACTTTTTTCTGGGCTGAACCCAAAGAAAAATTGTGCGCTGTCTACATGACACAGTCCCCCAGTCCATTGCGTGCCAGCTATCGCAGACTGATGAAAAATCTGGTTTCTCAAGCCATTGTCAATTGAGACAAGCCAAGCTCAACGGCAAGTTGGGCTTGGCTTTTATCGGGCGGTGCGGTACCTTCATCGACAGGACGCATGGCCCGATTCCACCGTTGGGGCGTCCACATCGGCTATGCCCCCGTGATGACCCTGATGCAAACTTGCCTCAGAATTTGTATGATGACCTGATCAATTCACATCAGGAAATACCCCATGAAACGCAGAAACTGGATCGCGGCTGCAGCCGTATGCCTGGCCGCATCGCCTTTGATGGTCAGCCCCGCTTCTGCCCAAGCTTGGCCCACCCGCCCCATCAAACTGGTGGTGCCCTTTCCGCCCGGTGGCCTGATCGACAACATGGCCCGTCTGGTTGCGCCCAAGCTGGCGCAAGAGTTGGGGCAGCCTATCGTGATCGACAACAAGCCGGGTGCCGGTGGCAACCTGGGCGCGGCCGAGGCGGCGCGATCCCCTGCCGATGGCTACACCTTGCTCATGGCCTCGCCGCCGCTGACCATCAGTCCGGCGCTTTACAGCAAGCTGCCCTACAAGCCCGAGCAAATCGCCCCGGTGGCCTTGCTGGGCCGCGTGCCCAATGTGCTGGTGGTCAACCCGGCTGCAGGCATCAACACCCTGGCCGAACTCACCGCGCTGGCCCAATCCAAGCCGGGCCAGCTCAACTACGCGTCCAACGGTCAGGGCACCTCGCTGCACCTGAGTGCGGAGCTGTATAAAAGCCAATCGGGCGCGTTTGTCACACACATCCCTTATCGCGGTGCGGCCGCAGGTCTCACGGGCTTGATGGCGGGAGAGGTGAACATGATGTTTGACAACCTGCCCTCGGCGCTGGGCCTGATCAATGGCGGCAAGCTCAAGGCCCTGGCCGTGACCACGCCCCAGCGCAGCAGCGCCTTGCCCAATGTGCCCACGATGGAAGAAGCGGGCATGAAGGGCTACCAGGTGTTTGCCTGGTTTGGTGTGGCCGCGCCTGCGGGCTTGCCTGCACCGGTTGCGCAAAAGCTGGAACAAGCGCTGGAGCGCGTGGCCAACCAGCCTGAGGTGAAAGCCGCCATGCTTAAGGCCGGTGCAGAGCCCGCTTGGGCCAACGCCCAAGGCCTGGCCAGCTTCATGCAGGCCGACACGGCGCAATGGAAAAAAGTGGCGAGCTTCGCCAAGATCACTTTGGATTGAGGAATCAAAACATGACAACAGTAGGTCTGATCGGTTTGGGGGCCATGGGCTCGGGCATGGCGTCATCGTTGCGCCGAGCAGGGCACAGCGTGCAGGTGTTTGACGTGCGACGCGAGGTGGCTGACGCCTTCACGAACGCGGGCGGTACGGCGCACGACTCGCTGGCCTCGTTGGGTGCGGCCTGTAATGTGGTGGTGTCGGTGGTGGTCAATGCAGCGCAAACCGAAGCCGTGTTGTTTGGCGATGGCACAACCCCCGGTTGCGCCGCCAGCATGAAGCCTGGCAGCGTGTTTGTGATGTGCTCCACTGTCGACCCCAACTGGTCGGTGGCTTTGGAGTCGCGCCTCGAAGCCCTGGGCCTGCGTTATGTGGATGCGCCCATCTCGGGTGGCGCTGCCAAAGCAGCCTCGGGCCAGATGACCATGATGACCGCGGGCAAGCCAGAGGCTTATGCGCTGGCCGAGCCCTTCTTGAACGCCATGGCCGCCAAGGTCTACAAGCTGGGCGACAGCGCAGGCGCTGGCAGCAAGGTCAAGATCATCAACCAGCTGCTGGCGGGCGTGCACATTGCCGCAGCGGCCGAAGCCATGGCCTTGGGCCTGCGCGAAGGCGTGGACCCAACCGCTTTGTACGAAGTCATCACGAACAGCGCAGGCAACAGTTGGATGTTTGAAAACCGCATGGCCCATGTGCTGGCGGCCGACTACACGCCGCTGTCGGCCGTGGACATTTTTGTGAAGGACCTGGGCATCGTGCTCGACATGGCGCGTGCCAGCAAGTTCCCGCTGCCGCTCTCCAGCACCGCGCACCAGATGTTCATGCAAGCCAGCACCGCAGGCTTTGCCAAAGAAGACGACAGCGCAGTGATCAAGATTTTTCCGGGCATTGAGTTGCCAAAAGCACCGGGCTGATCCCCCCGTAGGAGCCCACCCCGTGGGCGATGGTTTTTGAGGGCGTGTTCCACGCCCATCGCCCACGGGGTGGGCTCCTACAAAATGCAGCTCAAGCCCTTTGCAACACGGTGTGGTGCCGACACACAACAACAGCCAATCACAAGAGATTTGACATGAGCACTTTGAAAATGGGTTTGAAACTCGGTTGCATTGCAGACGACTCTACCGGCGCGACCGATCTGGCCAACAACCTGGTGCGCTCGGGCATGCGGGTGGTGCAGACCATTGGCGTGCCTGCAGGACCGCTTGCGGCGGACGTGGACGCGGTGGTGGTGGCGCTCAAGTCGCGCACCAACCCGGCTGCCGAAGCCATCGCCCAATCGCTGGAGGCCTTAAAGTGGCTGCAAGCGCAAGGCGCCGAGCAAATCTATTTCAAATACTGCTCCACCTTTGACAGCACGCCCGAGGGCAACATTGGCCCGGTGACCGAGGCGCTGATGGACGCGCTGGGCACAGACTTCACCATCGCGACCCCGGCCTTTCCGGACAACGGTCGCACCGTGTTCAAGGGCTATTTGTTCGCGGGGAATGTGCTGCTCAATGAGAGCGGCATGCAAAACCACCCGCTCACACCCATGATCGATGCGAACCTGGTGCGCGTGATGCAAGCGCAAACGAAGCGCAAGGTGGGTCTGATCGATTACAAAACAGTAGCCCTTGGCGAAGGGGACATCCGCGAGCGCATCGCCACACTGCGTGCCGAAGGTGTGGGCGTGGCCGTGGTGGACGCGACCAGCAACGATGATCTGCACCTTCTCGGGCCTGCCTTGAAAGGCATGCCGCTCATCACCGCCGGTTCAGGTGTGGCGATTGCCCTGCCCGCCAACTTCGGCTTGCAGCCGTCGTTGCAAGCAAGCCAATTGCCTGCTGCATCGGGCCTGCAGGCGGTGGTGTCTGGAAGCTGCTCGGTGGCCACCAACGCACAGGTTGCGCATTTCAAATCCACCGGTCGACCGGCGATGGCCATCAACCCTGCAGGCCTGATGAACGGGCAAAGCGATGCCGTGGTGCAGCAGGTGCTGGCTTGGGCCTCACCGCTCTTGAAGGATGGCCCGGTGCTGGTGTATTCCACCGCCGAGCCCGACGCCGTGAAAGCCGTACAAGCGCAGCTGGGTGTGGCCGAGGCGGGTGCGCTGGTGGAGCACGCCCTGGGGTCTGTGGCGCGTGGCCTGGTCGATTTGGGCGTGCAGCAGCTGGTGGTGGCCGGTGGCGAAACCTCGGGCGCCTGCGTGCAGGCGCTGGGCATTGCACAGCTGCAAATCGGCCCACAAATTGACCCGGGCGTGCCGTGGTGTCATGCGCCTTCAGCCCACGGCGGTGTGCACATCGCGCTCAAGTCGGGCAACTTTGGCACTGAAGACTTTTTCAGCAAAGCCTTTACAGTGTTGGCATGAACCTGACCGAATCTCAAGTCCGCGAAGAGATCTGCCGCGTAGGCCGCAGCCTGTTTGAACGCGGCTTCGTGCACGCCACGGCGGGCAACATCAGCGTGCGCCTGGACGATGGCTTTCTCATCACGCCCACCGATGCGTGCCTGGGGTTTTTGGATCCGGCCCGCTTGGCCAAACTCGACCTGCAAGGCCAGCAAGTCAGTGGTGATAAGGGCAGCAAAACCATCGCCATGCACCGCCAGATTTACGCAGCGGCTTGCGAACAGGATGCCGACACGCGCTGCGTGATCCACACCCACAGCACGCACTGTGTGGCGCTCAGCCTGAACGCCGTCGGCCCTGAATTGCTGGCGCCCATCACCCCCTACTTTGTGATGAAAGTCGGCCATGTGCCCCTGGTGCGTTACCACCGCCCCGGCAGCCCCGATGCGGCCAAAGAGGTGGCCACGCTGATCCGCCAATACGCGGCTCAGGCCGCTCCAATCCGCGCCGTGATGCTGTCCCGCCTGGGGCCGAATGTTTGGCACAACACACCCGCTGCAGCCATGGCCACGCTCGAAGAGCTGGAAGAAACCGCCCGGCTCATGCTGCTGTCGCCCCACACGACACCGCTGAACGCAAGCGCCTTGGACGATTTACGTCAGACTTTTGGCGCGAGGTGGTGATGTCCTTGGCACATGGAACTCGAATCCTGTCCGGGGTCACAAACCCCGAGGTGGAATAACTTTTTTTCTGAAAGACTCTCATGCCACGCTTTGCCGCGAACCTCTCCATGATGTACCCCGACTTGCCGTTTTTGGACCGCTTTGAAGCAGCGGCGAAAGACGGTTTCAAGGCCGTGGAGTATTTGTTTCCCTACGCCTTCCCAGCGCAAGAGCTGGCCGCACGCTTGCAGGCCAACGGCTTGCAGCAGGTGCTCTTCAACGCACCACCTGGCGGCACCGACAGCGCCAGCATCACCCAAGCTTGGGAGAGTGGCAGCCGGGGCACGGCCAGTGTGTCCGGACGCGAAGCCGAGTTCCGCACGGGCTTTACCCAAGCCCTGGTCTATGCCGATACTCTGAACTGCCCACGCATCCACGCCATGGTGGGTTTGCGCTCTGAGGGCGCCAGCGCAGAGGTCGCAGACGCCACCCTGATCAGCAACCTGCAATGGGCCGCTGCCGAAGCTGCCAAAGCTGGGCGTGATGTGTTGATCGAGCCGATCAACACCCGCAGCGTACCGGGCTTTCACCTGAACCGCCAAGACCACGCGCACCGCATCGTGCAGGCCGTGGGTGCGTCCAACGTGAAGGTGCAGATGGACTTGTTCCACTGTCAGATCGTCGAAGGCGACCTGAGCGCCAAGATTGCACAGTATTTGCCCACAGGTCGGGTTGGGCATTTTCAGATCGCCGAGGTGCCGCACCGCCACGAGCCGGGCACGGGCGAAGTGAACTGGACGCACATCTTTCAGGTCATCGACAAAGTGTCGGCCGAGTGCGGCTGGGACGGCTGGATCGGCTGCGAGTACAACCCGGCCGATGCTTCGGCAGGTGGCACCTCGCGCGGCCTGACTTGGGCGCGCGGCTATTTATGAGCACGCAGAAATGAGCAAGCAGATCCGATCGGGGCTGACCACAGAGCAGCGCCTGATGTGACATGGCCGATGCAAATTATCTGATTTGGGCCGGGCTGGCAGCGGCCATGGTGGGCCTGTCCAAAGGCGGCTTGCCCACCGTGGGCATGCTGTCTGTGCCCATACTGTCGCTGTTCATGTCCCCGGTTAAAGCGGTGGTGATGCTGCTGCCGATTTACATCATCTCTGACCTCGTGGGGTTGTGGCTGTACCGCAAGAACTTCAGTGCCATCAACCTGAAAATCCTGATACCCGCAGGCGCGGGCGGTGTGCTGGTAGGCTGGATTACTGCATCACTGGTGTCCGACACGGCCGTGAAAATGATGATCGGCCTCTTGGGTGTGGGCTTTGTGCTCAACGCCTGGCGCAAGCGCCACGCAGAGCAAGCACCAAAACCTGCCAGTTGGCGTCAAGGCTTGCTGTGGGGCAGTTTGTCAGGTTTTACCAGCTTCATCTCGCATGCGGGTGGCCCACCGTTTCAGGTTTACCTGTTGCCGCAAAAACTGCCCAAGCTGGTGTTTGCAGGCACCTCGACCTTGTTTTTTGCCTTCATTAACTTGGCCAAGCTGTGGCCTTACCACACGCTGCAACCCTATGGCTCCAACGAACTGATGGGCGCGTTGGTGTTGATCCCGTTTGCCCTGGCGGGCACCGTCGCGGGTGCTTACCTCACACGCAAGATCGCCGACGACTGGTTCTTCAAATGGGTGCAAGTGGGCTTGCTGGCGATTTCTGTCAAGCTGATCGTGGACGCGGTCTGCGCTTGAGGTGCGGCACGCCATGAGGGGCCAAGTGATCGGATGAGCCCGATCGTCTTGGCCCCGCAGAGGACTGGCTCACACCATCGGGAAAGGCAAAGCGCGCAAGCGCTTGCCGTTGAGTGTGGCGATCGCGTTGGCCATGGCGGGTGCCAAGGGGGGCAGGCCCACTTCGCCAATGCCACCAGGGTGGTTGTCGGTGGGCATGACCTTCACAAACACTTCGGGCGTTTCGTTGGCACGCAGCACCTGGTAGGTGTTCAGGTTGGTTTGCAGGGGTTCACCAGCCCTGAAGTCCATGCGCTCGTGCAAGGCGGCCGACAAGCCAAAAATCACCGACCCTTCGATCTGCGCCTGGATGTTTTGTGGCTGCAATGCGTGGCCACAGTCCACCGCCGACCAGACCTTGTGCACCTTGGGGCGGCCCTTCTCGATAGAGACTTGCACCACCATGCCGCAATAGGTGTTCCAGGCGTCAGAAAACGCCAGGCCCAGTGCATGCCCCTTGGGCAGCTTGGCTTTGCCCCACTGCGACATCTCGCCCACCGCCTTGAGCACGGCTTGGCCACGCGGGTGTTTTTGGAGCAAGTCCATGCGGTAGGCCAGTGGATCGGCTTTCACGCCACGCGCCACTTCGTCGATCAGCGTTTCAATGGCGAACTTGGTGTAGCCCGGGCCCACCGCACGCCAGAAGCCGGCATCAACGCCGCGCTCTTCGATCATGAACTGCACGCTGTGGTCCGGGATGTCGTAGGTGATTTCGACGCCCTCCATCACAGGCGCATCCTTGCCGCCCGCGGCCTTGAAGGCCGGTGGCACCACGCGTGAGTAAATGCCCTCTGACACCACGCGGTGCAACAAGCCCACCAACTTGCCTTGCGCATCCACCCCGGCCACCAGGTGCTGACCGGTCATGGGCCGGTATTTGTCATGCACCATGTCGTCTTCGCGGGTCCAGATCACTTGGATCGGCGTGCCAGGCATGGCCTTGGCCACAAGGGCGGCATCGGCCGCATAGTCGGCCTCGATTCGACGGCCAAAACCGCCACCCATCATGGTGATGTTGACGTTGATGTTCTCCGGCTTGAAGCCGCCCGCGCGCGCCACTGTGCCGGTCACAAACGAGGCCGATTGCGCGGGTGCCCAGACCTCGATCTTGTCGCCGTCCACACGCGCTGTGCAGTTCATGGGTTCCAGGCAAATGTGGCTGACCATCTCACTGATGTAAGAGGCACTGAAGGTTTTGGTTGCCCCCGCCAATTTGGCCGCTGCGTCGCCATGGGCGATGAAGGCCACGCCTTTGTCCGTCAGGTCTTCGGCGCGCTTGGTGTATTCCACGCGCATTTGGTCCGTGTACAGCACACGCGCTTTGGAATTGCGACTCCAGCCCACCTTGAGTTGGTCGCGCGCCGTCTTGGCCGTGAAAAACGAATCGGCCACCACGGCCACGCCGTAGGGCAGCCGCACCACGTTTTTCACACCCGCCACTGCACGGGCGGCCGTATCGTCCACGCTCGTGGGCACCTCGCCTTGCACCGGCGCGCGCAGCACGCTGGCCCACAGCATGCCGGGCATTCGCTGGTCAATGCCGTACAGGGCCTGGCCGCTCGACTTGGCGGGCACGTCCACGCGGGGGATGTCCTTGCCGATCAAGCGGAACTGCGCCATCGGCTTGAGCATGCTTTTGTCAACCTTGGGCAACTCGGCCGGAACCGTCGCCACTTTGGCGATGTCGGCATAGGTCATGGCGCGGCCGCTGCTGTGGATGACGCGGCTGGCTTCGGTGCGCAGCTCGGAGGCGGGCACGCTCATGGCCTGCGCCGCGGCGTTCACCATCACCAAGCGGGCTTGGGCACCGGCCAGGCGCAGCGGCTCGTAATAGCCTTGCACCGTGCGCGATGCGCCGGTGGTCATGCCGCCACCAAAGCGGGGGTTGCCAAAACGCTTGGGGTCGCTGGGGGCCTGTACCACAAGCACTTTGCTCCAGTCCAGGTCCATCTCTTCGGCCAACAGCAGGGGCATGGCGGTCATGGTGCCTTGGCCCATCTCGGCACCCGGTGACATCAAGGTCACCACGCCATCGAGGCCGATGTTGATCCAGTTGTTGGGGGCCAAACTGCCCGCGCCGGGTGTCTGGGCCAAAGCCAATTCGGTTTGTGTCAGGCCAAACGACAAGCCCAAGGCCAGACCGCCCGAGCCGAGGATGAAGGAGCGGCGTGACACGCTCGGTGTCATGGAGGTGTTGATCGTTTTCATGCCTTGCCTCCTTGGAGGGTTTTCTGGGCGTGCGAGACCGCGCTGGCGATCTGGTTGTAAGTGCCGCAGCGGCAGATGTTGCCACTCATGGCTTCCAGGATTTCGGTGCGGCTGAGGTTCTTTTTGACCACGCTGATCACCTTGGCCGCGGCCATCAGCTGACCGGACTGGCAGTAGCCGCATTGCGGCGCTTGGGCTTTGACCCAACCGGCTTGCAGTGCCTGGCCTGTGGGCGTTTTCATCAAACCTTCGACGGTGGTGATGTCTTTGCCCTCGGCGGCCGACACGGGCAGCGAGCATGAGCGCACGGGCTGACCGTTCAGGTGCACCGTGCAGGCGCCGCACTGCGCAATGCCACAGCCGAACTTGGTGCCTGTGAGGTTGAGCTTTTCACGGATGACCCAGAGCAAAGGGGTCTCCGGCTTGGCATCGACCGACACGGCCTCGCCATTGACTTTCATTCGAACCATGCGTGTCTCCAGTGGTGTCAGCCGGTGCAGCCTGACTGAGGCCGCGCAAAACCCATGTCTTGCGCCTGCACCGTGAAAAAAAGAAGTTAAAGCGTGCACTGTGGCCAGCTTGTCGCCCAAGGCTCAAACTCGGGCAAACCCTGAGGCGAGGGGCGGCTGTTTGGATTTAAGACCAGAGCACTTGTTCCAACTGGGCTCAGGGAACCAGGACCATGCCGCAATTTTTAACTGCACCGCGATCAAAAGTCATCGTTTGGAAGCAGCCCGCAGCAGCGGCTGATCTTTCGACCAAGCAGTCGGCAAAGTCACCCGAGGAATCCCGAAAAAGGCGCACCGCACGCCAGACCACTTCGACGTTTTCAATCACCAATTCTTTGGTTCTGAGCAGGGATTCCAGTGCATTCACCAATTGCGAGCGGCTCAAGTCGTAGCAAGACGACATCACCCAAACCAACTCAACGACCGACACCAGTGTGACAAAGCCCGGTTTATCCACGCTCAGGGCATCCAGCAAACGAACGGCTTGTGCTGATTGTTTGGCATCGTCTTGCATGATGTAGCGCACCATCACATTGTTGTCGAGCCCCATCATTTGGCAGAGACTCCTCGTGCGGCAATGGCAGCATTCATGTCTTGAATGGAGATGGATTTGCTGGGTTTTTTGAACATGCCCTTGAGTTCACTCAAAGACCGCGTTGCGGCGATGAATTCATAGCGACCAGGTTCGATCTCTACAAATTCAACCCGATCCCCAGTGCCGACATGCAAGGCCGCACGAATCTGGGCCGGGATGGTGATTTGACCTTTACCGGTCACCGTGGCAGTTGTCATGCAATAACTCCAAAATCCTTACTTTATTGTAAGGCGTCTTTCAGCGCCTCAATTGACCAGCCCGCACACCGTCTTCGAGCCTTCCCAATTGCTGAGCGCTTGGCTCAGATCGGTGCCACGGCGCAAGGCGGTCATTTCGGCCACGATGCTCATGGCGATTTCGGGGGGTGTCAAGGCGCCCAGGTTCAGGCCCACGGGGCCGTGTAATTGGCGAACTTCGGCTTCGCTCACATCAAAATCCAGCAAGCGCTTGCGGCGTTGCGCGTTGTTGTGTTGCGAGCCCAATGCACCCACATAAAACGCAGGGGTGCGCAGCGCCTCCATCAGCGCCAGGTCGTCCAGCTTGGGGTCGTGTGTCACCGCCACCACGGCACTGTTGTGGTCCAAGCGCATGGCCAGCACCAGGTCGTCGGGCATCTCTTTGGACAAGGTCACATCGCTCATGGCTTCCCAGCCCTCGTGGTATTCCACACGCGGCTCGCACACCGTGACCTGGTAGTCCAGCATCACGGCCATGGCGGCCAGATACCGGGACAACTGACCGCCGCCGATGATGAGCAAACGCAGGCGCGGGCCGTGCACGGTGGTCAGGCTTTTGCCGTCAAACTGCAGCTTGTCGCCTTCGGTGGCAGCACCCATGCGCACCATGCCGGTAGCCATGTCCATGCGGCGCTCCACACGTTGGTGTTGTTCAATCAGCACCAGCAATTCGCGCAGTTGCGAATGGGCCGACAACGGCTCCAGCACCACCTGCACCGAGCCGCCGCAGGGCAGGCCAAAGCGGCGCACCTCTTCGGCCGTCTGACCATAGGTGGTGGTGTCGGGCAGGCGCAGGGCCAGCTCACCACCGGCCACGCGGCGGATCAAGTCGTCTTCGATGCAGCCGCCCGAGACCGATCCGGCCACCTGCCCATCGTCCCGGATGATCATGAGCGAGCCTGGGGGGCGCGGGGCCGAGCCCCAAGTGCGCACCACCGTGCCCATCACCACACGGTGGCCCCGGCTTTGCCAGTCCAGGGCGGTGCGGATCACGTCAATGTCGATGCTGTTCATGCTTGTCGCTTGTTGAGAGGTTCAAATCGTGTGGCCAGCTCAGGCTTTGCCCAGTCAGCTGCTCCACCGCCAGGCGGTCTGATTCATTGTCCACATCCAGCCGGAAGAGGCTATGGGGGGTTTCCCAGCGGTACACGGCTTCGGGGTGGGCTTGCATCCATTGGCGTGCGCCCATTTCGTTGCTGCCCGCCAAAATTTGCGCCACCACCGCACCAGAGAAGACCACCGGGTTGCCGGGCAAGCCTTTTACGATCGGTTGCAAGAGTTGCGTGTCAGCCGGGCGCTGAGCAAAAGCCTGCAGCAATGCCAGCACCGCTGGCGCGTCGATCAACGGTTGGTCGGCCAGTGCCACCAGCACCACATCCAGATCGGGAGGCAAGGCCCGCAAACCGGTGCGCAATGAGCTGACGTGGCCGTCATCGGGTTGCGGGTTGAGCACCGGTTGAGCGGCCCAGCGGGCCACAGCCCCGTCTTGCAGGATGCGCTCTGCGTGGTGCCCCAGCACCACCCCAATGGGGCTCACGCCCGCCAAGGTCAAGGCCTGCAATTGCCGCTCCAGCAAACTCACGCCGTTCAGTTGCAGCAGGCATTTGGGCCGGTGGCCCATGCGGCTGCCCGCGCCTGCGGCCAGCACTAAGCCGCCTGTGCGCGGTGCGGGCCCCGGTGTGGGCTGAACAAGCGGTGTCACGTTCAATCGGGCGCTCCATGCAGTTAATCACCGGTCATTGTGCCGGGGTCCTTCGGAGCTGCTGCCGCGTTGGCGTCACTTCTGTGAATGCCTGCCGTGGCCAGCCGATCCCAAACACGCTACAGTGTTTTTCTTTTGTGCCGACCCGAGGAGCCCCCAACATGAACGCCCCCCTGCACCGCGAAATGCCCGATGGCGCGCTCGACAGCGTCCGCGCCTTGAACGACGTCACCCAAGCTTGGGACAACACCATCGTGCCCGAGCTGAAAAAGTACATCGAAATCCCCGCCAAGTCGCCCGCGTTTGACGCCGACTGGGCCGCGCACGGCCACATCGAGTCGGTGCTGCGCCGCGCCGCGCAATGGGTCGAGGCGCAAAAGGTGGAAGGCCTCACGCTCGAGATCATCCAGCTGCCAGGCCGCACGCCGGTCATGTTTTTTGAAGTGGCCGCTACCCGCGCCGCCAGCGAGGGTTCGGGCCAGACGGTGCTGATGTACGGCCACCTGGACAAGCAGCCCGAGTTCAACGGCTGGCGCAACGATCTCGGCCCCTGGACCCCGGTGTACGAAGACGGCAAGCTCTATGGCCGTGGCGGCGCGGACGACGGTTACGCGGCCTACGCCAGCATCGCCGCGGTGCAGGCGCTCAAAAGCCAAAACACACCTCACCCGCGCATCGTGGGTTTGATCGAGACCTGCGAAGAATCGGGCTCGTATGACCTGCTGCCTTATGTGGACGCGCTGCGCGCACGCATGGGCGATGTCGGCCTGGTGATTTGCCTGGACAGCGGCGCGGGCAACTACGACCAGCTGTGGCTCACCACCAGCCTGCGCGGCATGGCCAGCGGCACGCTCAAGGTGCAGGTGCTGACCGAAGGCATCCATTCGGGTGACGCCTCGGGCCTGGTGCCCTCAAGCTTTCGCATCATGCGCCAGGTGCTCGACCGCCTTGAAGACAGCGCCACCGGCCGCTTGCTGCCCGCCAGCTTCCACTGCGAAGTGCCCGCCGAGCGCCTCGCGCAAGCGCAAGCCACCGCCGCCATCCTGGGTGACGAGGTGTACAAACGCTTCCCTTGGGCGCACTACGATTGCGGTGGCTCCACCAGCTTTGCGCTGCCCACCACCACCGACCCGACGCAAGCCCTGCTCAACCGCACCTGGACACCCACGCTCAGCGTGACCGGTGCCGAAGGCTTTCCGGCGCTGAAAGACGCGGGCAATGTGCTGCGGCCTTACACCGCCTTCAAGCTCAGCCTGCGCCTGCCACCCCTGGTGAATGCGGCACAAGCCGTGGCCGAGATGAAAGCCCTGCTGGAAGACAACGCGCCTTACCAAGCCAAGGTCACGTTTGAAAGTGGCGGCGGTGCCACCGGCTGGAACGCGCCCGACACCTCCCCTTGGTTCGAGCAAGCCCTCAACGCCTCCAGCCAGGCGCACTTTGGTGCAGGCGTGGGATACATCGGGCAAGGCGGCACCATCCCGCTCATGAACATGTTGAGCGCCGGTTTCCCCCAAGCGCAAATGATGGTCTGCGGTGTGCTTGGCCCCAAGAGCAACGCGCATGGACCGAACGAGTTTTTGCATGTGCCTTATGCCAAAAAGCTCACGGCGGCGGTGGCTGAAGTGATGGCGCGGATGCCTTGATGAACCTCATTGCACGCCCCTCCTTGCCCCGACCCCAGGTGTCGGGCTTGCATGGCGAGGCGGGCGCACTGGCGTTGTACGACTGGGCCATGCCTGCCAACAAGCCGCTGGGCACCGTGATCTTGGTGCATGGTCTGGGCGAACACGCCGGGCGCTACGGCGAGGTGGCGGCGCACTTGCACCAATGGGGTTTTGCTGTGAGGGCCTACGACCAGCAAGGCCACGGCCAATCCGAAGGCGCGCGCGGCGACATGCTGCGCCCCGGCAGCTTGCAAGCCGATTTGTGCCGGGTGATCGACGACACGCGCCAGCACCCGTCTTTGCAGGGCACACCCCTCATCTTGTTGGGCCACAGCATGGGCGGTTTGGTGGTGGCGCGCACGCTGGCCGAGGGCTTGCGCCCGGTCGATGCGGTGGTTTTGTCGTCGCCGGCGTTGGGCGCGTTCCCCAACTTTTTTCAGAAAATGCTGCTGGCCAGCCTGCCCCGCGTGCTGCCGCACCTGCGGGTGGACAACGGCCTGAAACCCGAGTTCGTGTCACGCGACCCCGACGTGGTGAAAGCCTACAAGGCCGACCCGCTGGTGCACCGCCGCATCAGCGCGGGACTGGCGGCCTGGATTCTGACGCAAGGGGCGCAAACACTGGCAGATGCAAGGCATTGGCAGGTGCCCACTTTGTTGCTCTACGCGGGGCAAGACCGATTGGTCAATGCGCAGGCCAGTGCCGACTTTGCGCGGGCCGCACCCGCCGCCGTGTTACAGGCCGAGTGCTTTGAGGCCATGTACCACGAGATCTTCAACGACCTCTACCGCGCTCAGGTGTTCACGGCGCTCAAGCGCTGGCTGCTGGCGCATTTTTCTGTGCGTCCCTCTGTTTGAGCACCATCCACACCAGCGCCACACCAGTCAACGCCACCGGGAACAGCGATCCGATGTTCAACCAGGCCCAGCCCTGTGTGGTGACCAAGGCACCTGAAGCGAACGAGGTCACGGCCATGGTGGCGAACACAAAGAAGTTGATGGCCGCCTGACCCCGGTCTTTTTCGGCGGGCGTCCAGGCCTTCATGGCCAGCGTGGTGCTGCCGGTGAACAAAAAGTTCCAGCCCAAGCCCAGCAAGAACAGCGAGATCAGGAACTGGTGCAACTCAACCCCGGTGAGCGCAACGGCGATGCACACAAAGTTGATCACCACGCCCACCGCCATGATTTGCAGCGTGCCAAATTTTTTGATCAGGTGGCCTGTGAAAAAGCCCGGTGCAAACATGGCGATCACATGCCACTCCAGCACCAGCGCCGCGTCATCAAAACTGAAGCCGCACACCTGCATGGCCAGCGGGGTGGCCGCCATCAGCAGGTTCATCACGCCATAGCTCAGGGCCGCAGCAGCTGCCGCCACAATGAAGACTGGCTGGCGCATGATCTCGCTCAAAGGGCGCCCCGCGCTGTCACCGGGCTTTTTGGCGGGCACTTCCGGGAATCGGATGAAGGCCATGCACACCATGGCCAAAATCGCCACGATGCCCAGCGCCATGTAAGCGCCCAAAAATGGCACTTCGTACAAAGTGCGGGTGCGCGAGGCCAGGTTGGGGCCCACGATGGCCCCGATCAAACCTCCAGCCAAAACCAAAGAAACCGCTTTTTCCTTGAAGCCATCCGCTGCCAGCTCGGCCGCGGCAAATCGGTACAGCTGGCCGTTGGCGCTGTAATAACCCGCAATGACCGTGGCCGCCACCAGCAACCAGAAGTTATGGCTCCAGGCGGCATAAGCGGCCAGCAGTGCCGAGAAAAAAGCCACGACCAGTCCCAGCTGAAACGACACCTTGCGCCCCCAGCGGGACTGGCTCTTGGCCACCAAGCCGGTCGACAGTGCCCCACCCACCACATAGCCCATGACGGGCAAAGTCGCCATCCAGCCCAGCGGGGCCATGGACAAACCCACTAGGCCATTGATGGCAATGAAGGTGACGTTGTTGGTGAAGAAAAGGCCCTGGCAGAGCGTGAGGAGGATGAGGTTAGGGTTCATGCAGGGCAGTGTAGGCCTAAAGGGGCCTTGCGTCCCGCCCCTGCGAGACTGCCTCGGTGGTCTGGCATGGCCCGGTAAAATCGCCCCTTTGACCAGCCCGCACGGGGTTGGCCACCACGGGGGCTGTTTGGCCACCCGCACGACCTCAGGACCCCTTGTGACTTACGCCCACGAAACCCGGCGCCGCCGGACTTTTGCCATCATTTCCCACCCCGACGCGGGTAAAACCACACTCACCGAAAAGCTCTTGCTGTTCTCGGGCGCGATCCAGATCGCCGGTTCGGTCAAGGCCCGCAAGGCCTCGCGCCACGCCACCAGCGACTGGATGGAAATCGAAAAGCAGCGCGGCATCTCGGTGGCATCGTCCGTCATGCAAATGCTCTACCGCGACCACGTTATCAACTTGCTTGATACCCCCGGCCACAAAGACTTCAGTGAGGACACCTACCGCGTGCTGACGGCCGTGGACTCGGCTCTGATGGTGATCGACGCGGCCAACGGTGTGGAAGCGCAAACCCGCCGCCTGATCGAGGTCTGCCGTCAGCGCAATACGCCCATCATCACCTTTGTGAACAAGATGGACCGCGAAGTGCGCGACCCGCTTGACATCCTCGACGAAGTCGAGCGCGAGCTGGGCATGCCCTGTGTGCCCATGACTTGGCCTGTGGGCCAGGGCAAGAGCTTCGGCGGCATCATCAACCTGCGCACAAAGGCCATGACCGTGTTCGACTCCGGCAGCGAACGCCTACCGCAAGACTTCGAAACCATCTCGCTCACCGAGCAGGCCCAACTGGCCGAGCGCTTTGGTTTGGAATGGCAAACCGCCATGGACAGCATGGAGCTGGCCACTGGCGCATCGCCCGCGTTTGATGAAGCGGCGTTCTTGGCGGGCAAACAAACCCCCGTGTTCTTCGGCTCCGGCGTGAACAACTTCGGTGTGATGGAAGTGCTCGACGCCTTGGTCGATTTGGCCCCCGCGCCAAAGCCCCGCACCAGCAATCTGCTGGTCAACAAGCAGCCCGTGGTCAAAGAAATCCAGCCCGAAGACAGCGCGTTTTCGGGCGTGGTGTTCAAGGTGCAGGCCAACATGGACGCCAACCACCGCGACCGCATCGCGTTCGTGCGCATGGCGTCTGGAAAATACACGCCCGGCATGAAGCTCAAGGTGCAGCGCACCGCCAAAGAACTGCGCCCCACCAGCGTGGTGACCTTTCTGAGCCAACGGCGCGAAGCGGTCGACGAAGCCTATGCGGGCGACATCATTGGCTTTACCACCCACGGCGGCGTGCAATTGGGCGACACCATCACCGATGGCGCGAATTTGCAATTCACCGGTCTGCCCTTTTTTGCACCCGAACTCTTCATGACCGTGATCCTGAAGAACCCGCTGCGCACCAAGCAATTGCAAACCGGCCTGGACCAACTCGGCGAAGAAGGCGCGATCCAGGTCTTCAAACCCGAAATCGGCGGCCCCATGCTGCTGGGCGCGGTGGGCCAACTGCAGTTTGAAGTGGTGCAACACCGCCTGAAGGCCGAATACGACTGCGACGTGCGACTGGAAGGCTGCCAGTACACCGGCGCCCGCTGGATCACCGCCGACACCCCGGCCGAGCTGCGCGAGTTCACCAACGCCTACCCGCAGCGCATGTCGCTGGATGCGGCAGGCACCTTGGCGTATCTGTGCACCAGCCCTTACGACGTGCGCCTGGCGCAAGAGCGCTTCCCCAAAATCCACTTCCATCCGCTGCGCGAGCACGCGGGCTTGGCGCTCGGCTCGGCCGGCTGATCTGCCATGGCGATCCAAGCCTTGGCGTGGGCCCACTGAAGATCAGGGATTTATGTTCGCCGAGGGAAGAGGGCCATGGACCCCGGGTCTTCGCCTGGGGTGACAAGCTATTGATCCGACCCCATGAAGTTTGAATTGCCCCTGCCTTGTCAGACATGCGTTTTGTAGGAGCCCACCCTGTGGGCGATGGTTTGCAGGGCGATGCTGTTGTGGGAATTTTCCACGCCCATCGCCCACAGGGGTGGGGACCTACCCCTCAAGCTGCCGCACGTCGATGGACGGAGCCAGTCAGCGACTCAGGGCGACACAGCACTGCAAGAACAGCCATCGGTCATTCCACCATCCAAATTTGGGAGCCCAAAGAAAATGAGGTTTTTCCGGGTTGGCGTGGGTCCTGAAGAACTTGTTTGGTGTGATAAATCACCTGCGTACCCGGCGTGTGTTGGAACGTTCCCCGATAAGTCCGTCCGTCCGGATCGACCCCCGTCCAAGTCTGGTTAAAAGTGGCCACATTGCACTTGGGCAGGCATTGAAGAAATGGGTCGGAGGGCTCTTCCGCGCGCAAAGCGGCAATGCTGTGAAACTCGTACACCGAAGGGCCATTGCGGCAAAAATTGGGGTCAGCCGCATTGCTGTCGGTGATCGTGCTGTCTGATCCCGTGAATGTCAGCGTCGTGGCATTTATTTGAAGGACATAGCTGGCTCTGAACTCTTTGTTGCTGCACTCGCTGGATGAACCGGAAACACGAATCGTCTTACCCGTGAAATCCAGCACCGCCAAACTGACCAGGCTCATGCCTGCATGGGTTTCGGTGGCCAGTTGACCTGCGGAACTGGTTTTGATGATTTGCCCCACATAAACACCCTCAGTCGTCACGCGCAAGCGCGGGGCCACAAAAGTGCCCGCGCTCAGATCGGTGCAGCGGTAACTGCCTCGCGCACTCACCGCCTCTGACTGAGGGACATAAGTGCCCTCAAAAACACAGCTGCCAGTGGTGATTTCACGAGTCAGCTTGAATTTGCCGCTGCCCAACGAAAAATTGAAATTGGCCGGAATGCCACTCGAGGTATTGATGCCGTAGACCATGCCGTCAAAGTCTTTGTTCAAGCTTGGCGCGTTGTCCACGAAGCTGAACCGTTGCAAATCGATGGCGCCGGTTTTGCCTTCAAAAGCGTATTCAAACCGGGCCACATGGGGGTCATTGGCCGAAAACACCATGACCGCATTGCCCACGGCCGCCGACTGGACCCGGGACGCATCGTAATTGGCAGACGGTGCAGGCCCGGTGTTGCGATACAGGGCACCGCTCAGTCGGTTGTTTTGAATCTCACCCGAGAAAGTCAAAAAAGTCGGTTGGCCACTGTCCGCATAAAAATACCAGGCCCCAAACACCGTGTTGCCGACCTGGCTCAAATTAAAGCCCATGCCGCTTTGCGAGGCGTTCCACCAGATGTCCTTGTAGTCGCCCGCCACCGCAAAGGGCAGATGGGCCACCAGTCCCAGCAAAGACAAAACTGAACCGATGAAAGCTTTCCGGAGGAGGGTGATGAAGAGTGTCATTTTTGGGGTTTGTGAAAATAAAGATATTTTTTATAATTTTAGTTAAATTTTTAAAAAGGGCCGCGTTGAACCATGGACCCCGGGTCTTCGCCTGGGGTGACAGAAACAGGGGCAGGCGTTGACGGGGGCGACTGGGGTAACATCCATCGCTATTCAGCTATCGACGATGTCCCCATGACCGCACTGTCCACCGCACCCGCTCCCATGGATGTTGCTCCGCCACTGCCCCGCTCGCGCTTGGGCGATTTGCTGGTCAACCAGGGCAAGCTCACTGCCCGCGACCTCGACCGCGCCCTCAACGCACGCGACGAAACCGGCAGCGTGCTCGAACAAGTGCTGGTCAACCTCGGTCTGGTGTCCGAAGGCGACGTCACCCAAGCGCTGGCCGAACTGCTGCAGCTGCCCTTTGTGGCGGCTGAAGAATTCCCTGACGTGATGCCCGAAGTCGAAGGCCTGCAGCCCGACTTCTTGCGCACCCACCTGATTTACCCCCTCAAACTCGACGAGTCTGGCCTGAGCCTGGCCATGGCCGTGGCCGACGACCCCTTTGCGCTCAAAGCCCTGCGTCTGGCCACCGGTCAGCGCATCCACCCTTGCGTGGCCAACCCGTCCGACATCGAAAAAGCCTTGAGCAGCCAGGACGAGCCCGAGCGCGAAGACGACGACGACGAGCTGGGAACCGATGTGGGCGATTTTGTCGAACACCTGCGCGACCTGGCCAGCGAAGCCCCCGTCATCCGGCTGGTCAACCTCATCATTGGCCGCGTCATTGACATGCGCGCCTCGGACATCCACCTCGAACCCTTTGACGACGGCCTGCATGTGCGCTACCGGGTCGACGGCGTCATCCGCACCGAAGAAATCGTCTCGCCCCAGCTCAGCCCGGCGGTCAATTCACGCGTCAAACTCATGGCGCACCTGGACATCGCCGAGCGCCGCCTGCCGCAAGACGGCCGCATCAAAACCCGGGTCAAGGGCCGCGAACTTGACCTGCGCGTGTCCACCATCCCCACCGTGCACGGCGAAAGCGTGGTCATGCGGGTGCTCGACCGCACCAGCGTGCGCTACAGCCTTGAATCCATGGGCTTCGAAGCCGACACCCTGACGCGCTTCAACCAGCTGTTGGGCAGGCCCCACGGGATTTTGTTGGTCACCGGCCCCACAGGCTCGGGCAAAACCACCACCTTGTACGCGGCCCTGTCCAAAATCGACTCGGACGCGCACAAAATCATCACCGTTGAAGAGCCCGTCGAATACCAGCTCGAGGGCATCAACCAGATCCAGGTGCACCAGCAAATCGGCCTGAGCTTTGCCCGCGCCCTGCGCTCCATCCTGCGGCAAGACCCCGACATCATCATGATCGGCGAAATGCGCGACACCGAAACCGCGCAAATCGCCGTGCAGTCCGCCCTCACCGGCCACCTGGTGCTGTCCACCCTGCACACCAACACCGCTGCCGGCGCCATCATCCGCCTGCAAGACATGGGCGTCGAGCCCTACCTCATCACCTCCTCGGTCAACGGCGTGTTGTCGCAGCGCCTGGTGCGCCGCCTGTGCCCGCACTGCAAAGAAGCCTACGTGCCCGACCCCCAAGTCGTCAAAGAATCCGGCATGGACCGCCTGGGCCTGAGCGCCCCCAAGCTTTGGCGCGCCGTGGGTTGCCCGCAATGCCGCCAAACCGGCTACTCGGGCCGCACCGGCATCCACGAACTGTTGGTCATGGACGACGTCATGCGCCGAGGCATCCTGGATGGCCTTGACTCGGCCTCGCTGCACACCAAAGCCACGGCAGCGGGCATGCACACCCTGTACGAAGACGGCCTGCGCAAAGTGGCCGACGGCGTCACCACGCTGGACGAACTGCTGCGCGTGACCGAGGACCAGTCCGATGCCTGATTTCGTCTGGAAAGCCGCCCGCGCCGACGCCAGCACCCAGGAAGGGCGCCTGAGCGCACCCACACAAGCGCGCGCCATGCAGCAACTGCGCAGCCAGGGCCTGACCCTGCTGAGCATCCGCGAAGCCGGCACCTCGTTGGTGGCAGAACAAGCCACCCAGTTCAAAAACCTGCACGGCGGCCAAAGCTCGCGCCTGTCGCGCCTGCTCTCCAACCAAAACGTCACCCAGGCCGACATCCTGGTCATGTCCAGCGAGTTGTCCATCATGCTCAAAGCCGGGCTGGCGCTGGACAACGCCTTGCGCGTGCTCATTGGCATGAACGCCAAGCCCGCCATGATGCAGCTGACCCAAACCCTGCTCGAAGACGTCAAAAGCGGCCAACCCCTGAGCAAAGCGCTGGGCAAACATCCGCAGCAATTCAGCGACTTCTATATCAACATGATCCGTTCGGGCGAAGCCAGCGGCCAAATCAGCGCCGTGCTCGAACGGCTGGTCGAACACCTCGAACGCCTCAAAGCCCTGCGCGAAAGCGTCATCTCGGCCATCATTTACCCCTGCATCTTGCTGGGCGTGGCCGTCATCTCCCTGATCGCCATGCTCGGCTTTGTGGTGCCGCAATTCGAGACCCTGTTCAACGACATGGGCGACGCCTTGCCCGCACCCACACGCCTCGTCATGGTGGTGGGCAAAGCCTTCACCGAATACGCGCCAGTGATGGCTTTGGTGTTGCTGGTGGTGTTTTGGCTGGCCCAACGGTGGTTCAAGTCAAGCACAGGTCGACGCTGGTGGCAAAGCCATGTTTTGCAGTTGCCCATCCTGGGGCGTTTGGTTCTCAAGTACAACCTGACGCTTTTCTCCCGTTCCTTGGGCACCTTGCTGGGCAATGGCGTGCCGCTGATATCGGCGCTGCACATCGCCACCCAAACCATCGGCAACGACATCTTGCGCAATGCCTTGCAAGGGATCCCGGGCAAAGTCAAGGGCGGCGGTAAAATGGTTGACGCACTCAAAAGCAGCGGCATTTTTGAGCCACTGGCGATCAACTTGATGAAAGTCGGAGAAGAAACGGGGCGAATGGGGCCTATGCTTCTTGAGCTGGCCCGAATCTTCAATGCGGATGTGGAAACAGGCATCAAACGCGGTCTAACCTTGTTGGAGCCGCTTTTGATCATTGTGTTGGGCCTCATGATCGCTTCCATCATTGTCAGCATCCTGCTGGGCATCCTGTCCGTCAATGACCTCGCCGTATAATTTTTTCAGTTTTTCGATGAAACAAAACGCCATGAAAACCATTTCGTCTCAGCGCAGCGGCCAAGCGCGCAGATCCCAAGGATTCACCTTGATTGAACTCTTGGTGGTACTGGCCATTTTGACCTTGCTGGCGGGTTTGGTGGGCCCGCGCGTCCTGGGCCAACTCGGTGGAGCCAAATCCAAAACAGCAGGCGTCCAGATTGCAGACATCGAAAAATCCCTCGAACTCTTCAAGCTCGACGTTGGCCGTTTCCCCACACGCGAAGAAGGCCTGCCAAGCCTGGTGGCTGCGCCCGCAGGTGCTACCGGCTGGAATGGCCCTTACATCAAAGGTTCCTTGCCCAACGACCCTTGGGGCAAGCCTTACCAATACGCACCCGCCGAAGGGGGCAATGTCCAAATTTTGTCGCTGGGCGCTGACGGTGCACCCGGCGGTGAAGGTGAAAACGCTGACGTCAAGAACAAAAACTGAGATGGCCATGCCCCGGCCTCCTGTCAAAGTGCAGAGGGGCTTCACCTTGATCGAGCTGCTGGTGGTCTTGGCCATTGCCTCGCTCTTGGTGGGTCTGGCACCTGTGGCTTACAGCACAGCGCGTGAATCGGCCCAATACCGCACCACCCTGCGCACCATGACCGCTGACATGCGCCAAGCGCGCCAGCAAGCCATGGCGCAAAGCATCCCGGTCACCTTCCAAATTGATTTGCAAAACCGACAGCAAGGCATCGTGGGCCGGCCTTTTCAGACATGGCCTGCAGAACTGCGCATCCAAGCCACTGTTGGGCAAAATCAAATCCAGCAAGGCACCGCTGCCATCGTCTTTTTGCCCGGCGGTGGCGCCACAGGCGGCAGCATCGAAGTCTTGCGCAGCAACGGCACAGGAACGCGACTGCGGGTGGATTGGTTTTCGGGTTTGATCACGCAAGAACGGCTTTTGCCATGAAAGCCAAGGCCAAAGGCGCACCCAGCGCATCCCCATGCCGCCGCTCGGCTCAGCGCGGTTTTTCCTTGCTGGAACTGCTGGTGGCCTTCACCATCATGGCCATGTCATTGGGCCTCATTTACAAAGCCATGGGGGGCAGTGCCCGCAACGCCGGCGATCTTGTCACGCGCCAGCAAGCGATCATGTTGGCCGACTCCTTGTTGCAATCGCGCGAATCCGTCAACAGCCAAGGCTGGCAAGAATCGGGCACCCACGGGCGCTTCGAATGGCAAGCCAGCACCGAGCTATGGGGGCAGACCGCACCTGGTGCGCTGGCCCTGCATCAACTCAACATTGTGGTTCGCTGGGCCGATGGCACCGCTACGCGTCAAGTTTTGGCCCAAACGCTGTTGCCGCAACGCAAACCCGCTCCAGGAGAACCTGCACTGTGAAGCAGCTTCTGTCCCCGGCACCCAGTGTTCAACACGGATTTACGCTGATTGAGCTGCTGGTCGTCATGACCATGCTGGCCTTGATCATGGTCGGCTTGGGCCAGGCTTTTCGCAGCATGGGCCAAACCGAAGTTCGCGTGGACGAGCGGCTTCAACGCAGCGACCAAATGCGTGTCGTCAAGCACTTTTTGCAATCTGCGCTGACACGAACAGACGCCACCAGCTACGCCAACCCCGATGTCAAGGGCGGGCAGGGCGTTTTGTTCAAGGCCGATCCCGACAGCATCAGCTGGGTGGGCAACATGCCCGCACGGCCCGGCATGGGCGGCAGACACTTTTTCCGCTTGGCCATGGAGGACCTTCAAGGCGGTGATAGGGGACTGGTATTACGCTACCTGGCGTGGACGCCGCTGGCCCAGTTTCCTGACTGGAACCAAGCAGACACCCAGGTCTTGGTCAACCGCACGATCGATTTGAAAATCATGGCCGAAGGTCTGCCAAAACGTTTGTCCGACGCCCAAGCCGACTGGCCCATGGGCTGGCAAGCAGGCTGGCCCGCGGCCAAAGAGCTGCCCCAACGCGTCAGCCTGCTCATTCAAGACCAACAGGGTGCATGGCCCCCCATCACTGTGCCCCTCTATGCCAGCATCGGAAGTGCCCCGGTGTCTGGTGGATTTGTTGTTGGCGGAGGGCGTTAAGACATGAGTCACCTCAACCAACAAGTCGCCAAGCAACAAGGCATCGCCCTCATCGCGGTGCTGTGGGTAGTGGCTGCGCTGGGCATCATGGTGGTGGGCATGATCCATGTGGTCAAAGGCGAAACACGCCTGGCCGCCCAGTTGCAACGCACCACACTCGACAGCGGCATCGCCGACGCAGCGATTCGGCTGGCCTTGCAGCAAACCCTGTTGGCAAACAAAAAAGAGTTCAAAACCATTGAAGTCACCACCGTGCAGGTGTTTGATCGAACCATTCAGGTCGAATTCATTCCTCTGAACGGGTTGATCAACCTCAACCATGCCCCCATCGCCTTGTTGGCCGATGCATTTCAATACGCAGCGGGACTGCCCAAAGAACAAGCCACGGCTCTTGCGCAAGCCATAGACCTGGAGCGACAAAAGCGCAACGCCAAAGGCGAGGCGGCCAAAATGCACAGCCCTGAGGACCTGCTGCGCATACCCGGCATCGACTACGACTTGGCCGCCCTGGTGATGCCCCTGTTCACCACCGACCTCGAAGACACCCAAAGAGTCAATCCCTTGGCGGCCCCACTGGCCGTGTTGACTGTGCTGGCCCAAGGCAACGCCGCTTTGGCGCAGCAAGTTTTTCAGACCCGAATCGAACGCGGTGACACGACCGACACCACCCAACTCAGCGGTAATCACCTTCAAATTTCGAGCACCGGGCAGATCGCAGTGCGAGCGACCCTGAGTTCAGGCGACAATATGGCGGTTGTCCGGGTCTGGCGCTTGGCGCTGTCGGGTGATTCACACGGGTTGCCATGGCGGGTGCTCGGTCAAGACCCCCCCTTCCAGATCAGCACAAGCTCTACCCCCCCTTGAACAAGTCCATGAAGCCCTTGAACCTATCCCCCAGTTTGTTTGGCGTTGACCTGCGTCAACTGGGTCAAGACTGGGCCCAAGCTTTGGCGCTCATGGCCCGGTGGCCCGGTGTGCGTTGGTTAACACCCCATTTCGCCACACGGTTGCGGCTGCCCCAAGGCGGGCAAATCACTTGCCTTGAGAAAAACGGGCATACCCAAGTGTTGCCAGGCCTGCAAGACACCCCTTACGTTGGCTTGGTATTGCCAGACGACCTGGTTTTGTGGCGCAACCTCAAACTGCCCGGACTCAAGGGCGATGAATTGGATGCCGCAGTGCGCCTGGAGGTCGATCGCCTCAACCCCTTTCCTGCCGATGAACTGCTGTGGGCCCAACGAACACAAACCGCCTCGGATGCCGGGCAACAGGTGCAACTGGCCCTGACGTCCACTCGCCTGGTCGCTGACCACCTGGCCAAGGACAGCGACAAGCAACGCCAATCAGGGCTTATCCCTGCGGCCATGACAGAAGTGTGGGCGCAACACCCCGCAACCGGGCAATACATGGTGTTCAGCGGCTTTGGTGAGACCACACGCTGGCAACGCACCCTCCGCTGGCGCAATGTCAATTTGCTGCTGGTTGCGCTCATTGTGGCGGTCGGTTTGGCAGCAGCGGTCACACCCTCTTTGCAACTGCGCTACCGTGTGCAGCAGGCCCACGACGAGTTCACGCAACTTCAAACCCAGGCAGCCCCCGCCGTCAAGGCCCGCGAGCAAATGAGCCAGCTCAACAACAAAGTGCAACAACTGCAAGCCCTGGTGGGGCAGCGCATGGTGCCTGAACATGTGTTGCTGCTGCTCACCCGTTACATCCCTGAAGACACCTACATCCTGGTGCTCGACATCAAAGAATCCACCGTGAACATCACCGGTGTCACCCCCAATGCCACCGCCTTGATGCAGCACCTGGGCAAACAACCCGGCATTACCAAAGTCAAAGCCCCCAACGCAGCTCGCCGCGAACGCGACAGGGAGGTCTTCAACATTGAGTTTGTCCTGACCCCCACGCAAGAAGAGACCGCCACCCAAGCCACTGCAGCCACAGGGAGCAAGCCATGATCCGACTGCGTCTCCGCATTGTTGTGCTGCAAATCGTCACTGTCTTGTTGGTCATCGCGCCGTTTGCCATGGGTGGCCTTTATGTTTGGCAAAAGCACGAAGCCGCACTCGAAAAAATGGATCAGTGGGAACCCCGACATGCCAGGTTGCAAGGCATCCTGGCCCAGCAAAATGATTTCGCAACAGCCAATCAGCTGGCGCAAAGCCTTTTGAACGTTTTTGTCTACCCCGCTGAAGCCGACGGCACCAAAGTGGCCAATGAAGCACAGCAACGCATCAAAAGCGCGCTCGAACAAGCCGGCTTCCGGGTCGAAAGCATCCGCGTCAGCGAAGGTGTCGAGTCGGGTGACTTTCTGCGCCTCAAAGTCAGCGCCCGACTCGATGGCAACATCAACCACCTGTTCAGGTCCCTGTTGCTGCTGCGCGAGCAAAACCCGGTCCTTATTGTGGATGCCATGCGCTTCAACAACGAAGGCCCCTTGTTCAAAGCCAGTGTGCAACGCATCACCGGGCAAATCGACTTCACTGTGCTGAGGGCCAAACCATGAGGCACCCCTTGTTGCGCACTGTTTTGCTGGTGCTTGTATTGCTGGCGTCAGGGGGCGGCTTGGCTTGGCTTTGGTTCGATGCCGACGGAAACATCAAAAACAGCCAGTGGGCAAGACCACCGGCAGTGGCCGCTGTCGTGCCGACCGTCAGCATCAAGGAACCCGTGGGTATGGGTTTGGACGAAGCCACGCTTAGCCTGACCATTGAGCGGCCACTTTTTGCCACCGACCGCAAAGTTCCACCCCCTCCTGCGCCACCCACACCGCCACCGCCGCCACCGCCACCGCCACCGCCAGATGCCCTGAATGGGGCGCACCTGTTTGGTTTGATCGCAGGCGAACAAGGCTTTGTGATCCTGCGTGCCGAAGGCAAGATTCGCAGCGTCAAACTCAACGACAACGTGGGTGACTGGGTGCTCAAGAACATCGAAGAGCGCACGGCGCAATTCGAACGCAAAGAAGAAAAACGCACCCTCACACTTGAATACGCCAAGCTCGGTGTGCCCGTCAACGCAGCAGCCGCTGCGCCCCTGCTGGGAACGAATGCGGCTCAAAGTGGCGCCGCCGCCCCCAATTTGCCTAACGGCGCCAATGCTGAATTAGAAGCGCGACGCAAGCGGCGAGAAGCCATGCGCGCCCTTCCATCACAATAATGCCCATTTTGGGAAATATTCTCTATGAAAATCGCCCCAACCCTTCTCGCCTTGTCTGTCGCCCTGATCATCCAGCCCCTACTGGCTCAAACGCCAGCGGTAGACCCTTTCACCATCGGTGGTCGTGCAAGCAGCCCAACGCCTGGGGCCACACCCGCGAGCTCAGCGCCGCAAGCGCAGCCAATGCAGGGTGATGTGGTGATCTCTTTCACGCCTGCCCCGGCGGGCACAACGGCTGCGCCTGCGGTCAAGGTGACACCGCCTGCCTCTGCCAGCGCAGAAAGCCCTCCGGCCCCTTTGGCGCAAGGCGTGCAAATGATCCGGGGTGACGACAAGGTCATCGCTGGCCCAAAAGCAAGCACCCCGTTGGCAGGCGGCGCAGCCGGTCTCAAGTTTGAAAACGCCCCTTTAGGCGACGTTGTGCACGTCATCATGCGCGAATTGGCCAAGGTCAACTACCTGATCCACCCCCCCATCACCGGGGCTGTCACTTTGTCTACCCAAGGCAATGTGTCGGCCGACGACGCGGTTTTCTTGCTCGAAAACGCCTTGCTGGCCAACGGTTTCGTCATGGCCCAAGACGCACGGGGCACCTATCACATTGGCCGCCCTGATGTGGTGCGCAACGTGGTGCCTGCGGTGCGTCAAGCCATCAAAAGCAACCCCATGCCCCCGGGTCATGGGGCCATCATCATTCCGCTCAAATACATTGGCGCGGCAGAAATGGCGGCTATTTTGAAGCCCATGGCTCCCGGTGAAGCAATTGTGCGCGTGGACACGGTCCGTAACCTGCTGGTCATGACCGGCAACCGCTCACAAGCTGAAGGCTGGCTTGACATCGTCAGTACTTTTGATGTCGACATGCTCAAAGGCATGTCGGTGGCCGTCATCCCCCTCAAATACATCACCACCAAAGAAGTCCAACTGGCGCTGCAAATCTTCTCGCCTGGCGGGGGCGCGGCCTTGGCTGCATCGGCCGCCAGTGGCAACGCCACACAGGCCCCTGCTGCAGGCAACCAGCCCGCTCAAGCCTTGGCCAGAAACCCGGCCAATCCCTCGGGCGCATTGCCAGGTGCCGGGGCCGCTGCCGGTGGCGCTAGCATGTCGCCGTCATTTCCGTTGTTCGGAGCCCTGCGGGTGGTGCCTTTGGAGCGCTTGAACAGCGTGTTGGTGGTCACCCCACGAGCGGCCTACATTGACGAAGCCAAGGCTTGGCTTGACAAAATAGACCGCCCGGGTACCAGCGCCAGCGAACCCCAATTGTTTGTGTTTCCGGTACAAAACGGCTCAGCTGCCCATTTGGCCAACGTGCTCAGCGGGCTGTTTGGCTCGGGCTCAGCGCAGCCCCCTGGAACACCCAACAGCGGTGTCGCTCCCGCTTTGGCGCAAGGCGCGGGCGTGATGGGGGGTAACGCGCAAGGTGGTGGCGGCGGAGCCAGTGCGGCCCTCAACCCCAACGCCGGACGCAGCAATGTGCAAGGCGCAGGCATCACCACCGTCAACTTTGCCAGCGGCCTGCGCGTCATGGCCGACGGCATCAACAACGCGGTGTTGATTTACGGTACTGCTGCCGAATACGCCAAGGTCGAAGCTACCCTCAAGCGGCTCGACGTACCCCCTTCACAAGTGCTCATTGAAGCCAGCATCGTCGAGGTCACACTCAACGACGACTTGCAATACGGTTTGCAATGGGCCTTCAGTGAGCAAAAAAACGGCGGCATTGGCCAAGGCGTGCTCAGCAGGGCGGCAGGCGCTGCATTGGGCAGCACCCCGGCCGGCTTTTCTTACACATGGGCCACCTCAACGGGGGATGTGCGCGCTGTACTAAACGCATTGGCCGACAAATCGCTGGTCAAGGTCATTTCCAGCCCCTCGCTCATGGTCATGGACAACCACACGGCCAGCATCGCTGTAGGCACCCAGCAGCCCGTGCAATCGGGCCAAACCATCACCACAGGGGGAAACGTCTCCAGCAACATTCAATACAAAGACACCGGCGTCAACCTCAGCGTCACGCCATCGGTCAACTCCGGCAACATGGTGTCCATGCAGCTCAACCAGTCGGTCACCGATGTGGGCAGCATTGACGCAGCCACCGGTCAGCGCAGCTTTTTGCAGCGCCAAATCGGCAGCAAAGTGGCGGTGCGCTCGGGTGAAACCATCGTGCTGGGCGGCCTGATCCGCGACAACAGCACCGCGGGCCGCACGGGCATCCCTTTCTTGAGCGACATCCCTATTTTGGGTAATCTGTTTGGCACCAGTTCCAAAAACTCGGGCCGCACAGAGCTTCTGGTCATGATCACGCCGCGTGTGGTGCGCTCTGACCTGGAAATCAGGGACTTGGCCAACGATGTGCGCGAACGCATGAAAGGCCTGTTGCCTGGCAAGCTGTTTCCAACCGCACCGGTGGACTGGACACCTGATTTGAAAATCCTGATGACCCCCGTCACCTCCACGAAGCCTTGACAAGAGTGGATGAGCGAGGCTGATCAGGTTTTTTGCACCGGTAAAATTCAACGCACTATTTAAATTGGGGTTCTGACCATGAATTTGATGCTGTCTTTTAGCAAAAAAAGGCCAGTGGCTGAGGGCAAGCGCTTCGCCGCATGGGCTGCGTCTTGTCTTGTGGTTTGCGTAGCGGCAGGCTGTGCCAGCCTGAGTCCTGCGCCCCCAGAAGAAACTGTTCGCAAATTGGCCACACAACGTTGGCAGGCTTTGCTGGCGGGCAAGTATGACCAAGCCTATGAGTTTTTGAATCCTGCCTACCGCAAGCTCAAGCCCAAAGAGCAATATGCCTTCGCAACTGGTGCTGCGTCTGTGAAGTGGAAGTCCGCGGAAGTGGTTCGTGTGGTTTGCGAACCCAAAAAATGCAACGTTGTGATCCAGGTTGTCAGTCAGATCCGGATGCCCACTTTTTACAAAGCGCCGCTGGTGTCTGGGTTCGATGAGGTTTGGATTCTAGAAGAAGGCCAATGGTGGAAGCTTGAAAAGCTTTGAGCAAAGTTGGCACCATCTTTTTTCTTGGAGGAGTCACTAAAACAGAAAACTGTTGCGTTTTTTTAACATTTCCCATCCGCAGCCGATTTTTAGGCGTTGAACGACTAGGTATGCTGTGTTAATATCCTCTTAGCGCCAACATCTCACGATGCGCTAATTAACTTTTCAACTGGAGTTTTCATGAAAAAGAGTACACTCGCTCTGAGCATCGCCGCCTCTTTGGGTGGTCTGGGTCTGGCTGGCAATGCGCTGGCGGTGACCGACGTGGCTGGCGCTGCTACCGGCTCAGCTATCTATCGCAACGACAACGGTATTGGTCACCAACTGGTGTTCCCTTACTACACGGTGCAAAATAGCAACGCAACCTTGCTGTCCATCACAAACACCGATACCACCAACGGCAAATTGGTGAAGGTTCGTTTCCGTGGCGCAGCCAACTCGGACGACGTCTATGACTTCCAAGTGGCCTTGTCTCCAGGTGACATCTGGACTGCTGCTGTCACCATGGACGCAACCACTGGCTCAGCCAAGTTGGCCACCAGCGACAAGTCTTGCACCATCCCTGAAACCATTCGCTTGGGCACCAACCCAACATTTGTGCTTGATCGCGTAGATGGTGGAAGCGCGGCTCAAACTCTTGAAGGTTATGTTGAAGTCATCAACATGGCCAACATTCCTCCCCTTGCCACTGATGAAACAGCCCCTGTCAAAGCCACGGCTCTGTTCACTGCCATCAAGCACGCCAACGGCAGTGCACCTTGCACGGCTGCTGTGTTGAGCGAGAAGCTCGGGACCGATGGTACCGTTGCCGTTTTGACTGCCCGTGGACTGGCTGCGCCTACAACTGGTTTGACTGGTGATTGGATCATCCTGAACCAAAAATCCACAGCAGCCTGGTCCGGTGCGGCAACAGCGCTGGAAGCCCGCGTTGTAACAATCGCGGGTAATGTTGTTACCAGCAATGAGCCATCGACAGCCAACTTGGTTTTCTTCCCGTAAATTCGGGGCGATGTGGCCACTGCAACAGCTGCTCTCTTTACAGCTGACCCATTGATCACTTCGGGTGTACTGACTGCGCAAAACTACGATTTGCCTGACATGTCCACACGTTACACAGCTGAATCTCTTACCCCGGCAGCACAAGCTGACGACACAACAGAACAGTTGGCCATCCGTAGCTTGTCGAACCAGTTCGTCACTTCAGACGACATCGCTGCTGTGACCGACATCATGTTCTCGCAGCCAATGCGCCGTTACAGCGCTGTGGTGAACTACAAGTCCAACACAGTGACTGATAGCAATGGCAACACACTCCAAGTGCCCTTGGCCACAAACGGTACTGTGGCACGTGCGCTTTACCGCGGTGCTAGCACGACTGGTTTGACACCCACCTCGATCAATAACGTTGTTTACAACGTTGCAGTCGCAGGCACGACTGGTACTATTGGCGGCGGCACAGCAACTGCTGCAGTCAACTTGGCAACAGCTGTCGGCGCCGGCAGCGCGTACTACGGTCCATCGACAGGTACAGCTTCTTCTACCCAAGCTGCTAACTTGTTGTTCTCTACAGCCAATCCACGTATCTTGTGCTTGAACTCGATCGCTGGTCCTGCTGCAAATACGATCTTTGATCGCGAAGAGACAACACCAGGTAGCACCACAAGTACTGCGCTGGCCAGCTTTGTGATTTCGCCTGGCACAGTTGCTACAACAACAGCCACAACGGTGGGTGTTTGCGGCGAAGCTGCTGTGATCAGCATCAACGCGGTCAACAAAGATGGTTCTTTCCAAGAATCTGCATTGAGCGCAGTGATTGCTCGTAACGACATCACAAATGCAGCTTACGAAAATGGTTGGCTTCGTCTGAACACTGCCGCTTCGCAGAACCCAAATGGATTGCCAATCATCGGCCAAGCGTTTGTTCGCGCAAGCAACAACAACAGTGGTACGGCCATTAATTATGGCTTCAGCTACAGCAACAAAGTGACCCGTTAATTTTCGGACTTACTCTGGTTGAGAGGACGGGGGAAACCCCGTCCTTTTTTCATTGTTAAACAACATTTAACTCGCATATGTCAGTGATGAAGATCAAATGGTCAACCTTAGCCTTGATGGTTTCGATATCGGTAACTGCACAAGCCCAAAACCTGGTGTCAGGGTATGGAGTTTCGGTAGATGCATCAGAAATTAGACAGCAAATAGAACGCAGCCCCGACAATACAAAAGACCAGATGACAAAATCTGATGCAGTCAGGGCATTGGTCAGCAATATCCACGTCAGGCGCGTACTGGCCGCTGACGCGGTCAAGTCTGGCATTGAACAGAATCCCTTGGTCAAAGAGGCCATCGAAAAAGCAAGAGAAAGAATCCTGTCGGATGCCATGCTGGAAAGCATTGATCAAAAAAACCAGCCTACGCTACAAGACATCGAGGCGTATGCAAGAACCTCGTACAACGCGAACCAAGGCAAGTTTGGCGAACCTGAGCAGGTGCGAGCCAGTCACATTTTGATCCGATCGGGGGAAAGCAACGCTCGAGAAAAACTGCTGGAAATCCACGGGCAACTTAAAAAAGGTGCTGATTTTGCGGAAATGGCCAGAACGCGGTCTCAAGACCCGGGCAGCGCCAGCAAAGGTGGCGATTTGGGCTATTTTTCACGCGGTCGCATGATCAAAAATTTTGAAGATGTGGTGTTTGCAATGAACAAAAAGGGCGAGTTGAGTGAAGTGTTTGAATCCCCCTTCGGTTTTCACATCATTCAACTGACCGACAAGAAAGCCGCTGGCGTGAAAATGTTTGCAGAAGTCAAGGATCAGCTCATGCGTGAGGCGCAAAACGCCATCGTGATGCAAGGGCGTGTTAAAGAACGAGAGCGCATCCTTCAGGGATCCAAATTTGACGAAGGCAACTTGCAAACGTTAGAGAAATCATTAGGCGCAAAGCCCTGAAACGATCACGGATCCCAAGCATGTTGGAATCCACAGCCCTGGGTGTCGTTTGGCGCCGCAGGGCACTTTTATTGGCGTTGACTCGCCGAGATATCCAAAACCGTTACGCAGGATCGTTGGTCGGTGTTGTATGGGCTTTGATCAATCCTTTGGCCCTTCTGGCTTTGTACGCGTTGGTTTTTGAGGCGATTTTTCGGGTCAAAGTCCCCGATTTGCAGCTCGGCCAACCCTATGTTTTGTTTGTGGCATTGGCCTTATGGCCCTGGATGGCTTTTCAAGAAGGCGTGGTGCGAGGCACCAGTGCCATCCAGCAAAATGCAGCATTGGTCAAAAAAGTAGCGTTTGACCACGAAATTCTGGTCTACAGCGCCGTTTTGGCCAGCTTTGCAGTGCATGGGTTAGGTTTTGGAATAGTCTTGTTGGTCCTCGGTGTGTTTGGATTCAACATCCATTGGGCAGGACTGGGTGCGTCTCTGATGTGGCTGTTAGTGCTCTGGCTGATGGCGATGTCATTGGCTTTGGTCTTGTCTTCTTTGCAGGTTTTCGTGCGTGATGTCGAGCAGTTGTTGGCGCAGTTCGTTAGCGTGTTGTTTTATACAACCCCCATTTTGTTTCCCATGAGCATTGTGCCCAACTGGCTGGCGAACGTGATGCAGTTGAACCCTTTGGTGCACGCACTGGATCCAGTACGCGCCCACCTGCTGACTTCCTTGCCATTTGATGCCTTAGCCTGGATCACCGGCGTTTTGATGACGCTCATGGGGCTGGCTATGGCACGTTGGTTTTTTTTGCGCTTGTCGCCTTATTTTGAAGACATGCTCTGATGGCCAATCTCGCCACCACTTTCGACAGCTCAGCATCCATGGGCCACCACGATGCTGAAGATACCCCGTTGATACGCCTGACAGGGGTCAGTAAAAGTTACCCACTGAGCCAAGAAAGGGGAAGCCCACTGGCACAAGTCTGGTCGCGACTGAAAGGCCAAGAACCCGCCCAAGTTTTTAAGGCCCTCATAGATATCAACTTGGAGGTGTTCCGGGGACAGTCATTGGGCTTGGTCGGCATCAATGGGGCAGGCAAATCGACATTGCTTAAACTGATTGCTGGCGTGGTCAAGCCCACCCAAGGTCTGGTGCAGGTGCGAGGTCGGGTAGGCGCCTTGCTGGAACTGGGCGCGGGATTTCACCCTGATTACACTGGCCGACAAAACATCGATCTGGCTTGCGCGTTGATGGGCCTGAGCCCATCGCAAACCCGCGACAAAGTGGCCGATATCCAAGCCTTTGCCGACATTGGACCCCACATTGACCAACCCATCAAGCACTACTCATCGGGAATGGTGGTGCGCTTGGGCTTTGCTGTGGCCACCAGTGTGGTGCCCGAGGTGCTAATCACCGATGAGGTGCTGGCGGTGGGGGATGAATCGTTTCAGAAAAAATGCATGACTTGGATGCAGCGTTACTTGAACGAGGGGGGCACCTTGCTGTTGTGTTCACACAGCACGTACCACATTGAAAAACTTTGCCAACGCGCAGCCTGGATAGAACATGGCCGCTTGCACATGCTGGATGACGCCCAAAGGGTAACGCGCCAATATTTAGCCTGGCACGAAGAAAAAAACCGACCACCGCAGGACCTTCTGGCCGGTGAAGCCGTTCCGGATGCAGGCGGAATTTACCAGGTCAAGCAAATGTCCCTGAACGATCTGCCCGAAGATGCAGCGGTAACGTTGGACCTGCAAGGAAAGTTGGTGGTCTCAGGCCTGGTGGCGTCGCCCGATGGGCGTACCCCCCAAGTAGCGGTGGGCGTGGTGCGGGCTGATGGCACCCCGGTCTATGGCGTGGTCAGCGAGATGGATGGGCATACCTTGCAAGCCGATGCCCGGGGATTATTTGCCTTTCGCATTGTGTTTGACGATCTTCCATTGCTGCCCGGTCGCTATGTCGCACGGGCCCATGCCATGGACCCGGAAGGCTTGCGCCTGTTTGACCACGTGGAACGCCCATTTGATGTGCTGGGCGATTCACGTGAGCTGGGCTATGTTCACTTGAAGCACCGCTGGTTGAAACCATGACCATGAATTCGGAAATCGAATTATTGATGACGCTGGCCACAAAGCACTTGGCCCAGGGCGATGCGGAAACCGCCAATGCCTGTTTGTCAGGCGTGCTGACTCTGCAGCCACACCACCTGACGGCGCACAACCTGCGAGAAGCTCACGCCTTACCCGGCAACTATGGCAGTTGGATGGGAGTGAACGCTCAGATTTCGCCGGACGACGACATCTTCAGGTTTTTTGCAAGCCACCCCACTTCAACGCACCCTATTCGGGATTACTTGTCAGATGGTTGGCGCACCATGACAGAGCTGCAGGTATTGATGGAGCAGCACGGGCATGTGCTGGGCCAATCTAAGGCTTTCCTGGAATTTGCAAGTGGTCACGGACGCTTTACCCGGCATTTGGTCAAGCGCTTACCCCAAGGCGCTTTGACAGTGAGCGATGTGGTGCCTGGAAGTGTCGGCTTCTTGCAGGACTTGCTGGGGGTTCAGGGCTTTTATTCGACCCCCGAGCCGCACCACGTGCAGTTTCTGCAAGCTTTCGAGCATATTTTTGTATTGTCCTTGTTCAGCCACTTGCCCCAAAGCACTTGGGGAGATTGGCTGGCGCAGCTGTATGGGGCTTTGCGCCCAGGTGGTTTGTTGATTTTCTCGACGCACGGGCTTAAGTGCGCCGAGCAGGCCGGGGTACAGCTCCAAGATGGTTATGCGTTTTTTGACTCCAGCGAGTCCAGCGCGATTCCCGGTCAGGCGTATGGCAC
The DNA here is from genome assembly GCF_003063645.1 of Limnohabitans sp. 2KL-51. GTDB lineage: Bacteria > Pseudomonadota > Gammaproteobacteria > Burkholderiales > Burkholderiaceae_C > Limnohabitans_A. Next base: position 265,975 of record NZ_NESJ01000005.1, read on the forward strand.
CACCTTCACCAGCCCCGACTTTGTTCTCAATACCGCTCGAAGGGTGTTGGGTAACAATGCCAGGGTGAGCGTGGTCCCCCACCATTTCTGGGGTAACCAAGATGCGGTGGTCATTCAAGGGTGATAGGCCGTGCACGTAACGTCTTTGAACCACGAACCGGCACTCGATGGCGTGCGGGCTCTGGCGGTGCTGGCGGTGCTGGTGTTCCATGCCGCCCCGCAACTGTTGCCCGGTGGCTTTATCGGTGTAGATGTTTTTTTCGCACTCAGTGGCTACCTGATCACGGGCATTTTGTTGCTCGAATACCAACAGCTTGGACGCATCCGGCTGGGTCGGTTTTGGTCTCGCAGGTGGTGGCGTCTTGGGCCTGCCGCCTTGTTGTTGTTGCTGGTGTATGTTGCAGTGCTGGCAGTTCGGCTGCCACCTGAGTCATGGCCCGACAGGGGCTGGGACTTACTGCTGGTTATGGCGTATGTCAGCAATTGGGCCAGGGCCTTGAACTGGCACCAGCTGGTGGATCTGGGACACACCTGGTCGCTGGCGGTTGAGATGCAGTTTTACTTGATCTGGCCACTGCTGTTGTGGGGTATCTTGCGTTGGGCCCAGCGACCATTCCTGCGGGTGGGCTTGGTGGTGCTCTTGGCGCTGGTCTCTTGGCTGTGGCGGGTATATTTGCAAGACCAAGGGGCGTCTTTGGACAGACTTTACAACGGTACCGACGTGCGAGTCGAAACCTTGTTGTGGGGGGCGGCATTGGCTTTGATGGTGTCGAGCGTTCCAACTCTGGAATTGATGCGTCGGTATGAACACGGGCTGCAGTGGGGCGTGCCCTTGGCACTTCTGACTTGGATGGCGGTAGCCGATTGGACGCACCCTGTGGTTTACAGCCTGGGCATCACAGGGGTCAGTATGATGACCATTATGTGGCTGCATGGCCTGCACAATGGGCGTTGGCAGGGTCATCTGGTTTGGCTGCGCGCGGGCCCTCTGGTGTGGCTGGGGCAGATATCATATGGCGTGTATCTGTGGCATTTTCCGATCATCCGCGCTTTGCTGGAGTGGCCGCTGAACGGGTTGCCTTTGGTGTTATGGACAGTGCTGCTCACTTTGCTGGTGGCAAGCGTGTCGCGTCGTTTCCTAGAGCTGCCGTTATTGGCGCGGCGCGACAGGCGCGACAGGCGCGAAGCACGGAGCACGCAATGAAGGTGTGATGAAACCCCAACCAGGGTGCATTTGCGTCGGATCAAACACTGTTAAAGCTACGGCATGGCCTGCATGTGAGACATGTCGATGGCTTGGGGAGGCAGGCCTTGGTGCTGCCTTTGGTGAGCCAACAGCAGGGCGGCTTCGTAACGCGAGACAAAAACTGGGGTGTCGAACAAAGGCATTCGCAGCCGCTGCGCTGCGAGCCGGTCCTTGAATTGCGCCAACTCGCCGGGGGTAGTGGCCAAGCGGATGGCCAACTGCTCGTAGCCAGGCACATCTTCAGCGACCAACTCGGGCAATCCGACGGCGTGCAATAAACTGGCGGCCATGCGACCCGCAAAGGCTTGCCCAGCAATAGTGATAACGGGCAAGCCAGCCCATAATGCATCACTGGCGGTGGTGCCTGCATTGAACGGGCTGCTGTCCAGAAAGAGGTCGGCAACCCGGAACCGCGCGAGATAGTCAGGCGTTGGCACTTTGGGGCAAAAAATAAGGCGGTCAGGGTCCAGCCCTTGAGCCCTGGCGTGTTGCTTGAGGTTGATCTCGGTCTGGTCGTGGAATTTGACCAGCAGCAAGCTGCTGGCTGGGCAGGCCTGAAGAATACGCAACCAAGTGTTGAACATGGCCGGGGTGATTTTGTAACTGGAATTGAAGCAACAGAAAACAAAGTGTCCGTCTGGGATGCCGAGCTCGTCGCGCGTGAACACGCGGTCTGAAATCGGGCGCTGTCGGTCATTGACCTGAAAGCAAGGCAGCGAGATGACTTTTTCCGAGAAACTGGTGTGCCCCGAATCGGGGGTGATCACGGGATCCCCGATCACGTAGTCGATTTGCGGATGCCCAAGTGTGCCTGGAAAACCCAGGTAATTGATTTGAACGGGGGCCACGCGGCGGGCAAATAGACCCGTACGATTGTCGGCGGTATAGCCTGCCAGATCCACGGCCAAGTCTATTGGCAGTGATCGAGCAAGCTGCACGATTTGTCCATCATCCAAATGGGCGACATCATGGAATTGGTCAAAGGATTGGCGCAAGCGCTCTTGCATCCGGTCACGGGTTGGCTCGCCAAAATTGAAGGCGATGACTTCAAATTGACGGCGATCGTGCAGCTCAAACAGTTCGGCCGTGAGGTAGGCCACGGCGTGCTCGCGGAAGTCGCGTGAAAAATATCCGATGCGCAGACGAGCGTCGCTGTGGGTTCGGCTCTTAAGGGGCGTTTCGATGACGTGTCCCTGAGTATCTTTATAGTGGGCTTGCGCGGCTTGGAGTTGTAACTCGGGTTCGCCGCAAATGGCCAAGACTTGTAAGGGCTGCATGGGGCAGTGGCCTCGCTTGATTTGAGCAATGACCTGGCGTTGAATGTCGTCGAAGTCGGTCCAATCGCAAACGTTGAGCTGGGCCGTCAGTTGCATGAAAAGCGACAGTGTCTTGTCTTCAGAGGTCCGCACGGCCTCCCTGAATTGGGTGATGGCGGCCGGGTATTGCTGCAGCTCGCACAGAGCACTGCCAGCGTTGTGCCAGGCTTCACTCAAGCTCGGGTCAAGCGACGTGGCGCGGTCAAAGCTTTCGATCGCCCCGTAGTACTGCCCAAGACCCAGGTGTGACAGGCCTTTTTGGCTGCAGACCTTGGCTTGCCGTGGATCTAGGGCCAGCGATGCATTGAAAAAAGCAATGGAAGCCTCGTATTGCTGACGACTGTGCGCGAGTATGCCCATTAATGCCAGCTGGGAGGGCTGGGGTGGGGTTGGAGACGCACCAAGAAACGAGCGCAATAACCGGGAGTGCGTTTGGTACAAACGATCTACTTCTTGCAACGCTTGCTTGATGGCTGCATGACCCGGGGCTTGTTGCGCCAACTGGGCCAGCCGCAAGCGGGCTGGCTCAAACTGAGCAAGCTGAGCTTGGGTTATGGCCAGCTCCAAGTGGGCTTCGAGGGACTGCGGCTGTATTTGTAGGGCACGCGCCAGACTGGCCATGGCGCTGTAAGGTCGTTCTGATTGGCGAAGAGCCTGGGCTTGCCCAAGCAGAGCTTGTACATACTCTGGCTGGTGCTGCAAGGCTTGGTCAAAGTGGTCAAGTGCGTCGTCGTAGCGCTGCTGCGTTAAATAGGCATTGGCCAAGTTGAAATGGGCCTTGGGATTGGCCGGTTGCAGCTGAAGGGCCCGAACAATCAGCTCGATGCCGGTGTCTTGCTGCCCCCACTGCAAACATATAACGCCCCGCAGGTGCAGGGCTTGGGCATGCTGCGGGTCAGACACGCCAACTTGTTCGTACAAATCATGGGCTAGGGCCAATTGCGCCAGGTGGTGCGCTTGCAGCGCTTGGTCAAACAGGGAGGTCGCTGTGTTCATGGCGCTGAAAAAAAGATTGTTTATCGATTTTGTTTGCATATTATGAAGTTTGACATTATTGTCCATGATCAACACATCAATAAAACCATGTCCAAACGTACCCTCATCCTAGGGCTTTTGACTTTGACCTTGCTCGCGGCTTGCGGAGGCGGAGGCGGAGGCGGAGGCGGAGTCGGCTCTGTTGATCAGTCGTCCGCCATAGGTGGCAGCACCGAAATCAAGGGGCCGCAAAACGCCGAAGGCTATTGGTCGGGCACCGCAGCGACAGGCACCTCTGTCCATTTGGCCATATTGGAAAACGGTGAGAGCTGGGGCATTTACACCTCGACGCAGGGCACTTTCGTCTCGGGCGCACTTCAGGGGCAAACCCAAACGGATGGCGCTGAAATGACGGGATCAGGTCGAAGTTACAGCTTTACCACAGAGGGCTTTTCGACGGGAACGCTCAAGGCCCAAGTTAAACCCCAAAGTACGCTGGTGACAAACAGTCTGGCGGGCTTTTCCGCTACGCTGACCTACAACGCGGGATACGATGCGCGGGCCACCCTGTCGGACCTGACAGGCCGATACTTGATTTTCGGACGTTCTGATCGGGACATCATCATTCCTAACCATGTGGACATCAACATGCAAGGTGTGTTTTCTAATCTTGAGAATGGTTGCACGCGGGTTGGGCAATTGACGCCCCGTGCCAGTGGTAAGAATATTTTTAATATGACGGTAACGTTCAGTGGCGCTTGCACCTCGTTTGCCAACGGCACCCGCTTACAGGGCATTGCTTTTTTGGACAAATCGGTTACCCCATATAGGTTGCGCAGCCTGAGCCTTAACGCTGAGAGATCCAGCGGTATGGTCATCATTGGCACCAAGCAGTAGCCTGGAGCAAGTTCAAGCGAGCAGAGATGAAGAGGCTAAATTGATTGCGCCTGATTTGTTTGTCTGATTGTCCTTCGGGTGCACCGCTGTTGTGTGACCAGTCAAAGCAAAAAACCACGCCATCCTTGGGTTAAGGCTGTAAAAAAAGCTAGGGCTTGACTAACAAGCGACGGCGCTTGAAGCGTTTCTCGAGAGGCCGATCGAGCACCACCACCACCAGCAAGGACAAAGCCAGCGTGCTGACCAGTCCAGCCAGCATGAAGCCCAGGTTGCGCTGCATTCCAAACAACCCGAACCACCACAGGGCCATGACCGTATGGAAGAGGTAAACAGGGTAAGAAAGATCGCCCAACCAACGGTCGAGAGCGTGGGATTTGCGCTCCGCAAAAGACACCATTACCCAAGCCGTCAGCAGAAGCGAAAAATACAAACCCCAGGTCCAAGGCCACTGGTCCCAGCGTAGCCATAACAGGCAATGCGCCAGCCAGGTCATGCTGCTCAGCCAAGGTGCGCGCAAGCGCTGCAGGTAAGCCCGGTAATGGGCGACCAAGGCGCCAATAGCAAAGGCCATGAAACAGGTCAGAAACAGAGAATAGCGAACAGCAAATGTTGGTGTCTCTATGCCGTGTTGCCAATTGAGCATGGCGCTGAGGATCAACGCCAGCCATGCCACTGAGGGACCTCTGGCCATGAGGGGGATCAGCAGGTACACCCCGACCTCGATCCCAAGTGCACCCGATACGGGCACCAAAAGATTGCCTGCGCCCCAGATCGGTAACAAAGTGATATTGGTAGCCCAGTCGCGCCAGTGCTGTGGCAGGACGAATTGACCATTGAGCATCGATGGATTGACACCCTGAAGGGGCATGACCAACAGGGCAACATAGCCCAAGAGACAAGCTAAATAGTAGGCGGGATAAATGCGCAGAAATCGATTGAAAGCGTAATCACGCAGGCCACCCCATCCTTCGTTGTAACGCGTCTGGAAGCCCAATGTCATGAGATAGCCGCTGATCAGGAAAAAGCCCCATACCGCGTAAGCGGCTGGGCCATGGATCATGCCATCCCACAAATGTGAAACCGCGACCAACAGTGCTAGAAAAAAGCGCCAAAATCCCAATGCCATATTCATCCTCTTGTGAAATCATACTTGGGCATGACCGCATAACCGACCAGAGACGCATTGATTAGAGCGAAAACATTGCCAATGCTGCGTGGGAGGCCCTTAACTGCCCCACAGCTTGGACGGGGTGAGTAAAATGAATGGCTAAGTCACCTTCCTTTAGCAGAACCATTCATCAATGTTTAACCCAATGGAACTGCCTTCTACACAATCCTTAATGCCTGTGGTGGTGAGATTTGAGCGATTGGCAGCGCAAATTCCACCGTTTCATTTGTATTTTGACGATCGTCTGCAGGCGCAAGACTGCTTGATCGCTGGCAATACTCTGACGCTTTCGACGTGTTGGCAAGAGATCCAGGCTGTTTTTTTGCCGTTCAAGGTGATTGAAAAATTCGTCAACCATTTGATGGCCTATAAGCCGGATGCTGTGGTGTTCGAGTGCTTGTGTGGCGCCACTTTGGACCTGATTCGTGTCACCCTGGCGATGGGGGTGGCCATGCGTGTTGAGTCAGAACAGGACCCGTTGGCTCCGACGGATGAGCACGCTCAACGCTGGCTTTCTTCTTTGAAGAATATTTCGACCGAGAAGCGCCAATCGGGTCAAAAAAATGAATGGAATTATGGGGTCTATGCCCTGGGCATGCGCGACCACAATCTATTGCTTCGCATGCAACAACAACATGTCGCCTACTTTGAGCAGTCGAAAAAAATTCTTGATGTGGGATGCGGCACTGGAGTCATGCTGGAGGCTTTGTGCCGCGCAGGCTTGCATGCGCAGGGTGTTGAACGTGACCCAGCAGCTGTTCGCTTTGCCCGTAGCTTGGGGCATCAGGTGCATCATGCGGACGCGCTAGACTTTCTCGAGCAATCCAGCGCCATTTACGATGCACTTTATTGCTCACATTTTGTTGAGCATCTTCCAATGAGTGCTGTGGATCGGCTGGTCGGATTGTGTGCACAAGCGCTGTTGCCAGGCGGTCTTGCCGTTTTTACTTTTCCAGATCCGGAATCGATACGCAGTCAACTGCTTGGCTTTTGGCGTGATCCAGAGCATGTCCGTTTTTATCACCCTGCACTCATTGCTGGCGTGGCGCAAGTTCATGGCCTGAGCCTAGAGTACAACAGCCAAGATATTCCTTCGCGCTGTGTGGGACACTTCGAAATGACGCCACCAACCTTGGTTGCCGAAGCAATTCAAAAGCCGCTTACTTTATGGCAATCATTGCTCAAGCAGCTTGGTTTGAAAACAGCCGATGACTTGCAGGCGTTGCAAGCACAAGTGGCGCATCAGCAAAAACTCATTGAGCAGTTATGGCAAGTCAATCAAACATGGGCCTGGGAAGATAACGTGGTTCTGATTTTTCGCAAGCACGCAGCATGATCGACATCATTATTCCAGTCTATAACGCGCATCATGAAGCAAAGGCTTGCCTTGAGAGCGTGCTTAAAAATACACGTGGTGGCACGGCCCGCATTACGCTCATTGATGATGCTTCAACTGATCAACGGATCAACGATTGGTTGCTGGAGCTTGAAAAATTAACAGATGCCCCGTTGCCCTTGATTGTTTTGCGCAACATGGAAAATCTTGGCTTTGTCGGAACTGTCAACCGTGCAATGGCACTCAGCCATCATGATGTTGTACTTCTTAATTCCGATACCTTGGTCACCCCTGGGTGGCTTGAGCGGCTAGTAGAGTGTGCTGATAACGATCCGCAAACAGCCACAGTGACGCCGTTTTCAAACAATGCTGAAATTTGCTCCTATCCACAACTCTGTGGCAATACACCTGCGAATGCCTTTGACGTCAACAGCCTTGTTCAGGCGCTTGTTGAGGCCCACGATGGACACTGTCCAATCATTCCAACGGCCATAGGCTTTTGCATGTTGATCAGGAGGCGTGCGCTGGATCGTGTGGGGCTTTTTGATGCTGTACGTTTTGGGCGCGGGTATGGTGAAGAAAATGACTTTTGCATGCGAGTCCGTGCAGCCGGATTTATCAATCGCTTATGTCCCGCTGCATTTGTGATACACCATGGCGGCCGTTCGTTCTTGGACGATACAGCAGCACTTAAGCAACTTAACTTGGCACAGCTGACGGAACTGTATCCCGACTACAACAAAGAGATTGAAGAGTTCATCGCAAATGACCCTGTTGAGCCTGCTCGTGAACGCGTTGTTCAACACTTGCGTGCTCAAGGCAAGACGCCAATGGGGTACCCGTTGCCGCCAGCGGTGCTGTTCGTCACTCACGCCATGGGTGGCGGGATTGAAAAGCACATTCAGGACCTGATTGAGCTGGCGGGGCATGCCTTGCGCATTGAAATTTTGCGCCCGTTTGGCTCCAATGGTTTGAGTCTGGAAGATAGCAGTGGGCAAAGGATCGTTTGGAAACAATCTGATCGCAACAAGACGATCAATTTACTGCGTGACCGGCATTACCAGAGAATGCATTTGCACCACTGGCATGGACATCTGCCTGAAATTTTGCAATTGCACCGTCAGTTGTTGGTGCCTCTTGACATCACGATGCATGACTTTGGCCTTTATTGTCCGCGCAATAATCTTAGTCAAGACGATGTCAACTACTGTGGTGAACCGGAACTCGAAAAATGCGAGCAATGCATTCAACTGAGGCCCAACCCATGGCAATGGCGGGTGGAGGTTTGGCGAGAAGAGATGTACGCGCTACTTCGGCAAGCCGAACGTGTCATTGCGCCATCTCAGGCTGTAAGCAGCCGGATGCAAAAACATTTTCCTGACATCACATTTCAATTGATGGCGCATCCTCCTCGTCACGAATGGATCAGTCATGTTGGGTCCGGACCCTCACCTGTGAAAGTGTTGATTCCAGGGGGGCTTTCCGGCTTCAAAGGCTTGCATCGTGTGGTTGCAGCAGCCAAATGGGCTCAAAAACATGAGGTTGCGGTCTTCTTTACGATCGTTGGGTACACATCTGACGCTGTCCCCGTTTGGCCAGCCCTACCTCTGACCATTACCGGTGAATACCCGGACGCTCAACTACCTCATTTGCTGGATTTACAACGCGCTGATGTTTTGTGGGTTCCTGGCCAAGTTCCGGAAACTTGGTCTTATACGCTTGACGCAGCCCTGATGACGGGGTTGCCTATACTCGCGCAGGAATCATCTGGCGCAGTCTCTGAGCGTTTGCTGCAGAGCCAAGTTGTTCATCAACTGTACCCATCCAATGCCAACAGCGCAGAGATCCTCGATGCTTTGCTGGTTCTAGCTCACCCCAAACCCAAGATTGTCTCTGGGGATCATTTGCAATTCCAATTAAGCCGTCGTGATGCGTATCTGCGAGTTTGGCTAGGCTGGATTAAGAATTCAAGTGTTAATGTGGTTTGGACGCCATCACTGAAAAATCAGTCGGACGTCTCGGAAACCAGAGGTGTTATTGACGATAAAAATTTGTCTCTGCAAGTGCTCTTTTTACATGGAGTCGAATGTGGCCACCAGCAATCCCGTCAAGCATTGAAAGTACGATTGCGTGAAGTCGATGAGCTTTACGCTTCGTTACAAGATATCCAAGCTAGAGAAGGCAGACCATGGTTTGTAGTCATGGATCAGTTGCACGGGACAATCGGTGAACTCCAGCCCAAGATTGACGAACTCAATTCAGAGATTGACGAACTCAATTCAGAGATTGACGAACTCAATTCAAAGATTGACGAGCTTAAGTCGCTACAAGATCAAGTGGTGAAGGACTTTGATCATGAACGGCAAGCCTTGGTTCAGTTTTATGAGACGAGCCGATCATGGCGACTGACGGCTCCTTTTCGAGCTGTTGGGGGTCTTATTAGACAAATTTATTCAATGCTCAGAAAAATACAGCAAATTATCCAGAGAGGTACTCGTCAATGGCCGATGGCTTGGCGAATTCTGCTTACGCAAGGTGTGGCGGCATTGCTTTCTCGTATCCGCAGCAAATTGACACTGCCTGAGCCGCCTCAATTGCCGCTGGATGAACGTATTCCTCCATGGCGCAACACCATCGAGCCCTTGATATTGGGAACATGTTCGGTGGATGTTGTGCCGTTGGTGTCGATTGTGATTCCTGTTTATGGGCAACATCTTCATACTTACAACTGTCTCCATAGCTTGCAAGAATATACCCAGCTGGAGCGCGTCGAAATCATCATTACCGATGATGCTTCACCTGAGCCAGCTGAATCGGTTCTGAAATGTGTAAAAGGTGTCAGATGGATTCGTCAGGATCGCAATTCTGGATTCATTGGCAATTGCAATGCGGCTGCAAGACATGCACGCGGCCATTACCTTCTTTTGCTCAACAACGATGTGCAGGTAACACATGGTTGGCTGGATGCACTTCTTGCGGTTTTTTCCCAGCGCCCTGATGCGGGCATGGTAGGTGCGCGGTTGGTCTACCCTAACGGACAATTGCAGGAGGCGGGAGGCATTGTTTGGCAAGATGGCTCGGCCTGGAACTGGGGAAGACTTCAGGATCCTGAAAATCCTGCTTATCGTTACTTGCGGGCTGTGGACTATTGTTCTGGCGCCTGCTTAATTCTTCGGACATCAGAATGGGAACAACTCGGTGGCTTTGATTCCAGGTATGCACCCGCTTATTACGAAGATACTGATCTTGCCTCTCGGATTCGCGAGAGGGGTCAAAAGGTCTACTACCAACCTGAAGCACTGATCGTGCATCACGAAGGCATTACTTCTGGCACCGATGTCGGACAGGGCATCAAACGTCACCAAGTTCTCAACCAAAAAATATTCTATGAACGTTGGAAAACCACTCTTGAGGCACATCGCCCCAACGGTGACAATCCAAACCGAGAGATCAATCGTGATGCCCGTGGAAGGGTGCTGGTTGTGGATGCTTGTATTGTTCGACCAGACACTGACTCGGGTTCTGTAAGGATGCGCGCCATTCTTGATGTCATGGTGGGCATGGGCTTACATGTGACCTTTGTTGCTGATAACTTGGAATATCAGCAACCCTATGCTAAAGATTTGCAGCAACTCGGTGTTGAATTTTGGCATGGCCCCCACATTCAATCTGTCACAGAATTACTTAAACAAAATGGTGCGTCTTATGACGTTGTCGTATTGTGTCGTCACTACATAGCGCATCCTCTGTTGAAAGCCGTGAAAATGTTCGCACCGCAGGCTCGCTTATGGTTCGATACCGTCGATTTGCACTATTTGCGCGAAGAGAGAATGGCCCAATTAGAAGGGTCTGAGAAACTCGCTGAGATGGCTGCCGCCACCAAGCGACAGGAACTTTTGGTCATGAGAAGCAGTGATGTCACACTCGTTGTCAGTCCTGTGGAGAAAAACCTGCTCGCACTGGAATTACCCGATGCTCGGGTGGAAATCTTGTCCAATGTCCATGAACCTGTTGAGCATACGCAGGCCTCAGATCAAAGACACCATCTTCTTTTTGTGGGGGGGTTTCAGCACTTGCCCAACGTGGATGCCGTTGAGTGGTTCTTGAAGGAAGTTTGGCCCATCGTGCATGCCGAAGTTCCCGAGATGAGGGTACGCATCGTTGGCAGCAAGATGCCTGTTAAATTGCAAAACTTCGATGCTCCTGGTGTTGAGATGCTGGGATTCGTCCAAGATTTAGACGATCTGTTGTCGCAAAGCCGGATTTCGATTGCGCCATTGCGCTACGGCGCGGGTGTCAAAGGAAAAATCAATCAAGCCATGGCTCATGGGTTACCTGTGGTTGCGACCTCCATGGCGGTTGAAGGTATGGACTTGTTACACGAAAAACACGTTCTGGTGGCCGATACCCCTCAGGATTTCGCACGTGAGCTCTTGCGGCTTTACAGCGATGAGACCCTTTGGAACTCTTTGGTCATCAACGGCAAGGACAATATTCGCCGAACTTTTTCAAGAGATGTGGCCAAACAAACGCTCAATAAATTGCTGGTTTTTCCTGTTTCGTCCTGAAACCAGATTTCCAATCTATATCAAAAGCCATTTCTTTGGTAAATCACGCCATCAGTTAGCATCTTCGTATGACCGTGCGCGTGCTCCATGTTGGCAAGTTTTTTCCACCCGATCGGGGGGGCATGGAGTCGTTTTTGGCCGAATTGGTGCTGGCCCAGCAGGCACAAGGCCTGGAGGTGTCGGCTTTGGTGCACGGCCAGCCTTTGGCCCATGACCCCGATTGGCTGGTGCGCGTGCCAGTGCAGTTGAGCCTGGTGTACACGCCGATCGCCTTGGGCTTCAGGGGGGCGCTGGCGCAGGCCATTGAGCGTTTTCAGCCCGATGTGCTGCACCTGCACATGCCCAACGTGGCGGTGTTTTGGGCCTTGACCTTGGCGTCGGCCCGGCGCACTTCGTGGGTGGTGCATTGGCATTCGGATGTGGTGGTGTCGGCCCAAAGCCCGCGTGCCTTGCGTTTGGCCTATGTGGCCTACCGGCCCTTTGAGCAAGCCGTGTTGGAGCATGCTGACCGCATTGTGGCCACGTCGCAAACTTATTTGGAAGCCAGCGAGCCTTTGGCCGAGTGGCATTACAAGTGCTCGGCTGTGCCTTTGGGCATCAAGACCGATCTGCAAGCGCTGCCCCTCAAGCCCGAAGCACTGCCTTGGCAAGGCGACTCAGTGCGCTTGTTGTCGGTGGGGCGGCTGGCGCATTACAAGGGCTTTGAGACCTTGGTGCGGGCGGTGGCCGCCAGCGAGGGGGTGCAGTTGGTGATTGCCGGGCAAGGCGAGGCCATGGCCAAGCTGATGGCTCTGGTGGCAACGCTCACGCCAGCAGGGCAAGTGCCGCGCATCCATTTGCTGGGCGAGGTGAGCGAGGGGCTCAAGCACCAGTTACTGGATTCGTGTGAAGCGTTTTGCCTGGCTTCGCGTGAGCGTACCGAGGCGTTTGGCGTGGTGCTTTTAGAGGCCATGGCCCATGCCAAGCCCTGTCTGGTGGCCAATTTGCAGGGTTCGGGCATGCCTTGGGTGGTGCAAATGGCGGGTGCGGGGCTTAGCCATATTCGGGTGGACGATGTGCAGTCTTGGGTGGCGGTGTTGTCGGGCTTGCCCGCGCAGAGGCCGCAGTTGAAGGCGTGGGGTGCGCAAGGGCGTCAGGGCTTGGAGTCGCATTTTTCGATCGACACCTGTGCCCAGGCCATTCGGGGCGAATACGCTTTGGGCGCTCTGGCCAGCCGGGTGCACGACGCTTACCGCCTGGCGCTGCCTGACCCGCTCATGGCCCCCGAAAAAAGCGATGTGCTGGTGGTGATTCCGGCCAAAAACGAGGCGGCCACTATCGCCCAGGTGGTGGCCGATGTACGCGCGGCTGGCTGGCAGCATGTGTTGGTGGTGGACGACCACAGCAGTGACGAGACGGGGGCTTTGGCGCGCAGCGCCGGAGCGCAGGTGGCGCGCCCGGTGTTGCCCCTGGGGGCCTGGGGCGGCATGCAGCTGGGCATTCGCCATGCGCTGGCGCAGGGCTTTCATGCGGTGATCACCATGGACGCCGATGGGCAGCACGAGGTGAAGGAGCTGCCCGCCTTGCTGGCCCGCGCCGACCAGGCCGATGTGGTCATCGGAGCCCACCCCCAACGAGTGAGCCCGCTGCGCAAACTGGCTTGGCGTTGGTTCAAGGCGATTTCGGGTTTTGAGTTCCAGGACCTGACGTCGGGCTTTCGCTATTACAACCGCCAGGCCATGCAGGTGTTGGCTGGCAGCGAGGCGACGCTGCTCGACTACCAAGATGTGGGGGTGCTGATGCTGCTGCGACATGCACAGTTGCGCATCACCGAGGTGCCGGTTCACATGAACACGCGTTTGTCCGGCCACTCGCGCATTTTTTATTCGTGGTTCAGTGTCTTGCGCTACATGGCGGTGACCACTTTGTTGTGTCTGGCCAGCTGGAATGCCCACTCCAAAAAACCCGTTTTACCGCCGCAGCGCAGCGATTGAGCGTCTGGGTCGGGCCATCGGCCACATGGGCCTCGCCATTCAGCGCTTGGTTTGGGTGTGGCTGGCACTCCTGCTGGTAAGCTGGTCGTTCGGTGCGGGGGCAGAACCCCCGCCGAAACCCCAGACCTTGACGCCTTTGCCCTGGGTGCAGGCGGTGTTGGCGCAGCCCGAGCAAGCAACCATTTTGGCCCGTGAGGCGCTGCACAGCGCCCGCTTGTCCGCGCAAGACCCGCTGCTGGCCTGGCAAACATTGGCACGTTGGACCTTGGGCCCGCAGACCCCGGACCTGGGCAAGCCGGTGTTCAACGGCGCTGATCCTTTGCCGGACGCTTTGTTGCGCTTGGCCCGTGCCAGCGGCAGTGGGTTGATGGTGGCGCCGTCGAGGCGGGATTTGCCCGAGCCCTTGCGTTCGGCGTGGGCACAACAAATCGAGGCAGTAGTGGTGGCACGCCAAGCGCTGGACGAGGCCTTGGCAGAGCTGGGCCCTGAGCTTTTGCGGCTCGATGACAGCTTGCGGGCGGTGCTGTTGCGACAGGCTTTGCGGGGGGACTTCAGAGATGACGATGCGGTGGATGTGCGCCACTGGCTGGGGCGGGTCAACCAAGTGGCTTTGGCGCGGGGCATGGCGGTGTTGCTGCAGGCAGCGGACCACTTGCAGCGCACCGTGGCACTGCGCGCGTGGCCAGCATTGGTGTGGCAGCACCGCACGCCTTGGGGTCTGGTGCGACTGGACACGACACGCAAGTCAGGGCGGCACCTGGTGCAAGACCCTTTGTTGTGGGTGAGTCTGGGGGGCGATGACCATTACCGTTTCAGGCCCCGATCGGTACACAACCCGGTCAGTGTGTTCATGGATTTGCGGGGGAACGACACCTACATCAGCGAGCACGAGGGGGCCGACCCGTCGGTGGGATTTTTGGGTCTAGGCCTGTTGTGGGACGGGGATGGACGCAATCAATACAGCGGCACCTGGCTGGCGCAGGGGGCGGTCTTGATGGGTGCGGGTGTGTTGATAGATGCCTCTCACACTGGCGCTGCGGGCAGCCAGATGGAGGCCATTGGCCATGCCCAGGCCTTTGCGCTGGATGGGCTGGCGTTGCTGATGGCAGGGGACGGCGACGATGCCATGACGGCTTTGACACATGCACAAGGCAGCGCAGGACCGCTGGGGGCGGCCTGGCTGATCAACACGGCGGGCAATGACCGCTATGTTTTGGGCAATGCGCGCGTGGTTCAAGCTTCGTCACAACTGCCAGATCGAAATGCCTCCATGGGCCAAGGCGCTGGCCGGGGCTGGCGAGGTCGCGACGGCGCCGCTGACACGCCTGGGGGCCTGGGCCTGTTGGTGGATCTGGCGGGCGATGACCACTACACGGCGCAAGTGTTTGCGCAAGGGGTGGGCTTTCAGCAGGGCATGGGGGTGCTGGTGGACGCCGGTGGCAACAACCACCACACAGCCGCTTGGTACGCCCTGGGCGCGGCCGCGCACCAGGCGGTGGGGGTGTTTTGGGCCAGTGGGCTGGGCGATGATGTGTACAGCCTTAGCCACGCCAGCGGCTTGGGGGCGGCCACAGATCGGTCGCTGGGGTGGTTTGAGGATCTTGGGGGCGATGACCGCCTGCCGGTGGTCCCATTCAGTCAAGGACAGGCCGCTGAGGGCAGTGTGGCCAGATGCAAAACACGGCCACAAGGCGCTGGCTCTGTGGCTTGTTCAAGATAAAAACTGGCCGGGTGCGGGCTGAGTGCCCACGTTTCGCTAAACTTGAGCTTTTGGCTACAGCCGGACCCCTTGTGAAAATTTTGATCCAGTCCATTCCCCAAGTCATGCAAAAGGCCATGGCCCATCATCGCCAGCATGAGTTGCAAGAGGCCCTTGACCTCTATGCGCAAGTCATTGAAGCCGAACCTAAAAATTTTGACGCTTTGTATTTGGCCGGCGTATTGCTGGCACAAGATAAGTTGTACGGTCATGCCCTTTCATTATTTGACCGTGCCATGGCCATCAAGTCCAATCACTATGAGTTGCAATACAACCGGGCCAATGCATTGTTTGGTCTAGATCGGTACAAAGAAGCTTTGCAAGGCTACAGCCGCGCTATCGAACTCAAGCCCAATTACGCATTGGCTTTTCTGGGTCAAAGCAATGTGCTGTCCCAGCTGGCGGCGCATGATCATGCTGCCACCTGTATCGACTGCGCGATCCGATTGATGCCCGATTATGAGTTGTTGTTTTTTAACCGCGGTAACATCATGGAAACATTGGGCAAAAGGGACGAGGCGATCAGAAGTTTTGATCGTGCGATTGAATTGCAGCCCAACTATTCTCAGGCATTACTCAATAGGGCTAATTTGTTTGGACTTTCCAAACGTTATGAAGAGGCTAAGAAGGAATATGCAAAAGTCATTGACTTGTTACCCAGTGAGCCTGAAGCGTATATAAACCTTGCAACCACGCATCTAATTTTGAGAGATTTTGCTAGTTCAATTCAAACCTATCTGTTGGCGGTTGAAGTTGCACCGCAAAATGCAGAAGTCCACTATGGATTTAGCCATTGTCTTTTGCAGGCTGGTCAATTCGAGCGTGCTTGGGATGAGTACACGTGGCGTTGGGAGAGTAATAGTTTTGAGAGGCGTCCTAAACTGACCACCATTCGGCCAAAGTGGTCGCCTGAGAAAAAATCAGACCACTTGCTGATCTGGGCAGAGCAAGGGGTCGGTGATGAGGTTTTCTGGGGTGCACATTTCAAGGCAGCGCAAAAACTGGCCACAAAGATTACTGTACAGACAGACCCTAGGTTGATCAAGCTCTTCAGCCGTGCCCTGCCCAACATCGAGTTCGTGTCATCCGAGGAGCGCTTGCCACAATCAGCCTACGATTCCCATTTGCCCATGGGTGATTTGGGTCAGGCGCTAAAGCTCACTGCCGAGTCTGTCC
Source organism: Limnohabitans sp. 2KL-51 (assembly GCF_003063645.1). GTDB lineage: Bacteria > Pseudomonadota > Gammaproteobacteria > Burkholderiales > Burkholderiaceae_C > Limnohabitans_A. The sequence goes on from NZ_NESJ01000005.1 coordinate 282,389, forward strand.
AGAAATTTGCCGGCCCATACCTCAAAGCCAATTCGGCAATGGCCAAGAAAATTCGATCGGTGTTGTGCCCTAAAGGCAAAAAGCTCTGCGGTGTATCCTGGCAAAGTAAAAACAAGGACATGGGTTCCAAGAAAAGCATGCGTTTGCAAGACTTGTTGCCTTTACTGCAGCAACCGGGCATGGTCTTCGTCAATTTGCAATATGGCGACGTGGCACAAGAAATTGCTGAACTTAAGGCTGAGCATGGCATTGAGATCTTGCAGTACAGCGAGGTGGACAACCTCAATGATCTGGAAGGCTTGGTCAACCTGATTGAAGCCTGTGACCTGGTATTGACCACCAGCAACTCCACGGCCCATTTGGCCGGGGCGTTGAACAAGGAAACCTTCAACCTCGTGTCTTTTGGTGTTGCGCGTATTTGGTATTGGCTCAACGAAGTCAACGGCCGCAGCTTGTGGTACCCCTCGGTCAAGCTGGTGGAGCAAGAGCGCGGAGACGCCGACTGGTCTGCCGCTGTCACCCGTGCGGTCAAACATTTCTCTGGTTTGGTGGCATGAAGCCGATCCCATTGGTGGTGGGCTTTGATCAGCGTGAAGCTGTGGCCTACCATGTGTTTTGCCAAAGTGTTCTTGAAAAGGCCTCGCGCCCAGTGCAGTTCACTCCACTGGCTATCAACGCGCTCAAGTTCTACACTGAGACCCACACCGATGGCAGCAACCGCTTCATTTACTCGCGCTTTTTGACGCCCTACCTGTGTGGATTTGAAGGGCCAGCGATTTTTGCCGATGGCGACATGGTCTGTCACGCTGACATTGCCGAGTTGATGGACTTGTTTGACCCCAGCCTGGCAGTGCAGGTGGTGATGCACGATTACAAAACCAAAGCCAGCATCAAATACCTGGGCAACAAAAATCAAGATTACCCACGTAAAAATTGGTCAAGTGTCATTCTGTGGAACTGCAGCCACCCTGCCAACCGAGTGCTGACGCCTGAGTTCATTCAGGACAAGCCCGGTTCTTATTTGCACAGGTTTTCTTGGCTGGATGATGCGCAAATAGGGACTTTGCCCAAAGAATGGAATTGGTTGGCCACCGAGTACGAAGACAACCCGCAAGCCAAGTTGGTGCACTACACCCTGGGATCGCCATGTTTTAAAGACTTCAGTCACGCACCTATGGCCAATGGTTGGTGGGATGCGCATCGATCTAGCCAAGATGGTATGGGTATTTGAAGAGTTTTACCTAAACGCCCTGAAAAATACCAGGTGGTAATTGTCCAGGGTTTTTGAAAGATATATATTTTATTGGGGTTTGAATAATGTCCCATCGTAAAATACTAATTGTTGTGTCTCATTATAGTTTGAGGCCAAAATCAATTCTTCAGGAATTAATAAATTCGTTGATTGACAATCGTTACGATATTGTTGTTGTCATTAATAATGACGATGTTGATTCGGTCAGTCATGATATTTTCTGTCCTGGAGTGGTGAGTATTAACCGGCCGAATACTGGAATGAATATTGGAGCTTGGGACTGTGCATTTCGTGAGTTTCCTGATTATAAATACTATATATTTTTGCAAGATGAATGCGTAATCAAAAATTTTTCGTTTATTGAAGCATATATTGCGCGACTTTCTGATGTGAATATAGGAGTGATTGGTGAGAGTATTAATACCAAATGGAATAAAGATTGGATTTTAATTTCAAATAGTGTTCTTAATTACGTTGTTGGTTTAAATAATCTTGGAAATAAGGTTGGAAGAGTTGAATTTTATTTATACATGATGAAAAAGTGGGGGATCGAGCCTGGTGTAACTGGACGACATCTGCGCGCTTTGGTTTGGGCTCTAAGGGGAGACGTCTTGTTGAAGATAAATGGTTTTCCAATTGGAATCTCAAAAGAAGAGTGCATCGCGGCTGAAATTGCTGTATCTAAGTCGGTTGAACAACTTGGATTGAGGGTGGAGCAAGTTGATGTTGATGCATTTCAATATATTCGGCATTCCGAATGGCGCAATGATGGTTCTTCAAAAATATAAATAACTTATAATTTAAAAAATGTAATTTTAAATTTTACTAATATGTCGCACAAATTAGAACTTGCTGACCCATATAGAGGTTTATGTTGTTTTTATCTAGTCGAACTGTTAAGTTGTTTAGTTTAATATCTAGATGGTTGTTTTCTAATAAGTGAGTTTGAGCTGCTTGCTGAATTTTTGATAGCGAGTGGTCTGGTCTAAAGGATGTTTTTAAGATTGTGTACCCCAGATCTTCAAGATAATTTGATAATGTTTTGAGTGAAAAAAATCGTACATGCGTTTCATCAAATAAACCGCTTGATGTATAATTAAATTCTCCTGAATTCACGGCATTTAAATAATTTAAGTTTTGCAAATTCGGAACGCTGATTAGTATGCATCCTTTCGTGGCTAGTTTTGATTTGAGTTGTGTTAACATTTTCCATGGATTGTAAATGTGCTCTAGCACATCGGAAAGTAATATCAACTCATATGAGTTCTTGTCTTGTGAAAGAAATTCCTCGGCAGATTTATGGAAAAATTTAAATTTGTTATTATTTTCGATTGAGGAGCAAATATCTACTCCGAAAATTTGATCATGTGGTATGTTTAATTTTTCAGAGAAAAAAGATAAATTTGTCCCATCTGCACACCCGAATTCAATAATGGAGTTGTATGAGCGGTTGGTTGGCAGGAGTGACAGTAAGTCTTGTCTTTGTTTGACAAAATACTTTTTTTGTAAATGAATTAATTCGCCATAGTCATTGAACTGACCTGATTTGTGTTTGGATTTATTTGTCAACATAATATATATTTTTATTTATGCAAGGGTATTTTGCCATTTCTGACCTAAGGACTGAAAAGAGTAGTTCATTGCAATATACCGCTGTGCAAGCTCAATTTGACTCTGATCAGACTGCGGATCCATGATCAATTGATCTCGCTGTGGACTTTGCAAATCGGTAACAAAATCACGGAATGGCAAATACGAAGGAATCAAGTCGACGAAAGTGGGCAAACCAAGAGTAAGTGCCGTTAACAGGCGATTGGAGCTGGCCCCTTTTTTTGCGGGACTGGAATCATCAACCGGGATGATGCACGCATCACATTGCGCCGCAGCTTTGGGCATTTCTTCGATGGACCAGAGCTTGAAAAGCAGCCGAACGGATGGACGCTGAGGCTGGGGACTTGATTGCAGCATCTGGCAACCCTGTTCAGTGCTCAGCACAAGCACTTCAAGAGGCATCGGTGGATGGAAAGTGTGCAAGAAGCGCTGCAAGGCTGCGATGTTGGAATGATGGCCAAACCACAACAAGCGTCGAGGCTTGTTGGGGGCGCTTTTGGGCGGCAGTGGCAGGTATTCGACGGCATCTTCAACAACGCATATTTTCTTTGAATAAACCGTCGAGATGCTTTTTTGGAGTTGGTGAGAAGAACACACCACTTGGTCGACACGCTCCAGGGCAATGCGATAAAAATCGCTCATGACGGTCTGGTGTTGGATGTGGTCGTCGGTGTAGTCCAGCACCACAGGACAGTCCAAATTGAAGATGACCTTCAGCCATTCGGTTTTTCTTTGTTCAATGTCATGAGCTCAGTAGTGTCCGGTTAAACCGGGTTAATTTGTAGAGAAAGCCAATACTGGCGTGGCCTAGCGGTCAATTTTATTTGGTGCCGATTTGAAACTCGTTTTCCCATTCCTGTGTAATTTCCAAGGCTCAA
>NZ_NESJ01000050.1 GCF_003063645.1 Limnohabitans sp. 2KL-51
TTGTAGACATGATGGATGACCTGCCCACCTGACAAACGTGGGTTAAGTTGATGGGTGCGAAACCTTTATCAACCCAGTGCCATAACTCAGGAGGCAGGTCATGAAACAGTTTAACGATATCTACGTGGGCCTTGATGTTCACAAAGACACCATCGCCGTTGCCGTCGCGCGCGGTCTTCGCACTAAACCGGTTTACTTTGGAGAAATCCCCAACACGCCAGCGGCCATTGCCAAGTTGCCCAAACAACTGTGCCCCGACGGCGAAGTGTTGAACTTTTGCTACGAAGCGGGGCCATGTGGCTACGAGGTCTTCCACCAACTGACAAAGCTGGGCCAGTCGTGCGCCGTTGTAGCCCCCTCTTTGATTCCTCGCATGCCAGGCGTGCGCATCAAAACCGACAGGCGTGACGCCCTGAGCTTGGCAAAGCTGCACGCCGATGGCAGCTTGACGGCGGTGTGGGTGCCAGACAAAGAGCAAGAGGGCATCCGCGATCTGAGCCGGGCACGCGAAGATTTCAAACAAACCGAAACCAAGGCACGCCAACGCTTGGGGGCGTTCTTGCTGCGCAACGGCAAGATCTTCACCGGCAAAAGCAAGTGGACTGTGGCGCACTGGCGCTGGATGGAGACGCTCACGTTTGAGACGCCCATGCAGCACATCGTGATGCAAGAGTACGTTGAGGCGCTCAAAGAGGCCAGCAGGCGTTTGCTGGGCATGGAAAAGCAAATCTTGCTGGCCGTGCGCGGCTGGAGCCTGGAGCCCGTGCTCAACAGCCTGATGGCGATGAGGGGCGTGAACACGATCACGGCGGTGACGTTGTTGGCAGAGCTGGGGGACATCACGCGATTTGACAACCCCAAGCAGCTGATGTCGTATTTGGGGCTGGTGCCCAGCGAGCACAGCAGCGGCGGCAAAAGGCAGCAAGGCTCGATCACCAAGACGGGCAACGGGCACGTCAGGCGGGTGTTGGTGGAGGCGGCTTGGAACTACCGATTCCCGGCGCGCAAGAGCCGCACGATAGAGATGAGGGCAGAAAAGACCAGCGAGCGGGTGCAGGCCATTGCGTGGGAGGGGCAAAAAAGGCTGTGCGGGCGGTATCAAAAACTGCTGAGTTTGGGCAAGCTCAAACAAAAGGTGTGCACGGCGGTGGCCCGGGAGATGGTGGGCTTTGTCTGGGCCATTGCGTGCGAGGCCAGTGGCCAGGTGCACGGTAGTCGGGCAACAGCATGAACAAGAGGTCGGTGATTGTGGTTCAGGGATTGCGCAGGCAGTACTGCAGAACCCCAGACGCTCCTATGTGGCGCTCACCCGAAAGGGGGAGATGACCCACGACTGTAGAGATGGGCAGCTGCGCGACCGAAGACAAGGCATGTGGTAACCAACCCACGAATACCAGAATGATCTACCGTCGCCCAATCAGCCTCGTAGTCCCTGATCCACAGTCACTGACCGAGAAGACAAAAGAAACAGAGAGA
>NZ_NESJ01000051.1 GCF_003063645.1 Limnohabitans sp. 2KL-51
GAGGCCTTGATCATGACCGCCATCGGCCTGGCCGTTGCCGTCCCCGCCGTGTTGGGCTACAACTGGCTGGTCAATCGCAACAAAGATGTCATGGATGACGTGCGCAGCTTTGGCCATGATTTGAATGCCGTGCTTGTGGCTTCCACCTCTGCCAAGAGCTAATAGATTGCTGACCGAACTCACAAGGATGGCGCTATGTCGATGAACGTAGGAAGTCCAGACGGAGATGAAGATGCAGTGATCTCAACCATCAACACCACGCCCCTTGTGGACGTGATGCTGGTCATGCTCATCATCTTTCTGATCACCATACCCGTGGTCACTACATCCATTCCGGTTTCTTTGCCCAAGGAACGGGTGGAAATTCGGGAATCGAAGCCAGAGAACATCATCATTTCAGTGGACACCTCGGGTGGCATCTACTGGTATGACCAAAAGGTGGCCAACGTGGAAGCACTGGTGGACAAGTTGAAGAAAGTGTCCACCGCCACCCCACAGCCCGAAGTGCAAATTCGCGGTGATATGGCGTCGCGCTACGAAGGCGTTGGCAAGATCTTGTACGCATGCCAGCGCGCCGGTATTGTCAAAGTGGCCTTCATCACTGAACCACCACCTCTGGGAGGCTAAGCATGGCCATGAACACAAGATCCAGCTCTGGCGCTGGCGATCCAGAAGTGATGATGGACATCAATACGACGCCATTGATTGACGTGATGCTGGTGCTGCTGGTGATGCTGATCATCACCATTCCGATTCAGTTGCACTCGGTCAATCTGGATATGCCAGTAGGCACACCACCGAGCAACAGCATCAAGCCTGAAAAAATCCAGATCGACATTGATGAAAACAGTGTGGTTTATTGGCAAGGTCAGGCGGTGTCCGCAGAGGAGCTGGAAGCCAAAATGGCAACCATTGGCCAATTAGCGTCACAGCCCGAGGTGCATATCCGGCCTAACAAGGCTTCCCAATATGCCGTCTTTGCCAATGTCCTGTCCACGTCCAAACGAAAGGGACTGACCAAGATGGCCGTGATTGGAAGTGAGCAGTTCGTCCAATGAATACACGCTCTAGTTTGCATCCGGTCTACAAACCGAAGGACCCCTCGCGACGCTACAAAGGCCTCGCGATTGTGGTCGCCCTGCACATTTTGATTGGCTGGGCCATCGTCTCGGGCACGGCCAAGAACGCGCTGGTGGCTTTGAAAAAGCCGCTCGAAGCGGTCGTGATCCAGGAAGTCATCATTCCACCGCCGCCGCCGCCCCCACCACCACCACCGCCGAAGCCAATCAAACCACAAGAGGTGCCCAAGGTCGAAGCGCCACCGCCTCCGTTTGTGCCGCCACCTGACGTAGCGCCCCCGGCCACCTTGACGGCACCGGTGGTTCAATCCGTGGCAACACCACCGCCAACGCCTGCAGTGATTGCCCCGCCACCACCTCCACCGCCTGCTCCACCTGCTCCACCTGCTCCACC
>NZ_NESJ01000052.1 GCF_003063645.1 Limnohabitans sp. 2KL-51
AGCGCCGTGGCCGACACCAGCGCAGTGATCTTGAGCACGGCGGGCGCGAATTTGACGCTCAACGCCAACGAAGCCGTGGGCTCGCTCGCCGGGGTGGCAGGCACCACGGTGACGCTGGGGTCGCGCACACTGACCACGGGCGATGCGAACAGCACTACATTTGCCGGTGCGATGGGCGGCACAGGCGGTTTGACCAAACAAGGCAGCGGCACTTTCACTTTGAGCGGTGCCAACACCTACTCAGGTGCCACCCAATTGAATGCTGGCACCTTGGCACTGGGTTCAAGCGACGCATTGGGTGGTCTGACATTGATCACTGGCAACACCAACACCATTGGTTTTGCAGGTGGCGCGCTGCAGTTCTCGAGCAGCAACAGATCTGACTACTCCAGCAGATTCATACGCGCTGTCAATCAAATCATCAAGATCGATACCAACGGCCAGAGCGTCACACTCGCCAGCGATTTATCGGGCACCCAGTTAATCAAGCAAGGTGCAGGAACGCTCACGCTCAGCGGCGCAAACACCATGGTCGATGGGACCCTGTCTTCCAAGTATGAGATCGCCAGCGGCACGCTCTCTTTGGCCTCGGTCGGTGCGCTGGGCAGCAGCGCAAGCATCAGCTTTACCGGCGGCACCTTGCAGTACACCGCCGTCAACACCACAGACTACTCCAGCAGATTCTCAAGCGATGCCAATCAATTGTTCAGCATCGACACCAACGGCCAGAGCGTGACGCTGCAAAGTGCGCTGACCAGCAGCGGCTCCAGCCTGACCAAGCTGGGGTTGGGTACGCTGACACTCTTAGGCACCAACACTTACGACGGCGGCACCACCATCAGCGCGGGCACCTTGCAGTTGGGCGCGGGCGGCAGCAGCACCAGCAGCAGCGGCAGCATCACGGGCGACGTGCTCAACAATGCAACGCTCAGTTTCAATCGCTCCAACGACTATTCTTTTGCTGGCGTGATCAGTGGCACCGGGGCCATCACCCAGTTGGGCGCAGGCATCCTTACCCTCAGTGGCGCCAACACCTACACAGGTTCCACCACGGTGAGCGCAGGCACACTGGCCTTGTCGGGCGGCAGCGCCATTGCCGACACCAGCGCAGTGATCTTGGACACGGCGGGCGCAAAGTTGACGCTCAACGCCAACGAAACCGTGGGCTCGCTTGCCGGGGTGGCAGGCACCACGGTGACGCTGGGGTCCTACACATTGACTGCTGGCGATGCGAACAGCACCACATTTGCTGGCGTCATTGACGGTACGGGTGGCTTGACCAAACAAGGCAGTGGCACTTTCACTTTGAGCGGTGCCAACACCTACTCCGGTGCCACCACCTTGAATGCCGGCACCTTGGCACTGGGTTCAAGCAACGCATTGGGCGGTCTGACATTGAACACTGGCAACACCAACACCATTGGTTTTGCAGGTGGAGCGCTGAACTTGGCCCGG
>NZ_NESJ01000053.1 GCF_003063645.1 Limnohabitans sp. 2KL-51
ACTGCACGCCCACGGTGGCCGTGCCCACGCCGTTGGGGTCGGGGGTGAAGCGAGCGGTGTAGAGCAGCGGGTTGGTGCTGCTTTGGGTGAGCGTGCCCAGCGTGCCGCCGGTCACCGCGATGTCAGTGAGCGTGAAGTTGCTGCTGGCCTCGCTGAGCGTGAAGGTGATGTCCTCGCCCGCCACGCCCACGGTGCCCGTGCCGGTGCGCGCCACCACGACTTTGGGGGGCGTGTTGTCGGTGTTGTAGGGCAGGCTGACTTGGTTGTTGGCCTCGTACACGTCCGTGCCCGTGGCCGGGTTGTTGAACGTGTCTTTGTTCAGGTTGCCCGCCGCATCGGTGAACTTGCCCGCCAGCACGCCCACGCTGGCCGTGCCCACGCTGTTGGCCGTGGGCGTGAAGACCACGCTGAAGCTGTTGCCCGAGCCGGTAAAGCCCGAGAGGGTGCCGCCGCTGACCACGATGTCTGACACATCAAAGCTCGTGCTGGCCTCAGACAGCGTGAAGTTGATGACCTCGGAGCTGTTGACCGTGCCGATGGCGCTGCGCGTGACGACGATGCTGGGCGGGGCCGTGTCGGCCACTGTGGTGTTAAAGCCAAAGCTCACCTGGTTGTTGGCCTCGTAGGTCTGGCCTGCCGGGGCGGGGTTGGTGTAGGTGTCTTTGTTCAGGTTGCCTGCTGCGTCGCTGAACTTGTTGCCGTCCACATCGATGGTGGCCGTGCCGGTGGTGCCCGCCGTGGGGGTGAAGGTGGCGGTGTACTGGGTGTAACCGGTGCTGGGGGTGCCGCTGCTGGCCACGGGCACCAAGTTGGTGAGGGTGCCGCCGGTGACGTCGATGTCGGCCAGCACAAAGTCGGTGGACGCCTCGCTCAGCGTGAAGGTGATGGTCTCGGTGACGCTGGTGCCCAACAAGTCGCCCGTGCCAATGCGCCCGACCACGATGTTCGGTGGGGCGTTGTCGGTGTTAAAGGGCACGCTGACTTGGTTGTTGGCCTCGTACGTGGTGCCTCCCACAACGTTCAAACCGACCTTATAGGTGTCTTTGTTGAGGTTGCCCGCAGCGTCCGTGAACTTGGCCGTATCCACACCAATGGTGCCCACTCCGCTGGTGCCAGCGGTGGGGGTGAAGGTGGCGGTGTAGCTGGTGCCGCTGCCTTGCAAGTTGGTGAGGGTGCCGCCGGTGACGTCGATGTCGGCCAGCGTGAAGTCGGTGGACGCTTCGCTGAGCGTGAAGGTGATGACCTCGGTGGTGCTGATGGTGCCTGCGCCCGTGCGCCCCACCACGATGCCCGGAGCGGTCACGTCGGTGTTGAAGGCAAAGGAGACTTGGTTGTTGACCTCTTGCCAATGGCC
>NZ_NESJ01000054.1 GCF_003063645.1 Limnohabitans sp. 2KL-51
CCTGGAGCCTGACCCCCACCAGCGCCGTGGTGGGCGACACCATCACCGCCAGCGCACGGGATGCGGCGGGCAACACCGCCACCACCAGCGACCCCAACAAAGCCAACACCAACGGCAACGACGGCAATGACAAGCTCGACGGCGGCAATGGCAACGACACCTTGGATGGTGGCAACGGCAATGACACGCTGGACGGCGGTAACGGCAACGACAAGCTCGATGGCGGCAACGGCAACGACAGCTTGAACGGTGGCAATGGCGAGGACTCCCTGAGCGGGGGCGATGGCAACGACACGCTGGATGGCGGCAACGGCAACGACACCCTGGACGGCGGCAACGGCGACGACTCCTTGAGCGGCGGTAACGGCAACGACAAGCTCGACGGCGGCAACGGCAACGACACCCTGAACGGTGGCAACGGCAACGACACGCTGGACGGCGGCAACGGCAACGACAAGCTCGATGGCGGCAACGGCAACGACAGCATCAACGGCGGCAACGGCAACGACACCATCATCGCGGGCGGGGGTAACGACACGGTGGACGGCGGTGCGGGCACCGACGTGCTGGACATCTCGCGCCTGGACCAAGCCGTGGTCAAGCCCGGCAGCACACCGGGCTCGGGCGTGATCGAGTACATCGGACCTGACGGCACGCCCCAGACCATCGAGTACAAGAACATCGAACAAATCGTGGACAACGGCCGGGCCGTGGTGGACATCACCTCCATGAGCACGGACACGGGCACCGCAGGTGACTTCAGCGGCACCGACAACACGCTCACCTACCGGGGCACCATCACCGAGAAGGCGGGCACCGTCATCTCGGCCGAATCCCAAGTCAAGCTCGAGCTGTTCGATGCCAACGGCCAACGGGTGGCCACCGCCTTTGCACCCATCACCGGCACCACCGGCAACTACAGCTGGGTCTGGCCGTTTGAGACCACCCAAGCGGTGGGCAACTACACCCTCAAAGCCACGGTGGTCGACCAAGCGGGCATCCGCTTCACCACCGACCCGGTGGCCCTGGGCGACGACCCGGGCGAAGACCAGCAAGCCATTGAGGTGATTGCGGATATCCGCAACGCCACCGTGATCAGCGTGGACGATGCCTCGAATGCTGTGGAAGCGGGGGGCACGGCCAACGCCACAGCGGGCAGCACGGCCACGGGCAACGTGCTGAGCAACGACCTGGGCGACAACCTCACCGTCCAATCGGCCAAGCTTGCAGGCGGCGCAGCGCTCAGCACCACCAGCGGGCCGGCCACCATCACGGGCCAATACGGCACCTTGGTGATGGGCACCAACGGCAGCTACACCTACACGGTGAACAACAACA
>NZ_NESJ01000055.1 GCF_003063645.1 Limnohabitans sp. 2KL-51
CCTGGAGCCTGACCCCCACCAGCGCCGTGGTGGGCGACACCATCACCGCCAGCGCACGGGATGCGGCGGGCAACACCGCCACCACCAGCGACCCCAACAAAGCCAACACCAACGGCAACGACGGCAATGACAGCCTCTCGGGCGGCAACGGCGATGACAGCATCAACGGCGGCAACGGCAACGACACCATGGACGGGGGTGACGGCAACGACACCTTGGACGGTGGCAATGGCAACGACAGCCTCTCGGGCGGCAACGGCAACGACAGCTTGAGCGGGGGCGATGGCAACGACACGCTGGATGGCGGCAACGGCAACGACACCCTGGACGGCGGCAACGGCGACGACAGCCTCTCGGGCGGCAACGGCAACGACAAGCTCGATGGCGGCAACGGCAACGACACGCTGGACGGTGGCGAGGGCAACGACACCCTGGACGGCGGCAACGGCAATGACAAGCTCGATGGCGGCAACGGCAACGACAGCATCCAGGGTGGCAACGGCAACGACACCATCATCGCGGGCGGGGGCAACGACACGGTGGACGGCGGTGCGGGCACCGACGTGCTGGACATCTCGCGCCTGGACCAAGCCGTGGTCAAGCCCGGCAGCACACCGGGCTCGGGCGTGATCGAGTACATCGGACCTGACGGCACGCCCCAGACCATCGAGTACAAGAACATCGAACAAATCGTGGACAACGGCCGGGCCGTGGTGGACATCACCTCCATGAGCACGGACACGGGCACCGCAGGTGACTTCAGCGGCACCGACAACACGCTCACCTACCGGGGCACCATCACCGAGAAGGCGGGCACCGTCATCTCGGCCGAATCCCAAGTCAAGCTCGAGCTGTTCGATGCCAACGGCCAACGGGTGGCCACCGCCTTTGCGCCCATCACCGGCACCAGCGGCAACTACAGCTGGGTCTGGCCGTTCGAGACCAACCAGAACGTGGGCAACTACACCCTCAAAGCCACGGTGGTCGACCAAGCGGGCATCCGCTTCACCACCGACCCGGTAGCCCTGGGCGACGACCCGGGCGAAGACCAGCAAGCCATTGAGGTGATTGCGGATATCCGCAACGCCACCGTGATCAGCGTGGACGATGCCTCGAATGCTGTGGAAGCGGGGGGCACGGCCAACGCCACAGCGGGCAGCACGGCCACGGGCAACGTGCTGAGCAACGACCTGGGCGACAACCTCACCGTGCAATCGGCCAAGCTTGCAGGCGGCGCAGCGCTCAGCACCACCAGCGGGCCGGCCACCATCACGGGCCAATACGGCACCTTGGTGATGGGCACCAACGGCAGCTACACCTACACGGTGAACAACAACA
>NZ_NESJ01000056.1 GCF_003063645.1 Limnohabitans sp. 2KL-51
CAGTAGTGTCCGGTTAAAAAGTGAATAAATTCAACTGGTTAGCGTCGGACGGGTTGTCGATTGTGTTGCCATCGAGCTGCAAGGCGCTTGAAACCTCGGTTTTCTCGAATACCGAGACCGACAAGATCTGTAGCAAAGTGTAGAGCGAGGCGTTCAATTGAAGTTCTTTCTTAACAATGGCAATAAGCACGTAGGTGGATACGGCGCACCAGATTTGCGTCTTCACCGCGTTCTCGCTGTTGCCCAGAAACTTCTTGATGCGCAGGTGCTGCTTGATCCATTTGAAGAACAACTCGACCTGCCAGCGGCGCTTGTACAAAGCGGCAATGGTCAAGGGCGGCAAGGCCGTGTTGTTGGTCAAGAAGACCAAGATCTTTTGGGTTTGGGGGTCTTTGAATCGAATACGCCTCAAGTGCTCGGGGTAGTCTTGGGCTGCATAGTGTCCGTTCAACGCAATGGCCTGATCGCAAATGATGCCGCTGCTCCTGTCCACTTTGGCCGAGTACACGCGCCTGGCGTTCATATTGCTTTTGGCTCGAGTCACAAAGAAGGCGCCGGCCTGATGCATTTGAAACAGGCGAGCAAAGTCCAAATAGCCTCGGTCCATGACGTAGAACGCGCCGGGCTCCAGAACCAAGATGTCCAGCACATTGACCTCGTGCATCTTGCCATCGCTGATATGGATGAATGCTGGGATACAGCCTCGCAGGTCCAGCAGCGTATGGAGCTTGACTGCAGCCTTGGCTTTGCGAAACGGGGCCCAGTCGAACAGGCTCAGGCACAGATCGATGGTGGTGGCGTCCAGCGCGTAGACCGTGTTCTTGAGTTCGAGCCCCAAGTCCTCGTCCAAATAAAGTTTGCGAGCGCGCCGGATCAAAACTGCGGCCAAGTCGGACCAAATGCGCCAGTCGCGCGACTCGTTGGCATCGGCCAGAGTGGAGCGGTGAACGCTGTGGCGAAAGCCCATGGCGTACAGCTTGCTGGAGTTGGCGCCCAGCGTCACTTCGATGTCGCGAAGGCTCTCGCGCCAGGTCAGTTGGGCAAAGGCCATAACGCGAAACTGCTCGGAGCAAGTCAAGCGGCGAACGCCCGCGTCGCCGCTGTAGCGCTGAACGATTCGAGAAAAGCTTGTCCATGGAACGAATTCCATGATCTGAGCAAACAAGGTCTTGCCGACATTCATAGGAAATCTCCAAGGGGCTTGAGCCTTGGAAATTACACAGGAATGGGAAAACGAGTTTCAAATCGGCACCAAATAAAATTGACCGCTAGGCCACGCCAGTATTGGCTTTCTCTACAAATTAACCCGGTTTAACCGGACACTACTG
>NZ_NESJ01000057.1 GCF_003063645.1 Limnohabitans sp. 2KL-51
GCGGCACCGCAAGCGCCGGCTACACCCAGTACAGCGCCACCTTCACGCCCACGGCCAATGCCCAAGGCACGGCCACCATTGCGGTGGCGTCGGCCAAGTTCAGCGACGCTGCGGGCAACACCAACCCCGACACCTACGTCAACCCCGCGCCAGCGGGCAGCACCTACGAGAGCAACAACATCGTGGCGCTGGCCTACAACACCTTGGTGGCCGACACCGCGCCGCCCAAGATCGCGGTCAGCCGCTTGGGCACGGGCGTGGCCACGGGGGCCGAAACCCTCACCTTCACGCTGTCTGAGGCCAGCAGCAACTTTGTGCTGGCCGACATCGACGCCACCGGTGGCGTTTTGAGCAACTTCGCACCCGTGGCCTCCAGCGGCACGGCCAGCGCCGGCTACACCCAATACACCGCCACCTTCACCCCCACCGCGGGCGTGCTGGGCACGGCCACCGTGGGCGTGCTCTCGGGCAAGTTCACCGATGCGGCCAGCAACGCCAACCAAGACACCTACCTGGCGGGCGTCGCCGGGGCGGTGCAAGAGGTCAACAACCAAGTCTCCTTTGCCTTCAACACCGACGTGACCGCTCCGGGCATCGTGGTGGGGCGCACGGGCGCAGGCACCATCAGCACCACCGAGGTCATCACCTTCACGCTCAGCGAAGCGTCCACCGACTTCACGCTGGCCGACATCGACGTCACCGGCGGCACCCTCACCAACTTGCAAGGCAGCGGCACCAGCTACACCGCCACCTTCACCCCCACCGCTGGCACCAGCGGAGTGGGCACCATTGGTGTGGATACGGCCAAGTTCACGGACGCTGCGGGCAACCTCAACAAAGACACCTATAAGGTCGGTTTGAACGTTGTGGGAGGCACCACGTACGAGGCCAACAACCAAGTCAGCGTGCCCTTTAACACCGACAACGCCCCACCGAACATCGTGGTCGGGCGCATTGGCACGGGCGACTTGTTGGGCACCAGCGTCACCGAGACCATCACCTTCACGCTCAGCGAGGCGTCCACCGACTTTGTGCTGGCCGACATCGACGTCACCGGCGGCACCCTCACCAACTTGGTGCCCGTGGCCAGCAGCGGCACCCCCAGCACCGGCTACACCCAATACACCGCCACCTTCACCCCCACGGCGGGCACCAGCGGCACGGCCACCATCGATGTGGACGGCAACAAGTTCAGCGACGCAGCAGGCAACCTGAACAAAGACACCTACACCAACCCCGCCCCGGCAGGCCAGACCTACGAGGCCAACAACCAGGTGAGCTTTGGCTTTAACACCAC
>NZ_NESJ01000058.1 GCF_003063645.1 Limnohabitans sp. 2KL-51
CCTTGTCCACGATTTGAATCGTTTTCCGGACTTGGGGCATGCTCGGCGGATCTCATCTGCTGGGGACAGGCATGCACTCGGGTCAACTCGTCTTTGCGCAAGTCATGACTTATCTGCCCCTGAAGGCATTCAGCCGGATGGTCTTGGCCAGGCGTGCTCAGCACAAAGTCAAAGACTTCTCTTGCCTCGATCAGTTCTTGGCTCTGTCTTTTGCTCAACTGACCGCCCGCGAATCTTTGCGCGACATCGAGATCAATTTGCGCGTGCAGCGCCAACATTTCTATCACTTGGGCTTTCGCTGCAAGACCATCTCGCGCAACACACTGGCCAACGCCAACCGAGTTCGACCATGGGAAGTCTTTGCCGATTTGGCCCATCATTTGATCGGCGTGGCTCGTCCGCTTTACGCCAACGATACAACCAGCGCCGAACTCAAATCGTTGATGGGCGCAACGGTTTACTCTTTGGATTCGACCACGATCGATTTGTGTTTGAGCCTGTTTTCTTGGGCGCCGTTTCGTACGACAAAAGCAGCCATCAAACTTCACACATTGATGGATCTGCGTGGATCGATCCCGAGTTTTATTCACATCAGCGACGGCAAGATGCACGATGTCAAAGTCCTCGACATCCTCGCCAAGCAAGGCTACATCGAGGTTGGCGCCTATTACGTGATGGACAAGGCGTATGTCGACTTTGCCAGGTTGCACCAACTTCATACCGCCAGAGCCTTCTTTGTGACCCGCGCCAAAAGCAATATGCAATTCGTTGTGGTTCAGGAGTTTCCTGTCCCCATCAACACGGGCTTGGTAAGCGATCAGCACATTCAGTTGACGGGGTACACATCTCACAAACGGTATCCAGAGCTGATTCGGCAAGTGACCTACACCGATCCCGAAACTGGCAAGACACTGGAGTTCCTGACGAACAACATGACGCTTTCTGCGTTGACTATTTGCGCACTTTACAAACAGCGCTGGCAAGTCGAGTTGTTCTTCAAATGGATCAAACAGCATCTGCGTATCAAGGCGTTCTTTGGGACAACCGAAAACGCGGTCAAGACGCAAATATGGACTGCGATCGCCACGTACGTGTTGATCGCCATCGTCAAAAAGCTTTTGGAATTGGATCATTCTTTGTACGAAATTCTGCGAGTGCTAGACCTGAATATGTTTGAAACCACACCAATATCAACCCTGCTGGGCAAACTGCAGGATGGGCCTGAAATCGGCCAACACCCTATTCAACAAAACCTCTTCCCAACGTTGGGACACTAGTG
>NZ_NESJ01000059.1 GCF_003063645.1 Limnohabitans sp. 2KL-51
CGTCATCTCGGCCGAATCCCAAGTCAAGCTCGAGCTGTTCGATGCCAACGGCCAACGGGTGGCCACCGCATATGCAGCCATCACCGGCACCACCGGCAACTACAGCTGGGTCTGGCCGTTTGAGACCACCCAAGCAGTGGGCAACTACACCCTCAAAGCCACGGTGGTCGACCAAGCGGGTATCCGCTTCACCACCGACCCGGTGGCCCTGGGCGATGACCCGGGCGAAGACCAGCAAGCCATTGAGGTGATTGCCAGCAACGGCGGCAATGGAGGCAACGGCGACGACAGCATCAAGGGCGGCAACGGCGATGACAAGATCGACGGCGGCAACGGCAACGACACCATTGACGGTGGTGACGGCAACGACACGCTGGACGGCGGCAACGGCGACGACAGTCTGAGCGGCGGTGACGGCAACGATTCCTTGAACGGCGGCAACGGCAACGACACGCTGGACGGCGGTAACGGCAACGACACGCTGGACGGCGGCAACGGCAACGACAGCTTGAACGGTGGCAATGGCGAGGACTCCCTGAGCGGGGGTGATGGCAACGACACGCTGGATGGCGGCAACGGCAACGACACGCTGGACGGCGGCAACGGCGACGACTCTTTGAGCGGCGGTAACGGCAACGACAAGCTCGACGGCGGCAACGGCAACGACACCCTGAACGGTGGCAACGGCAACGACACGCTGGACGGCGGCAACGGCGACGACTCCTTGAACGGTGGTGCGGGCAACGACAGCATCCAGGGCGGCAACGGCAACGACACCATCCGCGGGGGCAGCGGCAACGACACCGTGGACGGCGGTGCGGGCACCGACGTGCTGGACATCTCGCGCCTGGACCAAGCGGTGGTCAAGCCCGGCAGCACACCGGGCTCGGGCGTGATCGAGTACATCGGACCTGACGGCACGCCCCAGACCATCGAGTACAAGAACATCGAACAAATCGTGGACAACGGCCGGGCCGTGGTGGACATCACCTCCATGAGCACGGACACGGGCACCGCAGGTGACTTCAGCGGCACCGACAACACGCTCACCTACCGGGGCACCATCACCGAGAAGGCGGGCACCGTCATCTCGGCCGAATCCCAAGTCAAGCTCGAGCTGTTCGATGCCAACGGCCAACGGGTGGCCACCGCATATGCAGCCATCACCGGCACCACCGGCAACTACAGCTGGGTCTGGCCGTTTGAGACC
>NZ_NESJ01000006.1 GCF_003063645.1 Limnohabitans sp. 2KL-51
GCTGTGTACAGGTCTTTGCCAGACCGCTCCAGCATGACCGGCAAGTCACCGCTGCTGATGGCCTCTTCGTATTGCGCCTCGGCCACTTTCTTGGGCTTGACGGTACCGGTCAGGCTTTTGCCGTTCAGCTCAACACGCATGCCCAACAGCACGCTTTGCCATCCCAGAGGGAAGGTGTAGACGCATTCGACGTTGTCATCGGACCAGTTCTTGTAGACCTGGCGAACCTTGATTTGGGCCACCAAGCCATTGAGGCGTCCAGTCACATGGGCCGAGACCAACCCAATGTTTGCTTCCATGTTCTGGGGGTGCAGTCCAATTTGTTTTTTATTCGCTTGCATTGATTTCTTCCCAGGTGGTGAGGACGGAACGGACAAATAGACGGAGTTTTTCAGGCGAGAGACCCGCAATTTGCGGCTCCAAATGCAGTTCAACGCCGGGGGCGATGAACACCTTGCTAATTACTGAGATGTCTCCAGCAGTCTTTGGAAGGGGCGGGGGCGTTGTGATTCCGTTGATCAGTTGCTTGATTCGTTCCAGCGGCATGCCCTGATCGGCCATGGCGCGAACCTGCAGGACTTGGTCTAGGTGCTTTTGGGTGTACCGGGCATGTTTTCGATCGCCTTCATGTCGGTTAACCAAGCCGAGTTGGATGTAATAGCGGATCGTTCTCAGCGGCAAATCGGTCAGCGCGCTGAGTTGGTCTAGGGTGAAAGTGGTGTCCATGTTTTCTATCATACAGTAAAACTGTAAAATAGAACTGTCATTTAAAAACCACCAAGCTTGTACGTTGCTGAGCCACAATCAAAGCATGGAAAATCCAACTGCAAAAACCATCTATTACCTGCCGGGCTATGGCGGTCAACTGGCCACTGGATTGGGCAGGGCATTGATGGATCGAGGGTTTGATGTGACTGGTCGTGAAACACGAGGCGACTTCCGACGTTTGCCGTTTAGTGAGCAAATTGCGGCTGTGACACAGGACCTAAAAGATCACTTTTGGCACGGCGAAGCCCGAGTGATCTGCAACTCCTTTGGTGCGTATCTTTTCTTGCACGCCCAAACTCAGTTGCCGTCTTTTCCTGGGCGAGTGCTGTTGTTGTCACCGATCGTGGGAGAGTTCACCAATGTTCAGGCACGCACCAGTTTTTCTCCACCAAGGCCAACAAGGTTGAAGGATCTGGCCGAAGCAGGCAATTTCTCTGTGCCGCGTGCGTGCGAGATGCATGTTGGGGAAGATGATTGGCAAAGCATTCCTTCTAACGTGCAGGCTTTAGGACGGGTCGCTGGAATCCCTGCAACCGTTGTGCCTAGTCGAGGTCATGACTTAGGTACTGACTACGTTGGTACATTGCTCGACAGATGGCTTCTAAGTTGACATGAATTTAAATTATTTCACTTGAAATTTTAAAAAGAATTCTTCATAATTTTTAATAAGACGGTTTCACGCATGAGATGCACAAATTATGAACTTGAAGATAATTGGCTTAGGATGCTTGAGCACGATGATATTCATCTTGACACGTCGAAGTTGATTTTTGTACAACCAAGTAATATAAAAACGATTTCTTGAAAATATTGTTCATTCATATTTTATAAAATTTATCTGTTAAAAGATTAATCTATGTTGATATTCATTGCAATAATATGCTTTATATGCGCGGTTGCTATCGGTGCGTGGCGCCAAATGTGTGGAATTTACGAAGCGAAACTGCCATATAATGTGCCATCAGCATGGCGTAATGGTTTTTTTAGAATTGGGTCCTGGATATTTGTTGCAGTATTATCACTAATATTTGCATTTATTTTTTCTTCTTGGATATATTATTCAATAGGTGAATTTATTGGTCAGTTTTCTTTTGGGGTGCTGCTTGTAACCAGATGGTTTTTCTCAATGTTCTTGGGTGGTTTTCCTGCAATTAAAAAAGTCGATGAATTCGAAAAAAATTATTTAGATAAAGACTAAACATTTTACTTTTTGAAATTGCTCAATTTTTTAACTTCTTTAAAGGATTTTTAAATGGCTTGGATTTTGGGTGTCATTAGTTTTATTGCATGGTTAAATCATATTTTCACTTGCTTCTCTGAGGGTATGTGGGGGTTTTTAATTGCTGGAGCTTTGTTCTTTCCTATTGGAATATTACACGGCTTTTATCTTTGGTTTAATTAATTTTCACGTTTAATCATATGAAAATAAATAAAAAACTGGTAGCTGTGATATTTTTAGTATTTGCCGGAAGTGGCAATGCACAAACGCCGTGGCCAACAGAGGTTTACCAATCTTATTATAATCAGTGTAAAGCAAGCATGCGTCAACAAGGAATGAGTGAGCAAAAGGCAAATGGATATTGTTTCTGTATTAGCTCTGGTTTTAGCAAAGAGTTTGGAATGGAGCAGTATAATCATTTGAGATCTGCGCAGCCAAATCCTAATGGCTCTATTTATGATCGCAAACTCTTTAACGTTGCAACAAGTTGCTTAAAGAAATAGTCATAACAAAACCTGTGCTTATAAAATGTCAAACTTATTAATTCATATAAATCAGATTCATGATTGTTTAAATATAATTTGTGATGCGGAGGCTGAATTGTTAAATTCAAGCTTTTTGGGTATTTTCAAAAAGAAAAATTACATAGGTATACAAGGTTCTTTAAATGTTGCCAGTAATAAATTATTGGAACTTTATGACGCTATCGGGATGTATGGAAAATATAATAATACTATTGATGTGGTAGTGAGCGATTGTCATAATTTCATAACGGCACTTATGGCTTCGACTAATAAATTAATTAAGATTAATCAGTCGCTTATGTTAAAATCAAGTGGTAATGATTATTCGATGCATGAATATAACTTTGATTTAAATAAATTTAAAAATCTTCAAGATCAATACTCTGCGATAGGGTATAGGATGAATGCTAATTTGAAGCTTTATGCGGTTGAAATATCTAATGCTAGGCCAAATTTAAATTTAAATACCAATAAAATTGATACTCAGGATATTAATTATCAGCATCATGAAAGTAAGGCTGAAGTTTTGAAGTTTAATCATATAATTGATTTTCCAGATATGACTTTGCCAGATAATAATGGTATGGATGGTAATTCTAGATTGCTAATTCCAAGCATACCTCTGTCACTTGTAGTAGGTGAAATGCCATTGACTAGAATTGAGGTGGTTTCGAAAATTTGGACTTATGTAAAAAAACATGATTTACAAGATAAAACTGATAGGCGATGTATTATTTCTGATAATAAATTATTCGCTATTTTTGGCAAGCCAAAGGTAACAATGTTTGAAATGGCGGGATTGATAGGCAAACATTTAAAATAGAACTTTTTCTGAATCAATCTTCGTCTATTTATTTGTTTTATTCGAGATAAGTTTAATAAATATTTATGTAAAATTTATTTAAACCAAATATCTTTGCTAATTTGTGATTGTTCAATGATAAACTTAAATCCTTTGTTATTCATAGTGCGTGTATGGGAGAATGCATTGAGCCTGCCCGAGCAAAAACTCTATATACATTGAGCCGTTTCTGAGCCACAATGACATCGGAGAGGTGCTTAAAAAAACAGCACCGTAAAAAGAAATGACACTGGTTTACAGTTGGCGTCACAGAAGTGGAATTTTAATATCACTTTATAATTACATGGGTATACTACAAGTATACTACTTTGACCCTGTTGAAAACAGCTAAGTTGTTGTTTTTAAAAGGGAAAAAGGTGAAATGTTGGCGTTTTCACACTGCAGGGGTCGCAAGTTCGAAACTTGCATCGCCCACCAAAAATTCCCAATGAAATCAAGCACTTAGCAGAATTGCTCGGTGCTTTTTTCTTTGCGGTCTCCTAAAAGTGTCCTAAACGCCTCTTTTCGGAGCCCGAAAAGGTTTCTCTTTTACTGAGGTGAACACGGCGGATTTGAAGTTGCTTGCCCCCAACTGTTTTGGGGCTCTTCATAGATTTTTGAGGATTGAGAGCTGTGGCCTCCTCATGGGCTGAATCTCTACTTGGGAAGCAAGGGTTAGCTATAGCGAGTGCTGGACTTGGCTGCTCAACAGGGGCTGTTGATTGGCTTTGAAAACTGAGCCAGGGGGGATGCGGCTAAAAACTTGGACTACCTGGAGGTAGTTCATGTATTCATACGAAGATCGAATCAAGGCTGTCCGGCTTTATCTGAAGCTAGGCAAGCGCTTGGGAGTCACCATCCGCCAGTTGGGTTATCCGACTAAGAACACTCTCATCGGCTGGTACCGGGAGTTCATTGCCAAGCAATCCCTTCGGGCTGGATACACCCGCGCACGGGATAGGTACACCGTTGTGCAAAAGCAGCACGCTGTTCAGCACTACCTGGACCATGGCCGCTGTATTGCGTTTACCTTGAGGGTGTTGGGTTATCCGAGCCGCGCAACTTTTTCAAAATGGCTTGACGAACGGCACCCTGATGTTCGCATGCGAATGGTGGGCCGCGCACCCAATGTGCAACATCCCATGGAGACCAAAAAGGCAGCCGTCCTCGAGTTGTGCATCCGAGACACCAGTGCCGAGGAAATTGCCAAGAAGGTCAAGGTATGCCGACCGACGCTGTACAACTGGAAGAACGAGCTACTCGGACCAGAGGCACCCGCATTGATAAAACGTCATCACGAATCCACTCCCGACCCGAATTCCCGCTCTCAAAGCGTCACCGAGCTGCAGCAGCAAGTCGACGCACTTGAGGGCAACATCCGGCGCTTGCAGCTTGAGCATGACCTATTGAAGAAGGCCAATGAACTTCTAAAAAAAGATCTGGGCGTCGCCCCTCAGCTCCTGGGGAACCGGGACAAGACGATGCTGGTTGACGCCCTGAAACACATTTACTCGCTTACAGAACTGTTGGCCGAACTGAAATTGGCACGCAGCTCTTACTTCTACCATTGCTCACGCCTGAGAATGCCGGACAAATATGCAGCCGCCCGAGTCGCCATGGCCGATATCTTTCATAGCAACTATCGTTGCTATGGTTATAGGCGGATCCGTTCGGCCCTGCTTCAATATCAATTGCACATTTCTGAGAAGGTCGTAGTACGCCTGATGAAGCAAGAGAGTTTGACTGCGACGGTCAACAAAAAGCGACGGTATGGCTCATACCTTGGTGAGATCAGCCCGGCTCCAGAAAACATCATCAATCGGGATTTCCAAGCTGCCATCCCAAACGAAAAGTGGCTGACGGACATCACGGAGTTTCAGATCCCCGCTGGCAAGGTGTACCTCTCGCCAATAGTCGATTGTTTCGACGGTCTGGTTGTAAGTTGGACGCTTGGCACCCGCCCTGATGCTGAGTTGGTCAATACGATGTTGGATACGGCCATCGAAACAGTGACTGTCAGTGAGAGCAGGCCTATTGTTCATTCAGATCGTGGCGCCCACTATCGCTGGCCCGGCTGGCTCTCGCGTATGAGTAATGCAAAGCTGGTTCGGTCTATGTCGCGTAAAGGATGTTCACCAGACAACGCCTCCTGTGAAGGATTTTTTGGGAGGTTGAAGACTGAGCTGTTCTATCCACGCGACTGGCAGGGCATCACCCTCGAGCAGTTCATCCAGAGCGTTGACGCCTATATTCGCTGGTATAACGAGAAGCGAATCAAAATGTCATTGGGGTCACTCAGTCCCATGCAATATCGAAAGAGCTTGGGACTTACGGCATAAACCAGTCCAAGAATTTAGCTGCACCCCCCCTGGCTCAGTTTGTCTGGCTAATCAACAGCCAAGCGACTGGTGGAGATGGCCAAGTGCGAAGGTAGTGAATGGCTAGTGCCGCAGTATGCGCACTACCATGGCAGTAACAGTTGCTCGGCCATCATGAACAAATACCTGGCCGACCTAGACTTCAGAAGTCACATGTTCCGTCATGCCCTGATCGACAGGATGAAGGCCTGTAACGACATTCCCACGCGTTTGGCCGAGAGCACCACAGGCCACTCCTGTGGTGGGCCTGAGTTCAATAACTACGGCACGGTGGGCTATACGCTTGAACAAAAGCTAGAAGTCTTAAATCGCATTTCAATTTAAAGCAGTCATTCCATTTGCGGATTGTTTTGCTGAATGGTGATGGCATCTGGATGACAGCTAACTAAAAATTCCATCATTTCAGTGGCGTCCTTGGCCATGTAGAAACGGACCATTTTTTCGTTAAAGTCTTGCGCCTTTGCCGCTGGAATGCTGATGGCATCCATGCCGGAGGACATCAAAATTCCATTCATCATGAAGCGTGATGTGCGTTTGTTGCCGTCAAAAAAGAACTGCTGCAAGGCTCCGAACAGAAAAAATGCAGCAGCTCTTTCAAATGGACTTTCGAGTGTATTGTTTAACGCTTGCAGGCCTTCGGAAAAAACACGGTTGAGCTCGGGAGCTCCGGGCACAGTGGGTAGCGGTGTGTGACGACCCTCAGGACCTAGGCCAACATCTGGTGTGTAGTTAGTCTCTAGACCCTCTCCACGAAAATGTCCCCATTCCAGCGCTTCATTTTTTGCAACCAGTCCATGTAGCTCAGTAAATGTGATTTTGTCCAGCTTGAACTTTCCTGCTTTGACCAGTGACAGTAGGTATTTGGAGCTTATGGCCAAGTTCAGTACTTGCTCTTGATCGGAAATTTTCCGGCCACCGACCGTCACACCTTCTAGCAAAGTTTTGACTTCTGGAAACGTAAAGGGATTGCCTTCAAGCACAGATGCGTCCCAAACATACGTAGTGAGCATTCGATGGAAATGAAAAGTCACCCGATCAATCGAGTGGGTAGGAATCTGATGAGGAATCTTTTCGCGGTTCCATCGAAAGCCTAAAGCGGCGAACAGGTCAATCATTTTTATCTTGCTCCGTAGACAAATGTCATTCCTTTAAAAACCTTGGATGCCTTAGGCCTGAGATTTTTTTCGTGACGTTTGATCGGGTGATGGTGTCTTGCCGGGACGGCCTTTTTCGAGTCCAGTTTGAACCTTTCCTTCTTCAGGCCAAGGCTCATGATCGGGGGTTATGGTGGCAGTCCGAATGATCCATACACCTTTAGCTGGCGACTCGATAAGGACCTGTCTTCCCGCAAACTCTTTGCCTAAAGAGATTTGTCCACTTGCACCGATGGATTTGACCATCTTGCTGTCAGTTGCTGGGTTAGACATTGCGCTTTCCTTGAAGTTCATGCGTTCATGCTGCATGATATGTTCTGAAAAACTCATCGTCAACCTGGATGTAGGGCTGCTTGTGGACCAGCGGTGCAGTTCAGAAGTTCGATACACGCCTGGTTCGATGAACAAAACTGTATATACATTGGGGGTTGTCAAGGCCAAACTTAGCGTGCGATATGCTCACCTGCATCGCACGTCACTTCAAGAAAAGTAGCGAGCACGCGGGCAGTCGATCAAACGCTCGGTTTAACCTGACATGGTTGTAGGGCGAGGCATGTAGTTCTGACTTTTTGAGTAGGGCAGTGGTGGTCTGAAAAACTCTGTACACATTGCCAGTTTGCGGCGCGAAACTTTATATACATTGAGCCATTTCTGAGCCGCAATTGGTAATTAGTGAATGCTCGTAAAAGTAGTACCGTAAAAAGAAATAACACTGGATTGCAGTCGGCGTCAAAGAAAAAATTTTAATATCACTTAATAACTGCATAGGCATACTACAAGTATGCTACTTTGATCCCGTTAAAAACAGCTAAGTTGTTGTTTTTAAACGGATAAAAGGTGAAATTTTGGCGTTTTACACAGACATAGGTCAAGCAACTGAGCTAATGTCTTGGACTCATATGCCGAAATTGATATCTATGTCTGCTCCGTTGATTAACCAAAGAAACAGCCGTATTGGTCTGTCTCAATGACCATCAGGGCATCGTTGAGTTTGGTTGCCTCGGACATGGGTTCATACGATTGCCATTTACCGCTTGAGCGCATCCAGTAAATTTGCCACTGTTCAGTCGCTTTGACGAAGCGGAATTTGGCCATGGGCTGACGCGTGACTTCGCCAAGTGCCCCTTGCCAGGCGGGCCGCACTTCAATGATGGTCACGGCTTGACCATCTATTTCGTAGTCGTAATCGACAGATGTTTTCAGGTGAGGGGGAACACGGTTGAGGCACCACTGGCCGACTACCTGATCGATTTCCCCGATGTCTTTAATGCTGAGTGCCATGAAACCCTTACCTTACGCGATTCAAAGAGTTGGAATGTTTGGTGTGGGCTTAGCTGACTCAAGCTCGCGCATCTTGAGCAATTCAGCAGCAGTGATTCGGACAGGCTTACCGTCAACGGCCACGATGATGGCTGTGTTGGTCTTGATGGCAAGGTCCTCAGCAGATTTTGCAGCGCGTTGGATGGCGGCATAGGAGCCAGCTAAATCAGGATCAGAAGATGTCCTAATGTCTCGCATGTTCATTTTTTGCTCCAGTCAATCAATTTTGGAGGCCGTAAATAGTTATCGTACAGTGCCCATGAGTCAACGACTTTGCAGTAGTGCTCATGAAAGTTTTCAAGCCCCGACTTGAACCGCCTGCGAATGACTTGCTCGGGAATATTGTGCCCCCCTTGGACAACCCGTTCAGCCACCCGAGAAATGGATGCTGACTCGGGATTGAAAGGCGCCAGGCCCGCAGCGATCAAATCAGCATTGATGAACCGGAGCGTTTGGGCTTCGGCTGGCAGAAAGTCCCGAGCGAAGGTTGTTTTGCCTGCGCCATTTGGTCCTGCAATGATGATGATCTTTTTCAAATGACTTGAGCCTCTGATTTGACCGTTAGGGCAATGCGGGGCTGTGCTTTTTACGCTGGCCGAAGATTTGCGTAATTTTATGCTCAACGATCCAAGGTCGCCAACCAATTGGCAGGTGCGCGCTTAGATCTGATCACTATTGCAGTGCTGGACCCACTTGAATGCTGTGAAACCCATATATAGCCCAAAGCAGCCAACGGGCGTCTTGCGCATTGGGTGCCCGGATTTCCGTGGCAATGACCTGACTTCGTCCTTTGACCTTGACCCTGACTGATGCTTTGCATGTGCGCATCAAGTGTTTATCCAGACCCAAAAAAGACCATGCGGACAGCGCGTTCTCGCACCTCGGTTGAGAAACGGTTTGAACTTTTGCGCATGTCTTTATCTTCTTAAAGTGTGGAGCCTCCAGGAAACCCGGGGCGATTCAATGAGCAGCTTGGGTGCTCTAAGTTCGAGCCTGCTGCTAATTTTGTAAAACAGTTTTATCCAGCACTTGTTTGGCCACCCGTTGTTAGAATCAATCCGCGTAACGTCGCGTTTTATTGAAGAGTAACTATGAGAAAAATCCTTCGACATGCTTTAGCAATCGTTTTGTTGGCAAGCTCAGCAATCGCAGGCGCGCAGGCTTTCCCATCCAAGCCGATCAAGATTGTCGTGCCTTTCCCAGCAGGCGGCACGGTTGATTTCTTCGCAAGGGTTGTCAGTACAAAACTGACCGAATCTCTGGGGCAACCGGTTTTGGTGGAAAACCGTGCTGGTGCGGGCGGCAATATTGCCGTTGAGGCTGTAGCCAAATCAGCGCCGGATGGTTACACCCTCTTGATGGGCTCAGAAATTGTGGCCATCAACACGTCTCTCTACAACAAGCTGGCATACGACCCTATCAAGGATTTGGCCCCCATCACGCTGGTTGGGACTGTTCCCAACATTTTGATTGTTCATCCCTCGTTGCCTGTCAATTCAGTGAAGGATCTGATCGCACTTGCGGCTAAATCTCCAGGCAAAATTTCTTTTGCATCCACTGGTCAGGGGACGTCGAGTCATTTGTCTTCTGAGTTGTTCAAGCTCTTGACCAATGTAGATCTGTTGCACGTGCCCTACAAGGGCGGTCCACCAGCTGTGGCTGACTTGATCGGCGGCCAAGTCAACATGATGTTCATCAACATGCCGACTGGCATTACCCATGTCAGATCGGGTAAGGCGAAAATCCTTGCGGTCAGTAGCATCCGTCGCGTCCCCCAGTTACCAGACGTTCCTACGGTTGACCAGGCAGGTGTCAAAGGGTATGAGACCAGCGCGTGGTCTGGTTTGTACGCCCCGGCCGGTACGCCCCCTGAGGTCATTGCCAAGATTAATGCTGAGGTTGTCAAGGTTTTGAAGATGCCCGCTGTACGTGAACAACTTGCTGGCCAAGGAGCTGAAGCTGTGGGTGACACCCCAGAAGAGTTCTCGCGTTTCACCAAAGAAGAAATCGCAAAGTGGGCCAAGATCATCAAGATTTCAGGAGCCAAAGTTGAGTAAAACAAGCCTGCAAATTGCTGTTGGTGATTACGATCGTACGCGACCACTGATTGACGGGGTGGTCCGTGTCGAAGGCTGCGACTCTGAAGTCATCACCGGTGACCTCGAAGAAATTTTTGACAGGGCATTTGAACACGCAAGCTATGAAGTCACTGAGTTGTCGTTCAGTAATTATTTGATTGCTTCGTCACGCAACGAATGCGAGTACCTGGCGCTGCCTATTTTTCCATCGCGGTCTTTTAGGCACTCAGCCATTTATGTGCGTTCAAGCAGCGGCATCTCATCCGCTAGAGACCTTCAAGGCAAGCGCATAGGTTGCAGGGAGTACTCAAACACGGCTTCACTGGTTGTTCGCGGCATCTTGGCTGATGAATACGGACTAGCGCCTGAAAGCAGTGAATGGATCGTGGGTGATGTGGACCGCGCCGAGCGTCAGTCCATCAATGAGCGAAATTGGCCCAAGGGGCGCGTCAAAATCCAAGGCCTCGTTGGCGAATCTTTGACCGCGCTGATGGAACGTGGAGAACTTGACGCATTGATTGCGTACAAGCCACCATCTAATTTTGGGCTCAACTCCGGAATGGAGCGCTTGTTCCCACAATGGCGTTCGGTTGAACAGGACTATTTTATTCGGACCAAGCGCTTCCCCATCATGCACGTGATGGCCGTCCGAAAGGACGTGTTGAAGGAGCGTCCAGAAGTGATTGGCAGCCTCATGGACGCGTTCTCCAAAGCCAAGGCCATTGCCCAATCACGTCTTTCGATTCATCAAGCGCATCCCGTGATGTTGCCTTGGTTAACTGCAGAGCATGAGCAAACGCAAGCCGTGATGGGGGATGATTTCTGGCCTTACGGCATGGACGCCAACTTTGATATGGTCAAGACGCAAATCCGGTGGTCGTTCGAGCAAGGGCTCATACCTCGTCAATACGATGTCCAAGAGATGTTCGTATTGGGATCGCGCTGAGCCAGCAGAGGGGCAAAATTTTGAAAATTGGCATCATTGGCTACGGAGCGATGGCGCAGTCGCTTTGTAGACTGTTAGCGGTGCATGCGCCACAGATCCAAGTCGTCAAAGTATTGATTCGAAGTGGAAGCAAGGCTCAAACCAAGCCTTTGTCGCTAGGTGCAGAATTTGCCTTCACTACAGAGCAATTTCTAGCCGCGGATTTGGACATGGTGGTGGAATGCGCCGGCCACGCTGCGCTGAAGCAAGTCGGTCCTGATGTGCTCAAGTCTGGGGTCGATTTGTTGATTGCCTCAGTCGGGGCCATGGCCGATGCACCGACTGAACAGGCTTTAATTGAATCGGCGCTGCAATCCGGTGCAAAGCTGCGAATTCCAGCTGGTGCAGTCGGAGGCCTGGACGTTTTAGGGGCCGCGAAATTGGCGGGCATTGACACTGTCATTTACAGTTCGCGCAAGCACCCCAAGGCATGGAGGGGTACGCCTGCTGAAAAGCTGGTTGACCTTGAGCATTTGACCAAGCCTACGACATTTTTTGTCGGTGACGCACGTCATGCTGCAATGACATTTCCCCAGAATGCCAATGTGGCAGCGGTTGTTGCACTGGCAAGTATTGGTTTTGATCGCACACAAGTGACGCTGACCGCTGATCCTTCGGCAACCGGTAACACGCATGGCATACACGCCAAAGGCAACTTTGGTGAGGTCACGCTGACCATCAGCGGCAAAACGCTGGCGGACAATCCGAAGACGTCGATGCTTGCACCATTGAGCTTGGTTCGTTCTCTGATGAACTTAGAGCAGACGGTGGTCGTTGGCTGATGGTTCAAGTCTGTCCGGTGTCATTTAATCGGTCATCTGTGCATATGGGGCTTGCATGAAGATGGGTGATTCATACGGCGACCCTAACCACATTGGGCGGGCTCGGGCAAAAGGCGCTTTTTCTCTTGTTTTCGCTGCTCTTTTGCTTGGCGTGGCCTTTGCAGAAACGATCAGCGGCCGTGTGGTGGGTGCGCCCGATGGCGACACCCTGATGGTTTGGGATTCGAGCAGGCGGCCGGTCTATCAATTCGTTGCTGACGGTCATGGTTCATCTTTCTGGATGTTCGGAAATTTCCTGCCATTTGACCCTTTACACAAAACTCTGTACACCCTCCAAACTGACGTAAGTTGTTGATTCATATAGGAACAGCTACAAACTTGCCACTACAAGAGGGTCATTTGAGCGTTTTGCGTCGACTTTTTTTACCATTTGATGATCCAATTGCGATTGTGATAAAGCAACTGAATGATCATTTTTGGCATGCAGAGACCCGAGTGATCTGCAATTCTTTGGGTGCTAATCCTTTCTATCATGCACAAACTCAGTTGCCACCTTTTTTTAGCCAAGTCTTGCTGCAAATGCCCATCGTGGGTGAGTTCACCAACGATCAAGCAAGAACCAACTTTTCGCCGCCCCGGCTAACCAGGCCGGTGGATTGAATTTCATTGCCCCCAGGAGACACCGTGATAGGTTCAGACATCGAAATCGCCCAGGCCGCCACCTTGAAGCCCATCATCCAGATGGCGCAGGAC
Source organism: Limnohabitans sp. 2KL-51 (assembly GCF_003063645.1). GTDB lineage: Bacteria > Pseudomonadota > Gammaproteobacteria > Burkholderiales > Burkholderiaceae_C > Limnohabitans_A. Next base: position 12,803 of record NZ_NESJ01000006.1, read on the forward strand.
CGGCTCGGTATCCCGCCCGAAGCGCTGGAGCCCTACGGTCACTACAAGGCCAAGATCGACCTGCAGTGGCTCAGCAACAACCAGACCCCCAACGGCAAGCTGGTGTTGGTGACCGCCATCAGCCCGACGCCAGCGGGCGAAGGCAAAACCACCACCACAGTGGGCCTGGGCGATGCGCTCAACCGAATTGGCAAGCGCACCGTGATTGCGCTGCGCGAGCCCTCGCTCGGCCCAGTGTTTGGTATGAAAGGTGGCGCGGCAGGGGGCGGTTATGCCCAGGTGGTGCCCATGGAGGACATCAACCTGCACTTTACTGGCGACTTCAACGCGATTGCGCTGGCCCACAACCTGCTGTCCGCACTGATGGACAACCACATCCACCACGGCAATACGCTGGGTTTTGATGCTCGGCGCATCGTCTGGCGACGGGTGATGGACATGAACGACCGCGCCTTGCGCTCCACCGTGGTGTCACTCGGTGGCCCGGGCAACGGTTTTCCGCGCGAGGACGGTTTTGACATTGTGGTGGCGTCTGAAGTGATGGCCATCTTCTGCCTTGCCACCTCACGCCGCGACCTCAAGCAACGCTTGGGCAACATCATCGTTGGCTACACCCGTGAGCAAACAGCCATTCGCGCCAGTGACCTCAAGGCACATGGCGCCATGGCGGCGCTGCTCAAAGACGCGATCAAGCCCAACCTGGTGCAAACCCTTGAGAACAACCTGGCCATCATCCACGGTGGCCCGTTTGCCAACATCGCCCACGGCTGCAACACCGTCACCGCCACTCAAGCGGCGCTCAAGCTCGGTGAGTATGTGGTCACAGAGGCCGGATTTGGTGCCGACCTGGGCGCCGAAAAATTCATCGACATCAAGTGCCGCAAGTCCGGGCTGCGCCCCGATGCGGTGGTGGTGGTGGCCACCTTGCGCGCCCTCAAGCACCATGGCGGCGTGGAAGCCAAAGACCTCAACACCCCCAACCTGGTGGCCTTGGAAAAAGGCATGGCCAACCTTGAGCGACATGTTGACAACATCCGCAACCGCTACGGTCTGCCCTGCGTGGTATCGATCAACCATTTCACTTCGGACACCGAGCCCGAACTCGACCTGCTGCGCCAAAAGATGGACCAGCAGGGTGTGCCTGTGGTGGTGGCGCGACACTGGTCGCAAGGTTCTGCTGGTGCCGAAGATCTGGCGCGCATCGTGGTGCAGCTGGCCGAGTCTGGCACTGCCAAGATGCGCTATGTTTATGAAGACGCCGATACGCTGTGGGACAAAATGAAAGCCATTGCGACCCAGGTCTACGGCGCAGCCGACATCTCTGCCGACGCTGCGGTGCGGGCCAAAATTGCCAAACTACAGCAAGACGGCTTCGGCCACTACCCGGTGTGCGTGGCCAAGACCCAGTACTCGTTTTCCACCGACCCAAATTTGCGTGCTGCGCCCTCGGGTCATGTGGTGAACGTGCGCGAGGTCCGGTTGGCCGCAGGCGCCGAGTTTGTGGTGATGATCTGCGGTGACATCATGACCATGCCCGGTTTGCCCAAAGAGCCGGCCTCGATGCGGATTGACATTGACGACGACGGGAAGATTTCAGGTTTGTTTTGAGGGTATCGTCAAATTCACTAAGACAGATGAAGTTGCACGGCCCGGCTTTGGAATTCCAGGCCAAAGTGTTGTGCCGCGTAAAGGTTGTTACTTTGCAGTACTGCGCCAATCTTGGATAAAGCAACTTCTTTTCTGTAAATTCCGCGAACTGGTTTTGGGTGTTGCGAATTCGAATCGACTCAGGGCTTCATGGTCAGGTAGATTTTTGCGCTCATCCACTTCTTATCATGTTCTGACAGGATGGCGCTCACCAGCCGCAGGCAGCTCGCCAAATTCGCAAACAAGGTGGCGCCCGCGTTCTACGTTTGATCTCCTTGTTCAGGCGCTCCACACCCTTGGTGGTTCGCATGCGCACCCGGTGCTCTGGCAGTGATCCAAACAACGCAAATCCTCCAGGCAGATTCTCCTCAGCCCAAACTGCCAAGCTGGGGTAAAAACCCCCCGGATCTCACCTGAGGCACCTCAAAGGTGATTTCGCCCATACGGGTGAGCATGGTCTTGGACTTGTAGCCATTGGCTTGGTCGACACGCTGGGCACTGCGCTCATGAGGCATTGCTTGCAAATGTTGGGCACGCGTAATGCTCGGAGAAATTACAGAAAGGATGTTGCACTAACCCCAAGCTGTTGATTACTCCAGTCTTTTGAGCTTGATCGAAGCCGCTCGCGCTCACCACATGAGCTAGCAAAAACTATTTGGGTTGTGGACTCATGAAATGAGCCCATGAGGCTGTTTGCGCATACAGCATTTGATCGGAAAAATGACGATCAACAGGCTTAATGCGAGAGCCTGCGGGGCTGTTCAGGTGAACAGTTGATAAGGTGTTTCAACAGTGCAGATGGCAGAAATTGCATTCCTTAACCAGATGGGGCTGCATGCACGGGTGCTGAGGTTGGTGGAAAGGCAATACGTCCAGCTGGAGCCTGCGGCTGGAATCCCAAATTGGAACCGTCAAACGCAGTCGCCTCGAAAACCGCACCCGCAAAATTGGCCGCGTGTTTGACGACTACCGCCAGTGGATGCAAGATAGCCTGACGACAGAGCCCAAGCCATGGATACAGGTGCTGGCCGCTCTATGCAAACCTGTTGTGCATTGAATATGCGACAATTTTCAAATTAGCATATGTAAAAAACGACAATTCAGGCCATGCTCGACTCCTCATCACGAAAAAACGCGACAACAGACACGGCGTTGATCCTTTATGCCGAGATCAGCCCTGCCCAAAAGCGGGCAGCGCAACGTGGCGTCCAGGCCGGCCAGCTTTCGCGCATCGCGCCTGGCATTGTCAGCAGCCTGCCGCCCTCAGACTGGCCGGCCCTTATGGCCCGCGAGCGCTTGCGGGTGCTGGCTGCTTTGTTTCCGGGTGCCGTGCTCAGCCACCGCAGCGCCTTCAACGGTGGTCAAGCCGAAGATGGCGTGATACATCTGACGAACAACTCCAAGCGCACAGCCCAGCTGCCTGGCCTGACCGTCATGCTCTGGAAAGGCCCACCGCCTGCGCCCGGCGACACCGCCATGCTCGGGCGCGAACTTTACTTTCCATCGCTTCCCCGCCTGCTGCTTGAAAACCTGCAGCCCACACGCGGCCCCAACCGCCGATCGGTGGGGCGTGAAGCCGTCGAAAGACGCCTGCTCGACACCTGCGACGCCCGTGGTGAAGAAGCCCTGTCTCAATTGCGCGAACAAGCCCGTGCCTTGGCCCCCAGCTTGTCGCTCGAAGCCGAATTCAAAGTGCTCGATGACCTGGTGGGTAGTATTTTGGGCACCCGCGCCTCGCAGCTCACCACCCCAGAAGGCCGCGCCCGCACAGCGCCCATGCCCTACGACGCACAGCGCCTGGCCCTGTTTGAGCAACTCGCCGTCGCGCTGCGAGCCACCCCCCTGGTGCAACCGCCTGCTGTGGCGCAAACCGAAGCTGCGCGGGCCAATTTTGCGTTTTTGGAGTCGTACTTCAGCAACTTCATCGAAGGCACCGAATTCGACGTGCAGCACGCCCGCGCCTTTGTGCTGCAAGGCCAGCCCATTGCCGAGCGGCCCAAAGACTCGCACGACATCTTGGGCGTGTACCGCCAAGCCCTGCAACCCAGCTGGGCCTTGCAAACCCTGGCCAGTGGAGAGCCCGTGCTGGCGCAACTGCGTGCCCGCCATGCCGACCAAATGCAAGAGCGCCCCGAAGTCGGCCCCGGTGAATTCAAGGTTCTGGCCAACCGCGCCGGCAACACCGAATTTGTGGCCCCACAACGGGTGCGCGGCACCTTGGTGCAAGCCACGCAAATCTTGCCCAGCGTGCCCGCAGGCGCAGCGCGTGCAATGTTGGCCATGTTCATCGTGTCCGAGGTTCACCCCTTCACCGACGGCAACGGCCGTCTGGCGCGGCTGGTCATGAACGCCGAACTTTCCGCCGTGGGTGCTTGCCGAATCATCGTGCCCACCCTGTTTCGCGAGGAATACCTGGACAGCCTGCGAGCCCTGAGCCGCCAGGCTGACGCTGCCCCCTTTATGGCCGCCATGCAAAAAATCCACCGTTGGACCGCCGCTTTCAATTACCAGGACCTGGACGACACCATCGCCCAAATGGCCGCCTGCAACGCCTTCGAGCGCTCGCCCGCGCAGTTCAAGCTGATCACCCCATCCCAGAACTCATCTTGAGTCAGAGTCTGAACACGCCCGTCCTCGACGCCGTCCAAAACTTCGCTGGCATTGCCAACGAAAACGAGCTATCTACCACTAAGGCCAGGCGTTTGGGCAAATGGGTTACAACCAGATCGGCAAGGCGGTCAGGCGCCTGCACCCGCAGCAGCTTCTCAAGCGCACCGCCTGCTGCAGGCACAGCCGCTTGCAGCAGAGAAAAACAATCGTCGTTTGGGTCATCGAAGGCTTCTTGGGTTGGTGAAGGCCATGCTGGAACGGGGGCGGGGCTCACCAGGCGAGCCTTCAGGTGGCTAAGATTCGGTGAGTATGAAAACCCCCATGCGCTACCTAACCAAATCACGCTTCAAGTTGGCCGTGGAATGCCCGACCAAGTTGTTCTACACCGGCAAGCCCAAGATCTACCGGGATACCAAGCAAGAGGACAGCTTTTTGCAAATGTTGGCTGAAGGGGGCTACCAAGTGGGCGAGCTGGCCAAGTGCCAATACCCTGATGGGGTTGAGGTCGAGGCAACCGACCATGCAGGCGCTTTGGCGCAAACAGCGCTGTTGTTGCAACAAGATCGAGCGGTTGTGTTTGAGGCTGCAATCGCCTTTGGCAACTTCTTCGTGCGCGTGGACATTTTGGTCAAAGACGGTAACCGATACGAGCTGATCGAGGTCAAAGCCAAATCCCATGACAGCACGCGACCCGACATCGCTGGCAGCCGAGTGCCCATCAAGTCGGGCATGCGCCCCTACATTGAAGACGTCGCCTTTCAGGCGTGGGTCATGCGCCAGGCGTATCCAGGCGCGAAGATCAGCACTTTTTTGATGATGCCCGACAAGTCAATCAAGGCGACACAAGACCGCTTGAACCAGCTTTTCAAGATCGTCAGGGACGGCAAGAAGGTTAGGGTGACCCGATCAGCCGATGCAGTCAACTTCGCACCTCAGACGAATCTTTTGGCCAAGGTACCCGTGGATGAGTTTGTGGGGGTGGTTTACAAACATGGCGTGGGCACCAACGGCTTTCTGCAACCTCTGGACCAGGCGGCCAATGACTGGGCCAAAGCCTATGCCGATGACCAAAAAATTCCTCCTTTGCCCGGTTCAAAGTGCAGCAAATGCGAGTTCAAGGCTGCAAGCGACGATGAGATGAAAAGCGGATTTCATGAGTGCTGGTCTCAGGCCTATGGCTTCACTGCCCAGGATTTCGCCCAAGGCACGGTGTTGGACCTATGGAATTTTCTGAAAAAAGACGAATTAATCTCGCAAGGGCGGATACGCCTGTCTGCCGTGCAGTCAGGGGACATCAACGTCAAAGACGACGGAGAAACCTTGTCTGTCAGTGAACGCCAGTGGATGCAAGCCAAAGGCATCCCCCCAAAAGAAGATCGAGGCGGGTACTGGCTGGCCGAGGCACACATGCGCAGAGAAATGGCGTCTTGGCGCTTTCCGTACCATTTCATCGACTTCGAGACCAGTGCGGTGGCCATCCCGTTTCACCAAGGCATGCGGCCTTATGAGCAGGTGGCCTTTCAGTATTCCCACCATGTGATGCATGAAGACGGGCGCGTCGAACACAAGGGCCAGTTCTTGCTGGCCGAGCCAGGGGTGTTTCCAAACTTCGAATTTGCCCGCGCCCTGAAGGCAGAGCTGAAAGGGGACTCTGGCACGGTATTCATGTGGAGCCACCATGAAAACACGATCCTAAACCGGATCATGGTGCAGCTCGATGAAAGCTTGAGCCCGCCAGCCGATGCGGACGAGTTGCGCTTGTTTATGGCGTCGCTCACCAAGTCGGGAGAGCGTGCCATGGTGGACCTGTGCGAGTTGGCCAAGGCAGGGTACTTCGATGTGGCCACCAAGGGCAGTGTCTCCATCAAGAAGGTGCTGCCCGCCATGCTCGCCAGCAATGCCTGGCTGCGGCAGCACTATGCCCAGCCGATCTATGGCGCAGAGGGTGGAATGTCCAGCTTGAATTACAAGAACTTCACTTGGCTGCCCACCGATGAACACGGCAAGAGCATATATGACCCTTACGAAATCCTGCGTGACTTGGGCGCAGAGATGCTGGGTGAGTCTCTGCCAGAGGGCCAAGACCCGGATGAACTGGTCATCGCAGAAGGTGGCGCTGCCGCAACGGCCTATTCGCGGCTCCAGTTTGAAGACCTTCAAGACGCGAAAAGGTCACAAATCAAGCAAGCCCTGCTGCGCTACTGTGAGTTGGACACCCTGGCGATGGTGATGGTGGTGCAGGGGTGGCAGCAGGAAATCCGGCAATGACTTGTGAATGCTTGCTTGGCCCAATTGGGTTTCCGTTCCTGCCGAATGATGGTTGCGGCGGCCCAGAACTTATTGCTTAAGGCGAATTCATGCGCATTCAAACTCTCGACGAACTCCGCGAGGAGGCTCAAATAAGCCAACGCCTTTGGGTCAAAGTCCTAGGGATGCTCCAACAAAACTGGTGTGTTATCGAAGACGGCCCAGGAGGCGGGGTTGAATTGGTTTTCTTTGACGATCACGGAAAAGTCTTTGACCATCTACCTGCTGCCAACTTGCATGCCGCTCAGGCGGCATTGCAGGGCAATGGCTTTTATTGGATGTGGGAGTTATCGAGTTTTTACCAGGCCTGTGGCGTACCAAGCTTGCCACTTCCGGGTGCTCGCAAGCAAAGCCGTCCGGTTTATTCAAGCGGCGAATATTGGCAAGCGCAACCTCACAGGTTGATGCGTGAAACCTCTCGACGGGTTCCCATGGTCAGGTCCGAAGGGACTTTAGACCGATTCACCGAAGCTCAGGACCTTCACTGGTATCAGGTCGTCGAGGAACTCGCCGCGGGTCACAAACAGACGCACTGGATGTGGTTTGTCTTTCCTCAGCTTCGGGGATTGGGATCGAGCCGCCTTGCACATTACTTTGGCTTGGCTGACCCCAAAGAGGCGGCGGAGTATTGGGACAACGATCTTCTGGGCGACAGACTGAGAAGCTGCATAGAAATCCTGCTGGGTCTGCCAAAGGGGACAAGGCCTGAGAAGGTCCTTGGCAAGATTGACGCCATGAAGCTGCGATCTTGCATGACAATTTTTGCCAACGTCTCCTCAGAGGATGAGCGTATCGTCGAGGTGCTGGCCCGTTACTTTGGCAGTGAGCGTTGTCAGCTCACGCTTGACATCATCAACAACTCACCCAAGGCCAGGCGGATGTACATTTCGCGTTGACAGGGTGCGGCTGACAGGGTACGAATGAGCAATTGTTGTGTCACTCATTTAACCCATTATCGAAGCTGAAGCTTATATGTACTGAAGCTTATTTGACTGGTCAAACTGAAATCAGCGCCCCGGCAACAACACCTGTACCGATTGAAGATGTCAAGTTATGCATCAATGCCGGATACATGTATCAGTGGCTTTCAATTTGGAGGCTCACCAAAAAAATACGGCGCGATAGATGCGCAGCTATCGTCAGCCTGATCTATCGAATGAACCATAGAGAAAGCGCAGGCACGGCAGTGATGATGGTCAGGCCGAGCAGCATGATGCCGATATAAGGAACTACTGATCGACAGACCTCAGAAAAGCTGGCTTTAAAGGCAGCAAGCGCCACGAACAAATTCAGTCCCACCGGTGGTGTGATGTAGCCAATTTCAAGGTTAACCGTCATCACAATTCCGAAGTGCACAGGATCTACACCATAGACCTTTGCCAAAGGCATCAACAGAGGGGCAAGAATGACAATAGCGGATCCCACTTCCATGACCGCGCCTGCTAGCAACAACATCAAGTTTGCCGCAATCAAAAATGTTGTCCGACTGTCAATAAATGTTTGCACCCAGGCCACGATAGCTTGTGGCACCCTCTCGTAATCCATGATCACGCTCAGGCTGGTGGCGAACGCCACCAACGGTAGCAATATGCCTAACAAGCTAGCAGTACTGCCCACAATCTCATAAAAATCGCGAAATTCTAGTTCTCGGTGAACCAGGCTTTCCACAAAAAGCGAATACAACAGAGCAGCAACTGCCGCCTCAGTAGGCGTAAAGTATCCGCTGTAAATGCCACCTAAAAGCAGGATCGGCAGCGCTAGGGCAAATGCCCCCGATCGAATCGAAGCCATAATTTCTTGCGTATCCCATTTGGATGTATCCCGATGCCGATTTATGAGAATCGCATAAACGGCAAGTAGGAATGCCAGAAACAGGCCTGGGACTATGCCCGCCAGGAACAGCTGCGTGATCGATGTTTCCGTCATGATGCCGAAGAGGATCATGGGAATCGATGGTGGAATGATGATGCCCAACGTACCGCTTGCGCAGATCAGGCCGATCGAAAACGACCGTGAATAACCATTCGAGATGAGTGCAGGGAACATCACGGATCCCACAGCCAGCATGGTGACGATGCTCGATCCAGATATCGCAGCAAAGATGGCGCAACTCAATACGGTGGCAACACCTATGCCACCTGGGATGGGGGTAGTCAGGGCGATCATGATGCGTATGAGGCGTTTTGCTATGCTGCCTCGCGTCATGACAGCGCCTGCCAGTAAGAACATGGGAATCGCAAGCAGGATTTCCTTGTCCAGCGCCGACCAAACATCCTGCATCATGAACTCGAACCGACTATCGGCCAGCACAACATGAACATAGGATGTCCCCGCCGCCAAAATAAGCAGCAGAGGCTGACGCAACAAGGCCAGAGCGAAAAGTGCTGCAGCACCTAAAATAGCATTCATGAGGAAGTAACTTCCTGAGGCTGCAGGTCCGGCAGAAAGGCAAAAAGGATGTGTCGCAGTCCTGCTGACAAAAAGGCGTAGACCATCACCGCCTGAATGGGCCAGACGGGAATCCCCAGCGTGACGGACATCTGACCCACTCCCCTCGTTTGCATGGTGAAACCTAACGCATGCCACGCAAGTACCCCCAGTATGACTGCTGAAAGTACGCTGCCCAAGCGCTCGATCCAGGGTGCCCAGTTGGATGGCAGTAGGTGGTCGGTGGCCTTGATTCGAAGGTGCTGTCCACTGCCGGTGGCTAGTACAAACCCGAGCATGCCCGCCACAAAAGTTAAGTGCACCGCTGCACGTTGCGCACCGAAGATCCCCATGCCAAACAGCTCGCGCCCCAATAGGTCTGCGGTCAGCGAGGCCACTGCAGCAATGATGGCAAAGACTGCTACGGCCTTCTCAATTGCCTGTAGTCTCTGAAGAAAGCATGCAACTGCCACCGATTGAGTCGTCTGTGCAGTCACTTCTCGCGCCTTGCGGCCTGGATGGCATTGAAAAGGGTCACTGCTGGCTGGCCGATCTTCTCCACATAAGCGGCATGGCCAGGTGAGACAATGTCATACCAGACCTTGCGCTGTGCATCTGTTATTTGATGCACTTTACCCCCGTCAGCTTCAAACTTCTTCATCAGCGGTCCTTCTGCATCGCGGACCTCGCCGCGCAGTACCGGGTAGCTTGGAATTCCCGCCCGAATGGCGTTTTGTTGCTGGGAATTGAGTTTGGACCAGGATTCCTTGTTGACTACGACTGCATTGAACAGGTGGGTATGCCTTGTGAGTGTCACGTGGGGTGCACTCTTGGCAGCGGGGGTCGTGATGTAGTAAACGAAAGGTAGATCAGCACCCACGACCAGTCCCTGTTCAAGCCCAGGAAACATTTCACCCAACGGCAGCTGGACGCCATTAGCACCCAACGCCGACCAGAAAAACTGCGAAGATGGCGCCGGGGAGACGCGGATCTTCTTGCCCTTTACATCGGCTGGAGAGAGCAAGGGCGTCTTGCCAACAACGTCGTTGAAACCAGTCTCTGACATGCCAATCAGCACCAGACCCTTGGCCTCCATGATGGGTTGCACCAACCGCACGGCGTGTTTATCGAGAAAAGCATCGCCTTCTTTTGGGTTAGCCCACAAATAGGGAGTTGCAAAAACAGCCATCTCTGGAGCTATTGAAGCCAAGCCCAGAACTGAGATGACACCCACCTGAAGGCGGCCTCGAAGCACTTGCTGCAAGGCTTCTTGCTCGCTGGCCACGAACTGAAACTCTCCTTGAACCGCCCCGTTGGTTGCCTTGGTGATGGATTCAGCGATGCGGACGTGATGATCGCGCAGCAGCCCAGGTTGTGCGGCAGACGTGATTCGCCAGTTCTCTGCAGCTAAGGCCTGCTGCATGGAAAGGAATCCAACCATGAGGGCCATTGCCATGCCTCCAAAATGCAAGGCCAGGCGTCGATAGATGGATGGACGAACAGAGGGGGCGATTCGGGCTAGATTTTTCATGTTTCTAAATCCTGAAATTAGTTGTTGGCCTTCAACACGAACGGCTAAAGGGATTCATCGAAGCGCCGCACCATCGCTGTCGGGATTGTCTTGACGTAGAAAGTGCAGATGGACAGTTTATGTGTGCGTAGCGGGACAGTCTTGTGTTAACTGGTCGACTCCACGGAGCAAACAGCTGCGATATGAGTTTCCATCATGACCTTAATCGGGTGACGGATATTCCACCTAAAGACGGCAGGCAAGCCGAACACCCTCATCAATTGCCCGGGTCGCGTCTAAGTCGCCTGCCATGAGCGCACCGCCCACTAGGCTCACTGGCTGGCCAGCCCGCTCCAACTCGCCCAGCAACGGCCGTTCTGACTCTTGACCAGCACAAATCACCACATGGTCTACCGGCAATATTTTCGTAACACCTCCCACAGTAATGTGCAGGCCCTCATCGTCAAACCGTTCGTAAATCACGCCGGAAAGCATGTTGACACCTCGGCGCCGCAAGAGGGCTCTGCGAATCCAACCCGTGGTTTTCCCCAGGCCTTTTCCGAGCGAATCCGGCCTACGCTGAAGCAACCACAGCTCGCGCCTCATACGAGCAGGATGCGGTTCCGTCATACCACCTGGGTTTTGGCCCTTCAAGTCAATACCCCAAGTCGCAGTGAACTGCGCTAACTCGTCACCCTCTAGGTGCTCATGGCTCAGCAGTTCAGCCACATCGAAACCGATGCCGCCTGCCCCGACAATGGCAACCCGGGCACCCACTGGTGCTCGGCCTTCGATAACGTCGGCATAGCGCAGTACTCTGGGGTGGTCAATGCCAGGCCAAGTTAGCCTCCTTGGTACAACGCCAGTGGCAAGAACCACATGATCGAATCCAGCCTTAAGCAATGACTCCGACGACGCGCGTTCACCCAGCCTCTGTTTCACGCCATGACGAACCAACTCAGCTGAAAAATAGCGCAAGGTCTCGCTGTATTCTTCCTTGCCAGGAATAAGGCGCGCCAGGTTGAACTGGCCACCCACCACGGAAGCAGCGTCATACAAGGTCACCTGATGACCACGCTGGGCTGCCGTCACAGCAAAGGCAAGTCCGCCAGGTCCAGCTCCGACCACTGCGATCCGCTTGGGTTCCGCAGTCGGTTCGATTCGAAGTTCTGTCTCGCGGCAAGCTCGCGGATTGACCATGCAGGTTGTCAGGCGGCCTGAGAAAGCCTCATCCAGACACCCTTGGTTGCAAGCGATACAGGTGTTGATCAGCGCTGACTGTCCGGACGCAAATTTATTCAGCAACATCGGATCGGCCAATAAAGGCCGCGCCATGGACACCAGATCTGCCCCGTCCTGCGCCAAAATCTGCTCTGCCAATCTGGGATCGTTGATGCGATTGCTTGCTACCACAGGCACATCAAGTTCCGACTTCAGGCGTCGGGTCAAGCCCGTGAATGCGCCGCGAGGCACAAGCGTGGCGATGGTTGGCACACGCGACTCATGCCACCCCACATAGGGATTGATGATGCTGGCGCCAGCCACTGCAACGGCTTTCGCCATCTCGACAACCTCGTCCCACGTGCAGCCGCCTTCTACCAAGTCAAGCATAGAGAGCCTGAAAATGACGATGAAATCAGACCGTGTTGCAGCCCTTACCTGCCTTACCGTTTCTACTCCGAAGCGAATCCGGTTTTCGAGACTGCCTCCCCATTCGTCGTTGCGCTGATTCGCACGAGGCGCCATGAACTGATTGATCAAATACCCTTCCGCTCCCATGATCTCAACCCCATCGTAGCCCACACTTTGAGCCAATATCGCAGCCTGGGTGTAGTCAGAAATGGTTCGACGGATGTCTTCTACAGACATCTCACGAGGCGTAGCGGGTGATATCGGCGAACGCAGCGCCGAAGGGGCAACTCCCTCGGCATGGGTTGCATACCGTCCAGCATGCAGCAATTGAATGACGATGTGAGCTCCGTGTGCATGCACCGCTGTTGTGATTGCGCGGTGCGGGGATGCGGATTCCTCACTGTCCAGAGTTCGCATACCAGGCCACATGTTGCCCTCGCGATTGGGTGAGAGACCACCGGTCACAATCAACCCGACACCGCCTTCAGCCCGTTCTGCGTAGAAGGCTGCGAGCCTATCCCAGCCATCAGGCAATTCTTCAAGCCCTGTGTGCATGGATCCCATGAGCAGTCTATTGCGCAGCGTGGTGGTGGTGCCATCCGCGTGCGTTAAGCACAACGGGCTCATAAGTTTTGATGAGGCTGAAGTCACGGTAGATAACTCATTGTGGCTGAGAAATAGGACAACAATAGCCGACACAAACCTCTCGTGTCTTGTGCTAACTGGCCAATTGACGACCACTCGAGTGCACAACCTTACGAATCAACCTCACTAAAAGAAATATGCCGATTGCGAGGTTCAATGGAACATCATGTCACAGCTTCAGAGTCATTAACACCAGATGCATCTTCTACTGATCTCATCTAGGGCTCGCTAGCGCAACCGTGAACATTTAAACTGCCTGTCAGTTGTTGGGCGCTAGGTCCGCAATCGCCTTTAGGGCCAATGTCGCAAGCAGGTCCATTGTTTTGCTTGCCGATCCACAGCACCAGTCAACCACTTCGCGCAAGCCAAATGAGCCAAAGCTAGGCTATCTTGGAATGCAAACATTCGGCACTTCGCTGATTGCACTTCAGGAGAGATTAGTTGAGCAATAAGATCGTTCGCATCGGTGGTGCCTCGGGGTTCTGGGGTGACAGCATGGTGGGGGCACCTCAATTGGTGAACTCTGGGCTGATTGACTACCTGGTATTTGACTATCTCGCCGAAACCACCATGGCGATTCTGGCTGCGGCGCGTGCCCGCAAGCCAGAGATGGGCTATGCCACCGACTTTGTCGACGTCGCTATGAAGACCGTTCTGCCTGAAGTCATGCGGCGGGGAATCAAGGTGGTGGCCAACGCGGGCGGTATCAACCCTAAGGCCTGCGCTGCGGCCTTACGTGCATTGGCCGAGAGCCAAGGACTGCAGCCTCGGATCGCGGTGGTCGAAGGTGACGACGTCTCGAGCCTGATGTCGCAGTTGAGGAGCCTCAAAAGCAAGGACATGTTCACGGGCGATCCCCTGCCAGAGAATGTACTGAGTGCCAGTGCTTACCTCGGTGCACTGCCCGTGGCGCGAGCCCTCGACGCAGGAGCCGATATCGTTATCACGGGTCGCTGCGTGGACAGTGCGACCACCTTGGGTCCGCTGATACATGAGTTTGGCTGGAGCCCCGTGGATTACGACCGGCTGGCTGGTGGTAGCCTTGCAGGCCACATCATCGAGTGCGGTTGCCAGGCCACAGGAGGACTTCACACCGACTGGCAAGACGTCCCTGACTGGCCACACATCGGCTACCCCATTGTCGATTGCATTGAGGATGGCAGCTTTGTCGTGAGCAAGCCACCAGGAACCGGTGGTGTGGTGCTTCGAGCCGCTGTGGCCGAACAACTGGTCTACGAAATTGGCGACCCCGGAGCCTACATGCTGCCGGATGTCTGTTGCGACTTTCGCAATGTCGTCATTGAGCAAATTGGTCCAGAGCAGGTGCGCGTGAGTGGTGCACGAGGCAGAGTACCGAGTCCTAGCTACAAGGTCTCAGCCACCAGCATGGTCGGGTATCGCTGTGCAGGCAGCATGGTGATCGTCGGCATTGACGCAGCCGCCAAAGCACGGCGAACAGGAGAGGCCATCATCACTCGTACGCGCGAACTTTTGCAAAAGGCAGGCCATAAGGACTTCAGTTCCGCCCGCGTTGAACTGTTGGGTGCCGAAGCCCTGTATGGCCCATATTCACGAGCGGAAACGGCTCGCGAAGTGATGGTCCGAGTGGTGGTCGATCACCCTAGTAGTGCAGCACTGGAAATTTTCTCTCGGGAGATTGCGCCCTCTGGCACCTCATGGGCTCCAGGTACCACGAGTCCTGGCGGTGGTCGCCCATCAGCTTCACCATTGACAAAACCATTTGCTTTTTTACTTGGGAAGTCTGCGTTGACACTTAGTTTCACGATGGATGGACACAAGCAAACTGTCAGTGTTCCCTTGATCCAAGGGGATTCAACTGACCATGAAACAACCGTGCCAGTGGCTTGGCTCGACACCGATGAACCACAGATCGAAGTACCGTTAATCCGACTGGCATGGGCGCGCAGCGGAGATAAAGGCAATATATCCAACATCGGCGTCATCGCCCGCAGGGCGGAATGGCTGCCTCTGATCTGGAGCCGTGTTACACCTGAAGTGGTGCACGGGTATTTTGCTCACCTGGTCAAAGGGCGTGTAGAACGCTTTCACCTGCCAGGCATTTCAGCCATTAACTATTTGCTTCATGAAGCACTGGACGGCGGTGGACCGTCCTCTACTCGCATGGATCCGTTGGGAAAAGGTATGGGGCAAATGCTGCTGGATTTGCCGGTGTGGGTTCCCAAGTCGCTGGCCGATTCGCTGTGATTCGTAAGGGCTTCATGTTAGTCAAATTAGGCATCTGTAAATCAGGTTTCCTATGGGAAAGTGCTGAAACTCCTACAGGTCAATGACATTCGGGTTGATTTTTTGAAAATTTGACCTAATGAAAGCACATCGTCCGGGAACCCGTTCAGTGAATGGCTGCAGACTGGCCATACACGGCAAGTCGTCGCGATCCAGCAAAAATTTCGCTTGGCTTGAGTCCATACACCCGCCGAATCGTATGACTGAAGTGGGTAGAGTCTGGGTAGCCTGTGCCAAGTGCGACATACAACAGGTTGTTGTTATGGTTCACCACATAGTTCAAAAGATTTCGAGCTCGCTTCCAAGTACGAAAACTGCGAAACGGCGCACCGACTTCTTGCTTGAAAAGATGCAGGAAACGAGAAAAAGAAAGGTTCACCATGTTGGCGTACTCTTCGGCGACAGCGGGTGCCGAGGGGTCTTCCTTGATGCGACCCAGAACAAACAGAATTCGTTGATCAATTTTGCGGGTAGGCAACTTGGCACCGAACACGGCGAGGTCAAAGTCTAGGTCCAGTAGGTTGACGGCTTGGGAGTCGACCGGTGACTCCCAGGCGCGTTCGCGCACGCGTCTTACAAATGCAGGCGCATCCAATGCCCCGCGACCACATAATTCCGGGGGTAATGCACCCAGATCGACGGTTTCAGCCTCGACTTTCATGACAATTACCATTCGCGATTCCGACATCACCTGATGCGGAACATAGGGTGGAACAACCGCCATTTCAGTTCGCTGCCATTCACCACCGTCCAGCCGAATGCGGATGGCAGAGCCCGCAACTGAAACATAGACAAGCACCGATCCCATTTGTCGAACCGTCGGCGCTCCCAAAAGACCAAGATAAAACACGCGATCAGGGGTAATCCACATCATGCGATCGGGAACGGTTGACTTGGCAACAGGTCTAACGTAAGGCATTGTTTGTCACCTCAATTCTTCATAGAAGTTAGGATAAAGCATAACGGATCGTACGACCGTTGTCTTGCCTCAGTATGCTGTGCATCCTAGTGCGCGCTTTAGGTGTTTTCACTAGGCATCAGAAATCACTGCTGGTACTTTCGCAACTCCAGTTTGCCGATCTGGTTGCGATGTACCTCATCTGGACCATCGGCCAAGCGAAGAACTCGTGACATAGCGTATGCATGCGCGAGACCAAAGTCGTTGTTGGTGCCACCACCGCCGTGTGCTTGAATTGACCAGTCGATCACCTGGGCCGCCATGTTTGGCACAGCGACCTTGATCATCGCGATTTCGGTCTTGGCCACTTTGTTGCCTACGGTGTCCATGCGATGAGCCGCATTCAGAGTCAACAGCCTTGCTTGTTCGATCATGATGCGGGCCTCGGCGATGCGCTCCACCGTGACGCCCTGCTGAGCCACCGGCTTACCGAAGGCGACCCGGGAGAGGCTGCGTTCGCACATGCGCTGCAATGCGCGTTCGGCCAGACCGATCTGGCGCATGCAATGGTGGATGCGACCGGGGCCAAGGCGGCCCTGGGCAATTTCAAAACCCCGTCCTTCGCCGAGCAAAAGGTTGCTAACAGGCACACGCACATTTTCAAACAACACCTCTGAGGCGCGATCCGGCATGCCGTAGTAGCCGAACACCGGCAATGCGCGAACCACCTTGACGCCAGGAGTATCCATGGGCACCAGAATCATCGATTGCTGCTTGTGGCGGTCCGGGTTGTCTGGATCATTTTTCCCCATGAAAATTGCGATCTTACAGCGCGGATCGGTTGCGTTGGTGGTGTACCACTTGAGGCCGTTGACCACGTATTCGTCACCGTCTCGAACGATCGTCGAGGCAATGTTGGTCGCGTCGCTTGATGCGACCTCCGGCTCGGTCATGGCGAAACATGAGCGGATTTTTCCGGCCAGCAATGGCTTCAACCATTTCTCCTGATGTTCGGGTGTGCCATAGCGCGCCAGCACCTCCATGTTGCCGGTGTCGGGTGCGGAACAGTTGAAGATTTCAGGCGCAAGCAGTGAGCGACCCATGATCTCGCAAAGTGGCGCGTATTCGAGGTTAGTCAGGCCTGCGCCGTGTGGCGATTCGGGCAGAAACAGGTTCCAAAGCCCAGCGGCATGCGCTAGGGGCTTGAGCTCTTCGATTAGCGGTAGCACTTGCCAGGGCCCCAAGCGTTCGGCCTCTTCGATGTGGCGCGCCTCGTTAGGATAGATGTGCTCGTCCATGAAAGCATGGAGCCGACGCTGTAGGTCCTGAATTTTGGGAGAGGGATCGAATGACATGGATGTCCTTTGAGAACGGAGTGGAAATTCAGGTAGCACCAAGCTGCTCGCGGGCACGGCGCCATGCCAACTCGGCAATGGGTCCGGCGCACCGACCTGTCTCAGCTGCTGTGGGGTTTGAAGCCGTGCCTTCTTCTGCCCGCTTGGCAATGCCTTGCAAGATAGCCGCGAGGCGGAAGAGGTTAAACACCATGTAAAACTCCCAGTGTTGTGGGTCGATGCTTGCACGCCCCGTACGGTGTGCATAAAGTTTAAGATAGGTCTGCTGATCGGGGATGCCCAGGCTTGCGAGGTCGGTGCCGGCCATGCCGCGGAACTGCTCCTTACTCAATTCCCATGTCAGCATATGGTAGGAAAAATCCACCAGCGGGTCGCCTAGTGTCGATAGTTCCCAGTCCAGCACCGCCACCACACGCGGCTCGGTGGCATGGAAGATCATGTTGTCAATGCGCAGGTCTCCATGAACCACCGAGGTTGATTCTCCGGGTGGGATATGGGCCGGCAGCCAGTCAATCAGCCGGTCCATCGCCGGCTGGCTGACGGTCACCGAGGCGCGGTACTGTTGGCTCCAACGCGCTATCTGGCGTTGCAGGTGGTTCTCATGACGACCGAAACCTTCTAGGCCCAGGGCCTTTAGGTCCAGACCGTGCAGCGTGGCGATCACGCGATTAATGTCGTCGTAGATGGCACCGCGCTCAGCTGGCGTCATGCCGGGCAGGCGCGGGTCCCAAAGCACGCGACCGGGCACATGGTCCATGATGTAAAACGGCGTGCCGATGACCCGACTGTCCTCGCACAGGCAGTGGCTTAAAGGCACCGGTACGCCCGAACCTTGCAAAGCAGTGATCACGCGGTACTCTCGCTCCACCGCATGAGCTGAAGGCAGCAGCAAACCATTGGGCTTCTTGCGTAACACATGGTGCCTACCGCCCGCAGTGAGTAAAAAAGTCGGGTTCGACTGCCCGCCCTTGAACTGAGACACCTGCAGACCACCTTGAAATCCGGCCACGTGGGTGAACATGTAGGCGGCCAGCGCTGATTCGTCAAACTGATTGTGGGGTGCCACTGGCACGGTGAGTTGCACGGCGGTGTCCATCACACACCACCCACAGCCGTGCCGTTCACCACCACCACGGGGCGAACCGAGCGATCCAAACGCAACAGCAAACGGGTGTTGTTACTGACGCAGAAATCAGAGTCGTCAAATACGGCGATGTCGCACCCCGCGACATAGGTGCGACCATCACAATGCGCCAACAGGGCTGACAGGTCGACTTCGGTCTCAAACTGGTCCAGCTCCACGTGGAGTCCGGCAACACTGGCCGCCGAAAGGGCGTTGACGGGAGGGTTGTCGATGCGCAATAGGCCTATCGGTCCACGGCGTTCAGATTTCAAGGGGTAATGCATGGGCTTATTTCACAGATCAAGAAGAACGCGCCGTTGCTGATAGCCGGACACACAAAGGTTAACTCCACAGTACAAAACCCTCTAATCCAAGTCTTGTGCGTACTGGCTGGTTCGGGGTTATCTAGTACTTGTGCGACAGGCCACCTGGTTGTCTTAGCCAAAATGCGCCATGAACCCCACACAATCTCACATCATGCCGGCAACCCAGACACGGCGTTACTCCGACCTCAGGCACCCGGTATACCTTAGGGGGCCAGAGAATGGCCTTTCTGTACCACTGTTCCATGGGGCCTCCGAACTCTCGTTCTCCTGGCGCTATAAATTCGAGGTGCTGGCTTGCAGATGATGATGATCAAGTGAGCTCAGTTCAGGGCCAATAAACAAACGGTGTCCATACCAATTCACGTAAAAGAACCCGTCACCAAAGCCACCTTCTGATCTGGTCGAAGATGTCTGAAAGCGATAGATTCATTTTCATCTCCCTTTCCAGAAAGGCTTGCGCTTCTCGTTGAAGGAAGCCAGCCCTTCTTTGGCGTCTTCGGTCATGGACAGCAGAGCTATCTGGCTTTCGGTGTAAGCAATCGCTTGATCGAATGACATAGCCTCTATGGCACGCAACGCATATTTGCCACGACGGATCGCTGTCGGTGACTTATCTACAATGCGACCGATCAACCACTCTGTTCGCTCATCCAGCTCAGCGGCGGGAACCACATGGTTAAGCAATCCGGCCGTGAGCGCTTCTGCCGCAGAAAACGGCTCTCCACTGAGCGCCCACTCACGAATGACGCGGCGTGGCGCGATGTCCTGTAACAGACTGAATACCTGCATGGGAAATACGCCCACTTTGACCTCGGGCAACCCGAAGTGCACATGTTCAGCAGCCACGGCCATGTCCGCCATGCACAACAGGCCCATGCCACCAGCCATGCACACGCCATTGATGCGGGCGATGGATGGCAGTGTGGCGTTTTGTGCCTCGCGTAACATGTCCGCGTAGTCCGTATTCGGACGCGAAAAATCAAACTCAAAGCCCTGGTTCGGTTGAAGGTCGCCACCAGCACAAAATGCCTTGTCTCCTGCCCCAGTCAGCACGATAACGCGCGTATCGGGATTCGCATGTGCCCGTCGATAGCCTTCGCGAATACCCGCGATCACCGCAGCGTTGATCGCGTTGCGTTTGTCTGGTCGGTTGAGGGTGATCCAGAACGCCGAACCACGTTGTTCATGGAGAACTACCGAGCCACTCATGCGTTGTCTCCATCTATCTCGATTTCTGCGACTACCCCGTTGGCCTGCACTTGTTCACCCATAGTTACGTTGATCGACTTAACCTTGCCTGCCATTGGCACGGAGTGAATGTGCTCCATCTTCATGGCTTCGAGCGTGACTATTGGTTGTCCTGCTTCAACACGGTCTCCCTCAGAAACAAGTACAGCGACCACTCTGCCGTTCATGGTTGCACGCAGTTTCCCATCACTGTAGCCGGCAACATCCGGGCGTGTGCTGGCGGCACGGGTGTGATCGTTGACATCGAAGGGAATGCCATGAAAGTGCATCAACAGGCGGGTTCCTTGGACGTTATAGACCACGCTTTCCATCACACCGCCTACGATAAAACGTGCGTTGCCTGCGTCAATGCCGACAAGGTCTACATCGAAACTCCGGCCTTCGGACGCCACCAAGTAGCGGTGCTGCCCTTGGTGGATCAATTCGGCATTGCGCGGCTCTGCGTTGATTTCTAACTTCACATGAATGGCCAGGCTATGGGTCAGTCGGCGTCCATGAACGGGTGCCTTGGTGCCCTCGGCCGATTCAACCAGCAACACTGAGGCCAGCGCAGTAGCTATGGTCTGGACCTCCGTTTCAGTCTGTAAAAGGACGTCCAGGTTCTGTGCGATGAAGGAGGTGGTGGCGCCACCCTGGATGAACACAGGGTGGGCCAGGCAGCGTGACAGAAACACCTGATTGGTTTTCAACCCAAGGGCAACGGTATCTTGAACGCCGCTCAACAGCTTACGTCGAGCCTCTTCGCGGGTAACGCCGTGAGCCACTAGTTTAGCGATCATGGAGTCGTAGAAAGGGGAAATCTCCGCACCTGACGATAGGGCATGCTCCACGCGCAATTCTGGTGGCGTCTGCCAAAGGTCCATAACACCACTTTGCGGCATGAAGCCTTTGTCAGCATCCTCCGCGCACAATCGAACCTCGATGGCGTGCCCATTAAATTGAACGTCAGACTGTGAAATCGGCAGAGGCTCACCAGAGGCCACTCGAAATTGCAGTTCAACAAGGTCCAAGCCGGTGATGGCTTCGGTCACTGGGTGCTCAACCTGCAGGCGGGTGTTCATTTCCATGAAGAAGAAGTTGCCATTCCGATCCAGCAAAAATTCCAGGGTCCCAGCGCCCTCATAACTAATGGCTTTCACGGCAGTTACTGCGGTAGCCCCCATGCGCTCACGCAGATCAAGCGATACCGCAGGGGACGGTGCCTCTTCGATCACTTTCTGGTGGCGCCGCTGTACCGAGCAGTCGCGCTCACCCAAGTGGATAGCGTTGCCATGGCGATCGGCAAAAACCTGAATCTCAATGTGACGAGGCTCGATGAGGGCGCGTTCTAGGATCACAGAGGCATCTCCGAAAGCGTTCTTGGCTTCTGACTGGGCACTCCGCAGCAGCTCGTTAAATTCGCCCTCGTGGGTTACTAGGCGCATCCCGCGCCCGCCGCCACCGGCCACCGCCTTGATCATCACCGGATAACCGATGCGAACAGCTTCCAGACTCAGACGTTCAACGCTCTGGTCTTGCCCATGGTAGCCGGGAATGCATTCCACACCGGCAGCGAGCATCAGTTCTTTCGCACCTGCCTTGTTGCCCATGGACAGAATAGCTTTGGCCGAAGGTCCAATGAAAACCAAGCCTGCGTCCTGGCAGGCTTTTGCGAAGTCCTCGTTTTCTGCCAAGAACCCATAGCCAGGGTGAATGGCGTCAGCGCCAGCCAAGCGGGCAGCTTCGATCATGGCCGAAATTCGGAGGTACGACTGGGCGGGCAGCGCCTCACCAATACAAACCGCCTGGTCGGCCTCCATCACATGGCGGGCATTGACGTCGACCGTCGAATACACGGCAACCGTGCGATAACCCAGTGCACGGGCGCTGCGCATGACACGTAAGGCAATCTCACCTCGATTGGCGATCAAGACTTTTGAGAATGGGGTGGAAGCGGGCATGATCGGAGCATCTAAGAAAAAATGATTGGAGTTGGCCTAACAGAATAATCAGGTCGACTTGGGAAAATACCCCTTTGCTTGGTGAGAGCCTGCAGCATCACCTGGAACTCGGCAAGCTTGTGGTGGACTTTCTGGTTGTCCCGAATGAGGCGACCAATCGCTAAAGGGTAGACAAATTTCATTTTCTGCTCCACATGCGGGTTCACCTATTCAGCAGCCTAGCGCACGCCCGTAGTTGAATGCAGATCGTATTCGAGGATGAACTTCATGCCAGCTTTGTACCGGCTTACGGTCTGGCCACGGAAAACTGCATGGCTTGGGGCTCGCGCGCGTCGCCTTCGCGGCAAACGGCCAGCACCTTGGCCAAAACAGCGCGGGTATCACGGGGGTCGATGACACCATCGTCCAGCAAATGCGCGCTGGTCACGAACACGCTCATCTGTCTGTCAAAGCGGTCGATGATGCGTTCCTGAAGTTCCTCTAGTGCGTTATGGTCGACTGCACCTTTACGCTTCATAGCTGCCTCGGTAACGATAGCCATGGTCTTCGCCGCTTGCTCTCCGCCCATGACCGCTGTCTTTGCGTTAGGCCATGAGAAACAGAAGCGCGGGTGAAAGCCACGACCGCACATGCCATAGTTGCCGGCACCGAAAGATGCGCCGCAGAAGATGGTGATCTGCGGCACGGATGCATTGGTCACGGCCTGTATCATCTTTGACCCGTGCTTGATGATGCCCGCCTCTTCGAAGGCTCTGCCCACCATGAAGCCGGTGGTGTTATTCAGGTAAAGAATGGGGGTCTTGCTCTGACAGCACGCTTGGATGAAATGGGTGGCCTTGTTTGCACCTGCCGTGTCGATTGGACCGTTGTTAGTGACAATTCCCACCGGCCAGCCCTCGATCTTGATGTGCCCACACACTGTCGCACTGCCGTAGCTGGCGCCGAATTCAAGGAAATCCGAATCGTCGGCGATACGGGCAATGATCTGCTTCATATTCACCGGCCGTTTGTGGTCCATGGGCATGATGCCCAGCAGCTCCTCAGCGTCGTAACGGGGCGGCTTGAAGCTACGGAGATCGGTATAGGTGTCGCGCGTCCAATCGATTAGGGACATCACTTCGCGTGCGATACGGATCGCATCCCGGTCGTCTTCGGCGAGATAGTCCCCCAGACCAGAGATGGTGGTGTGCATCACCGCCCCACCGAGTTCTTCTTCGGTGGCATCTTCACCAGTCGCAGCCTTCAACAAGGGTGGGCCGGCCAGGAATGCCCGCGAGCGATCGCGAACCATGATGATGTAATCGGATAGGCCCGTCTGGTAAGCACCTCCAGCGGTAGACGACCCGTGTGTAACGGTAACAACCGGCAAACCTGCGGCAGACATTCGCGCAAGGTTGCGAAACAAATTGCCACCACGCACGAACTCTTCAACCCGGTAGGCCATTAGGTTGGCCCCTGCACTCTCGACCAGTTGAATATAGGGCAACTTGTTTTCAAGTGAGATTTCTTGGACGCGGAGTTGCTTGTCCAGACCCATGGGCTGCAAGGCGCCCGCATCGATGCCCGAATCGGATGCATTGATCATACAACGCACACCCGAGACAGTTCCGACCCCTGCGATCACACCACCGCCGGGCACGCTCTTGTCCAGGTCCGGGTTGTCCAAGCCGAGCCCGGCCAAAGACGACAGCTCCAGAAACGGTGTGCCAGGATCCAGCAACAATGACAGGCGTTCACGCGGTAGCAATTGCTTGCGTTTCTCGAATCGACCACGGGAGCCTTCTGACTTCTCCACGCTTTTTCGTTCATAAGCACGAACGCGCTCAAGCAGTGCCAGCATGCCACTCCTATTGCTCTGAAATGCCTCACCGGTGACAAATATGCTTGATTCAATCTGTGCCATAGCTTTGAAAATAGTTCAACCTATGGTAATTGAAAGCGCTTGGTTCATCTTGCGCGAAGTGGCTGAAAAAGGCTCAGCGCAGATGGACGCGGTACTTTGGTAGAAGCCAGGTTGGCTGGTACGACATCTTGGTTTGGCGCAGGTTGACAATGCCCATGTCTTGCTCGAAGTTGAGCCACTGAATCTCCAGATTGGATTGGCAAAGGTGCTGAAACATGTGCTGATAAATGCCTTTGAAGCGGTCCAGTGCCTTGGCAAATCGAACGACGCAGACACCCGGCTGCAGCATCTCCATCAATAGAAAACCGACCACCTCGTTGTTCACCCGGTACACAAAGCCCTCCAGACCAAGCTTCATTGCGAGATTTAATGCGTCCTTGCAGGCGGTGTCGTCGGCCTCTCCAGTGGACTTGCCTTTGGCATGCATCCACCGCGCCAGAATATCCAATGATTCGTCCATGGCTTGCATCGTATATGGCTCAGCGGTCACGACATGGGCACCATGCAGCTGTTTCACCAGGTTGCGTTTTTTTTGGAGTGCGCTGCCACGGTAGTTAACGAACTGTTGGGCCTGATACACATAGTCGGCGTCGTCGCGTAAGGCAGTCCATTCGAAGCGTTGTGGATCTAACCCTTCAAGTTGGAAACCCGACACGGGAAAAAAACCAACATGGCCACAGAGCAGATCACGAAGCACGTCGAGCGGAGCTGTCCGCAGATCGAACAGCGGCAACAAATACGTAAGGCCGTCATAGCTCTGACCACTAATGCAAGGCCAATCACCCTGCAGAAAGCGATATCGATGGACGGCCCTGAAAAGAAAGAGGTTGGCAAAGGTTGGGTCAGCCAGGGTTCGTTCGCCCTGCCCAAAAATCATTCGCGATAACAAACCATTGATGCAGGCCTTTAAATCCAAGGTCAGAGGGAAACCTGATTCGACAACCATATTCAGGTCCGCCGTCCTTGCTGGCCCGCAGGCACTCCTTCAGCTGGCGGACCCGCAAAACATTGGGCCATCGGTAGCCATTTTCTCACCCCTTCGCCGCTGTACATGAGATCGGTGTCCAGCAAATGCCGTCGCTGAGTCACCAGCAAACAAAAATCAACGGCACTACCTTTCACAAACTGGTCACTACTCGCTTCATTCCAGCACCATGTAGTGCCATCTGGAGCTCTGAGCTCAACGCGAGGTAAACGTTCGGGCACCTGTAGCTTCCTATTGACAAAGGTCCATTTGAATGTGGTCACGCCCAAATGGGCTATGTGATACAGCCGGGCACTGGCGGGGCGAACGCGCCCCACCACGTCCCAGATATCCTGGCCGTGAGCCCAAGTTTCCATGATCCGAGCCGATGCAAACGATCGGGCACTCATCGATGGTCCGTACCAGGCGAGGCGTTCCTTCGGGTCGAGCGCAGCAAGGGCTGATACCAAGGACTCATAGCGCGATCTCCAATGCTGCAACAGTGCAGGTCCATCTAAGGAAATGTAGCATTCGCGGGCAATGGCGCTGATTTCTTGCCCTTGTTCCAGGCGCTTGGTCAGAATGCTCAAATCTCGCGTAAATTCCTCCGGGGTATGGGCCGACTGCAGGCCAGTCTCATCAAAGTAGCAGAGGTGCGCGATCTCATCCCAAGGAGTCCATCCATAGAAGTTGCTACGCGTCTGCCACTGCGACATAGTCAGGCTCTGACACAACTGATCCAGCTCTTGGTATTCAGCGAGAAGGTCTTGAGTAATTTCTTTCAAATGTCCCCCCTTTTCCAAAATCGATGCAGACGCCCATCTGACGCATTACGAGGTCATTTAATGTCTCTTCGGTTTCGCCAGCGATCATAATCAACTTAGCTTCGGTGTAGATAGGCGCACTCTTGTTAGCTCTTAGATCGCCCATGCCACCAAGAATCTGCAGCACCTGATCCGTGAAGAACTGCATGACCTGTGTAGCAATCACTTTGGCCATGGCGATACGGGATACCATCTGGGCTAGATCGCTGATGCAATGCTTATTGATATATGACAACTCGCGCAGATGGCGGGGCGCCGTGTCGGTGCGCAGCAGTACGTCCATCAGCTTGTGTCTCACCACCTGAAGCTGGAACAATTTTTCTCCAAAGGTCGAGCTTTGTCGCGCCCAGTCCTGCGATACCGAGAAGCGCACCTGCGAATAAACGAACGACAACTTCGGCATTCCACGCTGATGCAGCGAGTCACGGTGTGCAGGCGCGGTCATAACAATTGAGATGTCGATTTCATCGGATTCTGGAAAGTTGGTTGCGGCATCGCACAGACAAATTTTGAGGACTTCCATTCGCTCAATTGACAGCGCGCTGCTTACCCTGCCAGTAGGGCTCACGCAAAACCCGTTTGAGCAACTTACCTGTGGAGTTGCGTGGCATCGCATCGACGAAATCGACAGACTTTGGGCACTTGAAGTGCGCCATCCGTTCCCGCATCCAATCGATCAGTTCACGCTCATCGAGTTGGGCATCTGGCTTCAGCACCACTACAGCCTTTACTGATTCGCCCCAGATGGGATCAGGAACGCCAATAATGGCTCCGTCGGCAACACTAGGGTGCTTCATCAACAAGTTTTCGATCTCGGCAGGGTAGATATTCTCCCCACCAGATATAAGCATGTCTTTGATTCGATCATGAATGAACAAGTAGCCGTCCTTCTCGTACCCGCCATCACCAGAGCGAAACCAACCCCCGTTCTTATTTCGCCCCTCCGGAAAGGCTGCTTCTGTGGCTTTCGGATCGCGCCAGTACTCCTTAAGATTTCGCTCGGACTCGATCCATATTTCCCCTGTTGATCCTGAGGGCAAGGTTTCACACGCTACTGGATCGACGATGCGCAATCGTGCACCACCAACAGGCTTGCCGGCAGAGCGCAACAGCTCTGGATGTGTCGCTGCATCGCGGTGGTCTTGCTGGTTGAGGAAAGTTACGGGGCCCGAAACTTCTGTCAACCCGTAGACTTGCAAAAAATCGCACTGGAAAAGTCGCATCGAATCTTCCAGAACACGATCACTGATTGGAGACCCCCCATACGCGAGAAGCTTGAGAGAGCTGTAGTCACGTTTATCGGCGTGGGGGGTCTGCAATAGGAAGAGCAGCATTGCTGGCACCAAGAATGCATGCGTTATACCTTGCTCCGCAACGCTGTTCAGAAACGTCACCGGGTCAAATTCCGAGTATGCATAGGTTTGGCCTCCGGTGTACAGGGTGAGCAAAAGCATGGTCATACCAGCCACATGGAAGGTTGGCAAAGGGTTGCCAAGGAAACCATCAGCACCGAAGCCCCAGTCTAGGGAAACTGTTCGACTGGTTGAGAGTAAGCCGCGATGTGATAAGACAACGCCCTTGGGCAATCCGGTGGTGCCGGATGAATAGAGCTGTAGCGCCGCGTCATCCAGATCGACGGAAACCATCTCAAACTTATCCGAATAGGCACCGTACCAGTCAGAGAATCCGGGCACCTCACCCGCAGCCCCTTCAGAGCACACTGTTTTCTTCAGTGATTGACAAGTGGTGGGAGCCAGTTCTTTGGCGACTCCCTCCACAAAACTCTGATCCGCTAGAAGCAACTTTGCCTCCCCGTGGCTCAAGATGTAATCGAGTTCTTCGGCAGCGAGCCGCCAATTGACAGGCATGCAAACGGCACCAACCTTGCATGCAGCCAGGGTCAACAAGATGCATGGTAGGTGGTGCCTGGTCAGGCAGGCGACACGATCACCGCGTCCCAGATTCATTGCTCCAAATGCATTGGCGATCTGATTGGTGACTCGCTCAAGCTCTGCAAAACTCAATCGTACTCCCAGAGATTGGTATGCGATAGAGTCAGGCTTCGTATTGAGATGCCTATAAAGTGCAGTAACGATGTTCAGGTCATTTTCTGCAGCGAGGTACATGTGAATTCCTTTGTCTCTTAAGTTCACCCACCCGAACAGATGTTGAATGGATGCTCAAGTTTATAAATCTTGGAGCCCGAGTGCTTGTGGAAAGTGGCTAACAGATGAGCGGAACGGATAGGAAATGCGTTGATTGTGGGCAAACCGGGCATTGGCAAGAGCCATGTGGCCATGGCGCTGGCGTAACAGGCCACACTGCAAAGCGATGACATGCGGTACTTAGAGGCGGACAACGAGTTTGTGCGGTATGTGCTGGCGGGCAGCCAAGACAGGGCGAATTTGCTTAAGGAGCGGTTTAGGCCGCCATTGCGGTAGAGTAGGGCGTTTCAGTGCGGCAGGTTCCGATCGGCAAGGTGCAGGCTGCACTGCGCGAACTCGGCATGCCACTTCATGCCGAGGAAGTGCCCGCCTGAGTGCGCGAGGTGGCAGGTAAAACGGGTGAAAAACAAATGAACTCTGACGTACTGTATGGCCAGGAGCTTTTGCCGCAAGGCATACGTTCCCGGCTTGTTGATAACAACAACGGGTGCACCATGCACGTGCTCGAGGCAGGCTTCGAGCAGCCCGACCGCCCGTGCGTGCTTCTGCTTCATGGGTTCCCGGAGTGCGCTTTCAGCTGGCGCAAGCAGATCCCGTTCTTGGCTGCGGCTGGTTACCACGTCGTAGCACCCGACTTGCGCGGCTACGGTCGCAGCAGCAGTGCAGCCGTCGGGTACGACGACGACCTGATGCCCTACTCCCTGATCAACCGGGTGAGCGATACAGTCGGACTTGTCAAGGCTTTGGGCTACGACAGCATTGCTGCAGTGATCGGTCATGACTACGGTTCGGTCGTTGCCGCTTGGTGTGCACTGCTGCGTCCCGATGTTTTCCAGTCCGTCGTACTCATGAGCGCCGCATTTCCCGGGGCGCCCGCGCTGCCCAAGGGTACCAGCGCAAGCCAGCCGAAAGGCACATTGCCTCTCACGGGTCTGCCTGAGGCGCTGGCCGCCCTGACCAAACCGCGTCAACACTACCGGTGGTATTACTCAACACGCGAGGCCGATGCGGACATGTGGAACTGTCCGCAAGGGGTCCATGATTTCCTGAGGGCGTACTTCCACTTCAAGAGCGGCGACTGGCCTGGTAACGAACCGTTTCCGCTGGCTTCTTGGGCAGCCAGTGAAATGGCTCGCTTGCCGACGTACTACGTCATGGAGATGGGCCGTAATATGGCGCAAACAGTTGCCAGTGAAATGCCTACAGCCATCGAGATCACCAACTGCACCTGGCTGACTGACAAAGAACTGGCTGTTTATTCCGGCGAATATCAACGCACCGGGTTTCAGGGTGGGCTGCAGGGCTACCGCATCGGTACCGACTCCCGTTTCAATGGTGAGCTTAAAGCGTTCTCGGATCGGACCGTCGATGTCCCGGCGATGTTCATCTCAGGCGCGAGAGATTGGGGAACCTACCAATCTCCCGGTGCGCTGGAGCGCATGAGCGAGATCTGCACACAGTACCGCGGCAGCCACTTGATTGAAGCCGCAGGTCATTGGGTTCAACAGGAGCGTACTGAGGAAGTGAACGCACTTTTAGCAGAGTTCCTTTCTGCAGCGAAGGGTGCCCCAAATCTTGTGTAGGAGGCCAAACGAAAGTTTGGCCGAGTATGCGGCTGAACCTGTTTCGCCGGTAAAGCAAACTCACCTGCTCGATCGACACTACAAGTTCAGGCACATGGACGAGGTATCGTCGGTTGATTACTGATCACCCCAAGCCTTTGACCACATGTGCTCCAAGCCCTCGCGAAGTTTGTGCTCAGGCGTGACGACAAAAGCAGGTGCATAAATGTTGGGTGAATAGGGCAACTTTTCGGCTGCCGCCTGATCGTTCTTTTTGGCCCAGGTGTCTGCCGTAACAAGGACCATGGCCAAAACACTGCCTGCCAGCCATAAAGCAAACAACCGACGATTCAATCCATTGCGACTCGCCATGTGGAGGTGAATCAGCACAGCCAGCGTGATGAGCGCTGCTTTAGGCGTGTTATGCATGTCATTGGGCCATGGCCAGCCGAAGCTAAAGAACATCCACGGTATGGCGTAGTTCAGAACTGCCGCATCTATTATGGAAGCACCAGCCGCAATGATGGTGTGTTCAGCTAGCCTGGTGCGGCCTTGCTCTTGCCATGTCACCCAGGACCAAGCGCTGATCCAGCAAGTCAAGATGGCGATTTCCTCAACCATCAACTTGGTGATGAGCGCGGCATCAGTGACGCTGCTGTATGAGGGTAAATAGACCCAAAGCTGAGCGGCTAGCCAGATCAGGATCAATACGGGTGCAGAAAAGTGTGAGCGTGACATCATGGTGCTGCCTTGGGAGTGAAGCTCAGACTGTCCATGCTTTTGAGCAAAATGGCTTTGGCACTTTGGTCATCGAAGCCAGACATGCTGACGGCTACCAGCAATGCATCGGGGCCAGGTACCAATGGTATGTATCGGAATCTAAAGTCAAACAAGCCCGGCAACTTTTCAACAGCGCGACGGCAAGCATTCAGTTGAATGGGCAGGTCAAAACGCCCCCTCAAACGTTGTTCGGTGCAATGCCAAGAGGCCGTGGGTCCATCGCTTTTCTTCACGTTGCGCAAGTGAGTGAGCTGATCTTCGACCAATCGTGCAAGTCCGTGTGAGCTCATCTTCTCGCTGTTGAACCAAAAACTGCCCATGACAATGTGGCCCGCGTTTTGCTGGTCTGAGATGTACAAGCTTGTTGACGAGTCACACCGTTGGTCAATTCTTTTGTAGTGGTCGTTCGGTGTGTCTTTGCGAATGGCAGAGCAGGGTTGTTCTCTTGATATGTCGCCTCGAACCTGAAACGGCCCAAGCCGCCGAACGCTGTGCGTGGGAAGGTCGAAACGCATCACAATTTGTTGATTGAAAGCGCTGACTTGGCGCGCAATATCTTTGCGCAGTTCATCCAAACTGGGGATCTTTTGCTGGGTGTTGCGGCGAATCAGTTGTCCCACAGCCTCAGCAGGAACAGCCAGTCCAACCAGTTGGTATTTCGTACTGGTTGCAACATTCACACCAACGACCCGGCCATACCCGTCCAAGGTGGGCCCACCGCTCATGCCGCCGTTGATTGCGCCGCTGAAAATGATAAGGGGTGTCGAGGTTTTGTCTGATACACCGTTAAAAGTGCCTGTCACGATGCTGTGCTGATAACTGCCTGGCTTGCCCATGGAATAGCCTGACTCGCCGCGGTCGGGCAAGGTCTCGCGCAATTCCAACAACGGTACCCGCAGAGTTTGTTCCACCTTCAAAATGGCCAAATCATTTTGAATGTCCACTGCAATGATTTCGGCTTTGAGCTCACCTTGGTCCAGCGACACAACGTGAAGGCCATTGTCGTCAGGCTCAAAAATCGAATCAGAGATGGCGTGGTAGTTGGTGATGACCCAATCTTTTCGGTGGGTCACAAAGCCACTGGCTACGGAAGAAACGCCCAGGTTGGCCCGGTTCTGAGTGACCACCTCCACGACGGATGGACGAATACGCTCGTAGAGTTGGCGGGAGTTAGGTGGTGCTGCGAACGCAGTGATCGAAATCGAGCACAGAAGCCATAAGGCCAAAAGGGGGAAAACAAGCCTGTTCGGCAAATGCATGGCCAAAACTCACAAAATTATTAATTCTGTGATGGTAGTGGATGCCAAGGCTCAGCAGGTGAGCCTGGGAAGGTTTAGCCCTTTAAACGCTCGTCGTGCGCACCAACCAAACGCCAACCCAACGCGCCCAATGGGTCAAGGAAAACCTAGTGGGCCATATGCTCGCGGGCTGGGCCAAAGACGAAAAATGCAATTGACCTCAGTCCACCTTTGCGCCTGATGCCTTGATGATTCCGGGCCACTTGCCTAGGTCCTCCCTGATGATCTTCGTGAAGCCTGAGGGGGGCGTAAAAGGTGCAAGTTCAAAGCCTTGCGAGGTCAACTTGTCTCTTATGGCAGGCATCGCCAAAATTTTACCTATCTCTGTGTGAAGTCTTGAGACGACATCAGGCGGGGTATTTGCGGGGGCTATGAATCCAAACCATGTGTTGACTTCGTATCCCTTCACGCCACTTGTATCCAGCGTGGGCATTGTGGGTAGCAGCGGCGACCGGGTGAGGCTTGTAACGGCCAAGCCCTTGAGTTTGTTGTCTTTAATTTGATTGATGACTGTGGGGGTGTTGAAAAATCCCATGTTTACCTCACCGCTCATGACAGCCAAAATACCCTGTGGCGCACCTTTGTAAGGCACGTGGACCAAATCAGTCCCGGTCAGCTGTCCAAACAGAACACCAGAGAGGTGGTGGCTGGTTCCGCTGCCACCGGACGAGAAGGTCATGGTTCCAGGCTTGGCTTTGGCTGCAGCAATGATGTCAAAGGGACTTTTGGCAGCGCTATCAGGAGGTACAACCATCACGTTTGACACGCCACCAACATGCAAGATCGGCGAAAAATCCTTCAAAGAGTCGTACCCTGGTTTGGCATACAACGAGAGATTAAAAACCAAGGTGCCTTGAGAAGCAAACGCAATGGTGTAACCGTCTGGCGTAGCCCGCGCGAGCTCTGCCATTGCAATAGTTCCACCTGCGCCAGGCTTATTGTCAACAACCACGGGTTGACCCATTGCCATGGCAAGTTCTGTCCCAATGGTGCGAGAGAGAATGTCTGCTGTGCTACCCGCTGCCAAGGGCACCAGCAGTTTGATTGGCCGCGCAGGATAAGCTTGCGCATGAACCTGTGAAAAGGGAAAAATTGCGAAAGTCAGGGCAAGTGCTGCAAGGGTGGCGCGGTGCATCTTCATGGTCAAACCTCTCAATGGTTGTGGAGTGGATGGGACTTAAACGGTGAGTTGGAAAACATCGCTGATGCGCTGAATTAGCGCAGCAAGTAGGTGGGACTGGACCAGATGAGGTGGCCATCTTCGAGAGTGATGCAAACGTAGAGTGCGTCTTCAAAAACTTTGCTGCGTGGGATGCGGTGAGACAACTTGGCGGTGAAAGCCTTGTTTTCTTCAGGCATCCGGAAGACACGCGCTTGGCGTTTGATGCCACCGCTTGTTTTTAGCACCGTGTCTTCTAGTCCAATGTCGGCCACATTGATGTTGGCCTTTACAAGGCCCGTATCAAACTTCAGCGTTCCTGAAGTGCCTTCTTTGAGCAAAATGTCGGCGCCACCAAAACCACCTGTCGTTAATGCAGACCAAGAGAGCTGGTTGTGTTGGGATTTATGCAATGGTTTGTCGATATTCCAAAGGTTGATGGACTGAAAGCTTTCAATGCTGTTGCCCTCAAACGTTGCTGTCCCGTCCCACACACTTTGACGACCACGGCCACGATACTCTGAGCCTTCCCAGATGATGCGGATACGGCGGCCTAATTGCGGCTGAGCGTAAGGGCGCCAAGTTTCAAATACGCTGGTTCTGTTGCGGATTTCAATGCGTTCAATGGGCGCACCTGCTGATACGTCAATTTCGAGAGTCACACTGTCGTCGTCGCACTGGAGAATGTCACCCATGCGCGCTTCAAGAACGGTGGATATGACGCTTCCGCCTAAATTGGGATCGTCTCCATAAAGTTGTGCTGGCGAGTCGAATCGCACCCTGGTATCCAGGTGAACACGGCAACCTGTGCTTGCATAGTGATGGCGGCGTCGAAGTGCTTCAAACAACGCATCGCGCGATAAGTCCTTGGCCAGCAAACAAGACAGTCCACCATAAGCGCCGAACAAGGATGCGCCTGGATGGCTTGCACCGTGACGGCCCTTGTGGCCGTCTGAATTTGCCAGAACACCAACACGGTAACCTTGGTCAAACGCATCTTCTAAAAGCCACTCGAAGGTTCCCCAGTCTGAATGCAATTCAACGGATCGCTCGATTCGGCCATCATGCGCTACCTTGATGTCGGCATAGCGCCCACCAATATGCGCGAAAACGACGGCGTTTTCGTCCTTAAGGGCCGTGAAGAGGTCTGCAGCGCTGTTGGCATCGGTAGCGACGTCGCTCAGGTCTTCTACCAGCGCATGGTGTGAACGATGGATCTGCCGACCCTCGTCACGGAACATCACATTTCGATCACCACCCAGGCCAGTGTTGCCTGACCACTCATAGCCGGGAAAAATGATGAACTGCCCATCCTTGTTGTATTCGGCGGTGAGGCGGTTGAGCTCTTCCCAGAAAGGCGTGGTGATCTGGAAGTCGTTTCCTTGGTGGCTCATGGCATCCAAAAATGCCTGATCCCGAGCAAATTCGATGAGTTCGCGGGCCGAGTTTGTACCGATTGTTTCTTCCGATTGACCATGCAGATCGGCCCAAAATGGGAGCAGATCGAGTGCTGCTTCAATGCGAAGCGGATTGCTGGTACAAACAATGGTGCCTGCTGCATCACGCACTGTTACACGCAGTTCACCCGTCTGCTCCACGCTCAGGTCACGCAAAGTTGTAGCAAGCCGAGCGTCATCTATGTCAATGTGCAAAGGCAATCCCTTGACGGGCAGGGACGGCTCCAGTAAAAAACGTCCCTTGGTTTGGTGACTTGGGTTGCCCCACTTGTCCTCGCCCTTGAATCCGAAATTAAAGGACTGGCCTATCTTGCGCTGCGTTGGCAGAATGGCCTTGAATCCGACGGGTGGTCCTGCCACAACGGAGATGGTAGGTTGCAAGGGAAGCTCGACATAGTTGTATGTAGCGAATGCATCGACCAGCACCTTGAATTCAAACGTCGGCTCAGTGAAGGTTTGAATGCGTATGCCAGGTGAGCCTTTGCGTGTGTCGCCGATGCGCACTGTGATGGTTTCACCATCGCGCAGGAAGCCGCGCTGTACACGTATAAGTAATGTTTTGTCCCAAGGTCGAATATTGCCCTTCATGTCGTAGCGCAGTTCAAGCACAGCCCCATTGCTGGCTTCGGCCGTGACATAGTTCCAACCAGCTGGATCATTGAATTGCATCTTGCCCATATCACTTGCAAAGCGATGCACGATCTTCAAACTTCCAGTGTCGTCAATGCCGAAATAGCCGGCGGTGTAGGTCAGCGTCAGCGAGGCAAAAGAGCCCGCTTCACAGGGCGTATCGGGCGAAATCATGGCGTGACCCGCACGGTCGTTTAGGTATGTGGAGTGGAAGGCGTTGTTGCGCATATGTAAGAGTAAGCTTGGCTTCAGGATGTTAAAAAAGGTCCGGGTGGATTGAAATCAAATTTCAAGGCATAAGGCGTGGGGGGCACGCACATGCGTTGGAAACTGATGGGCTCATGGCCAAAGCTGCGACCGATAATGTGAACCTGCAGGCCGAAGGTGCTGGGTGGTATCCCCATCAAGGATGAATCTTTAGCATCCAGCTGTGTGACCCAGGCCATTCCTTCTGACTCCAAAGTGGGCGCAGAAAAATCATTGGCCAAAACCTTTTTGAGGTTGGTGTCTTCGAGACGCTTTCCGGCCATCCTCAAAAGCTTTGAAAACCTTGTAGCGGGCAAATACAGCTGACTGGTGCAGGTGAATTTGCTGCCAATGTTTAGGCTGCGGCGAACCATCACAAAGCCTTTTGGGTCCATGCCGAGGGCAGCAGACCAAGGGCCATCCTCGCGCACAAGTTGACGTTCAAGGATGGTTGCGAATACTGGCAGTGCAGGCCCGCCACCGGGGGGAAGAAAGCGAAAATGCCATGAGTCCACAATGGGACGCCGTATGCTGCCTACGAACGTGCCATGGCCTTGTCTGCGCACCAGAAAGCCCTCGTCCATCAAACGCCCCAGGGCCTTTTGAGTTGTTCCAAGGCTCAGGCCAAGCGCCTCACTGAGTTCACGCTCTCCCGTGACCTTGGTGCCCACGGGCAATTCGCCGGCTTCCACTGCACCAATGATGGCTTGACGAAGGCGCGCATGCTTTGGCATGACAGTTGCTGAAGTCTTGTACCTGACAACAATGAAGGACGATGCGGGTTGCATGAGGCTCATATTAAAGTTCATGTTGAAGCCCGTCAATGGCATTAGAGCTATATAGCTTTAAGGGCGCTCCAAGTTGTTCTTGCAAGAAGCGAAAAGAATTCAAATGACTTGTCCCTCGGGGGCCGTCACTGCAATCCTTGAGGATGCTTTTTCCTGATTGCCGACAATTTGAGTCAATTAATGCACAGCTACTCCAACCAGCCAACGAAATATCAGGTGTGTGCCAGCGGTGCACGCTGTCTTAGCGTTATTGCAGTGCCGGTCCTGCAAGGATGCTGTGAAAACCGTACATGGCCCAAAGCAGCCATCGAGCGTCTTGCGAATTGGGCGCTCGGATTTCAGTGGCAACGATCGGCGTTCTTCCGTTGACCTTGACTTTGACTGATGCTTTGTATGTGCGAATCAAGTACTTATCCTGATCAAAAAAAGACCTGTCCCATTTATCTTATGGGCAGAGGACTTGATCCAAGCAAGGAGCTGCATGCCTAGAGGGTCAGTTTTCGGTCGGCTGCAACAAACTGCGGTTCGATCAGCAGCGGCTCAAAGCCCTCATCAGGTCTTGTCGTGCTGAAAAGCCCCGTGGCCGGGTTGTAGAAACTGTTTTGGATGGCTTGCAGAAAAACCTTGATGAATCCAGAACCGGGGACGGTCTGGATTTTGATGGTTTGCTCTTGTAGCTGGATGTTGGCATAGCTGTTCTTAGGCGTTCAAGAAATTGACGCGAGGCAACCCGACCATGGCACAAAAGTTTGCCGACCTAAAACCTGGTGAGTAGAGCGTTTAAAGGCTTAGCCTGAGTCTAATGGGATTCGATAAGTTCGCTGGTCTGACCTAAAGGTCATGGGTCACCCCAAGCCTTTGTCCACATGTGCTCCAAACCCTCGCGTAGTTGGTACTCAGGAATGACGACACAAGAAATGGCATAAATTTTGCGTTAATAGATATACTTAAAATATAAATAAAGATAATTTTGTTTAAATAAATGAGCTTTTTTACAAGGGATATGTGTTGCCGCCGACCCGGATTTGACCAAGTGTGCCGAAACTCAATGAGCAGCCATTAAGCAAAAATAAAATTGTCTATGCAGGTGTCCGGCTATCTCCCTTGGTCAGTCAAAAGTCAGCTCCTCGTTCAAATCTGCCTCGGCGGTTAGATGCTCGTCATCACCAGGTCATCGAGGCGCGTATCATGGATGCGTCATTCAAATGGAGCTTCAAATGATCAAATCCACCGTCATCCTCGCCGCTGCATTCATCAGCTTGAGCGCCTTCGCTCAGGCCCCCGCAGCCGCATCAACATGCACCGCAGCAGCAGCCGAAAAGAAGCTTGCCGGGGCCGCGAAAACAGCGTTCATGAAGAAGTGTGAAAGCGACGCAGCGGCGACGTGCGAATTGGCCGCCACCGAGAAGAAGCTCGCAGGCGCTGCAAAGACCGCCAACGTGAAGAAGTGCACCAAGGACGCGGTTGGCGGCTAATTACTTCAGATCGAGCTTGGCCTGACGGGTGCCGTTTGTCTTCACGAACGTGAAGCGAAATTGCAGGCTGGTAGTGAAGGAGGGTGGCTTACGGGTTTGCGCACGAGCCCAAGAAGCTGCGCCACTGCCACCGCCTGCTTACGTTTGTGCGTGTGAAACTTGGTGTTAACAGTCCGCCGCTGGTTACGCACGGCGATGTCCGAGGCGAATTGCTTTCGAACATGGCGCTATTGGAATAGCCCTTCGCCAGTAATTGAACGGCCCGAACTTACTTGCGCCTGAGCGGTAACGCAATCTCTAACAGCAGATAGAACGCGTCAAAGGTATTCATCAGGCGGCGGACATAGTCGCTGAGGACTAGATCACGCTGCGACCGCGTCCGGCCACTGGATAGTGAGGCTCGATGACCTTCAGCAGTGCGATCCACGGCACCACCTGCTCCATCTCTACGAGGAAGACCTCACGCCGGGTCTTTTTCCTCTTACCCGCGTACTCCGCTTCCGAAAAGCTGATCTTTGAGCCCGGTGACAAGCTCAGGGTGTTGGGAAATTTTAAAATTTTGTTGATGGGTGGCTTTGCCACTTCAAGATGCCATTTGGATCAGGTGATTTTTCAATTCAATGATTGAAACGACTATGTGCATGTGACTTTTTCGCTTCTGCTGGCATCTGAGGTCGAAACGAATGCGCTGATGTTTTCAGATGACCGTACATGCTTGTTCGAAGGACAAGCGTGGGTTGCGCTTGAACTCCTTGCTGCGATCGGCATAACCCAGATTGATCAGAAAATTTGCACTGCAGCGACCGTCCGCAAAGAACTCAGCATTGACCTTGACCAAGTCAACACCACTCATTGGGCCACAGTCAAGACCGACGGCACGTGCTGCAAGGAGGAAATAACCGCCGCCCAAGGTTCCGTTACGGATTGCAGTGTTTGTGGCCAGGGTGGTGTTACTTTCAAAATTTTCTTTTGCACCAGCAACATGCCAGATCTGCGGCATGTGCTCATAAAAACGCGTATCGGTGGCAACGATGACCGTTACAGGTGCAGACCGGGTCTTTTCCTGGTTCCCCGGGGAGAGGGTCGGCATGAGTCTTGCCTTGGCTTCTTCGGTGGTCAGGAACACGTAGCGTGTGGGCTGGGTGTTCATCGACGTGGGTGCCATCTTAGACAGGTTATAGACCTCTTGTAACAAGTCCAGCGGCACTGGTTTATCGAGGAATCCGTTGGCCGTTCGGGCCTCGAGAAACAACTGGTCAAGGGATTGCTGTGCGATTTTCATGGTTAAACATTCTTCAAAAAAATTTATCAAATCCCGTTGGTCGATCTTGCCGGGAATTTATGACATGTTGTTGAGGTACTTCAGTCAGCTTTAATGCCGATGTCTCGCACGAGCTTGGTCCAGCGTTCAACGTCTCTCTGGACCAATGCTTTGGTCTGCGCGGCATTCAGGTTCAAAGGCTTGCCGCCACGGCTGCGAAATAGGTCTTGCAAATCAGGCTGTGAGATCAACTTGGTCAGCTCGTTGCGCAAGCGATCTTGAATGGGTGCAGGTGTTTTGCTGGGGACGAAATAGCCAAACCAGGACTCAAGGTCCAGTTGTGCTACCCCGCTTTCAAGGATGGTCGGAACGTTGGGATGAGCCGGATTACGCTCGGCACCTGACAAGGCCAGTGCTTTCACTTTGCCACTGTCTACCTGGGGGCGTGCAGTGGATGAGAGATCGAAAAATAGGTCGATACGTCCACCCAAAAGGTCTTGGTAAGCGGCCTGTGCACCTTTGTAGGGGACGTGCGTGATGTCGGCACCACTTAGGTGCCACAGAGCTGCAGCCAATACGTGCTGCCCTGAGCCATTGCCGGCCGAGGCGTAATTCAGTTTGCTCGGATTGGCTTTAGCGTAAGCAACCACCTCCTTGAGCGAGTTAAAGGGCAAATCGTTACGCGCCATTAGGGTGTAGCTGTAGCTGACTGCGATGCCTACAGGCTCAAAATCCCGCAGGCTGTCGTAAGAAAGCTTGTCATAAAGCCCCATGTTGAGAGCGATGTTGGAAACCGAGCCCATGAGGAGTGTGTAGCCGTCAGGATCGGCCTTGGCCGCCGCATCCGTTCCCACCAGCGTGCCCGAGCCGGGGCGGTTCTCCACGACCACGCTCTGGCCGATTTGCTTTGCTAGTCGCTCGGCCAGGGCACGAGCCACAAAGTCAAATCCTCCACCTGGCGGCTGAGGCACAATCACTTTCAAAGGCCGGTTGGGATAAGCGCTTTGCGCCCAGCTCATGGGTGCCAGGCTGGTCATTGCCAGCACAGGGACAGTCATTGCAAGTTGTCGGCGATTCAGGGTTGTCTTGTTCATCATTGCCTCCTTTTTGGAAAATGGATCGGTGCTTAGCGTTGGAGCTGTCCACCTGAAAGCCAGTGCGCACCTCGCTTGTAAAGCTCCTCGACAACTTCCCCCTTGAGCATGGGCATGTCCATTTTGACGTTGTACCCGATACGAGTCTGGATATAGGCAAGGTGGCGATAACCTTCAGGAAAGGTTGCTAATACTTTCTGATCAAGATTGAGCACTGCAGTCGGGTCAACAGGGTCGATGCGGTCCTTCTCATAAATGGGCTGACGGTGAATTAGCTTCCATTGCCCTTCATGGTGCGTGACGAAGTCATAGAAGCGCCCAGTGCAGACCACATCGCAGAGGACGGGACCATTTTGGCCTTCGACCATACCGCGCTGTGAAATAGTCATTTTGGTTTGGGCGATGGCACGGTCACCGGCGACCTCGATTGCGGAACCCCCAAGAAAATGCAAAATGCTGACACCTTTGGCCCACCCTTCCTGGGTAACGCGAATAAAGTCAGCATAGGCCCCCTGAAACCAAGTGGCCATCATCACGCCCTCTGGGTGCCAGACCGTGGCAAAACGATCCCAATCGCCCGCATCTCGCCATACGGCCCAACGCTCCACCATCCTGCGAATTTGCAACTCGTCGTTTAAGGTTTCATTCATATTTTTTCCTTTCTCGCAAATTTTAAGGTTGCTCCCTACGACCACGATTTGACCAGCTGGAGGGGGTAGTGCCGATTTCCTGTGACTAAGCACGATGACCTTGCACCCGCCGCTGGGTGCGCGATATTAGCCGCCATTGACGCTGTGTATCCGCATGTTCAGGTCTTCTCGACTTTCGGTTGAGGCTGGGTTTGAGGCTGTGCTTGAAGCTGTGACCTCGCCTTTGCCGGTAAGCTCAAAGCCATCAGTGCGCCCAGCAGGTTCACGCCAGCGGCAATGCGCATGGCTTGGTCATAGCCCTGAGTCTGGTCGTACAGCCAGCCCGCCAGCACCGGCAGACTGATGGCCGCGATGCACCAAGCAATATACAACTGCCCCGCAACCCGGCCAAAGGCATTGGGATGCCAGTAGCGCGCAATGGCACCTGCCGTCAGACCCGAAATGAAGCCATAGCCGCAGCCGATCAGTGTCATGGACAGTACCGCCATGCCCGGCCCCGGCCAGCTCAATAGCAGGCACGAACCACTGAGGGCGATCAGGTGGGCCATGCAGGCCACGCGAGGCACCGCGAAACGATCAATGAGCCAGCCCCCACCAATGCGAGCAGCAGCAATCGCACCGGTGATGAACGTGGTGCCTCCCAGCGCAAACAGGCTTTTTGCGCCATAGGCCTGCAAAATGCCAGCGGCCTGGCTCATCACCATCAGACCCGCCGAGGCTGCGAGAAAGAAAACAGTAAACAGACGGGCAAACAAGCCCCAGTGGCGGGCCTCGCTGTCGGCTGCACTTGCGCCAGGATCTTTCATGCGAACCCGGGCACGATGCCAGAGCATTGCAGCAATTGCGCAGCAAGTCAGCACCGTGAGGGCAAGACCGACCAGGGTTGCGCGCAGACCGAACGCCTCGATGGCCCAGCCAAAGACCGGTGCGCCCAGCATGGCACCCATGGGATACAAGCTCACCACGTAGCCGTTGGCCAGCCCGCTCATCGGGCTGATGGTCTGATTCAGACCCTGCTGCATCATGATAAAAACGACCCCGCCGCCCATTCCGAACAGAACGCCGTAGCCCAGCAGCAAATGCTCGATACCCTGTGCGGCGGAGGCGATCAGCAGGCCAGAGGCGCTCAGTGCGCCGCAAACCAGCAGCAGGGGCACAGGAGCGAAGCGACGGTAAAGGGCGGGTCCGATGAGCATGCCGATCGTGAGAGAGATCGATGCCATGGAAAACACGATCGCCATCTCTGCCCGACCGATACCGAGCAGCGCCTCCATCGGCTTGAGGAAGACCGAAAACGCATAGACGGTGCCGAATGGAAGATTCACCACAGTGGCCGCCGTCAGGACGAGGGCCCCTCGGCTGATGCCTCGTGAGGTGGGTAAATCGCTCATCGCTGCCCCGCGAGACGGGTCCGATCACGACAAGCGAGACCCAGCCGATTGGACAAAACAGGATGGGGCATGCGTCGCATTTTCATTTTCTATTTAGAGTGCCAGTTTATCCGACTGAATGAGGCGGGCATGCTTATTGATGGGGATGACTATGGTAAAAATCAGCAATAAAAAAACCTGAGCTTTTGAACTTTGGCGAGTAAAAAATATCAGGTGAAGGTATTTTTTTTCTGCGCCATTTTGGCCGGATTACTTGCTCACTACAGAGGTTGACTCGACCGTGGACTCGGTCGACTTCCTTTTCAGCCCGAACGCCATCAACAGCATCACGAGCATGCTCAACCCCAGGCCAAGATAAGCATGGCCAAAGCCTGTCAGCTCGCCGCCATCCAAGTCAGCAATGGCACTGATGCAGGTGACAGCCAAGAGCGTCCCCACGGCATTGAAAATATTGATCAGTCCTTGGGCTGTGCCGCGCAGCGCCGGCGGCGCCTCATCAATCGCAATGGTGCGCAGCGCGCCGCTGACCACCACACCCAGGCCAATACCGACAAGCACAGACGCCACCACGAAAGCGGTAAAGCCGGTCTGAGGCACCGCGCTTTGCAGGTAGCCCAGTGTCAACAGCCCGAAACCAAAGATCACCATGTTGCGGGCACCCAGACGGTTCAGCAGCCGCCCAGCCGCCATGGAGCCCACCATGGAGCACAGCACCAGAGGCAACAGTGCCAGCCCCGCATACTCAACGCTGACCCCATAAGCCAGCGTGGCGATGGTGGTCAAAAATACAATGCCACCCATGGAGAACCCCACGCCCAGCGTCAGCACATAGGCAAAAGCCAGTTGCCGGTTTGCAAACAGGTCAATCGGAATCAGCGGTTGTGCTTGGCGTTTCTCAATGATCACCAAAGCGGCCAACAGTAGGCCACTGGCAGCCAAAAACCAAGGCCACAACAGCATCCCGGTGGCCGAGTCCGGCAGGCGTGAAATACCCAGCACCAAACACAGCAGAAACAATAAAGTCACGGTGATACCTGTCAAGTCAATGGGCCCAGGTGACGCTAAGCTGTGCTGGCGGGGCAAGCTACGAGCACCCAACCACAGCACAACCAGCGCGACGGGTAGGTTGACCAGGAACAGCCAGCGCCAGCCCAGCGTGGAAGTGAGCACGGTCGCCAGTGGCGGGCCGAGCACAAAGGCCATGCCATGGGTGGCGCCAATCAGCCCCAAAATACGGCCCCGCCGCTCGGCGGTGAACACATCACCAATCACGGCGCTGGCCACCGGCGCAATGCCCCCTGCGCCGATGCCCTGGATGACACGGCCGACCAGCAGCAGGTCAAAGCTGGGTGCAGCGGCGATGCACAGAGAGCCGAGGGCAAAAAGCGCCACACTGGCAAGATAAACCGGACGGCGGCCATGGCGGTCGCTGAAGTAAGCCATCAGCGCCGTGCTACACAGCGAACTCAAAGAAAAAACGGTCGTGAGCAGCCCGGCAGTGCGGTTATCGATGCCAAAGGCTGCTCGCAATGCAGGCAAAACCGGTCCCACGATGGCTGAATCGAGCGCCGCCATGAAGACGCCGATAAACAGCACCTGCACCAGGCGGCGTTGTGCTGCATCAGCAGCAGGCAAGGGAGTAGGGGGCTGGGTCTGCTGGCTCATCAAAGTGACTGAATTGGGCTGATCATTTATTCGTTGCTTGCGCACTGACGTGCAGCGTAATCGACGCCATCAGCCTCTTCAGGCCAGGGCAGTGCGTTGATGCGACTCAACTGGGCGGGTATCCACACACCCACATTATTGACGGGAATGCGGGTCGTTCAGATAACCCACGCAACAAAGCCAGCACCATGGGTGCTTGGAATTTAAAGCGCTTCGTACAGCCGCGACAAGAAGTCTCTCAGGATTTTTTTTGCATGTCGTACGCGTTCGATGGAGAGTTTTGCTGCTGGCCAATGGATGAAAAT
The DNA here is from genome assembly GCF_003063645.1 of Limnohabitans sp. 2KL-51. Classification (GTDB taxonomy): domain Bacteria; phylum Pseudomonadota; class Gammaproteobacteria; order Burkholderiales; family Burkholderiaceae_C; genus Limnohabitans_A. The sequence continues at coordinate 56,353 of NZ_NESJ01000006.1, forward strand.
TGCCCAGCTGGGAGCGCCAGCGTCAGTAGGATCAAAGCGACGATGGTGGCAAAACTTACTCAGACTTTGGGGGCATGCAGTCCCCGCACATGAACATGCGTTGATTGATCATCATCTTGAAAACGCCCAATGCCCTGGGCTTGTGCACCCCGCATTTGTAGCAACTGATCGAGGACATGTTGGCAGAGTCTTTGAAGGGCGAGCCACCTTCCTTGCTCTTGTAGCGCAAACCGTCTGTGGCGATTTGGGATTCTTGATTGTTGCTCATGAAGGCATTTTGGACCTGAGCTGAAATAAAAGCTACGTTTGTTTTTCTGCGCTCTACTGTCGCTGGCAAGCGAGGCATGGAAACAACACGCTGCAGGGATGATGGATGCCCTCTGATTCTGCAGAAACTCTGATTTCGAGTGGACGACTAACACCGTTTAACTGCCCAGATACATGTGTTGATTGACCCATGCCATTCAACAAGATCGGTAACGTTCAATCACGCTGCGGTCGAGCTCAACGCCAAGCCCAGGTCCATCCGGTATCGTCACCCATCCGTCATGTTGTTGAATGGGCTGGGTGATCAAATGTTGTCGAAAAGGATGAGAGGAGCAGTCAAATTCCAGTACAGGCTCCTGTGCGAACAAGGAGTGATGTGTGACTGGTAGCGCTGCAATCAGTTGCAGAGATGCCGCCTGTGCAATAGCCGATCCCCATACATGAGGATTGACCGCAACGCTGTGTGCCTGCGCCAGCGTCACGATGTGGCGCGCCGCACTGATTCCACCGCAAGAACAAAGGTCTGGTTGAGCAATGTCGACGGCGTTTGCAGCAAAAAGGTCTCGATAGCCGAACAGCGTGTGCTCATTTTCACCGCCTGCAATCGGCATCGTTAACTTCGCGCGCATCTCCGAATACCCCAGCAGGTCCTCCGGGACTACGGGCTCTTCGTACCAGCGCAAGTTGTAGCCATCAAGTGCACGACCGAGGCGCAGCGCCTCCGCGCGGCCGTAGGCATGGTTCGTGTCGATCATGAGCGTGATGCCACGACCATCGATGGCATCTCGGATGGCTTGCATGGACTTGATGTCGTCGTCTACGCCGTAGCCCAGCTTGACCTTCATTATCTTAAAGCCCGCTTCGTGGTGACGAATGGCCTCGTCCGCCAGTCGTCCCGATTCACCCTGACCTTTGATGCGATAAAAGCCGGTTGCATAGGGCTGAACGCGCATTCTGAACGCGCCGCCCAGCAAGACATGGATAGGGACGCCATGCGCTTTTCCGGCGATATCCCAGAGCGCGATGTCGACGGCGCTGATTGCAGCGATCACCGAGCCTTTGCGGCCGTAGTCGCGTGTGGCGTGGTACATCTTGTGCCATAGCACTTCGGTATCCAATGCGTTGGCGCCCAGAATTAATGGCTTCAATGCGTGTTCTATAGCAGCCGCTGCAATTTCTGGCGGCTCCAAGCCCTGTGCGAACGCTTCGCCCCAGCCTGTAATTCCCTCTTCGGTCAACACTTCCACCAGTGTTGCACTGCGCTGGCGAACCCAGCCTTGAGAAAATGCGAATGGTTCCGCAAGCGGGCTTTTTAAAACATGAATCCGGATGTCGACGATCTTCATGGCGCTGCTTTATAAAAAATAACCGGGTCAGTTTTAGAAAACTTTATTTGATCGTCCGATTTAACTCTGGCGGATTGGCTGACTTTTCCCGAAATTCATCGATGCCGCTGGCAAATTTCACGCCTGCTCGCTTGATCGCGCCATCGTCGACCTTGTCGAGCGGCGTGTAAAAAGGATGGTGATGCTCCAGGTAGGGGTTGTTGCGCGCAGCGTTGTAGCAGTGCAGCACAGTCCAGCGGCGATTTTCTGAACGATTTTGGTCTGAGCGGTGCAGCACGTTGCTGTGGAAGAACAGGCCATCGCCGGGCTCCATCTCCGCATATTCAATCGGCATCAGCTTGAGCATCTCTGCAACCCGCCTTGGATCGGCGCCTACCTGCTCTCCAGGCAGCACGCCATGCTCGATGCGGCCACACTGGTGCGATCCCTTGACAACCTGCAGGCAGCCATTCTCGCGCGTGCTGCGATCGAGCGCGACCATCACGCTCGCCATGTAAGGGAATACGCAGCCATTGTGATACCAATAGCCGTAATCCTGATGCCACTCCCATGCCCCGCCTTCGAACGGTTCCTTGGCCGTCAGCTTGGAGTGGTAGTGATACACCTCGCCGCCAAGCAGATCCTCCATGGTGTCAACCACGCGATGCGAACGCGCTGCAAGGCCATAGACGCTGTCGCCCGGATGATTCCAAGTCGCCATTCGGGTCGATTTGCCCGATGAATCGTTGCGGTCGTACAAGCGGCTGCGCATCGAGGCATCGTTCTCTATTGCCGTTCGCAGTATCGCAATTTCTTCATCATCGAAAAGCTTTCGGACCATGATGTAACCATCTTGATCGTACTGAGCACGCTGATTCGGTGTAAGGATAGAACCTGGCATGGTGTCTCCATGAGTTTTGTAAATTCAATCACTCGCGTTCATCTGGCAGCGCCCATTATTGCTCAAAAATTAAGCAGGATGTTGGATTGGGGACGGCTCAAAACGGACAGTGGTGTTCACTTTGACTTCGGTGGCGGCCATCGGCTTGCCAACGCAGATTTGACCAAGGGTGTCGAAAATCAGGGACAAGCAGATTCGTCTGATAATGTTGAAACTAAACCACTGCGCAGGAGAGTTCGATGTCGATAAAACGAATCATTGATGTGACTGAAAAGTGTTTTCTGGTCATCATCGCCCTTTTTACGGTGGGCGCCATGGCACAAGAAGTCATGGTTTTGATCGAGCAGCGCAGCGTTGCGCTGAAGGACTTGCTGCTCATGTTCATTTATGCGGAAGTTTTGGGCATGCTTGGCGCGTTCTACAGCAGTCACCGAATCCCCATCACCATACCTTTGTTCATTGCCATGACGGCTCTGAGCCGTCTGATCATTCTTCAGGGCAAGGACGGAGACCCCTCCATACTTTTGTATGAAAGTGGCGCTATTTTGCTGATTGCGTTGGCTTGTTGGGTGATTAGCCATTTGAATGACCGAAATTAACTGCCAACTCTGTGGACGAGTGGGGCAACGCCTGCAAAAATTCCAAGCGTGTGAGAAAATTATTTACATCAGCAACAGACATCCTCAACAGGCATCTTCATGACCAGCGTAAAAACATGCTTAGCGCAAAAGCCCCAACCCGTCGTCGTCATCAGCGTCAGGCCCGATGAAAAAGTGGTCGTTGCCCTGCAACTCATGCGGGACAACCGCGTTCGGGCGATCCTGGTCATGAACGACGACAAGTTGGTCGGGATACTCACGCAGGGCGACTGCGCCATCAAGGTGCTGTTACCGGGCCTGGATGCCAAGCAAGTGCAGGTCAAGGAAGTCATGACGGTCGATCCGGTCTCGGTCAAGCTTCAGGACCCCATTGAGGCCTGCACGGGCTTGATGGCCTCTCGCAATTTTCGCCATCTGCCCGTCGTGGAAGCCGGGCGGGTTGTCGGCGTGATTTCGATTGGTGATGTCGTTAAGGACAGCATTCGCCAAATGGGTCAGCAAATCGGTTTTTTAGAAACTTACATCAAGGGACACAGCGTCGAGATTTCCTGACAAAACCACATCACGCCAGCCAACCCATGCGCTGAAGTGTCCAAAATGTGCCCAAAACTACGATAGTCACCGAACCGCCGACGACCACTACCCAACGGTAAAACGCGGTATAGCGCAGCAACCATGCCATGGGCAGAAAAACACCCACAATGGCCAATTGACCCAGTTCCACCCCCACGTTAAAGCCTCCCAACGCGGCCATCAAAGCGCTGGCGGGCAAACCCAGATCAAGCAACACGCTGGCAAAGCCGAAGCCATGCACAAGACCAAAGACAAAAGCCAGCCGCCAGCGCTTGAGTGCACTGAAACCCAGCAAGTTGTTCAACGCGGCCAACACCACTGACAAGGAGATGGCTGGCTCCACCAGATCGGCTGGCGGGGTAAGCCAGCCGGTAATGGTCAGGCCCAGCGTGATGGAGTGCGCCAGCGTGAATGCGGTGACAACGGCCAGCACATCGCGCAACACGGGTCGGGCCTGCGTGGCCGCACGCCAGTGCATGACGCGTTGGCGTGAGGACTGCAGCGGGGCCAGAACCAAAAGGCTCAGAAGAAAGACGATGTGATCGATACCGATCCAGATGTGCCAGACCCCCTCCAGCACATAGCGTCCAAATACGCGCAAAGGACGGCTGTCGTTGGCACTGACCTGGGCTTCTGGCCTCTCTGGGCTGAGCAGCGCACTGCTTTGGTAGTCAGGAAAATCCACCCGAAGCAAGCCCCGATGCAAATTGTCCTGCGCAAAAATCAAGTCATACCGAAGCTTCATGGTGGTTCGGTCCGCCGAGCCCAAAGCAGCAGGACACAACGGGGTCCATAAAGCACTCAAATACAGGCCGTCGGCATGTTGACTGGCTTTCAAATCGGCCTCGCCCAAGGGGCAGCTTTGGCCCGCAGCGCTCAGCGCAATGCCCTGCAACAGCCAGGCGTTCAACTCCGCAAGGCGAGACTGGGTCTCGGCCCAAGTGACTTGGCCATCACGGTTGCCGTCCAGGTCAAAGATCAAGTCAAGGTCACGCAAGTGGATATCAGCGCGCAAGGTCAGTTGCTCAGAGGGCATGCTGAGCGTGAGGTAGCTGTTGCTGCTGGAGTGCGCCCACAAGTTGCCTGCGAAAAACAGGCTCCAAAACACCATGCAAGCCATGGCCGCATGGCGCAGTGCTGGCAGACTGCCGGGGTATGGCCAGCGCGTATTCATGAACGCGGCCCCGACCAACGGGGGTGCGCTTTGAGTTGCTGCATGAGCGGCCCCAAATGCGGGTCGGTGTAGCCCGTTTTTTCTGCCCAGATCACCACGGGCTCTGCCGCCCGGGGCTGTGCAAGCGCCAGCGCAGCTTGCGCAAACAGCAGCGCATCAGGAGGTTCTTTTTGCAGCTGCCAGTTTTCAATGGAAAGGGCCAGGCCCGCGGCCATGTCTTGACCATAGGCAATCTGGTAAATCAATTTTGGACGCTCAATCAGCGACTCCTGCCGCAGCGCTTGTGCTTTCAAACGCGCAGCCATCTGGCTGGCCAATCGGGTTTCATCGGCGTCTTTCAGGCTGCGACAGGCCAGCAGGGCTTGCATGAGCAGCGCATCGGTGAGGCTGCCCAAGTCGCGCTGGTTCATGGCCATCGCTTTGGCCTGAATGAAGCGGCCTTGTTGATTGAGTAACTCGGCCAGTGAGAGTCTGAGCAGGTGGGACTGCGAGCTGACCTTGAGCCGTTCGCTCCAAACGGCGATGGCCAGGGCAGGCTGCCCAGCCACGCGGTGTGCTTCGCCCAGGTGAAAGCCCAACCAATCTTGGGAGGATGCATCTTGGTAATTGGGTGAACGGACAGCCCGGTTCAGCATTTGCACGGCTACCAAGGGCTGTCCGGTGCGGTAGAGCAAAACAGCGCGGTAAACATCGGCTTCTTCTGCGCCGAACAAACGCTGCATCTCTTGCGTATCTTGCTGCGCGGAGTCCATATCAGCCAGCAGTAAGTGGAGGGCAAAGCGCCAAGACCAAAACTCGGCACGACGTGGCTCCAAGGCAATCGCCTTATTGATGTCTTTCAAGCCCGCATCGAATGCGTGAAAGCCCTGCTTGACCAGCCCTCGCAAAAAAAGGCCGTCGGCAGGCAAGCCTTCGGCCAGCCACCAAGGTTGCAAAGCCGCTTTGGCCGAGCCGAACCAACGCAAATCGCCCTCGGACAGACCCAAGGTGAATACGGCGCGGGCATAAGCCAGAGACGCGTTCAGGTCTTCGGGGCGCGCGCGCCAGTCCTTGTCCAGTTGACGCAAGGCAGCCTGACGCCCCCCTTGACCATGCACCGAAGTAGCCAAGACAACGGCAGACGCGGCAGGCGAAAACCGCTCTTGTGCCCGAACTGAATTGACCAGCGTCCCCAGGATAAAAATCCAAGCAAGGGCCACTGACAAGCAGGTCTTGGCAAGTGCTTTTGCGTGCGTCTGGCGTTTGTCCATAATCAGCGTGTGCCTTTGATACTTGCTAAGATATTTTCGTGTTGGTTAACTCTGACACGTGATTTTGGCTTTTAAATTCAACCTCATACCTCGAAGGTGTTTCTATGAAAATCGTGATGACCGCTCTCGTTTCGGCTTTCATGCTGATGTCGGCTCCTTCCTTCGCTGGCAGCCATGGCGGCGGCAAAATGGACGACAAAAAAGTCGACTGTTCCAAAAAGGAAAATGAAAAGAATGCTGCTTGCGTTAAGAAGTAATCTTTATGCAGCTAAGAAAAAACCCCTTCAGAGGGGTTTTTTTACGCCTTGAATCGCCCTGGGCCTATTCACTCAGGAGGCTGAGAACTTGTTTTTTTTGCCTGAAGTGCTTGTCTGCCTGGCAACTTCGACTTTGCGGACAAATTGACCAAGATGCCAAGGCATCGTCAGTCACCCATGACCAGGTTTATTCCACACCGTGGATGGACATCAGAGCTTTCATTCGATGAACAGCCAATTCGGGATGCTCGAAAAGGTTGGCCTCATCGGCCAATCGGAACAACTCTGCCAGATGTTGAACTGAACGCGTGCTTTGCTGCCCGCCAATCATGCTGAAATGGCTTTGGTGACCGTTGAGCCAAGCCATGAAGACCACGCCCGTTTTGTAGTAACGTGTTGGTGCCATGAAAATATGGCGTGATAAGGGGACCGTAGGCCCAAGGATCGCGTGAAATGTATCCAGCTTGCCTTCAGCCAGCGCAGCCAGTGCCGCACTGGCGGCTGGTGCAATCGCGTCGAATATGCCCAGCAGCGCGTCGCTTTGCCCATTGACGATGTCAGGTCCAAAACCATCGCCCGCAATCAGTTCGGCATAGTTGAAGTCGTCACCGGTGTACATGCGCACGCCGGATGGTAGGCGACGGCGCATGGCGATTTCCTTGTCTTTGTCGAGCAAGGAAATTTTGACGCCATCTACCTTTGCAGAGTGCGCTTGAATGATGCCTAAGGCTGTGTTCATAGCTTGCGCTAAATCCGTGCTGCCCCAGTAGCCTTTGAGCGCAGGGTCAAACATGTCGCCCAGCCAATGAAGCAGCACGGGTTGTTTGACCTGACTCAAAATTCGGTCGTAAACGCGCTCATAGTCTGCGGGGCTCTTGGCCACACGCGCCAGTGCCCGACTGGCCATGATGATGAGTTTGCCCCCCAGCTTTTCAATCGCCTCCAATTGTGCTTCGTAGGCTGCAATGACTTCATCGACACTGGTGACATCGTCCAACACCAGATGGTCTGTGCCGCAGCCAGAGGCTACTTGGGATCCCGGTACATCCTGGGCTGCATCCAGTGTGCGACGGATCAGTTCCAATGAAGTTGGCCAGTCCAGACCCATCCCACGCTGCGCGGTGTCCATGGCCTCGGCCACCCCCAGGCCCAAAGACCACAAGTGGCGTCTGTAAGCGATTGTGGCATCCCAATCCACCGCACATTGAAGCCAAGGGTCCACCGCGGCCAGTGGATCGGACACCACATGTGCGGCTGAGTAGGCCATGCGGTTGAATGGCGCATGAAACTTGGGTTTCAAAGGTGCGCTGCCGCGCAGTTTGTAAGTTTCCAGGCCACCCATAGCGGTTGGCAGATTCAAAGTCAAGGTCACAGCTTTGCCTTTTGGTGAGGGTGTAAACGTATTTGAAAAAGGCCGTGCATCAAAAGTTCTGGCGGATTTGCCAAGGCTGTTTGGCGTTGGCGTTCATGGGGCAGGTGAGAGCCCTGCAGCTTTCACCAGCACCGCGTTGCTTTTGATTTCATCGCGTATATAGGCGTCAAATTGATCGGGTTTCATGGTCCAGACATCAGCGCCCAAGGTGACAAAACGCTCTTTTACTTCGGCAGTTGCCAAGGCCTTAACGACCTCTTCATTCAAGCGGTTGACAATGTCTTTGGGCGTTTTCCCGGGGACCATCATGCCAATCCAGAAATTGAATTCTGAGCCAGGCACGCCGGCTTCTGCAGTGGTCGGCACTTGCGGCAAAGCACTGGCTCGCTTGGATGAGCCGACGGCCAATGGGACCAATTGACCGCTTCGAATTTGACCTATGACGGGCGCTATGGGTGAAAAATAGTAATCAACACGACCAGAGATGACTTCGGTCACCGCCTCGCCGGAACCCTTGAAAGGAATATTGGTGGCTTCGATTTTTGCTGCCAATTTGAATTTTTCAGCATTCAAATGCGTCGCACTGCCTTGACCAGCAGATGCAAAATTCATTCCCCCTGGCTTGGTGCGCGCAGCAGTGAGCAATTCTTGCAGCGTCTTGATGTTCTTGGCAGGCGACATGACCAGCACATTGGGTGTGCTGGAAATCGGGGTCACGCCTGCAAAGTCGTTGACCGTGTCAAATGGCAACTTGGCAAAGGTCGAAGGACTGACGGTGTGCGATGAGGAGTGAATCATGATGGTGTAGCCATCAGGTGCAGCCGTGGCGACCGCTTGCTGACCGATGGTGCCGCTTGCGCCTCCACGGTTCTCAATGACCAGAGCTTGCCCCATGCTCTGGCTCATTTTGTCTGAAATCGCGCGGGCAATGATGTCGGTCGTGCTGCCAGGCGCAAATGGCACGATCACTCTGATCGGTTTGTTGGGATAGGCCCCTTGAGCATTGGCGTTCCATGGGGCTAGCAGCGCCATGCAGGTCATGGATATCAGAGCTGTTCGTTGAGATGTTTTCATGATGTCTCCAGTGGGTTGGCTTAATCCGGCACGGGTGTTGCAATGTTGGGCTGTTTTTTCAGAGGGGTCGCATGGCAGAAAAATCTGGCATCACAGCACTGGCGTAGCCGGGCGCATTGAGCGATGCGATGTGGAGCTGGCCTTCGCGGATGCGCAGGCGGGCAGCGCCGTGGCTGTGTTCGTACAGGTCGGGGTGGGCCTGGCAAAAGGCGGCTTGCTCGGCTGCTGGACGCGATTGGAGGCCGTTCACATAGTGGTGCCCATTGCGCTCGACATGGGTCACGCCAATCAGGTTGACCAAGGCCAGGTCTTGCTGCACCGACAAACCGGCTTGCACCGTCAGGTCTTCGGCCGACATGAAATAGCGCCCTGGCGTGGACGCTTCTTGGTTCCAGGCGACGCAGCGTGCGGCATTCAGCAGCGAGCGATACACCCCTTTGCAGGTTTTGCTGGAGATGCCGGTGTAGCCCCGTTCGCGGGCCATCACAAAGGTGTCGAGCAGGCCATCGGATTCGTCCACGATGACGGGCATGCCCAGGTCCATTTTGTTCAGGTCGATGTCCATCGCGTGCAGGCGGTTGATGGGTTGTTCGATGAACAGGATGCTGGCCACCAGCCTTTGCAGGGCGGGTTGTGCGCGCATGCGCGTGAGCAGTTCGAGCAGTTGCTCGGCGCTTTGGTATTGCTCGTTGCCGTCCAGCGTGGCGTGGTAGGGCTCAGGCAGGCTGTCCAGCACCGAGGCGATGGCGCAGAGCCGATCAATGTCGGCGTCGATGCGGCCGCTGACCTTGAGTTTGTAATACCGGTGGCCGTAGACCTGCAGCACTTCTTGCAAAGTTTCGGGCAGTCCGTCGTTGACGGGCTCGGTTACGTCTTGCCGCGTGATGGCGTCGAGCAGGCCCACGGTGTGCCGCGCGTGAAGTGTTGTGGCTGGCTTGAGGCTGGCCAGAAACGGGGCCATGTTCAAGCCCTGAAATGAGGGCATGCGTTCGTCGATGCCGAGGGTGTTGTGCTGCACGGCGGCATAAAACGATTGGCCCAGGCCGCGGCACAGGGCGTCGATCAGGGCGCGGTCAATCAACGCAGGGCCGTAGTTGGCCAACAGCGGGTTGAGGTTTTCTGCGGCGCAGGCGCGCAGGTGGGCTTCGTGGTGGCGCGCAAAGTGGCCAAAGGCGGTGTCGGGGCTGCCATCGGCCAAGTAGGCGGCTTGTGCCAGTCGCAGCACACGGCGCTCTTGTTCGAAGTTGTCTTCGTCGCTGAGCTGGGTGTTTTTGTCAAACCATTTGGGCACGATCATTTCGGCCGAGGCGCCCCAATGGCTTTGGCCATCGGGCATGACGATGCGGGCCCGCACAAAGGCCTGAAAACACTGGCGCAGCGTGACCACGCCAAAGCGAAAGGGCATGCGCAGGACCACCGGAATTTCAAGCAGTTCAATCTCGGCAATGCGAAGGCTGGGTTGCATGGGGTGTGTCTCGGGTTTCAGTGCGAAGGTGACGTAGGGGTCGCTGCGTTTTCCAGCAGGCCCTTGAGGTAGGCGGCTGACCAGGCGGCGCAGCCGGGGCCATCGGGGAAATAATCAAACGGCTCAACGGCCACCACACCGCTGTAGGCCTGCCGCTGCAGGGCCGCCAGGATGGGGCCAAACGGCATTTGGCCCTGACCGGGGGCGCGGCGGTTGGGGTCGTTGACCTGCACATGCGCCATGACGCCCTGGGGCATCCACAGGTCGATGAGTTCGGGCATGGACAGGGTTTCGGCCAAACCGGCCGAACTGGTGTCCAGCATGGTTTTGAAAAACGGGTTGTCGATCTGTTGCACCACCGCTGCGGCTTGGGCCACGGTGTTGATGAGCGGGGTTTGGTCGGCCGACAGCGGCTCCAGGCAATAGGTTACGCCAAAGCTTTGCGCGGTTTGCGCCACCTGGGCCAGCACGTCTTGCGCCAGGGCCAGGGCCAGGTCATGGGTTTGCCCCGGATGGATGCTGCGTTGTTTGGGCGAGCCATGTACCAGGTAACGCCCGCCCATGGCGGCGCAAATTTCGCACAGGTGTTTCAAAAAGTCGGTGGTGGCCTGGCGAACTTGGGCGTCCGGGTGGGTGATGGACAAGCCTTCGGGTTTGACCAGCAGCCAATGTAAGCCGGTGACCGCCAGACCATGATCTGCTGCCACCTGGGCATATTGCCGAGCCTGGGCGGTGGTCAAACTTTCGGGGTTGTCGGTCAGGGTGAAGGGGGCAACCTCTAACCCCATGTAGCCCATGTCACGGGCCATCTGGCATTGCGCCGCAAACGGCATGGGTGCCAGGACTTCGTTGCATAGGGCGATCTTCATGAGCTTTGGCGCTTTAAAAAGTTTTTCATAAAAGGCGCGCGCATCAGCAAGATGATGGCGATCAGCGCAAAAATGGAACCGGCAATTGGGCGGGTGAAGAAGGGCGTCAGATCGCCATCGGACAGCACCAACCCCCGGCGCAGGCTTTTTTCCATCAGGTCGCCCAACACAATGCCCAAAACCAGCGGGGCCACCGGAAATTTGTATTGGCGCAGCACATAGCCCAGCACACCAAAGAACAGCATGGTCCACACGTCAAACAGGCGTGAGGACAGGGCGTAGGTGCCGACCACGCACAGCACAAAAATCATGGGGACGATGAGGGTGGTGGGCACGCGTAGCACCTTGACCAGCAACTTGGTCAAGACCAGGCCATAGATCAGGATGCCGATGGTGGCCAGCAGCATCATGGCGACCACGTCGTACACAAATTGGGGCGACTCGAGCATGATCATGGGGCCGGGTTTGACGCCGTGGATAAGCATGGCTGCCATCAGCACCGCAGCCGGTGCCGAGCCCGGGATTTGCAAAGTCAGCACTGGGATGATGGCCCCGGGCACGCAGGCGTTGTCACCGGTTTCGGCCGCCATCAGGCCTTCGATGGAGCCTTTGCCGAATTTTTCTTTTTCCTTGCTGGCCCGTTTGGCGGCGGCATAAGAAGACCAAGCGGCTACGTCTTCGCCGACACCCGGGACAATGCCGATAAAGGTGCCAATGATGCCGGATCGCAAGATCGTGCGCCAGTACTGAAACACGTCCTTGAGTTTGGGAATGACGGTGTCAAAGGGGTTGATTTTGGGGACGGGGCGCCGCTCTTTCATAGCCACCAAAATTTCTGCGAAACCAAAAGCACCCACCAGCGCGGGCACCAATGAAAAGCCACCGGCCAGGTCGCGGTTGTCAAAGGAAAAGCGCTCGAAGGCATGGATGCCGTCTTGCCCAATGGTGGCCACGAACAAGCCTGCAAAGCCGCAGATCCAGCCTTTGAGGGCATCGCCGCCGGTCAATGTGGCCGAGATGATGACGCCAAATACGGCGAGCCAGAAAAATTCATAGGCGCCGAATTTGAGCGCAACGTCCCCCAGCAAGGGCGTGAACAGGGCTAAAAAGAACATGCCGATCAAGGTGCCCAGCACCGAGCCAGTGGTGGCAATGCCCATGGCACGGCCCGCATGTCCTTGGCGGGCAAGGGCATAGCCGTCCAAGCAACTGGCGGCCGAAGCCGGGGTGCCCGGGATGTTGAGCAAGATGGCACTGCGGCTGCCACCGTAGATGGCCCCCACGTAGGTGCAAATCAGGATCAGCAAGGCCTGGCTGGAAGGCAGCTTGATGGTCAGCGTGGTCATGAGCGCCACACCCATGGTGGCGGTCAGGCCCGGCAGGGCGCCAATGATCACACCGACCAGCGATGAGGCCAGCGCCATGAACACCGATTCGAGCGTCATGAACGACGCCAGCGAGTGCCCGAATGCAAAGAGTCCATCAAACATCAAGGCAACCTGACTAAAAAGATGTATTCAAAAGAAAGGGCCACCAGCACGCTCCAGCAGCCGCCGTAGATGGCCGCGCGCACCCACTGGGCAGTGGCCGATCGGCCCATTTCGATTTGCCGTTGACGGTCCAGCACGCCAATGAACACGGTGATGAACAAGAAGGTGCCCAGCATGAAAGGCAGCCCGGTGCCTACCAGCACCAGCGCATAAAACAGCGACCAGCCAAACACCAGCGCCATGTGTCGTAACAAGGGGGTGTCTTGGACTTTGGCCAAGGCTGTGGGTGATTGCCAGCCGCCCTGAGCCCAGGCCCGAATGAAGAGCACCACACCCAACACCGTGATGGCGCAACCCAAAAAAAAGGGCACCAAGCCTGGAACTTCATAGGGGTTGATGCTGAGCTTTTCGAGCCGGTCCATGCGCCAGGAGCCGATGCTCACCGCCAAGCCAAATGCCACCCACAGCACCGCTGCGATCAAGTCCGCGCGGGGTGACACCACTTCGTCTTCTTCTACTTCCATGCTCATGGCAGGCCTTTGTCAAAGTGGGGCAGGTCAGCGCCTGCCCCATGTGGTGCCGTCAGGGTTTGGCGATGCCCACGGTGTCGGGCGACACCTTGGTTTTGCCACCGTTGTGCAACAGCCAGGCGTTGGCCTGCACGGCGGGGAAGGCCGCCGCTTGTGCGGCCTCACCACTGGCGGGGCCAAAGAAGGCGCCCCGGTTCACAGCGTATTTCTTGATGGCTTCGTTGTTGGCGATCTGGGTGGTCCAGATGCGCTCGACCGTGGCCACCACTTCGGCGGGCACACCTTTGGGAATAAAGATGCCAAAGTAGTTTGCCGGAGCCTTGAAGTTGGCAAGGGTCTTGGAGATCGGCTCGATCACGCCATGACCCTCAATTTCGAGCGGCTTGTCCGACACCGTGGCCAGGGGGCGCAGCCGTTTGCCGCGAATCATTTCGGCTTGCTCGACGGCCAGTTGTGAGGTGGCATCGGTCTCGCCGGACACGGTGGCGATGACGGCTGGGTTGCCGCCGTCATAGGTGACATGGCGGTACTTGTTGCCCGTGACGGCCACGATGGCTTCCATCGCGTTGTGCCCCCCCGAGGTCACGCCGGCCGTGGCCACCTTGATGTCGGATTTGGTTTTCATCGCATCGAGAAATTGCCCGATGTTTTGATAGGGTGTGGACGGGTTCACGCTGATCACGGCGATGTTGGCCACATGCAAAAACAGGTGCCAGTCTTTGATGCCGGCATTGAGCATGCCCAGGGCCTGGTAGGTGCCCAGGTCTTGCGCCGCGCCTGCGGTCCAGGTGTAGCCATCCCGAGGGGCTTCCCAGGCGTTCTTGCTGCCAATCGAGCCCGAGGCACCGGGCTGGTTGACCACCACGATTTTTTGACCCAGAGTTTTTTCAATCTCGGCCGCTGCGATGCGGGTGATTTGGTCGGTGGAGCCACCTGCGGCCCAGGGAACGATCAAATTGATGGGTTTGTTGGGTTTCCAGGTGGCCTGCGCCATGGCGCTGGCGCCTGTGCCCAGGGCCAGTCCCAGGGCGATGGCTTGAATCAATGTCCGCTTTTTCATTGCTGTCTCCTCATTTCATGGATCAAAGTTTAAAAACAAGCTGTCTTGCAACAGCCACACGAAAACGCTAAGCACCCAGCCATCGGGCCAGGTGCTGGGCTACAAAATCGTCATCGGTCAAGTCTGGGTAAGCTTGGCTGACCCGGGTGATTTCTTCGGCTTGTCCTGGGCTCAGGGCCTCGTGCGGGTCGAGGCACCAGATGCCTTCGAGCAAGCCCTGGCGGCGCAAAACTTCGTGGCAACCCGCGATGCAACCGGCAAAGTCATGGGCCACATCGAACAGGGCGCTGTTGCCATCGGTGACTTGCGAATCCAGGGCCAGCAGCTGCGCCGACACGTGGTCGCGGGCGGCTTCTTGCTGGCAACGCTGCAGCAGCGCAACCGCCTTGTGGGTCCAGACGCTCCAATGCCCCAGCAGGCCGCCACGGATGCGCACTTGCACGGATTCGGCGCCGCGCTTGACGTGAAAAGGGGTGACCAGGTCCAGCACGATGTGGTCGTCGTTCCCGGTGTAGAGCGTGATGCGGTCTTCGGCTCGGGCTGCGACCACGCCACGAATCACGTCCAGGGTGCGGTAGCGGTTGAAGGGTGCCATCTTGATGGCTACGACTTGTTCGATGCGGGCAAAGGCTTCCCAGAAGGCGGCCGACAGTACCACGCCACCCACAGCGGGCTGCAGGTAAAAACCCACCAGCGGAATGACCTGCGCCACCGCGCGGCAGTGCGCCAGGATCTCGGTTTCGCCGGCACCGCGCAGCGCCGCGAGGCTTAGGAGGCCTGCGTGGTAGCCCATGGCTTTGGCCGTGGCGGCTTCGGCGCAGGCTTGGCCGGTGGGGCCGGCCACGCCTGCAATCATGGCCAAGGGGCGCTTGCCGCCCAATGGGGTCCAGTCGTGGGCCGTTTGCATGGCCATTTCCAGCACGGGGGCGTACAGCCCGTTTTCACGGATGGCAAATTGGGTGGTGTGCACGCCGACGGCCAGACCCCCAGAGCCGGCATCGAGGTAGTAGCGGCTGAGCGCCCTTTGCCTGACCGGGTCGAGCTGGCGCTGGGCATTGAGGGCCAGCGGGTGCGCTGGGATCACCGCACCTTGGCGCAGCACCTGCGACACGCTTTCGGGCAGCAAGCCTGACACATCAGTAGTGGCCATCGCGAACCTCAAAGTGGGTGGGTTTGTCCAAGGATTTGTGGCCTTTCATGACCCAGGCGGCCGTCCAGTCCAACAGGGTGTCCAGCGCCACCGAGGGCGGGCCCCACAAGGCATCGGCCTTGCGGCAGTCGACTAGCCAGGCGGTGGATCCTTCGGTGTCGGTGAGCTGCACGGTTTTGCCCATGCGGGCTGCCAAGCGTTTGGCGACATCGCGTATGGAAATGGGTGGACCGCTGAGGTTGATGGCCGAGGTGGGCGTGGTGCAGGCGCTCAGGGCGCGCAAGGCCAGGTCGTTCGCATCGCCCTGCCAGATGATGTTGGCGTGGCCCATGGCCACCGACAGTGGCAGCCCCTGCCAAATGGTGCGCGCCACATCGTGCAGCACGCCATACCGCATGTCGATGGCGTAAGACAGTCGCAGCAGGCAGCCCGCAGTTTGGTGCTCGTGCGAGAAGTGTTCGAACATGCGTTCGCGGGCCACACACGAATTGGCGTATTCGCCGGGTGGTGTGGGGGCCAGGCTTTCGGGTGCGCCGGGGCCATGCACATCGACAAACGGATACACGCAAGCAGTGGAAAACGCCACGATGCGGGCGTTTTTGTAGCGTTGAGCGACCAGCGCGGGCACATGGGCGTTCATGGCCCAGGTCAGCCATTCACTGCCTTGCGAGCCGAATTTTCGGCCCGCCATGAACACCACGTTGAGCACATCGGGCAAGGCGGCCAGAGCCTCGGCCGACAACAAGTCGGCCTGAATGCATTCAATGCCCTGCGCGCTCAGGCTGCGTTGCAGTTGCGGGTTAGAAAACCGCGCCACCCCGATCACGCGTTTGTGGGGTGCTGCCCGCTTGGCCATGCGCGCCAGCGTGGGGCCCATTTTGCCCGCCACACCCAAGATGAGGATGTCGCCTTGGAGCTTCGCCAGGCTTTGTACCAGCGCGAGCGAAGGCGTGCTCATGACGTCTTCCAGGTGTGCTTCGTCGGTGAATTCAAGAGGCAGGTTCATGCGTCGTGTTCCAGGTAAGACCGCACCATGTCCACCATGTGGTCCAGGCGTTTGGTTTTGGCGACAGGGCTGAGCAATTTGCGCCCGAAGATGGCCGACAAGGTATGCTGGTTGGACAGGTAAAAGTAGGACAGTCCCGCGATGGAGATGTACAGCTGCACGGGGTCGACCCCGGGCTTGAACACGCCCGCTTTGACACCGTTGTCCAGAATATTACCGATCATGTGGATGAACGGGTTGCGCATCTTCTTGACGGTGGAAGAAGCCTGAACATGCCGGGCTTGGTGCAAGTTGGCACTGTTGAGCAGGTTCATGAACTCGGGGTGATCGATGTAGTAATTCCAGGTCAGCGTCACCAGTTTGCGGATGGCTTCGCGCGGTTCTTCGTTTTCCAGGCGCATGGCCTGTTCGGATGCGCGCTTGTTGGCGTAATTGGCTTCCAGCACGGCGCCAAACAAGTCGTCCTTGTTGCCAAAGTAGTGGTAGAGCATCCGCTTGTTGATGCCCGCTTGCTGTGAAATGCGGTCCACCCGTGCGCCACCCAAGCCGTGCGCAGCAAACTCTTGGCGGGCCGCTTGCAAGATGCGCTCGCGGCTGTCCTCGGGGTTGCGCGTGGTGGTTTTGGTGGGGCGGGCTGGCATGGCAAGGGAATGATCAGGACAACTTGGCGGCTTTTTTGATTTGGGTGAGCACGGCCATTTGCGGCGACTTTTTGTAATGTGTGTCCAGCGGATAGCAGCCCGATACCAAGCCATTGCGTGGCGCGGTGGTGCAGTCGCTGAATGTGCGGCACAGGCGTTTGCGCTGCATGGCCCGACCGGCCAGCACGTCGGCGGGCAATTCGGGGTAGGCCAGCACCATGCGGCCCAAGCCCACAAAGTCGGTCCAACCTTGCTTGACCACGGCTTGGGCCACATGCGGCAGGAACTCTTGCAAGTAGGTGTAGCCGCTGCCGACAAACGCCATGGCGGGGAACATTTTCTTGAGGTCCCGCACGATCTCCAGATGGCGCATGACCCCCACCAAGGGGTCTTCAGGGGGCTGGTAGCCGTCTGAAGGCGGGTACAGCGCCGGGCGGGTGACGTGGGGGGTGTAATACGGGCTGCCCACGGTCACGTTGACCATGGAAATGTCCAGGGATTCCAGCACTTTGAGAAATTGCGCTGTCTCGTCCAGGGCGTAAAGCAGCGGGTTGGATTCGTTGACGCCAAAGCCGTAGCGGTAGGGCAGGGCGTTGGCGTAATCAACCGGAATGCCAGGGCCCAGGGATTCGTCGTCGGACAGGCTCGGGTCGGCTTTGTAGGGCAAAAAATCCACCGCTGACAAGCGCACACCCAAGGCCATGCCCGGCACTTCGGCGCGGATGCCTTGCGCCAGTTCTCGGACGAAGCGGGTGCGGTTGTGCAGGGAGCCACCAAAGTCGCCTTCACGTGTTTTGGCCGACAGGAATTCGTGGCCCAAATAACCGTGGCAGTGTTTGAGGTCGACGAACTGAAAGCCACAGTCCCAGGCACGCTTTGCGGCCACCACATAGTCCTCGATCAGCTGGCGAATTTCGCCGTCGGACATGACGACGATGTTTTCCTTGGGACCAAAGCGGCCATCGAGCAGTGGGTGCTTGTACAGCACCCGAGGTTCCATGCGAGTTTCTAGGTTGGGTTTGCAAAAACGGCCCGAGTGTGTCAGCTGCAAGCCAATGACCAGGTCTTTGTCGCTGCCCATGCTTTCGCGGTGGGCCTGAACCAGACCTTCACGCAGTTGCGCAATGCCCGATTGCGTTTGCGCGTTCATGACCAATTGTTTGGGGTTGGCACGGCCATCGTGACGGACCGCCACCGCTTCGCCGCCCCAAATCATTTTGGCGCCGGACCGGCCAAACAGTGTCCAGCGACGGCGGGTGTTGTCAGACGGGTTGCCATCGGCCAGACCGTCCCAGCCTTCCATGGGGTGAATGGCGTATCGGTTGCCGACCTTGAGTCCGGAAACCGTCAGGGGTTGCGCCATGGCGGCGGTGTCTCCCGATTCCAGCTCGTCATCGCAGGGCATTGGCAAACCCAGTCGTTCCAGGTTTTCCTTGAAGCCTTGCGGGCAGGACAAGGATTTGACCTTGACGAAGTCTCCAAATTTCATAAGTTATTTTCCAGGCGTGGTGGTCTTTAAAGCGCTCAGTAAAAACGGTTGGGCTTGAGGAAAAACCCCAGCACCAGTGCGCCATGCGGGGCGCTGGCCGAATGCCGGCTGCCCGCAGGGCGCCAGACGTAGTTGCCTGCCGTGACCTCGCCTTCGTGGTCCACCAGGCTGCCTTCGAGCACCCAGCTTTGTTCGAGCTCGACATGTTCGTGGTCGGTGAGGGTCGCGCCCGGCGCCATGCGGGTGAGCACGGTTTGCAAGCCTGTGGAGGCGTCTTCCATCAGCACTTTGATGTGGATGCCCGGAAAACGCGTGGCTTGCCACGGCAGTTCGTCGACCTGGACGTAGCGCGACGACAGCGCTGCCAGCGCGGCATGTTGGGACGCGTAACCCGGGGTTTCAATGGCCATGGTGCTGTCTCCGGTCTTGGGCACGTCAAGGGTTGAGGTGCCTGTCAAAACCATCATAACCATTTGGTTACAAGTGACAAGTGCAGGTTTACCCGGGCATGTCAGGCGTCTGAGGAGGAAACGATCCATTCGCCTGTCCACCTCGTCACGACAGCCCTAAAGTTTGTGTATTTTTTCAGTGAAAGAATTCACAGTAGCCAAATTTTTCCACTCTGTCCATTCGGCTTTTTGAAGAAAAAATCTCCCTTGCAGCATCCTGCTGGTAAGATATTTTGTCGCCATGAACCAGATAAGTCAGCGTCAATTTCGTCGCCAGCACGACGCTCAATGTTGAATTCTTTGGTAAGGGTGCTCACCGTCCCAAAACGGGTCAAGCTTTTTGGTGAAAGCGGGCAGGTCTTCAAAAAACGGCAGTGCGCCCCCTTCAACGGCATGAAACTGCCAGTTTTTTCTGTTTTCAACCGTATGCCGGCCACGGTAATCGGTGAAATCTCCGCGAGTGGCCATGGACACCCAGACTGGACCGTCCAGACTCTCGAAGAGTCGATTGATGTCACGGCTGAACAAAAAGGCTGAGACAAAATAAAAGGCCGCGTTGGCAGCGCCCGGCTGTCGCGAGGTCAATAAACAATAACGCCAAAATGTCTCGTCGATATTTTCAGCACCCCAAGTGCGCTTTAAAAAATACCGAATGACTCCGGGTCGGGTCAAGGTATCAAAAATGCCTTGGCGCCAGAGGTCCATCGTCAGCAAACGGTATAGCCATGGTAAACCCAGCGTTCCACCATCTGGCCCATAGCGCAGTTTTCTTCCTCTAAAACCGGTCGGGCTGACCAGTGCAAGCCGCCGGATAGTTTGCGGCGCTTCGCATTTGGCACGGGCTGCAAATTCGCTTGAGAGCGACACCGCCAAGACATCCGAGGCTTCACCACCATTTTCAGATTGAATGAGGTCCAGCACAGCATGCAAAGCGTCGGTCATCAAGCGCGGCGTGTACGGGCGGGCACTGCGGTCAGAAAAACCAAAACCTGGAAGTTCAAGAGCGTAGACCGGACGCTGTTGCCGATAATGAGCAAAAAGCGGTGCAAGCTCGGCTGCTGAGGCCGCAGCGTTGATGCTGTGGACCAGCAACAGCGGCGGCAGTCCACGGGTTTGGTCTTGAGGCCCAGCGCTGTAAAGGCTGATGCGGCCCGCTGGCGAGTCGATGTCGCGCCTCAGAGCGGACAAGGACAGAGGCAGAACCGGCGATGGTGGAGATGAGAGAGTCACCCCCCCATGCTAAAGGCAATTTGTTGAGAATGTTAAGAATCTGATCGGGTTTTATTTGTATCTTCGGTAAAAATCCAAAGCGTGCGCCAGTCCAGCGAGGGCAAGGCAAACAAACACTTCGATGGGCAATTCTGGGGGCGATGCAAATCGAAGTGCAAGCATCAAAAGCCACCCGGGCAGCAGCCCTGCGCTGATATCGGCAAACCGTAAACCGTTTTTTCTTTGGGTGCTTCTATAGCTCAAAAAGAGCCACTCGCAAAAAGTGAAAAGCAAAATCGCATCGACCCAGATGACAGGAAGGCTGCTGGCGGTCAAGGCGATTCTCCGGTATTGGTTGTCTTCAAAATTTTTCTATTATCGGTTGAGGAGGGCTGTTTGAAGCTGTCTTGGTTGTCCATCCGCAGGTCGCAGCGTTGAAGTCAACGCTGATTAGAAGAGGGGGGCAATTCAACGTCGGCCTCAACACCCCGTGGTCAAAATCAGGTGTTGGGGGTTTTGTTGTTTCAAATTTGGTGGGGAAGTTGACCGACGGTTTTTTCGCGCGCTCGCAAGAGCAGTAAGGCCACAACGCCGCTGGCAATGAGCCACAAAGAAACGTGAATGGCTTTTTGAGAGATGGCGTAAGTGACGCTGGAGTAGGTCAACCATGCGCAGGCGGCACAAAAAATCAGGGGCAGTACTGGGTACAGCGGCACTTTGAAGGGACGCGGGGTGCTCGGATCCGCCTGCCTCAACCACAGCAGGGCCAGCCCGACCAGGAACAGGAAACCCCAAAACACGGGGGCAGTGAATTCGACCATGGCAGAAAAACCGTCGGCTTCTTGGGTGCCCAATGCAATCAAGCCCATGCTGATCAGGGCTTGCAGGGTCAATGCTTGTTTGGGGCTGCCAATGTCCAGTTCCCATTGTCCCAATTTGCGCAGGGCTTTCCAGTCGCTTCCAACAGCAAAGTTGGTCCGAGCACCGACAAACATGGTGGCATTGATGCTGGTCAATGCGGCAATGGCCACAAACAAGCCCAGTGCTTTTTGCGCCCAAGGACCAAAGGCCAGGCCCAGCAGGTCGCCTGCAGCGGTTTTGCTTTGGCTCAAGCCATTCAAGCCCAGGCCAAACAGCAAGGCTGTGTTAACCAGCAGGTAAATGACCGTCAAGGTGAGCATGCTGGCCAAGATGACCCAGACCATGGTGCGCGGTCCGCCCTTCAATTCGGCCGATATGTAGGCGGCTTCGTTCCAGCCGCCGAAGGTCAGCAAGACAAAGACCAGGCACAGCCCCCATTGCGCTGGCGCTGGCGCTTGTGCAAACCATTGAAGGGCGCCCGAGGCTGGAGCATCGACCCAAAATCCTGCTGCGACAACGGCCAGCAAACCGACAATTTCAATCAAGGTCAACCAGGTTTGCATGCTGGAAGACGCGTGAATGCCGGCAAGGTTGACCACCGTCAAGACAATCACGATCAGCAGTGCCCAGACGGCACTGGAGTAGGTGCCCAGGTTCACGAGTGTGCTCATGTAATCGCCAAAAACAAAGGCCAGCAAGGCAATCGAGCCTGTGTTGATGATCGTTGCGCGCGACCACCCATAAATGAAAGAAATATTGCGCCCAAACGCCCGGTGCAAAAAGTGGTAATCCCCCCCGGCATTGGGGTAGGCCGTGCAAAGTTCTGCATAGCAAAGCGCTCCCGCAATGGAGATCAGGGCGCCTACCATCCACAAAACCAGCGCCCAGCCGGCATCACCGCTGATGCCAGCAACCAATGAGGGGGTTTTGAAAATGCCAGCTCCAATCACGATGCCCACGATCAGCGCCACGGCTGAAAAGGGCTGCAGCAGACGGAGTATCTTGGCGGGGGGAGCGCTATCAGGTTTCATCTGGATCGTCCAACTCGTTGGTGTGTTTCAAATGTATTTCAAGGTCGGGTAATTTCGACGGGCGTCTGCATGTAATCAGAGACTACCGTTCCCGTAATGCGGCGATCTTCCACGCGACCAGAAAAGGTGTGCACTTTTTTGTCTGGGGTGATGAATTGAAACTTGACCTCATCGCCACGCAATTTGGCGCCCATCAGGGCTTGGGTTTGGCCGCCGCGGGTGAGTATTCCGCCAATATTTTGAAAAGATTGACTCATGTTCAAGCGTGTGGGGCCGCCATCCAGTCCGGTCATCACCCAGTCGCCCTCAATTTGCGCGGGGACCACCCAGAAAAAGCCCTGTGAGAATTGGTCCGACATGGTTTCGTCAGGCCCCCAGTCACCCATGTTGAAGGCATGCGAGACCACCCGCGTGCCGGGCTTCATTTTGAGCAAGATGGGACGAAGCTTCAAGTTCAGGTGAGGCATAAGGTAAAGAGTGACCACAGTGGCAGAACTGAAGTCTTCTTGGAAAATGTCCCCTGTGATGATCCGTACTTTGTCGGTCATGCCCGCTTCGGCCACTTTGCGCCGGGCAAATTGGGCCATGTCGGGGTTGTACTCAATGCCCACAGATCGCGCACCGTATTTGCGCGCTGCAGTGATGGCGATGATGCCGTCGCCCGCACCCAAATCAAACAACCTGTCTTGATCGGTCACCTTGGCGGCTGTGAGCATTTTGTCAATCAGCCCTTCTGGGGTGGGGATCCAGATCACATCTTTACCGGCTTGACCGCGCACAGGTTCATAGGCCGTTGTGGCTGCTTGGGGGGGGGCCGTGTTGGGGGCAGGTGTGGCAGTGGTGGATGAGCAGGCCACATTCAGCCAGCTGGTCAGCAGAATCGGCAACAAAACAGAAAACAACTTCATGATCGACTCCATATGGGATGAGTTGGGCTGGGCTCTGCAGATATGAGCAGTTGCAACCCTTTGGTCAAAACACAAGATTAAACATTTTTTTGAATTGATTTTGATGAATCGTGATTTTTATTCTCTTATGAGTGTTTACCCTTAATTCCATCGTCATGGTCTAGTTGTGGGTGCGGTAGGGCTTGGCACCCACAGCAACGTAGGGTCATGATTCAAATAGACACTTGTAGAATCAGCGCCATTCAAGAGTGGACAAGAAAACTCGCTGTTTGTATGAACGGCATGGCATTGTCTTACTCACCTAAATAAAAGTGCTGGTTTTCTGGCCAGTCAAAGTGACATGACCCATCCCCTGCCCAGTCCATCTCCCAATCCGTGGAGTTTCTTGCCATTTGCGCTGACAATATTCACCAGCGCTTTTTTGTTGTTTCAGGTTCAGCCCCTGCTCAGCAAACAAATCCTGCCATGGTTTGGTGGCAGTCCCGCAGTTTGGACCACGGCCATGCTGTTTTTCCAAACCCTCTTGTGTTTGGGCTACCTGTATGCCCATGCTTTGGCGGCCTTGCCCTCCCGGAAAACCCAGGCGCGTATTCATGTGGTCTTGTTGGTGCTGGCGGCCTTGTTGGCTTCCAGAGTGCTACCCGGGGCGGAGCTTCGGCCTGAATCATCTGACTCACCGGTTTTTCAGGTGCTATTGATTTTGGGGGCCAGTGTGGGCTTGCCGTATTTTTGTTTGGCGACCACCGGGCCTTTGGTTCAGCACTGGTTCACCAGCACGGCCCACGCCTCATCGGTTTTCCGTTTGTATGCTTTGTCCAATGTGGGTTCGTTCTTGGCACTTTTATCTTTTCCTTATGTGCTGGAGCCTTGGCTGGAGCAGCAGGAAATGGGGCGACTTTGGACAGCTGGCTTTTGGGTGTTTGCCTTGCTGTGTTTGCCGGTGGCTTTGGGTGTGTGGCAAAACAAGACGCCCGCCGGCGCAGCCCATTCCGATGCTGACGAGGTCGTGCCAAGGCAAGCGGCCAGCGCACTGAAGCCTTCGTGGGTCCAGCGCCTGTCCTGGGTGGCTTTGCCGGCCTTGGCCTCATTGGTTTTCATTGCAACGACCGATCAGATCAGCCACGACGTGGCGCCCGAGCCCAGGCTCTGGGTATCTACACTGGGTTTGTATTTGGTCACTTTCATCTTGACTTTTGACCACCCCCGTTGGTACCGCCCCAAGTTGTTTGCATTCCTTACGCTGATTTTGTTGTTGGTTGCTTCAGGATTGAGCGACATACCGCGTTGGCTCGGTATCGATTGGGACTATGGCGTCAATGAAGTGCGTTGGTCGCATTACGCTTTGTTGTTTGTGGTGTGCATGCTGTGCCATGGTGAGCTTTACCGCCGCAGGCCGGTGGATACGCGACGCTTGACCGAGTTTTACCTGTGCATGTCGATTGGGGGGGCGTTCGGAGGCTTGTTTGTGACCCTGGTGGCCACCCAATTTTTCGACGATTACCTGGAGTGGTTGATGGCCCTGGTCCTGGTGGCCGTGTTGGCTTGCCATGTCTTGTTTCGTGTTGAGGGTCAAGCCCGTGGTCGTGTGCGTCATGCCGCGGGTGCCTTGATAGCAGTGGTCATGGTGGCTTTGTTGTATGCCATGCAAAACCCGTGGTCTTGGCGAGAGGTCCGCAAGGACGACCGTACCGAAATTGTGCTTGATCAAGTCCGAAATTTTTATGGCACTGTGTCCGTTAAGGAGCGGCGGTATGTCTCGGAGCCCGAGCGCGATGACCGGGTGTTTTTCAGTGGCAATGTGACCCATGGTCAGCAGTTCCTATCTGACGCGCTGCGTCATGTGCCGACCACCTACTATGCGCGAGACAGTGGTATCGGGGAGACATTGCAATGGGCCATGGCGCAAAAATCGTCGTTGTCTGTGGCCTTGATTGGTTTGGGCGCTGGCACCTTGGCTAACTATGCACGCCAAACCGATGCGTATGACTTTTATGAAATCAACCCAGCAGCTGTTCGGTTTGCACAGGATTGGTTTGACAACTTGTCCACCTGCAAAGCGGGTGAGCAGAATATTTTGTTGGGTGATGCCCGGTTGCGCATGGAGCAGCTGCCTAAAAACAAGTTGTACGACGTGATTGTGCTGGATGCTTTCACAGGCGGATCGGTGCCCATCCATTTGTTGACCCGTGAGGCGTTTCAAATTTATCGCAACCACCTGAAGCCCGATGGTCACATCGCGATCAACATCACCAATGCCTATCTGAACCTTTACCCCATTGTGAAAGCCCAAGCCGAGGTTTCGGGCATGGCCTACCGGCACAAATACCAAGCAGTGGATGAGGTGCGCAATGTGAGAAGGAATTTGCACTTCATCATGACGAATGACCAGGCCTACCTGAAGGCGTACCCATCAGTCAATCGTGCAATGCGGGACGAGCAGGGCCGTTTGCTCGGAAACGAGCCCTATGACCAACCGGGTTTGAGATTGTGGACGGACCAGTTCAGCAGCATTGCGCCGATTGTCCGGTGAGGTCTTCATTCTGTTTCATCGCTATGGCCTGCTGCACTTCAAGACCATTCTTTTATCTCCTTGATCTGTTGTTGCTTGGCCTCTTTGCCCGGGTGAGGCCGGTGGGCTTGCTTAACGCCGCCATGGAGTAGCACTGCCACCTGTGATCCGTCTTCCTCATGCACCTCTCCGTCCAAGCCATTGGTCAGCGCCTCAAGATCTGAAATTTTGATGTTGACTTTTTACACCCTTGGCTCGGGTCTCCCGGTTGGAGCGGCGGGTTGGTTATCGCCGACGCCGACGACAATTTTTTAATATCCTATATTCTCTTGTTGGCCGTGGGTTCGCCACGCAGTGCAACCGAGGACATCGCATGACGACACAAGACGATTCCACAGCTGAAGTCGCCGACTGGCTGGCGAATTTATCAGCCGCGCTGGATCGGGGCGATGTCCCGGCCGCGGCAGCGCTGTTTGGCGACGAGGCCTATTGGCGCGATCTGATCGCCTTCACCTGGAACATCGCCACGCTCGAGGGCCGCTCTGGAATCACCGCAATGCTCTTGCACACGCTGGCGCGGGTGCAGCCCCGAAACTGGGTACTCGAAGGCGAGGCCAGCAAAGGCCAAGGCGTAGCACAAGGTGTGGTCCAGGCCTGGTTCAACTTCGAGACTTCGGTGGGCCGAGGCAAGGGCCATGTCCGGCTCAAGCATGGCCGCTGCTGGACGCTGTTCACAACCTTGCAGGAACTCAAGGGTTTCGAGGAAAAGCGCGGTGCGACCCGCGAGTTGGGTGCCGAGCACGGCGCGATCCGCGGCCGCCGCAACTGGTCTGACGCGAGGGCTGCCGAGGTTGCTGAGTTGGGTTACCAACGTCAGCCCTATTGCCTGATCGTCGGCGGCGGCCAGGGTGGACTGGGTCTGGGCGCACGGCTCAAGCAATTGGGTGTACCCACGCTGATCGTTGACAAGCACGCTCAAGCCGGCGACGCCTGGCGCAAGCGCTACAAGTCGCTCTGCCTGCACGACCCGGTCTGGTACGACCACCTGCCCTACCTGCCGTTCCCAGACCACTGGCCGGTTTACACGCCGAAGGACAAGATGGGCGACTGGCTCGAGGCCTACGCCAAGCTGATGGAGCTGAACTACTGGCCTTCGACCGAATGCCTGAGCGCGTCCTTCGACGAGGCATCGCAGCAATGGTCGGTTCAGGTCATGCGCGAGGGCCAGCCGATCACGCTGCAGCCGCGTCATCTGGTGCTGGCCACCGGCATGTCGGGCCGGCCCCGCGTGCCGGAATTTCCCGGCGCGGCGCTCTTCCGTGGGCGCCAGCACCATTCCAGCCAGCACAGCGGGGGCGAAGACTTTGCCGGCAAGCGCTGTGTTGTTGTCGGCTCGAACAACTCGGCGCACGACATCGCAGCAGATCTGTGGGAGTACGGCGCCGAGGTGACAATGCTCCAACGCTCGCCCACGCTGGTGGTGAAGTCCGAGACCCAAGGCCGCTACGGCCGCCTGTTGTACTCGGAGGCTGCGCTCCAGGCCGGAGTCAGCACCGACCTGGCAGACTTGACGACCGCGTCGATCCCTTACAGGCTGGTGCCGAAATTCCAAATTCCCGTTTGCGCCCAGATCCAGCGCGACGACGCACTGTTCTACGACCGGCTGCGTGCGGCGGGTTTCCAGCTGACCTTTGGCGAGGATGAATCAGGTCTGGGGCCGATGTACCTGCGCCGCGGCTCGGGCTACTACATCGATGTCGGTGCGTCCGAGTTGATCGCCGATGGCCGCATTGCGCTGAAGTCAGGTCTCGAAATCGACAGGCTGACCGAGAACTCAGTGGTGTTGAGCGACGGCAGCGAACTGCCGGCCGATCTGGTCGTCTACGCGACAGGCTACGGTTCGATGACCGGTTGGGCCGAGGCACTGATTTCACCCGAGGTTGCCGAGGCGGTTGGCCCCTGCTGGGGCCTGGGGTCGGGCACGACCCAGGACCCAGGCCCCTGGGAGGGCGAACTGCGCAACATGTGGAAGCCGACGCGCCAGACCGCGCTGTGGTTCCACGGCGGTAACCTGGCCCAGTCGCGCCACTATTCGCGCTACCTTGCACTGCAGATCAAGGCCAGGATGGAGGGCATCGACACGCCGGTCTACGGGTTGGCCTAGCCACCAGCCTGAGTCTGCCCTGTGTACAAGGGTTTGAACGGATTGCAAGCGTCCCACGCTGCGTTACGTTAGAGACGTCAATGCCGTTTGCTACGAGGCCACTGTCAAGGAGCCCAAGATGCTGATTTCGAAAACTGACAAGATGATCGCCGAGAAGGACGGTCCGATCGGCTGGATCACGTTCAACAATCCAGAGCGACGCAACGCCGTCTCTCTGGCCATGTGGGAAGCACTGGCCGACATTGTGCGAGATTTCGAAAGCGACAAGGCCATCCGCGTGATCGTGTTGAAAGGGGCTGGGGACCGTGCCTTTGTCTCCGGAGCGGATATTTCAGAGTTCGAGGAGAAGCGATCTTCCCCCGAGACGACCCGTACCTACAACGAGGCATCGGGCAAGGCAACTGTTGCGCTCAAACATGTGGGTAAACCCACCATCGCCATGATTCGCGGCTTTTGTATCGGCGGCGGCGTTTCGGTGGCCTTGTCGTGCGACATGCGCATCGCTTCCGAGGGGGCGAAGTTCGGCGTGCCGGCGGCCAAGCTGGGGCTGGGCTATGAGGCCGAGGGCGTGCGCAAGCTGATGGACGTGGTGGGCCCTTCCTTCGCCAAAGAAATTTTCTTCACCGCACGCCAGTTCACAGCCCAGGAGGCAGTGGCGATGGGATTGGTCAATCGCCTTGTTCCGGATGGGCAACTGGAAACGTACGTGCGGGACTATGCGGGCACCATCGCTGCCAACGCCCCGCTTACTGTGGCGTCGATCAAAACGATCGTCGGTGAAGTGACGAAAGACGAATCTGCGCGCGACATGGTGCTGTGCCAGCAGGTCGTCGACCGCTGTTTCAACAGCGAGGATTACGTGGAAGGTCGCTCGGCCTTCATGGCCAAACGCAAGCCGATATTCACGGGCCGCTGAGCTTTTTCGATTGCGCACACGATAAATTTCATAAACCTCAAGAGACGTTCACTTCCCTAAAGGAGATTCCATGAGCCGCAACATGATTCGTTTTTTTCTGGCGCTTGTTGGCGCAGCACTGACCTTTGCCGCTGTCCCGCTGCGGGCTCAGATGCCGGCGTGGGAGCAGCAGTTGTACGAAGCGGCGAAGAAGGAGAAGCAGTTCACCGTCTACACCGCCCACTACAACACCGAGGAGGCGGCCAGCTTGTGCACGGCATTCGAGAAAAAGTATGCCGGCATTAAATGCAACTTTGTGCGCACGACGGCGCAGGTCGCCTTACAGCGGTTCCAGCAGGACCTGCAGGCCAACGTCGCGGTGGCATCTGTCTTCAGCAGCACCGATGTGAGCCACTATCCGGACCTTAAGAAAAAGGGATTGTTGCTGCAATACCGGCCCAATAATCTTCCCAAGATGGTGGATTCTCTCAAGCAGTACAACGACGCGGAAAATTACTACTCCGTCACTGCAGCAGCCTTGATGCTGATCACCTACAACAACAGCCTGGTGTCCGAGAAAGACGCGCCGAAGAACTGGCCTGACCTGCTTCACCCCAAATGGAAGGGAAAGGTGTCCATCGGGCACCCTGCGTTCAGCGGCTATGTCGGAACCTGGGTGGTGCAGATGCGCAAGCTCTACGGCTGGGATTACTTCGAGAAGCTGGAAAAGAACCAGCCGCAAATCGGCCGCTCGGTCAACGATACGGTGACCATGCTGAATGCCAAGGAGCGCTGGGTGGCAGCCGGCCCCGAGGCGACGACCCTGCTGAGCCGTGACAAAGGAAATCCTTTGAGCGTCATCTATCCGACGGACGGCGCTTTGCTTATGGTTTCCCCAAGCGCCGTTCCGAAGAACGCGCCATCGCCAAACGCCGGCAAACTTTTCATTGAATTCTTGCTGGACAAGGAAGCGGCCGAGACCCAGGTCAAGAGTCATTCGCTTTCGGTCATCAAAGGCATAAAACCAGGTCCTGGTGCCAAGCCGCTGGAAGAGGTCAAGATCGTTCGTCCCACAGAGGATGAGATCACCAAGGGCATCCCGGAAGTGAAGGAAAAGTTTCGTGACACCTTCGGTGTCTAGGTGTGAAGAGAGGGACCTGATATGACCTCCCTGAAGGAAACTGCCAGTTCTTCGGCATTCGGTCAATGGTGGCGGCATCTGGACAAGTCGGCCTGGGTCTGGTTACTGGCCATCGGCTTGCTGTTGTTCCTGGTCGTCAATCCCTTGCTGCGCCTGCTGGTGGTCAGCTTCCAGCAACCGGATGGGGCCTTTACGCTGGCCAACTACTTCGTCGCCTACGGTCGCGCGCGGTATGTCGAAGCGCTGCTGAATTCACTCATCCTGGGGGTATCAGCCGCAAGTCTGTGCCTGGTCTTTGGCGTACCGCTGGCGTGGGCCCTTTCCCGCACCGACATGCCCGCCAAAGGCCTGATTTGGGTCGCCATTCTGGGCACATTCATCATTCCGCCTTATCTGGGGGCTGTGGGTTGGATTCTGCTGGCCGGTCCCAATGCCGGGTGGTTGAACCAATTGGTGGTCGAACTGACCGGCATGGAAAAGGGGCCGTTCAATATCTACTCCATGCCTGGGCTGATTTTTGTCATCGCCTGCTACAGTTTTCCCTACGTATTTGTGTTCACCAAATCAGCGCTCGATCTCGTCTCCTCAGAAATGGAGGATGCCGCGAACATCCTTGGCGCCGGTAGCTTGCGCACGTCCTTGTCCATCACACTTCCGCTGGTGATGCCAGCGATTCTGGGGGCCTTCATCCTGGTGTTCCTGGAAGCCATTGCGCTCTTCGGTTCCCCCGCATTGCTGGCACTGCCAGGCCGATTCCATGTGGTGACGACCCAACTGTGGCAGTTCTTTGAGTACCCGCCTCGGGTGGGTGTCGCAGCGGCTTATGCGATGCCGCTGTTGGGCATCACGGTGTTGCTGTTCTGGCTGCAGCGGCGCATCACCAGTCGCAAAGGTTACGCCGTTCTGTCGGGCAAGGGTGGCGAACGTCGGTT
This sequence comes from Limnohabitans sp. 2KL-51, assembly GCF_003063645.1. Lineage (GTDB taxonomy): Bacteria > Pseudomonadota > Gammaproteobacteria > Burkholderiales > Burkholderiaceae_C > Limnohabitans_A. The sequence goes on from NZ_NESJ01000006.1 coordinate 86,944, forward strand.
GATACCCCTGGGCCGCTGGAAGTGGCCGATGCTCGGCTATTGTTTGGGCGTCTGCACGCTGTCTTTTTTCATGCCGATGGTCGTCATCTGCCAGGCTGCGTTGGCCAAGGCCTGGGGACGCGGTTTCTCGCTGGACAACCTGACGCTGGACAACCTGTACTTCACCATCTTTGAGAACAACCTGACGCGCAATGCAACGCTGAATACCTTCATGTATGCGGGCGCAGCCTCCGTCATTGCGATCGCACTGGCGCTGTGCGTCGCGTACATCGTGAACCGGCAACTGGTCGGCAAGCACGTTGGCAGTCTGTTGTCGTTTCTCACGATGGCACCGTTCGTCATTCCGGGTATCGTTCTGGCGATTGGCTTCTATGCCGCTTATACCAACCCACCCTTGTTGTTGTACGGAACTGCGTGGATCTTGATCTTGGCCTTTGCCACTCGCTTTTTACCGATCGCCTATGTCAACTGCAGCGCGGCTATCCGCAGCATCAATCCTGAACTTGAGGATGCGGTTCGCATCTTGGGTGGCACCCGCTTTACCGCGATTCGCAGCGTGGTGATGCCGCTTCTCAAACGCAGTCTTGCCGGCGCGTTCATTCTGGTGTTCATCCCGGCCACACGGGAGTTGAGCACTGCCATTTTCCTGTATTCGATCAATACGCAGGTGCTCTCGGTGCTGTTGTTCGACAAGAGTGACGAGGGAAATTTCGAGATGCTGGCGGCCATCGGGCTGATTCTGGTGTTCATTACCGTGGTCTTTATCCTGATTGGTTTTCGCCTGATGGGTCGTGACTTCATGCTTCGGAGGGCCCCCACATGAGCAAGCTGGTGCTGCGCAACGTATCCCGCACGTTCGGTAACTTCACTGCTGTCGAGAATTTCAATCTTGAACTCGCGGCAGGTGAGCTTGTTTCATTGCTGGGGCCTTCGGGCTGTGGCAAGACGACGACGCTGCGCATGATCGCGGGATTCATGACGCCCACGGCCGGCACCATCGAGTTGGATGGCCAGGTGATTTCCTCTCCCGCCTCCAGCCTGCCGCCGGAAAAGCGGCAGATGTCGATGATCTTTCAGAGCTACGCTATCTGGCCCAACATGACTGTGGCGGAGAACGTGGGTTTTGGTCTGAAGATACGCAATTTCAAGACCGACGAGATCCGCCGTCGCGTGGGTGAGATCCTCGAGGTGGTGCAGATGGGCGATCTGCGCGACCGTTATCCGGCTGAACTGAGTGGCGGGCAGCAGCAGCGCGTGGCCCTGGCGCGGTCCATTGTGGTCAAGCCCGCCGTGCTGTTGCTGGACGAACCGCTCTCCAACCTCGATGCAAACTTGCGCGAGGAGATGCGCTTCGAAATCCGCCGGCTGCACGACGAGTTCAAGATCACCATGGTGTACGTGACCCATGATCAGGCCGAGGCGATGGTGACCTCAGATCGAATCGCCGTCATGAACAAGGGCCACTTGGAGCAGATCGATGCGCCGTATGCGCTTTATGGCCGACCGAAGACGCGATTTGTCGCTGGGTTCATCGGACGCACGAATTTTATCGATGGAAAATCCACTGGCAATGACGTGCACTTTGGCGGCTTTTCGGTGTCCAAGCAGTCATTACAGGCCGAGTCTCCTCTGCCAGAGGACGTACTGGTGTCGATCCGACCGCAAAGCATTCACCTGCTCAAGCAGAACCCTGGCGTGAACAGCGCCAGTTGCTGCGTACAGGGCAGCGTGCAGCGCCGCGCCTACCTCGGAGAATACTGGGACTATCACGTGACTGTGCCGGGGATTGAGCAAGCCCTGCGGGTCACCGCGAGGCCCCAGGATGTCTTTGAAGTGAATGAGCCGGTGTGGATTGAAATTGACACCACGCAGCTGACCGTGATCGAGTAGAAGAAAAAAAGGGAGCTGACCTCGAAGGGGCCAACCTACTTGCGTGTTTCAGCCCGCTTGATGCACTCGCTCAAACAGCCACCTAGGCCATGCCCAGCAGCGAGGCCATATCGACGGAGCCCTCCCGTGGGCCTGCTTCTTTGAGGTCCCCGTTCAGCAGCATCGCGCCGATTGTCCGGTGAGTCAACGTTTGCTTATCGACCACCTGCAACATCCACGATGCTGCCGTGAACGTAACTGGCTTCAGGTCCCGCAAGCCACATGGCAACCTTGGCAACTTCCTCTGCAGTACCGGAACGCCCCATGGGGACGGCTGTTTTCGCCATGATTTTCATCTGATCAATGCCGCCATGAACGTAGTGGATGTCAGTGGCAATCAGGCCGGGTCGGATCGCATTGACTCGAACACCTTGGGCGCCCACTTCTTTGGCCAAAGCCAAATTGAAACTGTCCAGTGCCCCTTTTGAGCCTGCGTAGGCGCTGCCGCCGGACAAACCGCCAAGGCGCGATGCAACCGAAGACATGTTGACAATCGCACCACCCGACCCACCGTGCGTGGTAGACATGCGAAGTACTGCTTCACGCGCACAGTAATAAGCGCTGAATACATTGGCACCATACAGACGATTGAGCTGGGTTTCGTCCGCTTCCGTGATCAAAAAGCTCGCCAGAATCCCAGCATTGTTGATGAGCGCGTGCAAGGGTCCCAAAGCCTCATCGAACTCACGAAACATGCGCTGCACTTCCGATTGTTGGCTGACATCGGCTTGCAAACAAACGACTTTGACGCCCATTTGCCGCAGCTCTTCGGCCAGGCTCAAGGCTTGGCTTTGACTTTGGTTGTAATTGAGTCCAATCGACCAGCCCTGCTGCGCCGCTTGGCGTGCAATCGCCTGTCCAATGCCTCGACTGGCACCCGTGATGAGGATATTTTTGGCGGGGTTCATGCGGTCATTCAGGTTGGATATTGGCTTCTTTGACCAAGCGAACCCATTTGCTGACTTCGCTGGCCATGAAGGTTTTCAGTTGGTCGGGCGTCATGACCACAGGCTGAATGCCAATGCCCGCCAGTTTTTCCTGCGCATCCTTAGACTTCAAGGCTTGCCCCATGGTCGCATTGAGTTTGTCCACCACGTCTTTGGGCATACCGGCTGGGCCCACCAAGGCGAACCAAGCGGTGATGTCAAAGCCGGGCATGGTCTCGGCCAAGGATGGCCAGTCGGGTACCAGCGACGAGCGTTTGTTGGCTGTGATGCCCAAGGGGCGCAACTTGCCACCTTTGGCTTGAGCCATTGAGTTTCCCAAGTCGACAAATGTGAAGTCCACCACACCTGCCATTACGTCGTTCATGGCCAGAGGTATGCCTTTGTAGGCGACCCCCATGGTGTCAATGCCGCCCAACTTGTTGAGCACGGCAATGCTCACTTGCGAGCTGGAAGAACCATAGCCTGCGTTGACTTTGCCGGGACGCTGCTTGGCGTAGTTGATGAACTCCTGAATATTCTTGGCAGGATGATCTGTCTTCACCATCAAAACCAGCATGTTTTCACCCACGGCAGCGACTGGTGTGAAGTCCTTGAGTGGATCATAGGGAATGCTTTTGAGCAAGGCGACATTGGAGGCGGTAGCAGAATTAGAGGAAAACAAAAGGGTGTGGCCATCGGACGCAGATCGGATGACATCCATGGCCGCAATCGAGCCACCTGCACCCGGCTTGTTTTCTACTAGGAAAGTTTGGCCCAGTAATGTTTGCATTTGCTGAGCCATCAGCCTGGCCGCTTGGTCAGTGGCGCTACCTGCTGGAAAGGGCACGACAAATTTGACGGGTTTCGAAGGGTAAGCCTGCGACCAGCTCGCAACAGACCATCCGAGCAGGGCCAAGCCAATGGCGAAGCTTTTTAAAAAAATGCGTGTTTTCACGTTGTCTCCTGATGGTTATATAAAAAAATTGATCTCAAGGTCTTTGAACAGGGAGGGTCAGCAAATGGAAGGACAAAGATTTGCCATGCATGTCGAGGTTGAGTGAGTCGTTGACGCCCCCATCCAGTACGTTGTCCAAGACAAAATTCATGGCACCCAGGTTGGGTAAAAGGTAGCGGCGCACTTCACTGGGGCGGCGAGCGCCAAAATGAACGGCCACTCTTTCAGGCGTGACCTGATCGACCATCAAAGCAAAGTCTTCTGGCTTGTAGGCTATTAGACTGATGTTGGCATGGTTGCCTTTGTCACCCGTTCGGGCGTGTGCAAGTTCGTAAAGCGCAATGTTGTTCATGGGGCAGTGCTGAAAAAATTCAAACAAAATGGACGGTTGCAGGGATCATCTCGCGTGGAATCAAACAAGCCAAGTTGGACAGTCTTTGGCGTTTGGCAACCCGAACACCCCCACCTCCGGCAGGGCCTCCTGTCCAAAGAGCGGTCAGTTCTTGCAATAGCAATTCAATGATGGCCAATGATTCGTGCTTGGCGGCAACCCGCAAACGAACATCGCTTGCGCGCGTCACGGGTGTGTTGGTCAACATACTGCCACCATCATCGCCCAGAATGCTCGTCAGGCCAATGAGGTCAAACCGAAGCGGCATGTGACGCCCCATGCGTTTTTGCATGACTTGCATGGCCAGCCGAGCCCTTGCTTCGGCATTGGGACCTGCGTATGAAATTTCACCTTCTCCAAACCAACCGCCATCAAAATAGGCCAGTACTTTGAGAGTGCTGGTTCGGGCGTGGCCCTTGACTCCCGAGAGCCGAACACGGTCCGGCCCTATTTGCTCCACTTTGGCTTGGGTGATGTCGGCCACCACATCGGGGGTGATGTAGGCGGCAGGGTCATGCATTTCATAAAGCAGTTGTTCTTTCACGGTTCGGCAGTCGACCAAACCGCCCGTGTGATCAGCCTTGCTGATCACACAAGAGCCATCCTCAAAAATCTCTGCAATAGGAAACCCTACATCCTCAAGACCGGGGACTTCTTTTTTTCCTGGATCGGCAAAGTACCCGCCAGAGACTTGTGCCCCGCACTCCAGCAGATGCCCAGCCATGGTGGCCCCCGCCAGTTTGTCCCAATCTGTCGCACTCCACTGGTAGTGGGCGATGGCGGGCCCCAGTAACAAGGATGGATCGGCCACTCGACCGGTCACTACGACTTGGGCGCCTTGCTGGAGGGCTTTGGCGATCTCAAATGCACCCAAATAGGCGTTGGCGCACACAAAACGAGCTTCGTCAAACGCGCCGTGCAAATGCTGTTTGACAAGGGTACGGCCCTGCTGGGTGGATAAGTCATCGCCCAAGACCACAGCGATCCGAGGTTTTGGCAAGCCCAATTTTTCGGCCAATTTCAATATACATAAGGCCGCACCCTGTGGGTTGGCTGCGCCGAAATTACCAATGATGGGGATGCTGTGCGCTAAGCAATCGGCCAAGATGGGGCCAAGCTCCAATTCCAGCAAGGGCTCATAGCCAAGGCTTGGATTGGCCCGGCGAATGAGCTGCTGATGGGCCAAAGTTCTTTCTGCCAAATTTTCAAACATCAAGGCGGCAGGGCCTCCTCGGGCGATCAGCGTCTTGACCACTGGAAGGGCGGCATCTACACGATCCCCTGAAAAACCTGCACCGCAGCCCACTGCCAATGTTTGCATCTGAAGTCCTGTTGTGTTGAAAACATTCGTCTATTTTGCGGCTGTTCAATTGGTTTGTAAAATTAAATTAACTGAACCATTATTAAGCTTATCTTATGAAAATATCGGGTCGATTGATAGATGCCTTTTTAGCGCTTGAAGAAACCCGGCATTTCGGTTTGGCGGCCCAGCGCTGTCATGTCTCTCCCTCGGCACTCAGCCAGTCCATCAGTCGCTTGGAGGCGCAATTGGGCATCAAACTTTTTGACCGCGATACGAGGAACGTATTTTTAACGCCCGAAGGTGAAATCTTTTCTTTGGGCGCCAACCGGATTGCCGCCGAAATACGAACAACCTTAGACGACATCAGTGATCGGCTACAAAAAAAAGCAGGACGAGTCAGCTTGGCGGCGCCTCCTTCCATCGCTTCAAATTGGTTGCCTGAGCGGATGGCTGTTTTTAAATCAAGGTTTCCTGGTATTGAACTCAGGCTGTCGGACGTCGTTTCGGATCGGTGCCTGGATTTGATCAGGCAAGGTCAAGCTGACATTGCCATCAATGCGCAACCAGGAAACCCATTGGAGTTGGACTCGCGAATTTTATTCAATGAACCCATGTTTTTGATTTGCCACAGCAGTCACCCATTTGCCAGTGAAGCAGAAATATCTTTGAGAGAACTCAGGAAGCAGCCTTTCATTCACACCATCCGCAGTGGGAGTGTCTGGCAGCATGTGCAACCTCTTCTTGGCAGCGTGGGGGTTGTGGATACGGGCTTGGAGGTCAGCCAACTTGGTACGCTGGGGGGCTTGGTCGCGCACGACTTTGGCCTGAGCATTGTTCCCCAATTCGCCTTGACTTTGTGCATCCGAACGGGGGTGGTCGCTGTCCCAATCAAGGATAAAAAAGCCGTTCGGCCGATCTACCTGGTCAAAAGGAAAAACCACAGTCTTTCTGCAGCTGCTCAAAGCTTCAATGAGCAGTTGTTGCTGGAGGCCTTAGACCCCAAAAATACATTGATGAAGTAAGGTGGCTGATCGAATTGACGCCGGGGGTAACAACAAGCTTAAATTTTGTTGATTTTACGAGGTGATGTGCTTTGCCGACTTTTGCGCAAAGTGGGCAGGCCGACACCCGAGGCATCAAACCCACCGTCTACCGCGATGGTTTGGCCGTTGATGTAACTGGCTTCACGGCTGCACAGAAAGGCCACTGCGTTGGCTATCTCCTCTGTGCTGCCATAGCGGTTCATGGGGATCGTGTCGTGATAGTCTTTGATGATGGCCTTGCTGTGAACCAATTTGGCCATTTCTGTGGCCACAGGCCCAGGCGCGACACAGTTCACACGGATGCCTGCATCTCCCAATTCTGCTGCTTGCTGTTTGGTCAGGTGGATGATGGCCGCTTTGCTGGTGCCGTAGGCCACCCGCAGGGTGCTGGCTCTCAGGCCCGAGATCGAGGCGATGTTGACGACACTGCCACCCCCGTTTTTGAGCATGACTTTGGCGCACGCCTGCGTGCACCAAAAGGCACCGTCCAAATTGGTGTCCATAACGTATCGCCAATCCTGCCAAGTCACTTCCAGTATTGGTTTGAAAATGGCGACGCCCGCGTTGTTGACGAGTGAATCAATGCGGCCGAATTTTCTTTCGATTCGAGTGACAGAGCGAGACACTTGAACGGGCTTGGATACATCGCAGTGAATCGCCAGAAAATCCGGGGTGTTGAAATGGGCTTCTGTTTTGGCCAGCGTTTCCCTTTCTATGTCCAGAGCCGCCACTCGGTAGCCTCTTTTGAGGAAGGTGTTGCAGATTTCCAAACCAATGCCGCGAGCACCTCCGGTAACGACAACAACAGGGTTGGAATTTGGGGGTGTTTTCATAGTTAATAGAAGTTTTTGAATAGGAGGCGTTAAGAATAAGTCGATCTCAATGGCTGGTTTCTTATGCAGATGCGAGCCGCTTTGCCCGCTCTAATGTTCGCAACGCATTGCGGTAAGTGGGCACTTCCACCCAGAGCCCTTCTACGAGGGTCCGATCATCACCCCGTGCGCGTGCAGCCTCAAAAGCAGTGACCATGGCGCTGGCGCGGTGGACATCCTCGTCGCTGGGTGTCAAAGCTGCATTGATGGACTTGGCGTGGTCTGGGCGCACCAGGGACTTGCTGCGGTAACCAAGACGTCGGCTGTAGTGCGCCTCTTTAAAGGCACCTTCTGCATCGGTAAAGGTATAGGGGGCATCGATGGGCTCTATCCTGGCCGCACGGCACTCAAGTATGAAGCGCCGTCTGGCGTAGTCCAACTCATTGGCATCGGGTTGACGCTCGGCGCAAAGGTCGGACGCGAGGTCTTCCGCACCCAGCAAGGCGCAGCGGATTCTGGCGTTTCCGGCGACGATGTTGCGCACGTCCACCACGCCAAGTGCCGTTTCGCAAACTGGCAGTATTTCTGTCGATCCCAGCGCGATGCCCAGGGACTTCTCCATGCCGGTGATGGCCTCGTCCAATGCTCTCATTTGTTCTGAGCTTGTGGCCATGGGGTAGGCGATGACGTGGGGTCGGCCTGGCATGGCGGCATTCAGATCGACAAGCCCATCGGTAGCCAGGTCGTTGATGCGAACCACCGCCACCTTGCCCGCCGTGCGCCAGTGAACCAGCAGCGCGGCGATGTTTTCGCGGGCTTGAGGACGGCGCTGCGGCGGGGTGAAGTCTTCAAGGTCCGCGATCAACGCGTCTGCAGGACTGGCCAGCATGGCCTCGTGGGCTGCAAGGTCCGCCCCTGGACCAAACAGCCAGGTGCGTCGAAGTTCAGGATCCATGGGGGTCATAGTCACCTAGGTGAAGTTGGGTCTGTCTGCAGGCAAGCTGCGCTGTTTTTCAGGCAAGTGGTGACTTAATTTCCGGGCTCTCGTCTGATGTGATCGGGCTCAGGGTGAATCGGGTTTCAGCATGGCATTTCAGTGACGGAACCAGCGCATCGACAAGCCCATGGCCAAGAGCGCCAAAACTCCTGCCAATGCCGCCAGCAAAGCGGTGATTTCCGTGTCGCGCCGCTCCAGCGTGAACTTGGATGACAGGTGCTGGTAAATCGTGGCCAGGTCGCTGGCGTTGGTGGCCCTGAAAAATTCAGCGCCCGTGGTCTCGGCCACTTTTTGCAAAGCCTCTTCATCGACCCTGGCATAAAAAGAAAAGCCCTCCAAGCCAGGGATGAAGCCATTGGGCGTGCCAAAGGCCACGGTGTACACACGCACCCCTTTTGAAGCCGCCCACTTGGCCACCTCGACCGGATCGGGCCCGGTGGTTCGGCGACCATCGGACAGCAAGATCACCGCACCGGCCGTGTACGAACCCACGGGGATGGGCTTGGCAGACTCTGCGGCCCCCGGCGAAGGACGCTGGTCCAGCGAACGCCCCGCCGAACCGCCCCCTTGAGCGGTCAGGCTGCCCGACTTGAACTCGGCCCCGTACAACACCGACTCAAGGTCAATGGCAGATTCAGGCAGCAAAGTGTTGAGAGCCACCAGCAAGCCACTGCCGGTGGCTGTGCCGCGCTGCAGTTGAAAGCCATCGATGGCCGCCAGCAACTCATCTTTCTGGTCCGTCACGCCTTGGACCAGTTGGGCGTTGCCAGCAAAAGACACGACGGCCACTCGCACATGGCGTGGCAGTTCTTGCAAAAAGGATTTGGCCGCCTGCTGGGCCGCAACGATGCGGCTGGGCGGCACGTCTTCGGCCAGCATGCTGCGCGACACGTCCATGGCCAGCACCAGGGTCAGGTAGTCGGCGGGCAAAGAGACCCGGGCACTGGGCCTGGCGGTGCCGAGCAACACCAATGTCAGGGCGCACAACAGCAGAGCGGGAGGGATGTGCCTGCGGATTCGATGTCCCGGCCCCAAAGCAGGCCGGATCAAGCTCAGGCTGGGGTAGTGCACCGCCAGGGTGCGTTTGCGGCGCAAAGCCCGGATGTACCCCACCACCAACAGGGGGATCAACAACAATAGCCAAAGCAGCTCGGGCCAGATAAAGTGCATGTTGTGTGGCGTGCAATGAAGTCTAGCCACTGTATCACCGAAGGCCCTAACGACGATGAAACGCGCCGCACTCTACAGCCGAAAGCCCTCTGCACAAGGGGCTGACAGAATGCTTCCTGCACCGGCAAAAGCGGATGATACCCATCCAGCGCACACGGCTCCCCGCAGCGCCAGCAACATCACCCAGCGCCTGCCCCTTTGGGCCGCTTTGCTGGTGTGCGCCTTGCTCTCCGCCACGCTCACTTGGGCCCTGACCCGGCAGGCCGGCGCACCGCAGCGGCTGACCCAAGACGACATCAACGCAGCGGTGCTGCACACCCTGAACACCCAGGACCTGCCTTCGCGGGCCGCCCGTGCCGCGCAGCTGATCGCACCCTCGGTGGTGCGTGTTCACACCCAAGACGAAGACAAGAAAAACCCCCAAGGCGAAATGCAAAACACCGGCGTGGGCTCCGGTGTGGTGATCTCGGAAGAGGGCGTCATCCTGACCAACTTGCATGTGGTGCAAGGCGCCAAGCGCATCCAGGTCACTTTTGCCGATGGCACGGAATCGGAAGCACTGGTGATCGGCGTGCAACCTGAAAACGATCTGGCCGTGATCAAGGCCAAGCGCCTGCCCGATGACCTGCAGCCCGCCACGCTGGGCAGCAGCCAGAACCTGCAGCCGGGTGACGAGGTGGTGGCGGTCGGTTTTCCCTTTGGCATTGGCCCCTCGGTCTCGGCCGGCGTGGTCTCGGGCCTGAACCGATCCTTCGGCTCCGAGGGTCAAACCATGATGCGCGGCCTGATCCAGGCCGATGCCGCCGCCAACCCCGGCAACTCGGGCGGGCCGCTCATCAACATGGCTGGTGAGGTGGTGGGCATCGTCACTGCCATCCTCAATCCCACCAAGGCCCGCACCTTCATCGGCATCGTGTTTGCCGCCACCATTGAAAGTGCAGGCGGCGGTATGGGCGTGTCGCCGTTTTGATTTTTAATGAACCCAGCAATCTTGAAAGGCTTTGTGCATGAACCCCTCTGAATTGGCATGGAACCAGGGCCAGACACCCCAAAGCGCTGCCGTTAACGCTGCCGTCAACGCCGCGCTGATGGAACGCGTGCTTTACGAAGTCAAACGCGTGGTGGTGGGGCAAGACGCTTTTCTCGAACGCATCCTGGTGGCCATCCTGGCGCAAGGCCATCTGCTGATTGAAGGCGTGCCGGGGCTGGCCAAAACCCTCACGGTCAACACGCTGGCAAAAACCGTGAGTGGCAGTTTCAAGCGCATCCAGTTCACGCCCGACTTGCTGCCTGCCGATCTGGTGGGCACCCGTATTTACAACCAAAAAATCAGCGAATTCAGCACTGTGCTGGGGCCGGTGTTTGCCAACTTGCTGCTGGCCGACGAAATCAACCGGGCACCCGCCAAAGTGCAAAGTGCCTTGCTGGAAGTGATGCAAGAGCGACAAGTGACGATTGCAGGAGAAACCCATGCGGTGCCCCGTCCCTTTTTGGTGATGGCCACGCAAAACCCGATCGAGACCGAAGGCACTTACCCCCTGCCCGAAGCGCAGGTGGACCGCTTCATGATGAAGGTGCTGGTGGGCTACCCCACCGAGGAAGAAGAATTCGTGATCGTGCAGCGCGTGACCGGCATGCCCGTCACCGCAGCGGCCGTGGCCGACACCGCGCAGCTGCTGGCCTTGCAGGCGCAATGCCGCCAAGGCTATGTCGATCCGGCCCTGGTGCAGTACGCGGTGAAGCTGGTGGCCGCCACGCGCGATCCGGTGCGTTGCGGCTTGCCCGAACTGGCGCCCTATTTGACCTTTGGTGCCAGCCCCCGGGCCACCATCGCCCTGATCGAAGGCGCACGGGCGCTGGCCTTCCTGCGCGGGCGCCCCTACGCACTGCCGCAAGACCTGATCGACCTGGTGCCCGACGTGCTGCGCCACCGCTTGGTGCTGAGCTACGAAGCCTTGTCTGAGGGCATGACCGCCGATGCGCTGATTCTTAAAATCCTGCAAGCCGTGCCCGCACCGAGTAAACCCCTGGACCGCCATGTTCAGCTGGCTGCGCAAGAAGCGAACTGAGGCCACGGCTGCCGCTGCCCGGGGCCAACTCCAGGCCCCGGCGTCTGGCGCGCCCGGCACAGACACGGCATGGCCCAACGCAGCGCAATGGTTGCAACGGCTGGAATGGACCGTGCTCAAACGGCTGGATGGCCAACTGCAAGGTGACTACCGCAGTCTGTTTCGAGGCAGCGGTCTGGTGTTGGCCGATTTGCGCGAATACCAGGCGCACGACGACGTGCGTCACATCGACTGGAACGTGACCGCCCGTATGCAGACCCCTTATGTGCGCGAACACCAGGAAGACCGCGAAATCGCCGCCTGGTTTGTGGTCGACCTGTCTGCCTCGGTGGCTTTTGGTTCGGGCCAAACCAGCAAACGCCAGCTGGCCTGCAGTGTTGTGACGGTGCTGTCCAAGCTGCTGTCACAACACGGCAACCGCATAGGCATGATGCTGTTCACCGGACAAGACCGAGCCCACAGCGTGGTCCCCGCCCGCTCGGGCAGGCGGCATTTGCTGCACATCGTGCACCAGATGCTGCAGGCGGGACAAACCTCAATCCATGCCAAGAACGTGCAGACCAGCGCGCTGGGTCCATGGCTGGCGCAGGCCCAGTCGGTGCTCAAGCGCCGCTCGGCGGTGTTTGTGGTGTCCGACTTCATCAGCCCCCCCGGTTGGGAAAAAAACCTGGCCCAGCTGGCCAAGCGTCATGAAGTGGTGGCGGTGCGTCTGCGCGACCCGCTGGAGATGGCTTGGCCCGACACCGGTATGCTGCTGGTGCAAGACGCCGAGTCGGGAGAGCAACTGTTGGTGGACGGCAACGATGCAGCGTTCCGCCTGCGGTTTGCTCAGCAGGCTCAAGAACGTGAAGCCGCTTTACTGGAGAGCCTTTCCCAAGCCGGTGTGGACTGCCTGGAGCTGAACACCGACGAAGCAATGGACCAGGCCCTGCTGCGTTTTGCACAGCTGCGCAAACGCGCCAGCCAGTTGAGCACCGGTGGCCGTGCAGCCCCTTTGGGCAGTCAGCGGCCCGTTCAAACCGGGGATGTTCATGCCTGAATGGCATTCGATTCAGTTCGTCTGGCCGCGCCTGCTGTGGCTGCTGGCCAGCTTGCCGCTGTGGCTGGGCTTTTATGTCGCCTGGCAGCGCCGTGGCGTGCAGCGGGCTTGGCCCACGGCCAGCATGAACACCGGTGCTACCAACTTCCGCTTCACGCGACATGCCCCAGCGCTGCTGGTGTTGCTGGGCCTGGCCGGGATACTGGTGGCGATCGCCAGGCCACAGGCCATCTTGCTCTTGCCCAGCCGCATCGACACCGTGATGCTGGCCATCGACAGCTCGGGCAGCATGCGCGCCACCGATGTGCAACCCAGCCGCATTGAAGCGGCGCAGGCCGCCGCCAAAAGCTTTGTGCTGGGACAACCTGGCCAAGTCAAGTTGGGCGTGGTCAGCGTGGCGGGGGCGGCTGCGCTGGTGCAGGCGCCCACCGACCAGCGCGATCTGGTCATCCAGGCCATCGACCAGCTGAGCCTGCAGCCGGGCTCGGCCCTGGGCAGTGGCATCGTGATTGCGCTGCATGCCATGCTGCCTGGCTCGGGCCTGGACGTGCGCGGTCTGATCGAGGGCGAGACCAGCCCTCAGCCCGCAAGTGGTACACCGCTCGGTGGCGCGACACCCGCCCCTGCCGAAACCGCAAGTCCATCGGGAGCAGCCCCTCGCAAACCGGTCAGCCTGCCCAAGGTGCCACCCGGCTCCAATACGGCAGCGGCCATCGTGCTGCTCAGTGACGGCCAAAGCAATGCGGGGCCTGACGCCCTCAAGATGGCCCAGGTGGCCGCCGACCTGGGGGTGCGTGTCTACACCGTGGGGGTGGGCACGGCGCAAGGCACGGTGCTCAAAGCCCAGGGCATGCAAATGCGGGTCAAGCTGGACGAAGCCAGTTTGAAAAAAATCGCTGAGATCACCAAGGCTGAATACTTCAGCGCCGACAACCGCCAGGACCTGCTGCAGATTTACCAGTCCCTGAGCAGCAAGATCGTGCTGAAAAAGCACCGCCGCACCGAGGTCTCCGCTTTGTGCGCTTTGCTGGGCATGCTGCTTTTGAGCTGGGGATGCGCTTGGGCCTGGTGGCGACACGGCCGGATCGTTTGAGTCTGCAGATTTGAGTCGAAAAAAAGCCCGCACAGGGGGGGCTTTCAGATCAGGGTGACCAACCCCCCATCAACGCTGTACGTCGCGGCGCACAGAGCCGGTGAACAGTTGACGTGGGCGGCCGATTTTGTACTCTGGGTCGCCGATCATTTCGTTGAGTTGGGCGATCCAGCCGACGGTTCGGGCCAGGGCGAAGACGCCGGTGAACAGATTCACCGGGATGCCGATCGCGCGTTGCACGATGCCGGAGTAAAAATCCACGTTGGGGTAGAGCTTGCGGCTGACGAAGTAGTCGTCTTCCAAGGCGATCTTTTCCAGGGCTTTGGCCAGTTTGAACAATGGATCGTTTTCCAGGCCCAGTTCTTTCAGCACTTCGTCGCAGGTTTCTTGCATCAACTTGGCGCGTGGGTCGTAGTTTTTGTAAACGCGGTGTCCAAAACCCATCAGCTTGACGCCAGAGTTTTTGTCCTTGACCTTTTCCATGAATTCGCCGACTTTGGTGATGCCCCCCATTTTCTGGATGTCTTCCAGCATGTTCAGGCAAGCTTCGTTGGCACCACCGTGGGCAGGGCCCCACAGGCAGGCTACACCCGCAGCAATGGCCGCAAACGGGTTGGTGCCAGACGAGCCGCACAGGCGCACTGTGGAGGTTGACGCGTTTTGCTCATGGTCTGCATGCAAAATAAAGATGCGGTCCATGGCGCGCTCGAGCACAGGGTTCACCACATACTCTTCGCAGGGCACGCCAAACATCATGCGCAAGAAATTGCCTGCATAGCTCAGGTTGTTCTGCGGGTACATGAAGGGTTGGCCCACGCCGTATTTGTAGGCCATGGACACTAAGGTGGGCAACTTGGCGATCAGGCGGATCGCTGCGATATGTCGGTGCTCTGGGTTGGTGATGTCGGTGCTGTCGTGGTAGAAGGCCGACAAAGCACCAATCAGACCGGTCAAGACGGCCATCGGGTGGGCGTCACGTCGGAAACCGCGCAGAAAGAACTGCATCTGCTCGTTGACCATGGTGTGTTGGTTCACCAACTTGTGAAAGTCTTTGCTTTGCTGGCCGACGGGCAATTCACCGTTCAAGAGCAAGTAGCAGGTGTCCAGATAGTCCACCTTGTTGGCCAACTGCTCGATGGGGTAACCACGGTACAAGAGTTCGCCTTTGTCGCCATCGATATAGGTGATGGCGGACTGGCATGAGGCTGTTGACAGGAAACCCGGGTCGTAGGTGAACATGCCGCTTTGGCCATACAGCTTGCGGATGTCAATGACGTCAGGACCGATGTTGCCGGAGTAAACAGGCATCTCGATGCTGGGGCTGCCGTTGGAGAACGACAAAGTGGCTTTGTTATCGGCGAGTTTCATGGTGGGTTTCCTCAAAAAAACAGGGGGATGAACCTGTTGGGTTCACGCTCTCAACATGTCCAGGACTTCACACACCTCTTCGGTGTTGATCTCGGGCTGAAGTTCCTTGCGGCGCAGCAGCAGGTCCATGAGATCGTTGTCTGACAGGTCCATCAGCACATACATGCCCCGTGCTTGGCCCACCGACATACCTGCAGCGTGCTGATTGAAAAAGCGCTCGATGAACAAATCATTTTCGAGCAGACCTCGCCGGCTGCGCCAGCGCAGCTTGCTGAGTGACCGCTCGCTCAAAGGAGCTTGGCGGTCAGCGCCAACCAGTGACGCGTCTTCAAGAATAGGGGTGACGGTCATCAGGCAGTGCGGCGCAACATCATTTCTTTGATTTTACCGATGGCCTTGGTGGGGTTCAGGCCCTTGGGGCAGACATCGACGCAGTTCATGATGGTGTGGCAGCGGAACAAGCGGTAAGGGTCTTCCAGGTTGTCCAGGCGCTCGGCGGTGGCTTCGTCGCGGCTGTCGGCAATGAAGCGGTAGGCTTGCAGCAAACCGGCCGGGCCAACGAACTTGTCGGGGTTCCACCAGAAGCTGGGGCAGGCGGTTGAGCAGCTGGCGCACAAGATGCACTCGTACAAGCCGTTCAGCTCGTCACGCTCTTCCGGGCTTTGCAGGCGCTCGGTCTCAGGCGGAATGGTGCTGTTGATCAAATAGGGCTTAATCGAGTGGTACTGCTTGAAGAATTGGGTCATGTCCACGATCACGTCGCGGATCACGGGCAGGCCGGGCAGGGGCTTGAGCACGATGGTGCCGGGCAAGGTGTTCATGTTGGTCAAACATGCCAAACCGTTTTTGCCGTTGATGTTCATCGCGTCCGAACCGCACACGCCTTCACGGCAAGAGCGGCGGAACGAAATGGTGGGGTCCACGGCTTTGAGTTTCATCAGGGCGTCGAGCAACATGCGTTCGTTGCCGTCCAGTTCGACCTGGATGGTTTGCATGTAGGGCTTGGCGTCCTTGTCGGGGTCGTAGCGGTAGATCTGAAAAGTGCGTAGGGTCATGAAAGAACTCCTGGTGTATTCGGGTGGTGGACCGCCACTTGAGGTGTGCGGCCCAGACAATCTTTAAAACGTGCGAACTTTAGGTGGCACAGAGTCCACCGTGAGGGGCTTAAGCTTGACGGGCTTGTAGGTCAGGCTGTTGGAAGCGCTGTGCCACAGGGAGTGTTTCATCCAGTTGGCATCGTCGCGGCCCAATGGGGCCACGGCGTCATCGACTGGGCGCTCGTAGTCGCTCACGGTGTGGGCACCACGGCATTCGCGTCGGGCAGCGGCAGACACCATGGTGGACTGAGCGGCTTCGATCAGGTTTTCCACTTCCAGGGCTTCGATGCGGGCGGTGTTGAACACTTTGGACGTGTCCTTCAGGCCGATGGCATTGACGCGCTCGCGGATGGCCGCGATCTTTTGCACGCCTTCGTCCATGGATGCTTGGGTGCGGAACACGCCAGCGTGTTGCTGCATCGCGGCCCGCATATCGTTGGCCACGTCTTGGGCGTATTCGCCGCCACGGCCTTCGAGCTTGTTCAAACGACTCAAGGTGAGGTCTGTCGCGTCAGCGGGCAATGGCTTGTGCGACTTGGTTTTGGAGGCAAAGTCAACAATGTGGTTGCCCGCTGCACGGCCAAAAACCAGCAGGTCGAGCAGCGAGTTGGTGCCCAGGCGGTTGGCGCCGTGCACCGACACGCAAGAGCATTCGCCCACGGCATACAAACCGTTGACCACGGCGTTGTTGTCGGATGCGGTCTGCGTCACCACTTGGCCGTTGATATTGGTCGGGATGCCACCCATCTGGTAGTGGATGGTAGGCACCACCGGGATCGGCTCTTTGGTGATGTCGACGTTGGCGAAGTTGACGCCGATTTCGTACACCGACGGCAGACGCTTGTGGATGGTTTCCGCACCCAAGTGGTCGAGCTTGAGCATGACATAGTCTTTGTTCGGGCCGCAGCCACGGCCTTCCTTGATCTCCTGGTCCATGCAGCGGGACACGAAGTCCCGCGGGGCCAAGTCTTTCAAGGTGGGCGCATAGCGCTCCATGAAGCGCTCGCCATTGCTGTTGAGCAAGATCGCGCCTTCGCCACGGCAGCCTTCGGTCAACAACACACCAGCACCGGCCACGCCGGTGGGGTGGAATTGCCAGAACTCCATGTCTTCCAAAGGAATGCCAGCACGCGCTGCGATGCCCAAGCCGTCACCGGTGTTGATGAAGGCGTTGGTGGAAGCGGCATAAATTCGGCCTGCGCCACCCGTGGCCATCAGCACAGTCTTGGCGTGCAAGACGTGCAGGTCGCCTGTTTCCATCTCCAGAGCCGTCACGCCCACCACGTCGCCTTCGGCGTCGCGGATCAGGTCAAGGGCCATCCACTCGACGAAGAAACTGGTTTTGGCGGCAACGTTTTGCTGGTACAAGGTGTGCAGCATGGCGTGACCGGTGCGGTCAGCGGCAGCGCAAGCGCGTTGTACTGGCTTTTCACCGTAGTTGGCGGTGTGGCCGCCGAAGGGTCGCTGGTAAATGGTGCCGTCCGGGTTGCGGTCAAATGGCATACCCATGTGCTCCAGGTCATACACGACCTTGGGCGCTTCGCGGCACATGAATTCGATCGCATCCTGGTCGCCGAGCCAGTCGGAGCCCTTGATGGTGTCGTAGAAGTGGTAGTGCCAGTTGTCGTCGGACATGTTGCCCAGCGACGCACCGATGCCGCCTTGGGCCGCCACGGTGTGCGAACGGGTGGGAAAAACTTTGGACAGCACGGCCACGTTCAGGCCAGCACGGGCCAACTGCAGCGAGGCACGCATGCCCGAACCACCGGCGCCGACGATCACGACGTCAAACTTGCGGGTGGTGATTTTGTCTTGGGTATAGCTCATGGTTTAACTTGGTTGGTGTGATTTCAGCGCAATGACAAGCGAGGGCTGCCGCTTTACAGGCGCCACAGGGCCTGAACAGCCCAGCCGGCACAGCCGACCAGCCAGACGAGGGTAAAGACGTGCAAGGCAAGGCGCAAGGCCAGTGGCTTGACGTAGTCCATCCAGATGTCACGCATGCCGACCCAGACGTGGTAGAGCAGGGCGATGATGACGGTGAAGGTCAGGACCTTCATCCACTGCGAGGCAAAAATGCCAGCCCACTCTTCGTAGCCGATGGGGCCGGAGGTGAAGATCACCTGAGCCAGCAAGACCACGGTGAAGAGAGCCATCAGGACGGCGGTCACACGTTGTGCCAGCCAGTCACGAAAGCCATAGCCAGCACCGGTCACGATGCGTTTGGAGCCGTAATTCACGGACGACATAGGTCAGTTTCCTTGTTGTTTTGAGTGAGGGGCGGAGAAATCAATACAAACCAAACAGCTTGGCACCCAGCACGGCGGTTAAGCCCAGGCTCAGCACCAATGTGGCCACAGCAGAAGACTTGCCGAATTCTTTGGTTACGGCGTGGAAAGAGTCCATGTAGAGGTGGCGCACGCCAGCGATGAAGTGGTGCAAATAAGCCCAGATCAGCGCCAGAGCCAACAACTTGAAGAACCAGCCTGGCACAAAGCCGATGCCGATGCCAAAAGCGGCTGAGAGCTTGGCATAGGAGATTTCGGAAGTGATGGAGTTGTCAAACAACCAGATGAACAGGGGCATGAGCAAGAACATCAGGAAACCGCTGATGCGGTGCAGGATGGAGACGATGCCAGCGGCTGGCAGGCGGTACGAGGGCAGGTCTTTCAGGGCGTTGATGTTGCGGAATTCAGGCCGCTTGCGGACGAGTTCGGTCATGTGGGTGCTTTCTGGGTGTAACGCGTTCGTGTTGTAGATAACAAGCCGTTGGATTCTATTGCAACGCAGCAAACTGACGCGAGCATTTCAGCGACAGTCTTTTAGAAGACGTTGAAGGCGGTTTTTTGTCAGTTCAAATCGTTGTGATAATGGTGTTTGTCGGTGCGGTAGAGGCCGCGCCGCAGCTCCATCGGGATGTCTTTGTAGGTGTATGCAATGCGCTCCACACTGAGCAAGGGCGTGTTGGGGGGCAGTTGCAGCAATTCCCTTTGGGCCTTGTCGGGTAACACAGCCCGGATTTTTTCTTCGGCACGCACCATGCGAACATCGAACTCGGTTTCAAACAAGGCGTACATGGGGCCGTGGTAGTCGGCCAAGCGCTCGGCGGTCAAGCCCTTAAAAGGAGTAGCCGGCAACCACAAGTCTTCCAAGATGGTGGGCATGTTGGCAAACGAAAGAACTCTGCGCACCTGCAGCACGTTGTCGCCAGAGCGCAAAGCCAATGCGCGCGCGATTTCGGCCGAGGCGCGCAAGCGTTTGCAGTCGACGATCTGTCGCTGGGCGGGGCCTTCGGTGTTCAGGTCGCCCTGATCTGGCACCAGTTTTAAAAAACGGTACTGCACCTGGTGCTCGGCGTGGGTGGCGACAAAGGTGCCTTTGCCTTGTTTGCGGATCAGCAGGTGCCCGCTGGCCAGCTCATCGATGGCTTTGCGCACGGTGCCCTGGCTGACCCTGTAACGCACGGCCAACTCCATTTCACTGGGAATCGATTCGCCGGGTTTCCATTCACCGGCCTGCAGGCTTTGCAGGATCAAGCCCTTGATCTGCTGGTACAGCGGGCTGAACGCGGCAGTAGCGGCCATGGATTCGGCAGCCGCAGTGGCGTCGGTGGGTGGCAAAGTGGTGTTCATGGACGAGAGCTAGACAGGCGGGTCAGTTGGCAGTCAGGTGTCAGATCTTATCTTATATAAGACATAAGACAAATTGACGTTTCAGGGTTTTCGCGGGTACACTCGAAGGCTGTTTGCTTGCGCTTTCGGCTTTCACGATGATGCTGGGTGCGTGGGTCCGGTACGCCGGACGGCCTTGCCGACATGGGTGTTGGCTTTGGACCGTATCCTTGTTTTCAACACTTCGGAGTTTTCCACCATGAGCAAAAAGCCCGTCCGCGTTGCCGTCACCGGCGCAGCAGGTCAAATTGGTTACGCATTGTTGTTCCGCATCGCCTCGGGTGAAATGTTAGGCAAAGACCAGCCTGTCATCCTGCAGTTACTCGAAGTGCCGGTCGAAGGCCCACAAAAAGCCCTCAAGGGCGTGATGATGGAACTCGAAGACTGCGCGTTCCCCTTGTTGGTCGGCATGGAAGCCCATGGCGACCCGATGACCGCTTTCAAAGATGTGGACTATGCATTGCTCGTCGGTTCACGTCCACGCGGCCCCGGCATGGAGCGCGCCGAGTTGCTCGCTATCAACGGCGCCATCTTCACCGCGCAAGGCAAGGCCTTGAACGCTGTGGCTTCGCGCAACGTCAAAGTGCTGGTCGTGGGCAACCCCGCCAACACCAACGCCTACATTGCCATGAAGGCCGCGCCTGACCTGAAGCCCGGCAACTTCACCGCCATGCTGCGTTTGGACCACAACCGCGCCCTGTCGCAAATCGCAGCCAAGACTGGCAAAGCCGTGGCCGACATCGAAAAACTGTGCGTCTGGGGCAACCACTCGCCCACCATGTACGCCGACTACCGTTTCGCCACAATCCAGGGCGAGTCAGTCAAGGCCATGATCAACGACCAGGAATGGAACGCCAATGTGTTCTTGCCCACCGTGGGCAAGCGCGGCGCGGCCATCATCGAAGCGCGTGGCTTGTCCTCGGCTGCCTCGGCTGCCAACGCGGCCATCGACCACATGCGCGACTGGGCCATGGGCACCCACGGCAAGTGGGTCACCATGGGCATTGCGTCGCAAGGCTGGTACGGCATACCCAAAGATGTCATGTTCGGTTTCCCTGTCACTTGCGAAAACGGTGAGTACAAAGTTGTTGAGGGTCTGGACATTGACGCCTTCAGCCAGGCTTGCATCGACAAGACGCTGAAAGAGCTGACCGATGAGCAAGCTGGCGTCGCTCACCTGATCTGATTCAGGTCGAGAAGTCCAAGTGAGCCATCCTCGCGACGTTCTGTTGGGAACACAAGCCGCTAGCGTGCAGCTGCCGGTGTGTGACCACTACAGCGGAGTGGAGGCGAGGATGCGCAAAAGCCTTCAATTGCAGGCAGAAATGATGCAAGAGTTCGGCGCTTGCGTTTTTGATGTCACCCTGGATTGCGAAGACGGCGCGCCAGTCGGTGGCGAAGTCGAGCATGCAGCGCTGGTGACCGAACTGGCACTGGCCGCAAAAGCTGCTCGCGCCGATGCGCGCATCGCGGTGCGGGTCCACCCGGTGGACCACCCCAGTTTTGAAGCCGATGTGAGCCACATTGCGGGCCGGGCCGGTCGCGTTTTGACGCACATCATGGTTCCCAAAGTCGAGAGCGTGGCCGATGTGGACCGCGTTCAAGCGGCCTTGATCACGGCGGGAGCCGGCCATTTGCCGGTGCATGTGTTGATCGAGTCGCCCGCAGCCGTGCACTGCGCCTTTGACATCGCTGCCCACCCGCGTGTGCAGTCGATCAGCTTTGGCCTGATGGATTTTGTCTCGGCGCACGGCGGTGCGATTCCTGCCGAGGGCATGGGCATCCAGGGGCAGTTCACCCACCCGCTGGTGCTGCGCGCCAAGCTCGAGATCGCCAGCGCCTGCCATGCGCATGGCAAAGTGCCCTCGCACTGCGTGGTCACCGAATTCAAAAACACCGATGCCATTCGCCTGGCCGCCCAAAAAGCCAACCGCGAGCTGGGTTACACCCGCATGTGGAGCATTCACCCCGACCAAATTCGCCCCATCCTGGAGGCCATGGCCCCCAGTGAGGCACAAATTGACCAGGCGAGCCAGATCATTTTGGCGGCGCAAGCGGCCGACTGGGCGCCCATCAGCCATGCAGGTCAATTGCACGACCGGGCCAGTTACCGTTTTTTCTGGCAACTGATTGAGCGCGCGCACCAGACCGGCCGCCATTTGCCCGCCCCAGTGCAGGCTTTGTTGGATGTGGCTCCTCCGAGCCCGCAGCGCAGCCTGCCATGATGGCCGAATTATTCAAGGGGGTGCCCATGCTCAAGAACCTTGTTGTTCTGGTCTGCGCTGCGCTGCTTCTGCCTGCTTGGGCACAAAGTCAGGGCCAGTTCGGTGCCAAGACGCAGCCCCACTCGTTGCCTGCGCAGGCCAAAGCCCGCGCTGATGCCGATATCACGGCACGCCTGCAGGCCCGAGCCATTGCCGAAGCTGCGGCCCAGGCGGCCGCTTTGGCCAAGGACTCAATGCCAACGAGCGTGCAGCTGCCTGCCGATGCTGCTCCTGCGAATGCTGTTCCTTCCTACGTTTCGGCCCCCCAGCTCACCCAGGCGCAGGCACCTGTGCCCATGCAGGCTTTGCCCGCTTGGACTGAGCTGCCGCCCAAACGCAGCGAGGCGCCTGCTGCACCGACCTGGGCTACGGTGCCGACCTCGACCAACCCCTCTGCACTGGCAGCGGTGCCGCCCCTGTCGCCTGTGGCTACCCCCATGGGCCAAAACACGTCAGATCCAGTGTCGCAAGAATTGGCCATTGCCCAGCAAATTCACCTGGGCCTCATGCCCTGTGAAATGGGGGCCAGCGTGCGCGTCGAAGCCGATGCGGCGGCGCCCGGTTACTTCCATGTGCAGGGCAAAGGCTTCCGTTACCGCATGTACCCTGTACGCACCAGCACGGGCGCACTGCGTCTGGAGGACAAAAAGGCCGGTGCCGTTTGGCTGCAACTGGCCAACAAGTCCATGTTGATGGACCAGAAAAAAGGCCGACGTGTAGCAGACGAATGCGCACACCCTGAGCAATTAGCCTATGGCCAGGACATGAAAACCAACCCACCGCCCAGCCTGTTTGACAAAACCGGCATGGGCAGATCCAACGATTGACTTTGACTGACCGGAGAAAAAACCATGTTGAAAACCTACCGTGAACACGCCGCCGAACGCGCTGCCTTGGGCATCCCACCTTTGCCGCTGGATGCCAAACAAGTGGCCGCACTGATCGAACTGATCAAGAACCCGCCTGCAGGCGAAGACGCCTTTTTGATGGACCTGCTGACCCACCGCGTGCCACCGGGCGTAGACGATGCCGCCAAGGTCAAGGCCTCTTTCCTGGCTGCTGTGGCGCACGGCGAAATCAGCGTGGGTTTGGTCTCCAAAGCCAAGGCCACCGAGTTGCTGGGCACCATGGTGGGCGGCTACAACGTGCACCCGCTGATCGAATTGCTCGACAACGCTGAAGTGGCTGCCGTGGCTGCTGAAGCCCTGAAGAAAACATTGTTGATGTTTGATTTCTTCAACGATGTCGCCGAAAAAGCCAAGGCCGGTAACGCCAAGGCCAAGGAAGTCATGCATAGCTGGGCCGATGCTGAGTGGTTCACCAGTCGCCCTGAAGTCGAGAAAAAAATCACCATCACCGTCTTCAAGGTACCCGGCGAAACCAACACCGATGACCTGTCGCCTGCGCCTGATGCCTGGAGCCGTCCGGACATCCCATTGCACTACCTGGCGATGCTCAAAAACACCCGCGAAGGTGCACCGTTCAAGCCGGAAGAAGATGGCAAGCGCGGCCCCATGGCCATGATTGAAGAGCTGAAGAAAAAAGGCCATTTGTTGTCTTACGTTGGCGACGTGGTGGGCACCGGTTCCAGCCGCAAGTCGGCCACCAACAGCATCATCTGGGGCTTTGGCGAAGACATCCCGTTTGTACCCAACAAGCGTTTCGGCGGCGTGACCTTGGGCGGCAAGATCGCTCCCATCTTCTTCAACACTCAGGAGGACTCCGGTGCATTGCCCATCGAAGCTGACGTGTCGGGCTTGAATATGGGCGATGTGGTCGACGTGTTGCCCTACGAAGGCAAGATCGTGAAGAACGGTGAAACCATCACCACCTTCCAGCTCAAGAGCGATGTGCTGTTTGACGAAGTGCGCGCCGGCGGCCGCATCAATCTGATCATTGGCCGCTCGCTCACCGCCAAGGCACGTGAGTTCTTGGGCCTGCCTGCGTCCACCGTGTTCCGACTGCCCACCGTGCCTGCATCGACCAAGGCTGGTTTTACCTTGGCCCAAAAGATGGTCGGTCGTGCGGTCGGTTTGCCAGAAGGCCAAGGCGTTCGCCCGGGCACCTACTGCGAACCCAAGATGACCACCGTGGGTTCACAAGACACCACCGGCCCGATGACCCGCGACGAGTTGAAAGACTTGGCTTGCTTGGGCTTCTCGGCCGACATGGTCATGCAATCGTTCTGCCACACCGCGGCTTACCCCAAGTCGGTGGACGTCAAAACCCACCGCGAACTGCCAGCGTTCATCAGCAACCGAGGTGGTGTTTCATTGCGCCCTGGTGATGGCGTGATCCACAGCTGGCTCAACCGTTTGTTGTTGCCCGACACCGTGGGCACTGGCGGCGACTCGCACACCCGTTTTCCCATCGGTATTTCCTTCCCAGCGGGTTCCGGTTTGGTGGCCTTCGGTGCGGCCACAGGCGTGATGCCCCTGGACATGCCCGAGTCGGTGTTGGTGCGCTTCAAAGGCGAGATGCAGCCCGGGGTGACCCTGCGCGATTTGGTGCATGCCATTCCGCTGTACGGCATCAAGCAAGGCCTGCTCACGGTGGCCAAGTCAGGCAAGATCAACGAGTTCTCGGGCCGCATTTTGGAAATCGAAGGCCTGCCCAACCTGAAGGTCGAGCAAGCGTTTGAATTGTCTGATGCGTCCGCCGAGCGCTCGGCCGCCGGTTGCACGATCAAGCTGAACAAAGAGCCGGTCGAGGAATACCTGAAGTCCAACGTGGTGCTCATGAAGAACATGATCGCCGACGGTTATGCCGATGCCCGCACGCTGGCGCGCCGCATCGAGAAGGTCGAACAATGGTTGGCCGCGCCCAACCTGCTCGAAGCCGACAAGGACGCCGAATACGCGCACGTCATCGAGATCGACATGAACGAGATCAAAGAGCCGATTTTGTGCTGCCCCAACGACCCGGACGACGCCAAGTTCTTGTCCGACGTCGCAGGCACCAAGATCGACGAAGCTTTCATCGGTTCGTGCATGACCAACATCGGTCACTTCCGCGCCGCGGCCAAGCTGCTCGGCGGCAGCCGCGACATCCCAGTCAAGCTGTGGGTGGCACCGCCCACCAAGATGGACGAGAGCGAACTGATCAAAGAAGGCCACTACGCCAACTTCGGCGCCGCCGGTGCCCGGACTGAAATGCCCGGCTGCTCGTTGTGCATGGGCAACCAAGCCCAAGTGCGCGAAGGCGCCACGGTGGTGTCCACCAGCACCCGGAACTTCCCCAACCGCTTGGGCAAGAACACCAATGTGTTCTTGGCCAGTGCCGAGTTGGCCGCCATTGCGTCCAAGCTGGGCCATATCCCGACAGTTGCCGAGTACCACGAAGCCATGGGCATCGTGAACAAGGACAACGCAGCGATCTACAAGTACCTGAACTTCAACCAGATTGAAGAGTACGTGGAAAATGCGAAGGGCGTGACGGCCTGAGCGTTGATTCGCAGAGACCAAGGAACGGTCAGGGGAGCGATGGTCAATATTGGATCGACGCGAAAAGGTGGTGGGGCATCCGGACGGCGGTGGTGAAGCGCCTGCGGCAAGTGCCATACACCCCCCTTGTGGTTATTTTTTCAAATGGCGCGCTGTCCAGCCAGGGACGTGGTCCATGCGCCACTGCCACCACCTTGGCACGGGCTTGATGGCACGCTGTACGTAGTACGGCACCATCGGGCTGAACCAGTCCCAAAGGCGGCGCAACTCGGCTTCAGGTTCGTCGTGCAAATCCACCCGCAGATCGACGACAGGAAAGGGCTGGTCACCATAAACCAACAGGGCCGCTGAGTTTTGCCCTTCGGGCTGCCCCCCGGCATCGCGCCCGGCCTCCACAGCGCGCACCAGCCTTTCGGCCAATGCCTGATCGGTCCCATCTTCAAAGGCCTTGGCCATGGCCTTGACCACGCCTTCGCCCGCCAATACATTGCCTGCAACGGCAAAGCCGTCTCCCACGATGTGTCCTGCCCAGACTGGGTTTTTTCCCCCCGTGAATGCGTGGGCACGCCCATACACATCCACTACCGCAATTTGTCGTGTTTGGGGATAAGGGTCAGAAGCCAGCAATTCATCGACGATTTTTTCAGCCGACAACGCTGACGCCATCAACCGCTTCGCAATGGGCAGCAAATAAGGGTTGGCCACCGCCTGCAGCGATGCGGCTCCGCGCTGGGGCACCACCACAGGACAACGCACACCCACATTGGGGGAATATGTGGCTATGCCAACGCCGTATTCACCGGTTTTGGGACAACGGGCAACGATTGAATATGTCATCCATTCACTCCATGCGAATACCGGACTCGGCCGACATTCTTTTGTAGGTTTCAAATTCGGCCATGGTCAACTTGCCCAGGGCTTCGGGACTGCCTGGCCGCGTGATGCAACCCGTGCCTTCAATACGCCGCACCACATCTGGGTTGGCCAGAATCTTCAGCAACTCGGTTGACAAGCGTTGAATCACCGCCTTGGGCGTTCCTGCAGGCGCATACAGCGCATTCCAGGAGGTGAAGTTCAAGCCGGTCAGTCCTTGCTCGTCCAGCGTCGGAATGTCTGGTGCCGTGGATGCTCGGGCTGGCGATGAGATGCCAAAAATCTTCAACTTGCCCTCTTTGGCAAGGGGCAATTGGGTGGGCAGCGTGCCAAAGTAAATCTGGATGCGGTTGGACAGCAAATCGGTATTGACCTGCGGTGCCCCTCGGTAGGGAATGTCTGCGATTTTGGTCCCTGTCAGCCGGGCCAGGGACAGACACGCAAACTGATTGCTCGAGCCATTGCCATGGTGCCCACAATTGAGTTTGCCAGTGTTGGCCTTGACGTAGGCGAGAAAATCGTTGGCGGTCGTGCCCGGAATTGACACGTGCCCCGTCAGCACGATGGGCAATTCGGCCACATAGCCGATCGGCTCGAAATCCTTGGGGCCATAAGACACATTTTTGTTGAGTGCAGGCGTGGCGGCCGTTGGCGCGCTGCCCCCCATGATCAAGGTGTAGCCATCTGCGGGCGCTTTGGCTACAAATGTGTGCGCAATGGCTCCGCTGGCCCCCGTGCGGTTTTCGACCACCACCGCTTGCCCTAGCGCTCTGGATAACTCGTCAGCCACGATACGACACAGCAAATCTGTGATGCCGCCTGGGGGGTAGGGCGAAACAATCGTCAGTTGCTTGCTGGGCCAAACGTCACTTGCATGGGCCCCCCAGGAACTTGCCAGAGATCCTGCGCCGACCACCAGGGTCTGACGCCGTGACCACAGTTTTTTAAGCATGGTGTCTACTTTCTTGAAATTGATTTCATAACTTTAGACAATAAAAAATTTAAGTCAACGAAAATCATAGAAAAAATCCATTCAAATTACAATGAAACGATTTCATATTGGAACCTTTCATGCCCAAGGTCCCCACCAAGCCTGCTGCGCCCGTTTCGGTGTCCGATGTGGCCCGACTTGCCGAGGTCTCACCCGCCACGGTGTCGCGCGCCTTCAACAACCCCGGTCTTTTGGGCGCGCCCACACTGGAGAGGGTCCAACGTGCCGCCAAGCAATTGGGTTATCAGCCTTATGGGCTGGCGCGCTCATTGCGCAGTCGTCGCTCCATGGTGGTGGGTATCGTCATGCCTTCACTCCGCTATGCGTACTACTCTGGCACGCTGGAGCTGTTGCAAAGTTTGTTGGCCCGCGAGGGCTATACCTTGCTGCTGAGTTCTTCCAATCACGACCCGCAAATCGAATTGGAAGGGGTTCGAGCCCTGATGTCGCAGGGCGTTGATGGGGTCATCTTGTTCGGACGCCCCTTGAACGATGAGAGCGCCCCCCTGCTGGCGCAGCGCGGTGTACCGCATATCCGTTGTTGGGCCGCCTTGCCCAACGAAGCCTCTGTGGCTTTTGACCACAGCGCGGCCATGGCCGATGTGGTCGAGCACCTGGTGGCTTTGGGGCACCGCCAATTCGCCATGGTCATGCCATTTGTGGCCTTGGGTGACCGCTTTCGCGGTCGCCTGACCGCCATTCGCGAAACGCTGGCCAAGCATGGTCTGGCCATTGCCAATGACGCCATCGTCGACGACGGCGGACTGGATGCCGAAGCCGGGCGGCTGGCCTATCAAACCCTGCAGGCACGCGGCGTCCAAGCCACCGCAGTGATTTGCAGCAACGACCTCATTGCTGCGGGTGTCATTTTGGCCTGTCAAGCTTGTGGCTTGCAGGTGCCAGCAGATGTATCGGTCACAGGCTACAACGACTCAGGCTTGGCACGCGCCTTCGAACCCGCCATCACATCCGTCGACACCCCGGTCGATGTGCACGCCCAGGAAGTGGCTCGCGTCATGCTTGCTGTCTTGCGCCGTGAAGCCCCCGCCCCGACGATCAGGCTGCCTACCCACCTTCGGGTGCGCCAAAGCACTGGGCCAGCACCACGAAAGCTGTGAGTCGCAAAATATTTGCGAATGAAAATTCAGGGCTAGCTGTTTTAGAGATTATTGACGCAACCTTCATCCAGGTACACACCGGCAATGCTCACATGGGTTTCGTGAACAATGACAACGCAGTGATCTACAAGAACCTGAACTTCAAGCAGATTGAAGAGGACGTGGAGAACGCGAGGGGCGTGACCGCCTGAGCGTTGATTTACTGAGACCAAGAAACGGCCCAGGGAGTGATCACCGCATCAGAGGGTAAGGGGAAAACAGCGAGATGGCCGTCGCTTCGCGTCAGGCTGCGCCTGTCATTGCCCAAGAACGGGAGAGTCGACACATCTTGACAAAGGCTATTTATAAACGCTTATTTAACGCCGGTTGGTGGGCCTGTAATGCCCAAAATTTGGGCCATCATCGTGCACATGCGGTTAGATTTCCCATCCTTTTTGCCGCACCCAAACAAGTCACAGCGCTGCCTCGATTGGCGTTTGCAAGTTGATCCTGCGTCGATCACAATGCCGACAGGGGACGATGTCCACAGCCGCAGAGTGCTGAAGCCCCGCCAAATAACCATCTTGAAAAGGCTCGACATGATTGACGTCCCCCCACTGATTCAGCGCCAAACCTTCACCCGCCCCACGCCCGACCAAGTAGAAGCCTTGCGCGGCACACCCACCGGGTTTATCGTGGACGCTATGGGCGGCAGTGGTGCGCTGGACTATCGGCTGCGGCCCGCGATCGCAGAGCAATACGCGTTTTGCGGTGTGGCCTTGACGGTGGACGCTGGGCCGGGCGACAACCTGGCATTGGTGCATGCCTTGCAGGATGTGCAGCCCGGTGACGTGCTGGTGGCCACCACGGGCGGCTTTACCGGCTGCGCCATCACCGGAGACCTGGTGCTGGGTATGGCTAAAAACTGCGGTGCCGTGGGTTTTGTGACCGACGGCTGTGTGCGGGATCTGGTGGGCTTGCGTACCGTGGGTCTGCCGGCTTGGGCGGTCGGTGTCACGCCTAACTCGCCACAGCGCCACCGGCCCGGTACCATTGGTTTTGCCATTGCACTGGCCGGGCACCCGGTGGCCTCGGGCGACATTGTGGTGGCTGACTTGGACGGCTTGGTAGTGGTGCCGCAGGCACGTATCGCTCAGGTGTTAGCCCGGTTGCCACAGATCCGGGCGGCAGAGGCCCTGGCCGATACGGCGGTGCGTGAGGGCGCCAGGCTGCCGTCTTTTCTAACGGTGGACACAGCACCGGCGGCATCCAAGCCATGAAAGTTGCCCTGATTGGCACTGGCGCCATGGGTTGTATTTTTGGCGCGGCATTGGCGCGTGGTGGAGCCGAGCTGGTGTGTCTGGACCGCAGTGCCGATGTGGTGACGGCCCTTCAGCAGCACGGCATCTTGGTGCGCGGCGTGTTGGGTGAGCAGACCGTGCCGGTTCGCGCCACCACCGACCCAGCGCAACTTGGCCTGGCCGACATGGCCTTGGTGCTGGTGGACGCGGCGGCCACGTCGGCTGCCGCAGCGATTGCCAAGGGCTGCCTCAAGCCGGACGGTTTTGCCCTGTCGCTGCAAAATGGCATTGGCAATCTGGAGGCTCTGGTTGATGCGCTGGGTCCGCAGCGGGTGATGGCAGGCATTACCTACAACAGCGGCTCGGGGGAGGGGCCCGCACGCTCCTGGCACACCCACCTGGGACTGACCACCATGGGAGAGGCTACGGGCACGATGTCCCCAAGGCTGGAGGCCATGGCAGAAAGGTTTCGCGCCCAGGGCATGGCGGTGGAACTCACCGACAAGGTGGAGGCGGCGATCTGGAGCAAGTTTGTGCACAACTGCGCCATCAACCCCATCAGCGCCCTGACCGGCTTGAGGCCAGCGCAGATCATGCAAACACCACCGGCGCAGGCGCTGATGGAGCACGTGATGGATGAAATTTTGCAGGTGGTTGATGCCCTGGGTATCGTATTGCCCGAGCATGACGCCCGCAGCGAGATCCTGCAGCATTGCCGCGAGCGCATGAACCGACCCTCGATGTTGCAGCACCTACAGGGCGGCAAACCTACAGAGATTGGTGCCCTGAACGAGGCCCTTGTGGCGCGTGCCGCCGGCCTGGGTCTGGCCGTACCGTACAACTCGGCGGTGGTGCTTGCCGTTCGCGCGCTGGAGGCTGCGGCTGCCTTGCCACCAGTGCCTGATGGCGTCTGAGCAAGGATTTATTGAGCATGTGGCCGACCAGGCCGGTCTGGGCCGGGACTTGTCTTGGCTCAAGATGTTTGGCGAGTAAGCGCTTGACTTGGACGGTCGGGTGTTGGCGCTGGTTTGCGGCAGCCAGCTGTTCATGAAGCCCACCCAAGGGGGTAGCAAATGCGGGTGCGGTTGGATGAGCGAAGTTGGATTTCCAATCCGTTAAAAGGGGCAAGGTTGTAAAAGCGAATAACATCAAGGCATTCAGTCAACTTATTGCTGCGAGTTCATGAATTTTTAAAATGTAATCAATGGATCAAAAATGACAAAAGCTTATTGGATTAGTGCGTATCGCAGTATCAGCGACAACGATGCTTTGGCTGCTTATGCCAAATTGGCAGGCCCTAGTTTGACGGCTGCAGGCGGTAAATTTTTAGCGCGTGGCATACCTGCTGCAGTCAAAGAAAATGGACAGCAGGAACGTACTGTACTTATTGAGTTTGAAAATGTTGCGGCCGCGCTTGCAGCTTACAACAGCCCAGGGTACCAAGAGGCTCTTGTTGCTTTAGGCAGCAATGCGGTGGTTCGAGACATTCGAATTATTGAAGGCGTGTAACTTTGATTGCTGTAAGCGCTTTGACTTGATGTGAGGTGTTCGGGTCGACGAGCTGCACCTCACGGACGAGCTCCACCTCACGGCGCTCGAACTCATCGACCGCCTTGCCGTGCCAGTGCCCTCCATATCGAACGCACTTCTCGCACTGATGGCCCTGAGCTTGGGCTGGCTGGCATTTCGCCAGAAGCGGCTTCCACGGTAGTAGTGCCAGATGCGGTGTTAATTTTTTCCCCCCGATGGGGTGGTTGGTGCTGGCTGGGTGGCGCTGCGTGACGACGCCCCCTCGCAGGATTTTGAGATGCGCAGTCTGTCAGCCACTGTCGGTGCCGAGGTGATGGGGCTGGATCAGCCGCAGCCCATCAACCCCACCGACTTCGCCAGTATCCACCGCGCGCAACAGGGAATGCCATGGGCGAGGTGGCTAAGGTGTTACCTGATAACCAACTGACGTGCAGCCCAAAAGCCCGGCTCACTGTCTGTGGGAGGCGCTGATCGCCCGCACCTACTAGGCGTTGCTTCTGTTGTGCTCGATTTGCGCAGGCCAGATGCGCGTGATCGCTTGCATCACCTAAAGCGCCGGTATCCGGCGTATGTTCGCGCAACTTGTTGCAGAGACCGAGCCACCGCGCATCGCGCCAGCACGCGGGCCGCCGCAGTGGGATGAGGCCCATGCGGGGGGCGGTGAATTTCGGGCGACTGGACCTGAACAAACGCTCACTCAACGCCGGCTGGCAGGCCTGTGATGCCCAAAACCAGGACCATGATCATGCACATGCACATGCACATGCACATGCACATGCACGTGCGATTGGATTTACTGTCCGTTGCTGGCCGAGGTGGGGGTGGGAGCCAACTGGGATCAGGCACATTGAATGAACGCCTGACCTAGTTTTCCCTGACTTCGCGCAACTCCATGTTGGTGCGCCTGAGTCGGTCGGCCAACACCAAAGCCAATGACCGCATCACACTGACGCTCATCGCATGGTCGCCTGCGGCCACCTTGGCAAAAGCTTGTCGATCGATGGCAAAGATTTCAGTCTCCCCCGAGGCGTACACATAGGCCGAGGGCGCCCGACCATCTAAAAAAGACATTTCGCCAAAAAATTGGCCGCGACCCAAAGTGGCCAAGTGTATGGCACTGCCCGTGCTGGTTTTCAAGCTGACTTTCACTTCGCCACGGCTGATCAGCATCAATTCATGCCCCAGGGTGTTGGGGTCAAGCACCAAATCGCCGGCTTGGTAAACGCGAACTTCTTTGCACTGGTCCAATCCCTCCAACTCAGATTTACCCATGCCATGGAACAGTTCAAACTTGGCCACGTGAAGACCTTGACCTTTGGGGTGGACATAGCCTTCTTGCAGCAAAGTCTCTTCTTCGATCCATTCCAAGGCTTCATCAAGCTCTATAAAAACTTTGGCGTTGTTGTCCGATAAAAGCCCCATGTGATCGATGTAGGTGCGCAAATCTTTGCCATTGGGCAATCGGTCTGGTACCCGGGCGATGATCAGGCGTGCTTGGTGGTCAGCCAGGTTGCTGCGGATGCGCTCAATCATTTGGCTCGCGGTCATGTCCATTGACTGCACCCGCATGAAGTCAAGCACCACAAATTTGGCTTTTTTGATCTCGGGTTCAATGGCACTGTAGAGTTGATGGGTGGTGCCAAAAAACAGGCTGCCTTGCAACTCAAAAATAAGGGTTTGGTGGCCTTTTTGCGATAAAATTTCGCGCTCCTGCAGACTGCGCACTCGCGAAGAAAACACCTTGTTGCCCCAGTTTTTGCGACGGATGGTGGTGGTGTGGATTTGCTCGGTCAAAAACAGAAAAATAGCCAAGCCAATGCCCACGGCCGAGGCGGCAATCAAGCTGACCGTGTTGGCCACGATCACCACCAAAATAATCACACCGAAGTCAAGCCGGGTTTGGGGCGATCGAATCATTTTCAAGGAGGCCCAGTCGATCATCCTGATCCCGTTCACCACCAACATGGCTGCCAATGCGGGCACCGGAATCCAAGCGAACAAAGATGTGAGCAACAAAATCACCAACAAAGACCCAAGCCCACAAAAAATCCCCGACCAATGCGTGGTGGCTCCGCTGGCGTTGCTGATAAAACTGCCCCCACTGGAGCCCGAACCTGTGGTCCCGCCAAGCAGGCTGGACACCAAATTCCCCAAGCCCTGCCCCCGAAGTTCTTTGTTGGAATCGTGCCTTGAGCCGGTGACGGCATCCAGCGCCAGACATTTGTTCAGAGTGTCAATCGACAAGAGCACGGCCAAAGTCATCGCAGGAAACACAATTTGCTGCCAAGGCGGCAAGCCCGAGGCCATCAACTGGTCCCAAGGCTGGGTCACGCCGTCCGTAAAAGCGGCGAGATTGACGTTCAAGGGGCCGATGATCAGTGGGTTGTCATTCAGGTTCAGCAAGGCAGGCCAAGCGCTCAAGGCCATGGCCCAGTAAACGACTATGCCAGCCACCAAGCCCTGAATCACCCCGGGGATGCGTTTGGACAGGCGGGGTGCGAACAGCATGCCCATCACCGTTGCCAAGCCAATCAGCAAAGAGGGCCATTGCCACAACTCGGGTCCACTGAGCCATTGCCAGACATTCATCTCTGTGGGGATTGCAAGCCATTTGGGCAACTGGCCCAAAACAATGATCACATTTACCCCAATGAGGTAGCCGCTTACCACGGGGTAGGGCATGTATTTGATCAACTCACCCAGGCGCAAGACCCCAAAGGAGAGCTGAATCAGGCTGCTGAGCAAGGAGACCAAAAACAAACTCAAAATCACAGTGGTTGCATCGTTACCAAGCTGCACCATTTGCAGGGTCAAGGCGGTCAGCACGGCCGCCGCAGGGGCACTGGGCGCCGATATCAAACGGGGCGTGCCACCAAAGATGGCGGCCACCAGGCCCAAGGCCGCCGCCCCCATCATGCCGGCCATCGCGCCTTGCGCGCCAAAGCCGCTGCCCAAGGGTAAAAAAATCAACACGCCAAAGGCAATTGCCGATGGCAAGGCCACCAGCATCCCGGAAAAACCACCCCAAAGGTCGCCAGTGAGGTGGGTGTGATGTGCAAATGAACGCATGAGGTTGGCTCGGTTAAATTGTCAATTGCAATTCAAATTGCTAAAGCTCATTATATGGATCGATTCCCCCCGAAATGAATGTAAAACTTGCAAAAACAACGTGATCATTTTTATGGCCGTTATAGGTGATGGGCTTTGGGTATACGTGTTCGCATTTGCGGTTCGGGTCGGTGGACTCGACAAGAGCGCTCTGGCAATTAAATTGGAGAACTTAACGATAAATGCAACCTAGCAAACCTCATGCTGTATCACCATTGTGACTTGGCTGCAGGTCGTTTTCAATAAGGCAAGCTTCGCTCAGCCCAGAGAAAACAAGGTGGCGTTGGTCGCTGGCCGAACGGTTAAAAAAAGTACAAATTTCAAATATGACGGTGTCGCATTAACAAGTTAATGTTACGCCCGCAGCCAAAAGCTGCGCAACAATCTCAGCATGCAAGGGCACACCATCACGCAGGTTGTCCGCGCAGTCCTGCCAGCCACGCTCACCGGGATAGAGAAACGGCTCACTCGTACTCGCCTCAGCGCGAAGGTAATTCAGATAGTCCTCAACTTGTGCATGGAATGCCGCTATGCCGTTTTCAGAGAATGCTTCGATATTGAGCGCAATGAATAACTTGCTGGTGTCGGTTTCAAGCCCGCCAGAAGGAATCGCGAGGTCACGGCAGAACAATCCACCGCCCAGCGCGGCCGTCATGAATTCCAACATCAAAGCGAGCCCCGCACCTTTGTGGCCCGCCATCGGCGACACGGCACCGCTCAAAATGGCTTTGGCATCATTCGTGGGTTTGCCCTGCGCATCTACACCCCAACCTTCAGGAATCTGCTTTCCTTCGCGCAACCATGTGGCCACCTTACCCACAGCAGCCTGGCTCATCGCCATATCCAGCACCATCGGATTTTCGCCCGCTGCGCGCGGAATACCTATAGCCAGCGGGTTGTTGCCGATGATCTTTGTAGTCGCACCCCAAGCTGTCATTGTTTGCATCGCATTGGTCGTGCACAGCCCAATGCAATTTGCCTGCGCCGCGCGTAAAGCATAAGCATGCGCGCGACCCCAGTGCGTGGTGTTCTTCGCGAGACAAACACCCACGCCAAATTGCTTAGACCTGTCGACAGCGGCTTGCATCGCGATCGCAGCAACGTAACGGCCAGGGCCGTTGTCGCCGTCCAGCACACAGATCGCGCCGAACTCGCGCGTGATCAGAATGTTCGCATTCGCCTTTGCTCGGCCCTCTGCAAGAGCACGCAACATCGGCGGCAACATGCGCACACCATGCGACGGTACACCATGCAAATCCGCCTCGGCCATGATCTGCGCCTCGACTTGCGCGATCGTCTTGTTCACACCTTGTGATTCGAGCGCGGACTGCACATCAGCACACAGCATGTCGTACGGGATGCGAAAGAGTGAGCTTTGGGCTTGCGCACTCATGATAAAAATCCACTGAAGGAGTGGAAATTACAGATGATTTTGATTGACATGGTTAATCAGTAGTGTCCCAACGTTTTCACAGCAGGGCTTCGTAAGTTAATGATTTACTTTGGTTTTTTGGCATTTCAGTCTGGTCTCGATTTGAACTTCGATTCCATGACTTATGGTCTTTTGCGTTCGCACGCAAAGGACCGCAATGAACCAAGGCAAGCTTGTTTTCTCTCAACTCATGGCGTTTCTGCCCCTGAGCACTTTCCGTCGATACGTGGCCACTCACCGCGGCGATTACAAGGTTCAAGACTTCACCTGCATGGACCAGTTCTTGACCATGGCCTTTGCTCAGTTGACCCGCCGCGAGTCTTTGTGCGACATCGAGGTCAATTTGCGTGCTCAAGCCAAGCGGATGTATCACATGCATCTGCCCAACAGTCTTCATGAAATCCTACAAATCTTGAGCTTGACCATGTTTGAAACTATCTCAATAAATCAACTACTTACAGCAACCGTGCCTGACAAACATCCAGAATTTGAGTCTCAAAAGCTCTATCTTTTTTGAAAAATTGGAACACTCATGATTTCTGATAAAAATCAAAACCCTAATTTATCAAATCTTTCTTGATTAATTTATGACAATTTCGTAATGCAAAGAACTTTCTTGAGTCTTCATCGCAGCATCACACTGCGTTTGCCCGCCATCAAACGGCCACCATGCCTTGGTGCCGCAGCAAGGCTTCCAGGCTCGGTTCTCGGACCCGTAAGGCTTTGAACGATTACAGCGCCGGGCGGCTGCCGCCCGCTTCCAGAATGGCCCAGCAGTAAAGGCGTCCGGTTTTCACGCTGGGCGTGCCGTCGGCTTCGGCGGTTTCTTAAAAGGCGGCGTAGGCATCGGCGCTCAGCACCTCGGCCCATTTGTAGCAGTAATAACCGGTGGCGTATCCGCCTGCAAAGATGTGGCTGAAGGTGTGGGCCATGCGGTTGAATGCCGGTATGCGCAGTTCAGCCCCTGGGGAGTTTCTGTCCTGGAATACTATTTTTGGATGCTGGTCCTTTAGGTTGACCTGCTCACCCAAGCCAGAGGGGGCGGTGTGCTGTCGCCAGTAGTTGCCTGCGGCTGCAGAGCCGCTGCCTGGCTGCAGCGCAACGCCGCAGTCAAGCATAGCCATTTCAGCGCCATTGATAGCCGCCATCAAATGCATCTCATTCATATCGCCGAGGTGTGCGATGCGAAACAGTTTGCCTGCGACTTTGGACAAACCGCCACCGAGTGAGAGTTTGTAGCGACGATAGGCGCGGGTAATCACTTCGCCGCCTGAAATGCCAGCGAGCAATATCACCGCATACACTGCGTACCATTGATTTCGAGCTCTTTGCTGAGATAGGCGGCCAATGATTTACCGATTGCACCTGCGGCTTTTCCCATACAAGTGTCCATTTATTGTTTCGGTACTCAGCATAATTCAGTCCAAATTTATTTGGTACTTATTAATTCATTAAATTGAAATTTTGAAATGCGCTAACCCACCCTGGGTCCAATGCACACCGTTGCGCTCTTCGACCTTGAACCAGTGAGCTGCATCTGAGTCAGACGGCTCTGAGGCAATGGTTGTAATGGAGTGCAAGCCGTTTTCGCTTGCACGCGTATGTGGCGCGCCATAGTACATGCTGGGGGAGTGGTCGTCGCTTGAGTACCTAAAGGCCCAAATATCTTTCCCATTGGTAAAAGCGCAGGAAATTCGCATGGGTTCGTCCGCATGGTGCTGGTCCATGATTTTGGAGACATCACGCAAAGTAGCTAACATTGCGTTGATTGGATCGTGAATCAAACCCTTGCTCAGCGCCACTAGAAATAAGGCTTCACTGTCTGTGGTGCCTTCTCTGTGCGGATAGTGCACATGATCGATGAGGTCTTCAACATCCTTTCGACAGTCATGCCAGTTGCCAATTTTCCCGTTGTGCATGAAAGACCAGTTTTGCCACGTAAATGGATGGCAGTTGCTTCTGTTGACCGCTGTGCCAGTCGTAGCGCGAACATGGGCAAAAAATAATTTGGTCTGTATATGTGCCGCAAGGGAGCGCAGGTTACTGTCGTTCCAGGCCGGCATGATGTCTTTGAACAGACCTGGTGTAGTGCGGTTGTTGTACCAAGCAACGCCGAAACCATCGCCATTTGTGACCCACGCAGATTGATTCGCAGCAAGGCTCTGGCGCACAATGGAATGCTCTTGATGAAAGATCAAGTCTTCAAGGTAAATCTCTGGACCCGCATAAGCAACCCATCTGCACATGATGACCTCAGCTTTGATAAGACATTCTCAGAAGTCTATTGAAATTTCGATTAAATTCAATTGACAAATGCCCTTGGATCAAGGACCTGCTGGATTTGGCATCAAGTCGGATATCTGCTCAGGTATCAATTGGGCACATGCGCCAACTGTCTTGATGACAGAAATTTCTTTAAACGTGTCACTTTTTTGACCTGTTTTTTTGAGCCGGTGGACACCCCGGGGGAATTTGAGCTATCTGCGAGCCAGCGCTGGTGGCAGCTGCGAATGGTTTTCGGTCGATACGGCAATCTCGTGCTGCGGTGGGGTGTTGCGCTTAAGCAATCAGATGATGGTGGCGCGTTGTTGGGTTTCAAAACACTCACTCCTTGGCCCTCCTACGAGGAAGGCCGTAGCATGCTTTATGCCCAGAGGCGCCAACGGTGTAGGCGTTGATACACTGTCCCTGATTAATTCAAATGGGGGAGTTTGAGGTGGCCATCAGGGATCAGCCGCAGGCACTTGCTGGTCTATCAGGACGGCAACTGGCGTGAACATGTCCGTCAAGGGATTCTATTTTCCGATCTCTCCCCTAGCCGAGCAAAGGCTGTACGCCTGCTGGGACGGTGAGCACTGGGTGATCATGTTGCTCAGTGAGTATTGATCAGAGCCTCAATCTGCTTCAATCTTGAGTTCTTTGGAAAGTGCACCCCACCGCACTGATTCGGCTTTCATAAAAATACCAAACTGATCAGCAGTGGACGGTGTGGGGTAGTAGCCCAGACCTATCATCTTTTCCCGAACCTCTCTCTTGTTCAATGATTCATTCAAAGCGCGGTTCAGTCTTTGAACAATGGCTGGCGGCGTACCCAATGGCGCAACCATGCCCTGCCAGCCCGTGACAACGTAGTTTTTCAAACCAGATTCTCTGAAGGTTGGGATGGATTGAAATTCTGGCGCACGTTCTGCAGCAGTGAGAGCCAATACTTTTAATTTGCCGCTTCTGACATGCGGCATACCAGCACCAAGGGCATCAATCATTCCCACAACCCTACCGGCCATCAAATCGATCAGTGCAGGTCCGCTGCCTTTGTAGGGGATGTGCTGAATCTTGACTTGAGCTTCAGACTTCAACATTTCAAAAGCAAGATGCGTTATTTGTCCATTGCCGCCCGAAGCGTAGCTAAAGGCATCTGGCTGAGACTTGAGTAAACTCAAATATTCGGCCGTTGAATTGACATTCAATGTGGCTGGCACAAAAAGCGCTAAAGGGGCATAGCCCACCTGTCCAATGGGCGCTAATTTGCTGGGCAGATCAACAATTGGTTGCTTTGAAATATGTTCCAAAACAGAAAATTGCCCCACATTTCCCAAGCCAATGGTGTAGCCGTCGCTAGGTGCGCGCATGATTTCTGTGGAAGCTATCGCTGTGCCTGCACCAGGTTTGTTGTCCACAATGACGTTCTGCCCTAATTGGCTTGACATGTCTTGTGCCAACAATCGTGCAAGCTGATCAATGCCACCTCCCGGTGGAAAACCAATCACCATTCGTATGGGTTTGTTGGGGAAGTCTTGGGCTAGAAGAGGCTGACTGAAAATTGCACCTCCTAAGAGGGCCAATAAAACACCCATTTGTTTGAGTTTCATGTTTGTCTCCTGTTTAGATCAACGATGGTCACGAAAAACATTCTGAGTCCTGATCTGACTCGACATGCGCCAATGCAACAGCATGTCCATCAAGCTTTGACGAATTGCCGTGTGAGTGGGTGACGACCAAAGGTTGTTGGTTTCCTCGGGGTCATTTTCAAGATCAAAAAGTTGACCAAAACTTTCATTCAGAAAATGCACCAGCTTCCACCGTTGGGTTCTGACCATGGTCATAAACTCAACGTCGGTCAAAATGTTGTCACGACCTTGTTCGCAATAGACGGCCTCACGTCCAGACCAATGCGGATCACTGAAAGAAGGCTCTACAGAAACGGCCTCCATGCCTTCGGGGTGTTTGGCTTGTGCCTGAGTGAGTAACCATGGAACGATGTCCATCGCTTGAATCAGGGCATCAGATTTTTGGGCCTCTGGTATCTTTCCGGGTGCCCACAAAATCATAGGAACCTTTGTCACTTGCTCGTACATGGTCCACTTTTGACTGTGCCCGTGATCTCCTAAACAGTCTCCATGGTCCGACGTGAAAACGATGATGCAATTGTCCAGATAGCCCTTCTTATCAAGAGAATCAATGATCATCCCAACAGCATCGTCAATCATGGTGACGTTGGCCAAATAATGGGCGCGCTGCCGATGGCGATGATCATCGCTGGGCTCTAGTTGGTGCACGACTGAATCGTGGTCTATTTCAACGTTGTGTTCGCGAAGAACATGAAACGGTTTTGGCTGTCCGGCCAAATCTGCTTGCGTGACCTTGGCGATAGGTAAATCTTTGTCGATGTATCTTTTGAAGTAGTCAGGCGTTGGGTCGTAAGGTGGATGAGGTCCCGGAAAACCAATTTGTAAAAACAAGGGCTCTGCTTTGGGTGCTGTGTCAATCCACCAGCACGCTCTATCGGCAACAAAATTATCTGAATGCGAGTCAGGTGGTAAGCGCCATTCAAATGCGCCGAGTCTTTCGCGGTAGTCTGGAAATTCTCGGTACTGAACTCTTTGTTGCTTGACCAAGCCTCGCGCAGCCAGTGACCGATCCCAGTCATCAAAGAAAAATCGACCTTCCAAAAATCGGTCTTTATTTTCTACAACATAGCGTTGGTGGTACCCGGCAGGTGTGTCTAAAGGCCATGTGTGCATCTTGCCGACGTTGATGCATGTGTAGCCAACTTGTGC
The DNA here is from genome assembly GCF_003063645.1 of Limnohabitans sp. 2KL-51. Taxonomy (GTDB): domain Bacteria; phylum Pseudomonadota; class Gammaproteobacteria; order Burkholderiales; family Burkholderiaceae_C; genus Limnohabitans_A. Next base: position 127,903 of record NZ_NESJ01000006.1, read on the forward strand.
GAGATTTTCCACCCAAGTGTGACGCCATGTATCTGCATTTTTTAAGATACCAGTTGTATGAGCGTAATAACCAGTGAACAAGCTCGAGCGAGCAGGTACGCAAGATGCCCCAGCAACATGGCACTGGGTAAAGTGAGTGCCTTCTTTGATCAGCCTGTCCAGGTTGGGTGTCTCCATGTGCGGAAATCCCAAGCCAGCGATGGTGTCATAGCGTTGCTGGTCAGTGATGATGAAAATGATGTGAGGTTGCTTTGGACTCATCGGATTCTCGGCACATGAAAAATCTCATGCTATTGCGTCTCCATGCAAATAAATAGTGATTATTTTTAATCAATCCATTACTATTTGGAATGGACAGGTGACAAGATGGATCAATTCAAATTCAAGCCAATGACTCCCAATACGCTTTCAGCGTTGCGCAGGCTTCGCATGCGCCATTTAGAGTTGCTGTGCCATCTCAGTGAAGCGTCCACAGTGAGCGCAGCTGCAGGTAAGCTCAACCTCACCCAGCCTGCTGTGAGCAAAATGATTTCTGAAATTGAGTCCATTAGTAAAGCCACCTTGTTTACAAGAGGCAGAACTGGCATTCAACCTAACGACAAAGGCGCTCTTTTGATACAACAGGCCTGCGACATGGTGCAAAGCCTTGATCGCTGTTTCTCAGAAATCAACTCAATTGGAGAGGGCGCGAGCGGTCTTTTGCGGTTGGGCTCGTTTTCTACAACCAGTATCTTTCCAAAGCTGGTAATTGACGTCATCCAACAGCAACCCTTGCTTAGAATTCAGATTCAAGAAAGTCCTCCTCAAGAACTGATCAATGCCCTCATCAACCATGAATTGGATTGCGTGGTTACCAGCTTTTCAAGAGAAATGATGGGTGACGAACGAACTAAATCACTGAAACTTCAGCCTATTTCCACCGACAGTCTTTGTATCGTTGCCTCCATAAAACACCCATTCTCAAAGCGAAGAAACATCAAATGGACGGAGGCTGTTAAGCACCGATGGGCTTTGCCTCCAAAGGACGCTCTCATGACCAAAGAGTTAATGTATGCACTCAAAAAAATGGATTGCCCAGACATCATTCCTGTTATTGAGTCAATGTCTGCCATCACGATGAAAGGTTTGATTCAATTTGATGACAACTTGCTTGGCATCATGCGTGAGCACCAAGCCAAAGAAGAAGAGCGTGCCAATAATTTAGTGATTGTCAAAATTCAACCAAAGATTAATCTCCCCGACTTGTACCTGGTTACGCACAAGCAAAATTTAATTCCCTCTGCAACAATGCAAGCTCTGCAAAACGCACTTGGACATTGAAACTCAGCGAAGTCGTGGGTCTGGGGTTTCTTTTAGGTATTTGAGCGTCTAGTGGAATTTGATGGTTCAAATGGTTCAAATACAGTGTTTTTTGCTAGGGGTCATCCAGAATCTGGACGCCTTGGCGTGTGTTGAATAAACTTGTACGGCACTGAATGTCAAATCAGATGAAGTGGGCTCCAGCAAAAATGGCAAGTTTTTTTGCGAGGGTTTGTACGCAGGCTGTCGTTTTATCAAAGGTTCATACTGGCCTTGGTGTGATCGGAATGTTTATCTGTTCTTAGGTGATTTCCCGCTTTCTACCTGCCTCACAAGGTATCGCATGAGACAAACGCTAAAGCTACAACACGACTGAATATTGATCAGAAATAAGACCAAATGAAAACTACCCTTAACCCCGATGCACTCAAGAGCTGTTTGGCCTCAGGGCTGCTCTCGTTTCCTTTAACCGACTTCGACGCCGCTGGAGAGTTCGACGCCACTTCATTTGCCAATCGCATTGAGTGGCTCGGCGGCTATGGCGCTCAGGCACTTTTCGCCGCCGGCGGCGCGGGTGAATTCTTCTCGCTGACAGCCCCCGAATACTGCGCAGTGGTGGCTCAGGCCGTGGCTAGTTCCCGCAACGCTGTGCCGATCATTGCCGCAACCGGTTACGGCACCAAGATGGCCATCGCCCTCGCCAGTGAGGCGCAGCTACTTGGCGCTGACGGTCTTCTGCTGCTTCCGCCTTATCTGACGGAGTCCTCCCAGCAAGGCCTGAAGGACCACATCACTGCGGTTTGCCGCTCGACTCGACTTGGCGTGGTCGTCTATAACCGTGCCAATATGCGCATCAAAGCGGAAACGCTGCAGCAAATCGCCGACGACTGCCCGAACCTGATCGGATTTAAGGACGGCGTTGGAGACATCGAAGAAATTCTCAAGATCAAGGCATTGCTTGGTGACAGGTTGGCCTATATCAACGGGATGCCCACTGCTGAAATCTTTGCAGGAGCCTACCTTGGAATGGGTATTTCAGTTTATTCGTCGGCGATTTTCAATTTCATCCCCCGAAGTGCAATGGCCTTCAATCGGGCAATCTTGGCCGATGACCACGCCGCAGTACAACAGTTCACTCGCGATTTCCTAGTGCCTTACGGACTACTTCGCTCGCGTCAGCCTGGCTACGCTGTCAGCATGATCAAGGCAGGGGCGGACATCGTCGGACGCAGCGCAGGCCGAGTGCGCCCGCCGCTGTCTGACGTAACGCCATTCGAGTATGCCGAACTGGCAACCCTCATTGAGCGGCTCGGCCCGCAGGTTTAAGTTCCCCTTGGGATCGTTTTAAAAAAGATTGTTGGTGCAACATTCAAAAAATTGTTAGCGTTGCATGGGCGCTGCCAAATTCAGTTCACACCCCAGCCTTCTGGGAGTTGTTGTCTGAGGGTTTGCCCCTTTGTCATTGTTTGCCTGTTGATACAAAATCTACCATCTAATCCGCCAAGCCACTTAACTAGGACGTCTTATGTTCAAACTCATCACTTGCGGCATGACCGCCCTTTGTTTCGCTTTGGCCATGCCTGCTATGGCCCAAAGCAGCGCGGGCGCCTACCCCAGCAAGCCTATAAAAATCATAGTTCCTTTTCCTGCGGGTGGAACTTCGGACGTTCTTGCCAGGTTGTTAGGTCAAAAAATGACCGAAGGATGGGGTCAGTCGGTGGTGGTTGAGAACCGTCCCGGCGCCAGCGGTAATTTGGGTGCCGATGCAGGTGCAAAGTCTGCTCCAGATGGCTATACATTGGTTTTGATGGATGTAGGCAACCTGGTGATCAGTCCTGCACTTTACAAACTTCCCTTTAACGTATTGACCGATTTTGCTCCTGTGGCCATGGTTGGCTACTCCCCCCACCTGTTGCTGGTCAGCACCAAAATTCCTGCAAACAGCACCAGTGAATTGGTGGCTTATGCCAAAGCTCAAAACGGCAAAGTTAATTTTGCCGCGGCCGCTGGCATGGGAAGTGCGGCCCACCTAGCAGGGGTTATTTTTGCTCAGCGCAGCGGCATTCAATGGGGTTATGTACCTTACAAAGGTGGGGCGCAAGCCATGACCGACTTGATTGGAGGGCAAATTGATGTAACCTTCAATGGCATGGTGGCCAGCTACCCGCATGTCAAATCAGGCAAGATAAAGCTACTGGCGGTCTCCAGTGCCAAGCGCAACGCGCAGTTGGGAGACACACCCACGGTTGGTGAAACTCTGCCCGGCTTCCTGACCGGTAGCTGGCAAGGTTTGTTGGCGCCTGCTGGTACACCCAAGGCCATTGTTGATAAGCTCAATGCTGAAGTGGCGCGAATTGTGGCACTGCCAGACATCAAGGAGCGCTTGGTCGTTTTGGGGGCTGAGCCAAACAATATGTCGCCTGATCAATTTAGCAGCTGGCTGAAAGCTGAAATTCCTGCCATGGCCAAAATCGTCAAGGATGAAAAAATTACAGTTGATTAATCGTTACCGACAGAAACTTGCGGCGGGCCAATGTCAAAGCGCAGGGCGTGACCATCAAGAAATTGAAGCGTGGCAAACCAACCATGCCGCTAATGTTTGCTGAACTCAAAAAAGATGAGTAGCACCTAAAAGAATTGAGCCTTGATGGATTGTCACTAAGTGCTTGTGACGTGGCGCGTGACAAAAACATCCGCATGCAATTTATCCGCCTGAATGCTCAAATCATTCAGGCAAACCTTTTTCACAGCCGCAACCATATTCGGGCTCCCGCAGCAGTAGACCTCTTTGACCGTTGACTCTGACCCCATGGCGAACAGGGCAACATCTACGCGTCCGTGAAATGCACCCAGGGTCAGCGCATCGCTTTCAGTTTCAACGACGGCTTGAAATTTGAAGTGTGGCAAGCTTTTTTTCCACCTTGCAATTGGGTCGAGCATATAAAGACCAGCAGCGTCCTTTGCGCCCCAAAGGAGGGTGATCTGTCTTTGTGACTTGTATTTGGCAAGATCATCAAGTAATGACTTAACTGGGGCAAAACCGGTTCCACCACAGACGCAGAGTAAGTGGCTTTGGTCATCTTGTGAGAGCTGCACTTGACCAAATGGCAACTCCACATCCAAGAAATCTCCCGGCTTCAATTGGTGTGCAATCCCGCTGAAAAGCCCCCCCTCCACATGCCTCACATGCAGTTGAATGGAATCACTTTCGTGTGGCGGGTTGGCCATCGAGTAGCTGCGACGTTGCTCACCTGGCAAGACGATGTTCAAGTACTGCCCCGCACGAAACTTGATCCGCTGGCCTGCCGGAAGTCTCAAGTGCAACAAGCTCACATCGGGGGCTGCTGCCACATTCCTGTAGACCTTGACCTGCACCCTTTTGGTCTCTGCTGGGATCGATTGGTGCCATTGCGGTGGTTTGACCACCATGTCGCTTTGTGGGCGGCATTGGCACAGCAGTTCTTGCCCAGTCAACTTGGCATCAGGCCAAATCAGTGTGCGTTGAAATTCTCCCTTTTCAATGTTCGCGGCGCAGTTGCCACAAACACCTTTTTTGCAGGAGTAGGGGATCTGGACGCCCGTTTTCAACGCTGCATCCAAAATGGATTGGTCAGACTCACAAGGAAAACTGACCTCGGAGTCAGCGATTCGAATGAGGTGGCTCATGACACTGCCGCAGTACTCGGCGAAACAGAGGCAATGCCCAGCAGCATGCGCAGACTGCGCAGTAAAGCATCGGGTTTGGCCTGGCCTTTGCCTGCAATGTCCATGGCACTGCCGTGCCCGGTACTCGCCAGCAAGACATCAGCCCCGATAGAAAAAGCGCTGGCCCCTTGGGGTGCGAGCAATTTGATGGGAATGTGGCCCTGGTCATGAAACATCGCCACGTAAAGATCATGGGGCTGCGTTGCATGGTTGGCCAACAGAACATCGGCGCCCATGGGGCCAGTTACGCTAAGCCCTGTTTGGTTCAGCGCGAGCGCAGCAGGGACCGTGCAGTTGACATCATGCTCCCCAAAGAGGGTTCCTTCGGAAGCATGGGGGTTGATGCCAAACAGCGCCACCCGAGGCGTGCTGACACCCAGGCGTTGACAGGCCATTACACCCGCTTGGGTGGCAGCGATCACGAGTTCGGTTCGCATTCTTCCCAAGGAAATTTCAACACTTTCATGCAAAGTGACGTGCACGATGCGCAAGCCGCCTCCAACCAGCATCAAAAAGACGCTGTCACTGGCCTGCTCGCACACGCTGGCAACCAGGCTGGGGTATCCGCTGAAGGCAATGCCGGCTTGAGCGATGGCTGTTTCATGGTGGGGTCCTGCAACGACACTGTCAAATTCACCACGGCGGCAAGCCTGGATGGCAGCCGTTGCGCTGTCGATGGCACTGCGCCCAGCGACTGGATCCACCTTGCCGGGAACGTGAAATTGTGTAGACATTTCACCCGCTGAGACGAGCGTGATGGAGTGCAGTACATCTTGCAAATGCAAAACGTTGGCAGTTTTCTGTAAAACCTCAACAGGCCCAAACAGCGTCACTCTGTTGCGCTGCTCAGGTGTCAGAGCCGCCAAGGCCTTGAGTGCTATTTCAGGTCCAACGCCATTGGGGTCGCCAGCCGTCAAAGCGACACATGAATGGTGTGCGTCAAGCCCAGTCATCACAGGGGCAAAGCCATCAAAGTATCGGTCACCGTGCTGTCGCAGACAGCCACCCTTTCAGCCAGAAGCAGTCGCTCATTGACTTTCACGAAACGGTCACGATAAACACCAGTGGCAAACAGTTGGGTCTCGCCTGTGGCCATGATGCGCGCAACCATGAAGGGCGTCGAGGCTTCAGCTGATTCAGCGCTCGCCGACAGCAGCTGCGGAATACCGATCAGGTGACGATACCGCTGGCGTTCATAGATGTTGGCTTCACGCAGTGCCGCCACACGGTCTTGTAGCATGGCTCGGGAGTCTGCCCACACAATGCCAGCGGGAAGGTTTTCTTGCTCGTTTTCAATGTGAGTGATACGGTACAAAGCGTCCGCCGTAAAAAAGTCAGGCCACGACTCCAATTGGTCACTGTCAATGCTTTGCGCATAGGCTGCATGAAAGGCCATGATGCTCAGTAAATCGATCATTCGGTCACACCCATATGCTGCCGGTAGGCTTTCCAAAAACCGCGAACAGAGGTCTCGGTTGCGCGTCCTTCACCAGTGGCGACCATATCGCCTCCCATCTCCACGATCGCCTGCATGTCTTGCGCGCCGGCAATGCCTCTTTGCACAAAACCGCCAACGGCACCATCCTCCATGGAAATAAAGCCGGCAGGCCCCACCAAATTGCTTTGTTTCAGTCGCACTTTGAGCTGCTCGGGCGTATCGTCTTCAAAGCCTAGATAGACCCAGTTGAGCTCACTGCGGTCATGCCCTTTGGGCAGCAATTGCCTCACGGCAAGGCAGTTTTGAATTTGCTGCAAAACAAACCCCGGGAACACCGATAAAATTTGCAGGCTGATGCCATCGTGCCATTCGTCAAAGCCAGCCAACAAGCTGGTGTCTTTAAGCCGATACCGATCGTGGTCCGAGCGAAGCCCTTGCTCTTTGTAAGAGGCATCCTTGGCTGCAGGGTCAATCATGGAAAAACTCACATGGTTGCCGCCTGATTCATCCACAATGACTCCGCCTTTTTGGGACAAGCGGTTGATCTCGAAGGTGGTGAAGAACATGTGCAACAAGCTGGCGTGATAACTGTCCCTCACGTTTTCGCAGTAGAGCTTCCAGTCGTTGGGCAGCGCCTGAGTAAAGCGACCGATGACCTTAACGGGTTTGTGCAAAACCCGCTCGATCCTTTCACAAATTTCAGGGCCGAGATACTCTTCAATCGGCTGCACATCATCACTGAAACTGCCGAAAACCAAACCACAAAACACGGCAACACGTAATTTGCGCGGGCCGTGATCGGATTTGCAAAAATGCTCCGGCATCCCGCCCTGGCCCCGAACCCCTTTTTCAAAGGCAATACCTGTCAAGTCGCCTTGCCGGTTGTAAGTCCAAGCGTGGTAGACGCACTGGAAGTTTTCAACTTGGCCTGATTTTTCCAAGGCAATCAGAGCACCTCGGTGGGCGCAGCGGTTTTCAAAAGCATAGACCTCGCCATCGTTATCACGCACCACAACCACGGGCGTCTCACCGATGAATGTGGTGCGGTACTTCCCAGGCTCATCCAGTTCGACATCCAGGCACAGGTAGTTCCACGTATCACCTTGAAAAATGTGGCTCTCTTCAGTCGCCCGTACTTGCTTGTCGGCATAAACCGAATAGGGCACACGGCTTAGATTTTCAGGCCATCGGATGGGCTTGTTTTCTTGCATGGTGGCTGTCAATCTAAAGTCACGTTGGCCGTACTGATCACGTTTTTCCATTTGGCTGACTCGGCTTGAATGAACGCGCCAGTCTCCTCAGGTGTCTGTCCGCCAGGCTCAGCGCCTTGGGCTGCGAACTTTTCGCGAACATCGGGCAGCGCCATGGCCGCAGCAAGGTGGCCTTGAATTCTTCGCGCGACGCTGCTGGGTGTACCGGGCGGTGCGACAACGCTGAAGAAGGTGACCGCCTGCATGGCAGGTAAACGCATTTCACTGAACGTGGAGATGTCCGGTAAGGCTCGCGAGCGCCGGGTATCGGCCACAGCCAGAACCTTGATGCGCTTAGCGGTATGAAATTGAGCTGATGAGGCAATGTTGTCGAAGAAAACGTCAACCTGCCCACTGACCAGATCATTCAAGGCCGGTGCCGTGCCGCGGTATGGAATGTGGACCATGCGCGTGCCCGTCAACTGCATGAACAAGTTGGCTGTCAGGTGAGAAGTAGACCCGTTGCCTTGCGAGGCATAGGACACTTTGTCTGGATTGGCTTTGAGGTAGGCGATGAATTCGGTGAGGTTGTTGACAGGGACTTTGTTGGAGATTGCCAACACGTTCGGTACAGTGGCAATCACTGTGATGGGCACCCACTTGGTGGGATCAAACGACATGGTCTTATAAAGGTTGTGATTGATCGCCACGGGACCAGGTGGGGAGGCGAGCAAGGTGTTGCCGTCTGGTTCTGCCCGCGCCACGAATTCACCACCCACATTGCCGCCTGCGCCGGTGCGGTTTTCAATCACGATTCCCGCTGGGAAAGCTTCACGCATTTTGTCTGCCAGGATGCGCGGCAGGACGTCAGCAGTTCCGCCTGCGGGAAATGGAACAACCATGCGCAAGGGCTTAGAGGCGCTGTCGGCTTGGGCAAAAGTGTAGGAGGGCAGTAATGCACTCAGGCAAAGCGCTAACGACGCAGCCAATGCGTGACGACGCGGAAAATTCAATGGCTTGTTCATGTCTTCCTCTTCTCTTTAGGTTCTTGGGCACAACACGGTATAGATCAATGCTGATCGAGTTTATGCAGCGCATTAACTTTAATCAATGAATACGAACATAATGTTCGCTGTGCGAACTATGTGGGGTGCGTTTTGACCTTAATCAATGAATCAGGCTCCGAGCCCGCTGACTCACCCGTCGACAGGGACTACGTCATTGCATTGGAAAAAGGGCTGGCGATCATTGAAGCCTTTGGCCAACTGCGAGGATCCGCGACACTCACGAAGATTGCAGAGGTAACGGGCAACACCAAGGCATCTGTTCGCCGCTCCTTGCACACGCTTTGCAAATTGGGTTATGCCCACCAAGAAGGACGTCAATTTCAACTTGCTGCTCGCACCTTGCGCCTGGGTTCTGCATTTGTAGTCAGCGATGAGTTGACGCGATTGGCTCAACCCATTTTGGAGATGACAGCTGAGCGAACGAAAGAGTCAGCGTCCATGGCGGTCTTGGTTGCACAAGACGTGGTGTTCGTTGCCAGAGCTACCCACCGCAGAAGCCTCTCAGTGGGCTTGAGTGCTGGCGCCCGTTTGCCAGCCTATGCAAGCGCTACTGGGCGTGTGCTGCTGGCAGGGCACCCCAAAGACTGGGCGCTCTTTATTCTCAATCGAATGCGACGGCCTGCGCTGACGGCAAAAACTTTGACCCAAGTGACGGATGTGATGCGGCAGATCGAACTGGTGAAACATCAGGGTTACGCCTTGTGCGACCAAGAGCTTGAACTTGGTCTGCGTTCGATCGCTGTCCCGATCAAGAACCGTAAGGAACAAACGATTGCTGCCATCAGTTTGTCCGTAGCCACCAGTCGAATGGACATCCCCGCCATTTTGGAAAAATTATTGCCAGAGCTAGAGGCGGCAAAGCAGAAATTTTCAGCGCTGATATGAAGGACTGCGATTGAAAGCTCCAAAAGAGTTGTCTGCTTACGATCATTCAGAAGATTTACCAAGAGTGAAGGTAGATGGTCGGGATGCCCTGATGCTGGAGCGTTTTGACTGGCAATGGAATCCAAATACAAAGGCTTTCTGGCAAAAGCAGTGAAGCCCGTGGCCAAGCAAAACCACTTTTTTAGTCAGTCAAATGATTCAATCCCTTTTGAACACTGACCTATTCGAAGCATATTGAGCCCACCAATCTCAAACATTTTGTCTGAATTTCTCTGCGACAGCATTCGACTGGTACAACCATAAAAAGAGTGATACAGTGTTCGAATGTGTTCGAAGTTAAGCGAGTAAGGACGTTTCAATGCTGTTTGATTTTTTTGGTTCTCGCAAGAAAGCCGTGATAGGCATGGCGCACATAGGTGCTCTGCCTGGAACCCCTTTGTACGACTTTAAACGCGGCATGAACGGTTTGATCGATGGCGTTATTGCAGACGTCGAGCGCCTGCAGGCTGGGGGCGTTGACGCAATCATGTTTGGCAACGAGAACGACCGGCCCTACCAACTGCAGGCACCCGCCGAAGGCGTGGCCGCGATGACAGCGGTGATAACGGCTGTCAAACCGATGCTGACCGTTCCTTTTGGTGTGAACTGGCTTTGGGATCCTACGGCCAGTGTGGCGATCGCCGCGGCCACTGGTGCATCATTCGTGCGAGAGATCTTCACGGGTGTCTTCGCTTCGGACATGGGCCTCTGGAAGCCTGATGCCGCCACCGCTCTGAGACTAAGGCGCAACGTGGGTCGCGACGATCTAAAGCTGTTGTTCAATATCAATGCCGAATTTGCCGACTCGCTCGACCGCCGACCCATTGAACTGCGCGCCCGCAGTGCAGTTTTTTCGTCACTGGCAGACGGAATCCTAGTCTCTGGCGCATTGACTGGGCAAGGCGTAAATACGTCCGACTTGCAGCGGGTAGCAGAAGCGCTAGAAGGCAAGGTTCCTGTTTTTGCCAATACCGGCGTCACGTTGGAAACAGTCAAGGACATCCTGTCACTTGCAGATGGTTGTATCGTTGGCACGCACTTCAAGGTTGATGGCGTGACGTGGAACCCGGTAGATGGTGACCGCGTCAAGCGGTTCATGGACCGGGTCAACAGTCTGTGACGACGCGGTGATTACCCATGACATGCGTAATCGGCCTTGATATTGGGACGACCTCAACGATCGGCATTTTGATCCGCATGCCGTCTGAACATCTGGCGTTGGCCAGCAGACCCGTTTCGCTTTCACACCGTCACGCGGGCTGGGCAGAGGAAGATCCCAATCAATGGTGGGACAACGTATGCGCCATCATTGCAGAGCTACTGGAGAAGTCCGGCATCAAACCTGACGAGGTCAAAGCCGTTGGAGTTTCAGGCATGGTGCCAGCCGTCGTGTTGCTGGATGCAGATGGTGAACTGCTGCGACCGAGCATCCAGCAAAGCGATGGCCGCTGTGCACAGGAGGTAGATTCGCTGCGCCGCGAATTCGACGAAGCGGCTTTTACCCGGCGAACGGGGAATGGTATCAACCAGCAGTTGGTAGCAGCCAAGTTGCGCTGGATCGCACACCACGAACCTCAGATTTTCGAACGAATTGGCACGGTGTTTGGAAGTTACGATTACATCAACTTCCGTCTCACAGGGACGCGCAACGTAGAGCAAAACTGGGCGCTTGAGGCGGGGTTTGTCGATCTTGCAACAGGTCATATTGCCAAGGATCTGGTGGCTGCAGGCAACATTTCATCAGACCAAGTCCCGCCGTTTGCGCGCAGCAGTGCCGTCGTCGGCGAGGTTACCCCAGAGGCGGCGAGGGCGACCGGACTTCAGGCCGGCACTCCGGTAGTGGCAGGTCTTGCGGACCACGTTGGATCAGCATGGGCCGCTGGCGTGCAAGGCCCAGGCGACATGCTGATCAAGCTCGGTGGCGCTTGCGATATCCTTCTGGCATCGAAGGAGGCACGACCCGATCCGCGCTTGTTTCTTGACTACCATCCCGTGCAGGGACTTTACATGCCCAATGGCTGCATGGCCTGTAGCGGATCCTTGCTGAATTGGTTTGCTTCACAGTTTGGTGGTGCAGCGCAGGACCATCCTGGCGCATCTATTCATCAAAAACTGGATCATTGGGCCGCCTCGATCCCTGCTGGCAGCGAAGGTGTGCGCACGCTACCGTTTTTCTTGGGCGAAAAAACGCCCATTCACGACCCGCTGGCGCGGGGCACATTTACCGGTCTCGGCCTCCACCACAGCCCTGGGCACATGTGGCGTAGCATGCTTGAAGGGGTTGCCTTCGGTATTCGCCACCACATGGAGGTCTTTGCAGACATAGGTATGCCCGCAACACGCGTCATGGCCTCAGACGGCGGCTCTGCCAGTGCAGTGTGGCTACAGATCATTGCCGACGTCCTAGACCGCCCTGTCCAACCCTTGTCTGGCCACCCTGGTTCCTGCCTTGGGGCTGCATGGATGGCGGCGCTTGGCTGTGGCCTAAGCACAAACTGGCAGGGTGCGCAGGCTTTTGTTTCTTTGGGCACACCCGTTGAGCCAGACCCCAGAAATCGAAGCGTTTATGACCAAGCGTATGGTGATTACCATCAACTTTATAGCGTACTCAAACCCTTGTTCCAACTGATGGGAGCCAGGCAATGAACCGCACGCGCGCCATGGCTTGGGACGTCGACGGCACCTTGGTCGACAGCGAGCCTCTGCACCTGCGTGCGCTCCAGTCGGTCTGCGATGCACACGGCGTTGACATCACGGAATATGGCGACACACCTTTTGTCGGGGTGGCGATCGGCGATGTCTGGCGCTTACTTGCCACCCGTTTCGAAAGCAAGTTCGTACAGCAATCAGGTAACGTCGAGGGCGAGTTCAGGCGCGCCGTTACCCGGTATTACCTAGAGCATTCAGGTGAGGTACGTGTATTGCCCGGCGCACGTCAGGCCCTCGAACATCTGTCAAGCTTGGGAGTCTCGTTGGCCGCCGTTTCTAACTCAGAGCGGCCGATCGTGCTGGCAAACTTAAAGACTATCGGTGTCCTCGACTTGTTCCAGGTCGTTGTCTCACTAGACGATGTGGGGCAACCAAAACCAGCGGCAGAACCCTATTTGCGGGCGCTGGCCGCAATGGCGGTTCCAGCTCGGGAGGCATGGGCCGTGGAAGACAGCGTCAGCGGTGCGCGATCAGCGCGCGCAGCAGGCTTACGGGTGCTGATCGTTGGAGAGGATGAAATGGCTCAAGGTGATCAGCGCCTTAACGATCTGCGGGACTTTCAGCAATGGTGGACAACAACAGGTTCGCAAAGCCGCCCGGCCCAGCATGAGTCAACACAGCTGGCCACTACTGGAGAAAACGAATGACATCTATCGTGGTGGTAACAGGCGGTGCCTCAGGAATTGGTGCTGCCATCTGCACCGAACTGGCGAGTCGGGGCTATACGGTCGTGGTGACTGACATGGACGAAGCTGGCGCCGAGACTGTCGCGTCAGGATTGCCTGGTGCGCATGCACGCAAGCTGGATGTGACACGGGCATCGACCTGCCAAGAGGTGGTCTCGTCTATCGAATCGGATATCGGACCGATTGAAGCATGGGTCTCGAATGCTGGTGTTTCCAGAATGGCACGGTTCCTAGACATCGATGAAAAACAGTATGACTTCACTTTGGACGTCAACCTAAAAGGACTGTTCTTCTCAGGGCAGGCAGCTGCACGCGTTATGGCCAAGCGTCAATCGGGCTGTATCGTAAACATTGCCTCAATGGCTGGAAAACAGGGGCGAGCACCCTTCCTTGCAGACTATGTCGCCAGCAAGTTTGGCGCAATCGGGCTCACTCAAGCGATGGCTTTCGAGCTTGCGCCGTTAGGCATTAGGGTGAACGCGGTATGTCCCGGTTTTGTAGCCACCTCTATGCAGGTGCGCGAGCTTGAATGGGAGTCGAGCCTTCGCGGCACGGACCCCGAAAGCGTAAAGCGCCAGTGGATCGCCGACACACCCATGGGTCGCCTTGAGCAGCCACAGGATGTGGCGCGGGTCGTTGCTTTTCTTTTGTCCAACGATGCCGGTTTTGTGACCGGTGAGTCGATCGCCGTCAACGGTGGCGCCTTCATGGATTGATTTTCTTTTGATTCCCGTCCCCTCTGTTCCACCTTTTTAAGGAGTATCCAGTCATGAGCACCTCAAGAACACCCCTGTTCCTGCGTCGTTATGTTGCTGCCGTCGGAATGGCCGCATGCGCTTTGTGGGCCGCGACGCCCGCGCAGGCGCAGACCCCGCGGGTCCCTGCACCCGCGGCCCTGGCCGCCAAAGGTACGATCAACTACTGCGCCACCATCGACAACCCGCCACGGGCCTACTTCGACGAAAAACAACAACCGATCGGCTTCGAGGTAGAACTGGGCGTGGAGATCGCAGCCCGAATGGGCCTGAAGGTCAGCTGGATACAACTCAAGTTTCCCGGTTTGGTCCCGGCTCTTCAGGCACAGCAGTGCGATGCGCTCATGCAAGAGCTTTTCATAAGGCCAGAGCGCCTGGAAATCATAGATATGGTGCCGTTCTCGCGTACCGGCCAGCAGATTGTTGTGCGTCGAAACGACAACAGCCCCGGGGCCGGGCTGGAGGACTTTGGGGGCAAGAAAATCGCCGTGCCCAACGGCACGACGATACACAACCTTGCAATCGAAGCGAACAAAAAGCTCAAAGAATCAGGCAAACCTGAGATCAACCTCGTCGTCTTGCCCACCACGACCGACACCTTCCAGCAGTTGGCTACCAGTCAAGTTGACGCGGTGGGAACCACCTCGACCGCAGGCGCTTACTACGTGCGGCTCCGCCCGAATGACTTTAAAGCCAAGGGCAACCCATTTGGACTGATTGGTACCGGCATCGGGATTCGCAAGGGAAATACCGACTTGACGAATGCCATCAAGAAATCTTTTGACAGCATAGTGGCGGACGGTACATATAAAAAAATGATCGATAAGTGGAACATGCAGGGCATGGAACTCTGATGGATTTCGACTGGGCATTCTTCGTCGAACGCATCGTCAATCCAGGGGCTCCCTACCTCAACGCGTTAGGCCGCACGGTATCCATGGCCGTGCTGGCCATGTTCCTGGGGCTTCTTATCGGATTGGTGGTGGGTTTCGGCCGACTTTCACGCTACGGCGTTATTCGGTCTGCCTGCGGCTTTTATGTGTGGTTGATCCGGGGCATTCCTGTTCTGGTACTTTTGGTGATGCTGTTTTCCGGTATGGCTGCTGCAGGGCTATTTCGGTTCACAGATCTCGAGTTTGCAGGGATCAAGTTGACAGCTTCCTTCCAAGCTGCGGTCATTGGGCTGGCCATTCATGAAGGCGCCTACATGGCCGAGATTGTGCGCAACGGCATCCAATCCGTGGCACGCGGCCAAATTGAGGCCGCACGGTCACTCGGGATGAGTCCTTGGCTTGTGACTTGGAGAATTGTGATCCCCCAGGCGACCCGCGTCGTCATGCCCCCTTTCGGCAATGATTTCAACCACATGTTGAAGACCACTTCGCTTGCCAGCGTGATCGGTGTACCGGAGATCTTCCAGCTTACCGAAGCCATGTCGGCTACAACATTCAAGACCTTTGAATTGCTGACGGTGGTGGCCCTCAACTATCTTGTCCTCACCGCGATCTGGAACACGATCCAGGGCGTTATTGAAACTCGCTTACGTGCCCACGAAATAGACCGGCCCGTGCGAAGTTGGTGGCAGAGCTTTGTCGTGTACTTAACGCCAAGCACGAATAGCTCGGAGCGTCGATCATGAGAGCAGAGAATTTCCAGCCGCTTGTACGGGCGATCGATGTGCGCAAGCGCTTCGGTGATACGGAAGTGCTATGCGGTGTTAATCTAGTTGTAAATCGTGGGGAAGTTCTTTGCATCATCGGCCCTTCTGGATCCGGAAAGAGTACCTTCCTGAGGTGCATCAATCAACTCGAGATCTATCAAGGGGGAAAAATTTTTGTCAACGATGAGTTGATTGGTTACAAGGAAGCGGGAGGCCGGTTGCTCCCAATTGGTAACCGACAGGTCGTACTGCAACGCCGCCGAATCGGTATGGTGTTCCAGCAGTTCAACCTTTTTTGGCACATGACTGTCATGGAAAACATCATTGAGGCCCCTGTCCGCGTGCTAGGTCAATCGGTAGCAAAGGCCAGCGAGAACGCCATGCGACTGCTCGAGCGGGTCGGTCTTGCGGCCAAGGCTGATGCCTACCCGATGAA
Organism: Limnohabitans sp. 2KL-51; assembly: GCF_003063645.1. Taxonomy (GTDB): domain Bacteria; phylum Pseudomonadota; class Gammaproteobacteria; order Burkholderiales; family Burkholderiaceae_C; genus Limnohabitans_A. The sequence continues at coordinate 143,772 of NZ_NESJ01000006.1, forward strand.
GTTGTCTGGTGGCCAACAGCAACGTGCCGCAATCGCGCGAGCATTGGCCATGAATCCTGAACTGATGCTGTTTGACGAACCCACCAGCGCACTGGATCCGGAAACAACAGGAGAAGTGCTTTCGGTGATCTCTGAGTTGGCCTCCACTGGCATGACCATGATTATCGTGACACACGAAATGGGGTTCGCACGGCAGGTCGCTAACCGCGTAGTGCTCATGGAAGAAGGCCAGATCCGGCACGAGGCCCCACCCGATCAATTTTTTGGCAATCAAGCGCCAGCGCGCCTGAAAGCGTTTCTCTCCACCATTCACTAAAGAATAGTTATGACCACACTTGGCGCCATTGCCTCACCACATGCACTGGCCACACAATCGGGTCAGCGGGTGCTCCACGATGGAGGCACTGCAGTTGACGCGGCTATTGCAACCTGCGCAGTGCTGACTGTCGTCTACCCGCACATGAACTCAATTGGCGGCGACATCCAGGCGTTGTTAGCCCTTCCAGACGGCCGCACTAGGGCGCTCGGCGGCAGTGGGGCAGCTGCAGCGGCCTTAAGTGCGCAGGCCTTGCGCGGTCATCATGCATCCATGCCGATCCACGGTGTTCATCCGATCACCGTACCAGGCGTGATTGCCGCATGGGGGGAACTGCACGCTCAAGGCGGACGCCTGCCGTGGGCACGACTTTTGGAGGATGCCATTGCGTTAGCGCAAGGCGGGGTGCCAGTAGCGGCGGCTCTTGGGAGAGACCTTGACGCATTGCAGGAACGTTTACGCTTAGATGCAGGGTTATTTGGCGTTTTTTTTCGACCCGACGGGCGCGTATTGCGCACGGGCGAAATCCTCAAGCAACCAGCCCTTGCCGCTAGCCTGGCGCTGATCGCCAAAGACGGCCCTGATGCGTTCTATAAGGGCGAAGTTGGTGCCAATTTTGTGAACGGGGTGCGGGCTCAAGGTAGCCTGCTGACCCGCGCCGACTTGGCTAGCCATCGTTCACTTTGGCTTGAGCCGCTGTCGACGAGTTTCGGGCCCTATGAAATACTGACAACGCCGCCCGTATCCCAAGGCTTTGTGCTTATGCAGTTGCTGGCCGCGATGCGCCAAATGGACCTCGAGTCGGCTGATCCGAGCGAAAAAGCTGCGACAACGCTGGCGCGCCTGTGCGCCATCACAGCAGACCTTCGAGACCGCCACCTTGGGGATCCTGAGCATGCTCGGGTCGACATCGACTACTTACTTTCCGACCGCGTGATTGGAGACTTGGTTCGCAGAGCCAGCGATCTATCACTGCCAATACCGGCAACACCGCCTCTCCCTCGGCCCAGTGGCGACACCGTAGCAATAGTGGCACAGGATGCGCTGGGTCATTCAGTGACTGTGATCCAAAGTATTTTTCACGCATTCGGGGCCGGTATGTTGGAGTCGTCAACCGGCATCGTGTGCCAGAACCGCGGTGCCGCTTTCACACTGCACGAAGGTCCTGCGGTGTTAACTGGTGGGAGCAGACCGCCGAGTTCTTTGACGGCAACTTTACTGCGCCGAAATGGAGCGATTGAGGCCGCCTTGGGCTGCATGGGGGGCAAGAGTCAACCACAAATCCTCGCACAGGTACTCATGCGCCTGCTGGCAGGAACTGCACCCGCCGATGCGCTAGCTGCGCCCCGCTGGGTTGTGGGTACGTTCGGGCAAGGCAATGAAAATGTAGTGTTGGCTGAATCTGCGTTGGGCGATGCTGGCCGTCAAGCGCTTTCCCAAGTAGGGTTACCGCTGGTGTTTGGTGCCGAGCGCGACGATCGGGCAGGGCATGTTCAATTCGTACGCCGATTCCCGGATGGGCATTTTGAAAGCGCCACTGATCCTCGAGGAGACGGCGATCAGACCTTGCGCTGAACTTAGGGGCACAATCGGTCATATGGTGATTTCTAATTCAGCGCCCATATTGGCCGCAACCCAGGAGCCTCAGCGAACCAAGCAGACGACTCTGCCAGCTGCGGTTCGGCAACAGCGAATCTTCGAACTCGTACGACAGGACGGGTACGTGCGAGTCTCCGAGTTGGCGAAGCATTTTGGTATTTCGCAGATGAGCGCTCGACGAGACCTGGACTCGCTGAGCAGACAAGGGTTGATCCAGCGATCTCAAGGGGCCGCAGTAGCATTGTCAGCAGAGGCGGCGTCCAACGGACACGGTGGCCTGAGCGATGCGGACATGCGGGAGTTACAGTACGAGACGCGACGGCGCAGGCAGATTGCTGCCAAGCAATCGATTGCACGCTCTGCTGCGGTGCTTTTATCATCTGATGACAATATTGCACTGGATGTCGGTAGTTCGGTGTTGACTCTTGCCCGTGAACTGAGCAAGCACGCCGGTATGCATGTATTCACGAACCATCTGCGCGTCGCGAGCCTGCTGGCCGGATCACGCTGTGTTGTGCTGATGCCAGGGGGAATCGTCCGGGCCCAAGAACTCTCCATTTGTGGTGAGCAGGCAGTGAAAGATACCGCCCAGCGCTGGTTCAGCAAGGCTTTTATCGGCTTGTCAGGTCTGACCGAGGACGGCGGGTTCGATTCCTCACCTGAGGACACACTGGTCAAGCACGCCTACATCAAGCATGCCGACCAAGTGATTCTTCTGTGCGATTCCAGTAAGTTTGGCAAGCGATCGCTTGTGCGGGCCTGCGCACTGGATGAGATTGATGTGCTCATCACAGACTCACCTCCTCCACGAGCACTTGCAGCAGCCCTAGCCGCCGCTTCGGTCAAGGTGTTAGTGGCCAACTGATCTGAAAGTCGGACTGAATCGCCCCGGTTTTTGAAGAGGTTCTGCACTTAGTGTTGTGTTCTCTGCGGTCAAGTCCCAAAGGTTGTCAATTGTGGGGTGGCAGTTCAGAGCAGCTAATGGTTGCCTCTTATGGGGGGCAGGTCTGAATTCCAAGTTATTGTCCACACGCCCCCAACGGTTTGTTTCCGGTCGGCGTCAACACTCAACCAATTTTCAGATCCAGTTCTGGAACTTTTGGTTGGTAAAAACTTTGCCAACATAGCACTTGACGTATGTCCTGTGACTTACATCAAAATCAGGGCTGGACGAGGTGAACACACTTGCAGTAAGCTTCAAGGTTTTCTAGGTAACTTGTTGTCAGTCATGGACAGTTTGCTTCCCGCCATTCCAGCCAAACGCTACTTCACCATTGGTGAGGTGGGCGAGTTGTGTGGTGTCAAGCCTCATGTTTTACGTTATTGGGAGCAGGAGTTCACGCAACTTCGTCCGGTCAAACGAAGGGGAAATCGCCGGTATTACCAGCGTCATGAAGTGATGATGATCCGCAGAATACGCGGGCTCTTGTACGACCAAGGCTTTACCATCAGCGGCGCTCGAAACAAACTGCTGGAACTGACACTGAGTGAGCGTCAACTCATGCGCTCCGGCGCATTCTTGGATGACGGGCTGGAAGATAACAGCGCTGAAATTGAGGCTGCAGAGGGCATGCCGCCAGATGAACTGGCCCATGAAATGACAACCCATCTGTCGTACCGACCTGGTTTTGAATCGGCCTTGTCGGTACACCAAGAGCTTTTGCAAATTCGCGCCATGCTCACGGTCTGAATAGACTTGGATTCAAGCTATAATTCTCAGCTTGTCGGCGTGTAGCGCAGCCTGGTAGCGCACTTGCATGGGGTGCAAGGGGTCGCGAGTTCGAATCCCGCCACGCCGACCATTTTATCCATAAAATCAACGGGTTACATCTCAAAAAGTTGTAACCCGTTTTTCTTTTTGTACTCCCCTCTTGATGTGGCCAAGTCTTCATCTCTAACTTTCATTTGAACCCATGATCAGACCTGTACTCGCCGAGTCCGCCATCCATCCCGGCATTCGCCCGTTCATCGCGCAATGGCATGGGGCTGTCGTTGCTCAAGTGCAAACGGCCATCGCCCAGCACCCAGTGGTGGTCGTGGGTTTGTCAGGCAATCCTTTTGTGGCCAAGGCTCGCAAGGCCTTGACCGTGGCTGGCGTGGCGCATGAGTACATCGAATTCGGCAGCTATTTCTCGCAGTGGCGCTTGCGCAATGCCTTGAAGATGTGGACCGGTTGGCCCACTTTCCCGATGATCTTTGTGCGCGGCACCTTGGTCGGTGGAGCCGATGACCTGCGCCGCCTGATCGACAACGGTGAACTTAAGACCTTGCTGCAAGCCTGAAGCCAATGGCGGCCACCGCAAAACCCGAGTTGTGGCGCACCGAGGTGGGTGATGCGGTGGCCGTGCTCAGTATTCCCGGCGCACTCAAACGTTCACGCACGTTCGACATCGATGTGAGTTTGCTGGTTCGCGTGCCCGAAGACAACGCCGAAGCCTGGCATGCGTTGACGCTTGAGATCGACGGCAAGCGGCAATGGCACCGCCGCATCGCCAGCAACTGCCCGGGTCAAACCGATGGGCTTGATTACCACTGCCGCTTGGTGCTTGAAGCGGGTCCAGCACTGCGCATCCGCGCTGTGGCTGGCACACGGGGCGCGGTTGTGCAGCGACTGCAGATCGAAGCCCGGGAAGACCTTTAGGGTCAGCCGATTACCGCCAACTCGCGCAGCGGGCGGTTTTGCACCAAGCGCTCAAAACCCAGCTCTTGAACGTCGATGGTGTGCGCTTGCCCAAGCAGCATCCACTCGGCCAGCGCCAAACCGGCGCCCGCAGCATGTTGCATGCCATGACCTGAAAAACCGTTGATGAAATACAAGTTGCGTAGCTTCGGGTGCGGGCCGATCACGGCGTTGTGATCGAAGGTGTTCATCTCGTAGTAACCTGCCCAGGCCCGCTCCACCCGCAAGGCCGCGAGTGCAGGGATGCGGTGCGCCAGCGAGGCCCATTGTTCGTCGTTCCATTCGGCCCAGTCGGGCTCCAGTGGCAGGTTAGGCTCGGTGTGCAAAGGCTCTGCGCCACTGATCAAAAACCGGCCTTCGGGCCGCAGCCACCAGCCACTCGGGTCGATCAGCAAGGGGCACTGCGGCAGCGGCTCCGGACACGACAGCACAAACACCGTGCGCCGCGCTGCTTCGACCGGCAAGTGCACCCCAGCCATGGCAGCCACCTCGCCGGCCCAAGGCCCCGCCGCGTTGACGACTTGGCCGCAAGGCAAGCTGTCGCCACTGGCCAGCCGCACAGAGGTCACTTGGCTTGCCGTGTGGTCCAGGCTCACCACCCGGTCGTGCAGGCGTTGCACGCCTTGCGCCATGGCTTTTTTCAAGAACGCCTGGTGCAGGGCCGGGCCGTCAAACCAACCCTCGCCGCTCAGGCCCAGGTTGCCGAGCGTGACATCGTCGACATTCAGCCAGGGATAGCGCTGGCGCAGGGCCTCGGGGCCCAGCAAGCTGACATCCGCTCCGGCTTGCTTTTGGATCTGGTGTGCGGTTTGCAGAACCGCCGCTTGTTCGGCTTGGGCCAGATACAAATAGCCGGGTTCTTGCAAACCCAGCGCCACCGGGTGACCGGGCAAGCCCAGGTGCTGCTGGGCCTCGCGCAAAAACGCGATGCCATACTGGCTCAGGCGGATGTTGACGGGGCAGGTGAACTGCTGGCGAATCGAGCTGGCCGAAAGCGATGACGAGGCTTTTTCGTAACGCGTGTCCGACTCGACCAGCGTTACTTTCAAGCCCGGCTGCAAGCGCGTGAGCCACCATGCAGTGGCCGCGCCCATGACACCGCTGCCAACGATGACCACATCGGCCAATTTTGGGTGACTGCTCATGCGTTGATTTTTCAGGAAAGGTAGGGTGATCAAAAGAGCAGTCGTGATCGCACTGCTTTTTGCAATGCCGAATGGGCGATCATCCGCCCAGCCCACCGGGGCTCATCTGGATTCCAAAGTAAACAAGTTACGGATGTTACATGGGAGTGCATGGACAGCTGCAAAGTCTGAAAGTGATAATGAAATAACTAACTCGGCAGATTTGCAACGGGTTCGTTCAATCCTCTTGCTTGGACATCATGACAAAAAATTCTCTCATCGGCATGGTTTGTGCTGTGCTGCTTTCTGGTTGTGCAACCGTCGACATGCGTGTGGCGGGCGCAGGGCCCTCTTACCGGGACGCGACCCTGATTCAGCCTGACATCCTGTATCAAGAAACGCCGCAATCAAAATCAATCATTGTGGGCTCACAGCTGTACGCCACAGTCAACAGCTGTTCGCTCATCCAACGCTATCGCATCCGCACCAACACTGATTTCACATCGGCTTTGAACTTGTTCAAAAACCGGGCCCACATGATGGGGGGTAAATGGGTCACGATAGTGCACCACTCCGAGTTGGACAATGTTGAAAACGCCTACGTGGGTAACCATGAAATCTTTTTGCGTGAAGCCACAGACATGGGCAGTGCCCGGTACCTGACCACCATTGTGGGTGACATTTACGACTGTCCTTGCAACATCAACAGCTGCTCTGGCCGCTAAACCATCCGAAAGATGCGCCAACCATCGTGCATCTTCCTAATCCCGAATTTCCAGCTCAGCCTGTTCCTCTTGACGTACTGAATGGCAGCAACACGGGCATTTTCGGCCAGCTTGAAGTCATCAAAAAACAAGCTGTCTCCGATGTCCATGCCATGAAATACATACCTGTGGCGTACAGGAATGTCGAACTTTTCCGGCGATTTGGTGATGGTCAACATGGGTGCAATGAAACGATTCATTAAGAATCGTCAGTAATCCCCTTAACTTGAGCCTATGGCACAGTGAGAATCTGTCATTTGCACACTGACTGTCTGGGTTTCAAACACCCAGTTCGGCCAAGGCAGCCCGGTAGACCAAGCGCGCCGCCACCGTGTCCTCGACCGCTTGGCCCAGCGATTTAAAAATGATGGTCGTGCCCGTTGGTGGCGGCGCAATTCGGCCGCACAAAATTTCGCCTATCTCAGCCGCGACCTGTGCGCCAGAAAGCAGCACGTCGCCCGATTCTTTTTCCGCGGCTTCGCGTTGATCTGCCACCACCCAATGCGCCATGGCTGCGTTGTCCAGCTCGCGCCAGTTGGGGCGGGGTGCTCCCACAGCGGCCACAAAGGCACCCGGCTTGAGCCAGGCGCCTTGCAGCACCGGTTCGCTGGCGTTGGTCACTGTGCACACAATATCGGCGCCGCGCACCGCTTCTTCGGCGCTGGCGCAGGCCACGCCGCCAATGTCACGTGCGCACTGCTGCGCGTTCGCGGCTGTGGGGCTCCACACGCGGATCTCGGACACGGCGCGCACGGCCCGCAGCATTTTCGCGTGGCTGCGCGCCAGCACACCGCTGCCCAGCATGGCCACCACCTGGGGCGTACGCGGAACCAGTGCATCGGCCGCCACTGCCGACGCCGCTGCAGTGCGCATGGCGGTGATCGTGTTGCCCTCCATTACGGCCAGGGTCTGGCCCGTGGCTGGGTCCATCAACACGATGGTGCTGAGCAGCGTGGGTAAACCCTTTTGCGCGTTGCCTGGCACCAGCGTGATGAGCTTGGTGCTCAGGGCATCGCCCAGCAGGGCGGGTTTCAAAAACAGCAGGCCATCATTGGATGCCTCTCCAATGGGCATGACCATGCGCAGCGGCTGCGCCACCTGGCCCAGCGTCAGCGCCACCAAGGCTTCGCGCACGCCTTGAAGCAAATCGGGCACGCTCAGCAGCTGCTGAACACGGGCTTCGTCAAAGTAGTGAACCATGGTGGGTCTCGGTTGCAGCAGGGGGCACCACCCAGGGGTTGGCTTTCAGATGCCGGGCTTCAAAATCGCGAATGTCTTGGGCGTGCGTCAGGCTCATGCCCACCGCATCCAGCCCAAGCAGCAGCATTTCTTGGTGCAGCGGGTCGATGTCAAAGCGCAAGGTCTGATCATCGGCCGGGGTGTGCAGCGTTTGGGCTGCCAAGTCCAGCGCCATCTGGCAGCGCTGTGGGTCCATTGCCAAAGCCATCAGGCGGTCTACCTCGGCTACGGGCAGCACCAGCGCGGGCACGCCATTGCGCATACAGTTGTCGCTGAAAATGCCGCCAAAGCTGGTGCCCAGCACGCAGCGGATGCCCAACTCGCGCATCCCCCACACCGCGTGTTCGCGGCTCGAGCCACAGCCAAAGTTGGCGCCCGTGATCAGAAATTTCGCCTCAGTCCACGGCGCTTGGTTCAACACAAAATCGTTGCGTGCTTGGCCCGCTGCGTCAAAACGCATGTCGTGCAAAAACCCTTGCGCCAGGCCTTGCCGGTCGATGCCCTTGAGAAACTGCTTGGGCATGATCTGGTCGGTGTCCACATGCGGCAAGGGCAGGGCACAGGCGGTGCCTGAGAGGGTGGTGATGGCTTGGAATGCGGAAGTCATCACATCGCCTTCAATGACAGGGCAGGAGGCGCAAGTCGGTCAACGCGCCCGTGACCGCCGCCGCCGCTACCATGGCGGGGCTCATCAGGTGGGTGCGTGCGCCCACGCCCTGGCGACCTTCAAAGTTGCGGTTGGTGCTGGAGGCGCAGCGGTCCCCAGTGTTCAGGTGGTCTTCGTTCATGGCCACGCACATCGAGCAACCCGCCTGTCGCCACTCAAAACCCGCTTCTTCAAAAATGCGTCCCAGGCCTTCCGCCTCAGCCTGCGCACGCACCATCGACGAACCGGGCACCACCAAGGCGCGCACGCCGGGTGCGACACGTCGGCCTTTCAAAAAACGCGCTGCATCGCGCAGGTCGTCGATGCGGCTGTTGGTGCACGAGCCAATGAAAGCGTGGCTGATGGGCAAGCCTTGCAAGGCCTGGCCGGGTTGCAGGTCCATGTAGGCCAAGGCGCGTTGCATACCGCACCGGCGTTGCGGGTCGCTTTCGTGGGCCGGGTCAGGCACCACGCCGTCGATGGGCACGCCCTGGTCCGGGCTTGTGCCCCAGGTCACGCGCGGGGCCAAGCTTCGAGCGTCCAGAATGACTTCTTGGTCAAACACCGCGTCGTCGTCGCTGCGCAGTGCACGCCACTGCGCCACGGCCGCGTCCCACTGTGCGCCTTGCGGCACACGCGGGCGACCATGCAAATAGTCAAACAGAGCGTCATCCGGGGCCACAATGGCCCCCCGAGCGGCAGCTTCCACGCTCATGTTGCACAGCGTCAAGCGGCCTTCCACGCCCATGGCGAGAATGGCCTCTCCCGCGTACTCGATCACATGGCCCGACGCCCCATCGGCCCCGATCTGCGCGATCAAGGCCATCACCAGGTCTTTGGCCGTCACCCCGGGCGGCATCTGGCCGTGCACCGTGACGCGCATGTTTTTTTGCGGGCGGTAAATCAGCGTTTGGGTGGCCAGCAGGTGCTCGATCTCGCTGCTGCCAATGCCAAAACCCAAAGCCCCCATGGCTCCGTGCGTGGTGGTGTGGCTGTCGCCCGCCGCCATCACCATGCCGGGCAGCACCCAGCCTTGCTCGCTGGCCACCACATGTTCAATGCCCTGGCGCGTGTCCAGCATGTTAAAAAGCTCAATGCCGTGCCGTGCACAGTTCTCTGCCAGAGTGCTGACCTGTTTGGCGCGGTCGGCATCGTGCAGCACCATGGTGCGTGCGTTGCGCAGCGGTGTGGTGGCGTTCACATGGTCGACCACCGCCAGAGTGGATGCGGGTCGCCACACGTTGCGCCCTTGCGCGTGCAAGGCGGCAAAGGCCTGTGGGCTGGTGTATTCGTTCAGCACTTGGCGGTCCACGTGCAGCAAAATTTGCCCGCTGTTGCCCAGCGGCCGCACCGTGTGCGCATCCACGATGCGCTGGTACAGGGTGCGTGGGCTCATGGTTGGCGTGTTGTCGCCGGGCCTGCTGCATAGGCGGCGGTGGCCGCCACCACATCCTGAACTGCAATGTCGGCTGCTGTCAAACCTGTGGGCAGCACGATCACACCATCGGCATCGACCACCACATGGTCGCCGGGCGTGAAGGTCACGCCGCCAAAGTGCACCGGCACATCACGCTCGCCCGCACCGGTGCGGCTGCCGCGCTTGGGCACCGTGCCCAAAGCCTTCACACCAATGTCGATGGTGTTCAGCTCGACGGCATCGCGCACCACGCCGTGAATGACCAGGCCCGCCCAGCCATTGCGCGAGGCCAGTTCGGCCATCACATCGCCAAACAAGGCGCGGGCCACCGAGCCCTCGCCATCGATTACCAGCACCTGGCCCAAACCCGGCTGGCTCACGGTGTCGCGCATCAGGGCAATGTCTTCGTGGATGCGCAGGGTGCGGATCGGCCCGGTGAAGGCCCGTCGCAGGCCATAGCTTTGAAACAGCACAGCGCAGGCCTGCGCGTCTTCGCAGGCATCGCACAGGTCAGTGGTTTTGGGAATGGCTTTCACGTGTCAGTCCATGCGCACATTGGCGTCTTTGACCAGCTTGGCCCACGACGCGCTGTCTTCGGGAATGAAGGCCGCAAACGACTCGGGGGTGCCGCCAATGATTTCACCGCCTTGTGAGGCGATCTTTTCGGCCACATCGGGCAGCTTCAAGATGGCCGCGATCTCGGTGTTCAGGCGCCGGGTGATGTCGGCTGGCAACTTGGCCGGGCCCAACACGGCAAACCACTGCAGCATCTCGGCGTTGGGCACACCGGCTTCGGCCAAGGTGGGCACATTGGGCATCAGGGGCGAGCGCTTTTCGCTGGTAATCGCCAGCACCCGCAGCTTGCCCGCCTGGTAATGCGGCATCACATTGGGTGGGCTTTCAAAGTTCAGGTTCACCTGGCCCGACAGCAAATCCACAATCGCCTGGCCGCTGCCCTTGTAGGGAATGTGGTTCATCTGCGTCTGCGTGGCCAGCATGAAGCGGGCCGCCGCCAGGTGTTGCGCACTGCCACTGCCCGACGATGCAAAGCTCAGGCCCATGGGCTTTTGCTTGGCCAGCGCCACAAACGAGCGCACATCGGTGGCGGGCACGCTCGGGTTCACCGTCAACAGCAAAGGGGTGGACGCGACGCGGATGATGGGCGTGAAATCCTTCACCACGTCGTAAGGCAATTTGGGGTAAATAGCCGGTGCCACCGAATTGGAATTGCTGTGGCCGAGCAGCAGTGTGTAACCGTCGGGCCTGGCCTTGGCCACGATGTCGGCGCCCACGGTGCCCGCTGCACCCGCCTTGTTGTCCACCACCACCGATTGCCCCAAGCGTTCTTGCAGCTTTTGGCCAATGGTGCGCGCCAACACATCAGTAAAACCACCGGGCGCAAAGCCCACCACGATGCGGATCGGCTTGTCAGGCCAGTTCTGGGCAAAAGCGCCCGTGCTTAGGCACAGGGACAAAGCCACAGCGCTGCGGCGAGAAATCTTGTTCAAGTTCATGGGGTGTTTCTTTGTTGTCGGGGTCAGTCAATCTGTGCGCCAGAGGCCTTAACCACCACGCTCCACTTGGCCAGGTCTTTTTTCAGCATGCCCGCAAATTCAGCAGGTTGGGTGATCAGCACATCGGCGCCTTGTGCATTGAACCGTTCGATCACGTCCTTATTTTTCAGCACATCTTGCACATCCTGGTTGATGCGGCGAATCACCGCCGCCGGGGTCTTGGCCGGGGCAAACAAACCAAACCAGGGCGACACATCAAACTCTTTGAAGCCCCCTTCGGCAATCGTGGGAATGTTGGGGAAGTTACCCGAGCGCGCTGCACTGGTCACCGCCACCGGACGCAAGGTGCCGCTCTTGATGGCCCCCGACACCGAAGGCAAGCTGGTGAACACCATGTTGATTTGGCCGCCCATCAGGTCCTGCATAGCGGGCGCTGCGCCCCGGTAGGGAATGTGTTCGAGCTTGGTGTTGGCTGCGGCATTGAACATGACGCCCAGCAAATGGTTGACCGAACCGTTGCCTGCCGAGCCAAACGTCAAAGGCGAACGCTGGCCTTGGTCCACCAGATCCTTGATGCTTTTGACGGGCGAGTCGGGGCGCACCACCAGCACAAAGGGCAGGGTGGCCAATGTGGCCACTGGCTCAAAATCTTTTTCGGGATCGAAAGGCAGTTTTTTGTACAAGGCCGCGTTGATGGCGTGCGAACCGGCGTAGCTCATCAGCAGCGTGTGGCCATCGGCCGTGGCCTGTGCAACATGCTCCATGCCCACGTTGCCACCCGCGCCAGCGCGGTTTTCGATCACCACCGCCTGCCCCCATTTTTCGCTTAACTTTTGACCCACGATACGGGCCAGTGCGTCGGATGCACCGCCCGGTGTCTGTGGCACCACAATGCGAACGGGTTTTGACAAAAAATCTTGCGCCAAGGCCGCGCCCTGAACCATGCACAAGCCCAAGGACAGGACCAAAAAATTCCAACCACGATTGAACATGACAGCTCCAGAAAACAAGAGGGACAGAATGACACGAAGCCGCGGCGGCACTTGTCTCGCGGCGGACATTTCAGATGGGGGTTTACCCAAGTGCCTGTGCAACAATGAAAAACATGATCATTCGACAAATCGCAGGCGCATTGGGCGCTGAGCTGCACGGGGTCGATCTGACCCAACCCCTCACGGCCGATCTGCAAAAGGCCATTCGCGCCGCCCTGCTGCAGCACCAGGTTATTTTCTTCCGTGATCAGAACCTGGTGCCTGATCAATTCATGCGCTTTGCGCAAACCTTGGGTCAGCCTGTCGAATACCCTTTTGTCAAAGGCCTTGACGGCTTTCCCTGTGTCATCGAAGTCAAAAAGCTCGAACACGAAAAAGTTAACTTTGGTGGCATTTGGCACTCCGACACCACGTACTTAGAGCAGCCCCCCATGGGCTCGATGCTCTTGGCCAAAGAGGTGCCGCCCTATGGTGGCGACACCCTGTTTGCCAACCAGTACATGGCCTGGGACACCTTGTCCGACACCATGAAGTCACTGCTGGGTGGCTTGGTCGGTATCAGCAGTTCGGCCAAAGCCGATGTATCCAAAACCCGCGAAGACCGCATCAAAAGCGATGGCAAAGACAGCGCCCCCAAAGCGTATTTGGCTCACCACCCACTGGTGCGCACCCACCCCGAAACCGGGCGCAAAGCGCTCTACGTGAACATTGCCCACACCTCGGGCATTGTGGGCATGACTGAAGCCGAAAGCGCACCCATCCTCAACTTCCTGTTCCAGCACCAGGTCAAGCCCGAGTTCACCTGCCGCTTTGTCTGGCAGGCCCACTCGCTAGCGGTGTGGGACAACCGCTGCACCCAGCACAACCCGGTCAACGATTACCACGGTTTTCGCCGGGTGATGCACCGCATCACCTTGGCTGGCGACACACCCGTTTGATAATGAGCCCTGCGGCCCTGCAGGCCGCTTTTTTGATCGACAGGGAGCGTGTGTGAAATTCAAGATGTCTGAGAAATCATTGTTTGCGGTGCTGTTGCGTTCGCCGTGGTGGATCAGTTTTGTGTTGGTGGCTGTGGTTGCCCTAGCGGCTGGGGCTTTGTTGCCTGAGAAGTACGCAGGCGTGGGCATGTTGGGGGGCTTCCCGTTCTTTGTGATCGGGTGCATGGCCTTTTGGCGACAGCGCAACTTGCCCAGTCCAGCACTGGTTGAAAAAGGTTTGCAAAACCTCGCCGGCATGAACTGGCGAGATTTCTCGGTGGTGCTGGACACGGCCTTCACCCGCCAGGGCTACACCGTCACGCCGCTCACAGGTGCGGCCGACATGCTGCTCGAAAAAAAGGGCGTGCGCACCGTGGTCAGTGCCAAACGCTGGAAAGCTGCCGCTATGGGCCTTGAGCCGCTGCGTGAATTGGTGGCCCACCGCGATGCGCTCGAGGCCAGCAACAGCGTTTGCATCAGCTTGGGGCAAGTCAGCACGAAAGCCGAGGATTACGCTGCAGAGCACCGCATCACTTTGATCACCGGCGCAGATCTGGTGATCTTGGTGGACAAAGAAGTCAAGTCCTTGTGAGCGCCAGTCATGCGGATCGGTTTTGGCAGCAAGCTCCCAGACATTTGAAATCACAAGCAAAATCCTCAAAGCTCGGCCAGCCGGGCACCTCACTCTTTTGCCATAAAGGTTGAAACATGTTCATCCAAAACACTTGGTATGTGGCCTGCACCGAGGCCGAACTCGAAGCGCTGGGCAGCAAGCCCCTGGGACGCACCATTTGCAATGAAAAAATGGTTTTTTTCAAAGGCCCCGACGGGAAAGTGGCGGCGGTTGAAGACTTTTGCCCCCATCGGGGTGCGCCTTTGTCCTTGGGCAAGGTCTGCAAAGGCCATTTGCAGTGTGGTTACCACGGCCTTGAAATGGGCGTGGAGGGCAAAACCGTGCACATGCCCGGTCAGCGCGTGCGCGGCTTTCCGGCCATCAAGAGTTATGCGGTGGTAGAGCGTTATGGTTTTGTCTGGGTCTGGCCCGGCGACCAGTCCAAGGTGGACGAATCGCAGATGCCGGTGTTTGAGTTCTTTGAGAACCCTGCCTGGGCCTATGGTGGCGGGCTTTACCACGTCAAGGCCGATTACCGCCTGATGATCGACAACCTGATGGACCTGACGCACGAGACCTATGTGCACGCCAACAGCATCGGCCAACCCGAGATCGATGAGACACCCAGCGAAACCAAAGTCGACGGCGACCAAGTCGTTTTGCAGCGTCACATGCAAGGCATTCAGGCCCCCCCTTTTTGGCAAATGGCCATGAGCGCCAACGGCTTAGACCCGCAGGCCAAGGTGGACCGCTGGCAGATTTGCCGCTTTAGCCCGCCGAGCCACGTGATGATCGACGTGGGTGTGGCCCTGACCGGCAAAGGCGGTTTTGACGCGGCACCCGAGCACAAGGCCTACAGCGTGGTGGTCGATTTCATCACGCCTGAGACTGAAACTTCGCACTGGTACCACTGGGGCATGGCGCGCCAGTTCAAGCCCCATGACACCGAGTTGACCGACAAGATCCGCGCAGGGCAGGGTGGCATCTTCAATGAAGACATGGAGATGCTGCAATTGCAGCAAGTCAACATCAGCAAGTGGCCTGAGCGCAAACTGCTGATGCTCAACATCGATTCGGGCGGCGTGCAGTCGCGCCGTATCATTGATCGTTTACTGGCCCAGGAAAACACCTCAGAGATCACCGCATGAGCACCCCAGACTTGACACAGACCCCCATCGATGCCGATGGCAACTTCGAAGTTCACTTGCAAAAAAGTGGCCAGACCTTGAGGGTGGGCAAAGAGCAAAGCATTCTGAGTGCGCTGCAGGATGCGGGCCACGAGGTGCCTTTTTCCTGCTCTCAAGGTGTGTGCGGCACCTGCCTTACTCAGGTGGTCGCGGGCACACCCGACCATTGGGACATGTTCCTCACCCCAGAGGAGCAAGAGGCGAACACGCAGATGCTGATTTGCTGTTCGCGCAGCCAGACGGCAAGGCTCGTGCTGGACCTGTGATCAGAGCTTCTTGACCAGCACTTGGCTCTTGCGGTCCCAGTTGTATTTGCGCTTTCGCGCTTCGGGAAGCCAGTCGGGATCTTGCTGAACAAAGCCGCGCTTGATGAACCAGTGCATGGTGCGGGTGGTCAGCACAAAGATGCTCTTCAGGCCCATGGCGCGGGCGCGTTGCTCGATGCGCTTGAGCACCTTTTCGCCATCGCCCTGGCCTTGTGACTGGGGCGACACGGTGAGCGCTGCCATTTCGGCTGTTTTGCTTTCGGGGTAGGGGTAGAGTGCGGCGCAGGCGAAGATCACGCCGTCGTGGTCGATGATGGTGTAGTGATCGATGTCGCGCTCGATCTCGGTGCGGTCACGCTTGACCAAGGTGCCGTCTTTCTCAAACGGCTCGATCAATTGCAAGATGCCGCCCACGTCGTCGGCCGTGGCCTCGCGCAGTTCTTCGAGCTTTTCATCGATGACCATGGTGCCAATGCCGTCGTGCACATACACCTCCAGCAATAATGCGCCGTCCACCGCAAAGGGCAGGATGTGCGAGCGCTCCACACCCTCTTCGCATGCCTTCACGCAGTGCTGCAAATAAAAGCCAATGTCGGTGGGCTCGGTTGGGGGGGGCAGCGAGGCCAGCAATTGTTTGGCCGCGGCCAACGGCAGTTCGGTGTCAATGGGGTTGTCCTCACTGGCCGGGGCATGGGGTTCGATGCGGATGCCCGGCACCTCGGTCACAAAAATCAGCTTGTCGGCCTGCAGCTCAGCCGCCACGCTGGTCGCCACTTCTTCCATGGAGAGGTTGAACGCTTCGCCCGTCGGCGAAAAGCCAAAGGGCGAGAGCAGCACCATCGCGCCCATGTCCAGCGTGCGCATAATGCCGTCCACGTCTACCTTGCGCACCAGGCCCGAGTGAATGAAGTCCACGCCATCCACAATGCCCACGGGCCGCGCCGTGATGAAGTTGCCCGAAATCACTCGCACCGTGGAGCCCGCCATGGGGGTGTTGGGCAAGCCCTGGCTGAAAGCCGCTTCGATCTCGTAGCGCAGTTGGCCCGCCGCCTCTTGGGCGCAGTCCAGAGCGACGCTGTCGGTGATGCGGATACCGTGGGAATATTTGGGAGTGTGGCCTTTGGCGGCCAATTGTTCGTTCACCTGTGGGCGAAAGCCGTGCACCAGCACGATCTTGACGCCCATGCTTTGGATCAGCGCCAGGTCTTGCGCCAGGTTTTGCAACTTGCCCGCCGCAATGGCCTCCCCTGCGATGCCCACCACAAACGTCTTGCCCCGGTGCAAGTGGATGTAGGGCGCCACCGACCGGAACCAGGGCACGAAGGTGAAATTGAAAACTGTGGACATGGGCTGTTGGGCGTTTTGTGCGGTCAATGCTGGGGGCTGGGATAATCCCAGGCTGTTCTTGCATTGATTTTCACAGAAGTTCTCGCCTTGTCCGACACCCCCCTCCAAATCGACTTTCCCGAAGGCCTACCGGTCTCTGCCCGCCGCGTTGAAATCATGGCCGCCATGGACCAGCACCAGGTCATCATCGTCTGCGGTGAAACCGGCTCGGGCAAGACCACGCAGTTGCCCAAGATCGCGCTGGCGCTGGGGCGCGGCAAGCTCAATGCCAAGCCGGGCGAGCGCGCCCGCATGATTGGCCACACCCAGCCTCGGCGCATTGCGGCCAGCTCAGTGGCCAAGCGCATTGCCGAAGAATTGAAGACGCCGCTGGGCGAGGTGGTGGGTTTCAAGGTGCGGTTTCAAGACCGTTTGAGCAAAAACGCGTCCGTCAAACTGATGACCGACGGCATTTTGCTGGCCGAAACCCAGACTGACCCGCTGCTGCAAGCCTACGACACCATCATCATCGACGAGGCGCACGAACGCAGCCTGAACATCGACTTCTTGCTGGGCTACCTGCGCCAGATCTTGCCGCGCAGGCCGGACCTGAAAATCGTCGTCACTTCGGCCACCATCGACGCCGACCGCTTTGCCAAACACTTTGCCTCGCGCAACGGCCCGGCCCCGGTCATCATGGTATCTGGCCGCACCTTCCCGGTGGAGCAACGCTACCGCCCCTTTGAGGAGACGCGTGACTATGGCCTGAACGAAGCCATGGCCGACGGTGTGGACGAACTCTGGCAGGGTGGGGCAGGGGGCGACATCCTGATATTTTTGCCCGGTGAGCGCGAGATTCGCGAAGCCGCCGACCACCTGCGCAAACATCTGTCGCACCAGCCGCTCACACGCGGGGCCGAAGTGCTGCCGCTGTTCGCCCGGCTGTCGCAGGCCGAGCAAGACCAGATTTTTGAGGCGTCGAATGGCCGTCGCATCGTGCTGGCCACTAACGTGGCCGAAACCTCGCTCACCGTTCCCGGCATCCGCTATGTGATCGACGCAGGCACCGCCCGAGTCAAGCGCTACAGCCTGCGCAGCAAGGTCGAACAGTTGCTGGTCGAGCCCATCAGCCAAGCCGCTGCCAACCAGCGGGCAGGCCGCTGTGGTCGCGTGGCCAACGGCATCTGCATTCGCCTGTACGACGACAAAGACTTTGCGGGCCGCCCGCGCTTCACCGACCCGGAAATTTTGCGGTCATCCTTGGCGGGCGTGATCTTGCGCATGAAGAGCCTGCACCTGGGTGTGGTGGAAGACTTCCCGTTCATCGAAGCACCGTCCAAACGCGCCATCACCGATGGCTACCAACTGCTGGCCGAGCTGGGCGCGGTGGACGACGACAACGAGCTGACCCCCATTGGCAAAGAGCTGGCTCGCTTGCCGCTTGACCCACGAGTGGGCCGCATGATTTTGGAAGCCCGTGGCCGCGAAGCGTTGGAAGAAGTGCTGGTGATCGCCAGCGCTATGAGCGTGCAAGACGTGCGCGACCGACCCATGGACGCGCAAGCCCAGGCCGACCAACAACACGCCAAGTTTGACGACGACAAAAGCGAGTTCACCGGTTACCTGAAACTGTGGAAATGGATTCACGACGTCCGAGGCGGTCCCACCAAATCAATCGGGGTCAGATCCCAATTAAATCCAGCTGACCAGCCGGGTCAAAACAATCGGGATCTGACCCCAATAAAAGGGCGTCAGATGGCGGCGCAAGAAGCGCCGCAGCACAAGCTGAGCAACCGCCAATACGAGCAACTGCTGCGCCAGAACTTCATCAACATTCGCCGTGTGCGCGAATGGCGCGACACGCACACCCAGTTGCTCACCGTGGTGGCCGAACACAAGTGGCGCATCAACACGCAGCCCGCGAGCTATGAGCAGCTGCACCTGTCCATGCTGGCAGGCCTGCTGGGCAACGTGGGCTACAAGCTCGAAGACGAAGAAGCCTATCTGGGTGCACGCGGTATCAAGTTCCACAAACACCCCGGTGCGCACCTGAGCAAAAAGCCTGGCCGTTGGATTGTGGTGGCCGAGCTTGTGGAAACTACGCGCCTGTTTGGCCGGGGCATTGCGGCCATTGAGCCGCAGTGGCTGGAGCAGGTTGGCTCGCACTTGCTCAAGAAGCAACAGCTCGACCCGCATTGGGAAAAGAAATCTGCCGAAGTGGTGGCGCTGGAGCGGGCCACGCTGTATGGCCTGGTGGTCTACAGCGGTCGCCGCATGCCCTACAGCCGGGTGGACCTGCACGGCGCACGCGAGATTTTCATCCGCGAAGCGCTGGTGGGCGACCAGTGGGAAACCCAGCTGCCGTTTTTAGCCGCTAACCACAAGATGATCGCCAAGGTCGAAGAGCTGGAACACAAATCGCGCCGCCAGGACGTGTTGGTGGACGACGAGCTGATCTACGCTTTTTATGACCAGCAACTGCCCGCCGACGTGTGCAGCGGTCGCCTGCTGGAAGACTGGTACCGCCATGAGAGCGCCAAGCAGCCGCGCCTGTTGATGCTGAACCGCGAAGAGCTGATGCGCCACGAAGCCGCAGGCATCACCACCCAGGCCTTTCCCAAACACATCCGCTTGGGCGGCACCGACTGCCAGGCCACGTATTTGCACGAGCCCGGCGACGCCCGCGACGGCGTCACCGTGAGCGTTCCACTGTTTGTACTCAACCAGGTGAGCGAAGACCGCTGCGAATGGCTGGTGCCCGGCCTGCTCAAAGACAAAATTCAAGCCCTGCTCAAAAGCCTGCCGCAGCGCCCGCGCAGCCGCTTTGTGCCGCTGCCCGAATCGGCCACGCGCCTGGCCGCAGAGCTGTCGGCCCCTGAGCTGTTTGGCGCCGGGTCGTTGACCGACGTTTTGCTCAAAAAAGCCCGCGACGAAACCAGCCTGGACATCAAACGCACCGATTTCAAACACGAGATGCTCAGCCCGCACCTGTTCATGAACCTGTGCGTGGTCGACGAACACGGTCGCCAGTTGGGCATGGGCCGTAACCTGGGCGCGCTCAAAGGCGAGCTGGGCGCCAAAGCGCGTGGCGCGTTCCAGGCGCTGGCGCAGTTGAAGGTGGCTTCATCTGTCATGCCCGCGAATGCGGGTATCCATGAGCGCACAGGCTCAGCACCCGCCAAAACTACCCCCGTCAAACAAACTCCCATTGCACCGCAGCGCTACACCACCTGGACCTTTGGCGAGCTGCCCGAACTGATGGAAATCAGCAAAGGTGGCCAGACCCTGATCGGCTTCCCCGCGCTGGTAGACGTGCAAGACGCTGTGACCATCGAGGTGTTTGACGAGCCCGACGTGGCCGCCAGCAAAAACCGCGCGGGCCTGCGCCGCCTGTTTGCCCTGCAAATCAAAGACGCGCTCAAGTACCTTGAGAAAAACATCCCCGACCTGCAAAAGATGGCCGTGGCCTACATGCCGCTGGGCACCGCCGACGAGCTGAAAAGCCAGATCATCGACGTGGCGCTGGACCGCGCCTTCTTGCTCGACCCGCTGCCCAACGACGAGCTCACCTTCAAGCGCCGCACCGAAGAAGGCCGGGGTCGCTTGACGCTGATTGCCAACGAAGTGGCCCGGCTGGCGGGCAGCATCTTGCTGGAGTTTGGCGCGGCCACCCGCAAGATCAAGGACACCAAAAATACCCATGACGCCACCGCAGACTGCACCCAGCAACTGCAGCGCCTGATGCCCAAAAACTTCATGGCCGCCACCCCATGGCCGCAGCTGCAGCACTGCGCCCGCTACTTGAAGGCCATCACCCTGCGCCTCGATAAATACCGAGCCGACCCCGCCCGTGACGCACAGCGCCAGACCGAGTTGAAACCGCAAGAACAACGCTACTGGCGCCTGGTGGCCGAGCGCAAAGGCGCGCAAGACGCCCGCATGCTGGAGTTCCGCTGGCTACTGGAAGAGCTGCGCGTGAGCTTCTTCGCGCAAGAGCTGCGCACCCCGCAGCCGGTTAGCATCAAACGGCTGGAGAAGGCTTGGGGGCAGTTGAATCATTGAGGCTTTTTTCTTTGAGCTTGAATTCGGAATCGTTTTTGCGCAGACGCTGGCAATGAATGAGTGTGTAACGTTTGAATGATTTAACGCTCTCCAGTAACCAATCGCTTGAATCGGGCTTGCCCGAGATACCCCGTCCAATAATTGAATCAATCTCTGATGTTGTTGAGCAACCGGTGCCGCTCGGACAATTGGAGGCGTATTTTTAAAGTGCTTCACACTTGTTCGGGAATCGCAGGCTCTCGGCAGCGATCTGAAAGAGCGTCAGCCCGTGTTGCGCAGCCCCGCCGCGATACCGTTGATGCTGATATGAATGCCGCGCTGCAACCGCTCGTCGGCCAGGCCAGCCCGGTAGCGGCGGATGAGTTCGACTTGCAGGTGGTGCAGTGGGTCGATGTAGGGAAAGCGGTGGCGAATGGAGCGGTCCAGCGCCGGGTTGTTGGCCAAGCGGTTTTTCTCGCCGGTGATTTGCGTGAGCGCATCGGCCGTGCGGTGCCATTCGGCCTCGATGGCGGTGAAGATCTTTTTACGCAGGCGGGCGTCGCTCACCAACTCGGCGTAGCGCGAGGCCAGGGCCAGGTCGCTTTTGGCCAACACCATGTCCATGTTGGACAGCAGGGTGCGAAAGAACGGCCACTGGCGGTACATTTTTTGCAACAAAGCCAAGGCGGCTTTGCGCTCGGCCGCGTCGGGCTTGTCCAAAAAGGCTGCCACCGCAGAGCCAAAACCCAGCCAACCGGGAAGCGTCAGGCGGCACTGGCCCCAGCTGAAGCCCCAGGGGATGGCACGCAGGTCTTCGATTTTTTCAAGCGCTTTGCGCGAGGCAGGGCGTGAGCCGATGTTCAATTGGGCCAATTCTTTCAGCGGTGTGGCACCAAAAAAGTAATCGCTGAAACCTGGTGTCTCGTACACCAAGGCGCGGTAGGCGTCCATGCTGGCTTCAGACAGCTCTGCCGCCGCATCCAGAAATGCGCGTGTGGCGGGTTTGGTGGGTTGCAGCAGCGTGGCTTCGAGTGTGGCGGCCACCAAGGTTTCCAGGTTGCGGCGGCCGATCTCGGGATTGGCGTATTTGGAGCCAATGACTTCGCCTTGCTCGGTCAGGCGGATTTGGCCGCGCACAGTGCCCGGAGGCTGCGCAAGGATGGCCTGGTAGCTGGGACCGCCGCCCCGGCCCACGGTGCCGCCCCGTCCGTGGAACATGCGCAAGGTGATGCCGTGGCTGCCCTTGAGTTTGTCGAACAATTCCACCAGGGCGATTTCGGCGCGGTACAGCTCCCAGTTGCTGGTGAAGATGCCACCGTCCTTGTTGCTGTCTGAATAGCCCAGCATGATGTCTTGCTCGCCACCCGAACGTGCGATCAGCGCAGCCACCCCGGGCAGGGCATAGAAGTCGCGCATGATGGGCGCGGCGTTGCGCAGGTCTTCGATGGTCTCGAACAGGGGCACCACGATCAGGTCGTTGAGCGCTTGGCCGTCCAGCGTGCCGTGCATCAGGCCAGTTTCTTTTTGCAGCAGCAGGACTTCGAGCAAGTCGCTCACGGTTTCGGTGTGGCTGATGATGTAGTGGCGGATGGCTTGTGGGCCGAAACTGGCCAACATGCGGCGGGCCATCTCGAAAATGGCCAGCTCCGACACAGCGTGTGCGCTGTAGTCGGCGCCGGGCACGCGCAGTGGGCGGGCGTCGTTGAGCAGGCCCAGCAGCAGCGCTTGCTTGGCGTGTTCGTCGAGCTGGCTGTAGTTCTTTTCCACGCGAGCTGCGGTCAGCAGTTCGGCCACCACGTCTTCGTGTTTGTCCGAGCTTTGGCGCAGGTCCACCGTGGCCAGATGGAAGCCAAACACCTCGACTGCGCGGATCAGTGGGTGCAGGCGCTGGGCGGCCAGCGCTTGGGCATGGTGGCTGCACAGCGAAGCCTCAATCACGCGCAGGTCCGCCAAAAAGGCTTCGGCGCTGGCATAGGGGTTTTGCGGGGCCACGGCGTGGCGGGCGGCGTCGCCACCGGTCAGTTTTTTCAGGGTGGCGGCCAGACGGGCATACATGCCCGTGAGCGCCCGGCGGTAGGGCTCGTCCTGGCGGTGTTCGTTGGTGTCGGGGGACTTCGCGGCCAGGGCCTGCATTTCGGGGCCAAAGGGCACCAGCATGGCCGACAGCGACAGTTCGCTGCCCAAAAAATGCACTTCGGTCAGGTAGTGGCGCAGGGCCACATCGCTTTGGCGCGTCAGGGCGTGTTCGAGCGTTTGCGCGGTCACGTTGGGGTTGCCGTCGCGGTCGCCGCCGATCCACTGGCCCATGCGCAAAAAGCTGGCAATCGGCTGGCCAGGCAGGGCTTGTTCCAGTTCGGCATAGAGCTTGGGGATCTCGCGCAAGAAAGTGGCTTCGTAATAACTCAGCGCGTTTTCAATCTCGTCGGCCACGGTGAGTTTGGTAAAGCGCAGCAAACGGGTTTGCCACAGCTGCATGACGCGGGCGCGCATTTGCAGCTCGTTGGCGGCCAGCTCTTTGGGCGTCAGGGCGTCCTTGGCGGCATTGACTACGGCGGCGCGGGCCTTGATGGCGTCGCGTTCGGTCAGCAGGTGGGCGATGTCGCGCTCGGCGTCCAGAATGCTCTGGCGCTGCACTTCTGTCGGGTGGGCCGTGAGGACGGGCGAGACATAGCTGGTGGCCAGCATGTCCGAGATGCTTTTGGGCGTGATGCCCGCCCAACGCAGGCGCTGCAGCGCCACGTCGATGCTGCCTTCTTGGGTGTGGCCCGCCCGCTCGTGGATGGCGCGGCGGCGGATGTGGTGCCGGTCTTCGGCCAGGTTGGCCAAGTGGCTGAAATAGGTGAAGGCGCGGATCACACTCACGGCGCGGTCGCCCGGCAGGCTTTTGAGCAGTTTTTTCAGGGCCTTGTCGGCCTCGTGATCGGCGTCACGTCTGAAGGCCACCGAGAGCTTGCGGATTTGTTCGACCAACTCATAGGCCTCGGGGCCTTCTTGCACTCGAATCACATCGCCCAAAATGCGGCCCAGCAAGCGGATGTCTTCAACCAGGGGCCTCTCACTGTCGCGTTTTTCGCGGATGCTGCTGACGGATTTGACGGGAGGCAAGGCGTTGTCTGGCGTGGCCTGTTTCATCGTGAGCTATGGGTGGAGGATGTGAAAGTGCGGGTGCACCGGGTGCACGTTAGGGTCAATCGGGGGCGTCAATGTCTCTTGACGCCATGCTAGCATCGACGGGAGAGACAAGACGACCATTTGATTTCATTTTGATGGGGTCAAAATTTTTTCAGGAACCCTGCCGTGACCGAGACCAATAAGCCCGCCATTGTTATCGCCACCCGTGAGAGCCGTTTGGCTTTGTGGCAAGCCGAACATGTCAAATCTTTGCTGGAGGGGCTTGGCTGCACAGTCAAGTTGCTGGGCATGACCACACAGGGCGACCAAATTCTGGACCGCAGCCTGTCCAAGGTCGGTGGCAAAGGACTGTTTGTCAAAGAACTCGAAGTGGCCCTGCAAGAGGGCCATGCGGACATCGCGGTGCATTCGCTCAAGGATGTGCCCATGGACATGCCCGAGGGGTTTGAGCTGGCCTGCGTGATGGAGCGTGAAGATCCGCGTGATGCTTGGGTTTCGCCGCAATATGCGCGGCTGGAAGATTTGCCCCAGGGTGCGGTGGTCGGTACCTCCAGTCTACGCCGCACGGTCTTGCTGCGCGCGCTGCGCCCCGACCTGAAAATCGAGCCTCTGCGCGGCAACCTGGACACGCGCCTGCGCAAACTCGACGAAGGCCAGTACGAGGGCATTGTGCTGGCGGCTGCAGGCCTTAAGCGTCTCGAGATGAGCGAGCGGATCCGCCACATTTTTGAAACCGATCAAATGCTGCCAGCCGCAGGGCAGGGCGCTTTGGGCATTGAAATCCGCAGTGACCGGGCCGATTTGCGCGCCCTGCTGGCGCCGCTGGCCGATGCGCCATCGTGGCGGCGTGTGGCGGCCGAGCGGGCGGTGAGCCGCGCCATGGGCGGCAGCTGCTCCATGCCTTTGGCCGCGCACGCCACCATCGAGGGCGGGTTGCTCAAGCTGCAAGCGGCTTGGGGCGACCCGGAGGGCAGCACCACCTTGGTCACGGCCGATGCGCAAGCCAGCACCGATGGCCTGGAGGCCGCCGAGGCGCTGGGCCTGAGCGTGGCGCAAGCTTTGCGCAGCGGCGGAGCGCATTGAGGCAGGGCGCTGACATGGCGCTGGCTTCAGCCACTTCTATTACCGCTCCCCCTTGGCGGGTGATCGTGACCCGACCCGGGCGTGAAGCCCAGGCCTGGGCCGACGCTTTGCAGGCCCGAGGTGTGCCTTGCGAGACCTTGCCCTTGATCGAAATTGCCGCCTTGCCCGAGCCCTTGGCGCTGGCGCAAGCCTGGCAGGCGGTGCCCAGTCATTTGGCGCTGATGTTTGTCAGCGCCAATGCGGTGCGTTTTTTCATGGCGGCCCGGCCTGTGGGCTTGCCGATGCCCAGCTGCCGCGCATGGTCGACCGGCCCGGGCACCCGTGCCGCTTTACTGGCAGCGGGTTGGCCTGAGGTCTTGATCGATTCGCCCGATGAAGACGCGCCCCAGTTCGATTCGGAAGCCCTGTGGGCTTTGGTGGCGCAGCCGGTGCAGGCGGCGGTGGCCTGTGCATTGGCTCCGTCCAGGCCCTCGGTGCTGATTGTGCGCGGCGCCGATGCTCGGGGCCACTTGGCCGGGCGCGATTGGCTGGCATTGCAGCTTGAGGGCGCGGGTCTGCATGTTTTGCAAGCGGTGGCCTATGTGCGTCAGGCCCCCGTGTTGACGTCTGCGCAGCAAAGCTTGGCGCGGCAGGCCGTGGGCGATGGCAGTGCTTGGCTCTTCAGCAGTTCTGAGGCGGCGCAGCACCTTTTGCAGGCCTGCCCAGACCTGCATTTGTCACAGGCCTGGGTCTTGGCCACGCACCCACGCGTTGCCCATCGGCTGCAGCAGTTGGGCTGGGGGCGGGTGGATCTGGTGCCTGCGGGCGTTGACGCACAAGCTCAGTCGATAAAATCGCTCACATGAACACCCCAACTGAAGCTGTGATCGACGGCGAACCCAAGGCCAAGCCTTTGCCTGAGTTGACCCAGGCCGTGCCCACTGCGCATATCTCCCGCTGGCTTTTGGCGGTGGTGGGGGCAGTGGCGGTGGTCGCCTTGGCCATGTCGGTGCTGCTGTGGGAAAAGCTCTCGCGCATCCAGGAACAACTGGCCCGACAAAGCGCCGATACGGGTTTGCAGGCACTGGAGGCCAAGACCTGGGCAAAGCAGGCACAGGAAACCGTGCAAGAAAGCACCGCCCGCGTTTCGCTTATGGAGGCTCGCCTGTCCGAGGTGGCCTTGCAGCGCACCCAACTGGAAGATTTGATGCAAAGGTTGTCGCGCTCGCGCGATGAAACCTTGGTGGTGGACATCGAGTCTGCCCTGGGCTTCGCGCAACAGCAAGCCCAGATGACGGGCAGTACCGAGCCTTTGTTGGCGGCCTTGCAGTCAGCCCAAAAACGGGTGCAGCGTGCTGCCCAGCCGCGCCTGACGCCAGTGTCGCGGGCCCTGGAAAATGACCTGGAGCGCCTGAAAAACCTGCCCGCCTTTGACATACCCGGTTTGATGACCAAACTCGACGATGGGGTCGCCTTGGTGGAGGGTTTGACATTGGCCAACACCGCACGTGCCTCGCTAAGCCAGATCCGCCAGCAGGACGAAGTCTCGGGAGCGCAAACGCCGCCCTCCTGGTGGATGTCCATCCTGAACCGCATGGGCGACCAGATCAAGGGTTTGGTGCGGGTCAGCAGTATTGAATCGCCCGAAGCGGCTTTGCTCTCGCCCGAGCAGGCTTTTTTCTTGCGTGAGAACCTCAAACTCAAATTGCTCAATGCCCGCCTGGGCTTGCTGGCGCGGCAAAAAGAGGGCGTGCGCAATGACTTGGGGGCCGCTGCCGTGCTGGTGCGTCGCTACGCTGAGCCCCAATCGCGGCGAACCAGCCAATTGCTTCAGTTGCTGGAACAGACCAGCGAGCAGCTGCGCACGGCCGAGTTGCCGCGCATCGAAGCTTCGCTGACGGCGCTGAACACCGCTGCGGCAGGAAGGTAAACCCCATGCGAGCTGCCTTGTGGCTGATTACCTTGTTCGCCTTGGCGGCTGCAGGGGCCTGGTTGGCGGGCAACAATCAGGGTACGGTGACCTTGTTTTTGTTTCCGCATCGGATAGACCTTTCACTGAACCTTGCTTTCCTGGTCGTCTTGTCGGTGGTGCTTTTGGTGGTCTTGGCACAGCGTGCACTTGAAGCCTTTTTAGCTTTGCCTAAACGCGCGCAACGCTGGCGGCTACAGCAAAAAGAGCGCGCCAGCCACGCGGCTTTGCTCGATTCGATGGGTCACTTGATGGCGGGGCGGTACTTGCGGGCACGCAAGGCCGCCGAGCAGACACTTTCCAAAGAAACCCTGTTGCTGGCCTCGGGTGTCGTGCTTGACCATGCGGTGTCTTTGCGTACGCTGGCCCATATCATGGCCGCTGAGGCCAGCCACGCTTTGCAGGACAAGGCCCAAAGGCAACAACACCTTGACCAGGCCTTGGCTCAGGTGCAAGCGAGCTATGGGGCTGAGCGCCAAACCTTGCTGGAGGGCGTGCAGTTGCGCGCTGCCAGGTGGTCGCTCGACGACCGTGATGCCAAGGCCAGTCTGGAGCAACTCAGAGCATTGCCCCCCGCTGCGGGTCGGCGCATGGCGGCCATGCGGCTGCAGCTCAAGGCGGCCCGATTGGCCGGTCAGCCAGCGCAGGCCCTGGAAACCGCCAGTTTGCTGGCCAAGCACCGTGCTTTTTCTCCGGAGGCAGCCGAAAGTCTGGTGACTCGCCTCATTTTGGAATTGTTGGCCCAGACACATGATGCCGATGCCTTGCTGCGCATTTGGAAGGGCCTGTCCCCTGGTCAAAGGCTGATGCCTCTGGTGGTGGCCGAGGCTGCTTTGCGTTGGCTGCAGCTCGGTGGCACTGCCGCTACGGCCCGAAATTGGCTGCACGACCTGTGGATTCCCATGCAAGCCACCCCCCCGATTTGGTCAGATGCTCAGCTGCTTCGCGTGGTCCTGGCCTTGGAGGCTTGTTTGCCCGACCCGGAGGCCGAGGACGCCTTCGTCTGGTTGTCCCGGATGGAGAGCGCTCAACAGTCGCGGCCGCGGGTCGGACATCTGCAATACTTGGCTGGCATGCTGTGCCTGCGCCAGCGGCTGTGGGGCAAGGCCCAAAGCCTGCTGGGTCAGGCCGTTAAAAACCTGCAAACCCCCATGCTCCAGCGCAAAGCCTGGATCGCCTTGGCCGAATTGGCCGAGCAGCGCCAGGATCCGGTGGAGGCTGCCACTGCCTGGAAGGAAGCCGCAAGGGTATCAATAGACTGAAGCGCGAACAGGCAGAAACAACCGGGCATGAGCCCGGTTTTTTTTCGCTTTGGCGCCTGGTTGGAGATCAGAACGGCACTTGGAGTGCGTTCAGGTCTTTGCGTGTTTCGACCAGGACCAGCGGGCCTTCATTCACCACCACGGCAGGTGGACGCTCGCGTGGAACGCGAATTGGTGTGGGCTCAGCCGCGATGGCTGCTTGCACGGCAGCGACTTTGTCGCTGTCCGAATTCACCCAGACCAGCCCCGAGCCTTGTGCGACTTGCTGCAGACTGTCGAGGGGCAGCGTGTAGCTGGCCACGGCAGGCAAGGCGGTCCTGGCTGCTTCGGTCTGGGGTGCGCTGATCGTGGAAGTCTTCGCCGTGTTGACTTCGGTCTCACTGGCTGTGGGTGCAGCAGGGGCTTGCACGGCGGCCATGGAAGCCTGGGCAGGCACGGCGGTTGCCATTGTTTCAGTCACGGAGACCACTTGCGGCAATGCAGCAGGTGCAGCTTGTTCACTGGCTTGAGGTGCTTGTGCCGTCTGGACTGGTGCCGAAGTGGCTGCAGCTTGCTGGGCCCGCTCGAAATAAGAACGTGGGGCTGGGCGGTCATCGGTCGGGACTTCTGCACTCTGGCGGTTGGGCTCGGCGGTGTCATCGCCAGGGGCTTGATCATCTGCAGAGTCCTGACGTGTTTCACCAGCGCGTTCGCGGCGGTCACGGCCATAGCGGTCGCGCGAGCGGCGTTCACGGCGCTCACTGTTTTCGGATGGGCTGGCACCATCGTTTGCCACATTGGCGTCAGTGTTTTGATCTGTACCCAATGCCGTTTCGGACGCTTGGCCATTGGAGGCATCGCTTGGGCGGCGCTCAGTGCGTTCGCCACGTTCACGGCGGCCTTCACTTCCGCGTTCGCCACGTTCACGGCGGCCATCACGGGCCTCGCGTGGGGCGCGTTCTTGGCGCACTTCGCTGCCTTCGGCATTCAACTCGGGCTGGGCATCGCTGCGGCCTTCGCCCAGGCTCTCGGTGCGCTGACCTTCAACCAGGTTGTCACCGCGTGGGCTCGAACGGGCATCACGGCGGCCATCACGGGCAGGGCGGTCACCGTTTGGGCGCTCGCTGCGCTCACCTCGTTCACCACGCTCCGTGCGTTCACCGCGTTCGGCGCGTGGAGGGCGGGCTTCGCCTTCACGGCCTTCGATTCGGGCTTCACCACGGCGTCCACCCTCGCGTGGAGCGCGGACTTCGCCAGCCGCGCTTTCGTTGCGCTCGCCTCGGCGGCCATCGCGACCACCACGGCGGCCATCACGTCGCTCGCCGTCACGGCGGCCTTCTCGGGCTTTCTCTTCTTGCTTGACCACAGGTGCGGCCTCGGGCTTGGCGGATGCGCCGCCGAACAGGTTTTTCAGCCAGCCAAAAAAGCCACTCGAAGCGGCAGTTGCAGGTGCAGCCACCGGGGCTGCTGCGGCTTTGGTCGTTGGCTTGGCTGCAGCCAAGGGAGCCTCAGGCTTGGCGGGGGCGATCGGCGCGGGGGCGTCAGGCAGCACACCCTTGATGACGGGTGTTTGCTTGTTGGTGGGCTCTTGCGAACGGCGCGTCACGGTGGTTGCGTCTTCGATCTCTTCGGCCATTTTGTAGCTGGCTTCGATGCGGTCCAAGCGCGGGTCATCGTGCTTCAGGCGCTCGAGCTTGTAGTGCGGTGTTTCCAGCGACTTGTTGGGCACCAGCAGCACGTTGATGCGTTGCTGCAACTCGATCTTGGCGATTTCGGAGCGCTTTTCGTTGAGCAGGAAAGACGCCACTTCGACAGGCACTTGCGCGTGCACAGCCGCGCTGTTGTCCTTCATGGACTCTTCCTGGATGATGCGCAGGATCTGCAGCGCCGAGCTTTCGGTGTCGCGGATGTGGCCAGCGCCGCCGCAACGTGGGCAAGGGATCGAGGCACCTTCGCTCAAAGCAGGCTTCAAGCGCTGGCGGCTCATCTCCAGCAGGCCGAATTTGCTGATCGAGCCGAACTGCACGCGGGCACGGTCCTGGCGAAGCGCGTCGCGCAAGCGGTTTTCCACCTCGCGACGGTTCTTCGACTCGTCCATGTCGATGAAGTCGATCACGATCAGACCGCCCAAATCACGCAGGCGCATTTGTCGGGCCACTTCGTCAGCGGCTTCCAGGTTGGTGCGGGTCGCGGTTTCTTCGATGTCGCCGCCCTTGATGGCGCGGGCCGAGTTCACGTCCACCGACACCAAAGCTTCGGTGTGGTCGATCACGATGGCACCACCCGAAGGCAGCTGCACGGTGCGGGCGTAGGCCGATTCGATCTGATGCTCGATCTGAAAGCGGCTGAAGAGGGGTGCGTCGTCGCGGTAGCGCTTCACACGCGGGGCGAACTCGGGCATCACGTGGCTCATGAACTGCTGAGCCTGGTCGTAGATGTCGTCGGTATCGATCAGGATGTCGCCGATGTCGTTGTTGAAATAGTCACGAATCGCGCGAATGACCAGCGAGGATTCCTGGTAAATGAGGAAAGCGCCTTTGCCTTGGGTGGCGCCGTCAATGGCCGTCCAAAGTTTGAGCAGGTAATTCAGGTCCCACTGAAGTTCGGGCGCGGAGCGACCGATGCCTGCGGTGCGGGCAATGATGGACATGCCCTTGGGGTACTCCAGCTGGTCCATCGCCTCTTTGAGTTCGGCGCGGTCGTCGCCCTCTATGCGGCGGCTGACGCCACCGCCACGGGGGTTGTTGGGCATGAGCACCACGTAACGACCAGCCAAGCTGACGAAAGTGGTGAGCGCTGCGCCTTTGTTGCCACGCTCTTCTTTTTCGACCTGCACCAAGAGGGATTGACCTTCTTTGATGACGTCCTGGATGCGCGCTTGGCTGACGGACACGCCTTCAGCAAAGTATTGGCGTGAGATTTCCTTGAACGGCAAAAAGCCGTGACGGTCTTCGCCATAGTCCACAAAGCAGGCTTCCAGTGAAGGCTCGACCCGGGTCACCACCGCTTGGTAGATGTTGCCCTTGCGCTGTTCGCGGCCTTCGATTTCGATTTCGTAGTCGAGGAGTTTTTGTCCATCGACGATGGCCAGGCGGCGCTCTTCAGCTTGCGTGGCGTTGATCAGCATCCGTTTCATGATGCGTTCCTTCTCTTGTCAGCTTGGCCCCATTGCAGAAAAATGTCCGCTGTATGGAACCTGTTTACACAACCGGCTTTGGATTTTTGGAAATCTCAAAGCCCACGTTGCCGGAGCTGACGCCTGAAACGAAGGGAATTGCCGAGGTTGATCGCCATTCAGCTGTGCGTGAACACAGGAATGGGGATCGTGGCGCGTGGATGGGGCGAGGCAAAAGGCGTGCACAGATTCGTCCACTGCCGGGGGATTCCCCCGGTGTCCAAGACAAACTTCCGGGCACCAAGCATGACGATGGGGCATGGCTTCGTGAGCCGTTCCAAGTACATCAGCAAAGTTCCGAACAACACAACCATCTCGCTTTGATCCGCCCAACAGCCCATGGGGCTGCTGAACTTGGGGTATTCCGTATCTGGGTTTCTGGGCGTCGGCCCAACCTCCGGGGCGTTTTGCCACTGTCGGCGTTGGCCTTCAGTCTGCAAATCGTGCCGGGGGTGGCATCGACCATCTGGTTTGGTGCGGTGGTGGTGGACTAAACTCCAGCTCTGCAGGAATTCATTTCCATTTGAATCAACCACTTACAGCCAATTGCCAGTGAATCACATTATAGGGGTCAAGTCCGCTGCTGCGACGCCCGCCGTCAAATGGTTGTTGGTGGACGAAGAGTCGGCTGGCCAGCGATTGGACAACTTTTTGATGCGTCATTTGAAGGGCGTGCCTAAAACCCACGTCTACCGCATCATCCGCAGTGGCGAGGTGCGCATCAACAAGGGCCGTGCTGCCGCCGATACAAGGGTTCAAAACGGGGACGAGGTGCGTCTGCCGCCTGTGCGCGTGTCCGACAAGGTGGCTGAAAAGGCTGAGCGCCCGGCGCCAGGGCGAGAATTTCCGTTGCTGCTGGAAGACGACAGCCTGATGGCCATCGATAAACCAGCCGGGGTGGCGGTTCACGGAGGATCTGGCGTGAGCTTTGGGGTGATCGAGCAATTGCGCCAGGCGCGCCCAGAAGCCAAGTTGCTGGAGCTGGTGCACCGATTGGACCGCGACACCAGCGGCATTTTGCTGGTGGCCAAAAAGCGCAGCGCCTTGAAGCACCTGCAAGAACAGTTTCGTGAGCGCGAGACCGGTAAGACCTATCTGGCGCTGGTCAAGGGCGACTGGCCAGACAAATTGAAGGTGATTGACCAGCCTTTGCATAAATTTCTTTTGCCCGACGGTGAGCGCCGCGTGCGGGTGACCACACCTGAAGACCCTGACGGCATGCGGTCGATCACCCTGGTCAAGGTGGCGCAGCGCCTGCAGGGCGCCACCCTGCTGGAGGTGACCATCAAGACCGGGCGCACCCACCAGATCCGGGTGCACCTGGCTTCGCAAGGACACCCGATTGCGGGCGATGACAAATACGGTGATTTCGAGTGGAATCGCCAGTTGCTCAAACCCGGGGCCCGTGTGGGTCTCAAACGCATGTTTTTGCACGCCTGGCGCTTGCAGTTCAGCCACCCGGTGACGGACGAGCGTGTGGCCTTGCAAGCCGAATTACCCCCTGAATTGAAAGCCTACATTGACCATGCCCCACACCAGACCCCGCCAGTTTGACCTGATCGCTTTCGATTGGGATGGCACGCTGTTCGACTCTACCGCCCTGATCACCCGCTGCATCCAGCGCGCCGTCGTGGACGTGGGCGGGCAAGAGCCCACCCGCGAAGCCGCATCCTATGTGATCGGCTTGTCGCTCTTGCCCGCGCTGGCCCATGCCGCGCCCGATGTGCCCCAAGACAAATACCCGGCTTTGGGTGAGCGTTACCGTCACCATTACCTTCAGCACCAGAACGACATCAGCCTGTTCGAAGGTGTGCTGGATTTGTTGGACGCCCTCAAGGCGCGTCACCACTGGCTGACGGTGGCCACCGGCAAAAGTCGCCATGGCCTGAACGAGTCCTTGCAGGCGGTTGAGTTGCGCGGCGTGTTCGATGGCTCGCGTACGGCCGATGAGACAGCGGGCAAACCCAACCCCCTGATGCTGCACGAGTTGATGCGCGAATTCGGCGCAGAGCCCGAGCGCACCTTGATGATTGGCGACACCACGCACGACCTTCAGATGGCGCTGAATGCCGGGTGCGCCAGCGTGGGCGTGAGTTATGGGGCCCACGAGCCCGAGGCCTTTCATGTGCTTCAACCGCGCCATGTGGCGCACAGCGTGCGCGATTTGCATGACTGGTTGTTGCAACACGCTTGAAACAAGGATCGCAGATGGAGCCCATGGTCCCTTTGTGCAACAGCGCCGACCTGGTCAACGGTGGGCGAGCTGTGCCTTTTGACATCGTGTATGCCGGGCAGACTTGCCGAGCTTTTGCCATCCGTTACCAAGACCAGGTGCATGCCTACCTGAACCGCTGCACCCATGTGGCGATGGAGATGGACTACCAGCCCGACCGGTTTTATGACGACACGGGACGGTGGCTCATGTGTGCCACGCACGGCGCCACGTACCAACCCGATACCGGCGCTTGCTCTGGCGGCCCCTGCCGGGGTGGACTGGTCAAAATAGACCTTTCAGAGCTTGACGGCGTGGTTCACTGGCATACTGCCTACAACTTGAAAACCCCTGAATTTTGAACATGCAAGACCCCCAAGACCACGCGTCCGCCTCAGCCTCCCAAGAAACAGCCAAAGTCACATCGAGCACCGATGTGGGGTGGGAGCGCCAGACGTTGGAGCGTTTGGCCTTTGCCAATTTGGATGAACAGAAAACCGCCCGCCGCTGGAAGGTGGGCATTCGCTTGGCTTGGTTGGTACTTGTGGCGGTGGTTTTTTGGCAGCTGTTCACTTACAGGTCGACCACCATCAGCCCTAGCTCGCCGCACACGGCCATGGTGTCCATCGTGGGTGAAATTGGTTCTGGAGCCGAAGCGAGTGCCGAAAACATCATGTCCTCCATGCGCTTGGCTTTGGAAGATTCGGGCTCCAAGGCACTGGTTTTGCTCATCAATTCTCCCGGCGGAAGTCCGGTTCAGGCGGGCCTGATCAACGATGAGATTGTTCGTTTGCGGGCTTTGCACAACAAGCCCATCTATGCTGTGGTGGAAGAGTCCTGCGCGTCAGCTGCTTATTACATTGCGGCTGCGGCAGACCAAATCTATGTGGACAAAGCCAGCATTGTGGGCAGCATTGGTGTGCTGATGGACGGCTTTGGGTTCACTGAGCTCATGAACAAGTTGGGCGTGGAGCGTCGTTTGATGACGGCGGGTGCCAACAAAGGTTTTCTGGACCCGTTCAGCCCACAAACCGAGCAGCAGCGCAAGCATGCCCAGGCAATGCTGGACCAAATCCACTCGCAGTTCATTGAAGTGGTGAAGAAAGGCCGTGGCGATCGCTTGAAAGAAACCCCGGAAATGTTCAGTGGTCTGTTCTGGAGTGGCCAACAGGCGGTGGATCTGGGTTTGGCCGACAGCTTGGGCAGTCTGGACGGCGTTGCCCGTGAAGTGGTCAAAGCGCCAGATGTGATTGATTACACGCAGCGTGAAAACGTGGCTGAGCGCTTGGTCAAGCGCTTTGGCGCGGCGGTAGGCGAGGGCTCGGTCCGTGCCCTGCGCAACAGCACCGGTTTGCGCTGAGCCGCTAGGCCCACCGGGGCTTTACGGCCCGATGGCGTAAACCGCGGGCGTGTGTCCATCAGGGCCTTTGAGGCCCTTTTTCCATTGCGCGACGGTGTGGCTCTGAATATGGGCGGAGGGCAGCGTCAAGCCGCTCGATATGGCCAGTCGAGTGTTGGCGTTCAGGCTCTGTATCAGGCCGTCGAGCATGGCCGCGTTGCGGTAGGGGGTTTCGATCCACAACTGGGTTTGCCCGGTTTTGAGGGCCAGTGACTCCAGTTGCTTCAAGCGGGAAGCGCGCTCGGCCGCGTCTTGAGGCAAGTAACCCACAAAGGCGAAGCTCTGGCCATTGAGGCCGCTGGCAGCCAAGGCCAGCAACAAAGACATCGGACCCACCATAGGCACCACGCCTATGCCCAGATCGTGTGCAGCCCGCACCACCGAACTGCCCGGGTCCGCCACGGCGGGCATGCCCGCTTCGCTCACCAGTCCCACATCGTGCCCCTGCAAGGCAGCGGCCAGCAGCGGTTTGCCGTCAAAGCCCGATTGGTGGTCGCCTTTTTTGTGGACGTGACGCGGCAATTCGGTGATGCTTTGTTCGGGCAGGGGGGCGATCAGCGGATGTGTTTGACCCACGCGCTTGAGGAAGGCGCGGGTGCTCTTGGCGTTCTCGCAGACCCAATGCTGGATGCCTGCGGCGGTGGCCAGTGTGCTGGTGGGCAGCACATCGGTGATGGGGGCTTGCTCGGTGCAGCCGAAGTCCAGTGGCGTGGGCACTAAAAACAGACGACCTTTGAGTGATTTTGGCGCGTTCACAGCAGTTTCACTCCGGCTTGGCGCAGCAAACGCGCGGTGCGGATCAGCGGCAACCCAATCAGTGCGGTCGGGTCGTCGTTGTCGATGGATTCCAGCAACGCAATCCCCAAACCCTCGCTCTTGGCGCTGCCTGCACAGTCGTAGGGTTGTTCAGCTTGCAAATACGCCTCGATCTCTTCGTCGCTCAGATCGCGAAACACCACGCGGACCTCAGCCAAGGCCACTTCTTCAAAGCCTGCGGCCAAGCAGACCACGGCCAGCGCGGTTTGAAAGATCACCGTCTGGCCGCGCATCTGGCGCAACTGCGCCACGGCTCGCGCGTGTTCGCCTGGCTTGCCCAGGGGTTTGCCCGCCAAATCGGCCACCTGGTCCGAGCCAATCACCACCGCCTCGGGGTGCAAGGCCGCCACGGCCCGGGCTTTGGCCAGGGCCAGCCGCAGGGCCAAGGCCTGAGGCGCTTCTCCCGGCTGGGGTGTTTCGTCCACATCGGGCGCGCTCACGGTGAATGGGATGCGCAGACGCTCTAGCAGCTCGCGCCGGTAACGCGAGGTCGAGCCCAGCACCACTGGGCGGACGGGGGGGGCAGAGTTGGTCAAGATCGAGGTCAAAGCGCTGGCCCTGATGAAATTCAGATGGGTGATTCTCTTACACTGCAGCCATGGAAAAAAAATTGGACCCTCAACACCTTGACGTGGTGACTTTTGCCCGCGACACACTCAGCCTGAATGGGCAGGGCGTGCTGGCCGATTGGCCGCGATTGGCGCAGGAATTGTTCGGCAGTGACATGCCTTCGGGGCCGGTGGCTTGGCAATTGCAAGGTCGATCGGTCCCGCAATCGGGCGGCGCTGACCAGATTTGGCTGGATTTGAACGCGCTGGTGAGTTTGCCCCTGCAATGCCAACGCTGCCTGACGCCGGTGCTGGAGACGGTGCAGGCCGAACGGAGTTTCCGTTTTGTCGCCGATGAAGCCACAGCGATGGCGCTGGATGATGAGGCTGAAGAAGACATTTTGGTGATCAGCCGCGATTTTGACGCTCTGGCATTGATCGAAGATGAGTTAATTTTGTCCTTGCCCTTGGTGCCTTTGCACGAGGAGTGCCCCGAAGAGATGCCAATGTCTGTTGCAGACCCTGAATTTGAAGATGCAGCGCGGCGACCCAACCCCTTTGGGATTCTTGTGGGTCTTAAAACAGATAAGTTGACTTAAAGAGGCCAAAAGTCTGTATCCAAACGGGTTCTGCTTAGGATATAATCGATGGCTAAGCCCAGTTATTCCGGGCGACACTCTCATCAACCAGAAGCTGCGTTTTCATTGGCGCGGCCTCCACAAGCTTCCAAGGAGCCATCATGGCCGTTCAGCAAAACAAAAAATCGCCCTCCAAGCGCGGAATGCACCGCTCGCACAATGCCCTGAATGTGCCAGGTATTGCGGTTGAACCCACAACAGGCGAAACACATCTGCGTCACCACATCAGCCCCAACGGTTTTTACCGTGGCCGCCAAGTGTTGAAGAACAAGTCCGAAGCCTGATCGGCTTCAGCCCTCAAGCCTCAAGAGGCCCGGCGCTACTTTTTTTGAGTAGCCTCGGGCTTTTGTTTTTGTGGCTTTTGCTTTGTATTGCCCGGTTTTCAGCCCAAGGATTCAATGACCTCGCCCACCCCGATCACTCTGGCTGTCGATTGTATGGGCGGCGACCACGGCCCACGCGTCACGCTGGCGGCCTGCCGACGTTTTCTGTCTACGCACTCGGATGCGCGCCTCTTGTTGGTGGGTCGAGCAGAGGAACTCGCTGGTTTTGCCGATCCCCGAGCCGAGGTAATAGGGGCCACCGAAGTGGTGGAGTCGGACGACTCGCTCGAAGTGGCTTTGCGTAAGAAAAAAGATTCCTCCATGCGTGTGGCCATTGAGCAGGTGCGCGATGGCAAGGCCGCCGCCGCTGTCTCTGCGGGCAACACGGGTGCCTTGATGGCCATTGCCCGTTATGTACTCAAGACCATGGACGGGATTGACCGTCCTGCCATTGCGGGCCAGATGCCCAACTTCAAGGGCGGCGGAACCACCATGCTCGATTTGGGCGCTAATGTGGACTGCACGCCCGAGCATTTGCTCCAATTTGCCGTCATGGGTTCAGCCTTGGTCTCTGTGCTGCAAAACAAGGACCAACCTTCGGTTGGTTTGCTCAACATTGGCGAAGAAGCCATCAAAGGCAATGAAATCATCAAAAAAACAGGCGAATTGCTGCGTTCTGCAGGCAACTCTGGAGATTTGAATTTTCATGGCAATGTGGAAGGCAATGACATTTTCAAGGGCACTGTGGACATTGTGGTTTGCGATGGCTTTGTCGGCAACGTGGCACTGAAGGCGAGTGAAGGCTTGGCCACCATGATTGGCGGCTTTTTGAAAAATGAGTTTTCTCGCAACATCTTCACCAAAATAGTTGCAATTTTGGCTTATCCAGTTCTATCTGCATTTAAAAATCGCGTCGACCACCGCCGATACAACGGCGCAGCATTGCTGGGTTTGCGCGGGCTGGTTTTTAAGAGCCACGGATCGGCAGACGAGATCGCTTTCGAGACGGCCTTGAACCGGGCTTATGATGCAGGCCGAAACCAATTGCTGGACCGCGTTCGTGAACGCATCGCGCATGCGGCCCCTTTGTTGATGGGAGCGCACGCCGAGCGGGCAGAACCAGCGGTCACCACACCATGAGAATTTATTCCCGCATTTTGGGCACCGGCAGCTACCTGCCGGAAAAACGCCTGACCAACGCAGACCTGGCGGCCGAACTGGCACAGCAGGGCGTTGAGACTTCTGACGACTGGATAGTCGAGCGCACAGGCATCCGTGCACGGCACTTTGCGGCCGACGAACAAGGCTGCAGCGATCTGGCCACTGAAGCCGCCCGCCAGGCACTCAGCGCGGCAGGCGTGGCTGCGCAAGACATTGACCTGATCATTGTGGCCACATCGACCCCCGAAATGGTGTTCCCGTCGGTGGCGACCATGGTTCAGCACAAACTGGGCGCAGCAGGTTGCCCCGCATTTGACGTCCAAGCCGTGTGCAGCGGCTTTGTTTATGCATTGACCGTTGCCGATTCGATGATCCAATCCGGTTCCGCCAAGCGGGCTTTGGTCATTGGCGCAGAAATTTTTAGCCGCATCCTCGACTTTAAAGACAGAACCACTTGTGTGTTGTTCGGCGACGGTGCAGGCGCGGTCGTGCTTGAAGCGTCTGAACAGCCCGGTATTTTGGCCACCGATTTGCATGCTGATGGCAAGTACAAAGACATTTTGTGCGTACCGGGGCACGTCAACCGGGGCGGCATTCTGGGCGATCCCGTGCTCAAGATGGACGGTCAGGCCGTGTTCAAACTCGCGGTTGGCGTGCTGGATGAAACCGCTCGCGCCAGCTTGGCCAAGGCCAACTTGACAGAAGCCGACATCGACTGGCTGATCCCGCACCAGGCCAACATCCGCATCATGCAAAGCACTGCGCGCAAGCTCAAGCTGGGCGCTGACAAGGTGGTGGTGACGGTGGATCAGCATGGCAACACCTCGGCCGCCTCGATTCCGCTGGCGCTGGACACTGCTGTTCGCGACGGGCGCATCCAGCGAGGCCAGACCCTCATGCTCGAAGGCGTGGGCGGTGGCTTCACTTGGGGCTCAGTCCTCTTGCGTTACTGATTCGCTGTTGATTTGACAGACCCGAGTCAGTGATGCACGGCACGCCCCATTTCACTTTCTCGGATTCTTTACAGATACCCAAAATTTGCACATGACCTCATTTGCGTTTGTTTTTCCCGGTCAGGGCTCCCAATCGGTGGGCATGTTGGACGCCTGGGGTGACCACCCTGTGGTGCTCGAAACCCTCAAAGAAGCCTCTGATGCCTTGGGCGAAGACATTGCCCAGTTGATCCGCGAAGGCCCCAAAGAAGCATTGGCCATGACCACCAACACCCAACCGGTGATGCTGGTGTCAGCGGTGGTGGCTTACCGCGCTTGGTTGGCAGAAGGCGGTGCCAAGCCATCGGTGGTGGCTGGCCACTCATTGGGCGAGTACAGCGCCCTGGTGGCTTCGGGTGTGTTGACACTGGCCCAAGCTGCGCCCTTGGTCCGCCTGCGCGCCGCTGCCATGCAAGAAGCTGTGCCCGTGGGCGTTGGGGCCATGGCCGCCATTTTGGGTTTGGCTTCGGACAAAGTCATCGCCGGCTGCCAGGAGGCGCAAGCCACTTTCCCGGCAGGCAGCGCCGAAGTGGTGCAAGCTGCGAACTTCAACGACGCAGCGCAAACCGTGATCGCCGGCAGCAAAGCCGCAGTGGACAAAGCCTGCGAAGTACTCAAAGGCATGGGCGCCAAGCGCGCGCTGATCTTGCCCGTGTCAGCCCCATTTCACTCGACTTTGATGAAGCCCGCCGCTGAAAAGCTACGCGAAAAACTGGCCATGCTGGCCTTGGGTGTGCCTCAGATCCCGGTGCTCAACAACATCGATGTGGCCATCGAAACTGAAGCTGACCGCATCCGCGATGCGCTGTACCGCCAGGCCTTTGGTCCGGTGCGCTGGGTCGAGTGCGTGCAGGCCATTAAGGCCCGTGGCGTGAATACCGTGGTCGAGTGCGGTCCTGGCAAAGTGCTTGCGGGCATGACCAAGCGAATTGACGCCGAACTGAATGGCGCGGCTCTGTACGACCCCACCACTCTGGCTGAAGTGAAAGGAATCCTGGCATGAGCGAAGCGCAACAACAAATTGCACTCGTCACCGGCGCATCTCGCGGCATCGGTGCATCGATTGCCCTGCATTTGGCCCAACAAGGCTATGTGGTGATTGGCACCGCCACCAGCGACGAAGGGGCTGCCAAGATCAGTCAGGCCCTGTCGGCCTTTTCCGGCAGTCGGGGGGCCAACCTGAATGTCAATGACGCCGACGCGGGCGCTGCTCTGATCGACGCCATTGTGAAAGAGCACGGCGGCTTGCAGGTGCTGGTCAACAACGCCGGCATCACCCGCGACAACCTGGCCATGCGCATGAAAGACGACGATTGGGATGCGGTGCTCGACACCAACCTCAAGGCGGTGTTCCGCATGAGCCGAGCCGTGATCCGTCCCATGATGAAGCAGCGCTATGGCCGCATCATCAGCATCACCAGCGTAGTGGGTGCATCGGGCAACCCGGGGCAGGCCAATTACGCCGCCGCCAAGGCGGGTGTCGCGGGCATGACCCGCGCGCTGGCCCGCGAGTTGGGCAGCCGCAACATCACCGTCAACTGTGTGGCCCCCGGTTTCATTGCCACTGACATGACGGCCAGTCTGCCCGAAGAACAGCACAAAGCCTTGTTGGGCCAGATTCCTCTGGGCCATTTGGGGCAACCCGATGACATCGCGCATGCGGTGGCCTACTTGGCTGGACCAGGTGCTGGCTATGTCACCGGACAGGAATTGCATGTCAATGGCGGCATGTTCATGGCCTGATTTCCGGACCCCCCTTCCGGACAGGTAAAATCTTCTTTTTTCACAACCCTCAGAGGGACCCCATGAGCGATATCGAAGCACGTGTCAAGAAAATCATTGCTGAGCAACTCGGCGTTGAAGAGTCACAAGTCACCAACGAAAAAGCCTTTGTGGCCGATCTGGGTGCCGACTCCCTGGACACGGTGGAACTGGTGATGGCACTCGAAGACGAGTTCGGCATCGAAATTCCTGACGAAGACGCAGAAAAAATCACCACGGTGCAAGCTGCGATCGACTACGCCCAAAGCAAGAAGGCCTGATCGACGATGTCCCGGCGCCGCGTTGTAGTCACGGGTTTGGGATGCGTCAGCCCCGTGGGCAACACGGTGTCTGAGGCGTGGTCCAACCTGCTTGCCGGCCAGTCCGGCATTGGTCCCATCACCCGATTTGACGCTTCGGCGATGTCTTGTCGGATTGTGGGAGAAGTCAAGAATTTTGACCTCGAGTCCTACATCAGCGCCAAGGAGGCGCGGACGATGGACCGATTCATACATTACGGCATTGCTGCAGCGGCTCAGGCAATTCAAGACGCCGGTTTGCCATCAGGCGACGCGCTGGGTGAAGAAGAGGCTTGTCGCACCGGTGTTGTGATTGGTTCAGGCATTGGCGGCTTGCCGCTGATCGAAGACACCCACATCGAGTACACGGCACGCGGTGCGCGCCGCATCTCCCCATTTTTTGTACCTGCCTCGATCATCAACATGATTTCGGGCCATGTGTCGATGCGCCATGGCTTTAAGGGCCCCAACCTGGCTGTAGTGACCGCGTGCACCACAGGCTTGCACAGCATTGGCGAAGCCGGCCGCTTGATCGAATACGGCGATGCCGACGTGATGATCGCAGGGGGTTCTGAAGGCACCGTTTCGCCGTTGGGTGTGGGTGGCTTTGCCGCCATGCGCGCCTTGTCGACCCGCAACGACGATCCCACAGCAGCCTCCCGTCCTTGGGACAAAGACCGCGATGGTTTTGTGCTGGGTGAAGGCGCAGGTGTCATGGTGCTTGAAGAGTACGAACACGCCAAGGCCCGTGGCGCCAAAATCTATGCCGAGCTGTCGGGCTATGGCATGAGTGCTGACGCCGGTCACATGACCGCGCCCAGCATGGACGGCCCCCGCCGCGCCATGATCAACGCCATGCGCAATGCAGGCATCAATGCCGACCAGATCGATTACCTGAACGCACACGGCACCTCCACGCCGCTAGGTGACATCAACGAAACCAATGCCATTAAGGCGGCTTTGGGCGACCATGCGTACAAAACCGTGGTCAGCTCCACCAAGTCCATGACCGGTCACCTGTTGGGTGGTGCGGGCGGCATTGAGAGCGTGTTCACCGTGCTGGCGCTGCACCATCAAAAAGTGCCGCCGACCATCAACCTGGTCAACCCCGACCCGGAGTGCGATCTGGACTACTGTGCCAACACCGCACGCGACCTCAAAATTGATGTGGCTTTGAAGAACAATTTCGGTTTTGGCGGCACCAACGGCTCTTTGGTTTTCAAACGCCTCTGACAGCCCATCAGGCAAGGTTCAAGCCATGTACAACGCCCCGCCTGTGGTTTACCCGGTGGGGCGTTTTGCTTTAGGCCGCATTTTGCTGGTGGCCGTCTGCGGGCTTTCGGCTGTGGGCATGGTCAGCTGGCAAATGCAAACGCTGGTCTCAGGCCCCAAGTTGTGGGCCGGTTGGTTGATGTGGGCCACATGCGCTGTGTCCGCTACGCTTTGGGCTCCCAGGCAAGCACTGACCCATGGGCGTTTGGGCTGGAGCGGCGATATCTGGTTTTGGCAAGCCGATGCAGACACGGTTGACTCAACCCAGCCCGTAGC
This sequence comes from Limnohabitans sp. 2KL-51, assembly GCF_003063645.1. Lineage (GTDB taxonomy): Bacteria > Pseudomonadota > Gammaproteobacteria > Burkholderiales > Burkholderiaceae_C > Limnohabitans_A. Next base: position 186,749 of record NZ_NESJ01000006.1, read on the forward strand.
CGTCTCGGTGGGCCTGGACACCGGCCAAGGCCTGTTGTTGTGGGTCCAGCCACTGGACGAGCGGGGCCGTGCTCAGGGTCGACGGGCCAGCGCCTGGTTACAGGCGGGCGCGATGCCCTCAAAGTGGCACGGATTTAGATGCGCTGTATATTCGCGCCCGAAGACGGTGGCGTTGTCAGATGGGAGATCGCAAGAGGGTGTTTGAGGTGGCTTGAAATGGCCGCTTTCACCCGCATGTGTCATAGCGCTTAAATCCGGTTTAGACCGACACAAGGAGGCTTTTTGTGCTGAACAACAAATGGACGAGGACGGCCGCATCGGCCTACATGGTCACTGCACTGCTGACAGGATGGGCCATGGTGTCCACATCTGCAGCCTTGGCGCAAGCCCCGGCTGCTGTGGTGCGTGGCTTGCCCGACTTCACTGATTTGGTGGAGCAGGTTGGGCCCTCGGTGGTGAACATCCGAACCCTTGAAAAAGTGCGCCCCAGCACGCCCGGCGCTGGCGGGCAGGACGAAGAGATGCAGGAGCTGTTTCGCCGCTTTTTTGGGGTTCCCATGCCCAACGCACCACGCCAGAGTCCTCGGCAAAACCGGCCCGAGCAAGAAGCCCAACCCCGGGGCGTGGGTTCAGGTTTCATCCTGAGCGCTGATGGTTACATCATGACCAACGCGCACGTGGTCGAAGGGGCTGATGAGGTGATGGTGACCTTGACCGACAAACGCGAATTCAAGGCGCGCATTGTGGGTGCCGACAAGCGCACCGATGTGGCGGTTGTGAAAATCCAGGCCACGGGTCTGCCCGCAGTCAAGGTGGGCGATGTCAGCCGCCTGCGTGTGGGCGAGTGGGTTATGGCCATCGGTTCGCCCTTTGGTCTAGAGAACACCGTGACGGCAGGTATTGTCAGCGCCAAGCAGCGCGATACCGGTGACTACTTGCCCTTCATTCAGACCGATGTGGCGATCAACCCCGGCAACTCTGGCGGCCCGTTGATCAATATGCGTGGTGAAGTGGTGGGCATCAACAGCCAGATCTACTCCCGCTCGGGGGGCTTCATGGGCATTTCTTTTGCCATTCCCATGGACGAGGCCATGCGGGTCAGTGAGCAGCTGAGGTCCTCGGGCCGGGTCAGCCGCGGCCGCATTGGGGTTCAAATTGCGCCAGTGACCAAAGAGGTGGCCGAGTCCATTGGTTTGGGCAAAGCGCAAGGCGTGCTGGTGCGCGGCGTGGAAGAAGGTTCTCCTGCCGAAAAAGCCGGCATCGAGGCGGGTGACATCATCACCCGTTTTGATGGCAAGCCGATTGAAAAACCCGCTGATTTGCCCCGCGCGGTGGGCAACACGAAACCCGGCAGCCAAGTGGCGCTGACGGTGTTCCGCCGAGGCGCAACCCAGGACCTGAAGGTTACTGTGGCCGAAATCGAGCCAGAAAAAGTGGCTACGGCTGCACCCGAGAAAAAAGCCCCGCCCGTCAAGATCGCCCACTTGGGTCTGAGCTTGAGTGACTTGAGCGAGGCCCAAAAGAAAGAAGCGCGTGTTCGTTCAGGTGTACGGGTCGACGCCGCAGTGGAAGCCGCAGCACGGGCCGGCATTCGCGAGGGCGACTTGATCCTGGCCGTGGCCAACACCGACGTCAGCTCGGTTCAGGTGTTTGAATCGCTGATGGCGCGCATCGACAAGACCAGGCCAGTCAGCGTACTGATCCGTCGGGGTGATGGGGCGCAGTACGTGCTGATTCGACCTGCCCCTTGATGGATTGCAAGCCTGGCAACCTTGAAACCCCTGTGGTTTTGGGGTTGTTGGGTCCAAACGTCATTTTTTAAGAGGGTGGGGCAGCGCTTAAAAATATTTGTGAAGTTTGTATTCGCTAACATATTTGGGGTCTCATGCCGAATTTGGATAAAATCAACCGTCTTGAACCGCCATTCATGGCATATAGAGCAGGTCTTGATTCACCATGCGGGATTTGCCGTATGTGTCCACCGACGATCCACAGACAGCCCACAAGTTGTTCACCCGCTTGCAGTGTCAATTGTGGATAAGTTGTTGATAAGTTTCATGTTGCATAGCAGCAACGACCTGCCTAACCCGGTAGCGGGGCTGTGCGATTGGGCCAATTTGCCTACAATGAAGTCCCAACTATCGCAGTTGCCATTGATTGTTGGTTCAGGGCGCGTCACCACCAGACGCGCCCTTTTTTCTTTTCCGGATCGTTGATCCACAAACACTTGCAGAACTTCCTTGATGAATCACATCAGAAATTTTTCGATCATTGCCCACATCGACCATGGCAAATCCACGCTGGCCGATCGCTTGATTCAACACTGTGGTGGCTTGGATGCGCGCGACATGCAAGCGCAGGTGTTGGACTCGATGGACATCGAAAAAGAGCGTGGTATCACCATCAAGGCGCAAACGGCTGCGCTGCAATACAAAGCCCTGGATGGTCAGGTGTACAACCTCAACCTGATCGACACGCCGGGTCATGTGGACTTCTCTTATGAAGTGAGCCGCTCGTTGTCGGCCTGCGAAGGCGCTTTGCTGGTGGTCGATGCCAGCCAGGGCGTGGAAGCGCAGACCGTGGCCAACTGCTACACCGCGCTCGACTTGGGTGTGGAGGTGGTGCCGGTGCTCAACAAGATGGACCTGCCCAATGCAGATCCCGAAAACGCACGCACCGAAGTCGAAGATGTGATTGGCATCGACGCGACCGATGCGATTCCCTGCTCGGCCAAGACCGGCATGGGCATTGAAGAAATCCTCGAGGCTGTGGTGGCCCGCATTCCGGCGCCCAAAGGCAACCCGGATGCGCCGCTGCGCGCCATGATCATCGACAGCTGGTTCGACACCTATGTGGGTGTGGTCATGCTGGTGCGTGTGGTCGATGGCCAGTTGCTCAAAAACGAGCGCATCCGCATGATGGCCAGCAACGCAGTTTATGAAGCGGGCAGCTTGGGCGTTTTCACTCCTGCCAACCAGCCCCGCGAATCGCTCAAGGCGGGCGAAGTGGGTTACATCATCGCGGGCATCAAGGAACTGCAGGCGGCCAAAGTGGGCGACACGGTCACTCTGGAAAAAAAGCTCCCCAACAACGCGGGCCCCGCCACTGAAGCTTTGCCGGGTTTCAAAGAAATCCAGCCCCAGGTGTTTGCGGGCTTGTACCCGACTGAGGCCAACCAATACGATGGCCTGCGCGACGCGCTGGAAAAGCTCAAGCTCAACGATGCGTCCTTGCATTACGAGCCCGAAGTCTCGCAGGCGCTGGGCTTTGGCTTTCGTTGCGGCTTTCTGGGCTTGTTGCACATGGAAATCGTGCAAGAGCGCCTCGAGCGCGAGTTTGACCAAGACCTGATCACCACCGCGCCCAGCGTGGTTTACCAAGTGGTCCAGCCGGGTGGCGAAGTCGTCATGGTCGAAAACCCTTCCAAAATGCCCGACCAAGGCAAGCTTCAAGAAATCCGCGAGCCCATCGTCACGGTGCACCTTTACATGCCGCAAGACTATGTGGGCCCGGTGATGACGCTGGCCAACTTGAAACGTGGTGTTCAGCTCAACATGGCTTACCACGGTCGTCAGGTCATGTTGACCTACGAAATGCCTCTGGGCGAGATCGTGTTGGATTTCTTTGACAAACTCAAATCGGTCAGTAGGGGCTATGCCTCGATGGACTACGAGTTCAAGGAATTTCGGGCCTCTGATGTGGTGAAGGTTGACATTTTGCTCAACGGTGAGAAGGTCGATGCACTCTCAATCATCGTCCACCGTTCACAGTCTCAGTACCGGGGGCGCGCCGTGGTGGCCAAGATGCGCGAGATCATCAGCCGCCAGATGTTCGATGTGGCGATTCAGGCCGCCATTGGGGCCAACATCATTGCCCGAGAAAGCATCAAAGCCTTGCGCAAAAACGTGCTGGCCAAGTGCTACGGTGGCGACATCTCGCGCAAACGCAAACTGCTTGAAAAGCAAAAAGCGGGTAAAAAGCGTATGAAACAAATTGGCTCGGTCGAGGTGCCCCAAGAGGCATTCTTGGCCATTTTGCAGGTGGAAGATTGATGCAATTTTTAACGTCTTTGGTGCTGGCCACTTTTGTAGGCTATGCCGGTGCTTGGTATCTGGGTTACCTTGAGGGCAACTTCGCTTTGCTTTTGCTGATGGCCACCGTGGTCACAGGCATCTACTGGCTGGCCGAGCGCTTCGTGTTTTTGCCGCAACGGCAAAAAGCTGCGGCGCAGCTCGAAACCGAAACTGCCCAGCGCCGCGCCGAGTTGTCCAAAATGGGCATCGACAAGGTGGACACCGACATCCACGAGTCCCGCGAGAAGCTGCTCATGCAGCCCTGGTGGCTGGACTGGACGGCGGGGCTCTTCCCCGTCATCGTGGTGGTGTTTGTGCTCCGTTCATTTCTGTTCGAGCCTTTCAAAATTCCCTCGGGCTCCATGATCCCGACGCTGCACATCGGCGACCTGATTTTGGTGAACAAATTCCATTACGGCATCCGCCTGCCCGTGGCCAACACCAAGCTCACCGAAGGCGCGCCCGTGCAGCGCGGTGATGTGATGGTGTTTCGTTACCCGCCCAAACCCAGCGTGGACTACATCAAACGTGTGGTCGGTTTGCCAGGTGACGAGGTCGCTTACTTGAACAAAAGCCTGACGATCAACGGCAAACCAGTGCCCACCGAAGTGCTGCCCGACTTTTTTGATGAATCCACCATGCGCTATTCCAAGCAGCGCCGTGAAACACTCGGGGCCAAACCGCACCAAACGCTGCAAGACGATGACCGTCCGGCCTTTGTGCCCGGCGCCGACCAGTTTACCGGACGCGAAAACTGCAACTACACCGTCGAAGGCGTGACCTGCAAGGTGCCCGCAGGCCACTACTTCATGATGGGGGACAACCGTGACAATTCACTGGATTCGCGCTACTTTGGTTTTGTGCCCGACGCCAACATCGTGGGCAAAGCTTTCTTCGTGTGGATGAACTTCGGCAACCTCAAGCGCATTGGCGCTTTTGACTGAGGTGGGCGTGGCAACTTCCCCCGTTTTGTCCGAATTGCAAGTTCGGCTGGGTTATGCCTTTCGCCAGCAGGGCTTGTTGCAGCAAGCGGTGACGCACCGCAGCTTCAGCGCAGATCATAACGAGCGCCTGGAGTTTTTGGGTGACTCGGTGCTGAACCTGTCGGTGGCGAACCTGCTGTATGTACAACTGGCCAGCTTGCCTGAAGGCGATTTGTCGCGCGTGCGGGCCAACTTGGTCAAGCAAGACACCTTGCACCAACTGGCCAAAACCCTGGATTTGCCTGTCGTGATGCGCTTGGGCGAGGGCGAGATGCGCTCAGGTGGTCAAAACCGCCCGTCCATCCTGGCCGATGCCTTGGAAGCCATCATCGGTGCGGTGTACCTGGACGGCGGCTACAAGGATGCTCAAGACTTGGTCGAGCGATTGTTTGCCCAAGTGGACATCAAGCCCGATATGCAGGCGGTGGGCAAAGACCCCAAGACCGAACTGCAAGAGTGGCTGCAAGGGCGCAAGCTCGCGTTGCCCAAGTACACCGTTGTCGGTACCTCCGGGGCGGCGCATCGACAGCAATTTGAGGTCTCCTGTGAGGTCACCGAATTGCGCCAAACCCAGCAAGGCTCGGGCGCTTCGCGTCGGGCTGCTGAACAAGCAGCGGCAGCCGCCATGCTGCAGACCCTGAAATCTGAAAGCGCCGCATGAGCACCGACAAAAAAACGCCTGAAACTGAACGCACGCCGCAAGAGCAAACCATGCGCCGCCCCGTTCAAATCGCGGGTGTGACGATCCAGCCACGCGATGCCTCAGAAGACGCCGCCTTGCCGCCCGTCGCTGCTGTCCCCGCGCCTGTACCGGTGGAAGGCCAGCGCTGCGGCTTGGTGGCCATTGTGGGCAAACCCAACGTGGGCAAGTCGACTTTGCTCAACGCCTTGGTGGGTCAAAAAATCAGCATCACTTCGCGCAAAGCACAAACCACGCGCCACCGCATCACCGGCATCCGCACCCAGGGCGCTGCCCAGTATGTGTTTGTGGACACCCCGGGTTTCCAGACCATTCACGGCACCGCACTCAACAAGTCGCTCAACAAGACCGTGGTCGGCGCGGTGAGTGATGTGGACTTGGTTTTGTTTGTGGTCGAGGCGGGCAGCTTCACCACGGCAGACGCCAAAGTGCTGGCGCTGCTCAAGCCCGGCATTCCGGTTTTGCTGGTGGCCAACAAACTCGACAACGTGCACCGACGTGGCGACATCGCGCCCTGGCTGCAAAGCATGCAAGAGCGCCACGCCTTCACCGAGTTTGTGCCCATGTCGGCCAAGCAACCCAAAGACATCGAACGCCTGCTCGGCATTTGCGAAAAATACCTGCCTGAGCAGCCCTGGTGGCATGCCGAAGATGAACTCACCGATCGCAGCGAGAAATTCCTCGCCAGCGAAATGGTGCGCGAAAAGCTCTTCCGCCTGACGGGCGACGAGCTGCCTTACACCTCCACCGTGGTGATCGACAAGTTCGAAGAAGAAGCCGGTCGCACTGCCAAGCGCATGCTGCGCATCGCGGCCACCATCGTGGTCGAGCGCGAAGGCCACAAGGCCATGGTGATCGGTGATAAGGGCGAAAAGCTCAAGCGCATCGGCACCGAAACCCGTGTGGAGCTGGAAAAGCTGCTGGACGCCAAGGTGTTCATAGAGCTGTGGGTCAAAGTACGCTCGGGCTGGGCCGACGACGAAGCCCGTGTGCGCAGTTTCGGTTACGAGTAACGCCTGCTTCAATGGCCACCAAGCGGATCGCAGACGAGCCAGCCTATGTGCTGCACCGCTACGACTGGAGCGAAACCAGTTTGATCTTGGAAGTCTTCACCCGCCACCATGGCCGGGTGGCCTTGGTGGCCAAAGGGGCCAAGCGGCCCACCTCCAGCTTCCGCCCGGTACTCTTGCCGCTGCAGCCTTTGTCGCTGGCCTTTGGGGGCGATGGTGACATCCGCACCCTCAAGTCGGCCGAATGGGTGGGCGGCCACGTCATGCCCACGGGCGAGGCGCTGCTGTCGGGTTATTACCTCAATGAGTTGCTGATGCGCCTGACGGCCCGCGACGACCCGCACCCCGCTTTGTTCGAGGTCTATGCCGCTGCCGTGCGCCTGCTGGCCAGTGGTGACCCGGACGCCCTGCAATGGGCCTTGCGTGGCTTTGAATTGCTGCTGCTGCGCGAAATGGGTTTGCTGCCCCCCCTGAACCAACAAACCCTGACCCTCAAGCCTTTGTCGCCTAAGGACAGTTATGCGCTTGTGCCCGAGGCGGGGCTGCAGTGGGTCAGCGATGACCGCCAAGCCCTGCGCGGCGAGCAATGGCTGGCACTGCACGCGGCGCTGGCGTCGCCCAGTCCTTTTGCCGCCTTGCTGCGCGAGTGCGCCGACCTGCTGGTGCTGCTGCAGCGCCCCTTGCGCCTCTTGCTCAACTACCATTGTGGTGTGGGCGCTTTGCGCACACGCCAAATGATGCTGGACTTGCAAACTTTATGAACACCTCCGCGACCCCTTCTTCCCAAGGCGTGGCCCTTTCGGTCAACGTCAACAAAGTCGCGTTGCTGCGAAACTCGCGCCACCTGGGCATCCCCAGCGTAACGCGCGCGGCCGAGCTCTGTCTGCAAGCGGGTGCGCAAGGCATCACCATCCACCCCCGGCCCGATGAGCGCCACATACGCGCCAGTGACGTGCCCGAGCTCCACGCCCTCATGAAGGCCTGGCCCGAGCGCGAGTTCAACATCGAAGGCAACCCCTTTCACAACCTGATGGACCATGTGCGTGCCGTGCGCCCGCACCAAGTGACCTTTGTGCCCGACAGCGAAGGCCAGTTCACCAGCGACCATGGCTGGGCCTTCCCGCAGGACGCCGAGCGCCTCAAACCCTTGATCGACGAATGCAAGGCCCTGGGCGTGCGTGTGAGCCTGTTCATGGACCCGATCCCAGAACAAATGGCCGCTGCCCGCGCCGTGGGCGCCGACCGGGTGGAGCTCTACACCGAGCCCTATGCCGCGACTTGGGGTACGCCAGAGAATGCCGCGCAGCTGCAACGTTATGCAGATGCGGCCGTGGCCGCCGCACAAGCAGGTTTGGGCCTGAATGCAGGCCACGACCTCAACCGCGACAACCTGCCCGCCTTTGTGGCCGCCGTCAAAGGGCTGCAAGAAGTCTCGATTGGCCACGCCTTCATGGCCGACGCGCTGGAGATGGGTTACACCGCCACAGTGCAGGCGTATTTGGCTTGCCTGAACCCATGATCTACGGCATCGGCACCGACATCTGCGACATCCGCCGCATCCGGGCCAGCCTGGACAAGCACGGCGAGCGTTTTGCCGCCAAGGTGCTGTCCGACGCCGAAATGGCCACTTGGAAGGCCCGCAGCGCCCGCTGGCCCGAGCGCGGTGTGCGCTATCTGGCCACCCGTTTCTCGGCCAAAGAAGCGTTCAGCAAGGCGATTGGTCTGGGCATGCGCATGCCCATGACTTGGCGATTGTGCGAGGTGGCCAAGCTGCCCAGTGGTCAGCCGGTCATCGTGCTGCATGGGGTTCTTAAAGATTGGTTTGAAGCCAAAAACCTCAGCGCCCACATCACCGTGACCGACGAATCCGAATACGCCGCCAGCTTTTGCGTGGTCGAAACCCAAAGCCCTCCGCGCCCTTGATTTGCCGCGCTGGCGCCCCACATGGAATCCACACCTCATGACACTGCACGCCCCCCTGATCATTGACATTGCTGGCACCACCTTGACCGAGGTGGACCGCCGCCGCTTGGCCCACCCCTTGGTGGGCGGCATGATTTTGTTTGGCCGCAACTGGCAAAGCCGTGCACAACTCACCGAGCTGTGTGCCGAGATCAAAAACATCCGAGCCGACCTCTTGATCGCGGTCGATCATGAAGGTGGCCGGGTGCAGCGCTTTCGCAACGACGGCTTCACCCATTTGCCACCCATGCGTGCCCTGGGCGAACTGTGGTCGCAAGACGACAAGGGCCAGCCCGGCTCCGGCGTGCTCAAGGCCTGCGAAGCGGTCACCTCGGCGGGCTTTGTGCTGGCCAGCGAGCTGCGTGCTTGTGGTGTGGACTTCAGCTTCACGCCTGTGCTGGATCTGGACCATGGCGAGAGTGGCGTGATCGGCGACCGCGCTTTTGCGCGGGACCCGCGTGTGGTGAGCTTGCTGGCCCGCAGCCTGATGCAAGGCCTGCTGCAAGCGGGCATGGGCAACTGCGGCAAACATTTCCCGGGGCACGGCGCCGTCAAGGCCGACTCGCATGTGGCACTGCCGGTGGACAAACGCGGCCTCAAAACCATTTTGGCTGACGATGCACAGCCTTACCAATGGCTCACCAGTGTGCTCACGGCCGTGATGCCTGCCCATGTGATCTACAGCAAGGTGGACAGCCGTCCAGCGGGCTTTTCACCGCGCTGGCTGCAAGACATTTTGCGGGCTCAGCTGGGTTTCCAAGGTGTGGTCTGCACCGACGACCTGTCGATGGCCGCTGCACGTCAGCTGGAGGGGCAAACCCTCAGCTACACCCAGGCCGTCATCACCGCGCTGCACGCGGGCTGCGACCTGGCCTTGCTGTGCAACCGCTCGGCCGTGAACGGTGGCGCCGAGCTGGACGAGGTGCTCGACCAACTGGCCGAAGCCCAACTCAAGGGCCACTGGACCCCCAGTGAGATCAGCGAAGAGCGGCGCCTGAACCTCTTGCCCCGATCTCCCGCCCGACACTGGGACGAACTGGTGCGCTCGGCCGATTACATGCAGGCGCTTGACCGTCTGCCTTGACCTGAACAGGACCTTTGGATGAACTGGATCGCCAAAATTTTCATGGCCCTGCTCGGGCTGGCCTTTCTGGTGGCCTTGCTCTTTGGCGTGGCCTGCTACACCGTTTATGCCACGCTGCGTTGGCTGTTGACGGGTCGCAAGCCCCAGGTGGTGCTGGTCTGGCAACAGTTCAGCGCCATGCGCCAGAACTTCAAGCAAGGCGGCTTTCGTGCCGGGCCTTCGCAGGGCTTTGAAGGCCACAATGGGCGCCAAAGCGCCCACGATGACCAGGTGGTAGACGTTGAAGTGCGCGAGGTGGTGGAAGACGCGCCGCGCTTGCCGCGCTGAGGTGTGGCCATGAATGGCTTCGCTTCCGTTACAGATTAGGGATCGCCATAGCGTCACTCCGATGAGCACAACAACGTTGCCTGAAGGCTGCCATACCGTCACTGCGAGGAGCGCAGCGACGTCGCGAGAAGTTAGAAGGTCGCCATACCGAAACTGCGATGAGCACAACAACGTGGCCAGATGACTGCCATGCCGTCACTGCGAGGAGCGCAGCGACGTGGCAGTCCATGGTCACGATCTTGGTCAGTTCATCAGTTTCTGGATACGGTCTGCTTGCAGGCCAAGGGCCGTTCTAGCGGATCACTTTTCCGGTTTGCCACCTCTGGCAATTAGCTGCCCGAATCGAACACCCTGCGAGGTGAATACAAAAAACGGGATTTTCAACAAGACCACTTGAAGATGTGTGGTCTGCAGTGTTGACCTTACGCTGTTGGATGCGACGTTTGAGGCAAAGCTGCCCATCCAAGCCGCCGCAATTTAGAGGTTCTCAAAGAGTTGCATAGAGCTGATTCAAACCGCAGGCGACGCATTGTGTCGCACCGGTTTTTAAACTTCAATGTCGCTCAACAAGGAATCATCATGGACACCACGGCACTTCAAAAAATCGCAGACCAATTGATCCAGGCACGTCGCATCGTCGTCTTCACCGGCGCAGGCATGTCGGCAGAAAGCGGCATTGCCACCTTCCGCGACAAGCCCGACAGCCTGTGGGCCAAGTTCAACACCCGCGAAATGGCTTCACCCGCAGGTTGGCGAGAAGACAAGTACCGCGTTTGGGCCTGGTACGAAGGCCGTCGCGGCGCTGTGCTTGAAACCCAGCCACACGCAGGGCACATAGCGGTGGCTCAATTGGCCGACACATTGCGCAGCGTCCATGGTCATGCCGTTCAGGTGGATGTGGTCACGCAAAACGTGGACAACTTGCACGAACGCGCAGGAAGCTCGAGCGTCATTCACTTGCATGGCAGTTTGTTTGCGCCGCGCTGTGCTGCCTGCGCCCGCCCGGGTGAATTTGCGCCAGGGCTGCCAGATCAGACCTTGACGCATTTGGACCCACCGGAATGCCAGCACTGCGGTGGCTACATCCGCCCCGGCGTGGTCTGGTTCGGCGAGTCCATGCCGGAAAAAGAATTTCGCATGGCCGAAGACCTGGTGGACACCTGCAATGCCATGCTGGTCATTGGCACATCGGGTGTGGTGTTCCCTGCGGCTGAGCTGCCGATCAATGCCCACCAATTGGGCAAGTTCGTGGCCGAGATCAACCCTGATAGATCAGAAGTGTCGGGCTACACCACGGTGGAATGCCGAGCCAAAGCCGCGCAGGGCTTGCCCCAATTGCTGGACATGCTGAAGAACCGTTGATGAGACAGGCGCAGGCACCTGCGCCCAATTTGAAGTGGATCCAGTGCTCAGCCTGGCAGATCAACCAATGGGTCAAGGCATGTCACGCCCAGCGGCGCAAAGTGCTTGAGGTTGCAAGTGAGCAGCACCAAGCCAGCATGCTGTGCCAATGCGGCAATGGCCACATCGGCAAAGCCGGGATGACGTCCTTGGGCCATGGCGGCATCTGATATTTGTCCAGCCAATCGGGCTGCTGCGGCGTCCAGTGGCAAGATGCGGTCAGCATAGGCCGCCAGCAGACCATCTAACCAGCGGTCCAGGCGGTCGGCCCTGTCCGCACTACCGTTGCGTCGCAACTTACCAATGCCTTGCGCCATTTCAGCAACAGCAATGGCGGGCAAAAACAATTGCTGGTGGTGTGCCTGAAGCCATTGCCCAAAGGGGCTGGGCACAAAAGCCTCTCGCCCCGGGGCCAAGACCGACACCACGCTGGTGTCGAGCAGATAACCCTTAGTCAAAGTCAATACCCCTCAATGGCGTGTTGTCGCGCTCGGTCTCTAAGGGTTCTGGCAGTGCGAGCAGGTAGTTGGCCAAGTTGGGCATCTCCAGCGGGTAAAGACGAGCCCCGTCAGCCACGGGCACAATCATGGCGCAGGGTTGCCCATGCCGACTGACCAAGGTGGGGCGGCCTTTTTCAGCCGCCGCCACCAAGGCAGAAAAGCTGGCCTTGGCATCGCGAATTTGCACAGTTTCCATGAGATTGCTCTTTGTAACTACATGTGGTCATTTTAGATGTGGGTTCTTGCCAAGTCAATGCACGCAATAGCCGCCTGCATGCGTATGCGAGCCGAAGTGTTGGCCGAATGCACTTGCATCCGCGGTGGCGAAAAGTTGCGAAGGTGAACGTGTTGATTGGCTTTGAAAACTGAGCCACTGGGGATGCGGCTAAAAACTTGGACTACCTGGAGGCTCAGTTTGTCTGGCTAATCAACAACCAGAGCCACGTCTTGGCCGAGCTGGAGGCACCGTGGCCATCACCGCCAGATTGATCTGGCGCAGTTCATGAAGTTCCTGCGGAGTCAGGTCGAAAACGGTGCGAAGGCGTGTCTTGGTCGTCATGAATGCTCCTTGTTGATGAGCATTCAGTGTCGGATCGAGTGCGACAGGATGTGTCGCAAGCAACATGTTTCCTGATCATGCGGTCAACGCCCTGTCTGCGTTGACCATGCTCAGGAGGGTTTTTCGCAGAGCATGACTGGGCTGCGTTGCGCTCGCTTATTCCTGAACGTGCCGCAGAGCAGGGAACAAGATCACGTCGCGGATGCTGGCGCTGTCGGTCAGCAGCATCATCAAGCGGTCAATGCCGATGCCGCAGCCGCCTGCGGGCGGCATGCCGTATTCGAGGGCACGCACAAAGTCGTGGTCGTAGTACATGGCTTCGTCGTCGCCGTCGTCTTTGGCGGCCACTTGGGCTTGGAAGCGTGCGGCTTGGTCTTCGGCATCGTTCAACTCACTGAAACCGTTGCCGAACTCGCGGCCAGTGATGTAGAGCTCAAAGCGCTCGGTCACTTCGGGGCGGTTGTCGTTGGCGCGGGCCAGCGGGCTGATCTCGGTCGGGTGCTCCATGATGAAGGTTGGCTCCCAGAGCTTATCTTCCACGGTTTCTTCAAAGTAGAACACCTGCAGGCTGGCGAGGCTGCGGGTGGACAGCTTGTCCTTGGCTTCGCTCATGCCCAGCTTTTTCAGAGCGTTGATCAGCCACTCGGCGTTGTCCACGTTTTCGCCAGCCTCAGTGTGCTTCACGATCGCTTCGCGGATCGTCATGCGGGCGAATGGCTTGTTCAGGTCGACGGGCTTGCCGTTGTAGGTGAGGTCCAAGGTCCCCGCAGCGGTCATGGCCGCGTCTCGGATCAGGCTTTCTGTGAAGCCCATCAGGTCTTGGTAGTTCCAGTAGGCCGCGTAGAACTCCATCATGGTGAACTCGGGGTTGTGGCGCACCGAGATGCCTTCGTTGCGGAAGTTGCGGTTGATCTCGAACACGCGCTCAAAACCTCCCACCAACAAGCGCTTGAGGTAGAGCTCGGGCGCGATGCGCAAGAACATCTCTTGGTCCAGCGCGTTGTGGTGCGTCACAAAGGGCTTGGCGTTGGCGCCACCGGGAATGGGGTGCAGCATGGGCGTTTCGACTTCCAAAAAGCCGTGTTGCACCATGAACTCGCGGATGCCGCTCACGGCCTTGCTGCGGGCCGCAAAGCGCTTGCGGGCGGCTTCGTCGGTCATCAGGTCCACGTAGCGCTGGCGGTACTTCACTTCTTGGTCTGCCACACCGTGGAACTTGTCGGGCATGGGGCGCAGGCTCTTGGTGAGCATGCGGATGCCGGTGGCGTGGATCGACAACTCGCCCGTGCGGGTCTTGAACAAATGGCCTTCGACGCCCACGATGTCGCCCAAGTCCCAGTGTTTGAACAAGGCGTACAGGTCTTCACCCACATCGTCGCGGGTCACATAGACCTGGATGCGGCCCGTGGCATCTTGTAGCGTGGCAAAGCTGGCCTTGCCCATCACGCGCTTGAGCATCATGCGGCCCGCCACCTTCGCGGTGGTTTTGGCCACGCCTTCGCCATTCAACTCTTCTGCGGTTTTTTCGCCATGGGCCTGGTGCAGGTTGGCGGCATGGTGCTCGGGCTTGAAGTCGTTGGGAAAAGCCACGCCTTTGCCTTCGGCCTGCGCCTGGCGCATGGCTTTGAGCTTCTCGCGGCGCTCGGCGATCAGTTGGTTTTCATCTTGCGCAGGAGCGGCGGGAGCGGATGGGGCAGTCGTGTCAGACATGGCGAGGTGCAGTGGGGACCGTGGCGCGTGGACGCCGCCCGATCCGGGGTTGTTGGGTGCGCGAAGGCGCAAAGCCCTCTATTTTATGAGTTTGTGGGGGGCTTCTGGCCGGGCGGTGGTGGCGTCGTGTCGGAAGGGGCCACCATGTCGCCCACCAGCTCCAGCCGCATCAGGGGTTCTTGCAGGGCAAACAGTCGGTATTTCATCTGCAGCGGCAAGGGCAGCAACTCGCCCCAGCGGTTCGAAAGCCAGCTGCAGTCCTGCAGCCGCCAGGCCTCGGCCCAGTGGGGCACCACGCTGGCTTGTTCGCTCAGCTGGGTCAGGGCCTGGTGCATTTGCGCCGACAGGTGCTGCAGGTCTTCGGGCACTTGCACCGCAGGCTCGGGCGGCAGGGGCTGTACGCGCCCCAGCCACAGGCCGTCGCTGCGCTGCTGTGTGGCCTCAATGCGAAACTTTTCCACCCCACGGCACCAGACCATCACCAATCCGGGCTGGGGCCGCTCGATGCGTTCGATCTGCACTCGCGTGCCCATGGCTTCAAACTGTTCGGCCGCTTGGCCGGGTCGGTGCACCTCGCGGCCTTGGGTGAGTGTGACCACGCCAAAACCTGAGCCTTGGCGCTCGCATTCGCCAATCATCTGCAGGTAGCGCAGCTCAAACAATTGCAAAGGCAACAAAGCGCCCGGGAACAGCACGGTGCCCAGCGGGAACAGTGGCAATTCGGTCAGGGCTTGCGGGGAAGGGGTGTCGCGATCGGGCATCTGGGTATCATCGCACGAGCAGGAGAAAAACGATGTTGTTCCAGATGGTGAGCTTGGTGTTGGATGTGGTGGCGGGCTTGGTCGCAGGCACTTGTTTGTTGCGTTTTTTGATGCAATGGCAGCGCATTTCTTTCCATCAGCCTTTGGGCCAGTTTGTGTTTGCGGTCACCGACTGGTTGGTTTTGCCGCTGCGCCGGGTGATCCCGCCATGGTCGGCCTGGGATTTGTCGAGTCTGGTGGGGGCCTTCCTCATCAAGCTGCTGCAGTACACCTTGTTGTGGCTGGTCGCGGGCGGGCAGGGGGCCTTGGCTTTGTTGCCGCTGGTCGGTCTGGTGGGCATGGCCCAGCTGGTGGTGTCGGCCCTGAGTGCGCTGGTGTTGGTGTTGGCGGTGATGTCCTGGGTCAACCCCGGCTCACCCATGTACAGCCTGGCGGCTCGCTTGAGTCAGCCCTTTTTGAAGCCTTTTCAGCGGGTGGTCCCCCTGATCGGTGGGGTGGATTTGTCGCCCGTCGCCCTGCTGGTGGTCTTGCAGTTGATCGGCATGGTGTTGGCCTCGCTGCAAATGGGCTGGATGCACTGAGCTGTTGAAAGCCTTTTAATTCATATAGCGTGCGATGGTTTTTCTTTGCTGCGCGACCTTAGATTTGGACGCCCGCTTTTTGGGCCGCCTGCCTGATCTGGGCCAGCATGCTCTGATATTCTTGAGCTGTGAGTGGCTCGCTGCTGAACTGATGAGGGATGACCTCCTCGTCCTCCGACTGCGCGAGCATGGCCTGCAGCTCGGCCGCGTACTCTGGGTCCTGTTTGGCGATCTCGTTGAGACGCTCTTGCGCTGCCTGATCGAGTGGGGTGTTTTGCTGTGCCATTTTGCTGTCCTAGTAATGATTTGAATCATTACATTTGAAGTGCATATTTCTTTTGAGGGCCTTTGTTTTGGGGGGGGTGGTCGACTCAGCTGACCGCGTCTGCCGGCTGGCGCTGCAGCATGGCCAGGGTGCTGGCGATGGTTTTGCGCAGTTCTCGGCGGTCGCAGATGAAATCCACCGCGCCCTTGGTTTGCAGGAACTCAGCGCGCTGAAAGCCCTCGGGCAAGGTCACGCGCACGGTGCTTTCGATCACACGGGGACCCGCAAAGCCGATCAGGGCTTTGGGCTCGGCAATCACCACGTCGCCCAAAAAGGCAAAACCGGCGGACACACCACCCATGGTCGGGTCGGTCAGGACGCTGATATAAGGCAGGCCTTTTTTGGCCAGGCGGGTCAAAGCGGCATTGGTCTTGGCCATTTGCATGAGAGAGAGCAGACCCTCTTGCATGCGGGCACCGCCCGTGGCCGTAAAGCAGACGAAGGGGACTTTTTGCGCGATGGCGGTTTCCACGCCGCGCACAAAACGCTCGCCCACCACCGAACCCATGGATCCCCCCATGAAGTCGAATTCGAAGCAGGCCACCACCAGATTGATGCTGTGCACCGAACCGCCCACGACCACCAGGGCGTCAGTCTCGCCGGTGTTGTCCATGGCTTCTTTCAGGCGCTCGGGGTACTTGCGGCTGTCTTTGAACTTCAGCGGGTCAACGGGCAGGACTTCCTGACCGATTTCGTACCGGCCTTCACCGTCCAGAAAGGCATTCAGGCGGGCCCGTGCACCGATGCGCAGGTGGTGGGAGCAGCCGGGGCAAACGTTCTGGTTTTCTTCCAGGTCGGTTTTGTACAGCACCGTTTCGCAGCTGGGGCACTTGACCCATAGACCTTCAGGAATTGTGCGTCGCTCAGCCGGGTCAGTGTGCTGGATTTTCGGAGGGAGTAATTTTTCTAGCCAGGACATCAGGGAGTCTCCTTGTGCTGCAGATTATCGTTGAAACGGCCCGGTTGGCCCCTGACCCGTGAGGGGCATCGGGTTCGCAGACCGGGCTCCGTCGCTCAGGCATCGAGCGCCTGTCGGATGCCTTGTAAAAATTCACTGGCCACGACGTTGATGCGGTCTGCTGGGGCGGCATCGATCAGTTGTATCAAGCGTGAGCCGATCACCACCGCATCGGCCACCTTGCTGATCGCCTTGGCGGTTTCTGCGTCGCGGATGCCGAAACCCACACCCACCGGCACGCTGACGTGCTGGCGGATGCGCGGCAGCATGGCTTCGACCGCATCGGTGTCGAGCGTGCCAGAACCGGTCACGCCCTTGAGCGAAACGTAGTAAACATAGCCGCTGGCCACTTTCGCCACTTGCTGCATGCGATCGTCGGTGCTGGTGGGGGCCAGCAAGAAGATCAGGTCCATGTTGTGGGCGCGAAGCTTGGCGGCAAATTCCACGCACTCTTCGGGCGGGTAGTCCACGATCAACACGCCGTCCACACCGGCAGCCGATGCGTCGCGGATGAAGCTGTCAGCGCCGTGTTTTTGGTCGTAGCGCTCCACCGGGTTGGCGTAGCCCATCAGCACCACCGGGGTGGTGCTGTTGTTCTGGCGGAACTCGCGCACCATGGCCAGCACCTGCACGGTGCCGATGCCCAGGGCCAGTGCTTTGTCGCCCGCCTTTTGGATCACGGGGCCATCGGCTGATGGGTCCGAGAAAGGCACCCCCAGCTCAATGATGTCGGCCCCGGCTTGGGCCATGGCGTGCATCAGCGGCACGGTGGTGCCCGCTTGCGGAAAACCGGCCGTGACATAAGGAATCAGGGCTTTGCGGCCTTGGGTTTTCAGGGCGGAGAGGGTGGCGTCGATGCGGCTCATGTTTCAGCCCTCATTTCACAAAGTTCACAGGCTGCTCGGCACCTTTGACCGATTGGCCTTGGCAGCTGGGGCGGCAGAAAAAGTCGCCGTTCGACAAATCGGCCACGGTGCCGATGTCCTTGTCGCCACGACCCGACATGTTGACAAGGATCGACTGGTCAGGGCGCATGGTTTTGGCCAACTGCATGGCGTAAGCCACCGCGTGGCTCGACTCCAGCGCGGGGATGATGCCTTCGGTACGGCACAAATAGTGGAAGGCTTCGAGCGCTTCTTTGTCAGTGATGCCCACGTATTCGGCTCGGCCGATGTCTTTGAGGAAGGCATGCTCGGGGCCGACGCCGGGGTAGTCCAGGCCCGCGCTCACGCTGTGCGTCTCGGTGATCTGGCCGTTGTCGTCTTGCAGGATGTAGGTGCGGTTGCCGTGCAGCACGCCGGGGCTTCCCATCTGCAGCGAGCACGAATGCCTGCCCGAATCCATGCCTTCGCCTGCGGCTTCCACGCCGATCAGGCGGGTGTTCTCGTGGGAAATGTAGGGGTAGAAGATGCCCATGGCGTTGCTGCCACCGCCCACGCAGGCAATCACCGCGTCCGGCTGCTGTTCGGCCATTTGCAGGCTCTTGAACATCTCGGGCATTTGCGTGAGGCACTCTTCGCCGATCACGCTCTGGAAGTCGCGCACCATCATGGGGTAGGGGTGCGGGCCTGCCACGGTGCCGATGATGTAGAAGGTGTTGTCCACGTTGGCCACCCAGTCGCGCATGGCTTCGTTCAAGGCGTCTTTCAGGGTTTTGCTGCCCGACTCAACCGGCACCACGGTCGCGCCCAGCAACTTCATGCGGTAGACATTGGGGCTTTGGCGCTTAACGTCTTCGCTGCCCATGTAGACCACGCACTCCAGCCCGTAGCGGGCGCAGATGGTGGCGGTGGCCACGCCGTGCTGGCCTGCGCCTGTTTCGGCAATGATGCGCGGTTTGCCCATGCGCTTGGCGAGCATGGCCTGTCCGATGGTGTTGTTGATCTTGTGCGCACCGGTGTGGTTCAGGTCTTCGCGCTTTAGGAAGATCTGCGCCCCGCCCATCTCGCGGCTCATGCGGGCTGCGTGGTACACGGGCGAGGGACGACCTACAAAGTGCGCCAGCTCGGACTTGAACTCGGCGATGAATTCGGGGTCATGCTGGTATTTGGTGTAGGCGGCCTTCAGCTCATTGATGGCGTGCGTCAGGGTTTCGCTGACAAAGCTGCCGCCATAAATGCCGAAATGGCCCTTGTTGTCGGGTTGTTGGTAGTCGTACATGGCAATTTGGGCTGGGGATCAACCCGGAAAAAATTCAAAGGAGGTCAGCATCGGCAGCTCGCACAGCAGCCACGAATTGCTGGATTTTTTCGGCATCTTTCAGGCCCTTGGCGGCCTCGATGCCGGAGCTCACGTCAACGGCCAGAGACAGGCCGTGTGAGCGCAGCGCCCGAATGCCGTCGCCCACGTTTGCAGGTGTGAGTCCACCAGACAAAACGAGGTGAGCATTGACGCTTGTTGGCAGGAGTGACCAATTGAATGTTTTTCCGCCGCCGCCGTATCCGTCGACATGGGCGTCGAGCAAGAGGGCGTGGGCTTGCTGGTGGATAAAGGCAAATTCTAGCAAGTCGAAGTCGGCTACCTCGGACAGGGGGATTCGGGCCGCTTTGAGGTGCGGGCGGCCTGTGAGGCGACTCATGGTTTCGCAAAATTCTGGTGTTTCATCGCCGTGAAACTGTAACCAAGCGCCCGGCACTGACTTGCATGCCGCCTGGATGCGCTCGGCCGTCTCGTTGACGAACAGCAAAACGGGCAGCGCAAAGGCGGGCAGCAGCCGGGCCAGCTCGGCAGCCCGTTCGATGCTCACGCCGCGCGGGCTGGGGGGGTACAACACAAAGCCAATGGCATCGGCCCCTGCGGCACATGCCGCCAGCACGTCGGCTTCGCGTGTGAAGCCGCACATCTTGATGCGGGTGCGCTGTTGCGGGTTCATGGCAACCAATCAAAAGCAGGGGTGGTGTCGGGCAGGCCCCATTCTGCGCTGTAAATCGGCCCGGCAAAGTACAGGCCGTCGGGCGAAAACGTGGGGGCTGCAGCATCGCGGCTTCTGGCCTCTAGCACTTCGCGCATCCAGTCAGGCGAATGGTTGCCTTGGCCAATGGTGACAAGGCAGCCCATGATGTTGCGGATCATGTGGTGCAAGAAGGCGTTGCCTTCGAACTCAAAGCGCCAATAAGCGCCATGCCGGGTGATGCGAATATGTCTCAGCGTTTTGATGGGCGACAGCGCTTGGCAGCTGCTGGCCCGAAAGGATGAAAAATCGTGTTCGCCCAGCAGGTGCTGGCTGGCTTGTTGCATCGGCGCTTCGGCCAGTGGGCGGTACACCCAGCCCACGCGACCCGCCTCCAGGCTGGGGCGCACGATCGAGTCGAGCACCACGTAGACATAGCGCCTGCCGGTGGCGCTGGCGCGGCAATGAAAGCTGTCGGGCACCACTTGCGCCCATTGCACCGAGATGTCGCAGGGCAAGTAACGGTTGGTGCCGCGAACCCAGGAATGGGCGTCGCGTTCGATCTCGGTGTCAAAGTGGACCACCTGCATCAGTCCATGCACGCCTGCATCGGTGCGGCCGGCACATAAGGTGCTGACCCGTGGTACGTCGGCAAATTTAGCCAAGGCTTTCTCAAGCTTGTCTTGTATGGTCAAGCCCGTACTTTGACTTTGCCAGCCCTGGTAAGCCGTGCCCGAATAGCAGACACCCAGCGCCAGTCTCACCGAATTTGGCCAAGCATTTGGATGGCTCGGCCCTTGATGTCGCCATGGGTTGAAGAAATGACGGACAAAAGCAAAGCCCGGGCCAGGTCGTTGTCACCCTTGGCCGACAGTTGCGCAGCAAGGTTGAGCTTGCTTTGTTCGGTGTCTTCGGCGGCGGGCTGAGTTGTTGGCGAGACCGCTTGCAGTGGTGCTGGATTTCTGAGGTGAGACGTCAACGGAATGTCATTTGCTTGGGACTGAAGGTTCAGGTCGATCGAACGCATTTGAGCGGGGATGTTGACTTGGCTTGATCCTGTTCCCATGGCCGGGCCCATGCTGGGGCTGGGAGCATCATCGTAGGACGGGGCGTAAATGGACTCGGGTTTTGACGAGTTTTTTCTCATCCAAAAGGCCACAAAGAATAAAGCGGCCAGAAAAGCGGCAGCCCAAGCCCAAAGTTGCTTGTTTTCAGTCAGGTCTTTGAGGTACGAGCCCGAGAGTGTCGTCAGTTGAGACATCGTTTCAGACGTGCCCGCACCAGGCGTTGGCGTTGCAGTCGCTGTGGATGGCGTCAAGGACGTTGTTGGGCTGTTGGATGAAGAAGGATTTTTGGCCAAGGCCTCCAGATCCTTCAGGTTTTTGTTCAAGGCGGCCAGTTGGTCTGATGTGTCTTTGGCCTCGCGGTCGCGGGCTATTTTGGCTTCTGCAGCAGTTGAACCCACGCTCGATTTGGATAAAGTCAGTTTGTCTTGCTGAGGGCTAGGAGTTTCAGTTTTTCCAGACTCTGTCGTGACCTTGCCAGACATGACGCGGCTGTTTTTGCTGTCCACCAAGAGAGGTGATTCAGCCAAGCGCTTGGCATATTCAGCAAATTCAATCGATTGAGCAATCACGATTTTTCGCGCTTGTGCTCGAGGAATTTGAGTGGCTTCTTCGACTTCGGGTATGCGCAACACAGCACCCGCCTTGATCAAATTCACGTTGCCTTGGATGAAAGCATCGGGGTTGGCCTCGAGCATGGCCAACATCATTTGGTCCAGAGAGACGTTTGGTCCCATAAACTGCAGGGCCAGCCGTGATGCAGTGTCACCCGTCCTCACTTTGACGGTTTTGTCCCCCTTGAGAGAAGTTTGACCCATGCCTTTGGGGCTGGCTTGAACGGCTGGCGCTTTCAGATTTGATGTGGGCGTGGTGCGGTTGGATTCGTTCGATCTGGCATTCGTGGTGGGTGTCTGCGCATTGTCGACTGGGGCAAAGCGGTAGACCGGAATTTGCTTGGAGTTGAGCTCGACACTGGTGGCGTTTAACGGATTGGCTGTTTCGTTGGTTCTGAAAGGGGTTACCGACGGGCTGATGGGCGCTGGTTCCTGGTTGATAACAGGCAAGTCAAGCACACGGTTATGGGTTGAAGGCGGGGAGGAGGTAGGCGCACTGGCCACCCTGTCGGAGACCGAATTGAGCAGTAAAGCGTAGTTTTTGATCAGTTTGCCCGTGGAAGATTGTGTCTCCAGGATCAAGTCGATGAAGTTTTCCTGAATCGGCGCTCGACCATTCAGCACAATGAATGGCGCGCCATTGGCGCGGGTTTGCAAACTGGCCGTGACCCCGTTCAGAGCCGGGTTGAATTCCATGCCCGCTTGAGCGAAAGCGCCAGGGGAGGCCAACTGCGCACGCAATGTGCGCAACTCGTCTGTGGAGGCCTGCGCCACTTCGATTTCGGCCCGTAGGGGTTCACCAATGGCCGAAAGAATTTGAAGCCGACCCAAATCCAGGGCCGTTGCGGGCAAAACGCATGCTGAAAAAAACAAAGCACTCAAGGCCTTCATCATGAGATTTTTTGTTTTTTGACGGTTGGATTGACCCATGGATATCCTGGAAAACTGTTGTTGTTTGAAGGTTGATCAGGCATCCAGCAAGATGCGCAGCATTCGACGCAGCGGCTCTGCTGCCCCCCAAAGCAATTGATCACCAATCGTAAAGGCACCAATATACTCTGGCCCCATGGCCAACTTACGAACACGCCCCACGGGGATGGTCATGGTGCCGGTGACCGCCACAGGTGTCAAGTCTTTGATAGTCGCTTCCCGGGTGTTAGGAATCACTTTGACCCACATGTTGTCAGCAGCGATCATGGCTTCGATGTCGGCCACGGGCACGTCTTTTTTCAGCTTGAAAGTTAAAGCCTGGCTGTGGCAGCGCATGGCACCCACGCGCACGCAAAACCCGTCCACGGGGATGGCTGCAGAGTTGAAACTCTCGCCCAGCCCCAAAATTTTGTTGGTTTCGGCCATGCCTTTCCATTCTTCCTTGGATGTGCCCCAACCGGGTTCATCCCGGTTTTTGCCGATACCCAGGTCCTTGTCGATCCAGGGAATCAGCGAGCCGCCCAGCGGCACGCCAAAGTTGGCGGTCTCAGAGGCTGTCAAGGCGCGTTGTTTGGCCACCACCAAGCGGTCGATTTCCAGAATCGCACTCTTGGGGTCGTCCAGCAAGGCTTTGACTTCGGCGTTCAGGGTGCCGTATTGGGTCAGCAACTCGCGCATGTGTTGCGCGCCGCCGCCCGAAGCCGCTTGGTAAGTCTGGGTGCTCATCCACTCGACCAAGCCGGATTTGTAAAGGGCCCCCACGCCCATCAGCATGCAAGACACGGTGCAGTTGCCACCCACCCAGTTGTTGCCACCGTGGGCCAGCGCGTTTTTGATCACGGGCATGTTGACCGGATCCAGGATAATCACCGCGTCTTTTTCCATGCGCAGGGTCGATGCGGCGTCGATCCAGTGGCCGTTCCAGCCAGCAGCGCGCAGCTTGGGGAAGACATCTGAGGTGTAGTCACCACCTTGGGCGGTGATGATGATCTCGCAACGCTTGAGTTGCTCGATGTTGAAAGCGTCTTGCAGCGTGGTTTCGTTCTTGGCCATCGCGGGGGCTTTGCCACCCGCGTTCGATGTGGAGAAGAACAGGGGCTCGATCAGATCAAAGTCTTTTTCCTGAATCATGCGGTCCATCAACACCGAGCCGACCATGCCGCGCCAGCCGACCAAACCTACTAACTTGCTCATTTCAACGCCCTTTCAGTTTTTAAAACAGTGGTTGACCAGACTGTTTGCCCGGCTCGTCTGGCCGGGGGGCGCACGACGAACCAGACTGAATCAGCCCGTAATGGTCGTGGTTTTTGTGGAAGTTGCACGCGCGCCGGTGGGTACTGCAGAGGCAGTGATCGAGTTCAGTGAGAACAGGCGGGCGTTGAACATGTCCGAAATTGTAATGGATGCTGCCTGAGGAATTCCTGACAGCATCCTTTAGGGGCTCAGCGCATGGCCTTGACCACCGCATCGCCCATTTGCGCGGTGCCCACCTTGGTGGTGCCTTCGCTCCAGATGTCGCCGGTGCGCAGACCTTGGGACAGTACTTTTTGCACAGCCGCTTCGATGCGCTCGGCGGCTTCGGGCTGGTTCAGGCTGAAGCGCAGCATCATGGCGGCTGACAAGATGGTGGCCAGCGGGTTGGCCACGCCTTTGCCCGCGATGTCGGGGGCGCTGCCGTGGCTGGGCTCGTAAAGGCCCTGACTCTTGGTGTTCAGGCTGGCCGACGGCAGCATGCCGATGGAGCCCGTCAGCATGGAGGCTTCGTCTGACAAGATGTCGCCGAACATGTTGCCAGTGACGACCACGTCAAAACGCTTGGGCTCCTTGACCAGTTGCATGGCAGCGTTGTCCACATACATGTGGTCCAGCGCGATGTCGGTGTACTCCTTGCCGACTTCGGTGACCACGTCTTTCCAGAACTGGAAGGTCTCGAGCACGTTGGCTTTGTCCACGCTGGTCACGCGGCCCTCTTTGCCTGCAGCTTTGCGCTTGCGAGCGGCCTGAAAGGCGACGTGCGCGATGCGCTCGATCTCGGGCTTGGAGTAGCGCATGGTGTCAAAGGCTTCTTCCGCTCCGGGGAAGTGGCCGTCGGTGGCGATACGGCGGCCGCGTGGCTGGCCGAAGTAAATGTCACCGGTCAGTTCGCGGATGATCAAGATGTCCAAACCCGAGAT
Organism: Limnohabitans sp. 2KL-51; assembly: GCF_003063645.1. Lineage (GTDB taxonomy): Bacteria > Pseudomonadota > Gammaproteobacteria > Burkholderiales > Burkholderiaceae_C > Limnohabitans_A. The sequence goes on from NZ_NESJ01000006.1 coordinate 211,355, forward strand.
CAATTCGGGCTTGAGGCTGGACGCGCCCACCAATTGCTCGTAGCAAATCGCGGGACGGAAGTTGGCGAACAGGCCCATGTTCTTGCGCAACCCCAAAATGGCTTGCTCGGGGCGCAGGGGGCGGTCGAGTTTGTCGTATTTCCAGTCGCCCACCGCGCCAAACAGCACGGCGTCAGACGTCATGGCCAGTTTGAGCGTGGCATCGGGCAGGGGGTGACCAAAAGCGTCATACGCCGCGCCGCCGACCAAGGCGGTTTCCATCTCGAACTTAAGGTCGAGCGTGTTGAGGACTTTGACGGCTTCTGCGACGATTTCGGTGCCGATGCCATCACCGGGGAGGATTGCGATTTTCATGGGGCTTCCAAGGTTCTTTATGCGTTGACGGCGGTGTGGGCCAGCCAGGGCTTGGTGGCCAGGCGCTCGGCTTCAAAGGCCTTGATCTTTTCGGCGTGGCGCAAGGTCAGGCCGATGTCGTCCAGACCATTTAGCAAGCAGTATTTGCGGAAAGCTTGCACTTCAAACGCAATTTCTTCCCCTTGGGGGCGCACGACCACTTGCCGTTCCAGATCCACGGTGAGCTGGTAGCCAGGAAAGGCGGCGACTTCGTCGAACAATTGGGCCACCGCGGCTTCGGGCAGCACGATGGGCAGCAGGCCGTTTTTGAAGCAGTTGTTGAAAAAGATGTCGGCAAAGCTGGGCGCGATCACGCAGCGAAAGCCATATTGGTCAATGGCCCAGGGCGCGTGTTCGCGGCTGGAGCCGCAGCCGAAGTTTTTGCGGGCCAGCAAAACACTCGCGCCTTGGTAGCGCGGTTGGTTGAGCACAAACTCCGGATTGGGCTTGCGGCTGTTTGGGTCTTGGCCAGGCTCGCCCGGGTCCAAGTAGCGCCATGCGTCAAACAGGTTGGGGCCAAAGCCGGTTTTACGGATCGACTTGAGGAACTGCTTGGGGATGATGGCGTCGGTGTCCACGTTGGCGCGGTCCATTGGGGCCACGATGCCTTTGAGGAGGGTGAATTTCTGCATGGTGTGATTTCCTGGCCGCTTCAGGCGAATTTGCGGATGTCGACAAAGTGGCCGTGCACGGCAGCGGCTGCGGCCATGGCAGGGCTGACCAAGTGGGTGCGGCCACCCGCGCCCTGACGGCCTTCGAAATTGCGGTTGCTGGTGGACGCGCAACGCTCACCAGGCTCCAGCCGGTCGGCGTTCATGGCCAGGCACATCGAGCAGCCGGGCTCGCGCCACTCAAAGCCTGCGGCCTTGAAAATTTCGTGCAAGCCTTCTTTTTCAGCTTGGGCTTTGACCAAGCCCGAACCGGGCACGACCATGGCCAGCTTGACGTTCTTGGCCACTTTTTGGCCAAGCTTTTTGACGATGGCCGCGGCTTCGCGCATGTCTTCGATGCGGCTGTTGGTGCAAGAGCCAATGAAGACCTTGTCAATGGTGATGTCGGACAAGGCTTTGCCGGGCTGCAATCCCATGTAGGTCAGCGCACGCTCGATGGCGTCGCGCTTGACGTCATCTTTTTCTTTGTCCGGGTCGGGCGTGTGGCCGTCGATACCCAGCACCATTTCGGGCGAGGTGCCCCAGGTGACTTGCGGCACGATGGCGCTGGCGTCCAGCTCCACCACGGCGTCAAAGTTAGCCCCAGGGTCGGACTGCAAAGTTTTCCAGTAAGCGACAGCGTGATCCCATTCGACACCCGTGGGCGAGAGCAAACGGCCTCTGACGTACTCGATGGTTTTTTCGTCCACCGCCACCAAGCCCGCGCGCGCGCCGCCTTCGATGGCCATGTTGCAGACCGTCATGCGGCCTTCCATGGAGAGGCTTCTGATGGCGGAGCCGGCGAATTCGATGGTGTAGCCGGTGCCGCCTGCGGTGCCGATCTTGCCGATGATGGCCAGCACGATGTCTTTACCGGTGAGGCCTTTGGCCAAGTTGCCCTCGACCTTGATGAGCATGTTCTTGGCTTTTTTGGCCAACAGGGTCTGCGTGGCCATGACGTGCTCGACCTCGGAAGTGCCGATGCCGTGGGCCAGTGCGCCAAATGCGCCGTGCGTGGAAGTGTGCGAGTCGCCGCAGACCACGGTCATGCCCGGCAGGGTGGCGCCGTTTTCAGGGCCAATGACGTGCACGATGCCTTGGCGCTTGGACAGGAAGGGAAAGAAAGCGGCCGAGCCGTATTCCTTCATGTTGGCGTCGAGCGTGGTGATTTGCTCTTTGCTGATCGGGTCGGTGATGCCGTCGTAGCCCAGTTCCCAGCCGGTGGTGGGGGTGTTGTGGTCGGCAGTCGCCACGATGGAGCTGACGCGCCAGACTTTGCGACCGGCTTGGCGCAGGCCTTCAAAGGCTTGCGGACTGGTGACTTCGTGCACCAGATGGCGGTCGATGTACAAAACGGAGGTGCCGTCTTCTTCGGTGTGGACGACGTGTTCGTCCCAGATTTTGTCGTAGAGGGTGCGTGCCATGGATCTTCCTTGCTGTGCAACCGCACATTTTATGCGGATACACCCAGCGTGAGCTCACACAAGTGACAGCGTTGGGTGCTCGTTGCTGGGCGCGGGGTCAACTCAAGGGCAGTCGAATGCCGGCCTGGGGGGTGTTTACAGTTCTTCTACGCGCCGAGGGGGGTAGCTGTCCCAAGACTGGCAGCCCGGGCAATGCCAAAAGTGTTCTTTGGCTTCAAAGCCGCAAGCGGCGCAGCGGTAGCGGGCCAAAGGTTTGGTGGCGTTTTCCAGCGTTTTTTGCACCGGCTCAGGCAAGGCGCCCCATTTGTGATGATCCCCATTGAGCCAGCGGCTCGCGGCCATCATGGAGGGGTGGTTTTGCAGATGGTTCAGGTAGCGTTGCAAGGCGGGGGCATCTGGCTTGGCCGCAGACTGGGAGTTTTGTGCTTCTAGGGCCGTGATCGCGTCCAGCACATCGATGCAGGGGTGGCGCAGGTAATGGGCTTGCAGCAAAGCGCTGGCGCTGGCCGCCTTGTCGCAGGCCAGGGCTGCTTGTGCAAAGCTGGCAGCGGCCAAGGGGGCTGCCATGTCGTTGTGCTCAAACAAGACCGACAAGGTGTCGTAAGCGGCGGGCGCCTGGCCGTGGCTCAGCTGCAATTGCCCCATCAACAGGCGGGGTCTTGGGGCATGGGGGTGGGCTTGCAGAGCATGCGCCAACAATTCCAGCGCTTTGGCGCTGTCGCCCTTTTGCACCGCTTCGCGGGCTTGCTCGCATTGGTAATGCGCCAAGCGAATGCCAAAGTCAGCTTCCCCAGACTTTTCGAGTAAGAGGGCAACTTCGGCGGCTTCGGGCCACTCGCGGGAGCGTTCGTAAATGGCCATGCGGGCCAGTCGGGCTTGGCCTTCGTAAGAAGTGCCCTCGAGCTTGCGCAGTGCTTCTTCGGCACGGTCCAGCAAACCCGCTTTCAAATAATCGAGCGCCAGCCCGTGTTGTGCCCTTTGACGGTCGGCGTGGCTGATGTCGGCACGTGAGAGCAGGTGTTCATGCACCCGCACCGCCCGGTCATATTCGCCCCGGCGGCGGAACAAATTGCCCAGGGCGAAGTGCAATTCGGAGGTGTCAGGGTCGTTTTGCACCGCCTCAATGAAAGAATCAATGGCTTGGTCTTGCTGCTCGTTGAGCAAATGATTCAGACCTTTGAAATAGGCGCGGGGTGCTTGCCGGTTGGCGATGCGCATTTGGCGCAAGTCAAGACGCGACGCAATCCAGCCTAAGGCAAAGGCCGTGGGCAGTCCCAGCAAAATCCAGGTCAGGTCAAGCTCCATCGGTCACCTCGGACGTGGGTGCAGGGGAAGCAGGCGGGGTGTTTTTCTTGACGGCTTGACGTTCACGCCACCAGCGCGGCACCATGCCCAGCACGCCGACCACCACGCCCAGCGTGAAGGCAGACAGCACCACCAACACCGTGGGGGCTGACCAGTAGGTGCTGAAAAAAAAGTTCACACGGGTCTCTTGCTGATTGTTCAGCGCGAAAGCAAACAGGGTGAAGAAAATGGTGGCCTTCAGCAACCACTGAAGCAGCCAGAGCAGGCGTTTCATGAATGGACCTCGTCAGCACAAACCATTCTAAAGGCGCAAACGAAAGAACCGGTGATACGGTCGTGGACAAAGCCGCAGGCATCAGCCTTGCAGGTCATTTGCGTCCGTTTTCAGTGTCGTTGGCTTGGGCCAAGGTGCCAGCGTCCACAGCTTCTCTCAAAGCTTTGCCGGGTTTGAAATGGGGGACCCGTTTTTCGGGGATTTGAACGCTCTCGCCGGAGCGCGGATTGCGGCCCACACGCGGTGGACGGCGGTTGATGGAGAAACTGCCAAAGCCACGAATCTCAATGCGGTGACCTTTGACCAGCGCATCGCTCATGGCGTCGAGCACCGATTTGACGGCCAATTCGGCGTCACGGTGGGTCAGCTGCGCAAAGCGTGCAGCAAGTTCTTCAACCAGATCGGAGCGGGTCATGGTGTCAATTTGTTGAGGGGTGACTTTTGTTGCCTTGGACACGGACCTGAAAAAAGCCTGCCCCCATCACAGGGGCAGGCTTTTCAGACAACGGTTGTCATCAAATCACAAAGATCAGTTGTTGTCGAGCTTGGCACGCAACAATGCGCCCAGGCTGGTCGTGCCAGCGTTCTCGGTCTTGGATTGCTGCGACAGCGAAGCCATGGCTTCTTGCTGGTCAGCTTGGTCCTTGGCTTTGATGGACAACTGGATGTTGCGGGTCTTGCGGTCCACGTTGACCACGACTGCAGTGACTTCGTCGCCAACTTTGAGCACATGGCTGGCGTCTTCCACGCGGTCACGCGAGATTTCGGATACGCGCAGGTAACCGATGATGTCTTCGCCCAAGTCGATTTCAGCGCCCTTGGCATCCACGGTCTTCACCTTGCCGGTGACGATCTGGCCCTTGTCGTTGATCGACACAAAAGTGGTGAAAGGATCTGAGTCGAGCTGTTTGATGCCCAAGCTGATGCGCTCGCGGTCCACGTCCACAGCCAAGACCAAAGCCTCAACTTCTTGACCCTTCTTGAATTCGCGCACAGCGTTTTCGCCGGTTTCATTCCAGGACAAGTCAGACAAGTGCACCAAGCCGTCGATGCCGGCAGCCAAGCCCACGAACACGCCGAAGTCGGTGATCGACTTGATCGGGCCCTTCACGCGGTCGCCGCGCTTGGTGTTCTGAGCAAACTCTTGCCATGGGTTGGCGCGGCACTGCTTCATGCCCAAGCTGATGCGGCGCTTGTCTTCGTCGATCTCGAGGACCATGACTTCAACTTCGTCACCCAATGCAACGATCTTGGAAGGCGCAACGTTCTTGTTGGTCCAGTCCATCTCGGACACGTGGACCAAGCCTTCGATGCCTGGCTCGAGTTCGACAAACGCGCCGTAGTCGGCGATGTTGGTGATCTTGCCGAACATGCGGGTGCTTTGCGGGTAGCGGCGGTTCACGCCCATCCATGGGTCGTCGCCCATTTGCTTGAGGCCCAAGGACACACGGTTTTTCTCGGTGTCGAACTTGAGGATCTTGGCGGTGATTTCCTGACCAGCCGTGACCACTTCGGAGGGGTGACGGACACGGCGCCATGCCATGTCCGTGATGTGCAACAGGCCGTCGATGCCGCCCAGGTCCACGAACGCACCGTATTCGGTGATGTTCTTGACCACACCGTGAACGATGGAGCCTTCGCGCAATGTTTCCATCAGCTTGGCGCGCTCTTCGCCCATCGAGGCTTCCACCACAGCGCGGCGTGACAACACGACGTTGTTGCGCTTGCGGTCGAGCTTGATGACCTTGAATTCCAGGGTTTTGTTCTCGTAGGGAGACAGGTCTTTGGTGGGACGTGTGTCGACCAAAGAGCCGGGCAAGAAAGCGCGGATGCCGTTGACCAAAACAGTCAGGCCGCCTTTGACTTTGCCGCTGGTCACGCCAGTGACGAACTCGCCCGATTCGAGGGCTTTTTCCAGAGACATCCACGAAGACAGACGCTTGGCCGTGTCACGCGACAAGATGGTGTCGCCGTAACCGTTTTCGATGGAGCCGATGGCCACGGAGACAAAGTCGCCGACCTGGACTTCGATTTCACCTTGGTCGTTCTTGAACTCTTCGAGGGGCACATAAGACTCGGACTTGAGACCGGCGTTGACCACAACGAAGTTGTGCTCGATGCGCACGACTTCAGCGGTGATGACTTCACCTGGGCGCATTTCGGTGCGCGTCAGTGATTCTTCGAATAGGGCGGCAAATGATTCAGACATGTTGTTTCCTCATCCACAAGTGCAGGACTGACGAGCGCGACATGCGTCGTTTCCAGGAGCTGACTGTGGCGATTGGTTTGCGGTGTGAGCCGCGGTTGGTTTTAAAAAAACCACCTGACCAGTGTGCAAGCTGCACGATAAGAGCCAAGTGGAACTTTGGGTCAGCCTGCACAGGGCGGGCTGGGGTGGCTGTTTTCGGTTTGTTAACTTCCGTTGATCAACCGAAAACCTGCCGACTTTGCCACCAGACCATCACTTGTTCCACCGAAGCTTCGATGGACAAGGACGAGTTGTCCAGTCGCAAGGCATCTTGTGCGGGCTTGAGGGGCGCTGCGCTGCGGGAAATGTCCCGGGCGTCGCGCGCTTCCAAGTCAGCGCGAAGAGCGTCGATATTAGCCGAAAAACCCTTAAAAATCAATTGCTTATGCCGTCTTTCGGCCCTTTGGGCAGCGCTGGCGGTCAAAAACACCTTCAAAGGGGCTTGCGGAAAGATCACCGTGCCCATGTCGCGGCCGTCGGCCAGCAGGCCGGGCAGGCGCTGAAAACTGTGTTGCAGATCGACCAGCGCTTGGCGCACTGCTGGCAAGACAGAGACTTTGGAGGCGTTCATGCCGCCTTGCTCGCTGCGGATCGCGTCGGTCACGTCCACGTTGTTCAGCAGCACCTGCTCGCCTTCAAAGCGCACGGGCAGGCAGCGGGCCAGCTCGGCAATGGCGGCTTCGTCTGCGGTTTCGAGTGTGAGGCCAGCTTGCAAAGCTGCATGGGCCGTGACGCGGTAGAGCGCGCCCGAGTCCAGGTAGTGGTAGCCCAAAGCGGCGGCGACGCGGCTGGCCAGTGTGCCTTTGCCCGAGGCCGTGGGGCCGTCGATGCAGATCACGGGGATATTATGGGGACTGGTGTGCGCCACCGAAAACAGGGCCTCGAAATAGTCGGGGAAGGTCTTGGCCACGCATTGGGGGTCTTCGATGCGCACGGGCACCTGATCGGCGTTGAAGGCCGCCAGCGAGAAGCACATGGCCACCCGGTGGTCGTCGTAGGTGTGGATGCTGGCGCGCTGCCACTTGTCCGCAGGCAGGGGGTGGATGGTGATCCAGTCCGGGCCTTCTTCGACGGTGGCACCGAGCTTGCGGCTTTCGTTGGCCATGGCCGCGATGCGGTCGGTTTCCTTGACGCGCCAGCTGGCGATGTTGAGCAGCGTGGTCGGGCCGTCCGCATACAGCGCCATCACGGCCAAGGTCATGGCCGCGTCGGGGATGTGGTTGCAATCCAGCGTGATGCCCTTCAGCGGCCAGGCACCGCGCTGAATTTCGAGCCAGTTGGGGCCGCTGGTTATCTTGGCGCCCATTTGCGCTGCGGCTTCCATGAAGCGGATGTCGCCCTGGATGGAGTCGGCGCCCACGCCTTGAATGCGGATGCCTTTTCCTTCAGCGATGGCGCCTAAAGCGATGAAGTAGCTGGCCGAAGATGCATCGGCCTCGACGTGGATGCTGCCGGGCGACTGGTAACGGCTGCCCGCCGGGATCACAAAGCACTCCCAGCCCTGCCGTTCCACAGCGATGCCGTAGCGGGCCAGCAGGTTGAGCGTGATTTCGATGTAGGGCTTGCTGATGAGTTCGCCCACCACCTCGATGGTGATGGCGCGGTCCTGCGCTGCCAATGGCAGGGCCATCAACAAGGCGGTCAAAAATTGGCTGGACACATCACCACGCACGGGGATGGGTTTTTCAAGTTGAAGTTGGGGCCGGCCGATGCGCAAAGGCGGAAAGCCTTCGTTGCCCAGGTAGTCGATGGCGCAGCCGAGTTCGCGCAGGGCATCTACCAAGTCGCCAATCGGGCGTTCGTGCATGCGGGGCACGCCTTTGAGCGTGAAGTCACCGCCCTGCACAGCCAACGCCGCCGTCAGTGGGCGCATGGCCGTGCCTGCGTTGCCCATGAAAAATTCAATCGCCTCAGTCGGCCAGGTGCGCCCGCCCAGTCCGGTGATGGTGACGGTGGTGCCTGCCACATCGACCCCGCAGCCCAATTGGTGCAGCGCCGCCAGCATCACGCGGGTGTCGTCCGACTCGAGCAAGTCGTGCACCACGGTCGTGCCTTGGCACAAGGCCGAGAGCAGCAGCACGCGGTTGGAAATGCTTTTGGACCCGGGCAGGGTGACGGTGCCGGACGCGCCTTGCAGCGCAGGGATGTCAAGGAAAGCGGTGGAGAACATAGGGGTCAGTCTTCTGAGGCTGTGTTGCAAGCGTGACCGGCTTGCAGTGTCCAGGCCGAGCGCACATCGCTGGCTTGTTGAATCAGTTGTTGCAGCGTTTGGGTGTCGCCTTGTTTCAGGGTATTTTCAAATGCGTCGAGTGCAGTGCGAAAGTGCGCCAATTGCGTGAAGACTTCCTCTTGGTTGGCGCTCAAGATGTCGCGCCACACCGATGCATCTGAAGCGGCGATGCGTGAAAAATCCCGAAATCCCGGACCAGCCATCTCCAAAAACGCAGGGCCTTGCGGCTGGGCCGTCAGTGCATTCACGGCGGCAAAGGCCAGCAAATGTGGCAAGTGGCTGACGGCGGCAAAAGTAGCGTCATGGGTCTCCGCTGTCATCTGGCTCACATGGCTACCGATGGCAGTCCAGATTTCGCTGGCTGTTTTTATCTGGCCGATGCTGTTTTGCGGCAAAGGCGTGAGGATGGTGCGGCGTGCTTGGTAAAGCGAAGCCTCGGCATGCTCAATGCCCGCGACTTCTTTGCCCGCAATCGGATGGGCGGGCACAAAGCAACTCAGGCGATCGCCCAGTGTGGCAAGTGCAGCGGCAATCACATCGCACTTGGTCGAGCCCACGTCCATCAGCAAGGCGTTGGCGTGCAGTGCTTCGCGCATGGCGGTAAAGCTGTTTTGCATCGCGCCCACAGGAACGGCCAGTAAAACAAGATCTGCGCCTTGCACCGCATCGGCCACACTGGTGCAGGCGTGGTCGATGACTAGAAGTTCCACCGCACGTTGACGGGTTTTTTCAGAGGCGCTGAAGCCGACAATGGTTTGAACAAGACCTGCTTCGCGCAAAGCGAGTGCAAACGAACCGCCCATTAGGCCGCAGCCAATCAGGGCCAAGCGTTGGAACTTCACTGTGGGCTCACTCGGGCACAGGGTAGGAACCCAGAACCTTGTAGAACGCGCACAGGCCCTGCAACTCTTGCAAAGCGGCGGCCACATGCGGCTCGCTGATGTGGCCTTGCAGGTCGATGTAGAAGTAATACTCCCATTGACCTGATTTGGCGGGGCGCGACTCAAAGCGGGTCATGGACACGCCGTTGTTCTTGAGCGGCACCAGCAAATCGTGCACGGCCCCTGGACGGTTAGGCACCGACACCACCAGGCTGGTGCAGTCTTTGCCCGAGGCAGGCGGTGTGGCCAAGGTTTGCGGCAAAGCGATCACGGCAAAGCGGGTGCGGTTGAACGCTTCGTCCTGGATGGCGTGGTGCACGATGTGCAGGCCAAACTGGCTGGCGGCGCGCTCGCTGGCCAGCGCGGCCCAGGCTGGGTTGGTGGCGGCCAAGCGCGCGCCTTCGGCGTTGCTCGACACGGCGCGGCGCTCCACATGTGGCAGGTGTTTGGACAGCCAGCCCTGGCACTGGGCCAGCGCCTGGGGGTGGGCCATCACGACCTCGATGCCCGCGTCAGAGTTAAGCTGGCGCAGCAAATTGAAGCGCACCTGCAGGCTGACTTCGCCCACCACATGCACGGGCGAACGCAAGAACAAATCGAGCGAGCGGGCCACCACGCCTTCGGTGGAGTTTTCCATGCCCACCACGCCATATTGGGCGGAGCCTGCAGCGGTGGCGTGAAAGACTTCGTCGAAGTTGGCGCAGTAAATCAGGTTGGCCGCACTGCCAAAAAATTCAATCGCTGCTTGTTCGCAAAACGTGCCCTGAGGCCCAAGCACTGCCACGCGCTGTGGCGCCTCCAGGGCCAAGCAGGCCGACATGATCTCGCGCCAAATGGAAGCGATGTGTTCGTTTTTCAGCGGGCCGGGGTTGGCTTGGGTGATCTTGTCGATGACTTGCGCCACGCGGTCGGGGCGAAAGAAGGGCGAGCCTTCGGCACGTTTGATCTCACCGACTTTTTCGGCCACATGAGCGCGTTGGTTCAGCAAGCTCAGCAGCTGTTTGTCCAGTGCGTCAATCTGAACACGCAAAGCGCCCAGGGCGTCCGATTGAATGGGGGGTTGGCTCATGTCTCGTGGTCTTTCTGGCGGCTTGTTTTCGAAGTGCTTCAGGCCTGTGTTTTTTCAAATTGACGCATGTAGGCCACCAGCGCCTGCACGCCTTCGAGGGGCATGGCGTTGTAAATGCTGGCACGCATGCCGCCTACTGACTTGTGCCCTTTGAGTTGCAGCAAGTTGGCGGCTTTGGCCCCGGCCAAAAAGGCCTCGTTGCGCGATTCGTCACGCAAGAAAAAGGGCACGTTCATGCGCGAGCGGCAGTCCTTGGCCACACGGTTTTCAAACAAGCTGGAGCCGTCCAGAAAGTCGTACAGCAGTTGCGCTTTGGCGATGTTGCGCTGCTGCATGGCTGTAATACCGCCATGTTTTTTGAGCCACTGGAACACCAGCCCCGCGATATAAATGCTGTAGGTGGGCGGGGTGTTGTACATCGACTGGTTATCGGCCACCAGCTTGTAATCAAAAGCGCTGGGGCAATGCGGCAGGGCATGGCCGATCAAGTCTTCGCGCACGATGACCAAGGTCAGCCCGGCGGGCCCCAGGTTTTTTTGCGCACCGCCAAAGGCCAGGCCCACCCGAGACCAATCTACAGGACGAGACGCAACATGCGAAGAAAAATCCACCACCAGTGGGGCATCGCAGCCCAAGGCTTTGAGGTCGGGCAGTTCGTGGAACTCGACACCGTGAATGGTTTCATTGCTGCAAATGTGCACGTAGCGGCTGTTTGCGCCCACCTGCCAAGTGGCAGGGGCGGGCAGGGTGGTAAAGCCTTCCACCTGACCCGATGCGGCCACGCGTGCGGTGCCGTATTTGCCCGCTTCCTTGAGCGACTTTTGGCTCCAACTGCCCGTGAGCACAAAGTCCATCGCCCCGCCATGCGACAGGTTCAGCGGCACGATGGCATTTTCGGCCAAGCCACCGCCTTGCATGAACAAAACCTTGAAGTGGGTAGGCACCGCCAACAATTCGCGCAAGTCGGTTTCGGCTTGCTCGTAAATGCTGATGAACTCCTTGCCGCGATGGCTCATCTCCATCACGCTCATGCCCGAGCCGTGCCAGTCGAGCATCTCAGCTGCGGCTTGTTGCAGCACGGCCTCGGGCATGACGGCAGGGCCTGCCGAAAAGTTGAAAGCGCGCCCCATCACTTATTCCGTTGCTGGCGTACCGTCATCCGCTTCCGCGTCACCGGCTTCACCTTCGCTCACATTGGCATCATTTTCGACAATGCGTTGCAGACCTGAGAGCTTGGCGCCTTCGTCCAGGCCAATCAAGGTCACGCCCTGTGTGGCGCGGCCGAGCTCGCGGATTTCAGCCACACGGGTGCGCACCAACACACCAGTGTCGGTGATCAGCATGATCTCGTCGTCGGCATGGACCAAGGTGGCGGCCACCACTTTCCCGTTGCGTTCAGATTGCTGGATGGCGATCATGCCTTTGGTGCCACGGCCGTGGCGGGTGTATTCGGTGATCGAGGTGCGTTTGCCATAACCGTTTTCAGTGGCCGTGAGGACGCTCTGTGTTTCGTCGCCCGCCACCAACATGGCGATCACGCTTTGGTGGTCTTCGATCATCATGCCGCGTACGCCGCGAGCGCTGCGGCCTAAGGGGCGCACATCGTTTTCGTCAAAGCGCACAGCTTTGCCACCGTCGCTGAACAGCATCACATCGTGTTTGCCGTCGGTTAAAGCGGCACCGATCAAGAAGTCGCCTTCGTCCAAGTTCACGGCGATGATGCCGCCCTTGCGGGGGTTGCTGAATTCGTCGAGTGAAGTTTTCTTGACGGTGCCCATGGATGTGGCCATGAACACATACTGGTCGTCCGGGAAGGTGCGGGCTTCGCCGGTCAGGGCCAGCACCACGTTGATCTTTTCTCCCTCTTGCAAGGGGAACATGTTGACGATGGGGCGGCCGCGAGAGCCACGCGAACCCGCAGGCACTTCCCAAACTTTTAACCAATACAGACGGCCCCGGTTCGAGAAGCACAGCAAGTAGTCGTGCGTGTTGGCAATGAAGAGCTGGTCGATCCAGTCGTCTTCTTTGGTGGCAGCGGCTTGCTTGCCACGGCCACCGCGCTTTTGTGCGCGGTATTCAGAAAGGGGCTGGCTCTTGATGTAGCCACTGTGCGAGAGCGTGACCACCATGTCAGTGGGCGTGATCAGGTCTTCGGTAGACAGGTCTTGCGCGCTGTGCTCGATTTCGCTGCGGCGAGCTCCGATCTTGGTCTGGCCAAACTCTTGGCGCACCGTGCCCAGCTCGTCGCCAATGATGGTGGACACGCGCTCGGGCTTGGCCAGGATGTCCAGCAGGTCTTCGATCTCAGTCATGACCTCTTTGTACTCGGCCACGATCTTGTCTTGTTCCAAGCCCGTCAGGCGTTGCAGGCGCATCTGCAAAATTTCTTGCGCTTGCGTGTCCGACAGGCGGTACAGGCCGTCCTGGCCCAAACCGTATTCGCGCTCCAGTCCTTCGGGGCGGTAGTCGTCGGCGTTCACCACCGAGCCATCGTCTCTGGCGCGGGTCAGCATGGTGCGTACCATCTGGCTGTCCCAGCCGCGGTTCATCAGTTCAACCTTGGCCACAGGAGGCGTGGGTGCGCCACGGATGATGGCAATGAAATCGTCGATGTTGGCCAAAGCCACGGCCAGGCCTTCCAGAACATGACCACGGTCACGTGCTTTGCGCAGCTCAAACACCGTTCGGCGTGTGACCACTTCGCGGCGGTGCTGCAAGAAGACCTGGATCAGGTCTTTCAGGTTGCACAGCTTGGGTTGCCCGTCGATCAGGGCCACCATGTTCATGCCAAAGGTGTCTTGCAGCTGCGTTTGCTTGTACAGGTTGTTCAGCACCACTTCGGGAACCGCGCCGCGCTTGAGCTCGATCACCAAACGCATGCCCGATTTGTCGGATTCGTCCTGAATGTGGCTGATGTCTTCGATTTTCTTCTCGTGCACCAACTCGGCCATGCGCTCTTGCAAAGTCTTTTTGTTGACTTGGTAAGGCAGCTCGTCGACCACAATGCATTGACGCTGGCCCTTGTCGATGTCTTCAAAGTGGCACTTGGCGCGCATGACCACGCGGCCACGGCCGGTGCGGTAACCGTCCTTGACACCCGTCATGCCATAAATGATGGCGCCTGTCGGGAAGTCTGGCGCAGGCACGATTTCCATCAATTCGTCAATCGACGCTTCCGGGTTGCGCAGCAGGTGCAGGCACGCATCCACCACTTCGTTCAGGTTGTGAGGCGGGATGTTGGTGGCCATGCCCACGGCAATACCGCCCGAGCCGTTGATCAGCAAATTGGGCAGGCGCGAGGGCAGAACCAGGGGTTCTTTTTCGGAGCCGTCGTAATTGGGGCCAAAGTCGACGGTGTCCTTGTCTATGTCGCCCAGCATCTCGTGGGCGATTTTGGCCAGACGGATTTCGGTGTACCGCATCGCTGCGGCGTTGTCGCCATCGACCGAGCCGAAGTTACCTTGGCCATCGACCAGCATATGGCGCATGGAAAAGTCTTGCGCCATCCGCACGATGGTGTCGTATACCGACTGGTCGCCGTGGGGGTGGTATTTACCGATCACGTCACCCACGATACGGGCCGATTTTTTATAAGGGCGGTTCCAGTCGTTGTTCAGCTCGTGCATCGCAAACAACACGCGACGGTGAACGGGTTTCAGGCCGTCCCGGGCATCGGGCAGGGCACGCCCGACGATCACGCTCATGGCGTAATCGAGGTAGCTGCGCCGCATTTCCTCTTCCAGACTGATGGGCAGTGTTTCTTTGGCGAACTGGGTCATATGTGAGAGAGGCAAAAGTGGCGCGGTGAAAACCACTCATTTTAGTTGCAAGCGGCTGTCGCGTCCATGCAACATTTGGCATGCAAATGTGTTCACCTTTGGCTGTTGGTGAGGCATTTAACTGAGCCTGCCGCTGTCTATGGCACAATAAAACGCAACGCAGCAGGTGACGGTCATCTGCAGCGTCTTTTTTTCGCAGCCTGTCTGCGGCTTTATCCCTCAAGAGGAAGACCATGAAAAAATTGAACAAATTGGCGATTCTGTTGGCCTCAGCAGCGCTCGCATCGGCTGCTGGTGCTCAAACCATCGACAACTGGCGCAACGGCACAGGCGACCTGGTCTGGAAAAACGGCACCAACGAACTGTGCTGGCGCGATGCCAACTGGACACCTGCTACGGCCGCTGCCGGTTGCGACGGTGCCATTGTGGCCAAGCCAGCCGCTGCTGCTCCAGCTGCAGCCCCAGCCCCAGCAGCTCGTCCTGCCGCTCCAGCAGCTCCAGCAGCTCCAGCAGCTCGCCCTGCCGCTCCAGCAGCAGCCCCCGCACCTGCCGCTGCTGCACCCCGTCCAGCAGCGCCTCCACCAGCTGCTGCCACCAAAGTCACTTACGCCGCTGACGCGTTCTTTGATTTCGACAAGTCGGTCCTGAAGGCCGAAGGCAAAGCCAAGCTGGACGACCTGGTTGGCAAAGTCAAGGGCATCAACCTGGAAGTCATCATTGCCGTGGGTCACACCGACTCCGTGGGTTCTGATGCTTACAACCAGAAGCTGTCCGTCAAGCGCGCTGACGCTGTCAAGGCTTATCTGGTCACCAAGGGCATCGAAAAGAACCGCGTTTACACCGAAGGCAAAGGCGAGAAGCAGCCCGTGGCTGATAACAAGACTTCTGCCGGCCGTTCCAAGAACCGCCGCGTGGAAATCGAAGTGGTGGGCACACGTCCCAACAAGTAATCCCTTACCGGATCATGTCAAAAAGCCCCAGCAATGGGGCTTTTTTTCGTCTGTCGTTCTTGCCTTTCAGGCTGTTGACCGACAATCAGCTCCCATGACTACAAGCACTTCAAACGTCGACCCGGCCGAACTGGCCAAATTTTCAGATCTGGCCCACCGCTGGTGGGACCCTGAAAGCGAATTCCGTCCTCTCCACCAGATCAACCCTTTGCGGCTGGAGTGGATTCATGGTTTGGTTCCCCTGACGGGCTTGAGCGTGGTCGATGTCGGTTGCGGCGGCGGCATCTTGGCCGACGCCATGGCGCACAAAGGTGCCCAGGTGCTGGGCATCGACTTGGCCACCAAATCTCTCAAAGTGGCCCAACTGCACGCACTGGAGGCTGGGACCCAAGGCGTTCAATACCGCGAAGTCAGCGCCGAGGCGCTGGCCGCAGAACAGCCCGCTCAGTTCGATGTGGTCACTTGCATGGAAATGCTGGAACATGTTCCAGACCCCTCGGCTGTCGTCAAAGCCTGCGCACAACTGGTCAAGCCCGGTGGCTGGGTCTTCTTCTCCACGCTTAACCGAAACCCTAAATCCTTCCTTTTTGCCATCGTCGGGGCCGAATACATTCTCAAACTCTTGCCCAAAGGCACGCACGAGTTTGCCCGCCTCATCAAGCCCAGCGAACTCACCTCTTGGGCGCGTGAAGCGGGGCTGGACGCTCAAGGCTTCAAGGGCATGGAATACAACCCCTTCACCAAACGCTATTGGCTCAGCCAGGACACCAGCGTGAACTATTTGCTCGCCTGCCGGAAAGCCTGACCATGTTCCACCACGCACAAGCCGTCTTGTTTGACCTGGACGGCACCTTGATCGACAGCGCCCCGGATTTGGGTGCAGCGGCGGACAAAATGCGGGTTGACCGTGGCATGTCCTCTTTGCCTCTGGAGCATTACCGCCATATGGCCGGTGCCGGAGCGCGGGGCATGCTGGGCATCGCCTTTGGCATGACCCCCGAGCACCCTGACTTTGAAGCCATGAAGGAAGAGTTTTTCGTCAACTACGAAAACTGCATGACCGAGCGCACCCGCATCTTTGATGGCGTGGTGGACATGGTCGAACGCCTGGTGGCTTTGGGGCTGCCCTGGGGCGTGGTCACCAATAAATCCAGCCGCTTCACCGACCCGCTCACCGCGGCCATGCCATTGTTCGCCACGGCTGGGACCATCGTCAGCGGCAACACCACGCCGCACGCCAAACCGCACCCCGCGCCTTTGTTCGAGGCGGCGCGGCGCCTGTCGGTTGATCCGGCACGTTGCGTCTATGTGGGCGACGACGAACGCGACATCGTTGCAGGCTTGGCCGCCGGCATGGGCACCGTGGCCGCCACTTACGGTTATTTGGGGCAACAGACCGATATTTCGCGCTGGAATGCCCATTTGCACATTGATTCTCCGACAGAGCTCTTGCAATTCCTGCAAAGCGCCTAAAATAACACCCTCAGGGGCTGCACTGGTTTCGACATGGGTTCGGACGCGTGGCAGGGCATGTCGAGGTTCTGATCCTCGTTAATCTTCGGAAAAAAAACTAACTGCAAACGACGAACGTTTCGCACTCGCCGCTTAATCCGGTGAGCCTTGCAACAGTTGGCCGATAGGCTGGGTTAGGGTGATGAGGGGGTTAAATCCCTCAAAGTCCTAGCTGCAAGGTAAAACATATGGGCTGGCATCACCTCGGGTACCTTGGGGTGGTGTGAGAAAAAAGGGTACTGGCTGGGTGTTCAGCGTGTCGCTGCGCGGTTCACTTGGCGAGACTCAAATCAGACGACTACACATGTAGAACTGTACGAAAAAGACTTATGGACGGGGGTTCAAATCCCCCCAGCTCCACCAATTAAGAATTCACTTGATGACTAGTGAATACAAAATAAGGCTATTAGTCCTGATTTTTATACCGAAAGAGCTGTAAGTCCTTGATTTGCAGTCCTTTTCTTTTCAGGGCACATTGGCATTGTGCTGGGCGGAATTCGGGCAGAATGTGAAATTTCCGCCACCAAAACTGAATTTCGCTCCGCATGCTTACAGCCGCCCAACTAGCAAAAGCATCCTGCCCACCCAACAAAGCCTACATCAGGCTTGTCGACACCGCAGGCTTATTCATTGAAATTAGCCGAACCAGAGCTCGATGGTACGTCCGTTTTCAAAAGAACGGGAAACAGTCGAGGACAAGCATTGGCGTTTACCCTCAGATGTCATTGGCAGAGGCGCGGACTCAGTGTTACCGCTTTCTAGGTGGTTTGGCATCGAATCAGTACCCGGTTGGAAGTACGGCCAAGCCAAGCATCATCAAAGCACACATCACAGAGCGTGAGATGTTTCAGACCATTGCACGGAAGTGGCTGAATAAATCTAAACCTGGATGGGGGCCGGTGCATGCTGATAGATACGAGCGCATGCTTGAGAGGGACGTAATACCGCGGATCGGTACAACGCACATAAGCGCAATCAAGACGGTGGACCTTTCTGGTGTGGTCGATGCTATCAGCGCCCGTGGAGTACGTGAAACTGGTAAACGCTGCATTCGAATGATTGAGACGATTTTTAAGTGGGCGGGTACAGAAGGGCATGAAATAAATTGCAGCACAGCAGGCCTGATTACGCGCCTTGGGGCTCCGAAGGCAGAAGAACATTTCCCAGCGATTACAGACCCTGCAGAACTCGGCGAGTTCCTGCGAGCAGTGAAGCACTACCACGGCAGTCCAGTCATACGCGCCTTGATAGAGCTTCAGTTCATGATACCGTGCCGACCGTCTGAGTTGCGTCTGGCAACTTGGGATGACTTCAACTTGGAGGCCATGGAGTTCACGATCCCATCATCTCGCCTGAAGCGGACAGTTGCTAACAAAGCGGCTGGCGATGCCCACATCATTCCTTTGTCTCGACAGGCGGCCGAAATCCTCAAGACATTACCAAGGTTTGTGTCAGACCCTTCTGTATTCCCGTCATCAAAGCGTGGCAGGCCAATCAGCGACAACGGTGCACGAACTGCCATCATAAGTTTGGGGTGGGGTGAGCGCCAAAGCATGCACGGTTCACGAGCAGTGTTCCGGACCTTAGGCGAAGAAGTCCTAAAGCTTGACCAAGCATTATTGGAGATCACACTTCACCACCGCTTGGCTGACCAGTTGAGGGGCGCATATAGAAGGGTCTCACGTTTGGACGACCGCCGGGCCATGATGCAAGCTTGGAGCGACATGCTTGACTGCCTTCGCACTGGCCAAGACTATTCGCATTTGGTTCAGAAGTAACCCGTCGAAGTGGACGGCAATTAGGGCGTCGACCCAGATGTCGGATCGATTCGGCAGAAGGCTACGGTCGAGTATCGGAAGCTCCTGGAATAGAAGGGTAATCCACGGGTTAACAACAAAAATAAAAAACCAATTTAAACAATTTTTTACATATAAAAATTTAAAAATATAGGTACTAGTGTTTAATTTAATAGTTTTTTGATGTAAATTGGGGCCGTCAGCAGATGTTGTGATGCGCAGAGTGTTGCGGCATCGGTCGACCGTAAACCGAAATTCGATCTTCGGAGCGATCAACACGAATTGGAATAACCGTGCCTGCCTTTTCAAAGGCTAGGCTCTGCGCAGCAATGCGCAGTTTTCTGAAGGTGTTGATATGTCACTCGAAAAACTCACTGCTGTTCTTGAGGACTGGAAACGCAACAGCGACCCGCTTGCTTTGCACCCTGATCGACTTCTGCGCGCCAAAGAAGTTTGCCTCCTCACAAGTCTGCCTTCAGCACAGGCGGTTCACCACGCGGTAAATAATCTTTCCGGCTTCCCTCCCGGGGGCAAGTTGGGGAAGATTCGCGTCTGGAAGTTGTCTGATATGACGGAGTACATTGCCAGACTTCCAAAGGTGGGGCCGCATTGATGGCAGATTCCTGAAAAAAACAAAGCCCTCTAGTGGGGGCTTTGAAATCAAACAAGGAAACTCACTCTCAATCGAGTGTGATTTCGACAAAAGCAGTTGCCCAGCAAACATTTTTCGTTAGTTGGCTTTGCTCTAAACGCATCCGCATCCGCGGCTGGGGTGTTGCTGTGCAACCCTTCGCGCGGACAATTCAAACCCATGCTCGGCATGGACGGATGCGACCCTCATTCCTTTCAGTAACATCTTGAAACAACCTTTTATCGTCGAACCCAGGAAATGACGTTCTTTTATTTATCGCCCTACATACCCCCATTGTCGGTACCAGACGGGGATGGCGATCTTCTCTTTTTTCCAATTGGTGTTGAATCGCTCCCCCCCGCGAGGCGCCGACTTCTTTGATACTAGGATGAGCCGCGCATTCCTCGGGGGGGAGTGAGCCAATGTTCTTGCCGAACATGCTGTGACCAGATTGAGAGGCTGTGTCGATCGTGCGGAAAACAGACCGTTCATTGGGCGCGTAATTGTCAAACTGATATTGGCAAACTGATGAAATAGTCATCGGCGTCAACAAAGCATGGATTCCACGAGTCAGAGCAGTGGATCACGCCGGTGCATTTGCGCTGTGCACAGGTAGCCGCCCAAGGGGTCGTGGATGTGGCTGTCGGCTCCCGCTTGGTAAATCAGCAAGTCGCAATCGCCAAACTGTTGCGTGATCTGTTGGGCTAAACCGCTGAGGAACCGCTCTGCCTCTTCTGCCCGGTGGTGTTGGCTGTAATGGGGCACTTGGCTTACCAGGCCCAGTTTGTCGATGATGTCTTGGGTGCCGTTGCCCCAGTGCATGTCCAGATCGAGAATGCCGATTTTGTGTGCGGCATTTTTTGTCAACACATCCTGTGCTGCCACCATCAAGCCGTTGAAGGTGCAAAAGCCACCGCCAAATCCGTACCCTGCATGGTGAAAGCCGGAGCATGGTGCAACAGCGCCGATGCCATTTTCCAATGCAGCCCAGCAAGCGTCGAGCATGGCGCCGCAGGTGTAGGGCAAAGACGCGGCCACTTGCGCAGACCGGTTGCCAAACCCGTTGGCCAGGCGGCAGTCCAGCACACCATCGACATAACTGGCAAGGTGCGCCCGCACCAGTTGATCGCGGGAAACGGGCCGAGGGACAGTGACCTGCATGGGGATGCCCAGCAGTTGCCAAGATTGAATGACTTGTTCGGGCTTGCTTGCGCTGGGAGAGTAGCTGCCCGAGTTGGCAACCATTTGCGATGAGTAAAAAACGGGAACTGACATGACGACCTCCTGAATGAGTGAGGCCTTCAGTGTTGGCGTGGGGCTGTCTCATGGCGTGAGACACCAGAAAAATTCAAAGTCGGTTGAACATGGATAACCTGACCTCGATCAATGGGTGCCTATTTTGCAAAATGACTTGGATGCAGCATAATTGGTTTCGTTTTTTTCGTTTTTAAAGTGTTCTTCAATCATGAGAAGTCTAACTATGGACACCCGATTGCACGCTGAAAAGCCTGCCAAACCCGTCAAACCTGTGCTTTTGTCGCGTCCCAAAAAAAAGCGTTTGGGGGGTGATGCGAGTATGTCGTTTCAAGCGCGGTGCGCATCCGCTTTGCGCTTGGCGCTGCCCATGGAACTGAAAGCGCATGGGGCTGTGATGCCAGCTGTGGACTTGGATGCCATGGCCGATTCTCTGGCTCGTCGTGTTGCCAAGTTGGCCGATGTGTCTGCAAGCCAAGTCCGGGGTAAAGCGCTGGCTCAGCCAGAAAATGACTGGATCAGCACCCAAGAGGCGGCCAACCGGTGTGGCTTTTCAAGGCCCTTTGTTGCGGCGTTGCTCGATTCGGGCACTTACGCAGGCAAAGTGCATCGCACGGCGGGCGGCCACCGCAAAGTACTGGCCAGTGAATTTGAAGCGCTGGTCGCAAAGGCCTCTGCCATCGCGCCAAAGACCTTGGCGCAAGCGCGCAAGGCGGTCGATTTGAGGGCGCTGGACAATGTGTCCGCCACCTCGCGCAAAGCGCGCAAGCAGTCTAAACTGCGGGCGGGTGCTTTGGCCAAAAAGCTGGGTTTGGCTGCTTGATGTCGGCATTGCTGGTCTTGGCGGATGCCAACATCATGGTTAAGGATGTGGTGTCGAATGTGCTGTTCGATTTGGCCAGGGCCAAACTGATTGACCTGCGGTGGACGCCGCAAATTGAGACGGAATACGTAAAACACCGAGCGCGATTGCGAGCTGAAACGAATCACCGTGATCTTGATTTTGATGATTTGATTTGGGCTCAAAGGCGCTTGGATCCGATCAAAAAGCACTTGGTGCCTCAGTATTTGCCACCGGGCTGGCAAGACGATGGCAAGCGCTTGGATGCGCTGCGAAAGAAATCAACATTTGCATCTCTGTTCCAGTTGCCGGATCCGGATGATGTGCATGTTGCGCTTGCAGCTGCCGATTGGGCCAAGTCATCAGGAACCAGCGTGGTGCTGGCCACAGACAACCTCAAAGATTTTCCGAGCGAAGTTTTGCTGCAATTTGATATTCATCCTTTGCATCCTGGGGATGTGCTGGATTTGGTGGCGCTTTTGGATGCTGAAGGCCTGTCCAAAAGTTTGCAAAAGACGACGACCGATTTCAAGAATCCTCAATTTGAACTGGTGGATATGCTGGTGTCGATACGCAGTGCCCAGCAATTTGACAACGTTGAACTGGCGACGAAGCTTCAAGCCCGTTGGGGCTTGGGCATATCTCGTTGCTGATTCGATGAGGCGCTGCCACTGGGCCCTGGGGCCCAGTCGAGGGCCCAGTCAGCGGATCAAATGCAAACCGAGCTCCCTTTCCGTGCCTTCTATCATGGGAGTAATGTTGCTATCAAAGGAGTATTGATATGCAAGCGATCGAGCTCGCCACAACAATTTCTACCCAAGGCGACATTGCGCTGCCAGCCAATTTCAAAGCCCTTTATGGCCGTGATGCACGCATGATTTTTCTCATTTATCACGACGTGGTGATGCCACAGCCGCCCGCCAACCGAGTGCAGCGTCAACAAAATTTGCGCCAGGCTTTGGCTGCTGTAGCTCAGGCAGGAACATTTGCCCACATTGATGATGCTGGTGCCTGGCAGCGCGAGGTCCGCGCTGAGCGCTCCCAGCCTGGCCGTGGGGATTGATAACCATGTGGCTTGCTGACAGCTACATCCTGATTGACGATGGATCCGCACCTGACCATCTGTTGCAACAATGGCTGTTGTTTGACTTTGCAGAATAAAGTGCGAGTGCATGCAAGTGAAATATAGGTTGAGTAGAAAGTATGTCTGGAAGTGAATCGATGACGTCTAAGGGAGTTGGCCTTTTTGACACAGCCCCTCCAGACCTGATGGGGTTTGGCCTGGGCTCTTCGTTCAATGCCAAGTCGGTGCAATCGTTCTTGAGCCTTAAAAAGGAAGATGTTTCGCACATTGCCGATGTGTCGCCCAAGTCGGTGCGATTTGACGATGCCAAGCCAGTGCCCGTTCGAGAAAGGCTCCAAGAAATTGCCAACACCATCAACTTGATGGCCAGGTTTTTTTGGGGGGATGTGGACAAGACCGGCACTTGGTTCAAGACTCGAAACCCTTTGCTGGGGGACATTTCACCCAGAGACATGATTCGTCTGGGGCGGTTTGAGCGACTGCGCAAGTTCATATGGCTAGCCATGGGCGACAAGGTGTCGTTGCACGGGTAGCCAAGCACAGGGGTTTGTCGCGCAACACGGTTCGAAGCTGACCGAGATCCCAACTTGTAAGGATGACTTACAAGTTCACCAAGTCTTCAGCGTCAGCAAAAGTCATCGCTGTGCAAAGCGAATTTGCGACAGTTTGTTGATTTGCAGATCGAAAAAGCGACATGACAAGCCATGCTTGACCGATTAATACGCAAAACGCGACAGCAGATTTGGCGTGAAGCTTATTAGCCGAGTGACTCCGTTAAACGAGGCGGCTTTTACCAAGCTCACGGCATGAGCCATGAGGCAAGCATGATGCGATTCGTCACACATCATCGAATACGGCCGTGAACCCAAAAAACTTCAACACCCCAGCTCACACCTTGCTCAATGCCCTGGACCAATGGCACAGCGAGTTGACAAAGCAGAGTAACGACTTGTTTGCGCAGCCATTGCATCGCCAACAGGTGGACTTTGACCCCATGCATTACTTTGCGCTGCTGCCCCAACTCCAGCCGCCTGCAAGGCGTGTGCTGGATTGGCTGTATGTGGGCAATAGAAATGGCTGGCCATTTTTGTATTGGCGAGACGCCCATGCCGCGCCCCACACCCAATGCGAGCAGCTGTTTCAAGAGCCGGGCTGGATGCATGGTCAAGACATGCAACAAGCCATCACCGAGCCTGTCCAAACCGACGGGAGCGCGCAGGGGTATTTGCAACTGGTGCTGTACCGCCTGAAAGCTGGGCACGCCATGCTGCGATGGCATGCGGGCTACAAATCGGTGTCGCTGCTTTGCCATTCACAAGAGCTGCAAGACTTGGTGATCCGCCTGAGCTCAAAACAGCCTTTGATGCAAACCATGAGCGCCGATACCGCCCGAGCCGCGATGGCGCTGGAAGTGTCACCCACCATCGACCTGAGCGATCCCCTCATCGCGCGTGTCAGTCTGACGCGCTTTAGCCAATGGGGTGGTTTTTACCGTCAGACTTGGGCAATGAACCGCCAAGGGCCTCACGAGCTAAAGCTGGAAAGCGAAACCAAGCAGGTGCACTACGATTGCGGCGTGGTGTTTTAAGAGGTCAGGTGCATGAAAAAGCGGGTGAGGTACTGTGAAAGAATCCGCCAAGTCGGGACTAACTTCTTTGAATAACACTTTTCCCAACGACCACAACGTGAACAGATTAAGGGGGTAGCGCCGGTAGTGATATGACCAGACCGTTCGTTGGGCGCGTATGGGTCAAACTGAAATCGGTACCCTTGATCAATCAAAATTGACGTCAACACTCATGGTTCTATTTCTTGATTTTGATGGGGTTCTGCATCCTGACCCTCCCAACAGTTCGAACCCACTTTGGTGCCGAACGGATTTGCTCGTTAATTGGTTGGAAAGCAGGCCTGATGTAGAAGTTGTTGTTTCCTCTACTTGGCGCCATGGTCACAACTTGCAAGAGCTTCAAAACCTGGTTCCTCCTGGCCTTGCATGCAGGTTGGTGGGCTGTACAGGACTGGTACATGAAGAGCTTTATGCCCGGCAACGTGAATGCGAAGAGTGGATGAGAGAAAACCGCGATCCTTGGGTTCACTGGATCGCATTAGATGACAGGGTCTGGAACTTCCGACCATTCGAGAAGCGTTTGATCACATGTCCGAGATCTACTGGCATCAACTTGCAAGTGCTTCAGGCATTGGAAAAGCTAAGTCGTTCTCTGATGGACACTTGAGCCAATTCTTAGGTCGATCAAACTTCATTTCACTGTTCAACATCAAATGCTCAGAGCGATAAGTGCAAAAACAGACGAGATTAGAGGCTTTTTCGTGCTCGATAGTCCTCATGATTTATTCCTCGGTGCTTGTCTCCAGCTACTTGGCAGGAAGACTGCGTTCAAAGCAGGGCTGACAAGGCCAGCGCTGCCCGCTCGCTTAGCACAACATCCACCCGCATTTGCGCGCGAGTAAGGCCGACGAAGAGTTTGCGTTTGTCGCGCTCGGTCAGTGTTTCAAAATCGACTTCGCACAGCACCACGGCCGGAGCGCTTTGGCCTTTGAAGCGGTAAAGGCTTTCAGCCAGCAGTGGGCCTTCGCTCCACGGCTCCTGCTTGGTAAATCAGCAAGTCGCAATCGCCAAACTGCTGCGTGATCTGTTGGGCCAAACCGCTGAGAAACCGCTCTGCCTCTTCTGCCCGGTGGTGTTGGCTGTAATGGGGCACTTGGCTGACCAGGCCCAGTTTGTCGATGATGTCTTGGGTGCCGTTTCCCCAGTGCATGTCCAGGTCGAGGATGCCGATTTTGCGTGCGGCATTTTTTGTCAACACATCCTGTGCTGCCACCATCAAGCTGTTGAAGGTGCAAAAGCCACCGCCAAATCCGTACCCTGCATGGTGAAAGCCAGAGCAGGGTGCGACAGCGCCGATGCCATTTTCCAATGCAGCCCAGCAAGCGTCGAGCATGGCGCCGCAGGTGTAGGGCAAAGACGCTGCAACTTGCGCAGACCGGTTGCCAAACCCGTTGGCCAGGCGGCAGTCCAGCACACCATCGACATAACTGGCAAGGTGCGCCCGCACCAGTTGATCGCGGGAAACGGGCCGAGGGACAGTGACCTGCATGGGGATGCCCAGCAGTTGCCAAGATTGAATGACTTGTTCTGGCTTGCTTGCGCTGGGAGAGTAGCTGCCCGAGTTGGCAACCATTTGCGATGAGTAAAAAACGGGAACTGACATGAAGACCTCCTGAATGAGTGAGGCCTTCAGTGTTGGCGTGGGGCTGTCTCATGGCGTGAGACACCAGAAATATTCAATAGCAGACCTTGGTTCGGGCTGCCACAGGGCCACTAAAAGCATTTTCGACTGAGCGAGACATTTGCGCGCCATGACCGAAGGTGACAAAGCTATCTCAACAACGCTTTGTTGAGGACCGATAAGGTCAAGACATGAGAGATGGCGAGTGCAATTTGCGAGCCGTCACGCATCATTCAAGAACGAAAACCTCTCAAGGCTGTGCGGCCATGGCAGCCCTGGCTGCATCAACCAAAAAACCGCTGCGACTTTGGCGGTGGCGCTTGGCGTATTCGTCAATGCGGGCCAACATGATCTGCGGCACCGTGATGTTGATCTTCTCCGCTGGGCCCAGGTATTTCTCAACCGGCACATCCACAACAGCCCACACCCAGCCTGCAAACTCGGGGTCTTGTTGGTGCAAGCTGATTGACTTGGCTGGTGGAATATCCTGACCATCCTCAATGACTGTTTCACACCACAAATCAATCGCTTCATGGGCATTGGCCATCGCCTCATCCAGCGAATCTCCCGCGCTAAAGCACCCAGGCAAGTCAGGCACCACCACGCCAAAGCTGTGGTCTGCGTCACCCGGTTCAATGGCAATGATGAATTTCATGGTCAATATCCTTTTATTTCAGACCCGCTTGTTTCAGCAATTTGTGCGTTATTCCCTTGCCCAGATCTGACTTGGGGTGAGGGACGCTGATGTGCCCAGGCTTGTTCGGGTGCGTGTAAATGTGATGACTACCCTTGCAACCTCGCTCAGTCCAACCGGCACTTTCGAGCATCTTGATGAGCATTTTGCTGTTCATGGTGGTTATTGTACCTACCGCAATAAAGGTTGCAATGACCCCAACAGATTACTCTTAGGTGTGTCGTTGGTGAATGCTGAAAAAGAACGGTTGATCGTTTTATTCGTTCAAAGCAGGTCAAAAAGGGCCCGAGCCGCCCGCTCGCTGAGCACCACATCCACCCGCATTTGCGCGCGAGTGAGGCCAACAAAGAGTTTGCGTTTGTCGCGCTCGGTCAGTGTTTCAAAGTCGACTTCGCACAGGACCACGGCCGGAGCGCTTTGGCCTTTGAAGCGGTAAAGGCTTTCAGCCAGCAGTGGGCCTTCGCTCCACTGCGCGTTTCCTGCGCTGTCATATTGCCCTGTGAAGCGCCGGGTGGCTTGGCCGCCCAGGCGGTCTTGGCGCAGCGCTTCAGACTGCTGCACACCCCGATAGCTGATGACGGCGACTTGTTCCGGGGTGTAGCCGCTTTGCCATAACTTGGTCAGGCATTCGTTCAGTTTGCCCTGCGCGCTGCTTTGCCCAGCTTCCCAAATATGAAAATGCGGCACTTCGCCAGCGTGCGCACTGCGGGCCAGCACGGGCTCCGGTGTCAGGCCCAGTTTGTTGATCATGCGCACCACGCGCTGAGGGCTTCGAAAGTTGTCCATGCAGCGCACTTGCACAGCGCTGCTCAATGAAAAGGGTTCGCGATCGTAGAGTTGTTGCTGGCTGTCGCCCATCACGTACAACTGACCCTCTGGCAGCAAGGCTTGTGTGAGGGCATCGACCCAAGCAGGATTGAGGTCTTGTGATTCGTCCAGGATGAGCAGGTCCAGGCGGGCGGGCAGGGCGAGGGCATCTCCCAGGTATTTTTGGGTGATGCGCTCAAACACCTGTGGTTCAGAAAAGTCCAGAGTTTGCCCTTCTTTTTCGGCGTGGTCACGGCAAAGTTGGTGGAAGGTTGTGACTTCGCAGCGGGCCGGAGCTAAGCGGGCCAGGTGATCGGCCAAGGGGCGGTTAAAACACACATAGCGGGCATTGCGGCCTTGTGCTGCTGCTTGTGAAAGCAGGGCAAGGGCCAGCTGTGTTTTGCCAGAGCCTGCAGTAGCTTCGATTTGATAAAGCTGCTCAGCGTGGGTAATTCGAGGCACCCAAGTGGCCAAGCCGCTGGCCAGCTGGGTGGTGGCTTGCTGCACTTGGCCAATATGAGTGGCCACATCAGGCCGCACCTCAAAACGGTTGGCCAAAAAGTCCAGCACTCGCTGGCGTTGGTCTTCTGGCAGGGCGTGTACAGGAAAGCTGGCGCTGATGCGCTGGCAAAGTTGGTCGATCTGGCTGGCATCGACCATGCGCTCTGGCGGGTAGCCCACGCTCGCGCCTTGCGAGTTGTAATCTGGCAAAACCAACATGGCGCCTACATGGACTTGGGGCAAATCACCGTTGTCGATGCGTTGCAGCAAACTCGAATGCATTCGCCGCATTTGGTGACCAATGTCCTTGGGGCCTTGGCGCCCATATTGCTTAGTCAGGCCAACGTCGCTCTCGATCACGTCACCGGACTTGATTTCCAAAATCAGAAGTTGCCCGCCAGGCGAGACGATGACAAAGTCGTATTCACCAAAGCTTTGCTGATCGCCTTGCATGCCCGACCAGGGCACGTTGTGAAACACATCAAAACGATCGTCAAGGCCTTGTTCCAACATCTTGAGGATGTCACGTTCGCGGTAACCGCCCAAGGAGGCAGGGGCGTGAAGTGGGAAGCTGGGGTGAATTTGAGCCATGGTCAATTATTGCCGTAATATGTACTCAGCTTTAAAGACAAAGAAGGTTGTAATGCACTCATCACTGGGGCTTGACGAGACCACTCTGGCAACATTTTGCCAAGTCCACCACATCTGCAAACTGTCGTTGTTCGGCTCTCAGCTGAAAGGCACTGCACGTCTGGATAGTGATGTGGATTTGCTGGTCGAATTCGAGCCAAATCACATTCCCAATCTCTTTGAGCTGACCCGGATGGAAGCGGAAATATCCGATCTGATTGGCAAGAAGGTCGATTTGCGAACGGCAGGTGATTTGTCACGTTATTTCAGGAGCCAAGTGCTCGCTTCGGCGGTACCGCAATATGCTGCCTGAAGATCGTATTCGTATTACGCACATGCGTGATGCGTGTGAATCGGTGAGCCGTTTTATCCAAGGAAAAAGCAGATTTGAAAAGTTGTTGATGAAATTTTCATATTGCCTTGCCAGCAGTTTCGTTACTATGTCGCGTGATACCGTTTCGGGCATGAAAACATAGTCTCGGGGTGGATGTCTCGGCCAAGTTCAAGCTCCTGACGCCGCCTGATGCGTTTATTCAAGCGCCCGATTTCACCTTAGAGCCGGTCCGGCGTACTCTCGGCAGATACCGGTTGTGGCCTACGCTTGCCCTCAAAAAGACATTTGGCCTGAGCTTGGATCTCTACTTCAATTGGCCGATCTGAATTGGATGGGCGCCGTGCTCTTGGGCTATTAGGTTGATGGTCTTCATCCCACCGAGCACCTTCAGCCCCACCTTGGCCTTGAACTCTGGCGGATGAAATCTTCTTTTTTTGACTCAGTCATCGGTAACTCGTTTCTTTATAGGGTGTTCCACTTAAACATTTGTCCCAAATTCGGGGGCCACTTAAGGTAATTGCTCAAAGAAATTGAGAAAACGCTTTTGCGTCATTGCAAGGGCTAAGGCCATGACTTTTTTCTGGATGCATACAACTGATCCGCCTCTTTGATCAAAGAGTCAATTACGGATTCAGGCAGTGTTTCCATCTTGGCATCGTCGTAGCTTGAACGGGACGGTACGCCCATAAAGATCAATTGGGTCACTTGCTCAATCGCTATGCATTGACGCAGCGCTCTGGCCTTGTCCACTTCGTATTGCGTGGAACACAAAAATACATCGCTGAAGCAGGTTTCGCAGTATCTAACGCCCTCACGAATAGGCTCGAGATCCTCCCATTTTTGGGGGCAAAAAAACTCAAAAGTGCATTCAATTTTCTGAACCTCGGTGACTCTTTTCATAGCTTGATTCTTCCAAAAATTCAGGACCTTAAACGGTATATCTTCAATAATTGTTTGGCTTCTCTCATTGTTGCAATTTTGAGTGCGTAATTTTCAAAATCTCGCCAAACCCTTGCCGGGTCTTTATGCCATGAGACAAGTGATCGCTTAACTATTCGTTTGAGTTCATGGAACACCATTGAGATCCTGACTGCTTCGTCGCGCTCACGTTCCATTTGTAAGACCCACTCGTGCCCAAGCAGTGCAACTGTATGTCTGGCTGCTGTTTTAATTTGATTAAATCCCAATTGACCAGTCTTGCTGTGCGAACTGAACCATTCTTGTAAATAAAGACATGCCTCCAAAAGTTGGGGGTTTTCAGCGTTGTATTTGAGCGGGCTTTTAGTGGGCATAGGAATCTCCTGGGTTATAGATCAATAAAATTCAACGAATAAACACCTGACTGCGCAAGTCACGCTTGATGACATGAGCCACGCCTGCCAGTCGACTTCGTCTTGAGGGGCGCAAAAGCACTCGGGACGCCGGATCGTCAGTTGACGCTTTACGTATTCATCAACAGGCATATCCCGTAGATCCATTAATTCCTTGTCTTTAAATCGATTGCGAGGATTGAAATCCGCCCTCGGCTAGTTACCCTTGTTGTCTGGGATGCCTAAGTTACATGGTGGACATATCATGGGTGGTTGCCACTAGTGTCCCAACGTTTGCCATCAGACTTAACGTAACCCCATGATTTATTTAAATAAATCTGACTTTTTCCTTGTCCACGATTTGAATCGTTTTCCGGACTTGGGGCATGCTCGGCGGATCTCATCTGCTGGGGACAGGCATGCACTCGGGTCAACTCGTCTTTGCGCAAGTCATGACTTATCTGCCCCTGAAGGC
>NZ_NESJ01000060.1 GCF_003063645.1 Limnohabitans sp. 2KL-51
GAGCTGGGCACTGGTGTGAAGTTCGACAGCGTGCCGCCTGTCACATCAATGTCGGACTGCGCAAAGGTGGTGCTCGCCTCGGAGAGCGTGAAGTAGATCGTCTCGCTCGCGGTGACGGTGCCGCTGCCTGCGCGGCTGACCTCAATGGTGGGTGCAGTGGTATCGGCAATGCGGGTGTTGTAGGCAATGACGACCTGGTTGTTCAGGTTTTCTGCGCCAGACAGGCGGTAGTCGTCTTGGTTGGCATTGCCCGCCGCGTCGGTGAACTTGCCCGCAGCCACACCAATGGTGGCCGTGCCCACGCTGTTGGCCGCTGGCGTGAAGACGGCCGTGTACTGGTGGTAACCGGTGGCCGCGCTGCCGCTGCCCGGCACGGGCGCCAAGCCGCTGAGCGTGCCGCCCGAGACGTCGATGTCGGCCAGTGTGAAGTTGCTGGCGTTTTCGCTCAAGGTGAAGGTGATCAGCTCCGTGTTGCCACTGGCCAGGCTGCTGGTGCTCGCTCGCGCCACCACGATGGTGGGCGCCGCCGTGTCGGCTGGCGGGTTGGGGTTGGCCTGGGTGTTGTAGGTGATGCTGACTTGGTTGTTCGTGTTTTCTGCGCCAGACAGGCGGTAGTCGTCTTGGTTGGTGTTGCCCGCGTTGTCGCTGAACTTGCCTGCCGCGACACCAATGGTGGCCGTGCCCGTGCTGTTGGCACTGGGCGTGAAGGTGGCCGTGTATTGGGTGTAGCCGGTGCCAGCCGTGCCGCTGGTGGGCACGGGCGTGAAGTTGCTCAGGCTGCCGCCCACCACATCCACATCGGTCTGGCCAAAGGTGGTGCTGGCTTCACTGAGTGTGAAGGTGAGTGTTTCTGCGCTGGTGAGCGTGCCACTGCCCATGCGTGCGACCACGATGGTGGGCGCGGTGGTGTCGGCTTGGTTGTTGCCGTAGTTGGTGATGAAGTTGACCGTGTTGTTGGCGTCTGCACCATCAGCATTGGCGTTCAGTGCCGCATCACGGAATGCGTTGCTGGCCACGTTCACGCTGCCCACGCCCTGGCTGCCGGCTGCCGGCGTGAAGGTGGCGGTGTACTG
>NZ_NESJ01000061.1 GCF_003063645.1 Limnohabitans sp. 2KL-51
TCCGGTGCCACCACCTTGAATGCCGGCACCTTGGCACTGGGTTCAAGCAACGCATTGGGCGGTCTGACATTGAACACTGGCAACACCAACACCATTGGTTTTGCAGGTGGAGCGCTGCAGTTCTCGAGCAGCAACAAATCTGACTACTCTGCACGTTTCAGCACGGCAGCCAGTCAAGCCTACGCCATCGACACCAATGGTGAGAGCGTCACCTTGGCCACTGCCTTGACCTCCAGTGGTGGCAGCTTGACCAAGCTGGGCAGTGGCACCCTGACCCTGAGTGGTGCCAACACCTACAGCGGCACCACCACGATCAGCAGCGGCACCTTGGCCGTGAGCGGCAGCTTGTCGGATACGACGCAGGTCAACGTGGCATCGGGTGGCGTTTACCGGGTTGACGTTGATGACACCGTGGGCAGCATAGAAGGCGCGGGCAGCATCACCACCGGAGCGGCCAGTGGCACGGTGACCCTGACTGCTGATGTGGATGTGTCACTGAGCAAAACATTCAGTGGGGTGGCCTCCGACGGGGGCAGCGCCAAGTTGGCCTTGACCAAATCGGGTTTGGGCAGTTTGACGCTGTCTGGAGCGAACACCTACACGGGCACCACCACGGTGAGTGCGGGCACCTTGGTGTTGGCTGGCGGCAGCGCCATTGCCGATACCAGCGCAGTGATCTTGGGCACAGCGGGCGCGAATTTGACGCTCAGTGCCAACGAAGCCGTGGGCTCGCTCGTAGGGGTGACAGGCACCACGGTGAGCTTGGGCAGCCACACACTGACCACGGGCGATACGAGCAGCACAGAGTATGCCGGTGTGGTCAGTGGCACAGGCGGTTTGACCAAACAAGGCAGCGGCACCTTCACTTTGAGCGGTGCCAACGATTACACGGGAGCCACCACGGTGAGTGCAGGCACGCTGGCCTTGTCGGGCGGCAGCGCCGTGGCCGACACCAGCGCAGTGATCTTGAGCACGGCGGGCGCGAATTTGACGCTCAACGCCAACGAAGCCGTGGGCTCGCTGGCCGGGGTGGCAGGCACCACGGTGACGCTGGGGTCGCGCA
>NZ_NESJ01000062.1 GCF_003063645.1 Limnohabitans sp. 2KL-51
ATTAAGCGATGATCTTGGCAACGACGCCAGCGCCAACCGTGCGGCCACCTTCGCGGATGGCAAAGCGCAAGCCCTCTTCCATCGCAATGGGGTTGATCAACTTCACAGTGATCGACACGTTGTCACCCGGCATCACCATCTCTTTGCCTTCTGGCAATTCGATCGCGCCTGTCACGTCCGTCGTACGGAAGTAGAACTGGGGACGGTAGTTGTTGAAGAAAGGCGTGTGACGGCCACCTTCGTCTTTGGACAAAACATAGATCTCGCCCGTGAAGTGGGTGTGCGGCTTGATCGAGCCTGGCTTGCACAGCACTTGGCCGCGCTCGACGTCTTCGCGCTTGGTGCCGCGCAGCAAGATACCGACGTTGTCGCCCGCTTGACCTTGGTCCAGCAGCTTGCGGAACATCTCAACGCCCGTGCAAGTGGTCTTGACGGTGTCTTTGATACCCACGATTTCGATTTCTTCGCCGACTTTGATGATGCCGCGCTCGATACGGCCCGTCACCACAGTGCCGCGACCCGAGATGGAGAACACGTCTTCTACGGGCATCAAGAAGGCACCGTCCACTGCACGCTCTGGCAGGGGGATGTAGGTGTCTAGAGCATCAGCGAGTTTCATGATGGCTTCTTCGCCCAAGGGACCCTTGTCGCCTTCCAAAGCCAGCTTGGCAGAACCCTGGATGATCGGGGTGTCGTCGCCTGGGAAGTCGTACTTGGACAACAACTCGCGCACTTCCATCTCGACCAGCTCAAGCAACTCGGCGTCGTCGACCATGTCGCACTTGTTCAGGAACACGATGATGTAAGGCACGCCCACCTGGCGGGCCAACAAGATGTGCTCGCGGGTCTGAGGCATAGGGCCGTCAGCAGCGGAACACACCAAAATAGCGCCGTCCATCTGGGCAGCACCCGTGATCATGTT
>NZ_NESJ01000063.1 GCF_003063645.1 Limnohabitans sp. 2KL-51
GCCACTTTGGCCGTGTACTCCCAGCTGGCGTTGCTGGCGTAGCCCGCCAGATCGGTGATCTCCCACGTCGTGCCACCCGGGGCCACCGTGGCGGTGCCAATCAAGGTGCCGCCCACGTACACATTGACCACCTCGCCCGCACCCAAAGGCGCGCTCAAGAAGCCCGAGACCAAGCGGCCCGCAGACGTGTCGTTCGTCAGCCAGTTGCTGTTGATGGTGGACGTGGTCGTGACACCGCTGTCCTTGGTCATGCTGCTGAAGCTGACCACTTGCGCGGGTGGCAAGGTGTCGTACAGCACGCTGACCTGGTTGTTGGCCTCGTACACCTCGGGCGCTGTGGCCGGGTTGGTGTACGTGTCCAGGTTGTTGTTGAGCGCCGCATCGCTGAACTTGCCCGCCAGCACGCCAATCGTGGCCGTGCCGGTGCTGGTGGCTGCGGGCGTGAAGGTGGCGGTGTAGACCAGCGGGTTGGCGGTTTGCGTGAGTGCGCCCAGCGTGCCGCCGGTGACCACGATGTCGCCGCTTTGGGTCGTGTTGTTCCACGCAAAGTTGCTGCTGGCCTCGCTCAGCGTGAAGGTGATCACCTCGCTGCCACCGGCGCCCAAGGTGGCGTTGGTGGTGCTGGTGCGGGTAACTGCCACCGTGATCGCCGTGGTGTCCAGCGTGGCGCTGTCGCTCACCGTCTGCGTGCCCAGGTTGCCCGCCAAGTCGGTCAGCTTGGCCGTCACGGTCTGCGTGGCCCCTTCTGCAGGCTTGGTAAAGCTGGCCAGCACAAAGCCGCTGGCCACGTCTGCGGCGGTCAAGGTGATGGGGGTTGTGGTCGTGCCGTCGCTCACGGTGATGACCATGCCCGGCTTGGCCAG
>NZ_NESJ01000064.1 GCF_003063645.1 Limnohabitans sp. 2KL-51
TGGCCCCTTCTGCAGGCTTGGTAAAGCTGGCCAGCACAAAGCCGCTGGCCACGTCTGCGGCGGTCAAGGTGATGGGGGTTGTGGTGGT
Source organism: Limnohabitans sp. 2KL-51 (assembly GCF_003063645.1). GTDB lineage: Bacteria > Pseudomonadota > Gammaproteobacteria > Burkholderiales > Burkholderiaceae_C > Limnohabitans_A. The sequence goes on from NZ_NESJ01000064.1 coordinate 89, forward strand.
GCCGTCGCTCACGGTGATGACCATGCCCGGCTTGGCCAGGGCCGGGTCAAACGTGACGCGGCTGGTGAAGGTGGTGTTGCTGGCGAGCTCGGCCTTGTTGACGAACGCGTTGTTGTCCGCGTCGGTGATGATGCTGATGGCCAGATTGATCTCGGCGGTCGTGCCCCCGGTCGTGTCGATGACCACGGTTTGTTGGTCATAGCCGCCTTGCGTCAGGTTGCCGCTCACGCTGGTGGGCGCTGCGGTGTTGATGGCCGTGGTGCCGTTCGCGCTCACGATGGTGGCCTTGATGCTGTAGGTGCCTGCGGCGCGGGTGTTGGCCGTGTCGTCCCACGTCCAGGCGCCGCTGTCTGCCGGTGCCACAAAGGCGTTGGCGCCAATTTGCGCGCCAGTGCTGTCATAGAACTGCAGCATGACGCGGTCGCCAAGACCCGGCACCCAGCCGGTGATGGTGCCTGCGTACGTCAGGGTCTGGTCGTTGGTGATGAAGTCGCTGGCGGTGGCGCCGCTGTCGGTGCTGGCCGAGACGATGTCGATCGTGGCCACGCTGTTGCCGCGCGTGTTGTAGGCCAGGCTCACTTGGTTGTTGGACTCGAACACCGCAGGCGCGGCAGCCGAGCTGTCGTAGGTGTCTTCGTTGTTGTTGAGCGCCGCGTCGCTGAACTTGCCCGAGAGGACGCCCACGGTGGCCGTGC
>NZ_NESJ01000065.1 GCF_003063645.1 Limnohabitans sp. 2KL-51
AAGACACCTACGTGGCCAGCCCCGCCACGGGCTATGTGAATGACGGCAACAACATCCAGAGCTTTGCGTTTGACACCCGTGTCAGCGCCAGCCTGGCCCTGAGCAACGACACCGCCACCGCCGTGGAAGCAGGCGGCACCGCCAACGGCACAGCAGGCACCAACCCCGCCATCGCCGGCACCAGCGGCGTGCTGAGCAATGACTCTGGAACCACACCCACCGTCACCGGCATCCAAAAAATCAGCGACACCAGCGCCACAGCGGTCACAGCCGGCAGCACCGGCGGCACGGGCGGCACGTCCATCGTCGGCCAATACGGCACCTTGGTCATGGGTGCGGACGGCAGCTATATCTACACCGTCAACAACAGCAACGCCACCGTGCAAGCCCTGCGCACCACGGCCAACACCCTGACCGACGTGTTCACCTACACCGCGGCCGACGCATCGGGCACCAAGACGGCCAACCTGGTCGTCACCGTGCAGGGCGCCAACGACGCGCCCACCGTCGTTGTTCAAGAAGCTGACAAAACCGTCACCGCGGGCAACGCGCTCACGCCCTTCAGCATCCTTGGCAACTTTGCCGACGTGGACAGCGCAGGCAACGGCGAGACGGCCACCTACACCACCTCGGCACTGCCAGCAGGCGTGAGCTTTGACGCCACCACTGGCACCTTCAGCGGCACGCCCACCACCACCGGCACCACCAGCGTCACGGTCACCCGCACCGACGCGGGCGGCCTGACCGTGACCGACACCTTTT
>NZ_NESJ01000066.1 GCF_003063645.1 Limnohabitans sp. 2KL-51
CCTGGAGCCTGACCCCCACCAGCGCCGTGGTGGGCGACACCATCACCGCCAGCGCACGGGATGCGGCGGGCAACACCGCCACCACCAGCGACCCCAACAAAGCCAACACCAACGGCAACGACGGCAACGACAAGATTGACGGCGACAAAGATGACAACAAGATCGACGGCGGCAACGGCAACGACACGCTGGACGGGGGTGACGGCAACGACACCTTGGACGGTGGCAATGGCAACGACAGCCTCTCGGGCGGCAACGGCAACGACAGCTTGAGCGGGGGCGATGGCAACGACACGCTGGATGGCGGCAACGGCAACGACACCCTGGACGGCGGCAACGGCGACGACAGCCTCTCGGGCGGCAACGGCAACGACAAGCTCGATGGCGGCAACGGCAACGACACGCTGGACGGTGGCGAGGGCAACGACACCCTGGACGGCGGCAACGGCAATGACAAGCTCGATGGCGGCAACGGCAACGACAGCATCCAGGGTGGCAACGGCAACGACACCATCATCGCGGGCGGGGGCAACGACACGGTGGACGGCGGTGCGGGCACCGACGTGCTGGACATCTCGCGCCTGGACCAAGCCGTGGTCAAGCCCGGCAGCACACCGGGCTCGGGCGTGATCGAGTACATCGGACCTGACGGCACGCCCCAGACCATCGAGTACAAGAACATCGAACAAATCGTGGACAACGGCCGGGCTGACATGGCGCG
>NZ_NESJ01000067.1 GCF_003063645.1 Limnohabitans sp. 2KL-51
ACTGCACGCCCACGGTGGCCGTGCCCACGCCGTTGGGGTCGGGGGTGAAGCGGGCGGTGTAGAGCAGCGGGTTGGTGCTGCTTTGGGTGAGCGTGCCCAGCGTGCCGCCGGTCACCGCGATGTCAGTCAGCGTGAAGTTGCTGCTGGCCTCGCTCAGCGTGAAGGTGATGTCCTCGCCCGCAGCGCCCACGGTGCCCGTGCCGGTGCGCGCCACCACGACTTTGGGGGGGGTGTTGTCGGTGTTGTAGGGCAGGCTGACTTGGTTGTTGGCCTCGTACACGTCCGTGCCCGTGGCCGGGTTGTTGAACGTGTCTTTGTTCAGGTTGCCCGCCGCATCGCTGAACTTGCCCGCCAGCACGCCCACGCTGGCCGTGCCCACGCTGTTGGCGTTGGGCGTGAAGACCACGCTGTAGCTGTTGCCCGAGCCGGTAAAGCCCGAGAGGGTGCCGCCGCTGACCACGATGTCGTTGATGTCAAAGCTCGTGCTGGCCTCGGACAGCGTGAAGTTGATGACTTCGGAGCTGTTGACCGTGCCGATGGCGCTGCGCGTGACGACGATGCTGGGCGGGGCCGTGTCGGCCACGGTGGTGTTAAAGCCAAAGCTCACCTGGTTGTTGGCCTCGTAGGTCTGGCCTGCCGGGGCGGGGTTGGTGTAGGTGTCTTTGTTCAGGTTGCCTGCTGCGTCGCTGAACTTGTTGCCGTCCACATCGA
>NZ_NESJ01000068.1 GCF_003063645.1 Limnohabitans sp. 2KL-51
TGGCCCCTTCTGCAGGCTTGGTAAAGCTGGCCAGCACAAAGCCGCTGGCCACGTCTGCGGCGGTCAAGGTGATGGGGGTTGTGGTCGTGCCGTCGCTCACGGTGATGACCATGCCCGGCTTGGCCAGCGCCGGGTCAAACGTGACGCGGCTGGTGAAGGTGGTGTTGCTGGCGAGCTCGGCCTTGTTGACGAACGCGTTGTTGTCCGCGTCGGTGATGATGCTGATGGCCAGATTGATCTCGGCGCTCGTGCCCCCGCTCGTGTCGATGACCACGGTTTGCTGGTCGTAGCCGCCTTGCGTGAGGTTGCCGCTCACGCTGGTGGGGGCTGTGCTGTTGACGGCCGTGGTGCCCGTGGCGCTCACGATCGTGGCCTTGATGCTGTAGGTGCCTGCGGCGCGGATGTTGGCCGTGTCGTCCCACGTCCAGGCGCCGCTGTCTGCCGGTGCCACAAAGGCATTGGCGCCCATTTGCGCGCCAGTGCTGTCATAAAACTGCAGCATGACGCGGTCGCCCAGGCCCGGCACCCAGCCGGTGATGGTGCCCGCGTACGTCAGGGTCTGGTCGTTGGTGATGAAGTCGCTGGCGGTGGCGCCGCTGTCGGTGCTGGCCGAGACGATGTCGATCGTGGCCACGCTGTTGCCGCGCGTGTTGTAGGCCAGGCTCACTTGGT
>NZ_NESJ01000069.1 GCF_003063645.1 Limnohabitans sp. 2KL-51
TGATGGAGGTGCCGCTGGTGCTGTTGGTGCCAGCGTTCACGGCCGTAGCCGTGCTGGCGCTGAGCACTTGAATGCCGGTCACGGTGGGGCTGGTGCCGGTGTCGTTGCCCAGCACGCTACCTGTGGGATTGGTGCCTGCCGTGGCGTTGACGATGCCCGACGCTTCCAGCGCCGTGGCTGTATCGTTCGTCAGGTTCAGCGCGGTCACGACGGTGGTGTTGACGCTCAGGGTGACGATGTTGTTGGTCTCCACCACATGGTTCGCCACGGTGTCTGCGCTGTTGCTGTAGGTGTCTAGGTTTTGGTTGTTGGCGGCGTCGGTGAACTTGCCCGCGGCCACCGCGATGGTGGCAGGTGTGGTGCTGTTGGCCAGTGGGGTGAAGACAGCGGTGTAGATGTCTTCGCCCGCGGCGTTCAAGCCCACAGAAGTGAGTGCGCTCAGGCTGCCGCCGGTGACCACGATGTCACCCGAGCTGCCATTCCAGGCAAAGTTGTTGGTGGCTTCACTCACCGTGAAGGTGATGGTGGCGGTCTGGCCGGTGCTCAGGCTCGATTGGTTGGAGCTGATGGCGATCTTGGGGGGCGTGGCGTCGACCACGGGGTTGACGATGATCAAAAAGGTGTCGGTCACGGTCAGGCCGCCCGCGTCGGTGCGGGTGACCGTGAC
>NZ_NESJ01000007.1 GCF_003063645.1 Limnohabitans sp. 2KL-51
CGCCTCACTACAAAGGCAAGCGAAGGGTCATCAGGGCGGAATAACAAAACTCGCCGACAAGCACGACTTCGTTGGTATGTTTAATGGTATGCCGAAACAAAAAAGCGCCCGGAAGGCGCGTATTTGCTGATTGTCTGGCGGGCCAGAAGATACTAGATCGCAAACCGCCTAAATTTCCCAAGAGCAAGCCGATCAAGCACTTGGGCCCCAGTTCATTATTCTAAATGTTGAGACATCTTCTTGTACCGAGAGTTTTCAGATCCTCTATGCTAAAGGCTCCGGAATTAGAACCTGCCAGGTTGTCCCACTGTGCCCCTTCGACCCAAAGCGGTCTTCACGGTGAACCGGCCCCTGACTCAGTTGCAGCGAAAGCAGTCATTCAAGTCGCAAAGTTCGACTAGAATTTTCCTGCACCTTCGGCCTAGAACTTGCGAATTAAACAGATGTTTCACCGTTTTGTATTTGCAAATTTTTTTTCATCACTCATCTGGTGCGCTACGCCTGTTTTCGGACATGAATTGGCACCAATTGTGATCACTGGACATTACGACAATTCAATCGGTACCAGCGAAGCGGCCAGTCAGGGCGTGGTCGGTCCCGAGCTACTTCGCAACCGAGCCATTCAGCGACCTGCCGATGTTCTTGAATACATCCCTGGTATGGTGGTCACCCAGCATTCGGGGGACGGCAAGGCCAATCAATATTTCTTAAGAGGCATGAACCTTGACCACGGAACTGATTTCGCGACCACGGTCAACGGAGTGCCTGTCAATATGCCTAACCACGCTCACGGGCATGGTTACAGCGATCTCAATTTCTTGATCCCTGAACTTGTGCAACGAATGGAGTACCGCAAGGGGCCTTACTTTGCATCTGAAGGTGATTTTTCTTCTGCTGGCTCAGCCAACTTTATGTACCGTACCAGGTTAGACAAACCTTTTGCGGATGTCACCATTGGGCCGCGCGGATATCTCAGAGGTGTAGCAGCGGCCTCCAGAGAGGTCAGCGAGGGTGTGACGTTGTTAACAGCCATTGAGCGATTGAACAACAACGGCCCATGGACCGTCCCAGAGGGCATGCGCAAATCCAATGCTCAATTGATTTTGAGTGGTGGCAGCCCACGTGAAGGTTGGTCTACCAGCCTTTCCGCGTATTCAGCACACTGGAACTCGACGGATCAGATCCCTCAACGCCTCATTGATGTTGGTACATATCAAGGTCAACCGTTCAGTCGGTTTGATTCACTAGACCCAAGCGCTGGCGCCAATACCCATCGAACCAGCTTGTCTGGGAATTGGCATCAGGCTTCAAACCATGGAATGACCAAGGTCGATTGGTATGCGATCAAGTACAACTTGAATTTATTCTCCAATTTCACCTATAGCCTGGACAGACCCAATGACCAGTTTTCGCAGACCGATGACAGATTGGTATGGGGCGGGAAAGCTTACAGATCTTGGTTGACGGACTTGGGAGATGGTCGCAGCATGCAGAACACCTTGGGTGTTCAGTCACGGCAAGATCGAATTCGCGTGGGCTTATATGAAACCGAGGCCAGGCAAATTCAGTCCACTGTTCGTGATGATGATGTTCATCAAACACTGGTTGGGATTTATGGTGAGAACGAGGTGGGTTGGAATTCATGGCTAAGAACAGTCGCCGGATTGCGATTCGATCAGTTCAATGCCAAGGTAACAAGCCATGTACAAGCAGTGAACTCCGGAAAAGCAAATGCCTCCAAGATTTCACCCAAAATTTCCGTGATTTTTGGTCCATGGCATAAGACCGAATTTTTCATCAACGCGGGCAAGGGTTTTCACAGCAACGATGCTCGCGGCACAACAGTCAAAGTGGATCCAAAAACAGGATTGCCGATTGATGCGGTACCAGGCCTGGTCAGTTCGCGTGGACACGAGCTGGGAGTCAAATCAAGAATCCTCCATGACCTGCAAACAACTTTTGCAATTTGGAAGCTCGACCTTGATTCAGAATTGGTTTACGTCGGAGACGCTGGCAACACAGAGGCGGGCCGTCCAAGTCGCCGCACTGGGGTGGAATGGAGCAATCATTGGACACCCGGTGAGCATTTTTTAATGGATGCAAGTTTTGCGTGGACTCGGCCACAATATTCTGACAATGACCCTGCTGGAAATGGCATTACCAACGCTGTGCAGAAGGTGGCGAATTTGACATTCGCTTTGCGTAATTTGGGGCCTTGGTCAGGTTCCTTGGGCGTTCGTTACATAGGAGCCGCCCCGCTCATAGAAGATAACTCTTTTCGTTCCACCTCAAGCCTCACAACCAACCTTCGCATCAACCGAAGGATGTCCAATGCATTTGATATTGCGGTTGACGTGCTGAATTTGACCGATCGCAAGAATAACGATATCGGTTACTACTACAGATCACGTGTATCCGGAGAGCCTTTGGCGGGAGTAGACGGTTTGCATGTTCACCCTGCTCAGCCAAGTACGGTCAGAGTCACCGCGAGATTAAGATTCTGATCTTTTCTGGTATGCACGTTTTGTTGCATTTAAAGACCTCCTCACTCAATATCTTGTGACGGTAAAGGGACGGAAGCACCCGTTCTAGGTGTAGCGATTCAAGTCCGCTTTCAGCCTAAAGCCGCCCCTTAGACTTCTCCACAAACACTTCTTCCATGACCAAGGGGGTTCCCCGGCACATGAACTATGGATTGGAAATCCGAAACATCGCCACAAGTAAATGCTTGCTCGTGCATGCACTAACCCACCCCGCTGAGAAAAAAACCTAGCCAACCGGTATGAACCTATATGAAACCACTGCATACAGGCATCAAGGAGCAAGTCCATGGCTACTAACAAAAACTCATCCTCGAACCCACGGGCTGAAAAAATGGGTGACGTGCTGGACGCCCTGTCCAGTGGCATCGCCAAAACCGCAGCCAACGAACCCAAGTTCGAGCCCCAACACCTGGTTTCAGAGGTCCCGCCCGAACCTGCCCGCCAGCTACTGACCGAAATCATGCTCGCCGATCGCTGGGTGTGTTCAGTCGCACGCCTTCAGCGCTGGCGCACCGTCGGCGAGGGCCCGCAGTACTTGAAGATCGTGGGGAAAGTGCTGTACCGGCTCAAAGACATTGAGGCCTATGAAGAAGCCTGTCTGATCCGGAAGGTGTTCTAGCGGCGCACCCAAGGAGGCCTCGAACGGGTTGTAAATTGTTCGAACGACTTGGAATCAGTTCGAAATAGTCTTGGCGGGGCAGAACATACCTCATCATAAACCGCCTAAGTTTTCCAAGGGCCAATAGATCAAGCTCTTGGGATCCGGTTCATCAGTCTAAATGTTGAGACAGCTGTTTGGCACGGTCATGTAACTGGAAATTCGGATCGACTTGATAGCTCTTCGAGATCGAAGCAACCATACGGCTCCACGAACCCAACGGAGCACGCAGCATGCAATCTCACCCACAAGAACGAATCGACTCAAAGTCCGAGCCAAGTCCCATGGCCATCGTGGGTGCAGTCCTCGCCCAAGGCGCGATCCGCTTTCTCGATCAACAAAAAAGAGAGCAAAGGGCCGCTGAGAAAAGTATCAGCCCCGCTGAGCAGCTACAAAACTGAGTGACTTTACGTGGGGTTCAAGACCTCAGGAATATCGCGTGCGCCGTGCAATATGCGAACGATGGTGACCTGCTCTGTCGTGGACTCAAAAAAGATCACGTAGTTGCCATGCGCGCATGAGCGCAAGTCATCAGACAGCTCGGGCCGCCGCCGATAGCCCGCAGGGTTGAGACAAATCTTTTCGCAATGCGCACGCAACTCAGCCACGAAAGTTCCGGCGCGAACCGGATTGTCTTGTGCAATGTAGTCGCCGATCTCCTCAAGATCGAACGCTGCCAAGGGCGTTATCAGTAACTGCATTAGCGAGCTTGGCGTGTCGCCTGCTGTGCGTATTTGGCTTGTAATCGATCAAACACGGGGTCCGCCGCAAGTGCTGCGCCGCTGGCCTTGCCTGCGGCGATATCATTTCTCAGCGCTTGGAGTTGGATAGCCTGCTGGCGCTCGGTGTCCTCGAGCAAGCGCAGTCCCGCACGGACGACTTCACTCACGTTGTTGTAGCGGCCGCTTTCAACTTGATCGCGGATGAAGGTCTCGAAATGGGGGCTCAGGGCAACGCTGGTGGGCATGACTCTCTCCTAACAGTTAATAACTATTATTATTCACCTGTCGGCACGCCTTGTCAAGATTGACCGGATAGCAACAGCAGCCGCATCTTACAAAGATGTGACCCTTTTTAGTTTCAGACAGCGCTCTAAAGAATTCAGGTAACCGGTTGCATGGCCTTGGACGATGAGCCGGCCACCAAACAGCAAGTTGTTTGCACCCGTACTTTGGCCAGTCGGTTCAACCTCTCAATGAGTTGCAAGAAGCGGTCATGGAGTTCGCCTGCCGGACTGCTGAAAAGTTGCGCCGGTAAGGCAAACACGCGGGGCAAGTGCAAATAGCAAGGCAGTATGAGCAACCTTGGCCGGGTCCGGCATAACCTTCGAACGTTATCAACATTTCTCAAAATTCATATACCCCCCGCGTGGCAGCGTTCTAAAAAGTAGGGGGTGTTTGGATTTGGCCCGAAGGGTAATCGGACGAGCGAATTACAGCGAATAGGCAGTCAGGAGTCCCTGCTCAGGATTTGGGGGGTGGGGGTACGGTGGGTATCAAGGATTCCCGAACAAGGCTCTTCTGGGGAGCCCGTACCGGGTAGTTTCTCTACTTGGTGCGCCTGAACACAAAGTCCCCTACAAGGCTTGAGTTTTCCCACGGCACTTGTGCGCTCTTGGTTTCCTCGACCACCAAGCGTCGTACCTCCTTGAACATCAATTCGATAGGAACATCGGGTTTCTGAATTGCCCTGAGCAGGTTCTTTGTGAATGGGCTGTTCCTCTGACCTTTCGCCCCATCGAGTGCCACCCTGCCCGGTGCCGTTGAGAAAGCAACAAAGGTTCCAGTTGGAGCGTCCATCCTTGCGAGGCCCTGACTGGATGAGCGCCAGCTTCGAGCGAACTCGTTGTTCCTGCAAGCGTCGAGAATCACAATATTTACCCGCTGACGGCTTCGAGTCTGTAGCCCCTCTAACATTTCGAGCCAGCGACTGGCGTCATACGCTTGTTCTTCAAGCTCATATTCGTGCTTTATGTCTGCGTTCACAGGAATGACGTAGTTGCGTCCCTTTGCCTCGATGCCATGTCCTGCATAAAAGATCAGTGCGACCTCGCTCGAAGAAGCAGCGTCGGCAAACTCTCGCGTGGCACCACGCATCTGTGCCAGAGTGGCATCCCGAACCAATATCGTCTCAAATCCCATGCTCCGAAGAGTAGCCGCAACATCAGATGCGTCATTTCCGGGATTCGTCAGAGGCGCACTCTTGTAAGCCGCGTTGCCAATCACTAGTGCAACCCGGCGTTCGTTTTTTGATATCGTCGGACGTGAGGCAGTTTGAGAGGCTGATTGGGCTGCAGCAAGCTGGGCCTCAAGCTCCTGCTGCCTGCGCTTTGCGACTTCAGCCTCAGCGGCTGTTGCTACCAACCGCTGTTCAAGCTCTTGTTGCCGTTGTCGTGAAGCTTGAGCGTCAGCAGTCAGTCGATCTGTTTCAGCGCTGCTGGGCCGCACCGTTTGTACGGGAGGGTTGAAAGGAAAACGGCTTGTGTCAAGGGCAAAAGAATTTACAAGATTGCCATCTGACCAGTTGCCAGATGACACAACCGTTCCATCGAATCTGTATTCAATACCATCACCATCGCGTCTTGCTTCCTTCCAATTTCCAACATATCTATTGCCATTTGAGAAGGTGAAATTCCCAATGCCGTTCATGCGGTAGTTCTTGTACTCGCCAACGTACTTATCGCCATTAGCGTACGAGTAAGTCCCCCAACCATCTACGTTATTTTCTTTCCATTCGCCAACGAACTTATCCCCGTTTTTGTAAGTGAAAGCGCCCTGCCCACTGAAATTTCCGTCTTTGAATTCACCAACATACTGGCCGCCAGCGAAGTTTCTGGTTCCAAAACAGTTTGTCCACCTCGACACATCCCCTTGACAAGGAGGCAATGAAGATTGAGCAAGGGCACTTCCTGCCATCAGGCAGAGGAGAACAAAGCGTATGAGGGAAGTCATGGTGAACATCGTAACGAATTTTGTAATGGCTGAAAATTTCAAGGGAAGTCACGCCTGGAACTTCAGAGGTAGCCGCCCTCAGTAGCCGAGGCGCTCAGGCGACGATGACGCAAAGCCTGCAAGTTGTGACGCACGGACTTCAGCCGCTCGAGGTCCATCTCGCCCATCACCACGCCCTCGCCTTCAGGCAATACCGACACCACCTCACCCCAAGGGTCAATCAACATGCTGTGACCGTAGGTTTGGCGGCCGCTTGCGTGGGTGCCACCTTGCGCTGCCGCCAATACGTAACACTGGTTCTCGATGGCACGAGCACGCAACAAAACATTCCAATGGGCCGAGCCCGTCGGCACGGTAAAGGCAGAGGGCACCAAGATCAGGTCCACCTCACCCATGGCACGGTACAGCTCAGGAAACCGCAGGTCGTAGCAAATAGACATCCCAATACGCCCAAAAGGCGTGTCGGCAGTCACTATCTCTGTTCCCGCCACCATCGTGCGGCCTTCGTCCAAATTACGAGTTCCGTCTTGGTAGCTGAAGAGATGCATCTTGTCGTACCGGGCCACCACTTCGCCCTGAGGGTTGAAGAGCAAGGCAGTATTGGTAACCTTGGCCGAGTCTTGGGTCTTGATGGGGATGGAGCCACCGGCAACCCATATGTCGTGTTGCCGAGCTTTGGAAGCCAACATCTCTTGCATGGGCCCTTGTCCAAAATCTTCAGCAATCTGAAATTTATCGGTTTCATGTAGCCCCATCTGCACAAAGTATTCGGGCAGGGAAACCAGTTGGGCACCGTCGGCAACTGCTTGGTCGATCAGCCTTTCGGCTGTCGCCAAGTTCGTTTCCAAATCAGGTGCGGACACCATTTGAAGTGCAGCAATCTTCATAGATTTAGCGGTTACGTGAAAATTTGAAGCGGTCAACGGGTGATCATCACGATCTGCTCTGCCGCAATGGTCAGCTCGAATTCAACCAGCTCTCCATTTTGAAGCTTCGGGAAGTTCAGGCCTGCCACGTTAAATCGCCCCGGCTTTGCGGCTGGCACAGGCCCTTTGGACTGAGCGCCTTCACCCTGAGCTACTGCTTTATTTCCATCGCAGACAGACAAGAGGGTTGCCTCAGTCAGCTCAACCGCGCGGACCTGCGTCAATTCAGATTTGTTCTTCACTTTCAAGGTGCGCCCGGCATCATCCAATAGACGCACCGATTGAAACTGCGGTGCCCAGACTGAGTTGTCCATCCGCCCGGCGGTGATGCAAGTCGAAGCCTGAACGCCAATCGGCAAAAGACAGGTGGCCAACAAAAGAGATGGTTTTAAGATTGAGAAAGCGTTCATCAGAAGCTCCGATTAAGAGTCATCATAAGTCGCAGATCACGCAGGCACAACCTGCGAACGTTCGCAACATTTCCCAAAATTTATATACCCCCCGGGGGGCAGCGTTTTAAAAGGCAAGGGGGTGCTTTGGCACGAAGGGCAAAGGATGAGCGAATTACAGCGCAAGGGCAGACAGGAGTCCCTGCTCAGGATTTGGGGGGTGGGGGTACGGTGGGGTCTGGCTGTGCTGGGAATTTGGAAGCCCCTGAGTCCTAAGAAGTTTGGTGAGCTTGTTACAGCTTGCTGTCTATCCAACCAACTGGTGACACCAAAACCTTGATCGCTGGTGATCTTTTGATGGTGGGTAAATTGGGGGGTAGAAATAAAAAATGCGCCGGAAGGCGCGTATTTACTAGGTCACTGGCGGAGGAGGAGGGATTCGAACCCTCGGTAGTGTTGCCACTACGCCTGATTTCGAGTCAGGTACATTCGACCACTCTGCCACCCCTCCGGATTCGGTTTCGTTTGTCGAAGAGGTATTCTATCAGGCCAAAAACGTCTCCACGCCGCTCTCTAGCAGCTCCCGCTCTCTACTGAGACAGATGGCGTGGGATAAAACTGCCATCTTGCGCTTTCAACACCCGCCGTTGCAGAAGCGACTAACGCACTCTGCGCTTGCATTTGGGGGTGCGACACCAGCGTTTCGGCAATGAGCCGATCCAAACTTTGGGCCTGCAAAAAAACGGGGTAGGCCCTAGCCAAAAGAAACGAAACACGGCAAAGCGCCTGTATGCGGAACCATGCTCTCCCAGGCTTGGCCGACTTTAGGAAGCCAAAACCCATGCCCAACGCAAAAATACCTTACTGATTCGCAAACGAGGGGCTCCGAGTCTGCAGGCCTGCGTTGGCCTGAGAACAGAAATAACCTCGTTGATGGTTCATGGAAATGCGCTCAAATTAATTCACCAAAATTGATATCAATTCCACCTTTTTGCGAATTCTTGAAAAAGCTTGAAAAGCACTGAGGCTATGATCTTTCGCATGTTGAAAGTGATAAAACTTTATTTGCTGGTCTTCGCCATTTGGCTCACTTCTGGGGCCGCAATGGCCAAAGACCTGGTGGTAGATCGCGCCATTTTTGAAGACGTGACTGCCGCGATGAGTCTTGACCAAGTCAAGGCCGCAACATTTGACCCGGCGCCTGGGGTCATTTTTGAGCGATTCAGCCGCTCAACTTTCTGGGTCAGGCTGTTGGTGGATGCACCGGCTGATGCTGGCCCTTTGGCCGTGCGCATCCGACCCACCCTGCTCGACAGCGCGATGCTTTATTACCCTGCCGCTGAAGCGGGCGGCTCCGAGAGAGTACTGGACCTGAGTGCGCGCTCAGCGCAAAAAGACGCCCGAATTGAACTTCAACCGGGCCTGAGCACCCTCTATTTACGCGCAGAGTCCATCGGTGCAATTCTTATCCATGCGCAAGTGATGACGCAGGCGTCTGGCATGGCACAAGACCTTGATGATTACCTGGAGCTGGGTGCCGTTTTGGCGATTTACGCCTTGCTGACCGTGATCATGGTGGGGTTGGTGGTGATGCGCAGGGACAGTCTGGGTGTTTTTTTCTTTGTTCACCTGCTGGTCTGCCTGGTGCTCTACATCTTGGTGTTTGGGTTTTTCGAAACCTTCCTGGCCGAGGATTGGCTACACGGCAAAACGGCAACCCGCCTGACGGTCATCGCTAATTTTCTGAGTTTTTGCCTGTTGATGCAGTCCGTGATGGGGTACGTGGGCATGCGGCGGCTGCAGAGATGGACACTCTTCGCATCGGCCATCTATGTGGTGCTGATGGTCCTGTTTTTTGTGGCCGATCGTCACCAGGTCTTGCGATTTACCTCGGTGTTCGGGGCTTTGACAACTTTTGCTCTTTTGGGTGTGATGCTGGGCATGTTTGTTGGTTTTTCAAAAAATAAAAGCATTTCCCTGGTCGCCCGACTTATTGCAGGCTTTTTGGTCGCTTTGTTCATTGCGATTGTTTGTCGCTCCATGCTCCAGGTACTGGGCGTTTTAGAAGGCGGCGCTTTCTTGCTGCAGAGCCCAGCCTGGCGTGGTGTTTTTATCCCTTTGGGGTTGGTTGGTTTTCTGTGGCAACGCGACCGCGTACAAAATCATGCGCTGGTCGAGAGCCAAATTGAAAAAGCCATCGCAGAGGTTCAGATGAAAGACAAAACCCAGCGTCTGGCGACGCAGTCTCAGTTCATGGCCATGCTGATGCATGAGCTCAAGACGCCGCTGTACATCATTCAAGTGGCCACCTCATCGTTGAGCCGTCACATCGCTGCCAGCAATCCGGACATCAAGCGGCTGGACAACATCGCACGTGCAGCGGACGACATCAATTTCATCATTGACAGGTGCGTTCAGGCAGACAGACTTGACCAAAGCGATCTGCCTGTCCACAAGACACCTGTAGCACTGAAGACCTTGCTGTCAGAGGTTAAGAACATCAAGGGATACGAGCGCATCACCTGCTCTGGCATTGAACAAGCGAAGGTTGTGACAGACTTTCAGTACGCCCGCATCATCCTGATCAACCTGGTCACCAATGCGCTGAAATACTCCCCCCCAGAGAGCCTGATTCAGCTGAGTGTTCAAGAAGCTCCATTGATGGCTGGGCAGGGTTTGACCATCAGAATCACCAACGCCGTAGCCGGTGCAGGCCGGCCTGACCCCCTGAAAGTTTTTACCCGCTACTACAGGGCCGAGGGTGCCAAAAAAGAAGTCGGTGCAGGCTTGGGCCTGTGGCTGGCCAATTCATTGGCCGTCAAGCTGGGCTCCGAATTGCGCTGCAGCAGTGACGCTGAATATGTTCATTTTGATTTTCAACTGGAGCTGAGTTAATGTCCAAAACCAAATCAACGGCGTCTTTGATACTGGTTGAAGACAATGAGACATTGAGCCAGGAGCTCGAGCACTACCTGACCGAAGAAGGTTTTGATGTGCGATGCGCAGACGGCGGACAGGCCCTAAATGAGGCCTTGCTCGAGCGTCCCGCAGACATCTTAATTTTGGACCTGAACATGGCTGGAGAAGATGGCCTCAGCATCGCTCAAAGAATCCGCAAAAGCATGCCGGCGGTGGGCATATTGATGCTGACGGCCCGCGTGATGAGCTCTGACAAATTGGCCGGCTATGAAAGCGGGGCAGATGTGTACATGACCAAGCCCGCCAGACCCGCTGAACTCTGCGCCGCCATCCGGAATTTGTTGAAGCGATTGGCTCCGCAGTTGATGCGGACCAAATGGGTTTTAGACACCAAGCAATTGAACATTCGTTTTCAACAAACGACGACCATCGCATTGACGAGTGTTGAAGCCGATCTGCTGAGGGCACTGGCACTGGGCAGCGGCTCTGTTGAAGTCGAAGCGATCCAAACCGTGTTGCAAGACCAGAATACGGACAGTGCGAAGTTCAAGCTGCGTCTGGAAGTGCTGATCAGCCGCCTGCGCGTCAAACTCAGTCCGTACACGGACGAAGTCAATCCCATCAAATCAGTCCGTGGTCGAGGTTATCAGCTGTGCTTGGACTTGGAGATTCAATAAAGTAGGATGGATGCTCGCGTGGTGCGGGGCTTGAAGCGACCGCAAGGTCTGCTGCGAATCGCCCCAGCCCGTAGCGATTCATTTCTTTTTATCCGCCTCAGCCAAAGGCCAACGACACGAACGCCAGCCGCGGCATCGTGGCCAGTATGCTCGCCACACTGGACGCCGTCGTCGGCGCCGGTCGCACGCCCCAGCCCCACTGGCCCATAAAGCTGCTGGGATTCAAGACCTTACACGCGGTATTTCACGACTGGTTAAACCGTGTTGCAGTTCGTACTTGAATCCGCCCATGAATTTAACCGGACACTAATGACATTAGGAGTAAGATTAAAATTCGTTGTAGCGCAGACCAACCGCAAGAAAAAAGAGTGGAACTCAAAAAGCATCAATTTGTCTTGCTATTGGAATTCACACCAGAACGCGTGAAAACAGATTAAGGCCAATTTCCACAACACATTCTTGGCCAGCATTTGATCTTTAGATGCTTGAGTTTCCCCAGTGCAATCTTGCACGTGCGCCCTCAGTAATACAAAAGGACCTGATGATGTACAAGCTGCTCCTCTCTCTCCTAGCCGCATCCACCTTAGCCGTCTCCCCCTTGGCCGCCCTCGCCCAGTCCTACCCCTCTAAACTGATCAAGATAGTCGTCCCCTTTCCTGCCGGTGGTGACCTGGAGCCTGTCGCACGCGCACTCGGCGACCATTTCCAGGAAGTTTGGAAGCAGCCTTACATCGTGGACTTCAAGGCTGGCGCACAGGCCATGATCGGAACGGATTACGTGGCACGGTCGCAGCCGGACGGCCACACTCTGCTGATCTGCTCCGTCGGAGCTATGACGATCAACCCAAACCTTTACGACAAAGTGCCGTATACGGTGGGCAAGGATATTGTGCCGGTCTCGCTTGTCGCGACCACACCGATGGTGCTGGTGGTGGGGACTAAGTTACCGGTCAAGAGCTACCAGGAGTTGGTGGCCCACGTGAAGGCCAATCCGGGCAAGGTGTCATTCGCCTCTGCGGGCATCGGTAACGTAACACACCTCGCCGCGGAGTTGTTCGCCCGCCAGGCCGGCCTGTCAATGGTGCACGTCCCTTACAAGGGCGCGCAGGCGGTCATAACCGACCTCATGGGTGGCCACGTCGAGATGTACTTCAATCCGCTGCCGTCGGCGCGCGGCTACCTGAGCCAGAACTCGGACAAAATCCGCGCGCTCGCAGTCACGTCAGCCAAACGCTCACCGCTGCTGCCCGACGTACCGACACTCGACGAGCTGGGACTAAAGGGATTTGACGTCAACTCCTGGTATGGTCTTTGCGCACCAGGTGGGATGCCCAGGGATGTACTCGACAAGCTTAACGCTGAGGTGACCCGAGCCGTGGCAGACCCTAGGACCGCTACGCGGCTCACAAACCTAGGCATGTCGCCGCGCGCGAACACACCGGAGCAGTTCGCCGAAGAAATCCGCAAAGAGAGCGCACAGTGGGGAAAGATTATCAAGGACAACAACATTAAGCCGCAGTGATTGCCCAACGGTCGACTGTATGACTCCCTCAGATCAACTTTTTTAAGACGTACACACCTACCAATTAGCCACCTAGCCAATATCGCTGACCTAAGCCAATGCAATCTGATGCCCAGATTCCTAGTCGCGGTGCGGCGTGCCCCGCTCCTCCAGCCACTTCATCCAGTTGGGAAGCGTCGGGTTTCGAGGCAGCGTCTGGTAGTACTCAGAGACGGGCTGGTAGTGCTGCAAGAGATCTTTCAGTGAATCAACCGCATCGGGCGCACCCTCGCGTTTGGGGGCAAAGTCGATACGCAGGTCCGTGCGCGGGTGAGGACCCAGGTCGTGCACTAGCATGCAAGAGGATCGGTGGCCTCCAATGTCACCGCCAGCGTCCCGACCGGCAACCAGCGCCGCCATCATTCGGTTTTCGAGCGGTTCCCCTTCGCTGTTACGCCATGCCAAGTCCATTGATGGCACCACCTCTGCAGATGCGAGGTAGTTGCCCATCACCAAGTAGCCCTCGCCCGTGATCGCGTCGGCGTGCCCCTTGCACTGTATGCCGGTATGAACGGCAGAGCGCCCTTCCCGATCGACGATTCCGATCTGACGCCATGCGTATTGGTCGTCGGCGCCGGCTAGCTCCTGCAGAACCTTTTGCGGAGTGAAGCCCATCCCGAGCAACTCCAGGGCCAAAGGCCCTAGGGCGGGATTTGTGGCGGCTTGTGTGCTCACCGCGGCCATATTTGAGCGGATGTTAGGGCAACGGCCGCCCACTGCCATTGGGCTAGTAGTCAAGGCGATGCCAAGCTGGCCAGTCTTTGGGTCACGGGCAACAATGGTGAATGTCATGAAAGCGTCCTAGTCAATTGAGGGTTATGCCTTGCGACCTGATCAAATCGCTAAACCGTCTCTCGTCAGCGGTCAGCAGCGCGTCAACTTCGGCGGATGTTCCCCCGCCTACTTCCGTGCCCGACTCTTCGATCTTTGTGCGAATCGAAGGGTCAACAAGTATGGTGTTAACGGCCTTGTTCAACTTGTCCATCACGTCCTTGGGTACACCAGCGGGAGAGATTATCGCGCCCCATGAAGACGCATTGAAGGCGGGGAATCCCGATTCCGCCACGGAGAGGACGTCGGGCTGGTCCAGCAGTCGGCCAGCACCCGTGGCAATCAGCCGCAACCGGCCGCTGGCAATGTGCGGCCGCACGGCGCCATGCGTGTCAAACATCAACTGCGTTCGGCCCGCCATCAACTCGATGTGTGCCGGCCCGGAACCTCGGCTCGGCACATGCACCATGTCTAGCCCCGCGAGGTCATTGAACCAAGCGCCGAAGACGTGTATGTTGCTACCCACCCCGGCCGACCCATAAGAAACTCGACCCTTGTTGGCACGCGCGTAGGTAACGAACTCGCCCACCGTCCTTACGTTTAGGGCGGCAGGCACAACCATAACGATTGGCGACCTAGTGACCACTGCCACCCCGGAGAAGCTCTTCACTGGGTCGAAAGTCAGCCCTGGCATCAGGGCGCCGTTCAGCACGTGCGACGCGGCGACCAGGCCGAGCGTATAGCCATCGGCGGGCGCTTTCGCAAGGAAGGCCGCGCCGATGGCGCCGTTGGCACCGCCACGGTTGTCGATGATGATCGGCTGACCAAGCAGAGCTGAGAGCTTGAAGCTGATAAGCCGTGCAGTGATGTCCGACTGGCCGCCAGGTGGGTAAGGCACCACCATGCGGATCGGCTTGCTGGGGAAGCCCGCTTGCGCGAACACGAGCCTGGGGGTTACAGCCACGAGCAATGCCAGGTAAAGGGCGTTCCTGCGGGATAGCATCATGGTGCGGGCCTCATACGGAGTAAGGGTTCAACGGATAGCCCCACTTTTCGAGAACTGCTTTCTTTGGCTCCACCGATGTCGGATCAAGGGTGCGCCTTACGTAATACGGAATGAGTGGCTTAAACCAATCGAGGATCTTGCGCATCTCCGCGATGGGCTCCAGTGCTACATCGACGCGTAGGTTGACGATGGGGAAGGTATGCTGCTCGTAAACCAGCAATGCGCATGATGTTTGGCCCTCCTCCTGGCCGCCGGCGTCCCGGCCCGCCTCCACCGCGCGCAGCAAACGCTCTTCGAGCTCCTGGTCTTCGCTCGACTCGAAGGCTTTTGTCATAGCTAGAACGACGCCTTTGTTGACCAGGACATTGCCGGTGGAAATGTGGTTATTTCCAACTATCTCGCCGGCCCAGGGACGAGCCCTATCGCCTGTGTTCACTGCCACGTTGCCATTGATGTCGAGGATTGCTATCTGGCGATTTTGGAAGTAGGGGTCGCTTTTACGCAGCGCTTCCAACGCCTGCACCGGCGAATGACCCGCTTCCAGTAGCTGCCTAGCTTCGTCTTTCTGACGACTGTCGCCGGTAGCCTGCACAGAGAACACTGCTCTCCCCGGCACGACGTCAGCACAGCGCCCGCCCACAGCGACGGAACTAGTAGCCTGACAAAAGCCCAGTTTTCCGGTCCTTCGGCAATGTCCGATGATAGTGAAGGTCATGCCGTGCCCGATCTTGATTAGTGGTGGAATCCATAAGAAAGTGTGCAATGTGGAGAGACGACCGCAGAAAATAAATTCACATACGATATCGAGTATGGCACTTCTTTGGTGTCACGTATACACGAAGCGGACTCCGAATTTGGGACAGGTGTTTAAGTGGGACACTGTCTAAAGAAACGGGTTACGAATGACTGAGTCAAAAAAGCGAAGAGTTCATTCGCCGGAGTTCAAGGCCAAGGTGGGGCTGGAGGCGCTTGGTGGGATGAAGACCATCAACCAAATCGCCCAAGAGCACGGCGTCCATCCAATTCAGGTCGGCCAATGGAAGCGAGAGATCCAAGCCCAGGCCAAAAGTCTTTTTGAGGGCAAGCGTGGACCTCAGCCAGTTTCAGCAGAGAGTGCGCCAGAGCGGCTCTACGGTGAGATCGGGCGCTTGAAGATGGAGCTTGACTGGCTCAAAAAAAAGTCCGGGATCAGCCTGCCATGATCCGTCATGCTTGGATAAGCGCCCATGCCAATGTCACACAAGGCAGCCGAGCTGCTCAAGCGCCTAAACGATTAGGAATACATGCGAACCCCTTCTAGGGCAGCCGCAAGAACGAGCGTGGCGCACCCACAGCACAAGGTCTACCCCTACTTGCTGCGTGGCGTGCCCGTGGTGCGGGCCAACCAGGTCTGGAGCACGGACATCACGTATGTGCGGTTGGTACGCGGCTTTGCCTACTTGGTGGCTGTGATCGACTGGTACTCCCGTCGGGTTCTGAGTTGGCGAATCAGCAACAGCATGGAAGCTGCGTTTTGCGTGGACTGCCTGGAGGACGCCTTGCGCGAGCATGGCAAGCCCGAGGTGTTCAACAGCGACCAGGGCAGCCAATTCACCAGCGAGGCCTTCACGGACGTTGTGAAACGCGAGGCCATTGCCATCAGCATGGACGGCCGGGGCCGGGCGTATGACAACATCTTTGTGGAGCGGCTTTGGAGGAGCGTCAAACACGAAGACGTGTACCTCAACGGCTACGCCACCATGGGCGAGTTGTTGGTCGGTCTGACGAAATACTTTGTCTTATACAACACTGAGCGCCCGCACCAGTCACTGGACAACCAGACGCCGCAAGAGGTTCATAAAACGTCAAGCGGTGGTGGTGCGATGATCGTTGAAAAATACCGGAGCCAAGAAAGACTCCCAGTTGCGCTGCGCTCCAGCGGGACTGAGGCCGAGGAAGTCAGGATTGAGATTGAGCCTGCAATACAAAAGGCAAAAACCGGGGCAACGCCGTCCAGCTGCGAGAAGTTGAGTGCAACTTAAACTGACCTCAAGTCTGTCCTGACTTTGGGGTCCACTTCAGCCATCCCTCAGGATTCGGTTTCATTTGTCGGAGCAAAGATCCTATCAGGCCGACAGCGTCTCCAAGCCGCCCAAGTAAGGACGCAGTACCTCAGGCACCGTCACCGAACCATCCGCGTTTTGGTAGTTCTCCAGCACCGCCACCAACGCACGGCCCACGGCCAAGCCCGAACCGTTCAAGGTGTGGACCAGCTCGTTTTTGCCTTGCGCGTTCTTGAAGCGTGCCTGCAAGCGTCGGGCCTGAAAGGCCTCGCAGTTGGACACCGAGCTGATCTCACGGTACACGCCTTGCGCTGGCACCCAGACTTCAAGGTCATAGGTTTTGCTCGCACCAAAACCCATGTCACCGGTGCACAGGCTCATCACGCGGTAGGGCAAGCCCAGCTTTTGCAAAATGGCTTCGGCGTGGCCGGTCATGGCTTCGAGCGCTTCGTAGCTGTGCTCGGGGTGCACGATCTGCACCATCTCGACTTTGTCGAACTGGTGCTGACGAATCAGGCCGCGCACATCGCGCCCGCCACTGCCCGCCTCGGACCGAAAGCA
The DNA here is from genome assembly GCF_003063645.1 of Limnohabitans sp. 2KL-51. Lineage (GTDB taxonomy): Bacteria > Pseudomonadota > Gammaproteobacteria > Burkholderiales > Burkholderiaceae_C > Limnohabitans_A. The sequence continues at coordinate 17,005 of NZ_NESJ01000007.1, forward strand.
CGGGGTGTGTGCCGTGAGTTTGATGGGCAAATCAGCCTCGGCCAAGACTTCGTCGCGCACGACGTTGGTGAGCGTCACTTCGGAGGTGGGGATCAGGTACAGGGCCTGGCTTTCCTCACCTTCTTGGCCACCCTTGTTGGCAGCAAACAAATCGGCTTCGAACTTGGGCAGCTGACCTGTGCCGCGCAGGGTTTCGGCATTCACGATGTAAGGCGTGTAGCACTCGGTGTAACCATGCTCACTGGTCTGTACATCCAGCATGAACTGGGCCAGCGCCCGGTGCAAACGTGCCACCGGGCCACGCATGAAGGTGAAACGCGAGCCGGTCAACTTGGTGCCGGTGGCAAAGTCCAGGCCCAGCTTTTCGCCGATGTCCACATGGTCTTTGACCTCAAAGTCGAAACTGCGCACAGTGCCCCAACGACGCACCTCGATGTTGCCTTCTTCGCCCTCGCCCAGCGGCACGCTCTCGTGCGGCAAGTTGGGCACCGCCAGCAGGAGGTCTTGCAGTTCGGCCTGAAGCACCTCCAGGCGCTGCGCCGAAGCGTCCAGCTCGTCCTTGATCGCGCCCACTTGGGCCATGACCGCATCGGCCTCGGCGTGCTGACCTTTGCCCTTGAGCATGCCTATTTGCTTGGACAGGCTGTTGCGCTGGCTTTGCAGCTCTTCGGTGCGGGTTTGCAGCGTTTTGCGCTCGCCTTCCAGAACGCGAAACGCATCCACGTCCAAGAAGAGCTGAGGATTTTTACGGGTCTGTAAACGCGCGATCACGGCGTCCAGATCTTTGCGGAGTAGAACAATATCAAGCATGGGGCGATTGTAGTGAGCCCGATTCAGGGTTTTCTGCAGAATCCACCTTCAAGCCCTTGGGCAGCGGGAACTTGATGGTTTCCTGAATGCCGTCCAAGGTGCGCACCGACACTGCGCCCATGGCACGCAGGCGCTGAATGACGTCTTGCACCAGCACATCCGGGGCCGAGGCACCGGCGGTCAAGCCCACTTTCAGCGTGCCCTCAAACCAAGCGGGGTCCAGGTCGGCCGCGCTGTCCACCATGTAAGCAGGCGTTCCCAGGCGGTCGGCCAATTCGCGCAGGCGGTTGCTGTTGGAACTGGTGGGGCTGCCCACCACGATCACCACGTCCACCATCGGGCTCATGAGCTTGACGGCGTCTTGCCGGTTTTGGGTAGCGTAGCAAATGTCCTGCTGCTTGGGCTCGCGCACCTGCGGAAAGCGGGCCCTGACAGCGGCTACGATCTCTGCCGCATCGTCCACGCTCAGGGTGGTTTGCGTCACCACCGCCAGCAAGTCGGTCTGGGAGGGTTCCACCATGGCAACGTCTTCCACGTCTTCTACCAAATGAATACCGCTGTCGAGCTGGCCCATGGTGCCCTCCACCTCAGGGTGGCCCTTGTGGCCGATCATGATGAACTCATAGCCCTCTTTGTGCAGCTTGGCCAGCTCCACATGCACCTTGCTCACCAAGGGGCAGGTGGCGTCAAAAATCCTGAATCCGCGCTCTACCGCTTCGTCCTGGATCGCCCTGCTCACCCCGTGGGCGCTGAATATCAGCGTGGATCCGGGCGGCACATCGGACAACTCTTCGATGAAGATCGCGCCCTTTTTTTTCAGGTCGTCCACCACGTAGGTGTTGTGCACAATCTCGTGCCGCACATAAATTGGCCGGCCAAATTTGGTGAGCGCATGCTCCACGATGTCAATCGCACGGTCCACCCCGGCGCAAAAGCCACGCGGCTCGGCCAACAGCACTTCAGATGTCATCACAGCACTCCAATCAGTTCAACTTCAAAGGTCACAGGCTGACCGGCCAAGGGGTGGTTGAAGTCAAACTTCACCGCTCCCTCCGCGTTCACTTCCAGCACCGTGCCCGCATACGAGCCCAAGCCGTCCGGTGTGGGGAATTGCACCACATCGCCTGCCACATATTTTTCGGTCGGATCACCCAATTCGCTCAGCAGCTTGCGGGCCACCCATTGCTGCATGTCGGCAATGTGTTCGCCAAAGGCCTCGCCGGCCGGGATCTCCATCACCACTCGGGTGCCTTCGCCCAAGCCCAACAAGCGCTGCTCGAGGGCGGGCGACAAGGTGCCCGAACCCAGCGACAGGGTGGCGGGCTTTTCATGGAAAGTGTTGATGATGTCGCCCTGCGGCCCGGCCAGGCGGTAGTGAAGCGTCAAAAAAGAGGCGGGTTCGACAATGGACATAAGGGTTTTCTGGAATGCCGCAAACGCGGCCAAACGGGCATAAAGGAGCCATTATTGTAAAAAGCCCGGCCAACCCGCCCCACAAAAGGGGCAAGAAGGACCGAAGGCCGCTCCGGGGAGGGGCAAGACATGAGCATGAAGGACTTGCCGGCCGATGCGCGCCCGCGCGAAAAATTGCTCGCCCGAGGGCCACAGGCCCTGAGCGATGTGGAGTTGCTGGCCATTTTGCTGCGCACCGGCATGGTGGGCAAAAACGTCTTCCAGCTGTCAGAAGAATTACTCGGACCCGACGGCATCGCGGGCTTGCTGCAGGCCACGGCGCAGTCACTTAAATTGGTTAAGGGTCTGGGCCCGGCCAAACAGGCCGAGCTGCTGGCCGTGTTCGAGCTGGCACGACGGGCCTTAGGCCAGCGCCTGAAAGAGCGCGAGGCATTCCAAACGCCGGGCGCCGTCAAACAGTATTTGCAGTTGCAGCTGGCGTACAAAAATCACGAAGTCTTTGCGGTGCTGTTTCTGGACAGCCAAAACCGCATGCTGGCCATGGAAGAACTTTTTCGGGGCACCCTCAGCCAGACCTCGGTCTACCCCCGCGAAGTGGTCATGCGCGCCCTGCACCACCAGGCCGCCGCTGTGGTGCTGTCGCACAACCACCCCAGCGGCTCGGTGCAGCCCAGCCGCGCCGACGAGCACCTGACCCAGACTCTCAAGGCCTCCTTGGCGCTGGTCGATGTGCGTGTGCTCGACCACATCATCGTGGGGCAAGGGCAGGCACTGTCGATGGCCGAAGCAGGATTGATGTGAGGGTCGGTAAACTCACGGATTTACACCAACACCCTGCCGCCCATGTCTCACTACCACCTCTACGCCATCGGCAATGCCCTGGTCGACACCGAATACGAAGTCTCTGACGCCTTGCTGCACACCATGGGCGTGAGCAAGCGCCACATGACGCTGATCGACACCCCCCAACGCGCCGAACTGCTCACCCACGTGCAAGGCCTGCACGCCCGGCGCACCGGTGGTGGCTCGGCCGGCAATACCGTGGTGGCGCTGGCCCAATTGGGCGGCAAAGCCTTTTACTCATGCCGGGTGGCCGACGACGAGTTGGGTGCCTTCTACAGCCAAGACCTGCAAGCCAACGGCGTGGCCACCAACCTGACCCACACCAAAGCGCAAGCAGGCCAGACCGGCAGCTGCATGGTGCTGGTCACGCCCGATGCCGAGCGCAGCATGTGCACCTTTTTAGGTGCCACCTCGCAGCTAGACGCCTCGGCCCTGCATCCGCAAGACATCGCCAAGTCCAAAATTTATTACATGGAAGGCTACCTGGCCGCTTCGCCCAGTGGCCTCGAAGCCGCAGTCCAAGGCCGCCAAATCGCCATTGAGCACCAAGTGGCCACGGCTCTGACGCTCAGCGATGTGAGCATGATCAACTTCTGCCGTGCAGGCCTGCAAGCCATGATCGGCAACGGCCTGGGCTATTTGTTTGCCAACGAAGAAGAAGCGCAAACCTGGTGCGGCACCACCGAGCTCGACGCCATCATTGGCCAGCTGTCGGCTTTGGCGAAAACCGTATGCCTGACGCGTGGCCCCAAGGGCTGCATCGTCGTGCAAGGCCAGCAGCGCATCGCAGTGCCCGCCTTGCCCACCCAAGCGGTGGACACCAATGGTGCCGGCGACATGTTTGCAGGTGCCTTTTTGTTCGGCATCACCCACGGTCAAAGCCCGGCGCAAGCGGCCGCACTGGCCAACCGCGCTGCCGCTGCGGTGGTCAGCCAGCACGGCAACCGCTTGACAGCCGCGCAACTGCAGCAGATTCACGCCGACTTCCAGAAGGCCTGAGCATGAAAAAAATTCTCCTCCTCGGCTCCGGTGAACTCGGCAAAGAATTCGTCATCAGCGCCAAACGCTTGGGCTGCCATGTGATGGCCTGCGACAGCTATGCGGGTGCCCCCGCCATGCAAGTGGCCGACGAGTTTTGTGTCTTCAGCATGCTCGACGAAGCGCCACTGCGCGCGGCCATCGCCAAGTACCAGCCCGATTTGATCGTGCCCGAGATCGAGGCCATCCGCACCGAGGTGCTGCTGGAGGTTGAAAAGGAAGGCTTTGAGGTCATCCCCAGCGCCCGCGCCGCCAACCTGACCATGAACCGCGACCGCATCCGCGATGTGGCCGTGGGCTTGGGCGTGCGCACAGCGAAGTTCAGCTACGCCGACTCGGCCGTCGAACTGCTGGCCAAAGCCACCGAGATCGGTTTTCCGGTCGTCATCAAACCGGTGATGAGTTCATCGGGCAAAGGCCAGAGCGTGGCCAAGACGGCTGCCGACGTGCAGATAAGCTGGGACTTCGCCTGCGCCGGTATGCGCGGCGATCGCCAGAAAGTCATCGTCGAAGAATTCATCCACTTCGAGTTTGAAATCACCTTGCTCACCATCCGACAGCGCAACGGCCAAACCCTGTTTTGCCCGCCCATTGGCCATGTGCAAGAGCGCGGCGACTACCAGTACAGTTGGCAGCCCCAAGGCATGAAGCCCGAGCAACTTTTGGCAGCACAGCAAATGGCCGAAAAAGTCACCACCGACCTGGGCGGCGCGGGCCTGTTCGGCGTGGAGTTTTTCGTGACGAAAGACGAGGTGATCTTCAGCGAACTGAGCCCTCGCCCGCACGACACCGGCATGGTCACCCTCATCAGCCAAAACCTGAGCGAATTTGACCTGCACGCCCGCGCCATTTTGGGCTTACCGATCCCCAGCATCGAGTGCGTAGAAGGTGCCAGCGCTGTGGTGCTGGCCGACAAGGATGGCGAAAACCCCCGCTTCAGGGGTGTGGCAGAAGCCCTTAGCGAACCCGGCGTGGACGTGCGCATCTTTGGCAAACCCACCACCCGGCCCTATCGCCGCATGGCGGTGGCGCTGGCCCAAGGCGACAACGCGCTGCAACGGGCGCGTGAGGCTGCAGCCAAAATTTCGGTGGTGGTCTAAACCCATGAGCACCATCCTTGTCACGGGCGGCGCAGGCTACATCGGCTCGCACACGGCGGTAGAACTCTTGAACGCGGGACACCAGGTGGTCATCGTCGACAACTTGTGTAACAGCAGCGCCAAGGTGCTCGACCGGATCGAGGCCCTCGCGGGCAAGAACTTCAACTTCGTCCAGGCCGATGTGCGCGACAGCGCAGCAATCGACCGGATCTTTGCCGAACACCGCATCGACGGCGTCATCCACTTTGCGGGCCTCAAAGCCGTGGGTGAGTCGGTGGCCCAACCACTGCGCTACTTTGACAACAACGTGGGCAGCACCTTGGCCTTGCTGCACGCCATGGACCGTGCCAACGTGCGCCGCATTGTGTTCAGCTCATCGGCCACGGTGTATGGCGACCCCGAGCAGGTGCCCATCACCGAAGACAGCCGCCTGCAGGTTACCAACCCTTATGGACGCACCAAGCTGATCTGCGAAGACATCCTGCGTGACCTGCAACAGGCCGACCCGCGCTGGCATGTGGCCATCCTGCGCTACTTCAACCCGGTCGGCGCACACATCAGCGGCACCATCGGCGAAAACCCGAGTGGCACCCCCAACAACTTGATGCCCTTCATCACCCAAGTGGCAGTGGGGCAACGCGAGTTTTTGAGCATTTTTGGCAAGGATTACCCCACACCCGATGGCACGGGGGTGCGCGACTACATCCATGTGGTCGACTTGGCGCAGGGGCATCTGGCCGCGCTCAAGTACCTGAACGACCGCCAAGCCAGCATCACCGTCAACTTGGGCACCGGGCGCGGCGTGAGCGTGCAGGAACTGGCTGACACTTTTGCCCGCGTGACGGGTGTACCCGTGCCCTACCGCTTTGTGGAGCGCCGCCCCGGTGATGTGGCGGCCTGCTACGCCGACACGCGCCTGGCCCAAGAAGCGCTGGGCTGGCAGGCGCAATTGGGGGTCGAGCGCATGTGCCAGGACGCCTGGCGCTGGCAATCGAACAATCCAAAGGGGTATTGACACGGGCAGGTTCCCTGAAAGGCAAGCCCGTGATGGCCTGCTTGCGGGATCACTCAGCGCAACGGTGGACGGATCTGGCCACCGAAGTATCGGCTCAGGAAAACTTGTCGGCCTCAGCCCATGACGCCGCAGCAGCGTCCTTGGCCGCCAACAGGGGCTGGCCTGTCATCGGCCAGACAATGCCCACCGTAGGGTCATCCCAGCTCAGGCTGCGCTCGTGGACGGGGTACCAGTAATCGGTGGTTTTGTACAAAAACTCGGCCGATTCACTGAGCACCACAAAACCGTGTGCAAAACCCGGCGGCACCCACAGCTGCTGGTGCTTTTGCGCATCCAAGTACACCCCCACCCATTGGCCAAAAGTGGCCGAGCTTTGGCGCAAATCCACCACCGCATCAAACACCTGGCCTTGCACCACGCGTACCAGCTTGCCCTGGGGGTTCTGGATTTGGTAGTGCAAGCCGCGCAAAACGCCTTGCGCGGATTTGCTGTGGTTGTCTTGCACGAAGGGCAAATCAACACCTGTTTTTTCAGCAAAGTCGCGCTGGTTGAAGGACTCAAAGAAGAAGCCCCGCGCGTCCCCAAAGACCTTGGGCTCAAGGATCAGGACTTCGGGCAAGGCGGTGGGTGTCACGGTGTAGGGCATTATTTCAGCAAGTTCAAAAGGTATTGGCCGTAGCCATTTTTGGCCAAGGGCGCGGCCAGCTTCTGCACAGCCGCCGCATCGATCCACTTTTGCGAGAAAGCAATTTCCTCTGGGCAAGCCACCATCAGGCCTTGGCGCTTTTGCAATGTGGCAATGAAGCCTGCGGCTTCGAGCAAACTGTCGTGTGTGCCTGTGTCCAACCAGGCATAACCTCGACCCATGATTTCCACGTTGAGCTGGTTCAGCTCGAGATAGCGCTTGTTCACATCGGTGATTTCCAGCTCGCCACGCGGTGAAGGCTGGATCTCGGCGGCGATGTCGCACACCTGCTGGTCGTAAAAGTACAAGCCTGTGACGGCATAGTTGCTTTTGGGTGTTTTGGGCTTTTCTTCGATGCTCAGCGCACGTTGATGCCCGTCAAAATCCACCACCCCATAACGCTCCGGGTCGTGCACATGGTAAGCAAACACACTGGCGCCGTGGGTGCGTTCGTTGGCATTGGCCAAGAGCTTCACCAAATCGTGGCCGTAGTAGATGTTGTCGCCCAGTACCAGGGCGCTCGGGTCGTTGCCCACAAAGTCCTTGCCAATGATGAAAGCCTGCGCCAGACCATCTGGACTGGGCTGCACCGCGTACTGGATGTTCATGCCCCACTGGCTGCCGTCGCCCAGCAGTTCGGTAAAACGTGGCGTGTCTTGCGGCGTGCTGATCAGCAACACATCGCGAATGCCCGCCAACATGAGCGTGGTCAGCGGGTAATACACCATAGGCTTGTCGTACACCGGCATGAGCTGCTTGCTCACCGCTTGGGTCACGGGGTACAGGCGGGTGCCGGAGCCGCCTGCGAGGATGATGCCTTTTCGATTTGTCATGCGATGCATTTTAGAACACCCCACTTTTCATGGGCGGTCAATGCAGGCGCAGCGGCACCTTGAATCACCACACTGTTCGAGCAACACGCTCAAGGCATGTTGGCTCGACTCGCTTAAATAACAGATGGATGCATCGCTGGTGACTCGAGCTTATCAAGTCAGGGGCGTCTCGAACGGCGTTCAATTTGGCTGTATCTGCACGCGGATGGGGGCTGGCACATTGGTCTGCGGCACAACTGGCGCAATCTGCCTGATTTCAACCGAATTCGTGACAGGCGTTGGGGCTTGAATAACCTGGGATGCGCCCGTGGCTCCGGGCTCTGGGACGCGAATTTGTACGTTCACCGTTTCTGCGCCGGTCAATTCAACATTTTGGACAGTGCGGATTTGAACGGGCTCCTCCACGGACTGACGCAACTGCACGGTGGGTTCGCTGTCGCTTGCGACTTTGGGCTGATCCGTCCTCTCGGCTTGCCGTGTCTCTTGGCCTGTTCCTTTGTCTTTGTCTTTGTCTTTGTCTGCACTGTCTTTGGCATCGGAAGTACTCGAAGAAGCCGTCGCCTCACCCGATGGCTCTGCAGCACCAGAAGAGCTGGCCGAGCCACTCGAACTTGATGATCCTTCTGCGCTTGTACTGCTTGTACTGCTTGTACTGCTTGTACTGCTTGTACTGCTTGTACTGCTTGTACTGCTTGAACTGTCTGTACTGCCAGTACTTGTACTTCCTGTACTTTCTGTACCTCCTGTACTTCCTGTACTTCCAGTAGCAACACCCCCAGAAGGTGCAGCTACAGGCGAAGCAGTGGGCAAGGCCGCTGGAGTGACGCCCAAAGCACCACTCGGCGCGGGGATTGACAAAACAGGTGCTGACACTTGAGGCGCTGGCACCTGTATCGGGGGAACAACAGGCGGTGCGACAGGTGCGGCAGGCGTAGTTGGCACGACTGGCGCGACTGGCACAACTGGTGCGACTGGCACAACTGGTGCGACTGGCGCGACTGGCGCGACTGGCGCGACTGGCGCGACTGGCGCGACTGGCGCGACTGGCGCGACTGGCGCGACTGGCGCGACTGGCGCGACTGGCACGACTGGCGCGACTGGCGCGACTGGCGCGACGGGCACGACTGGCACGACTGGCACGACGGGCACCTTAGGCACCGTAGGAACGATTGGCACTTCAGGCTCTTCGGGTATGGGGATGATATTTGCTGCCACGTCGACTATCACAGGCGGTGTAAAGACATAGTCGCTGCGTTCGCTTCGCGATGTCGAACTCAACAATCTAAAGTCAGCCAATCCCTCGGACTTGATTTTTGTTGAACCGACTTGGCTGGACACATAGGCCAGTGAAACAGGCGAGAAATCCAATACCAACTGATCCCCCGCTACTGCACCGGTGATCTGTCCAACCAAACTGACTTTAGTCAAGTCCACATCGACTTTGTTGTCAAAAGTTTTGTCAAACTCCCCTGCGATGGTCGCTTGGCCATTGACAGGTCGGGCAAGCACCACCACAGGTGCATTGGCGATGCTCAAAGTCGGCAGCCGATAATTGGACTGAAGACCCGAGGCACCATCTCCGAGGGTAATGGCCGTGATGAATTTATTTGCAGTGTTGACGTGTGCATCCGAAGACACCGCGCCGGTGTAGCTCAAGACCTCGCCGTTGACACCGGTCTGCAAGTTCACCGCATTGCTCAGATCCGTTGTGCCGTCGTAGGTTTTAGATGCCGAGAGACTGAGCGTTTTAGGTTGGATAAGGCCGTCAAGGATGGTGATGGGTGCCAATGCGTAATTGCGTGCATCTGTACCACTCAGGGCGCCACCCAAAACAGTGACTTTGTTTGCGTCTCTAACATCTTTGCTGTTGTATGAGGCTGAGCCGAAAGAAGCACTCACCACATCGCCGGCAAAAACGGAGCCCAAATTAGGGGTGACCACCACATTTGCCGCAGTTGAACCATCATAAGTTTTCCCGATGACCTCGAACACATTGTTCAGCAGGAATGGGGTGATGGTGCCTTGACCTACAAAGGTCAGACCTTGCGTGGGCAAATAACCATAGACCCTCGCGCCAACGGCATCGGTGGTCTCAAAGATGGCATTGGTCAGTGTGACTGTGTGTACACCGACATCGACGCCGCCAAAAGTCGCCCCATAACCAGCCGTGTTGGTCATCGGTTTGAGATCGGTTAACTTGTCGCCGTCCAAAAGCGTTCCGCTGGAAGTGAAACGCATATCAGCAGGATTTGCCGCATTGGTTTTGTTGTACGCGCGACTCACGCCTTGCAAAGATACTGTCACCTCAGGCGAGACTTGGTACAAAAACCCATTCCCTGAATTTTGAAGTGGCTCGGCCTGAGGCCCTGCCCTGTATTGTTTGAACTGATAAGCCAAACCGCCCTTCAAGTCCAAAGCTGGTGACTGGGTATGAACCAACCACCGGGCCTGAGGCGAAGTCAGCGCGAAGACGGATGCACCTGCATTGTTGGTGAAGCTTGCAGCCTCCACGTGGATAGCACCCACGTTGTTGGAAGGCGAGTTGCCAGCAACTTGGACAAGGGCGTTCGGCATCAGCGTCACATCACCTGCAGTCGCTTTGAGGCTCACAGTCGAATCGTTGCCAGACAAATTAATTCTGGAATTGATCACGACATCACCCAAGCCGCTTTCCACGGAAAGCCGACCCAATCCGGTGATGGTCGAGTTCGCTAGGTTCACATCATTGCTTTTGTGAACCAACACATTGGCACCCTGACCTATTGACAAAGAACCTGTAGCCAGGCTGCCAGTTGAGCCGCCATCGCCCAGTTTCAAAGTCCCAACTGCAATGGTGGTATCGCCCGTGTAAGTGTTATCACCCGTCAACGTCAATGTGCTGTTGGATGAGTCTTTGACCAAGCCACCGGCTCCACTGATCACGCCGCTCAGCGTTTGCGCTTGGTTGCCTTTCAGCACCAACGAAGCACCCCCTGCCAACTGAATGGCGCCGGCATATTGCCCACCACCCAATTGAACTGCACCATCCAGCACAAGCTGTCCGCCATTCACTTGCGTGACACCCTCGTAGGTGTTTTGACCGGTCAGCGTCAAGCTGCCTGCGCCAAGCTTGTTCAAGCTGCTAGTGTTGCCGACCAAGGCCGTGGCAAACGTCACAGCTTGACCAGCCGTATCCACCCGGTATGCGTTGTCCGTCAAACTCAGACGTGAGGAGTAATCTTGTTGGTTGGTGGTGCTGTAGCGCAGCGTGCCGCCGCTGAACGCCAAATCACCCGTATTGGACAAGGCCCCAGCACTTGCTGCCTCCAGCACACCCCCAGCGAACACAGTGCCACCACTGTAGGTGTTCGTCCCACTTAGGCTCAATACCCCAGAGCCCAATTGCTTGACTTGCCCTGCACCACTGACAGTGCCTGCGAGGATTTGAGCCGCACTCGAGTCGAATTCAAATCGCGTACCCTGCGACAGTTGAATGGCACCGGTGTAGTTGCCTTGACCCAAAGTTGCGGCACCGGTCAGCACAAGGGCTCCTGCCTCGATGCGAGTATCTCCGGTATAGGCATTGGTGCCTGCCAACTCCAATACGCCATCGCCTGTTTTAGTCAAACCCATTACCAAACCACTCAGAGCACCGTTCAAGATGCTTGGCGTGTTCGCATCGCTAACCGCAATTCGCAATTGGTCTCTAACGGCCAAGCTTTGGGTATTGACCGACGAGGCATCGATCACCAGCGATGCCAAGGACTTGGCAGCCCCAACATTCCCGTCGAATGTGACAGTGCCAGTGGCATTCACAGTCAGGGATGCACCTGCAACCGTCGATGCATCCACTGCGCCCATGAAACGGACATTGGTGAGGTCGGTCAAAGTGCTGTCACTGGCCAGCGTCACTGCGCCGCCATAGGTTTGCCCGGCAAGGGTGGACACATCGGCGGCCAGGCGTGTGGCGCCTGTGACGTTCAAACTGCTCAAGGCGGTCAGTTGTCCAGCCAGATTGGCATCACCGGTCACGCCCAAGCTGAAGTTGCCACCTTGCACCACCGTTCCGGTGGTGGTCGCTACTGATTGGCCAATCAAGGTCGTATCTTTGACCAAGTTGACCGTGCCGCCGTAGCTTTGCACGCCCGTGGTTTGAACAGAACCCGCATTCAATTGAATATCCGGTGAAGAGAGACTCAAACTGCTCAAGGGAGCGCTGGTTCCTACAGCCGAATTCAAAATGGCTTGGCTGCCCACACCACTCAAAAGAATGCCCAGTGCACGGGCTGTGGGGCCAGCAGCGCTGTCAACCATACCGTCAATACGGATGATGGCAGCAGCTCCCGTGGCCACCAATTGGGCATCACCGGCGAGCAACAAAGACCCGCCAAAGATTTGCGAACCGCTGGAAGAAACACCGCCGCCCAAAGTGGCGTTGTGATCCACCTGCAAGGAGTTCAAACCAGAGAGGTCACCTGCCGTTACAAGCCCGCCTGCACCGTTAACGATTAATCCTTTGCCAGCTCCTTGGAGTGTGGCGCCAATGACCACCTTGTTGGCGCTCAGTGTCGTGTCCGTGGTAAGGGTGACAGCGCCGGTGTAGGTTTGATCGCCGGTGGTGCTCACATTCGCACCCAATTGCGCAGAGCCATTCACCGTGACCGTGCTTAAACCCGACACCAAAGCATCAAATTGGGCATTGCCATTGACTTGCAGTGCGCTGCCATTGCCAGTGACCGTGCCCTTTGTGAGCACCGACGAACCGCTGAGATTTGCACTGCTGGTCAGGGCCACAGCGCCGTCATACACCTGGGCACCACTGGTCGTGATCTGGCCATTGGGCAAATTGATCTGACCGGCTTTCACGTTCAAATCTTTCAGCGCACGCGAGCTACCCACATCAAAGGACAAAGTCAGCGCACCAGCACCGGTGTCCAAGCTCAAGCCTTGAGCACCTGCCGCATTCGCGTCGATGGTGCCACCGATACTGATGCTACTGGCGCTCAAGCGCGTATCGGCAAATAGGGAAAGATTTCCCCCATATTGCTGCAGGGCCGTTGTCGAAATTCGCGCGCCCAACTCGGCATTGCCAGAAACACTGAGGTTGGCGACGCCACTGATTTGCCCACCCATGCTGGCGTTGCCAACAATGGACAAGTTTTGTCCTGCCCCCGTGATGTCACTGCCACTGCCAATTCTCACAGTAGAAGCGGTCAAAGATGTATCACTGCGCAATGTGATAGCACCTGTGTAATTTTGTTCGCCGCTGGTCTGGATGGCCGCTGAGTTCAAAGTGATATCGGCTGCGCTGACCGACAAAGAACTCAAACCGGGTGCATTGCCAATACTGCCGGTGATGATGGCTTTGCCAGAACCCCCTGTGGCATTCACAGTCAGCGCCTTGGCTGTGGTGACACTGTTGAGATCTCCGGTGAGCGTGATCACGCTTGCACTGCCCGTGGTGGTCAAGCTGGCGTCGCTGAGCAAACTCAAAGTACCCGTATAGATTTGATCTCCGGTCGTGCCAATGTTGCCACCCAAACGGGTGTTGCCCGCGATTGACAATTGCTTCACGTCAGTCACGTTGGCATCGAATTGGGCATCTGAGCCCACGTTCAAATCGTATCCACCTCCCGTGATCGCCCCACCCGCAAGGAAACTGCTCCCTGTCAGCGTGACGTCCGCACCCAGAGTGACCGCGCCCGTGTAGGTCTGCGCACCTGTGCTGGTGATGGCGTTGGTGTTGATCGCTGTGGTGCCGCTGACCGACAAAGTCGTCAAACCGGTCACCGTGTCTGCTACGTCATCACCCAACACAGCGTTGCCCGTGATCGTCAGTGCGTTGCCAGGGCCCGCCACTGTGCTCAGGCTGGTGATGGTGCTGCCGGCCAAGGTGGTTGCAGCGCCCAGGGTCAGCGCATCGCCATAGTTTTGCGTGCCGCTGCTGCGCACGCTGCCACCGTTGATTGCGGTTGTACCGGCGGCGTCGGTGGTCAGGCTGGCCAGTCGGTCGCCTTCAGTGCCGGCTGCGCCGGTGCCACCGATCGCACCGGACAAAGTGGTGGCTCCGCTGTCGTTGATCGTCAAACTGCGGTTGATTCCGTTGGATTTGATCGCGTCCGCCAGAGTGATGCCTGCACCAGACAGCGTGGTATCAGCGCCCAGGGTCACCGGACCGGCATAGGACTGGCTCAAGGTGGTGGTGACGGTGCTGCCGTTCAAGTCAATGTCACTGGCAGTCACCGCCAAGCTGCTCAAGGAGGCCACGCTCCCGACTGCGCCGCCCAGAATCACATTGGCAGCAGCACCGCCGGCCGTGACGCTCAAGGCGCGCGGGGTCAAAACGGCGTCGCTATTGACGCTGGATGCCAGGGTAATGACTGCGGCTGCGTTGCTGGCTGCCAGCGTGGTGTCAGTCCCTAAAGTCACCGCACCGGTGTAAGTCTGTGAACCGGTGCTGCTCACATCGCTGGCATTGATAACGGTGCTGCCGCTGACTTGCAAGCTGCTCAAGCCCGTCAACGTGTCCACTGACGCATCGCCAAATACCGCATTGCCTGCGATGCTCAATGTCTTGGCATTGCCGGCGACAGTGCCCAAAGTCGTCACGGTTGTGCCCGTCAGCGTGGTGTCGGCTCCCAAGGTCACCGGCCCGGTATAAGTCTGACCCGCAGTGCTGGTCACCGCGCCGCCGTTCAGGTCAATAGCACTGGCCGTCACCGCCAGGCTGCTCAAGGCAGCAGTAGCGCCCAGCGGGCCACCCAGCACCACATTGCCGCCCGAACCGCTGGCCGTGAGGGTGAGCGCACGCGGCGTGCTTGCCGAATCGCTGTTGATCGTCGATGCCGTGGTGATCACCGCACCGGTGTCGGTCGCCGTCAAGGTGGTGTTGGCGCCTAGCGTCAACGCGTCGTTGAAAGTTTGGGAACCGACGGTAGAGATGATCCCGCCGTTGATCGCAGTCGTGCCGGCCGCATCGGTGGTGATGCTGCTGAGCTTTTCTGTATCGGTGCTGCCACCGATCGCATCGCCCAAGATGGTTGCGCCGCTGTCGTTGACGACTAAGCTGCGGTTGCCACCGCTCGATTTGACGGTGCTCCCTAGGGTGATGCCCACACCAGTGAGCGTGGTGTCATTGCCCAAGGTCACCGCATCGTTGAAGGCCTGCGTACCCGTGGTGGTGATGCTGCCGCCATTGATGGCGGTCGTGCCCGCCGCGTCGGTGGTGATGCTGCTGAGTTTGTCACCTGCCGTCGCGCTGCCGACTGCGCCACCCAAGGTGGTGGTGCCGCTGTCGTTGATGATCAAGCTGCGGTTGGCTCCGCTGGACTTGACGGTGCTGGCCAAGGTGACGCCCACGCCGATGAGCGTGGTGTCTGCGCCCAGGGTCACCGCATCATTGAAGCTCTGCGCGCCCGTGGTGGTAATGCTGCCGCCGTTGATCGCGGTTGAGCCCGCTGCATCGGTGGTGATGCTGCTGAGCTTTTCTGTATCGGTGCTACCGCCGATCGCACCGGCCAGCGTGGTGGTGCCGCTGTCGTTGATCGTCAGGCTGCGGTTCGTGCCGACTGATTTGACAGTGTCACCCAGAGTGATCGCCACGCCGCTGAGCGTGGTGTCTGAGCCCAGGGTCACCGCGCCGGTGTAGGTCTGCGCACCCGTGCTGGTGATGGTGTTGGTGTTGATCGCTGTGGTGCCGCTGACCGACAGAGTCGTCAAACCGGTGACCGTGTCTGTTACGCCGTCGCCCAGCACCGCGTTGCCCGTGATCGTCAGCGTTTTGGCATTGCCCACCAGCACCTCTTGTGTGGTCACCGTGCTGGCCGTCAAAGCCGTGTTCACTCCCAAGGTCACCGCATCACCGAAGGTCTGCGCACCCGTGGTGCGCACGCTGCCGGCGTTCAGCAGCGTGTTGCCACCTGCGTCAGTCGTCAAACTGCTGAGCTTTTCTGTCTCGGTGCTGCCACCGATCGCTCCGGTCAGCGTGGTGGTGCCGCTGTCGTTGACGACTAAGCTGCGGTTGGTGTCGTCGGACTGGACGGTACTGCCCAGGGTGATTGCGACACCGCTCAAGGTGGTGTTGGCACCCAAGGTCACCGCATCACCAAAGGTCTGCGCGCCAGAGGTGCGCACGGCTCCTGCGTTCAGCAGCGTGTTGCCACCTGCGTCAGTTGTCAAACTGCTGAGCTTTTCTGTATCGGTGCTGCCGCCGATCGCACCGGCCAGCGAGGTGGTGCCGCTGTCGTTGATCGTCAGGCTGCGGTTCGTGCCGTCGGACTTGACGGTGTCACCCAATGTGATCGCGACACCGCTGAGCGTGGTGTTTTCGCCCAAGGTCACCGCACCCGTGTAGGTCTGCGCACCCGTGCTGGTGATGGTGTTGGTGTTGATCGCGGTGGTGCCGCTGACCGACAGGGTCGTCAAACCGGTCACCGTGTCTGCTACGCCGTCGCCCAACACCGCGTTGCCCATGATCGTCAGTGCGTTGCCAGTACCCGCCACTGTGCTCAGGCTGGTGATGGTGCTGCCGGCCAAGGTGGTTGCAGCACCCAGGGTCAGCGCATCGCCATAGGTTTGCGTGCCGCTGCTGCGCACGCTGCCGCCGTTGATTGCGGTTGTACCGGCGGCGTCGGTGGTCAGGCTGGCCAGTCGGTCGCCTTCGGTGCCGGCTACGCCGGTGCCACCGATCGCACCACCCAAAGTGGTGGCTCCGCTGTCGTTGAGGGTCAGGCTGCGGTTCGTGCCGACTGATTTGACAGTGTCACCCAGAGTGATCGCCACACCGCTGAGCGTGGTGTCTGAGCCCAAGGTCACCGCGCCGGTGTAGGTCTGCGCTCCCGTGCTGGTGATGGTGTTGGTGTTAATCGTGGTGGTGCCGCTGACCGACAGGGTCGTCAAACCGGTCACCGTGTCTGTTGCACCGTCGCCCAACACCGCGTTGCCGGTGATCGTCAAGGCCTTGGCATTGCCCACCAGCACCTCTTGTGTGGTCACCGTGCTGGCCGTCAAAGCCGTGTTCACACCCAAGGTCACCGCATCACCGAAGGTCTGCGCACCCGTGGTGCGCACGCTGCCGGCGTTAAGCAACGTGTTGCCGCCTGCATTGGTCGTCAGGCTGCTGAGTTCTTCGCCAACGGCGCTGCCGCCGATCGCACCAGCCAAAGTGGTGGTACCGCTGTCGTTGATCGCCAGGCTGCGGTTGGTGCCATCGGACTTGACGGTGCTGCCCAAGGTGATCGCCACACCGCTCAAGGTGGTGTTGGCACCCAAGGTCACTGCATCGCCGAAGGTCTGCGCGCCGGTCGTGCTCACACTGCCTGCGTTCAGCAGCGTGTTGCCAACTGCGTCAGTCGTCAAACTGCTGAGCTTTTCTGTATCGGTGCTGCCGCCGATCGCTCCGGCCAGCGTGGTGGTGCCGCTGTCGTTGATCGTCAAGCTGCGGTTCGTGCTGTCTGATTTGACGGTGTCACCCAGAGTGATCGCCACGCCGCTGAGCGTGGTGTCTGAGCCCAGGGTCACCGCGCCGGTGTAGGTCTGCGCTCCCGTGCTGGTGATGGTGTTGGTGTTAATCGTGGTGGTGCCGCTGACCGACAGGGTCGTCAAACCGGTCACCGTGTCTGCTGCGCCGTCGCCCAACACGGCGTTGCCCGTGATGGTCAGCGTTTTGGCATTGCCCACCAGCACCTCTTGTGTGGTCACCGTGCTGGCCGTCAAAGCCGTGTTCACTCCCAAGGTCACCGCATCACCCAAGGTCTGCGCACCCGTGGTGCGCACGCTGCCGGCGTTAAGCAACGTGTTGCCGCCTGCATTGGTCGTCAGGCTGCTGAGTTCTTCGCCAACGGCGCTGCCGCCGATCGCACCAGCCAAAGTGGTGGTGCCGCTGTCGTTGATCGCCAGGCTGCGGTTGGTGCCGTCGGACTTGACGGTGCTGCTCAGGGTGATCGCCACACCGCTCAAGGTGGTGTTGGCACCCAAGGTCACCGCATCACCAAAGGTCTGCGCGCCAGAGGTGCGCACGGCTCCTGCGTTCAGCAGCGTGTTGCCACCTGCGTCAGTTGTCAAACTGCTGAGCTTTTCTGTATCGGTGCTACCGCCGATCGCACCGGCCAGCGTGGTGGTGCCGCTGTCGTTGATCGTCAGGCTGCGGTTCGTGCCGACTGATTTGACAGTGTCACCCAGAGTGATCGCCACGCCGCTGAGCGTGGTGTCTGAGCCCAGGGTCACCGCGCCGGTGTAGGTCTGCGCACCCGTGCTGGTGATGGTGTTGGTGTTGATCGCTGTGGTGCCGCTGACCGACAGAGTCGTCAAACCGGTGACCGTGTCTGTTACGCCGTCGCCCAGCACCGCGTTGCCCGTGATCGTCAGCGTTTTGGCATTGCCCACCAGCACCTCTTGCGTGGTCACCGTGCTGGCCGTCAAAGCCGTGTTCACTCCCAAGGTCACCGCATCACCGAAGGTCTGCGCGCCGGTGGTGCGCACGCTGCCGGCATTCAGCAACGTGTTGCCGCCTGCATTGGTCGTCAGGCTGCTGAGCTTTTCGCCATCGGTGCTGCCGCCGATCGCACCGGCGAGCCTAGTGGTGCCGCTGTCGTTGATCGCCAGGCTACGGTTGGTGCCGTCGGACTTGACGGTGCTGCCCAAGGTGATCGCCACACCGCTGAGCGTGGTGTTGGCGCCCAAGGTCACGGGGCCGGTAAAAGTTTGAGCCGCGTTGGTGGTGACTGTTCCGCCGTTGACATCGATGTCACTGGCCGTGATCGCCAAGCTCGTCAGTGGCGCGCTTGCACCCACCGAGCCGCCCAGCACCACATTGCTCGTTGCGCCACTCGCATTGATCACCAGCGCGCGCGGCGTCAAAGTGGCGTCGCTGTCGACCGTGCCTGCCACGCTGACCACCGCATTGGCGCCCGTGGCCGTCATGCTGGCGTTGGTTTTGAGTACCACCGTGCCGCCATAAGTCTGGTTGCCGCTGGAGGCCACATCACCGGCCAGCACCGTATTGCGCGCCACCGCCAGGCTGGACAAGCCTGTGCTGTTGCCGCCGGTCGTCAAGTTCCCGCTGCCGTCGGTGGCGTTGGCCGCCACCGTCAGGCTGTAACCTCCGCCGGCCAAGGTGGACGAGGTGGTCACCGTGGTGGCAGTCAATGTGGCGTCGGCCGCCAGGGTCAAGGCCGCGTTGTAGTTTTGGGTTTTGCTACTGGTGACGTTGCCGTTTGACAAAGTGACCTGGGTGCTGTTCACGGTGATCAAACCCGCATTGTCCAGGCCATTGTCGGAGTAGGACAGGGAAGTATCGACATTGAAAGTACCTGCCCGCGCGGTCAATTCAAGAGACGACATGGTCGGCAAGGTGCTGGAGAAAGTCGCACGCTTGGCTGCGCCGATGGTGTTGTCCATGTCGGTGTTGAGCGCTGACACACTGGCCGCGCCTGTATTCAACCGGGTGATGCCTTGGGTCACCGAGCCAACTAAGTTGATGTTGGCGTCCGGCGTCAGCAAGTCGGTGTAAACCATGCCGCCCACCTGGCTGGCACCTTGTATTGTCAAGGTGGTTGCGAGTTTGGTGCTGACAAACATGGGCGCTGCCAAGGTCACATTGAATGTAGCTGCCGTGATGTGTGGCTGGTAGCCTCCGTCGTTCAGAGTGACGGTTGGCGCCCAGGTGTAACCGGCGCCTGGATTGGTCAGCGTGATACCGTAAATCGAATTGGTGGTCGCTCCCCCCACAGGGTTGACACGAGACACCGTCGCGGTGGCACCCGACCCGCCGCCCCCCGAAATGGTGACGTTGGGCGTTGCCGAGTAACCACCGCCACCGGTACTGACCGTGATGGCGCTGATGGCTTCAGGGATGGCCGAATCGCGCATCAACGTATTCGAGCCCACCACGCTGTAGTAGTAGCCATTGACACCTGTTGAAGCGGTACCGCCATTGAGCAGCGTGCCATTGAGCAACGTGCCGCTGGTGTATTGCGCCACTTGGCCGCGCTGCGCCACTGTGCCGTCGCTGTTGTAAGCAAATCCCTCGATGGCACGCGGCTGGGTGGGGAAGAACGCCTTCAAGTAAGGGTACATACCCGCACTGGTGCCCCATTCGGTGCTGCCAAAGCCAGTGGGCAAAGCGCCCTTGAAAGCGGCCGTCGACAGCGCCGTGCTGCCGCCACCTGTGGCGTCGGCGGACAGATTGGAGGTGGTGCTGTCCCAATACAGATTGGTGGGCACCACGCGCAATGCGCCGCTGGTACCGCTCACAAAACCGTTGTTGACCCTGCCGAACACAGCACCGCTGTAGTAGGGCGACGGCGTGGTGGCCGCATTGCCCACCACCATGCCGGTGGCATAGCCGTTGCTCAACGTGGCTCTTTGTGCATAACCCACCAAGCCACCCACGTTCTGCGTGCCTGCGACCGCGCCCATGGCATAAAAGTCGCTAATCGAGCCTGTGAAGTCGCCGCCCAAATAACCGGCAAAACCACCCACTCCGGAGCTACTCCCAAGACTGGATGTGCTCACTTGCGTGACTGCACCCGTGGTGTAAGACTGGCTGATGGTGCCGGCATTGTTCATGTAGCCCACAAAGCCGCCCACACTGCCAAAGCCCGACACCGAGCCGGCCGCACGGGACAAGGTGATGCTGCCGTTGTCCATTTTGCCCACAAAGCCACCCACACCGGAGGAGTTTGTTGCGCTGGTCTCGACCACCGTGGTGTTGGTGTATGAGCTGTTGATGCCCCCCCCGCTCATGTAACCCGCAAATCCACCCACTCGGTTCACACCTTGCACACTGCCCTCAGCGCCATTGAGTGACAAGGTGCCGCTGTTAATCTGCCCCACGAAGCCGCCCACCGTGTCTTGCGTGCCCACCACACTGGCTTGAGAAAATGAGTTGGTGATGGAGCCGCCATTACTCCAACCAGCAAAGCCGCCCACCAAAGCACGGCCCTTCACGCCCACACCGGTGACCGAGTTGACTGTGGTGATCACCGCCGTGGAATTGTTAATGATCGCGTCGTTGCGGCCCACAAAGCCACCCACATAGTTGCCCCAGGTCGAGCTGTAGACGCTGCCCGTGGTGGATGCCGATGCAATGGTTCCGCCCGCATTCAAGCCCACAAAGCCGCCCACGTATTCACCCAAGGAGGTCACGGTGCTGGTGGTGTAACTGCTTGAGATATTGCTGTTGTTGTAGCCCACAAAACCGCCAACAAAGGCCCCGCCTGAAGCAGTGACCGCACCTGTGGCGTAGGACGCGGTGATCGTACCGCCGCCAGTTTCGCCAATAAATCCACCCACGCGTTCACTTGTTCCCGTAACCGAGCCTGTCGCGGAAGAACTGGTCAGCGTATTCCCCGAATAGTAGCCAATCAATCCACCCACACGGCTGGTGCCGACCACGTTGCCAGTAGCGTGACTGTTATTGATGGTCCAGTGAGCGGCTGAACCAATAAGACCGCCCGTGCGGTCGCCACCTCGGACATTGCCAGAGGCTCGGCTGTTGAGGGATTGGTATGTGTATCCTGCCAAGCCGCCCACAGTGTCAGCGCTGCCTTCCACGTTGCCTGAGGCACGCGAGTTTTCAACGGAGTTGGCAAACCCCACCAAACCACCCACCCATGAGCTATTGCTGTAAACGTTGCCCGTTGCGTAAGAGTCGTAAACGTTTTGATCAATCGTGCCAATCAGGCCACCGGTCCGGTGTCCCCCTTTGACCATACCGGTGGCGTAGGAACGCCAAATAGGTTGATTGGTGTAACCAATCAAGCCGCCGGTGTAGGTACCCGCATAGCCGCCGTTCAAGCCGGTGACCTCGCCTGTCGCAAAGTTGTCATAAATCCAGCCCCCCTGAACGCGACCTGCCAAACCGCCTACGCTTTCACTGTTGCTTCTGACATTGGCACTCGATGACGAATAGGTGATCGTTCCCACATAGCCTGCCACCCCACCTACATAACTGGAATTTGATTGAACCTCACCAGTGGTGGTCACGCGGAGCACTCGACCCGCTTGGCCGATGCCACCACCGGTCTGGTGCGAACCCATCACCAAGGTGCCGGTGTAACGCGAATCACTCGTGCCTTGCTCCACCAGACCCGCAAGACCACCGGTGTAGTAGCCCGCGAATTCGGGTGCACCGTTGACGGTCCAGCCGGTGACCGTGCCGCTCATCTGTGCGTTTTGCAAGTCCCTGTGCTGCAAATAACCCACCACGCCGCCGACGCGCTCGCCTTTGCCTTCCACATTGCTGGTCACAAAGGTGTCATAAGTGGGCGTGCTGTTCACCACGGCCGAGCCCACCATGCCTTGCGAATGGCCGACCAGACCACCCACCCATTGGTAACCCTTGACCAGCCCAACCGTGTGGCTGCTGTTTTGGATGGTGGATTCGGATTGCTCCAAATAGCCCACCACGCCGCCCGTGCGTTGGGGTGATGTCACTTCTGTCGTGGCCACACTGGTGACCGCACCAGAAGAGGTGGTGTTGCTCACCGCCGCGTAATCAAGCCGACCCGCCACACCACCAACTGAACTCACACCGGTCACGGTGGCTGAGGATTGAACGCCCGACAGGCTCAACAACGTACCGCTGCTGCCCCAGCCGTAACCCAATACCCCACCCACCTGGCTTTGGCCCACGAAGCTGGCATTGTTTTCGCCACGAACGTCTTGGTTAAAGGCTTCAAAATACTTGAGATCGGTGCCCGTCACGCTACCCGAGGTGCTCACGGTGGACAAACCACGCTGCCAACTCGAGCCCACCGCCAAGCCCAAATTGCTGGTGCCCACCACCGAGCCGCTGACGGTCAATCCTGTGGTGTTGGCATTGGTGGCGCTGCGGGTGTAGCCCAAAAAGCCCAGGTTGGCATTGAGTTGGTTAAGTGCCAAATTGGTGACCGTGACACCGTTGGTGTTTAAGGTGCCCGACACATAGGGAATGTGAAATCCCGCAGAACCCGTCAAGTCGATGTCGCCCACCAACTTGAACTTCAGCCCCGTTTGGTCTGAAAAGCCCAGGTAGTTTCGCAAGTCAGAGATGCTGTCCAGGGTGTAAAAACCCGTGCCATTGCCCACGTCATCTGCGCCGAAATAGTGTGCGGCGTTCTTGGTGGCAGAAACCGCTAAACCATTCAATCCACCCGAGTTGAACCAAACACCGTATTGGTCGGTATCCAAACCACCGATCGTTAGAAGACCGGTGGCTTCGGTCAGGGGCACACGCACAGTCGGACTGGCGCTGGTGAAGCTCGAGACCGTCACGGCGCCCATGTTGAAGTGAGCATTGGTGACCGAGGCGCCTGGGGTTAAAAAGCCCAGCAACCCACCCACGTTCATGTCGCCGCTGACGTTGCCACTGGAATAAGCGTTTTCAATGACACCGCTGCTGGCCAAGCGACCGACCAGACCACCCACATCGTAGCGGCCATTCACCGAGCCCAATGCATAGGAATGCAAACTGCCGCGCGCCGTCGGTTGGGCTGTGGTGCTGCTGGCAATGGTGCCGTCCAAGTGGCCCACCAAGCCACCCACCCAGTCTTTGCTCCCGGTCACGGCATAGTTGGAATACGATCCCAGGACTTTGGCATTGACATCGTCGACCAAACCGATCAGACCGCCGACATAACCGACACCGGAAACCGTGGGCGTGCCGTTTGCGTTGAAAGCGCTCGAATCCTTCACCGTGTAACCACCGTTGAACCAACCGATCAGCCCCCCCGCGTCATTGGCGGTGGCGGTGACATTGCCGCTGGCCCGGGTATTGGACACATCACGGTCGGCACGTCCTATCAAACCGCCCACGTTGCTCGTACCGATGACATTTCCAGTGGCATAAGCATTGCTGACTGAACTCGTGTCGGCATAACCAATCAGACCGCCGACGCGGTCACTCCCACCAGTGCTGCTGCCGTTGACATTCCCGATGGCAAAAGCGGCTGAGACCGATCCGGCCGAAGCCCGACCAATCAGTCCTCCCAAATCATTGCTGGGGGCTGTCAGATTGCCGGTAGCGGACACGTTGCTGATGGCGCCAAAGGCATGACCGATCAAGCCACCGGCATAGCTGCCGCCGCCTTGTACATTGGCAATCGCAGAGGCGTTGTTCAGGCTGCTGACGCTCAAATAGCCGAACAAGCCGCCGGCGTAATCGCTGCTGGTTTGCGTGACTGTGGTTGCTGTTGAGTGAACATTGGTCAGGTCAGACGCGTCTGTTTTACCCGCCACACCGCCCACATAGCCTGCGCCCCCAGTGACGTTGGCGGTCGACGACCAATTGGCCGCACCGGGCCCTGCATTGGCGTAGCCAAAGACACCCCCAATGTATTGGTTGCCACCGGTCACTCTGGCGGCCGTGGACGACACGTCAATCATGGTGCCGGGCGATACATAGCCCACGCCGCGCGAGGAGCTGAAGTCAAACCAGCCTGTGCCGTAGGCGTAGCCTGCCACACCGCCAACATAACTGTTGTAGCCGCCGCCGCCGCCAATCACATCCAAAGTGCTGGTCACCGTTTTGAGCGCCGCATTGGAGAAATACCCGCTGACACCGCCCACATAGCTCTCTGAGCCCAACACCCTGGCGTCAGACACAACCACCCCGGAAGCCCGTGTCGACGTTACATTGCCCACAGGACCGGATCGGAAACTGCCGGTAACGCCACCGACATAATTGATGGCGTTGATGCTGCCACCCAGCACGGCGTGGGTGTTGTAAAGTTGGCCGCCGTCCATGGACCCGATGACCGTGCCCACATAGTCTCTGCCATTGATGGCATTGGTGGAGCCGTTCTGCCCGGCGTATTGAACACTGTTGACGGTGAAGTCAAAAATACGCCCGTTTTTGACCGCGCCAAATACGCCAACGTTGCTGGTGGGCTTGTTCCACGAGAAGTTGTTGACGACAAAACCGTTGCCTTTGAATTCAGTCCCGCCAAAGTATGGGATGTACGGAACCACGGGGTTGGCCGCGCTGGCGAAGTCGAGGTTGCTGCTCAGCTTGAATTTCAGGCCGGTGGGCGAGCCATCGGTTTTGTTGCCCACAAAAGCCAGCAAATTGCCCAGATCGGCCTGACCGATTGAAAAATACCCATTGCCATCTACAGCGCCAAAAGCAGCGGTCGCGGCTGTTGCATCCCAACTGTTCAAGCCATTGCGCAGCCCTCCATTGAACCAGGTGCTGTATTGCCCACTGAACAAACCGCCAATCGTGACCGTGGCAGCGCCATTGATCTTCGAATTGTTGATGTCGTAATGGCTGTTGCTGATGTAGGGCCCAATGCCGAAGTAACCCACCAGCCCGCCATAGTTGTAGTTCGCGGTGATCGCCCCGGCGAAATGAGAGTCGACCACTTTGCCGTACTCACCAAAGCGGCCAATCAGTCCCCCCACAAAACCATCACCTTTAACACCAACACCACCTGCCTTGGTGATGTTGGCGTAGGAATTGGTCACATTGGTGGTCTGATTGGAGTACCCAATCAAGCCGCCCACAAAATTACTCCCTTGAACCGTTCCGGCCAATACATAAACGTTGTTAAAGCTTGTCGGCTCACTGGAGGTTCCGATGATTCCCCCTATGCGCTCACCGCCACCTTGAATGGTGGTGGTGTTGACATACGAATCGCTGAAGTTGACCGTACCATTGCTGTTGCCCACCAAGCCACCGGCATAGTGGCTGCCCGCCGTGACGCTGGTGCCGTTGAAATAGCTGTTGTTAATGTTCAGGGTTCGCGATACTTGGTAGCCAATCAAACCACCCGCATTGTTGCTGTGGCTGAGCACAGTGCCTGAGGCGCGTGAAAGATTGAGCGTCAAGTTGTATTCGTTGCGACCAATCAGTCCGCCCACTTGATCTGCGCCCGTCACATTGCCCGTGGTGTAAACATTCGCCCATGTTGTGCCGTCGTCATGACTGCGACCCACCAACCCGCCCACATAACTCGAACCAATCACGGCACCAGAGGAAAACGAAGCCGTGATCGGCGCCGAGGACGCGCCGATCAGTCCGCCCACTTCATTGTGGTTGCTGGTGACATTGCCCGTCGAACTGGAATTGGACAAGGTTGCGCTGCGAGAATCTACATTACCGATCAATCCACCCACATGGGAATTGTGGAGGATCGTGACGTTGCTGGCGATGTTGTGGATGTTGTTGGCCACCAACTGAGATCGCCCGATCAAGCCCCCCACTTGGTGGTAGCCAGTCACCGTGGTGTTGTTCACCCAAGCGTTGTTGATGGTGCCGCCGTCCACATAGCCGACCAAACCACCCGTCCAATAGTGACCATCTGCTTGAAGGCCCACCGTGCTGTTGGTGACCAACAGGTTCAACAAGGTGGTCGTTCCGCCGGCAGCACCGATCAAAGTCCCCGCCATGTGCCGACCCAAAATGCTCGCGTTGTTCACCTTGAGGTCACGAAGGGTGGCATTGCTGGTCTGAGCAAAGATACCCGTGTACCAATCTGCCTTGGTCAAAGAGAGGTCTGTGATGGAATGACCCAGTCCGGCAAACGTTCCCGAATAGTTACCCGTCATCACGTTGCCATAGCGCGTGGTGGACGCATCTGCATTGGTGATGAAAAAGCTGGCGCCATTGAGGTCGCCGGTCAAGGCCAAGTTGGCTGAGGTGCTGGCGTTTTTGAGCGCTGTCAAGCTGGAGATCAGGGTGTAGGTTTTCTTATTGCTGCTGTTGCTGCCGTCTTGGGTGGTGAAGGTCTCATTGGCGATGGTGACGCCAGTCGCATCCACCGCCGTCGGGTTAACAAAGGTCACACTGCCTGAAAAGCCGCTGGAACTGACACCCAAACTGTAGTTGCCCGTGCCACCCGTTGCAGAGTTTTGACTGGTTTCAATGGCCACGCCACCCGTGCCCGTGATCCTGACAGGTGACAAGATGGACACATTGGTCTGCGCTGACAAGGTCAACACACCCGCGTTGTTGCGGGTCACGATGTTGGCGTTGGCATTGGTGGGAATCGTGACCGTGCCGCCGTAATACGATTGACTGCCCGTCACAGTCAGCCCCGTTGGCAAAGCGTCAACAAGCAAATTTGCCGTGTTGCCTGTGCGGCCAATGGTCAAACCACCCAGCGAAGAGCCCCCCGTGTTGAACAACAAATCACTGCTCAGCGTGACAGCATTTGTGAAACCAGTGGCGCTGCTGTTTTCAATTGCCAAGGTACCCGCACCACTGATCACAGCAGCGGCATCGATGGCTTTAGGGTCGGCCACTCGCAGCACCAAAGTACCGGCTTGGATGGTGGTGGCGCCCACCGTGCTGCTGGCAAATCGCGAAGCATTGGTCAGGGTCAAGGTACCTGCACCCAGTTTGTCTAAAGTGCTGGCAGTGCTGTTCAGGGCCGCGGCAAAACTGATGTCCTTGCCATTGGTGTCAATTTTGTAAGCCTGGTTGTTGGCCGTGCTGAACCGCGCAGAGTAGTCGGTGGTGTTGGCATCGCTGAATTGCAATGTGCCGCCTGCAAAGTTGATGAGGCCTGTGGAGCCAATCGCATTGGCGCTGCCCAGATTCAAGGTGCCACCCGTCAATACCGTGCCGCCGGTGTAGGTGTTGTTGCCGGTCAAGATCAGCAAACCAGCGCCGGTTTTGTTGATCTGAGTGGTGCCTGTGATCAGGGTGTCCAAGGTGGTGATGTCGCCCACGGGGGTGTTGATCACATAGCTCGAACTGGTCAACGTGCCGGTGCCTGTGACTTGACCACCCGTGAGGTTGAGCGAACCCACGGTTTGGTTGAAAGTGCCCAGTGCGAACGTACCGCCACTGATGTTCAAAACACCGGTGTTAAACAGCCTTTCACTACTGCCCAATGTCAAGGTGCCCGCCGTCAAGGTGGTTCCGCCAGAGTAGGTATTGGCTGCGGTCAGGGTCAGCTTGCCTGCGCCAGATTTGGCCAAAGCCAAACTGGCCGTGACGCCATCCGAGATCACCCCGCTAAAGGTCTTGATCAAGCTGCTGCTGGCCATGTTGGCCGTCAGGGTGACTGTGCCACTGGCGGCCCCGGTGGTGATGCTGCCCGCGCCCTCAATACTGCCAACGGTGTCGCTGGCATCCAAGCGATAAACCGCACCATTGGCCACAGTGACCTGTGTCGAATTTGAAAGGCCACCGCTCACCGCCAAGGTGCCTGTGCTGATGGTGGTGTTGCCTGTGTAGGTATTGGCGCCCGCCAAATTGACGGTACTGCTCGACGATTGGGTCAAGCTGCCGGAGCCACTGATCACGCCGGCATAAACACTGTCGCTGGTTTGATTAAAAATCAGTGCTGCGTTGTTGGTGATGTTGCCCACCAGACTGCCATTCAAAGCGCCATTGCCCAATTGCAATGTCCCTGCGCTGACCGTCGTTGCACCACTGAATGTGTTGTTGGCTGTCAGTGTGAGTGTGCCCAAACCTGACTTGGCCAAAGTGCCACCCGAACTGGTGAGCGGGGTCGCCCAAGTGATGTTCTGCCCGTTCGTGTCGATCTTGTAGACCTGGCTGGCGGCTTGGCTGAATCGGGCTGAGTCATCTGTGGTGTTGAAGGCTTTGAGCGTGCCACCGCCAAAAGACAGCGTACCGCTGCTGCCAATGGCCCCCGCCGATCCCAGCACCAGCGTGCCAGCGGTCAGCGTCGTACCGCCCGTGTAGGTGTTGTTGCCCGAAAGGGTGATGGTGCCGCTGCCAGTTTTGGTCAATCCCACCGCGCCAGCCAATACGGCACTGGCTGAACCAGCCCGCATGTCAAAAGCCGTGGTGCTGGTCAAGGTGCCATTGCTGATCGTGCCGCCCGTTTGCTGCACACCGGCCACGGTGTTGCCAAAGCCACCCAAGTCCAAAGTACCCCCGGCAATCGCCAAGGTACTGGCGTTGTTCAACCGATCAGCGGCACCCAAGGCCAGGGTGCCTGAACTCACCGTGGTGGTGCCGGTGAAGGTGTTGGCACCCGACAGCGTCAGGGTGCCGCTGCCTTGTTTGGTCAAACCGCCTGAGCCGCCCATCGCACCGGCAAATGTGGTGTTGGCCGCATCGCCTGTGGTCAGCGTGTGGCTGCCCAAAGACACGCTCGTGCCGGTCACACCGGACAAGGACCCTAAGGTCGTATTGGCGCTGAGCGACAAGTTTGCACCCGCCGTGTCCAAAATAACTTCACCAGTGTCAACAATCGCACTGCCACCCGATAAAGCCAGCGTACCTGCACTGACTGTGGTCGTGCCTGTATAGGTATTGACGGCCGACAGCGTCAACGTGCCTGCGCCTAATTTGCTCAAGCTTCCCCCCTCGCTGGTGAGCGCGGTGGCCAAGGTCACGTTTACGCCGTTGGTGTCGATCTTGTAGGCTTGGTTGTTCGCGGTGCTAAAGCGAGCGGAATAATCGAGGGTGTTGTTGCCCGAGTGCTGCAAGGTACCACCGGCGAAGCTGATGGTGCCGCTGCTGCCAATGGCCCCCGCTGAACCCAAGGCCAGCGTGCCTGCATTGATTACCGAGCCACCCGAATAGGTGTTGGCGCCCAACAGTGTGGTGGTGCCGCTGCCAGTTTGGGTCAAACTGCCCGTGCCGCCCAAAATGGCTGACACAGTCGCGCTATTGCCGCTGGTGTTGCTGAAGGTGTAGCTGCTGCCGGTTATCACGCCGGTTGTGGCGATGATGCCGCCGCCAGTGCTGCCGATGCTGACGGCACCCGTGCTCAGGTTTTGGCTGCCCACATCCAAAGTGCCGCCGTTGACTGTGAGGCCAGAGCTGGCCAATGCGACGGCCGAGCGCAGCTCTACTGTGCCACCTTCAATCAAGGTGCCGCCGGTGTAGGTGTTGGTGCCTGACAGTGTCAGCGTGCCTGCACCGGTTTTGGTCAAACCACCCGTGCCGTCCATCGCACCGGCAAATGTGGTGCTGCTCGCATCGCCAGCAGTCAATGTGTGTGCCCCCAGCGTCACCGTGGTGCCTGCCACTCCTGCGAGCGAGCCCACGGCTTCGTTGGCGTTGAGCGTCAAATTCACGCCCGCTGCGCCCAAGATCACTGCGCTGGTGTCGGCAATGGCGCTGCCGCCTGACAAGGCCAGTGTGCCTGCACTCACGGTGGTGTTACCGGTGTAGGTGTTGGCACCGCTTAAAGTGAAAGTACCGCTTCCTTGTTTGGTCAAACCGCCTGTGCCGCCGATGTCTCCGGCAAATGTGGTGTTGTTCCCATCGCCCGTGGTCAGTGTGTGGCTGCCCAGGCTCACCGTGGTGCCCGACACCCCAGTCAATGAGCCCAGTGTCTGCGAGGCGTTGAGCATCAATCTCGCCCCTGAGGCGCTCAGATTCACCGCGCCCGTGCTGGCAATGGCGCTGCCGCCCGACAAGGCCAGCGTGCCTGCACTCACCGTGGTGGCTCCCGTGTAATCGTTGGCACCGCTCAAAGTGAAGGTGCCGCTGCCTTGTTTGGTCAAACCGCCTGTGCCACTGACCACACCGGCATACTCTGTGCTGCTCGTATCGCCCGTGGTCAGTGTGTGGCTGCCCAAGCTCACCGTGGTGCCTGTCACCCCTACGAGCGAGCCCACGGCTTCGTTGGCACTGAGCGTCAAATTCGCGCCCGCTGTGCCCAAGATCACTGCGCTGGTATCGGCAATGGCGCTGCCGCCAGCCAACACCAAGGTGCCCGCACTCACCGTGGTGGTGCCCGTGTAGGTGTTCGCTCCAGACAGCGTCAAACTGCCCAAACCCGATTTGGTCAAGGCCAACTTGGCGCTGCCCCCGTCGGAGGCCACCCCACTGAATGTTTTGCTCAGTGACACATCCACATCAGCAGTCAGGGTCACCGTGCCACTGGCCGCTCCGGTGGTGATGCTGCCCGCGCCTTCTATGCTGCCCACGGTGTCATCAACGTCAACCCGGTAAACGCCACCCGATGCCACGTTGACCTGCGTCGTATCCGACAAGCTGCCGCTCACGGCCAAGGTGCCGCTGCTGATCGTGGTGGTGCCGCTGTAGGTGTTGGCACCACTCAGGGTCAGGGTGCCACTGCCCAGCTTGGTCAAGCTGCCACCACTGGAGGTCAAGGCAGTGGCCAAGGTGACGCTCTGACCATTGGTGTCGATGGCGTAGGCTTGACTGGCTGCCGTGCTGAAACGTGCAGAGTAGTCAGATTTGTTGCTGCTCGAGAACTGCAGCGCTCCACCTGCAAAACCAATGGTGTTGGTGTTGCCAGTGTTCAATGTCAGACCGCCCAATGCGTTGCTTGAACCCAGTGCCAAGGTGCCGGCATTCAAGGTGGTGGCACCGGAGTAGGTGTTGGCACCGCTCAAAGTGAAAGTGCCACTGCCTTGTTTGGTCAAGCCACCCGTACCGTCAATGACGCCAGCAAATGTGGTGCTGTTCGCATCGCCAGCAGTCAATGTGTAGGACCCCAGCGTCACCGTGGTGCCTGCCACCCCGGCAAGCGAGCCCACGGTTTCGTTGGCGTTGAGCGTCAACTTTGCGCCCGCCGTGTCCAAGATCACTGCGCTGGTGTCGGCAATGGCGCTGCCGCCCGACAAGGCCAGTGTGCCTGCGCTCACCGTGGTGGAACCTGTGTAGGTGTTGGCGCCACTGAGGGTAAGGATGCCTGCGCCCAACTGGGTGATGGCCCCGGTGCCACTGATCACGCCAGCAAAAGAATAGTCGTTGGAGCGATTGAAACTGAGCGTTGCATTGTTGAGCACGTCGCCCGTGATGCTGCCGCTGCTGCTGGTGCTGCTGCCGCCCGCGCCCAACTGCAAGGTGCCCGCGCTGATGGTGGTGCCGCCGTCGTAAGTGTTGGTGCCTAAGAGTGTCAGCGTACCCAACCCCAGCTTGGTCAGGCTGGAGCCGCTGCTGGTCAGCGCACTTTGCAGCGTCACGCTCTGGCCGTTGGTGTCGATGCTGAACAATTGATTGGCATCGCTTGAGAATCTGCTGGAGTAGTCTGTGGTGTTGACGGCGGTGTACTGCAAGGTGCCGCCGGTAAAGCTGATGCTTGCGCTGCTGCCCAGCGCATCAGCCGAGGCCAAAGAGAGCGTGCCTCTGGCGATCTCATACTTGGAAGACAGGGTCCCATCGACCATGGTGTTTGCGCCGCTGAGCGTGAGCGTTCCTGCACCTTGCTTGATTAACTGGGTGCCCGATAAATCGCTGGCGAGTGTGACGCTCTGGCCGTTGGTATCGATCTTGATGATTTGATTGACAGCGCGTATGAATCTGCTGGAGTAGTCAGATTTGTTGTTGTTCGAGAACTGCAGCGCTCCACCTGCAAAACCAATGGTGTTGGTGTTGCCAGTGATCAATGTCAGACCACCCAATGCGTCGCTTGAACCCAGTGCCAAGGTGCCAGCATTCAATTGGGTGGCACCTGAGTAGGTGTTGGCACCGCTCAAAGTGAAAGTGCCGCTGCCTTGTTTGGTCAAACCGCCTGTGCCGCCCATCGCACCGGCAAATGTAGTGCTGTTCGCATCGCCCGTGGTCAGTGTGCGCGACCCCAGCGTCACCGTGGTGCCTGCCACCCCGGCGAGCGAGCCCACGGCTTCGTTGGCGTTGAGCGTCAAATTCGCGCCCGCCGTGCTCAAGATCACTGCGCTGGTGTCGGCCACGGCGCTTCCGCCCGACAAGGCCAGTGTGCCCGCACTCACGGTGGTGGTGCCTGTGTAGGTGTTGGCGCCACTGAGGGTGAGGGTGCCTGTGCCTGACTGGGTGATGGCCCCGCTGCCACTGATCACGCCAGCAAAAGAATCGTCGGTGGTGCGATTGAAACTGATCGTTGCATTGTTGAGCACGTTGCCCGTGATGCTGCCGCCCTCGCCCAACTGCAAGGTGCCCGCGCTGATGGTGGTGCCGCCGTTGTAGGTGTTGGCGCCCGACAGCGTCAGAGTGCCTGCACCGGTTTTGGTCAAACCACCTGTGCCGCCGATGGCTCCGGCAAATGTCGTGTCGTTGGTATCACCTGCGGTCAGCGAGTTGCTGCCCAGGGTGACGCTGGTGCCCGCCACACCGGTCAAGGAGCCTACATTTTGATTCGCGTTGAGCGTCAAATTTGCGCCCGCGGTGTTCAAAATCACTGCGCTGGAGCTGGCAATGGCGCTGCCGCCTGACAAGGCCAGCGTGCCTGCACTCACCGTGGTGGCACCCGTGTAATCGTTGGCGCCGCTCAAAGTGAAAGTGCCACTGCCTTGTTTGGTCAAACCACCCGAACCACTGACCACACCGGCATACCCTGTATTACTTGCATCGCCCGTGGTCAGTGTGTTGCTGCCCAAGCTCACCGTGGTGCCCGACACCCCAGTCAATGAGCCCAGCGTCTGCGATGCGCTGAGCGTCAAGTTCGCCCCTGGGGTGCTCAGATTCACCGCGCCCGTGCTGGCAATGGCGCTGCCGCCAGCCAATACCAAAGAGCCCGCACTCACCGTGGTGGTCCCTGTGTAGGTGTTGGCGCCGCTGAGGGTGAGGGTACCTGAGCCACTCTTGGTCAAGCTGCCCGACCCGCTGAACACACCATCGAACTTACGCGTACCGCTGGAACCGCTGGGGTTGAGGTCCAGATGCAGCGCATCTCCGGTGCTGCCAATGGTCACACCGGCATTGACTTGAATCTGGTTGGCCGCCGTCAAAGTGAGCGTGGAGGCTGCACCGCTGCTCTTGATGATGTCGCTTTCAACGTCGATGTTGCCGCTCTGGCTGCCTGCTGAACCGGTGGTGATGCTCACATTACTGCCCGAATTCAAGGCCGCCACAATGCTGCTGGCCCGAATCACGCTGGTGTCGCTGGTGGCGGTATATGAGTTCCCATAAGGTGCACCGGAAAGCGTCTGGCTGTCACTGATGATGATGTCGTAGGGATCGAGCAACCAAGTACCCGCTTGTCCCAGCGCAGAGGTGGTGCGCACCACAGCGTCCATGCCTACGGCAAGTTGCGCACCCGAGGTTTCAACAAAACCACCATCTCCACCTTGGGGCCCCGCGTTGGCCAGAATGGTGCCGTTGAAAGTGGTTGAACCTTGGCTGAGGTTGCTCCACACAATGGCTGTGCCACCGTCGCCCCGATCAGTGGCCGAGACATCGATGTTCGCGCCCGCCTCCACATTCACCGTTTGGGCTTGCAGCAAGTCGCCTTGGCCTTGGCGGTTACCGCCCACCAGCACGGTACCGCCCCCGGTTGAACCAGTGGCCAAGAGGCTGGCACCAGACTGGAGCGCAATGGCGTTGCCGGTGATGATCACCTGACCGCCCGGCCCGGCAGAGGACGATGCATCCAATTTGCCAGAGACTTCCACTTGCCCATGGTTACCTGCATCCAGCCGTATCACGCCCCCCACCCGGGTGGCGCTGCTGGCCTCCACACTGCCAGAACTCTTGATCACGGCACGCGCCAATGAACTGGCGGCGCGGGCGCTCATGAACACGGTGCCGTCTTCGGCACTGACCAAGCCCTTGTTGTCAATCAGGGCGGCTATGGCGCCCCGGTCCACCACCACACCCACGCCGCTGGCGGAATTGGTCAGGGTGATGGCCTCACCGGCGGCCAGCATCACCCTGCCCAGCTTGGCCCGGATGATGCCCTCGTTGCGCACCTCGGGTGCCAGCAGGGCAATCATGCCCCCCTCTAGCGCCGTCAGTTGGCCTTGGTTGATCACTGCGCCCTGGCCGCCTTCCAGGCGGTATTGGCCGTTCATGAAATCCTGATCGCTCATGCGCATGGTGCTGGCCACCAGACCGCGCACGTCGACTTGACCGCTTGCGCCAAACACCACGCCACTGGGGTTGAGCAAGAAGACCTGGCCATTGGCGCTGAGCTTGCCCATGATTTGCGACTCGGCACCAGCCGCGACCCGGTTGAGCACGCTGGACGTGGCGCTGGGTTGCACAAACCGCACCGAAGCCGCCGAGCCAATGTCAAAACTGCTCCAGTTGATGACAGCAGCATGGCTGGTTTGCTGGACCGTCATGCTGGCCGCAGTTTGATGGATTGCCGCGAAACCGACCGCAACCGATGCACCCTTTGGCAAAGTGGTGGGAGCGACTTCGCCCGCCTCACCCCATGAGGGGATCAAAATCGCCAACGCCACCAACATACCGAAAGCCAATAGCCCAGGCCGAGGCAGCGGGGGCGCAGGCGGAGACAAACCAAACCACTCTTTCGCTTGCGATTGAGAGCGTCGGCGAATCACCCGGCTGACCGAAGAGCCCAAGGTGCCACAACTGCGCGCGCACTCGCTGACCGCCACCCAGCAAGCATGGGCTTTGTTCCAGACGAGGCGGTAGGGATGGGTCATCAGAAGCTGTTAACCAAGTTGAGCCAGTAACGGCTTTTTTGACTCGATCTGTCGTTCTCGACCATGCCCGACTCCGACAAGCGCGCACCCGGATTACCGCCAATTCGGCGTGCCGCCACGGCTTTGAGGGCGGTGGATGGGGTCAGCTGGTAACTCAAACCTGCGCCCCAGCCGCTCAAGCTGTAGCGGTTAGGTGTTGGCAAATTGTCAACAACAGGACGCTTGCTGATGCGCACCGTCCCCCAGTCGTAAAACACCTGCCACTGCCAACGCTCGGAAACGGGAATGCGCCATTCCAGACTGGCCGTGGAGGCCTCATCGCCCGAGCCTTCCGAGCTGGGATAGGCCCTGACACCTTGGGCGCCCCCTAAAGACATGCGGTCTGAAGAGTCCAGGTTTTTAAAACTGCGCTGGCTATTCAAGGTGAGCCACCCTTGATGGCCGCTGTCCATCACCTGAACCAAGGTCAGGTTACCGTTCAGTTTGTGGTATCGACCTTGTGTTTGGAGTCCTTCAGCGTCGGCTTTTTGATTCGATGGATTGGCCGACAGATCCACCTCGCCATAAGTCCAGCCCATGCGCCAAAAAGCGCTGGCTTTTTTGGCTGAAGTCCACTCACCCGACAAGCCCAAGACACCCGATTGGACTTGGCGCTTAGACTCATAGCCGTTGGTGGTGTCGGCATAACGTGAGCGGTTGAACTGGGCTGATGCCGCCACCCTGATCAAACGCGAATAGAACAAGGGCCGGCTCCAGTCGACACCCTCGGTCAGGGCGATGCCAGAAACCACCGGGTCGTTGACGCCCCCCAACAATTGGTAGCGCATGTTGGAATACGACAGGCCCAGACGAGAACCGCTGTAGCCCACAGGCACGCTGTAGGCGAAACGCCCATAGTTAACGGCTTGTGTGGCCATGAGGTTGGTTGACAACTGGTCGCCATGCGCACTGGGGTTGTTCCAATTGAGGTTCAAACTGGCACGGTCAGAACCTGTGCGGGCGTTGCCCCAATTGTCCAGCGAGCCTGACCCGTCCAATGCGGGCGTTTGCACAATTGTGGCCACCACATCGGTGGTGTTGGGGGTACTGCCGACTTTGAGGGAGGCACTGGCATCGACGCCCGGCAACGCTTGGACCACGTTCAAGGCACCCTCCAGCATCCGCAAATTCAGTGGCTTGCCTTGAACATAAGCCTGGCCAAAGGTTTTTTCAACGCGATCGGGAGAAATCGGCAGCGATAAACGGTCCACGATTTCAAGCACGCCCATCAAGCCCTCCAACACAACCACGCGCACCACGCCGTCTTGAATGTCTTGAGGTGGCAAACTCACCTGCGCCAACCAGCCCAGTTGTTGATAGGCCTCTTCAAGGGCAGGCACCAATCGGCGCAACTCGGTCAAATCCAGTTCACGGTTCAACCAAGGTGCCAGCACGGCATCCATGGCTTTCTTTCCCATGACTTGACCGCCTTGCACGTCAAAGCGCTGAACCTTGAACGTGACACCCCCTGATGCCGCCACAGGCGCAGCGGGAACAGCGATCGGTTGGGTCTGCACCGGTGCTTTGGGCTGCATCGACTTTTGGATGTCACGCTGAATGGATCCAGCGTCCGGCACCACGTTGGGACTGGACTGCGCCAAAAGCCACGGGGTCCAAGCCAAGCCCAGGAGCAAAATGGCCCTGCGGATGAACTCAAAAGCCATTTCTCTCATCAAGCATTCTCCACAACTGTCGGTGTATTGGCTTGTAATGGTTCTTCCTTTGTGGCCGCCGATTGGGCCTGAATTTTGGCTTGGGCCGCAATCATTTGGACGCCCAATTGCGCCGCTTCGGCAAAGTGACGCGCTACCAAGTTTTTGAGCTCATCGATTTGAGCCATGGCGTAATGGATATCCGGAAAAATCGCTGGCATCTCGACCAAACGGTCACCCTCTACCAACATACTGGATCGCACAGCGACGCCACCGCTGACAATTTGGACGACAAACACACCACGCCCCGTGATGGATTTGCCCTCTTGAGGTGCAGGAGATGACTCAGCTTGCTCAGTTTCCAAGCTGCTTGCCTCGTGTGGCTTGCCCGTCATGCCTCTGTCCATCATCCATCTCACCTTTATCAACCATGGCAGTCACCCCAAAAAATTAGCAAAACTTTCATTTTTGCCAGCGCATAGAAATTTTTGTTATAAAAAGTGTTTTTTTAATTCAATGATCATTCTCACTTTGTTATGCTAATTGATGAAAATCAAAATACCAAATAAAAATCAAAATTGGTTTAATAATTACGTTATTGTAATTTTTCTTAATTCATTTAACATGACAATAGATCTACAAAAATAAAGCTTTTGACTATATGAACCTGACTGCCCTCAGGCGTTTACTGGCAAACCTGACCCGATAGATTGCACCCAGTTTTAGCCTGTTTGCTGCCAGCGCCCGCAGCAGTCTTAGCGCTTATCTTCGGAAATGTGGATTTTTTTCCGCCTACTTTTCAGTAATTGGCTTAGGTGTTGGCGATGGAGGCTTGGTCAAGATGAAAGTACTGTTGGTTGAAGACGACGCACAAATCAGCGCATTGGTGATCAATGCATTGCGTCAGGCTAACTTTGATGTGGACCACACCGACAATGGCTTAACTGGCTTGGAAAAATCCGCTACAGGGCTCTACGACCTGCTCGTCTTGGACTTGATGCTGCCTGGGCTTGATGGGCTGTCGTTGCTCAAACGCATGAAAGAAATGTCTCAATGGATACCTACACTCATTTTGAGTGCCAAAGGGGACTTGGACGACCGCTTATTGGGGTTTGAATTAGGCGCTTGCGACTACATCCCCAAGCCCTTTTATGTGGAAGAACTGGTGGCTCGCGTCCGGGCCGCTCTGGCAAAAACAGAGGGCATCATCGATCAAAGTTTGATGGTGGGTGATTTGCGCCTTGACAGGGTGAGTCGACAAGTACATTGGCAGGGCGTCAAAGCCACCTTGAGTCAGCGGGAGTTCAGCGTTTTGGAGCTTTTGATGCGCTCTCCCGGGCATATTTTTTCAAGGAAACAAATCTTGCTGCATGTCTGGGAAATCGACTTTGACCCCAACACCAATGTGGTGGACGTGTGCATACAAAGGATCAAGCGAAAACTCACCCGTCATCAAAACACAAATGCTGAGTTACCGATTGACTCCGTTCGCAGTGTTGGATATCGGATGAACAAAGGCGCTTGAAACATGCTTTCCCTTTTCAAAATAAACCTCAAAAAATCTTTTAAGGTTTACGTTTTTGTCCATGTTTTCTTCGCGACAGCCCTGATCATTTTTATCAACAGACAGATCAGCCAATTTTTTTTAGAGTCTCAACTGACACAACAAATAGAAGCCAACTTAGTCCAAGACATTGTGGGATGCGGCCATCTCATGAATGACAAAGAGGCGTTTTTAGTTTGCGCCTTCAATCAGAGTAGCCCCGCCGACGTCACACGCTCGCTCATCCAAACTTACGTCATTTGTAGTGCACCCCCTTCTGATTCCTCATTGACAAGCGCGGTTTGTGAAAAGCTGGCTGAAACTGAGCGGCTGGTCGAGACCAACAATCCCTATGGACGCCTTGGCATCGTCGGCAAAGGGAATGACCAGTGGTACGTGGCTCAGAAAAACGAAAATACCCCATCCAACTATCTGCTTGCGCCCGCTTCCGCCACTCTGGAAATGATTGGCATGGTTCGGGGGCTGCGCGATCGCAATTTGATATTCACTTTGCCGTTCATTTTATTGAGCATTGCATTACTGACTTTTTATCTGACACGACTTTTGTTGAAACCCGTTCAGTCCATCAAAGACACTCTGACCGTTTTGGAGCCACATCACTTGGATCGGGCAACTGAATTGAACAGTCCGTTTTATGAGTTCGATGATTTCTTGAAAATCTTCGATGAACTTCGTAAAAGGCTACAAAAAAGTTTCACCAAAGCTCGTCGCTTTGCGTCCGATGCCTCCCACGAATTGCGAACACCATTGACGATTTTGAGAGGCCATGCCGAAGAAATGATCACAGAGTTGCCTACGGGCTCCGACACTCAAGTTCGAATGCGTGTCATCGCCGATCAAGTGGATCATTTGATCGATATTTCCTCCAAATTGTTGTTGCTTTCGCAAGCTGATGCCAACAGCATAAAGCTTCAATTGGAAACTTTGGGCCTCAGTCAATTGGTCTGGAATTGGACTCAAGACGCGCGCTCTTTTGACGAACGCATCGAGATCAAACACAGCATCGAACCCCGCCTTAGCTGCCGGGGTGATCGCCTGCTTTTGCTTCAAGTGATACAGAATCTCTACACCAATGCGATCAATTACAACATCGACAGAGGCTGGCTGCGAATCACACTCAAACAACACGCTGGCGAGATTTTGTTGTGCTTTGAAAACCCCAGCGAAGCAATCCCTTCCGATTTTTCAGAACGGGCTTTTGACCGTTTTTACCGAGGACCCGATGCACTTGCCAAAGGCATCAACGGGTATGGATTGGGGCTTAGCCTGTGCCAAGAGATCGCCAAAGTGCATGGCGGATCCATCACCATCGACACCACCCATGACCGTGTTTTTATGACGCTCATTTTGCCCGTAACGACATGACGGATAGCGCTCAATTTTCGCGAGACTTCAGTCATTGATTGGCAGGGCTCAGAAAAAAACCGCCCGAAGGCGGTTTGGGTGGACCCAAGCGGACGGTTCAGTCTGCCCAAGCCAGCGTGGGCATCAAGCCTTTTTGGCCCAAGCCGAGCACCAGCCTTTGGCGGCCACTTGTTTGCCGGCAAACAGGGGGCAACCGCCAGCCGCAGCACCGGCCTTGGCTTGGAACAAGGCGCAGTTGGCGCAATTGGCGCCCGCCGCCATTTTGGGGAATTTGGCTTTGTCGACCTTGCTGGCGTCGGCTTTGTAAGCCAGGCCCGCAGCTTGTGGGTCTTTTTCGTCCACCA
This sequence comes from Limnohabitans sp. 2KL-51, assembly GCF_003063645.1. Classification (GTDB taxonomy): domain Bacteria; phylum Pseudomonadota; class Gammaproteobacteria; order Burkholderiales; family Burkholderiaceae_C; genus Limnohabitans_A. The sequence continues at coordinate 56,934 of NZ_NESJ01000007.1, forward strand.
TGGCTTGGGCTGCCGCCTCGCTGACCGCCAGAACGGCCGTTGCAGCGGTGGCCACTTGCATCATGAAAACACGACGGGTGGAGGGGGTGGAGGTCAAACGGGACATGCGGGGCTCCTTGAAGGGTATGTCAAAAAATTACTAAACAGTTCATTGTGCGCCACATCAGTTACCTTGTCACGCGGGGCGTGATACCCGAGCAAATCACACAGGAAAGTCCGGGCTTTTTCAGGTCACCCGCAAAGGACAAGGGCGTGTCAAAATGAGATATGAATTTCAAACGCATCTGACACAAAGGTTTTGACATGCTGCAACTGCTCATTGGATTGGCCCTTTTTTTGGGCATTCACTCATTGCAAAGTTTGGCCCCGCAGATGCGCCAAAACGGCATTGACCGCTGGGGTGCGCTGGGTTTCAAGGCCGTTTACGCTGCAGTCTCGGTGCTTGGGCTTTATTTGTTGGTGCAAGGCTATGGTCAAGCCCGGCTCGACCCGGTGGTGCTTTGGACACCACCCCGCGGCATGCAGCACGCCACCATTTTGCTGATGTGGCTGTCCATGGTTTTGCTGTTGGCCAGCTATGTGCCCGGTAACCAGATCAAGTCCAAACTGCGTCACCCCATGACTTTGTCGGTCAAAGTTTGGGCGCTGGGCCATTTGCTGTCGAACGGTAACCTGGCCGATGTGCTCTTGTTCGGTGGTTTCCTTGTCTGGGCCGTGTTGGTTTTTCGAGCTGCTCGCAAGCGCGACCGCCACAGCCTGCACAGCGCGCCCGAGGGCAAGCTCAAGAGCACCTTGATCACGGTGGTGGTGGGCACAGGTCTCTGGGCGGCATTTTTGATGGGCGGTTTGCACCTGTGGTTGGTGGGCGTGATGCCCTTCACACGGGCCGGCTGAGCAAACCACGTCGCGAAGGACTTGACGGCCTTCAAACTGGCAGATTTAAAAAAATTGACTTTTATTCCACCCAGGAATAAGATAGATGGTTATTCAACACCACTCATTGGACAACACGCATTCTGCTCACAAGGCGTTTGCACAAGCATCGATTGACCTCGACCACCTTGCCCGCTGAGCTGTAGGCTTGGGTATTTTTTCTCTCAGCTCTGCGCAAGCCCCTGGATGGTTTGCAACTTGATTGACTTTGATTTCTCCGATAACCACCCGCACGGGCTCCCGAGTCGTTTTGCCCTCGACACGCCCTTTTTGTTTCGGCCTTGGCCGAACCCCTGCCTCTCACGCTACGCGTCAACTGCGCCCTGCCCTGCAAGGTTTGGCATTGACGCCCGCTGAGTGTTCAATGGCCTGCACCTTGACCCAACACGCTGCGCGACGCGTCCTCGACACGACACGCGACTGGCTGCAAAACAGCCCCAGCCCCGAACCCATGTGCTGAAACCGCAAGGCTTTGCACGTTTCCCTGCGGCTTCTGTCAAGAAGTCGCTTTTCCCTGCATGTCGGCTTTGTTTTGAAGCTGCCACGCCACCTCTCTGAAAGGCTCAACCATGAGCAGCAAAATTTACGTGGGCAACTTGCCTTACACCATCGACGACGCCAGCTTGCGCCAAAACTTTTCTGATTTTGGCGGCGTTTTGTCAGCCAAGGTCATGATGGACCGTGACACCGGCCGCTCCAAAGGTTTCGCCTTTGTCGAAATGTCCAGCGCCGAAGAAGCCCAAGCCGCCATCACTGGCCTGAACGGCATGTCGGTTAGCGGTCGATCGATCGTGGTGAACATCTCCAAGCCCAAAGAGCCCAGCACCGGCTACGGCAGCGGCTACCGCGACACCCGCAACTGATCTTTTCAGTTGCCCTCAAAAAAGCCGCTTCACAGCGGCTTTTTTGTGCCTGCGCTGCCCAAACGCCGCGCTGTTTTAAACAGCAACCTAGTCGTTGCCGGTGTTGAACTGCAACGCGGCCAGGCTGGCATAAAGCCCACCCTTGGCTTGCAACTCGGCGTGGGTGCCTTGCTCCATCAGGCGTCCGCGCTCGAGCACCCAGATCACGTCGGCGCGTTGCACCGTGGCCAGGCGGTGGGCGATCACCAGCGTGGTGCGGCCGACCATGGCTTTGTCCAGCGCGGCTTGCACCATTTTTTCGCTTTGCGCATCGAGCGCGCTGGTGGCTTCGTCGAGCAGCAAAAGCGGTGGGTTTTTCAGGATGGCCCGCGCAATGGCGATGCGTTGGCGCTGCCCACCCGACAAGCGCACGCCGCGGTCTCCCAAATAAGTGTCAAAGCCTTCGGGCAATTCGCGGATGAACTCTTGCGCGTACGCGGCCTCGGCGGCGGCCAGCACCGATTCCAGGCTGGCCTCGGGGCGGCCGTAGCGGATGTTCTCGATCACCGTGCCTGAAAAAATCACGGGCTCCTGCGGCACGATGGCCATGCGCTCGCGCAAGTCGTGCAAGTCCATTTGGTCAATCGGCACACCGTCGAGCACGATGCGGCCCGATTGTGGGTCGTGAAAGCGCATCAGCAAATCAAACAAAGTGGTTTTGCCGGCGCCGCTGGGGCCCACCACAGCCACCGTCTGTCCGGATTGAATCTGGCCGCTGAGTTGGTCCAGCGCCCAAGTGCCGGGGCGCGAGGGGTAATGAAAGCGCAGCGATTCGATCTGGAGCGATGAGCCCCCTTGTGGCCAAGCGGCCCTTTGCGGATCGGCGGCGATCTTCAAATTCGACTCGGTGTGCAACAACTCCATCAGGCGCTCAGTCGCTCCGGCCGCTCGCAGCATGTCGCCGTACACCTCGCCCAGCACCGCAAAAGCACTGGCCAGCAAGATCACATAAAACACCGTCTCGCCCAACTGTCCTGCTGTGCTGGTGCCCGCGCGTACTGCCAGCGTGCCCATGTAAAGGCCCCAAAGCAGCACCGCGCTGGACGCCATGATGATGAAGCCCACCAGCACCGAACGTGCGCGGATGCGCTTGAGGGCCGTGCCCAAGGCTTTTGAGGTCGAGTCGATGAAGCGGCGCGTCTCGCGGCCTTCGGCCGTATAGCTTTGCACCACGCTGATGGCGTTGAGCACCTCGGAGGCGATGGCACTCGAATCGGCCACCCGGTCCTGGTTGGCGCGTGACAAGCGGCGCACCCGGCGGCCCAGGTAGACGCTGGGGAAAATCACCGCCGCCAGCACCGCCACCACCTGCAGCATGAGTAAGGGGTTGGTCCACACCAGCATCAAGAGCGCGCCGGTGCCCATGACCAGATTGCGCAGGCCCATGGAAAACGACGAACCCACCACGGTTTGCACCAAGGTCGTGTCGTTGGTGAGGCGCGAAAGCACTTCGCCCGATTGCGTGGTTTCAAAAAAAGCGGGGCTCTGCTTGAGCACGTGTCCGTACACCGCGTTGCGCAAGTCAGCGGTGATGCGCTCGCCCAACCAGCTCACCATGTAAAAGCGACCGGCAGAAAACACCGCCAAAGCCGCGGCCACGCCAAACAGTTGCAAGAAATTGCCCGACAACTGGTCTGCCGTTGCACCCGTGGACAGGCCCTGGTCGATCAGTTGGCGCAAAACCCAAGGAAACGCCAGCGTGGTGCCTGCGGCCAGCAACAAAAACAGGGCCGCAAAGCCCAAGCCGATACGGTAAGGCTTGAAGAAAGGGAGCAGGCCCGAAAGCGATTGATGAGGAGCAGACATGAACGATCAGAAAAACCGGGACAAAACAAAGAACTTGGTATGCCCATCAAGCATAACGGCAAACCGAGGGGTACCCGGACGCATTGCGCCGCCTTGGCTTCAGGGTCACCGCCCTGCCCTGTCGCTCTTCAGACGCCCCAGGTTCAAAGTTCGATCACCACATTGCCCACCGTCTGCCCCGCCTCCACCGTGCGGTGCGCCAAGGCCACCTGGTCCAGCGTGAATTGAGCGCCGATGCTGTGCTGCAACTGTTTGTTGGCCAACAGGCTCGACAAACGTGCCACGGCAGCTAGGCGATCGGTGGGTGTCAGGCTATAGACCAGAAAGAACTTCACGCCCATCGACTGGTAAAGCCAAGGCCGAAACGGCAGCGGCACTTCCAGCGCGTTCGATCCGTAGCACACGACCTGACCGTGTGGGGCCAAAGCGCCTTCCGAGGCCCAGCCGGCAGTGGTCGAGAAATCCATGTCGATGATCACATCGGCCCCACGCCCTTGGGTCACGGCCTTGACGCGTTCGGGCACCGATTCGGTCTTGTAAAAAATCGCCTCTTGCATGCCCGCAGCGCGGGCGTGCGCGGCTTTGGCCTCAGAGCCCACTGTACCGATCACCCGACCGCCCACCAGCGTCACCATTTGCGTGATGTAGTGGCCCACCGCCGATGAGGCACCGGTGACCAGCACCGTTTGTCCACGCAAATCACCGCTCAAACGCTCGGCCAAGATCACGGCCTGAACCGCCGTCAGGCCCGGAATGCCCATGCAGGCGCCAGCTGCAAAATCAGTGCCTACTGGCAGTGCCACGGCCTGGGCTGCAGGCAAAGCAATGTATTGAGCGCAAGTGCCCATAGGGCGCTGCCACTGGCCGTTCCACAGCCACACCCGCTCGCCGACGCGCGAGGTCGGCACGCCGGTACCCACGGCTTCGATCACGCCAGCGCCGTCGCTGTGAGGCACGATGAGAGGGTCGTTCACGGGACGAGCGCGGCGCGATTTGACGTCTGACGGATTCACGCCCGAGGTGGCCAGGCGCACCAAAACCTCACCTGCTTGGGGGCTGGGCGTGGGCAAATCGCCCACCTGTATCACGTCTTGGGCTTCGCCGTTGCGGCTGTACCAGGCTGCTTTCATGAAAGGTCTCCTGAGGATGAAAAAAAGGCCTGTTCAGCGCCAGCCGTCCCACAAGAGCTTGCAGCCCGTGAGGAACATGCCCAGACGAATCAGGCGGTAAAACAAATCGGGCTGGAGGTGACGCGCCACGCGCACCCCCATCCACACGCCCATCGGGGCCAGTGGCAAGAGCACCAAAGAGGTCGCGAAGTTGCGCGAGTCCAACAAACCCAGCCAGGCATAGGGCACCCACTTGGCCATGTTGATGAAGAAAAACAGGTACGCCAACGTGCCCGTGTACAAAATGGGTTTGAGCTTCTGGCGCATGACATAGGCGTTGACCGGTGGCCCGCCCGCATGCGCAATGAAGCTGGTGAAACCCGCGGTGATGAGCAAAAGCCCACCCAGCCAGCGCGGCGGCGGTGGGCCGTTGGGGTCGGGTTTGAACAGCATTTGCTGGGCCAGAAACAGCAAAGTAAACGCCCCCACAATGGCCGCCACCCGCTGCGCATCGAGCAGTTTGAACAACAAGGCCCCCAACACAATGCCCACCATGGCAAAGGGCACCATGAAGCGCAGCAGCGCCCGGTCCACGTCCTTGCGAAAAGCGGCCAAACCCAGCAGGTCCATCAACAACAAGACGGGCATCAAGATCGCGGCAGCCTGCGGCACCGTGACGGCCAGCGCCATCATGGGCACGGCCAAAGAACCAAAGCCAGCACCAAAACCACTTTTGCTCACCCCCAAGAGCAGCACCGCCGGCACAGCGATCAGGTAGAAAAACGGGTCGGTGATGAGTGGAAAGTTCATGAACATGGGGCTCGATTGACCATCTTAACGGCCCGCCCTCCACGCCCCTGTCTCGCGTCTGTCCCAAGTTTCCATCCAAAACCCTGCGACCGCCTGCCCCTTTGCCCGACTCGACTGTCCGCGCGCGCAGACCGCTGGACAATAAGCGCTTCTTCCCCACTTGTACTTGGACCCCCATGACTCGCTCCGGTTTGAACGTTCTCGGCGGTGAATTGATCCCCTGCTCATACGACCCACTCACGGGCTACTTCAGGGACGGATGCTGCCATACCAGCGACGAGGACGCCGGCACGCATGTGATTTGCGCCAAAGTCACGCAGGCGTTTCTGGATTTTTCAGTCTCGCGTGGCAACGACCTGGTCACACCAAGACCTGAATACCGCTTTGCGGGCCTGAAGGCGGGAGACCGCTGGTGCTTGTGCGCCTTGCGCTGGCGCGAAGCCTTGCAAGCCGAGGTGGCCCCGCCGGTGGTGCTGGAGAGCACACACGAAAAAGCCCTGAAGTACGTGAGTTTGGCGCAGCTGCGCGAGTTCGCTTGGGCACCGCATTGAGCGGGACCCGTCTCACATCATCATGCTGAGCTGAAACACCGAATTGGGGGCGCGCGGCATGACCGGAGCAGGCAAGGGCTTGAGGCGAAACTGCCCCAACATAGAGGACAAGCGCGCATCGGTCGGCATGAAGGGCACGGCCACGTCGGACAAGGTTTGTGCTTGCAGCAAAGCTTGCATGTTGCTCTGAATGTCACTTTCCAGGGCTTTCATCGGGTGGTCGCCATCAGGGTAAAGGACATCAAAGCTGTGCAACTCCTCAAAGTGCTGCACCACGTCCCACAAACTGATGTCTTCAGGGTTACCACGAATCTGATAGCCGCCGCCCGGGCCGCGGTGGGCTCGGATCAGGTCCGCTTCGCGCAGTTCTTTGAGAATCGATTCGGTGTACGAAGACGACAAACCCAGACCGTTGGCGATCTCTTCGGTGGTCACGGGTTTGACCACCGCACGCGAAGTGATGAACACAGCGATGTCAAGGGCTTTGACGGTTTTCTTCTGGATCATGGGCTTCTCCTGTAACGGTAAGATATTCTATGACCACACAGTCACAAAACAACCCATAATTTATAAACCAGTAAAAAATTCACCCAGCATGCGTGATATAGCATTACAAAAACGCCGGAGCTGCAGGGCATGAAACGACATGTGGCCGCCATCGTGGCGCTGGTCACCGCCCTGCTGGTGATCGACAGCCATGTGGACTGGGTGAGCCAAGACGGCGGGAAGCTGCTGGAGTTGAACGGCCAACGCTTTGACCTGAAAGGCTGGGCGGCCGAACAAACTCGGTCTTGGCAAAGCGATTGCAAAGCATGGATACCGCTCACCACGCTGTCACCCAATAGCCCCACTGCCCAGGCCATCCTGCTGGCCATCCAGCAACACAGCTTGCCCGATTCGCGCAGCGCTCGCTGGCTACAGCTGTTGCAACAAGACGACTGGAGCGTGGCCGAGGTGGCTTTTGAGACCCTCAACCCAAGCCTGGTGGTGCTGCGCCTGCAGGGCGGCCAGTGGCGTGTGCAAGACCGGGCGGTGTGGAGCGGTTCGACCGCGCCGTGGCACAGCGGCAACCTGGTCCGGCGTTACCTGCGAGAGAATGCGCCCGGCCTGCCCAAAGCCTTGATCGATTGCGTGAAAGTCGATCCGAATCGTTATGGTCCAGGGCCAGGTGGACTGGGGCCTGTCTCAGCCCTCGGGACAAAGCCATGACCTACCGCGTGGTCTGGTTCAAACGCGACTTACGCCTGCACGACCATGCAGCGCTCGCGCACGCTGCGGCCCTTGGCCCCGTGCTTTGCCTGTACATCGTTGAACCCGATCTGTGGGCGCAGCCCGATGCAGCCTTGCAGCACTTCGAATTTGTGCGCGAGTCGCTGACAGAACTACACGCAGACTTGCAAGCGCTGGACGGCAGCTTGCAAGTGCGCGTGGGACCTGCAGTGCTGGTGCTGGCCGCGCTGCATGCGCAAGCGCCGTTTGCCGAACTGGTGGCGCACGAAGAAACCGGTAACGCCTTCACTTACGAGCGTGACCTGCAAGTGGGCGCGTGGTGCCGCAATGCGGGTGTGGGCTGGACAGAGTTTGCACATTTCGGCGTGGTACGCCGCCTCAAAAGCCGCAACACTTGGCAAGCCCGCTGGGAAGCGCACATGGCCGCGCCACAAGCCGTTTTGTCTGCACTGCAGTTCTTTGCGCCACCTGAAAACCATGGCCCCGAAAGCATGCGCTCACCACCCGGCTTGCAGCACAACCCCAACCAGCGCCAGCGGGGCGGGCGCAGCTTGGGGTTGGAGACCTTGCACAGCTTTCTGGATGCGCGGGCACTGGGCTACCGGGGCGGTATCTCCTCGCCGCTGTCATCACCCACGGCCTGTTCGCGCTTGTCGACCTACCTGGCCTATGGCTGCATCAGCATGCGGGAGGTGGTTCAAAGCACCCGCGCCACGCTCGACGCGCTGCCCCGGCAGGCGAGCAGGCACCGCGCAGGGCTTACGGGTTTCGTCAGCCGTTTGTATTGGCATTGCCACTTCATTCAAAAGCTCGAAAGCGAGCCCGAAATCGAGTGGCGCAACATGCACCGGGGCTACGACGGTCTGCGCGAAGACGGCTGGAACGACGCGCACTTTGCGGCCCTGACCTCGGCCCGCACCGGCTGGCCCATGGTGGACGCTTGTGTGGTCATGCTTTATCAAACCGGCTGGCTCAACTTTCGCATGCGGGCCATGCTGGTGTCGGTGGCAGCTTACCCACTGTGGCTCGACTGGCGGCCGGTGGGCCACTGGCTGGCCACGCAGTTTCTGGACTATGAGCCCGGCATCCACTGGAGCCAACTGCAAATGCAGTCGGGCACCACCGGCATCAACACTACACGGGTTTACAACCCCATCAAACAAGCGCAAGACCACGACCCCAAAGGCATTTTTGTGCGCCGCTGGCTGCCGCACATGCGGCGTGTGCCCGACACCTGGTTGTTCGAACCTTGGTTGATGCCGCCCGAGGTGCAACGCCACTGCGGCCTGACGGTGGGCAGCGGGCCTGAGGCCGACATTCCACTGCCCGTGGTGGACTTGGCCGAGGCCACGCGCAAGTCCAAAGCCGCACTGCACGAGCGACGGGCCGAACCCGGTGTAAAAGCGGGCAAAAAAGCCATCGTCGAAAAACACGCTTCACGAAAACATGGCACTGGCCATCAACGTGACGTGTTCACCCGCGACAGCGACACCCCCAAGACCAACCGCCGAAAATCGGCCAAGTCCTCTTCAGCCAACACCCCACCCAGCGCCCAACTGGGCTTTGATTTTTAAACACATGCGTACCACCGTTTTCTGGTTTCGATGCGACTTGCGCCTGCACGACCAACGCGCACTCCAGCAAGCCATAGCCCACGCTCAAGCGCACAAGCAAGACTTGCTACTGGTCTATGTGCTCGAGCCCGTGCAAGACGCGCCCACCGCCTGGGGTTTTCGCCGCATGGGCGCACACCGCAGACGTTTTGTGGCCGACACGCTGCAAGACCTGCAAAAAGCACTGGGGGTTTTGGGCCAACGCCTGGTGTTGCTGCACGGTCTCGTGGCCGATGTACTGCCAGCCTGCGCGCGCCAAGTAGGTGCAGACACCGTGTTTTGCGAAGACATCGCAGCGCCCGAAGAAGAAGCGCAGGTGCAAGCCCTGATCAACGCGGGCCTCACCGTCAAAACCCTGTGGCAATCGAGCCTGATCGAACCCGACGCCCTGCCCTTTGTGGCCGAAGAGATGCCGCAGGTCTTCACCGAGTTTCGCCAGCGCATCGAATCGGCGCGACTCCAACCTTTGACCCCATTGCCTGCGCCAACCCAGCTGCCTGCGCCACCTGGTGAGCCCTCAAACGCATGGATCAGCTTGCCCGGCTGGACCGACAACGCCTTCACGCTGCTGCAATCCCACACCGAGGGCGATGCACAAGAGGATGCGCACCCACGCTCGAACTTTCCGTACACCCAAACCGCCTACCAGGGTGGCGAAACCAGCGCGTTAGCCCACCTGCAAAGCTACCTCACACCGCCTTGGCCCGACCGCTACAAACAAACCCGCAACGCCCTGCAAGGCCAGCACACCAGCAGCCACTGGTCGCCCTGGCTGGCCACGGGGGCGGTATCAGCCCGCCGCATTTGGGCAGATCTGCAAGCTTACGAACAAACCCACGGAAGCAACGACGGCACCTATTGGCTCTGGTTTGAGCTGCTGTGGCGCGACAACTTCCGCATGCTGCACCTGCAACACGGCCCGCAACTTTATGCCGCGCGCGGCTTGTCAACCTTGCCCAAGCCCTCGCATTACCCCAAAGATTTTCAGCGCTGGTGCGATGGCCAAACGGGCGAACCCATTGTGGACGCGGGCATGCGCGAATTGGCCGCCACGGGCTTCACCTCCAACCGCATGCGCCAGATCGTGGCGAGCTTCTTGGTGCACGACTTGTCTTGCGACTGGCGCGCGGGCGCGGCCTGGTTCGAATCGCAGCTGGTGGACTTTGACGTGAGCAGCAACCAGGGCAACTGGCTTTACGTGAGCGGGCGAGGCACAGACCCGCGTGTGGGCAGGCGCTTCAACCCCGCCAAACAAACCCAAGACCACGACGCGCAAGGCCGCTATCGGCAAGTCTGGCTGGCCTGATAATCCTTGGCATGTATGCCATTCAATCCTGGGGAGACACCCTTCGCCTGTTGGTCGAACTGTCGGCCACCGCCGCCTTTGCCCTCTCGGGCCTGATGGAGGCGGCGCGCAAACGGCTGGACGCGGTGGGCGTTTGTGTGGTCGCTTTTTTGGCGGCATTTGGTGGCGGCACACTGCGCGATTTGCTGCTCGACCAGCGCCCTTTCTTTTGGGTGCAACACACCGAAATGCTCTGGGGGGTGCTAGCCCTGTGTGTGCTTGCCATGGTCTTCATGCGCCAGCGCCATTTTGAAGTGACTGAAAAAGCCATCCTCTGGCCTGACGCGCTGGGCCTGGGCCTGTTTACTGCCACCGGCGTGCACCAAGCTCTGCAGGCGAACATGCCGCCTGTGGTGGCAGTGATCATGGGCCTGATCACCGGCGTGTTTGGTGGCGTGCTGCGCGACATGGTGTGCAACGAAATCCCCACGGCCTTCAAGGACCACCGCCCTTACGCGGTCTGCGCCTTTGCGGGCGGCTGGACTTATGTGGGCATGTGGTTCACCGACGCGCCGGGCTGGGTGGCCCTGATCGGCTGCCTGGTGGTCACGGTGGGTTTGCGCGGGCTGGCGCTTTGGCGTAACTGGCAATTGCCCGCTTGGCGCGCCTGACCCCTTTTCCTGTTTCAAGACATGCCTAACAACGCGAACGCCCTTTGGGGCGGCATCTTCTTTTCTTTGGCCGCCGGCATGATGTGGGGCTTGGTGTTTGTCGGTCCGCTCATGCTGCCCGAATACCCCGCCGCGCTGCACACCTTTGGCCGCTACCTGGCCTTTGGCCTGATCGCCCTGCCCTTGGCCTTTGTGGACCGTGCCGACATCAAACGCCTGACCCGCGCCGACTGGTTGGCCGCGCTGAAACTCGCTGCCATTGGCAACGTGCTGTATTACCTGTTCCTGTCCAGCGCCATCCAGCGTGCGGGCGGCGCGCTGCCCACCATGATCATCGGCACACTGCCCGTCGTCATCGCCATCGCAGCCAACTTGCTCAACCACCAGCGCGACGGGCGTTTTCCTTGGCTCAAACTGGCTCCGCCCTTGGCGCTGATTTTGCTGGGCATCGCTTGTGTCAACCATGTCGAATGGACCGCCCTGCTACAAAACCCGCAGGCCGACACGAGCCGCTACATCACCGGTGCGGCGCTGGCCGTGGGCGCGGTGGTCTGCTGGACCTGGTACCCCCTCAAAAACGCCGACTGGCTGCGCGGCCACACCGACCGCAACCCGCGCGTGTGGGCCACGGCGCAGGGCCTGGCCACGCTGCCTCTGGCCTTGCTGGGCTATGCCGCGTTCTGGCTGTGGAGCAGCGCCACGAACAACCCACTGCCCATGCCCCTGGGACCTCGCCCCCTAGAATTCATCGGCCTCATGATGGCCATCGCGCTGTTTGCCTCGTGGTTGGGCACCCTGTGCTGGAACGCCGCCAGCCAACGCTTGCCCACCGCACTGGCGGGCCAACTCATCGTGTTCGAAACCCTGTCGGCCCTGGCCTATGCCTTTTGGCTGCGTGGCCAATGGCCCGAACCGCTGACGCTGGTAGGCATTGCGCTGCTGGTGGCGGGAGTCCTGGGTGGGGTCAGGGTGAAGGCCAAGACTTCCAATTGATCTGGCTTTGAAACGTCGCTTCAAGAGAGGATGGCCTGCGAGAAAAGCTGTCGGAGCGTCAAGGCCAGAAATACCGGGCGCTGTTTCATGCTCTTACAAAAAAATCGATGCAATTCGCAGGCCAGGGTCTGCCAGCCACTTTAATCAAGCAGGTCACACCACTGAATTGCCACATGCACTGCACACCATGACATCACGCCCCTTCCACAAAGTCCTTTGCACCAGCCTGCTCGCCCTCCTCTGCTTGCTGGGCACCAGCGGGGCGATCGCCCAAATTTGCACCCGCGAATACGCACCCGTGTGCGGCCAAGTGGCCGGTGAGCCTGCGCCCCGCACCTTTGCCAACCGCTGCCTGATGGATGCGGCCAAAGCCGCTTTTGTCTCGCAAGGTGAGTGCGCGGCCAAACCCGCGCCCGTGGTTGGCGGCGATGTCGACGCACACGGATGTAAAGGTTCAGCCGGCTTTGCGTGGAATGCCGAGCTCCAGCAATGCGTGCGCCCCTGGATGAGCAGCGCCATCACCCTTGAAGTGGCCCCAAAAAGCCAAACCTGCACAGGCTTGATTGAAATGCAATGCCTCATGGTGCGCGAGCGCGTGCCCGGCCAAGCCCCACAAAAATGGCAGCCCTTCTTTGGCAACATTGCCGGCTTCACCCATGTCCCCGGCCAAAGCTACAAACTGCGCGTGCGCAAAGACAAACTGGACAACCCTCCAGCCGATGCGTCCGACACCACCTACACCTTGCTGAAGGTGCTGCCATGAAAGCGCGTTGCAGTTTCTGGTTGGCAGTCGCTGCCTGCACTGGCGCAGCATCGGCGGCAGCCTACTTTTTGTGGGTGCAAAACTTCATCGCCATAGACCGCTGCTTGGACGCAGGCGGCGCCTACGACATGACGTGGCAAGTCTGTGACAAATCCAACAACGAATCAATAAGCACCCAGTTCACAGGACCGGTTTACGTCGGTACGATCGAGGGCCAAAGCGTGCGCTTACAACTGCGCGATGACGCACTGGGCTACCGCATGATCGCACCACCACTGCGCATCTTGGGTGACCTGAACACCCTGCGCGGTTTTGAGCGCGACGACAACGCGGTGGTTTATGTTCTGAATGCCAGCGGAGAAGAGGCGCGACAAATTCGCTTGCTGTTGACCAAGACTGGCACTCGCGACGAACTGGTCAGGATCGGGCCCGACGACAAACTCGACACCAAGGAAGTACTGCGCGCCGCGCTTGGCAAAAGCTGATTTTTAGACACCACAACGGCACCCAAGGGCGCCGTTGTTTTGGAGGTGGCTGCCCGTATGGCAGGTTTAAGCCACGGCCTGCCTCGCTGCCACATGCGCCCGAGCCGCGTGCAGTTTTTTGTAGCTGTCGAGCAGGCGCTGATGCCGGTCCAGAGTTTCCAGCTTGAGGCTGGTGGGCGTGAGGCCATGAAAGCGCACGCTGCCTTCCACCGAGCCAATGGCCGCATCCATGCGCTCGTTGCCGAACATGCGACGGAAGTTGACGGCGTAATCCGCCAAGTCCAGGTCCTCATCCAGCGTCACCTCCAGCACCACATTCAACGCCTGGTAAAACAAGCGGCGATCTACCGTGTTGTCGTTGTATTGCAAGAAAGCGCCCACCAATTCGTGGGCTTCTTCCAATTGCTGCAATGCCAGGTGGATCAATAGTTTGAGCTCCATCACCGTGAGCTGCCCCCACACCGTGTTGTCGTCGAACTCGATGCCGATCAGGGTGGCGATGTCCAGGTAATCGTCGAGCTCGTTGTTCTCCAAGCGGCCCTGCAATGCCGTCAGTGCCTCGTCGTCCAGGCGGTGCAAATTAAGCACATCGGCACGGAACAAAAGTGCTTTGTTGGTGTTGTCCCAAATCAGGTCGTCGACCGGGTACACCTCGGAATAGCCCGGCACCAAGATGCGACAGGCGGTGGCGCCCAGTTGGTCATGCACCGCCACATAGGCTTCTTTGCCCATGGCCTGCAAGATGCCGAACAGCGTGACGGCCTCTTGCGCAGTGGCGTCTTCGCCCTCACCTGCAAAGTCCCACTCCACAAATTCATGATCCGATTGGGCGCTGAAAAACCGCCACGACACCACGCCGCTGGAGTCGATGAAGTGCTCCACAAAGTTGTTGGGCTCGGTCACCGCATTGCTGATGAAGGTGGGCGCGGGCAAGTCGTTCAGACCCTCAAAACTGCGGCCCTGCAGCAGCTCGGTCAAGCTGCGCTCCAGCGCCACCTCCAGCCGGGGGTGCGCACCAAAAGACGCGAACACGCCGCCCGTGCGCGGGTTCATCAGGGTCACGCACATCACCGGGTACACACCGCCCAGCGAAGCGTCTTTGACCAAAACCGGGAAGCCCTGCGCCTCCAAAGCCTCGATGCCGACCACGATGCTGGGGTACTTCGCGAGCACCGCTGGCGGCACATCGGGCAAGGCCATTTCACATTCAATGATCTCGCGCTTGACGGCACGCTCAAAAATTTCCGACAGGCACTGCACCTGCGCTTCAACCAGCGTGTTGCCCGCGCTCATGCCGTTGCTCACAAACAGGTTTTCCACCAAGTTCGACGGGAAGTACACCACCTCACCGTCGGACTGGCGCACATAGGGCAACGCACAAATGCCGCGCGAGGGGTTGCCCGAGTTGGTGTCGAACAGGTGCGATGCCTTGAGTTCGCCGTCAGGGTTGTAAATGACCAAGCAGTGTTCGTCCAACAAGCCTTTGGGCAGCGCGTCGCGCTTGCCCGGCTGAAACCAACGCTCGCGGGGGTCGTGTACAAAGTCGGCCTGCGCGATGTCTTCACCAAAAAATACGCCTGCATAGAAGTGGTTGTTGTTCAGCCGCTCGATGTATTCACCCAGCGCCGAGGCCAAGGCGCTCTCTTTGGTGGAGCCCTTGCCGTTGGTGAAGCACATGGGCGAATGCGCGTCGCGGATGTGCAGCGACCACACATTGGGCACCAGGTTGCGCCAGGACGCGATCTCGATCTTGATGCCCAATTTGGACAAGACCGCCGTCATGTTGGCGATGGTCTGCTCCAGCGGCAAGTCCTTGCCCGCGATAAAGGTCTGCTCTTGCGTATCGGCCTTAATCGTAAGCAAGGCCTGCGCGTCGGCGTCCAGGTTGTCCACCGCTTCAACGATGAAAGTGGGGCCCGCTTGAATCGCCTTTTTGACCGTGCAACGATCGATGGACCGCAAGATGCCTTGGCGGTCCTTGTCGGACATGTCGGCCGGCAACTCCACCTGAATCTTGATGGTCTGCAGGTAGCGGTTGTCGGGGTCCACGATGTTGTTTTGCGACAGGCGAATGTGCTCGGTGGAGATATTGCGGGTCTCGCAGTACAGCTTCACAAAATACGCCGCACACAAAGCCGAGGAGGCCAAAAAATAATCGAACGGGCCCGGTGCCGAGCCGTCGCCCTTGTAGCGAATGGGCTGATCAGCCAGCACGGTGAAGTCGTCAAACTTGGCCTCCAGGCGCAGTTTGTCGAGAAAATTGACTTTGATTTCCATGCTGTGGTTCCAGGGGAATTAAGGCGGCCCAGCGGTCGACAAAAGGTCGATCAGCAGCTGTGAACGTTAACGAAGGGGGGTAGTTTGCCTGAGTGATGCACCACAGCGGTTTTCTTTTAAGTTCAACCCCATGCCAAAAATAAAAAATATTACTTAATAATCTATTTTTAATGTTGGTATGTGGCTAGTCTTCAGCTATTTTTGACTCCAACACACTTGTGAAGTGTGAACAACTGATTACAATCACGATGCACACGATCAAACGCATGCCCGAGTTTGATGAGTGGCTGGCCAGCCTGAGGGATGGCATGACACGCATTCGACTGACCCGACGGCTCGAAAAAGTCCAGCGCGGTTTGCTGGGCGATGTGGCTCCAGTAGGCGAAGGCGTCAGCGAAATGCGAGAGTTCTTTGGCCCCGGCTGGCGCATGTATTTTGTCGAGCGAGACGGCATGCTGATCGTGATGCTGGGCGGTGGCGATAAGTCCACGCAGTCTGACGACATCGCCCGTGCCATTGCATTGAGTAGAACCCTCACGGAGTAATTGAGCATGACCCGAAAAATCAAAGTCGCCGACTTGCCTGACTTCGACATGGCCGAATACCTCAAGACCGATGAGGATGTGGCCAACTACCTGACGCTGGTGCTGGAAGAAAACGACCCCGCCGAGCTGACCCACGCGCTGGGCACCATCGCCCGGGCACGCGGCATGACCGAAGTGGCACGAGCTTCAGGCCTGACCCGCGAAGCCCTCTATAAAGCCCTGCGCCCCACATCGCATCCGCGCTTTGACACGATTGCCCGAGTCTGCACCGCGCTGGGGGTGAAGCTGGTGGCGCAGCCGATGCAAACTTAAGCCGCTTGCAATTCTCTGCTGAAGCTTTTGACTGTGGAAATCACTCATCTCCCTTTGCTGCAACCCGACCATTTTCCAAAAATGCGCCCACGGTGGGGCGACTGGTGAGTGTCATTGAACAGCCAAAGCCGCAGACCCAGCGCGGGCGAATGGGAAGGCGCAGGGGTTTCAACCCCAGAGTTTTTTGACCCGAGCGTCCCGCCCGCAACTCAAACGGTAATAGTTGTAGCGCAGTTCGTTCTTCTTGTAGTAATCCTGGTGGTAGTCCTCGGCCAGATGAAACGCCGAGGCTGGTGCCAGTTCGGTGTGAATGGTGGTGAAGCGGCCGCTGCTGATCAGGGCGTCACGGCTGGACTCGGCGATGGTGCGTTCCGTTTCATTTTGCCAATAGATGCCACTTCGGTAATGGGAGCCCACGTCACAAAACTGCTGGTCTTTGACGGTCGGGTCGATGTGCCGCCAAAAGTAGTCGACCAATTGCGCGTAACTCACTTGGCTGGGGTCGTACAGCACCCTCACCGCCTCGGTATGGCCCGTGTTCCCGGCACTGACTTGCGCGTATGTGGGATTGGGCGTTTTGCCAGCGGTGTAGCCCGAATCAACAGCCAAAACACCGGTCATTTTTTCAAAGTCTGCCTCGATGCACCAGAAACAGCCACCGGCAAACAAGGCGTAAGCCATGGGCTTGCCGTTGACCGTGGGTGCAGCCTCCACCACGGTAGGCGTGGCCAAGGTCGCAGGTGTTTGGCCAGCGCTGGACGTCAGGCTGGGCGAGCAAGCGGCCACCAAAAGCGCGACTGCGGTCAGAGCCATGGCGAACCAACGCAGGGGCCTCAAAACGGGTGGTTTGTTCATGGTCATGTCCTCAAAGCGGGAAGCGTTTGGCCTTCTGGCACAAACGCCAAGGCCACGCCGTTGTTGCAAAAGCGCTTGCCCGTGGGCTTGGGCCCGTCATCAAACACATGACCATGGTGCCCGCCACAGCGCGAGCAGTGGTATTCGGTGCGCGGGTAGATGAGCTTGAAATCGGTGGTGGTGCCCAAAGCATTGGGTAAGCCTTGGAAAAAGCTGGGCCAACCCGTGCCGCTCTCGTATTTGTGTGCCGCACTGAACAAGGGCAAGTTGCAAGCCACACACACAAAGGTGCCAGGCCGCTTCTCGGCATTCAGCGGGCTGCTGCCCGGGCGCTCGGTGCCATGTTCAAACAGCACCTCATACGC
Source organism: Limnohabitans sp. 2KL-51 (assembly GCF_003063645.1). GTDB lineage: Bacteria > Pseudomonadota > Gammaproteobacteria > Burkholderiales > Burkholderiaceae_C > Limnohabitans_A. Next base: position 74,439 of record NZ_NESJ01000007.1, read on the forward strand.
ACTCGGCGAGACCAACTTGCGCCACTCGGCTTTGGTTTTCTTGAGAGGAAAGTTGGCCGCTGCCGCGCTCATGGGCACCGTGGCGCTGGCTAACCAGGCCCAAAAAAGTTGGAATATGTTGCGTCGCTTCATGGGAATACCTTGTTTGTGGATGAAACACGGGGCTTCATAAATCGATTCGTGTAGGAGTTGCGAAAAGTTACAGCGCGATCCGACTTTTGAGCTGAATTGTCCTGTTTTTACGCCGCATGCGCTGATGCCTGAAAGCGGCGTATGGCAGCATCCTTAAATTGCCAACCCTCAGCGCTTCAAATCCCTGTAAAAATTCTCATGCGGCCCCAGGGCTTCCAAATAGATCAAACGCACGGCTTCTTCTCGGGTGTAGCCGAGCAGATACAGCTGGCCTTGGCTGCGAAACTTGTACACCCAGAGCTGGCCCAGATCGCCTTTTTTGCGCTCACCCACGTCAGGATTTTCGGCCACCGCCTCCACCGCCGCATCGGTGTCAGCGATCAGGCTGATTTGGGTCAATTTTTTGTACACGCGGGCAAAGCGCCGCGTTTGCTGCACCTGCCAACTCATGCCTGCGAGCTGGCTCGGCTGCGAGGGACAAAAGCTGCGCTGTCTTCTCGCGGCTCGGCCAGACTCATCAGGCTTTCGGCAATGAAAGATGCAGGCAAATCGGGGTTGTCAAGAGCGGCACGTCCCACTTTGGCCCAGAACTCGACCTGCCCCTGCACGGTGCGAAATTCCGCCTTGGCAGCCACACGGGCTGCGCCGACCAAAGACTCGTCAATGCGCATGGAAACGGTGGTCATGGTGTGCCCTTCAGGATTTACCACAATTGTAGTTAGACAACACGCCATCCACAAGCCATTTATTTCTGACCGCAGTGTGCTGGCACGAAGTTGACGTCAACGGACAACTGCCCATATGGCCTGCGCCAACTAGCTCGGCTGCGCCTCGCCCCTAAAATGCAAACCTATGTTCGAACAAACCTTTAAAAATATCGATGACATCCTGCACAAAGACGCGGGGTGCACCAGCGAACTGGACTACACCGAGCAATCCTCCTGGCTGCTGTTTTTAAAGTACCTCGACGCCCTCGAAGCCGACAAAGCCACCGAGGCGGTGCTGGAGGGGCGTGACTACCAATTCATCTTGAGCGAGCCCTACCGCTGGGCCGCATGGGCCGCGCCAAAAATCTCTGGTCAGGGCGCTGACGGCAAGATCGACCACAACGCCGCCATGACGGGCGACGACCTCAAAGCCTTTGTCAACGGCAAACTGTTTCCGTATTTGGCAGGCTTCAAGCAACGCGCCAGCGGGCCGCAGACCATCGAATACAAAATCGGTGAAGTGTTCAGTGAGATCACCAACAAAATCCAAAGCGGCTACAACCTGCGTGATGTGATCGACCGCATCGACGAACTGCGCTTTGGCAGCCAGGCGCAAAAACACGAGCTGTCGCACCTGTACGAAGCCAAGATCAAAAACATGGGCAACGCCGGGCGCAACGGCGGCGAATACTACACACCGCGCCCGCTGATCCGCGCCATGATCGAGGTGATTCAGCCCCAAATTGGCGAACGCATATACGACGCGGCCTGCGGCTCGGCTGGCTTTTTGTGCGAAGCCTTTGCCTACCTGAGCCCTAAAGCCACCAAGGCCGACGACCTGGAGACGCTGCAAAAACGCACCTTCTACGGCAAAGAGAAAAAGAGCCTTGCGTATGTGATCGGCATCATGAACATGATCCTGCACGGCATCGAGGCGCCCAACATCGTGCACACCAATACGCTGGGCGAAAACATCAACGACATCCAAGAGCGCGACCGCTTTGACGTCATCCTGGCCAACCCGCCCTTTGGTGGCAAAGAGCGCAAAGAGGTGCAGCAAAACTTCCCCATCAAAACAGGGGAAACCGCCTTCTTGTTCATGCAACACTTCATCAAAAGCCTGCGTGCCGGGGGCCGTGGGGCGGTGGTGATTAAAAACACATTCCTTAGCAACACCGACAACGCCAGCGTGGCCCTGCGCAAACAGCTGCTGACGGATTGCAACCTGCACACCGTGCTGGACTGCCCCGGCGGCACCTTTCAGGGCGCAGGCGTCAAAACCGTGGTGCTGTTCTTCACCAAAGGCGAACCGACAAGCAAGACCTGGTTCTACCAATTGGACCCCGGCCGCAACATGGGCAAAACCAACCCGCTGAACGATGCGGACCTGGTGGAGTTTGTGCAGCTGCAAAAAACCTTTGCCGACTCGCCCAAGAGCTGGAGCGTGGCGGCCAACAGCGTGAACCTGGACACCTTTGACCTGTCGGTGAAAAACCCGAACGGCGGTGAAGAAGTGGTGCACCGCAGCCCGGCGGACATCCTGGATGAGATCGCCGCGCTGGATGCCGAGGCGGCAGAGGTGTTGGGGAATATTCGGGGGTTGTTGGCATGACGACGGGGTGGCAAAGGCGAAATCTCGGTGATGTCTGCAGCTTCGTCAGAGGCCCGTTTGGAGGAAGTTTAAAAAAGGAAATTTTTGTCCCAAAAGGCTTTGCTGTTTATGAGCAGCAGCACGCTATCTACAACCAGTTCGATCAAATCCGATATTTCATTGATGAAAATAAGTTTTCAGAAATGGAACGCTTTGAATTGCGTGCAAACGACTTGATCATGAGTTGCTCAGGGACGATGGGCAAGGTTGCCGTTGTTCCTGAAGAGATAAAACACGGGATCATCAATCAAGCCCTTCTAAAGTTGACTCCCAGCAAAGCAATTCACAGCTTTTTCTTAAAGTACTGGATGGATAGCCAAGACTTTCAAGAAATGCTTAAGGAACAAGCTGGCGGTGCTGCAATTCAAAACGTTGCTTCGGTCAGCATCCTCAAGGAAATAAAGATTCCTTTGCCGTCATTTGAAGAACAACACCGCATCGTCACCCTCCTCGACGAAGCCTTTGCCGACATCGCCACCGCCAAAGCCAACGCCGAAAAGAACCTCCAAAACGCCCGCGCTTTGTATCGAAGTGTGGCGAGTGATTTGTTTTCAGACCATGCAACAGGCTGGCCCAACCGAACCCTCGATCAGCTAGCAACTAATCTCGACAGCAAACGGATTCCCATCACTAAAAGTGATCGACGCTCTGGTGAATACCCGTACTACGGCGCATCGGGCATCGTGGACTATGTTGATGGCTACATATTTGACGGCGACCACCTATTAATTTCCGAGGATGGTGCCAACCTGCTTGCACGCTCGACACCCATCGCGTTTCCTGCATCGGGTAAGTACTGGGTTAATAACCACGCGCACATCCTCAAGTTTGACGACATGGCAACCCAAAAGTTCGTCGAGCTTTACCTGGAAAGCATTCCACTCGATGAATACATCACTGGTGCCGCGCAACCTAAGCTAAACCAAAAAGCCCTGAACTCCATTCCAATCCCAATTCCTGAATCCACTACTGCGCAGCAGTCCATTGTTGAGAGGCTGTTTGACATGCAAGAGCAGTGCGACCAATTGGCAACCATTCACGAGCAAAAACTCACCGCCCTCGACGACCTCAAAAAATCCCTGCTGCACCAAGCCTTCAGCGGGCAGTTATGAAAACGGACTTATCAGTAGGTTACTCGCTGTAACCGACTGATGTGGAAGAAGACCATGTTGTTGACGTCAACAACATGGTCAAAGGTAAGCAAGCAAACCAGTCTTTTGATGTGTAGTCTGTGAGAGTTTGTCACTACGGCAAACCATATAGAGGACATCCTCTATATGGTCTCTATCGGCTCTGGCACACTGCGTGAAGTGGCCGATGTCCGCCTTTCGCTTTATGCCTTCTGATTTGGCGAAAAGACATCAAACAGCACCCAATATCGGCCCCGTTGTAAATTTGACTACAATGATGTATATTCGACAACATCGTTGTCAATTAAACATCAAATCATGAACGAAGTCCAGCTCATCGAGGTTTTTGGCGGTCAGGCCCGATTCAAAGTGTTGCAAGCACTGTTTGCCGAACCGGGTCGGGGATTTGGTCCGCGTGAGCTGGCTGCAGCCTCAAGCATCGACCCCGGCAACACGGCGCGGCTGCTCAAGCGCTGGGCAGAGGCGGGCCTGGTGCAGCGCCGTCAGCAAGATGGCCTGCCCCGCTATTACGCCAGCACAGACCCCCAACTGGCACCGCTGGTCACCCTCATGCAGCAAGACAGCGCGCTGGTGCGTACGCTGCGGGAAACACTTGAGAAGCTGGTTGGGATCGAAGTGGCCCTGGTGTTTGGCTCGGTAGCGCGGGGCGAAGCAACAGCCAACAGCGATGTCGACGTGCTGATTCTGGGCACGGCTTCTGAACTCAAGGTCAACGCCGCACTCAGGCCTGCAGGTCGCCAGTTGGGCCGTAAGGTGCACGCCACTGCGTGTACGATAGAAGCATTCAGAAAACAGGTACTAAACCGTGAAAGCTTTGCCCAAGAGGTCGCCCAAAGCCCTCGCATTCCGCTGATTGGACATTTTGATGCTGCGATCTTTTCAGCGCCTGGCCAGTGAACCAGATGCACCCGTCAAACAGCAAGCGACCAACGCCAAGGACGCAGTGGCTTGGCTGCAGAGTGCGCAGGTCAAGTTGACGGATGCTCGGCAAACCGCCGTGTCATCCGGCACCCGCATGGACGCGGCCTGGGACGCCGTGCTGATGGCTTGCCTGGCTGTGGCTGCTGCGCAGGGCTGGCGCATCACCAGTGACAAAGGCCACCATGCCGCAGCACTTGAGGGGGCCGCACAAGCGGTATCTCTGAGTGTCATGGCCTTCGACGAACTGGACACCCTGCGCGATTGGCGCAACCGCAAATACCGGGCTGGCTTTCAAGTCGATTCTGATGAACTGGCAGAGGCGCTTGAACTGGTCGAGTCCTTTCTGAAAACCGTGGCCAACTGGTTTGCCGAGCACCACGCCAAACTGCTCACCCGAGGCCTGCAGCCATGAACGAAGCCGAAACCCGCGCCGAACACATCGACCCGGCCCTTGCCGCCGCGGGCTGGGGCCCGGTGGATGGCAGCCGTATCTTGCGCGAGCACAACATCACGGTGGGCCGCCTGCAAGGCGCGGGCAAGCGGGCGCGGGCCGACATTGCGGACTATGTGCTGGTCTACCGCAACACCAAGCTGGCTGTGATCGAGGCCAAAGCCTGGGCCAAGCCGCTGACCGAGGGCGTGGGCCAGGCCAAGAGCTACGCGGCCAAACTGGCTATTCGGCGCGCGTTCGCCACCAACGGCCAGGGCATCTACGGCATCGACATGCACACGGGGGCTGAAGCGCAAGTGGCCCGCTACCCCACGCCCGACGAGCTGTGGGACATGGCCTTTGGCGAAAGCGAAGCGCAAGCCGCCGCCTGGCGCAAACGTTTTGCCGCCGTACCGCTCGAAGACAAAGGCGGCACCTGGACGGGCCGCTATTACCAAGAGAGCGCCATCACCCGCGTGCTGGAGGCGGTGGCCAATGGCAAAGACCGTGTGCTGCTGACGCTGGCCACAGGCACGGGCAAAACCTTCATCGCGTTTCAGCTGGCGTGGAAGCTGTTTCACAGCCGCTGGAACCTCAAGGACTGGAAAGAGGACACAGAGCCCAGTCGCCGCCCACGCATCCTCTTTCTGGCAGACCGCAACATCCTGGCCGATCAGGCGTTCACCGCGTTCTCGCCCTTCCCCGAAGATGCGGTGGTTCGCATCGACCCCAGCGACATCAAGAAAAAAGGCCGTGTGCCCAAGAACGGCAGCGTGTTCTTCACGATCTTCCAGACCTTCATGAGCGGGCCGGGGGAGACCCCCTACTTTGGCGAATACCCGCCGGACTTTTTTGACTTCATCATCATCGACGAGTGCCACCGGGGCGGCGCGAATGACGAAGGCAGCTGGCGGGCGATTCTGGAGTACTTCAGCCCCGCCGTGCAGCTGGGCCTCACGGCCACGCCCAAGCGCACGATCAACGCCGACACCTATGGCTATTTTGGTGACCCGGTTTACACCTACTCGCTCAAGGACGGCATCAACGATGGCTTTTTGACGCCGTTTCGCGTCAAGCAGATCGTGACCACGCTGGACGATTACGTCTACACCGCCGACGACATGGTGCTGGACGGCGAAGTGCAGCAAGGCAAGCGCTACGAAGAAAAAGACTTCAACCGCAGCATCGAAATCAAAGAGCGTGAGGCCTACCGCGTCAAGCTGTTCATGGACAGCATCGACCAGCGCGAAAAAACCATCGTGTTTTGCGCCACCCAGCCACACGCCCTGCTTGTGCGTGACCTGATCAACCAGATGAAGATCAGCCCCGCGCCTGACTACTGCGTGCGTGTTACCTCTGATGACGGCAAGCTGGGTGAGCAGCACCTGAGCCAGTTTCAGGACAACGAAAAATCGCTGCCCACCATCCTGACCACGTCGCAAAAACTCTCGACAGGCGTGGACGCCCGCAACGTGCGCAACATCGTGTTGATGCGGCCTGTGAATTCGATGATCGAGTTCAAGCAAATCATCGGGCGCGGCACGCGCCTGTATGACGGCAAGGACTACTTCACGATCTATGACTTTGTGAAGGCGCACCACCTGTTCAGCGACCCGGAATGGGACGGCGAACCTGTGGAGCCCGAGGCACCGACCGAAAAGCCTTTGCCCCCGAGCTGGCAACCGCAAGACCCGACCGAACCACCCAAGGCGAGCATGCCGGGCGAAGACCGTCCGGGCAAGCTGGTGGTCAAGCTGGCCGACGGCAAAACCCGTACCATCCAGCACATCACCTCCACCAGCTACTGGGGCCCAGACGGCAAGCCCCTGTCACCCGCGCAGTTTTTGGAAAGCCTGTTTGGCGCCCTGCCCGAGTTCTTCAAGAACGAAGACGAGCTGCGCACCCTGTGGGCCGACCCGACCACGCGCAAGGCTCTGCTCGGCGGCCTGGCCGACAAAGGCTTTGGCCGTGACCCGCTGCGCGAGATGCAACGCATCATCGAAGCCGAAAAAAGCGACCTCTTCGACGTGCTGGCCTACGTGGCCTTTGCCCTGCCCACAGAAACCCGCGCCAGCCGCGCCCAACGCGCCAAGGCCCACAACGCAGTGACCTATGGGCAAAAGCAACAAGCGTTTTTGGCCTTTGTGCTCGACCAGTACGTGACCCAAGGCGTGGACGAACTCGACTCAGACAAGCTCACTCCGCTGCTCAAGCTGCGCTACAACAACGCGCTGCATGACGCGATGGCGGAATTGGGGGATGCGGTGCAGGTGCGGCAGGCGTTTGTGGGGATGCAGCGGTATCTTTACCTTTAAAACTTTGAAACCTGGCAGTCGCAGTCCAGACGATTGTGGACCTGGACATGCGCGAGCTGGCTGCCACGGGCTTAACCTCTAACCGCTTGCGCCAGATCTTGGCCATCTATTTACTGAACGATCTGGCCTACGACTGGCGAGCGGGAGCGGCTTGGTTCGAGTCGCAACTGGTGGACTTTGACGTGAGCAGTAACCAAGGCAACTGGCTGTATGTGAGCAGCTGCGACACAGACCTGCTCCAGCACCTGCACAAAGCCAGTGCATGCTGATCGTTGTCCTATTCGATTCGTAACTGGCCGCCCTGTGCTGGAACGCAACCAGCCAACGCCTTCCCACCGCCTGGGCGCGTCAGCTGATCATTTTCTAAACCCTGGCTGCTTTGGACTACATCTTCTGGCTGCGCAGGCAGTGGACTGAGCCGTTGACGCTGGCGGGCATTGCGCTCCTGGTGGCGGGGAAAGTCGGAGGGGTTAAGATCAAGTCGGTGTGAAACGGCACTCATGGCATGGTCATGCACACCTTCATGAAGGCATCCACGGCTGGGGTCTGGGTCCGGGACACCGAAGTCATCAGGCAAATTGTTCGGAATGCAGACAGGCTGTCAATGGGTCGAAAAGTCAGGTGATCCAGGTCAAAGCATTCCAGCAAGGTTTTTGACAGCACACCAATAGCCAAGCCTTCGCGGATCAAACCCAACATGGTGCCCACTTGTGCCACCTCGTAGGCAGGCTCCAAGAGAAACCCCAGTCGTCGAAATTCTGTATCAATGGTTTGCCTGAGATGGCCCGTTGAGTTCACCACCACCAAGGGATAGGGCTTCAGATCGGCCCATGAAAGTAGCTGCTTTTCAGTCAAGACATGCCCCTGCGGCAACACCGCTCCCAGGGCCTCCTCGAACAGCGCTGTTTGATGAAACTCGCGCCCCTCTGCATAGGCTGGCGTCAAGGCGACATCGACCGTGCCTATGCGCAACATGTCCAGACACTGGTCGGAAAGGACATCCACCAATTGCACATCAATGTCAGGGTGGCGGTGCAGGAATGCGGCAATGGCTCGCGGCGCATAACCGGCGGCCAAGGAAGGCACCGCCGCAATCATGAGCTTGCCACGCTCGCCTGAGATGAATTCCCGAATCCGAACCTGTGAATGCTGGATGCTTTCATCGAGCGTTGTGGCCAGCGCATAAAACTCCTGCCCCACCACCGTGAGTTTGACTTTGCGCGTATGACGATCAAACAACTGAGCCCCCAGCAGACTTTCCAGTTTTTTGATGCTGGAACTGAGCGCGGGCTGCGAGATGTGGCAGTCCCTGGCCGCCTGACTGAAACTCAAAGTCCGGGCCAAAGCCAGAAACACCTCCACCTGTCGAAAAGTTATATTCATTTTTCCTATAAATACATCAAAAAAACAAAATTGACTTATAAATATAACTCACTTACGCTTGATTTCAGTCAAAAATGAAGGACACCAAGATGCAAGCCATGGAAAACGTTGACACCTTGGAGGTGATTGCCTCCCATAAAGCACTTGGAGCTGACATTGCTGGCATCGACTTGTCAAAGCCCTTGAGTGCGCACCAGCTCGACACCATCCGACAGGCTTGGCAAGAGCACTTGGTTCTCCGGTTCAGAAATCAAGGGCATGTGAGCTTTGAGCAACAAATCGCCTTTTCCAAGCATTTTGGTCCTTTGGACAAACGCCCCACCGTCAGCCACGGCATGAGCAAGACGCATGACGAATTGCCGCCAGAAATTGCCGTGATTTCGAACGTGAAAGTTGGCGGTGTACCGGTCGGTGCACTTGGGGATGGCGAAGCTGTTTGGCATGCGGACATGACCTACAACGAATTTCCGCCGAAAGGCGCGTGCCTGTTCAGCAAGGAAGTGCCCCCATCGGGTGGAGACACCCACTTTGCCAACATGTACATGGCCTACGACAGCTTGTCCGATGAACTCAAGCAGCGCATTCAACATCTGAGTTGCGTACACGATGCCAGTCGAAACAGTGCCGGTGAGTTGCGACTGGGATTTACCGACAACACCGACCCCACACAAACGGTAGGCGCCGTTCATCCCCTGGTGACCACTCAACCGCAAACCGGCAAAAAAGCCTTGATGCTGGGGCGTCGCCGCAATGCTTACATCAAAGGCCTCGCACTGCAGGAAAGCGAGTCCTTGCTGGATGCACTGTGGGCTCACGCCACCCAGGATCGTTTCACTTGGACCCAGGTTTGGACGGTTGGCGACGTCATGATGTGGGACAACACTTGTACCTTGCACAAACGGGATGCTTTTGATCCCCATTCACGCAGGCTCATGTATCGCACGCAAATCGCATCTCGCTAAATAACGGCCCTTCCGACAACACCCACTGTTCAGACTCTCAACGATTAGGAGACAACCACATGCTTCACCGCACAAGACGTCACATATTGACCCTGGGCTTACTGGCGGGTTTGTCCGCACCCAGCTGGGGCCAGCAGCAGCCCATCATGCGCATCGTGCATGGCTCCGGTGCAGGGGCTCCGCAAGATGTGATGCTGCGCATACTGGCCGATGAAATCAGCAAAGCCACCGGGCGCAACGTGATTGTGGAGCCCAAGCCAGGCGCCTCGGGTCAATTGGCCATGTCTTTCTTGAAACAAGCGCCTGCCGATGGCCTTACCATGCTGGCCGATGGGACAGGCATCACCTCCATATTGCAATTGCCAGGCCGCCTTCATGAATGGACCGATTTCGAACCTCTTTACCGGGTTCAGCTCGACCCCTTTGCCTTGTATGCACTGCCCCAGAAATTCAAAGACTTCGGTGCCTTTGCCGAAGAAATGCGCGTCAAGAAAGACCATGTTCGGATTGGCGGGTATGCCATCGGTGGTCCGTTTCAGATGGTCATGATGCAATTGAGCCGCAGGGTCGATGGCGATTTCAGCTGGATCCCTTACGACAGCGGCGGCAAAGCCATTGCCGCAGTCATTGGCGAACAGATCGAAGGCGCTGTCAGCAACGTCAGTGTCGCGGGCACCTTTTCGCCGCGCACCAAGATTCTGGCCCAGACTGGCGAAGCTCGGTTGGCCCAATTGCCCGATGTGCCCACGCTCAAAGAATTGGGCATTGACATCGTCAAGTACCACTGGCGCGGGTTGTTCATAAAGAAAGGCACCCCCGAGGCCTTGATCGAACGCAACTACGCCATGATCAAAGCAGGGGTTGCTTCGGCACGGTTTCAAAAATACCTCAAAGAATCGGGCACGATTGAAGGCACCATCAGCCGTACAGCAATGTCCGACATGCTCACCGAGCAGGCACGCAACGACACGCAGTTGCTCAAGCAACTCAAGATGATTCCATGAAAGTTCTTCTTGTCCAGAATTGAAAAAATCCAGCTGCATGACTTGCGCATGCCTTTCAAAGAGCCCTATCCAAGCGCGATTGCCACACTCACCGCTTTGGAAACCCTGCTGGTGATCGTGACCACAGATGACGGCGCCGTCGGCTTTGGCGAAGCAGCCATTGTGGAAGGCTATACCCATGAGACAAGGCAGGGCGGGTGGGACTTTTGCCAGCATTACGCCAAGAAAGCAATCGGCTTGCATTGTCACGAAGCCATGGCACTTTGGCTTGAACATCGCAGCTTGCATTCGCACGCCGTGGCGGCTCTGGTCAGTGCTGTCGAAATGGCAATGTCCCACCCTGTGCTGGGACCGCATACCGAAACAGTCTCCGTGCCCATGCTCGCACCCGTCAACGCCAAAAACAAGAGCCAGATCCATGACGAAGTGGATCGACTTTTGGCGAACGGATTCAAGACACTGAAGGTCAAAGTCGGCTTTGATGTGGCGAGCGATCTGGAGCGTCTGGCCTGGATACAGGCGCACGTCAACGGCCGTGCCACCCTAAGGCTCGATGGCAACCAAGGCTATCAACTTGCACAAGCTGTTGAATTTGTTCAGTGCATGTCACCACAGTTCATTGAACTCTTTGAGCAACCCTGCAAGGACACAGATTGGGAGGCAGCAGCCCAAGTCGCCCGCATCAGTCCGGTGCCCATGATGCTGGACGAATCCATCTTCGAACCACAGGACATTGAAAAAGCCGCACAACTGCAAGCGGCCCAGTACATCAAGCTGAAACTCGTGAAATCGGGTGGCATCGATCCACTGATGGCCGATCTGGAAAGTATCACCCAGCATGGCATGAAACGGGTGCTTGGCAACGGTGTGGCCTCTGAAATTGGTTGCTGGATGGAAGCCTGTGTTGCCCGTTCCACCATCGTCAATGCAGGTGAGTTCAATGGCTTTCTCAAGCCAAAGGACCACATTTTCCAAACGCCCCTGTGTTTCGCTGACGGCTGCATTGTTCTCCCCACAGGCTACTGGCCTGCACTGGACATGTCTGCGATTCAACGTCTCTCTGTTCAGCAAGCACTCATCCATTCAGAGGCCTGATGCATTTGAATCTTCAAAATCGCGTGGCACTGATCACCGGTGGCAGCAAGGGCATTGGCTATGCGATGGCCCATCATTTGGGACAGGCAGGTGCCCGCCTGGTGATTTGTGCACGGCATGAAACAACCCTGAAAGAGGCCTGCTCCTCACTGCAAGCCAAAGGACTGGATGTCCTGAGTGTGGTGGCAGATGTCTCTGTACCCCAGGATATCGATGCGCTGGTGGCCAGTGCCCATGCGCATTTCGGACGCATCGACATGCTCATCAACAATGCTGTCAGCTCTTCTCAGAATCAGTTCGACGCCTTGTCAGACGAAGATTGGCAGCACCACATCAATATCAAACTGATGGGCTACATCCGCTGTGCACGCGCTGTTCTACCGCATATGAAATCCCAGAACTGGGGGCGCATTGTCAACATGGCGGGCATCACGGCGCGAGATGTCAGCGCCTACCGAATGACCAATGGCGTGGTCAACGCGGGCGTCACAAATTTCACGAAGCATCTGGCCGAACAGGTTGGGGCATTCGGGGTGACCGTCAATGCGATCCATCCAGGCTACACCTGGACGCCCCGGCTTGAATCGGCTCTTGAAAAATGGGCGGCACTGGAAAACATGACCGTCGAACAAGTCACCGCCCTGAGGCTGAAGGAAATTCCCATAGGTCGTTTCATGCAACCTGAAGACATGGCCCGGCTGGCTGTTTTCTTGTGCAGCGATGCGGCCAGCGCGATCACCGGACAAGCTATCGCGGTGGATGGTGGCTCTGGTCGCGCCATACCTTATTGAAGACGACGGCAGCGAAATAACGGGCTTCCGATTTCAGGAAGTCCAAGAAAAACGCAGAAGTTTTGACACCTCTGCGTATGTTTGGAGCCGTGGGTCGCGCCTCAGTCGTTCAATACACCGGCTGGTGCTGCTTCAAACTCGCCATCACGTCCGCTGTCAGCGCAAAGCCCGCGCCATACAACCCCGCCAATTCAGCACACCGCTTGGCAAACGCATCCACGCCTTGGCCATAGATGAACTGCAGCGCCCCACCCGTCCAGGCCGGAAAGCCGATGCCGAAGATCGAGCCGATGTTGCCGTCGTGCACCGAGGTCAGCACGCCTTCTTGCAGGCAGCGGGCGGTTTCCACGGCTTGGCGGTACAGCAGGCGGTCTTTGATGTCTTGCTGGCTGTAGACCACGTCGGCTTTTTCAAAGCGGGTTTTCAGTTCAGGCCACAGCACTTTTTTCTGGCCAGCGGGGTAGTCGTAAAAACCACCGCCTGCGGCGCGGCCTGGGCGCTTGAGCTCTTTGACCATGCGCTCGACCAACAATTCGCCGGGCGTGGCGGTGTGGGTTTTGCCTTCTTTGGCGAAGTCTTCGCGGGTTTGGTCCAGCACATGCACCGACAGCGACAGCGCGGTTTCGTCCAGCACGGCCAGTGGCCCCACGGGCATACCCACTTGCATGGCCAGGTTCTCGATCACAGGGGCGGGGATGCCCTCGCCCAGCATGGCCGCGCCTTCCATCACAAAGGTGCCAAAGGTGCGGCTGGTGTAAAAGCCGCGTGAGTCGTTCACCACAATCGGCAACTTGCCCAGCGCCTGCACGTAGTCATACGCACGGGCGATGGTTTCGTCGTCGGTCTGTGCACCACGAATGATCTCCACCAGCTGCATCTTGTCGACAGGACTGAAGAAGTGGATGCCAACAAATTTGCTCGGGTTGGCGCTGGCCGTGGCCAAGCCGCTGATGGGCAAGGTCGAGGTGTTGCTGGCAAAGAAGCCGCCTTCAGCCAGCATGGGCTCGGCCTCTTGCGTGACGCGGGCTTTGAGTTCGCGGTTTTCAAACACAGCCTCGATGATCAGGTCGCAGCCCTTGAGGTCTGCAGCGCTGGCCGTGGGCTGGATGAGTGACAACAAGGCCGCTTGTTTGTCCGCCGCCATGCGGCCTTTGTCCACGCGCTTTTGCGTGAGCTTGTGGCTGTAGGCCTTGCCTTTTTCAGCAGCTTCAACGCTCACGTCTTTGAGCACCGAGGCGATGCCCCGGCTGGCTTGTGAATACGCAATGCCCGAGCCCATCATGCCCGCGCCCAAAATGCCCACTTTTTGGGGCTTGTAGCGCGGTGCAGCCTTAGGGCGGCTTTGGCCGCCCTTGATGCTGTTCATGTTGAAGAAGAAGGTGTTGATCATGTTGCGCGCCACCTGGCTGGTCATCAGACCTGCGAGGTAACGGCTTTCGATGCGCATGGCGGTGTCAAAGTCCACCATCGCGCCTTCGACCATGGCGGCCAGCGCCGCTTCGGGTGCTGGATAAAGGCCACGTGTTTTTTGTTTGAGCACTGCAGGGGCCACGCTCAGCATGCCCGCGATCTTGGGGTTGCTCGGCGTGCCGCCGGGCATTTTGTAGTCCTTGCGGTCCCACAGGTGTTGGGCCGCTTCGGGCTGGCCTTGCGATGCCGCAATGTGCGCCAGAGCGCGGGGGCGCAGCTGGTCGTCGCTGGCCACAATCTCGTGCACCAGGCCGAGCTTTTGCGCTTCTTCGGGGCCAAAGAGTTTGCTCTCCAGAACATAGGGCTGCGCGGCCAGCAGGCCCAGTTGGCGCGTCATTTTGGTGATGCCACCGCCGCCGGGAATCAAGCCCAGCGTGACTTCGGGCAAGCCAAATTGTGTTTTGGGGTTGGCCGTGGCGATGCGGTGGTGGCCGATCAAGGCCACTTCCCAACCACCACCGAGGGCCGAGCCATTGAGGCAACTGACCACGGGCACGCCCAGGGTTTCGATGGTGCGAAAAGCTTTCTTGATGCCTTCGATCTCGACAAAGACACGCGGGCCGTCTGAGGCTTTGGAACGCATCACGCCCTTCAGGTCGGCCCCCGCAAAAAACGTGGACTTGGCCGAAGCCAAGATGATCCCTTTTAAAGACGCCTTGTCTTTGGCCACCTGCTCGGCCGCCTGGGTCAGGTCGGCCTGCCATTGCAAGCACATGGTGTTGACTGGCGAGCCTTGCTCGTCAAAGGTGATGGTGGCGATGCCGTCCGCCAGTTCGTAGCGCAGTGTTTTCAAAATCATGATGGTGTCTCTCCGGTCAAACGCGTTCAACGATGGTGGCAATGCCCATGCCGCCGCCCACACACAAAGTGGCCAAGCCGTAACGCAGCTTGCGGCGGTGCAGCTCGTCAATCAAAGTGCCCAAAATCATCGCGCCCGTGGCCCCCAGCGGGTGGCCCATGGCAATCGCGCCGCCGTTCACGTTCACCTTGTCGTGCGGCACACCCATCTCTTGCATGAACTTCATGGGCACAGCGGCAAAGGCTTCGTTCACCTCGAACAAATCGATCTGATCGATCGTGAGGCCCGCCTTGGCCAGCGCCTTGCGGGCGGCGGGCATGGGGCCTGTGAGCATGATGGTCGGATCAGCGCCCGACAAGGCGACCGACACGATGCGCGCACGCGGCGTGAGGCCGTGGGTTTTGCCTGCGGCCTCGGACCCGATCAACACGGCGGCTGCGCCGTCCACAATGCCGGACGAATTGCCTGCGTGGTGCACATGGTGGATGCGCTCAACCTGCGGGTAGCGCTGCAAGGCCACCGCGTCAAAGCCCATCGCGCCCAGTTGTTCAAACGATGCTTTGAGGCCGCCCAGTGTTTCCACCGTGGTGCTGGGTTTGATGAATTCGTCTTTCGCCAGGATGACCTGGCCCAGCTTGTCTTTGACTGGCACGACCGAGCCGTCGAAATAGCCCGCTGCACGCGCTGCGGTGGCGCGCTTTTGTGACTCCACCGCAAAAGCATCGACATCGTGGCGGCTGAAACCGTTCATGGTGGCGATCAAATCAGCGCCGATTCCTTGGGGCACAAACAGCGTGGCACTGTTGGTTTCGGGGTCTTGAGCCCAAGCGCCACCGTCCGCGCCAATCGGCACGCGGCTCATGCTTTCCAAGCCACCGGCCACGACCAAGTCTTCCCAGCCGCTGCGCACTTTCATGGCGGCCATGTTGACCGCTTCCAGGCCCGAGGCGCAAAAGCGGTTGAGCTGCACACCCGAGCAGCGCCAGTCCCAGCCTGCGGCCAGGGCTGCCACTTTGGGGATGACCGAGCCCTGCTCGCCAATGGGCGAGACCACGCCCATGACCACGTCGTCCACCGCAGCGGTGTCGAACTGGTTGCGGCTTTGCAGCTCGCGCAGCAAGCCACTCAAGAGACTGATCGGCTTGACCTCGTGCAGGCTGCCGTCTTTTTTGCCTTTGCCACGCGGTGTGCGTATGGCGTCATAAACAAATGCTTCGCTCATGAATGTCTCCTGGGGGTCACAAGGGGTTTGCCCGGTATTTTCGGGATGCGACAAAGAGTATAAACTTTATGCCAAGCAAATGCTTGGCATAAATAAACAGATGAAGCATCCAGTCCGCTGAAATCAACCAGAATTAAGCAGACTGGCGAGCCCCACCCCACCGCGTCAAGGAGGACCAAGATGATGAAAACACAATGGATGGTCAGGACTGCGTGCAGACTGAGCGCTTTGGCGCTGGCCGGTGCCTTGACTGCCTGTGCCGTATCGCCACAACACCCGCAACTCCAAGCAGCCCAAGTGGCCGGGCAGCTTGCGCCCCTTTTGCCGGTGCGTGCCTTTGTGGCCAATACCGAGCGCACGGGCGGTTTTGTGATGTCGCCCGACGGCGAGCGCCTGCTGTGGTCGCAGACCGTGGGGCTGGACACGGGACTGGCTGTGCGTGCTGCCAAGGCCAACGCCCCGGTCACGGCGTACCCGGTAGGTAATCAAGGCCGACGTGGTGGTTATTACAACTGGTTGCCCAACAGCCGTCATTTCGTGTTCAGCAAGGACGATCAGGGCAACGAAAACACCCGTCTTTTTGTGCAGGATGCCGATCAAGGCACTTTGGCACCTTGGGTTTTGACGCCTGCGCAAGGCGTACGCAGCTTCGTGGTCGGCATGGGGCCCGAAGGCAGTGCCCGGTTCTTCGTGGCCAGCAACCAGCGCGACCGTGCCTCTTTCGATCTGCACGAGGCCGATGCTGGCAGCCGCACGCTGCGTGAAGTGGCGCGCAACAATGGTCAGGTCGTGCACTGGTTGATCGATACCCAAGGCCAGCTCGCCGGCAGGGTGCGCCAGCTCGCCAGGCCCGACGGCTCGGACAGTGTGGTCGAGCTGCTGCAGCCAGATGGCCAGTGGCGCGTCTTGCAAACTGTGGGCGGCTTTGACAGCTTCTGGGTGCTGCGCATTGACAACGCGGCTCGGCGCGTTTGGGCCTTGTCCAACCTGGGCCGAGACAAGACCGCGTTGATCGAACTGAACCTGGACAGTGGTGCGCAACGGGTGCTTGCCGAGCATGAGCGGGTGGATCTGGGGCAGGTGCTGTTTGAGGGCAGGCATGGTGAACCGGTGGGCTATGTGGTGGAGCCGGGCTACCCGCAGGTGCACCACCTGAATTCAGCCTTCGGACAAGAGGTTCAAGCGGTGGCGGCACAGGCCTTGAAAAAAGGCCTGCTGACTGCCCCGCCCACCACCATTGTCCGCAGGAGTGGCAGCGCCGACGGGCGCCGGATCTTGCTGCGCAGCCAGAGCGACTTTGACACTGCCGAGCTGTTGTGGGACCGCCAAACGGGCAGCGTGCAGCGGCTCAATTCGCAGTTCAAAGAGCTGGCAGAGGTGCTTTCACCCACGGTGCCATTCGAGTTCAATGCCAGCGACGGGCGCAAGATTGCGGGCTACCTGATACGCCCACGCGGGGTAAAGGGCGCAACGCCCATGGTGGTAGAAATTCACGGAGGGCCTTGGGCGCGTGACAACTGGCTGCCCGCCAGTTACAACACCCGCCAGTTGCTGGTCAACCGGGGTTATGCGGTGCTGCAGGTGAATTTCCGGGGTTCGTCCGGGTATGGCCGCGCCCACTTGGAGGCCGCAAACCGGCAGACCAATGGGCGGGTGCAGCAGGACATTGCTGAAGCGGTGCAGTGGGCGGTCGACCAAGGTGTGGCCGATCCAAAGCGACTGGCGGTTCTGGGTGGCAGCTTCGGTGGTTTCTCCGTGCTGGCGCAGCTGGCACAAAAACCACACAACTACCGCTGCGGCGTGAACGTGGTGGGCGTGGCGAACTGGCCTCGTGTGATGGAAAACTGGCCACCTTTCTGGCGCAATCTTCACTATTTCACCCGTGCTTACGGCGACGTGAACAAACCCGACGAGCGAGCCGACATGCTGAGCAACTCTCCCGTGTCCTACCTGGACCAGATCCAGGCACCTCTGCTGGTGATCCACGGGGCCAACGACATCCGTGTGCTGCGACAGGACTCTGACGATGTGGTCAACGCGCTGCGCCAGCGTGGGCATCCGGTGAACTACTTGGTGTTCCCCAATGAGGGGCACGCCATCAGCAAATGGCGAAACCGACTGACCATGTGGCGCGAGATAGAGGACTTCTTTGTCGATTGCCTGGGCGGGCAAAGCGCCGGATTCGACTATTACCAGCTCATGCCCCGCTGAGCCACCTTCACAATTACTTAGACCGGAGACACCATGATCGAACGCACACTCTTTTCCGCCGACCACGAAGCCTTCCGCGACAGCTTTCGCCGCTTCATGGACAAGGAAATCGCCCCCCACCATGACGCTTGGGAAGATCAGGGTTATGTGGACCGCGACGTCTGGAACAAAGCCGGTGAGAACGGCTTTTTGTGCATGACCCTGCCCGAGGCCTATGGCGGCTCGGATGCCGACAAGCTGTATTCGGTGGTGCAGATGGAAGAACTTTCACGCGCAGGCTTCACCGGCATTGGCTACGGCCTGCACACCGAGATCGTGGCCCCTTACATCCTGCATTACGGCACCGAAGCGCAAAAGCAAAAATACCTGCCCAAGCTGGCCAGCGGCGAGATGGTGGGCGCGATTGCCATGAGTGAGCCGGCTGCGGGCTCGGACCTGCAAGGCGTCAAAACTACGGCCATGCTGCAAGCGGACGGCACGTATTTGATCAACGGCAGCAAGACCTTCATCACCAACGGCTGGCACGCCGACTTGGTGATTTTGGTGGCCAAGACCGACCCGGCTGCGGGTGCCAAGGGCACCAGCTTGTTCTTGATCGAGCGCGGCACACCCGGCTTTGAAAAAGGCAAGCGCTTGAAGAAGCTGGGCCTCAAGGCACAAGACACGTCCGAGCTGTTTTTTGACAACGTGAAAGTCAGCGCCGACCAGCTGCTGGGCGGCACCGCCATGCAGGGCAAGGGCTTCATTTGCCTGATGGAGCAACTGCCTTGGGAGCGCTTGCAAATCGCGATTGGCGGCATTGCCGCAGCGCAAGCGGCCATCGACTGGACGGTGCAGTACGTGAAAGACCGCAAGGTGTTTGGCCAGGCCGTGGGCAACTACCAAAACACCCGCTACACCCTGGCCGAGTTGCAAACTGAGGTGCAGGTGGCGCGTGTGTTTGTAGACAAGTGCACCGAATTGCTGCTGCAAGACAAGCTCGACACGGCGACGGCCAGCATGGCCAAGTACTGGTGCTCAGACCTGCAATGCAAAGTCATGGACGAATGCGTGCAGCTGCATGGTGGCTACGGCTACATGTGGGAATACCCCATCACCCGCGCCTATGCCGACGCCCGCGTGCAACGCATCTACGGCGGCACCAACGAGATCATGAAAGAAGTGATCTCGCGCAGCATGGGTTTGGCGGGGCGCTGAAAGCATGAGCGAACTGGCCGAGCCCAAACGCACACGCGGTCGCCCTCGCAAGACCGAGGACGAGCGCGACGACGGCAACAGGCGTCAGGCGCTCATCTCTGCAGCGGCGCAGCTGTTTCACCGTAAGGGTTATGACGCCACCAGCACCCGCGAGATTGCGGCGCTGGTGGGCATGCAACCGGGCTCGCCTTTTTATCACTTTGGCAACAAGCAAGACTTGTTGCTGGCGGTGATGGTGGAAGGCATGAAGCAGGCCAGCCAGCGCCAAGAAACCGCCCGCGCGGGTCTGGCAGATGACCTGCCCCCACGCGAACAATTGCGCGCACTGATCCGCAACCAGTTCGATGTGCTGCTGGGGCCTGACAGCGATTTCATCCCGGTGATGCTGTACGAATGGCGGTCCCTGAGCGCCGAGCAACGCCAGACCATCACGCAAATCAAAGACGACTACGAAGCCGCCTGGACGCCCGTGTTGCAAGCGCTGCATGCCAATGGGCAGTTGCAAGCCCCGGTGCAGCTGGCACGCTTGATGATTTTTGGCGCGCTCAACTGGTCGGTGCAGTGGTACCAAGCACCAACTCAAACATCCGCCAAGAGTGCATCCAAAGCGGCACCCCAAACACCACGGAATAGCCCCCCACGCGCCTCGCTGGACAACTTGACCGATGCCGCACTGGCCTTGTTTTTGAGAGAACCTACGTGACAACACCCAGACCCTACCGTTCGGTCTTTTCCCCCGACCTGCTGAGCGGGCAAGTCATCATGGTCACCGGCGGCGGCTCGGGCATTGGCCGCTGCACCGCGCACGAACTGGCCAGCTTGGGCGCGCATGTGGTGCTGGTGGGCCGCAACCCCGACAAGCTGACCGCCACTGTGCAAGAGATCACCGGTGACGGTGGGCAAGCCAGTTGGCACAGCTGCGACATCCGGCGCGAAGACGATGTGAAAGCCATGGTCGCGCAGGTGGTGCAGCAGCATGGCCGCATCCACGGCTTGGTCAACAACGCGGGCGGGCAATACATCTCGCCCCTGGCACACACCAGCGCCAAAGGCTGGCAAGCGGTGATCGACACCAACCTCACTGGCGGCTTTTTGGTGGCACGTGAGTGCTTCAACCAAAGCATGCACGCGCATGGCGGTGCGGTGGTCAATATCGTGGCCGACATGTGGGGCTCGATGCCGCGCATGGGCCACAGCGGCGCAGCGCGGGCGGGCATGGTCAGCTTCACCGAGACGGCCGCGCTCGAATGGGCCGCACAGGGCGTGCGTGTGAATGCCGTGGCCCCGGGCTACATCGCCAGCAGCGGCATGGACCACTACCCGCCCGAGGCCGGAGACATGCTGCGCGCCATGCGCAACACGGTGCCGCAAGGCCGCTTTGGCAACGAAGCCGAAACGTCGGCAGCCATCGTGTTTTTGCTCTCGCCCGCCGCCAGCTTTGTGAGCGGCACCGTGCTGCGCGTAGACGGTGCCCGCCCGCAAATGCGCATGGGCTGGCAGCAGGCCGTGGCGCAACCCGATGTGCAACAACGCGATGCCGTCAAACCCTTTGACGGCTTTCACCGCGCCGTCACACCCAAGGTATTCCAATGAATTTTGAATCCACCTGGCACCCGCACAGCCCCGTGGCCCAGCAACGGAGCGAAGCCGCGCTGGCCCGCTTGGCGCAGTGGCAAGCCCTGCAAGATCGCGCAGCTATTGCCTCGGCCCAGTCCAAACCCGTGTTCGACAAACGCGGGCAGTTGCTGCCGCGTGAACGTGTGGCCTTGCTGCTGGACCCAGGTGCGCCCTTTTTGCCGCTGTGTGCCTTGGCGGGCTTCATGCAGGACACACCCGACCCGGCCAAATCGGTGCCCGGCGGCGGCATGATCGCGGGCATCGGGTTCATCAGTGGCGTGCGCTGCATGGTGGTAGCCAGCGACTCGGGCATCGAGGCCGGGGCCATTCAGGCGCGGGGCCTGGAGAAGATTTTGCGGGTGCAAGAGTTGGCCCTCGAAAACAAACTCCCCTTTGTGCACCTGGTCGAGAGCGCCGGGGCCAACCTGATGCAATACAAAGTCGAGGGCTTTGTGCTGGGTGGCAGCTTGTTTCGCAACCTGGCGCGCCTGTCGGCGGCGGGCCTGCCGGTGCTCACGGTGCAGCATGGCTCGGGCACGGCGGGCGGGGCCTACATGCCGGGGCTGAGTGACACCGTGATCATGGTGCGCGGCCGATCGCGGGCCTTTTTGGCCGGGCCACCTTTGCTCAAAGCCGCGACCGGCGAAGTGGCCACCGAAGAGGAACTGGGCGGCGCCGAAATGCACACCAGCGTGTCGGGTCTGGGTGAATACCTGTGCGAAGACGACCGCCACGCGCTGGGCACGGCCCGCGATGTGGTGGCGCGTTGGGACTGGCCAGCGCACAGCGCGAGCAGAGATGCCAAGCCCCCGCGCCTGGACGCCGAAGAGCTGCTGGGCCTGATGCCCGCCCACCACCGCGAACCGATCGACATGCGTGAGGTCATCTTGCGCTTGGTCGATAACTCGGATTTTCTGGAATTCAAACCGCTCTTCGGCGCGGCCACGGTGTGCGCCCAAGCGCGCATCGGCGGCCATGCGGTCGGCATCATCAGCAACAACGGCCCCATCGATGTGGCCGGGGCCAACAAGGCCACACACTTCATTCAGTGGATGTGCCAGCTGGGTCACCCCATCGTCTATTTGCAAAACACCACCGGCTACATGGTGGGCAAAGACAGCGAACAAGGCGGCATGATCAAACACGGCTCCAAGATGATCCAGGCCGTGACCAGCGCCACCGTGCCGCAGATCACCATCCAGTGCGGGGCCTCGTTTGGCGCAGGCAACTACGGCATGTGCGGCCGGGGGTATGCGCCACGCTTTTTGTTCAGCTGGCCGGGGGCCAAGACGGCGGTGATGGGTGGCGAGCAAGCGGCACGCACCATGCAGATCGTGGCCGAGGCGGGCATGGCCCGCAAAGGCATCACGCCCGACCCCGACAAGATGCAGGCCCAGTTCGACAAGATCGTGGCCCTGTTTGAGGCCCAAGCCGATGCCTTCTACACCAGCGGTCTGGTACTGGACGACGGTGTGATCGACCCGCGCGACACGCGCAGCGTGCTGAGTTTTTGCCTCGACACCTGCTTGGAAGCCACAGCCCGCCAACCCCGCGCCACGAGCTTTGGCGTGGCCCGCATGTAACCACCCAACCCCACGGAGACACCCCATGCAATACACCCACGAACACCGCGAGATCCAGAACACGCTCAAGCGCTTCATCGAAGCCGAGATCAACCCCCATGTGGACGAGTGGGAAGCGGCCGAAATATTCCCCGCACATGAGGTGTTCAAAAAGATGGGCAACCTGGGCCTCTTGGGCCTGACCAAGCCCGAAGATTTTGGCGGCGCGGGGCTGGACTACTCGTACAGCCTGGCCATGGCCGAGGCGCTGGGCCACATCGATTGCGGCGGCATCCCCATGGCGATTGGCGTGCAGACCGACATGGCCACGCCCGCATTGGCGCGCTTTGGCAGCGACGAGTTGCGGGCGCAGTTTTTGGCCCCGGCGATTGCGGGTGAAATGGTGGGCTGCATTGGCGTGAGCGAGCCGAGTGCGGGCAGCGATGTGGCGGGCATCAAGACGGTGGCGCGCAAAGACGGCGACGACTATGTGATCACCGGCCAGAAGATGTGGATCACCAACAGCCTGCAGGCCGACTGGATGTGCATGCTGGTCAACACCGGCGAGGGGCCGATCCATAAAAACAAAAGCTTGGTCATGGTGCCCATGCGCGAAAACGGCAAGCTGCTGCCTGGCATCGAGGTGGGCAAAAAGATCAAAAAAATCGGCATGAACAGCAGCGACACGGGCCTGATTTATTTCGACGAAGTGCGAGTGCCCCAACGCTACCGCATCGGGGCCGAGGGCCAGGGCTTCATCTACCAAATGCAGCAGTTCCAGGAAGAGCGCCTCTGGTGCGCGGCCAGCACGCTGCAGTCGCTGACCAACTGCGTTCAGTGGACGGTGGACTGGGCGCAAGAGCGCAAGCTGTTTGGCAGCACACTGGCCGACCAGCAATGGGTACAGTTCAAGCTGGCCGAGCTCAAGGCCGACATCGAATGCCTGCGCGCCCTGACCTACCAGGCCTGTGAACATTACATCGCCGGTGAAGACGTGACCGAGTGGGCTACCATGGCCAAGCTCAAAGCGGGCCGTTTGAACCGCACTGTGCCCGACACCTGCCTTCAGTTCTGGGGCGGCATGGGCTTCACCTGGGAAAACAAGGTCTCGCGCATGTACCGCGATGGCCGTCTGGCCTCGATTGGCGGGGGCGCAGACGAAGTGATGTTGGGCATCTTGTCCAAGATGATGGGCATTGCCAAGCGGCCCCAAAAATGAGCAGCACTTTATTGATCGAACGCCAGGGCGCGGTCGAGACCTGGACGATGAACGACCCGGCCACCCGCAACGCACTGAGCGACGCGGTGGTGGACAGTTTGCTGCAAGCCTGTGGGCGGGCAGCGCAAGACGCAACACTGCGCATCGTGGTGCTGACCGGCGCGGGTGGAGCCTTTTGCGCGGGCGGCAGTTTGGGCGGCTTTGCCAGCCTGATCGGCCAACCCCTGCAAGACGGACAAACCGACCCACTGCTGGCCATGAACCGGGGATTTGGCGACCTGCTGCACGCCCTGAGCGCCCTGCCCCAGCTGCTGGTGTGCCGGGTGGATGGCGCGGCCATGGGCGGCGGTTTTGGCCTGGTGTGCTGCGCCGACCATGTGGTGGCCACAACTCGATCGGTGCTGGGCACCCCCGAAGTCACCCTGGGCTTGCCGCCTGCGCAGATCGCACCTTTTGTGTGGCTGCGCCTGGGCGAGAACGCAGCACGCCAGTGCCTCCTGCAAGGCCTGAGCTACAGCGCAGCGCAAGCGCTGCAAGTGGGCTTGGTGCATGAAGTCATCGAAGAGGAGAGCGATGCAGCTTGGCAACAAACGCTGAAGCGCCTGATGCGCGCAGCACCCGGCGCGGTGGCCAGCACCAAGCAACTGCTGCGCAGCTTGCGCGGCCCTGTGCCCGACTTGCGCGCTGCCGCAGCACAGGCCTTTGCCCAAGGGCTGCGCAGCGCCGAAGCGGCCCAAGGCCTGGCCGCGTTTGCACGCAAACAGCCTGCGCCTTGGACACTTTCTGGCAAGGACCCTGCATGACATCCACCTTGTCCACAAAAGTCACCCGCCTGCTGATCGCCAACCGGGGAGAGATCGCCCGCCGCGTGATCCGCACGGCCCGCCAAATGGGCATCCAAACGGTGGCCGTTTATTCTGACGCCGACCGCACCGCCCTGCATGTGCAAGAAGCCGACACTGCGTTCGCTTTGGGCGGCACGCTGTCGGCAGATTCTTATTTGCGCGTCGACAAACTGCTGGCCGCAGTGCAGGCCAGCGGGGCCGATGCGATTCACCCAGGCTATGGTTTTTTGAGCGAGAACGCCGAGTTTGCACAAGCGGTAATCGACGCGGGTCTGACCTGGGTCGGGCCGCCGCCTTCGGCTATTCGGGCACTGGGCAGCAAGTCGGCCGCCAAAGCACTGGCCATGAAGCACGGCGTGCCCTGCCTGCCCGGCTACTTTGGCGCAGACCAAAGCGATGCCACCTTCATGGCACAAGCCCAGCAGCTGGGCTTGCCGCTGATGGTCAAAGCCGTGGCCGGAGGCGGCGGGCGCGGCATGCGCTTGGTGACCGACATGACGCAACTGCTGTCCGCGCTGCACAGCGCCCGCTCGGAAGCACTGGCCGGTTTTGGCAACGGCGACTTGTTGATGGAGCGCGCCTTGCTGCGCCCCCGTCACATCGAGGTACAAATCATGGCCGACATCCACGGCCACTGCATTCACTTGGGTGAACGCGACTGCTCGGTGCAGCGACGTCACCAAAAAATCATCGAAGAATCGCCCAGCCCGGCTGTGAATGCCGTGTTGCGTGAGCAGCTTGGCCAAGCGGCCATCGCATTGGCGCAATCGGCGGGTTATGTGGGCGCGGGCACGGTGGAGTTTTTGCTGGACGAGGCACAAGCGGACAAACCGTTTTATCTGATGGAGATGAACACCCGGCTGCAAGTGGAACACCCCGTCACCGAAATGCTGACCGGTCTGGACCTGGTCGAGTGGCAACTGCGCATTGCACGCGGCGAAGCGCTGCCGTTGGCGCAAGCCGATGTGCGGCTGCAAGGCCACGCCATCGAAGTGCGCTTGTGCGCCGAAGACGAGCACTTCACGCCGCAAACCGGCACGGTGCAAGTGTTTGTCACACCCGAAGGTTTGCGTTTTGACCATGCGCTGCATGTAGGCGCGGTGATCACACCGCACTACGATTCGATGCTGGGCAAGCTGATCGCCCACGCGCCCACGCGCAGCGAAGCCATCAACTGTCTGAGCGCAGGCCTGAACCAGACCACGGTGCTGGGCATGCCGACCAACAGGGCATTTTTGGCCGCTTGCTTGCAGCACCCGGTGTTCCGTGCGGGTGAGGCCTTGATTCCGTTTTTGGCTGAACAAGCCGACTCGGTGCGTGAACGCCTGCAAGCCCAAGGCGACGCACGCAGCGTTGCTGCGCTGGCTGTGCTCTACGCACACCAAGCGCCCGCTGCCGCAATGCCCAGTCCGTTCATGCGGCCCGTGCGCATGGGCTTGGGTCAAGAGATCTTGTCGCTGCGCTTGCAGGAATTGGGTCGGGGACAAGTGCGCATCGAAACTGGGAATGCCACGCACGAGGCGCGCATACACCGCAGCGGCAAGGTTCTGCACATCGCGCTGAACGGCCAACACTGGCAAGCCCGCGCAGTGGCCTGCATTGGCGCGGTCAAGCGCTGGCATGTGCAACTGCAAGGCCCCAAATGGCTGGAGTTATGGATCACCGACCAAAGCCACAGCGCACCCAGCACAGGGGCCAGCGCACAAGCAGCGCAGTCGCTGCGCGCACCCTTTAATGGCAAACTGATTGCGCTGCATGTGCAAGAAGGTCAACAGGTCCAACAAGGCGATGCCGTGCTGGTCATTGAGTCGATGAAACTCGAACACATTTTGTGCGCTCCACGCGATGCGGTGGTGCACAGCCTCTCGGCCAGCGTGGGCCAGCAAGTGGGCCCCGGCCAGGTGCTGGTGCAATGGAAGGACGCGACATGAACACCGCCGCTGGCACAACTGATTTCTCGACCGAAGACCTGCAAAACCTGCAGACCACGGTGGAGCGTTTTGCCAAACAAGCCATTGCCCCGCATGTACCCGCTTGGGAAGAAGCCGGTCAATTCGACCGCAGCCTCTACAAACAAGCCGCCGATCTGGGCATGCTGGGCCTGGGCTACCCCGAACACCTGGGCGGCACACCCGCCCCCTGGCGCGCCCGCAACATGCTGTCGCAAACCTTGGCACGCTTTGGCGGCAGCGGTGGTGTGATGGCCAGCCTGTTTTCTCACAACATCGGCCTGCCACCGGTCATGGCGCATGGCAGCGCCGAGCTGCAAGCCGAAGTGGTGCCCTCTGTGCTGCTCGGCGAGCGCATCGCGGCGCTGGCCATCACCGAGCCCGGTGGCGGCTCGGACGTGGCCGGCCTGCGCACCACGGCCCGCGCCGATGGTGGGGACTATGTGATCGACGGCGAAAAAGTCTTCATCACCTCGGGCCTGCGCGCCGACTGGATCACGCTGGCCGTGCGCACCAACCCGGCCAGCAAAGGGGCCAGCGGCATCTCGATGGTAGTGGTACCTGCCGACACACCCGGCATCACGCGAACGCGCCTACACAAGATGGGCTGGCACAGCTCGGACACGGCGCAACTGCGCTTTGAAGGCGTGCGGGTGCCCCAGCGTTACCGCTTGGGCGATGAAGGCGCGGGCTTCAAGATGATCATGGGCAACTTCAACGGCGAGCGCCTGGCCATGTCGGCCATGGCACTGGGTTTTGCTGAGGCTTGCTTTGACGAAGCGCTGAACTGGGCACGCCAGCGCCAGACCTTTGGCGCGGCCTTGATCGAGCGGCAAGCGATCCGACACAAACTGATGGACATGCAAATGCGCATCTCCTCCACCCAGGCTTGGGTGGATGCCGTGACGCAGCAAGCCGATGCAGGCCAGACCGGTGCCGAGTGGGTGGCGCAGGTGTGCCTGCTGAAAAACCACGCCACCCAAACCATGCAGTTTTGCGCCGATGCCGCCGTGCAGTTGCTGGGCGGCATGGGCTACATGCGCGGGACCGTGAGCGAGCGGGTTTACCGCGAAGTGAAAGTCATGATGATCGGCGGCGGGGCTGAAGAGATCATGAAAGAGCTGGCGGCCAAGCAGTTGGGGATTTAAACCGAATTAAGGGCGTGTTCCACGCCCATCGCCCACAGGGTGGGCTCCTACAAGAATCTACCCCTTGCCAATGGACATGCCCTCATGCTGGGGATCGAGGCAACAGTGCTTTGAGCTTCAAACAGGGTTTTTCTACCGTATACCAGCTGACCAGTCCGACCAGCACCGAACTGAAAAACACCAGCAGTACAAGTGCAGCCAGGTTCATTTGCGGAAAATACCAGAGCCAAATTTTGTTCAATGGCCAAGCGTAAAGGTAAACACCGTAAGAGATGTCAGGCCAACGATGAAACCCCAAAACGGTGGGACCGAACTTGGCAAAGTGCAAAATGGCGTAGCCCCCCAGCAGACACAAAGCGGGCTGGGCCGTCATCGGAATAAACAACAACACCCCCAAAAGCAAAAGACCCGCCCAGGCCATTGACGAACGCCAAGGCAATGCGTTTTCATACAGGTAAAAACACCCGCCATACGCAAACGCCATGAGCAAACGAATCGTTAAATCAGACGGCAGGCTGGCCCATCCCGAACGGTTGATGACGTGAACGACTGTGCAAAAAATGGCCAATGTCAGCCACACACTCCTTTTTTTCAAAAACCCCAGCAAGCCAAAAATCAAGGCGATGACATAACATTTGAACTCGTAAGAAATCGACCACATCGACCCATTCACTGCGGCGTAATGGCTGCCCTCAAACACCTGCGGAATGGCTGGCTGCTTGAGGAACAGCAAGGACTTGAGGTATTCGCCAATTCTGAACTGCGCCCAGTAATCGCTGGCACCAAACGCAGGCGCAATCAGCAAAGCGCAAACCAAAGAAGCCACCACAAAACCCGGGTAGATGCGCAAAATTCGGTGGGTCAAAAACACCGCCACCTCCGGCCTCTCTTGCCAACTCTTGACAATCAAATAGCCGCTGATGAGCAAGAAGCTTTGCACCGCCATCTCGCCAAAAGAAATCGTCCCAAAAATTTGGGTCAACAGTTCATGGCGTCTGTCACCGTCCTGAAGTTCTGGTGCGTGCGACAGAATCACCAAACTGGCAAACACAAAACGCAAGGCATTGAAGTTGTTATTTTTATCGCGAAGTTGGCTCATGGGGTGTCGTGAAGTGATGCACCTGGAGTCATGAATTGTCAACTGCTGCAGCGGTGACCTTCAGGATGCCATGGATTTTTGACGTGAACATTTGGATTATTTTATGAGCCATCCAACCCAACATGGATTGACTGAATACGCCAATGCAACATCAAGCCACCCTGCCATCTCAACACATGGCGATCGAACGGCGAAGGGAACGCGGCGCAACTTCACTTTGGCGGTGTGCATGTGCCGTAGCGCTACCGCTTAGGCGAATAAGTTGCGCACTACCCAGGCCACACTCAAGCAGCGTGAATCAGGCCGGCCTGGGCTGACCAGGGGGCAACTCGGAGCGCAGCGCAAAAGCCATTTGCAGCATGCCCGCCAACAGCCCCACCAACACGCCCACTTGCACGGCCCGGTTGTACGAGCCCATGGCATCGAACACCAGACCGCCTCCCAAAGCCCCCATGAAACTGCCCAGCTGGTGGCTCATGAAAGCGACACCGCCGAGCATGGCTTGCCAACGCAGGCCAAAGGTTTCGCCGATGTAGCCGGTGACCAGAGGGGCTACACCCAGCCACAAAAAGCCCATGATGGCGGCGAACACCAGTGTGTTTTCAGGGGTTGGAACCGACAGAAAATACCACGCCAGACCAAATGAGCGCAGCACATAAATGCCGCCCAACAACAACAGCTTGTTGTAACGCCCACCCGCCCATCCGAAAAACAAGCTGCCCAAGACGTTGAAGCCTCCAATCATGCCCAGCGCTTGGGCACTCAGCATCGGGTCCATGCCGCACAAATCGAGGTAGGACGGCAGATGTGTGGTCAAAAACACCAGCTGCATGCCGCACACAAAATAAGCCAGTGTCATCACCGCAAAAGGCGGGTGTTTCAAGGCGAACCGGGCCATGTCGGGGGCATTGTCTTTTTCGCCTACGGGGGAAGGCGGCACCGGCAAAGCGTCTACCCGGCCGGCATACCAGGCGGCGGGCAAGATGATCAGGGCCATGACGACAAAACCGCCCACGCCCACGCGCCATCCGTAAGCCTGCGACAGCAGCTGGCCGATGGGTGCCGCCATCAAGGCCCCCAAAGAACCCGCAGCGGACACAATGCCCAGCACCGTGCTGCGCAAGGCAGGCGACACCGGCCTGGAGGCCACGGCCATGGCGATGGCCGATCCGTTGCAGGCCATGGCCGCGCCAATGGCCACCCCAGCGCCCAGGATCACACCCAGCAGGCCTTGCGCCAGACACAGCAAAGTCATGCCCAGGACGTAGAGCACCGCACCGGTCATCATGAGGGGCCGGTAACCGATGCGCACGGCCAAGGCCCCTGCAAAGGGCTGCAAAAACCCCCAGGCCAGGTTTTGCACCGCAATGGCCAGCGTGAACTGGGACACCGAAATGCCAATGTCCTGGGTCAGGGCCGGCATGAAGACGCCCAGGCTTTGCCGCAAGCCCATGCTGACCGACAGCATCAGCGCAGCGCCGATCAGGATGGGCAAGCCCGGGCGCAGTGCGGTCAAGAGGTTCATGGTGTGCTTTGGTTATGCTTGAACACAATCTAACCGCACACACTCATGAACACTGGCCTTTATGCGACAGGCCCCGGAGTCATTCAAAGCTCAGTCAAAGATCTCGTGCAACCATGACTTTTGGCGTTTGTGGTGGTCACGGTCACCATGACGCCCATCGCCATAGCCTGCTGGGCGTTGCATGCCCAGCCCCGTTGGCGGCGCATGCAGCGGCAGAGGTGATGCCGTCGGTGCAGCGGCCACGGCGCGGTCCAATAATTTATCCAACTCGCCACGGTCGAGCCAGATGCCTCTGCAATCCGGGCAGTAATCGATCTCCACACCCTGGCGTTCGGCCATGACGAGGGGGGTGTCGTTGCATGTGGGGCATTTCATGGTGATTCCTTTGAATTTAGACAAGCGAAGCATGGGGATCAGACCTTCATCCATTTCCCTGCACCGCCTGGCAGCGCACGCCCTGAGCAGAATAGGGTCAGAACCCGCCAATGTGCCTTGCGGTGAAGGTGAAATATGGCCCGACTTTAAACGCCTGATTTCTCCCGTTAAAGCAGATAATGACTGATCAACACTCTTAAAAATTCTGCCCATGCGCACCACCTTCAACTACAAGCACCTGTATTACTTTTGGGTCGTGGCCAAAGAAGGTGGCATCACCCGGGCGGCCGACAAACTCGACATGGCCGTGCAAACCGTGAGCGCCCAGGTGCGTGAACTGGAACGGTCCTTGGGCTACGCCTTGCTCAAACCCGCAGGGCGCGGCTTGGTGCTGACCGATGCCGGGCTGGCCGCCATGCAGCAAGCCGACCAGATTTTTCAGTTGGGCGAAAACCTGCCCGCGCTGGTACGAGATGCGGTCAGTTCGCCCACCGTCCGACTGGCCGCGGGCATCTCGGACGGCCTACCCAAACTCGTGGTGCGCCGCATCATGCAGCCCGTAATGAGTGAACCTCATTTGCGCTTGCTTTGCCATGAAGGTGAATTCGACGAGCTGCTGGGTGACTTGGCCCTGCACCGTTTGGACGTGGTTCTGTCAGACCGCCCCGCGCCGGGCAACGCCAACATCAAGCTCTACAACCATGCGCTGGGTACGTCTCCGGTGTCGTGGTACGGCACCGCAGCGCTGGTCAAGTCGGCGAAAAAGAAGTTTCCAGCCAGCCTGGCCGAGGTGCCGGTGCTGCTGCCGACTGGCCACACCGCCGTGCGCGCCCGACTGGACCATTGGTTTGAACAGCAGGCCATCCGCCCGCGCATCGTGGGCGAGTTCGAAGACAGCGCTTTGCTCAAGACCTTTGGCGAAAGCGGCATGGGCGTGTTCCCGGCCGCAGAGTGGGTGCACAACGAATTGCTGGCGCACTACGACGTGCAGCGCCTGGGAGCCTGCGAAGGCGTGAAGGAAAACTTTTTTGCAATCGGCACCGAAAAGAAAGTGCAACACCCTCTGGTGCAGCGGCTCTTGCAGGCCAGCGTCGCGGCCCATTAAGACACGCAGGCACCGCACTTCAGACGTGAAAAAGCCCCCAAGGCTTGTGGCCATGGAGGCTGGTTCAGAAGCTTGACCGGAAGGTCAGAGCGTCAAGCTTTTGATGAGCGCACACTCAACAACATGGTTACGGCTAGGATACCGACCACCACACCCAGCGAAATGCTCACCGGGATCTTGAAGATATCGATCAGGCACATCTTGGTGCCGATGAACACCAGGATCACGGCCAGGCCGTAATTGAGCAGGTGGAACTTGTTGGCCACTGCCGCCAGCAAGAAATACATGGCACGCAAACCCAGAATCGCGAACACGTTGCTGGTCAGCACGATGAAGGGGTCGGAGGTGATCGCAAAAATCGCCGGGATCGAATCCACCGCAAAAATCACGTCCGTCAAGGCGATCAGGCAGATCACCATGAACAAAGGCGTGGCGATCTTCTTGCCGTTCTCCATGGTCCAAAATTTTTCGCCATCGTAGTTTTGACTGACGGGCAACACTTTGCGCAGCAACTTGAGCGCCGGGTTGTCGTCCAGATCAGGTTCCTTGCCAGCCGCCCACCACATCTTCACCCCTGTGAGGATCAAGAAGGCCCCGAAGACATAGAGCACCCAATGGAACTCGGCCAGCAACCAGCCACCCACCAGAATCATCACCGTGCGCAACACGATGGCACCAATGATGCCGATCATCAAAACGCGCTTCTGGAAATGGGTCGGCACGGCGAAATAGGTGAAGATCATCAGGAAGACAAAAATGTTGTCTACCGCCAATGATTTTTCAATCAGGTAACCCGTTAAAAATTCCAACGACTTGGTGTTCGCCAGCTCGACCGAGCCGGTGGTGTCCTTGATGGCCCACCAAAACAGGCCATTGAACAAAAAGCTCAAGGCGATCCAGATCAGTGACCAGTTGAGCGCTTCTTTGACGCCGATGTCTTGGGCCCCCTGCTTTTTGAGCACCACAAAATCGACGAACAAAGACACCAACACAATGGCGACAAAAGTGGCCCACAACCAAAGGGGGGCAACGGTTTCCATAAAGACCTTTCAAATCAGACAAGACACATTCAAAGCACCGGCTCGAACCACCACGAGATCTACAAGCCTGTGAACGGTTTAAAGTCTAAGGCAAAAGGCGCAATTTTTTGCTGACGAAAATGGCTTTATGCTCCCGATAAAAGAGAGTGTGTCGCTGAAATTTTCTGCTGCAAATGCCACTTTTCGCCCATGTAAAAAAACCGCCAGGCCCTTGCGGGCTCTGGCGGTTTTTCATGCAGCAGGGGCTGCAGGCTTTACTTCTTGTCGCTGAAGTAGCCTGAGGTCACTTTCCAGCGGCCGTCGGTGATCTGCGACATGCGCGAGGCGTTGCTGCCCAAGCGCTTGGTGGCTGTGAAGGTCATCTCGCCAGTGCCGAAAATATCGGGCGGGATCACCATCGTGTCCATGGCCTTGATGATGCTCTCGGTGGTCACGTTGGCACCGGACTTTTCAATCGCGCGCAAAAACGAGTCGATGGCGTTGTAGCCGTAGACCGAGAAAACGGTTGGGTCTTCGTTGAACTTGGTCTTGTACTTGTTGGCCCAGAAACGGATGGGTTGCGCGGCCTCGTCCAGATAGGGGTGCTGGGTCGACATGGTGGAATAAAAGCCATTCATGGCGGGGCCACCCAATTTGTGGATCAGGTCGGTGTAAGACGCGCTCGAACCCATGAAAGTGGGGTTGAAGCCCAAGCGGCGTGCAGTGGCAATGCCGCCGATGGTCTCGCGGATGATGGTGCCCATGACCACAAAGTCACACTTGGAAGAAGCCAGTTTTTGCATTTGTGATGCGAAATCTGTGGCGCCACGCTTGTAAGTGGTGACTTCGGCAAACTGCATGCCCATGCTTTTCAGGCCTTCTTCGGCACCACGGAACACTTCCAGACCAAATTCATCGTCCTGGTGCATGGCGCAGATTTGTTTGGCGTTCTTTTCTTTCACCAAAATCGGCAGTCCCAGGCGCATCTGGTCGTAATAGGTGGCAGCGAAAGAGTACTTGAGCTTGTGGAAGGGCTCGTACATTTCTCGGGCGGCTGTGATCGGGAAGAAGTTGATCACATTCTTCTGGAACTGCACCGGCATGGCGGCCATGTTTTGCGCCGTACCGATGTGGCCAATCATGGCAAAAATCTTGTCCTGGTTGACCAGCTTTTGCGCGGCCAGCACGGCGCGGCGGGGGTCATAGGCCGAGTCTTCGACCAATAGCTTGAACTTGCGGCCATTGATGCCGCCTTGCTCGTTGGCTTCGTCCACGCGCAGCATCATGCCCAAGCGCACTTGCTTGCCAAAGCCGGCCAGCGGGCCCGACAAATCCTGGATCGAGCCCAGCGTGATTTCGTTTTTGGACACGCCCTGCGTTTGGGCCATGGCCGCGCCAGCGGTCAGGGCCATCGCAGCAGCGACGAGGCTGAGTTTGAGTTTCATGGTGCAGGTCTCCTGTTGTGGTGATGGATAAAAGGGAAAAGGAAATCTAATCAACGGTACATCGCCTCGATTTGCGGCGTGTATTTTTTCTCGACCAGTTTACGCTTGAGCTTCATGGTCGGGGTCAGTTCTTCGTCTTCTGCGCTCAACTGGGTGTCGAGCAGCCAGAATTTCTTGATCTGCTCAACGCGTGCGAATTTCTTGTTGACGCGGTCCACTTCGGCCTGGATCAGTTCCTGCACCTCGGCGCTGTGCGTGAGGCTGGCGTAATTGGAGAAAGGCACGTCGTTGTCTTGTGCGTATTTCTCCACGTTTTCCTGGTCAATCATGATGATCACCGTCAAATAAGGCCGCTTGTCGCCAATCACCACCGCATCGGTGACGTAGGGCGAGAATTTCAATTCGTTTTCCAACTCGCTGGGGGTGATGTTTTTGCCACCAGCCGTGATGATGATGTCTTTCATCCGGTCCGTGATGCGGAAAAACCCTTCCTCGTCCACCACACCCACGTCGCCCGTGTGCAACCAGCCGTCGGCATCGATGGTCTCAGCCGTTTTTTCGGGCAGGTTCAGGTAACCCATGAACACATTGGGGCCGCGCACCAAAATCTCGCTGGTCACCGGGTCCAGGCGCATTTCGTTGTACTCGGCCGCTGGGCCAATCGAGCCGGGCTTGATGCGGTCGGCAGGCACGCCCGTCGAGGCACCGCAGGTCTCGGTCATGCCCCAGACTTCGAGCATGGGCAAGCCCAGCGCCAAATACCAGCGCACCAAATCGGGAGAAATGGGTGCAGCACCCGTGACCAAGAAACGCGCACGGTGGATGCCGATCATCTTGCGCACGTTGTTGAGCGCAAGCAGGCGGGCCAGATGAAAGCGCAGCTTGAGGCTGCCGGGCACCGGCTTGTGAGCCAGCACCAGGTCGGCCACCTGATGGCCCACCCCAATGGACCAGCCGTACGTGGCTTGCTGCAGGCCGCCCGCTTCTTTCAGCGCGATCATCACGCCCGAGTAAAACTTCTCCCACACACGGGGCACGGCCGTGAACACGGTGGGTGCGATTTCGCGCACGTTTTCGGGCACCGTTTCGGGGTTCTCGACAAAGTTGAGCTTGGCCCCGGTGTACATCGAAAAATACTCGCCCCCCATGCGCTCGGCAATGTGGCACAGCGGCAAAAAGCACATGCACTCGTCGCGCTCGTCGCGGGCAATCAGCGTGTTGTAGCCCCGCACGGTGTAGACCAGGCCGTGATGGCTGTGCATGCCGCCCTTGGGCTTGCCGGTGGTGCCCGAGGTGTAC
Source organism: Limnohabitans sp. 2KL-51 (assembly GCF_003063645.1). Taxonomy (GTDB): domain Bacteria; phylum Pseudomonadota; class Gammaproteobacteria; order Burkholderiales; family Burkholderiaceae_C; genus Limnohabitans_A. The sequence continues at coordinate 110,087 of NZ_NESJ01000007.1, forward strand.
ACCAAGATGGCCAGCTCTTCGGGCTTGCAAGCAGCGCTGCGCTGCATGAGCGTGTCGGGGTGTTGCTGGGCGTGTTCGCGGCCCAGGGCTTGCAGCTGCTTCAGGCTGATGACCTGCGGGTCATGGAAGTCGCGCAGACCTTCCATGTCGAAGACCACGATCTTTTGCAACAAGGGCAAGGTGTCACGCACGGCCAGGGCCTTGTCGAGCTGCTCGTCGTCCTCGACAAACAGCACGCGGGTGCGCGAGTCTTCGCACAGGTAATGCACCTGCTCGGCTGCGTCCGTCGGGTAGATCCCGTTGGACACGCCTCCGGCGCTCAGCACGGCCAGGTCGCACAGCACCCACTCGATGTTGGTGTTGGCCAGGATGGAGGCGGTGTGCCGGGCCTCAAAGCCCAGGGCCATCAGGCCGTGGCCGATCTCGCGCACGGCCTGGGCGGTTTCGTTCCAGGTCCAGCTGCGCCAGATGCCAAAGTCTTTTTGGCGCATCCAGACATTGGGGCCGCGTGCGGCGACCGCGTTCCAGAAGATGGTGGGAATCGTCTCGCCCGCCATAACGATATTTTTTTGCGGCGCAATGCCGGAGGTGTCCCAGAGTTTGCTCATGTTTTATCTCCAGGTTTTCTTCTTTTTCCAACGGCGGTCGGCGCGCACGCCCTCTTCCTTCATGCCCAAGTAGAACTCCTTGATGTCCTCTTTTTCACGCAAGCGGGCGCAGGTGTCTTCCATCACGATACGGCCGTTTTCCAGCACATAACCGTAGTCCGAGGCGTTGAGGGCCATGTTGGCGTTTTGCTCGACCAGCAAGATGGTGGTGCCGCGTTCGCGGTTGATGCGCACCACGATCTCGAAAATTTCCTTGGTCAACTTCGGGCTCAGGCCCAAGCTGGGCTCGTCCAGCAAGATCAGGTCGGGATTGGCCATGAGCGCTCGGCTGATCGCCAGCATTTGCTGTTGTCCGCCCGAGAGCAAGCCCGCGTCTTGCGCAGCCCGCTCGCGCAGGATGGGGAAGTAGTTGTACACGGCTTCCATGTCGCGCGCCACGCCATCGCGGTCCTTGCGGGTGTAGGCGCCCATCAGCAAGTTGTCGCGAATCGACAGCAGCGGGAACACCTCGCGGCCTTCAGGCACATGCATCAGGCCGCGCTGCACGATGATGGCTGGGTCTTGCGCGGTGATGCTTTGGCCCTTGAACTCGATCGAACCCTTGCGCGGGTCGATGATGCCGCTGATGGTTTTGAGAATGGTGGTCTTCCCCGCACCATTGGAGCCGAGCACCGTGGCAATCTCGCCTTGGCGCACCTGCAGGCTCACGCCGCGAATCGCCTTGATCGGGCCGTACGCGCTTTCCACGTTGAGCAGCTTGAGCATCACGTTGTCATCGGCCGCCTCTGCCGACGTGTTCAGTGTTTGGGTGGCTGCGCTCATGCGGCACCTCCGGGCACGTAGTTTTCGCGACGCAAAGCAGAGACGTCGTCCACCGAGCCCAAATAGGCTTCGATGACGCCCGGGTCGCTTTGCACCTGGCTGGGCGTGCCGGTGGCGATTTCTTCGCCCTGGCTCATGGCCAACACGCGGTCCGACACTTTGGAGACCAAACTCATGTCGTGCTCGACCATGAGCACGGTGATGCCCAACTCGTTTTTGATGTCCGAGATCCAGAAGGCCATGTCTTCGGTTTCCTCGACGTTCAGGCCCGAAGAGGGCTCGTCTAGCAGCAACAACTTGGGCTCGGTGCACAGGGCGCGGGCCAACTCGACCACTTTGCGCACGCCATAAGGCAAACCTGCCACCATCGAATCGCGGTGGTGCTGCAGGTCGAGAAAGTCAATCACCTCCTCGACTTTTTCACGCGCATCTATCTCACCCGCGCGGGTTTTGCGGGTGAAGAACATTTCGCTCCACAAGCCGGTTTTGCGGTGGGTGTGGCGGCCAATCAAGAGGTTTTGCAGCACGGTGGCGTGCTCGAACAACTCGATGTTCTGGAAGGTGCGGGCAATGCCCAGCCCGGCAATTTGGTGCGCTGGCTGGTCGGTCAGGCGCAGCGTGCCATGCGGCCCGGCGTAGTCGATCACGCCGGTGGTGGGGGTGTAGATGCGGCTGATCAGGTTGAACACGGTGGTCTTGCCAGCGCCGTTGGGGCCGATCAGGGTGAAGACCTCGCCGCGCTTGACGTCGAAGCTGACCTTGTTCACGGCCAGCACGCCACCAAAGCGCACGCTCAGGTCTTGAGCGGATAAAAGGATGTCTGCGTTCATTTCAGGCGGTCCGACTTCTGGAACGATTTTTGGCGCTTGAACAGGCCACGGCGGTAAAACGGAAACAGCTGGAACCAGGTCCGCACCTTGAGCCAGCGGCCATACAGACCCATGGGCTCAAACAGCACAAAGGCAATCAGCACCATGCCGTAGACCGTACCCTGCAAACCAGCGGCACCGCCAATGGCGGCGGGCAAAAAGTCTTTGCCCATCGAAATCAGCTGGGGCATGACGATCAGAAAAATGGCGCCCAGGAAAGCCCCATGGATCGAGCCCAAACCGCCAATCACCACCATCAGCAACAAGTCGATCGACTGGATGATGCTGAACTGCTCGGGGGAGAGGAACTGGATTTTGTGGGCGTACAAAGCACCCCCAATGCCCGCCAACGCCGCGGACAAAGCAAAGGACAGGGTCTTGTAGCGGGCCAGATGAATGCCCATGCTTTGCGCCGAGATTTCGGAATCGCGGATAGCGACAAAGGCACGCCCGGTGGACGAGCGCAGCAGGTTCACGATGGCCAGCGTGGCTCCCACGGTGACGAGCAAGCACAAGAAATAAAACTCTTCGGTGCTGTCCAGTGTCCAACTGCCGATGGCGGGATAGCCCACTGACAAACCAGCGTTGCCGCCCGTCACCCGCTCCCAACGGGCCATGCCCTCTTCAACGATGAAGCCAAAAGCCAGCGTGGCCATGCCCAGGTAAATGCCTTTGACGCGCAGCGCTGGCAAACCCACGATGATGCCCACGATGGCCGAAAACAAGCCCGCGCACACCAGCGCCAGCGGAAACGGCACCCCGGCATTGACCATGACGGCCTGGGTGTAAGCCCCCACCCCCAAAAACGCAGCGTGACCCAGCGAGAACAGTCCTGTAAAGCCCGCCAGCAGCATCAGCCCCAGGCCCACCACGGCATAGATCAGTACAAAGGTCAGCTGCGCCAGCCAGTACTCGGCCACCACCCAAGGGGCGGCCACCAGCAACAAGCCCAGCAAGCTGTACCAGAACACATGGCCGCCATGTTTGGCCAGCTTCACGTCTTGGTTGTAATCGGTTTTGAAAATAAAACGCATGCCGGGCCTCAGACTTTCTTGCGCAGTTGCTCGCCGAACAAGCCATTGGGCTTGAGCACCAGCATGAGCAACACCACGATGTAGGGCGCAATGTCCTTGAAGCCTTCGGGCAGATAAAAGCCCGAAAGCGACTCAACGATGCCGATCACCAAGCCACCCACGATAGCGCCGGGCAAGCTGCCAAAGCCGCCGACCACCGCTGCGGGAAAGGCCTTCAGGCCAATGAAGCCCATGTTGGCGTGCACAAAGGTGATGGGGGCCAACAGCAACCCTGCTACCGCCGCCACCGCTGCGGCCAGACCCCAAACCAATCCGTTGATCTGCTTGACCGGGATGCCCATGTAATAGGCAGCCAGTTGGTTTTGCGAGGCCGCCTGCATGGCAACGCCCAGCTTGCTGTACTTGAACATGGCAAACAAGCCCAGGCACAAAATGCCAGTCGCGCCGATCACCACCATTTGCTCGGCCGCGATCACCAGACCGCCCAAGCGCAGCACTTCGCCCGCATAGGGCACGGGCAGGGTGTGGGTGTCGGTGCCCACATCGGGGATCATGGTGATCAGGCCGCGCAGCACATAGCCCACACCAATGGTCAGCATGACGATGGAAAAAGCCGGTTGCCCCAAGATAGGGCGAATGACCAGGCGCTCAAGCAGCACACCAAAAATCCCCATGGCCACGATGGCCGCAGGCACAGAAATCCAAAAAGGAAAGCCCAGCAGCGTCATGGCGGCCAGCCCCGAAAAGGCCCCCACCATCATCAGGTCGCCCTGGGCAAAGCTCACCGTTTCGGTGGCCTTGTAAATCAGCACGAAACCCAGGGCAATGAGTCCGTAAATACAGCCCTGGGCCACACCGCTGATCAGCAGTTGCAGCAATTGCACGCCTGTCTCCTCTTGGTTCTGTCTAGCCGAGTTCGCTGGGCTTAGCGGTGCAGTGCTTCAACACCGCTCGAAGCATTTGCGAACGACCGTGCTATTGTGCATGGCTTACGCGAGACTTTCTCTAGGGGTTGTCCCCCATTACGGTCGATACACAAGGCTTCAATATCTCCCCATGACGCATTCCATTCGCATCGGTTCGGGCCTGGGCTTTTATGGCGACAACTGGGAACCCGTGGTGGCCAGCATTGAGCGCGGCCAAGTGCAATTTATCGCCAGCGACCACTTGGCCGAACTCACCTTGGCCATTTTGCAAAAAGACCGGCAACGCGACCCTGCTTTGGGCTATGCCCGCGACGTGGTGCCCATGCTGCTGCGCCTGTGGCCCCTGATGCAGCCGCGTGGGGTCCGGTTCGTTTGCAACGCGGGCGGGCTCAACCCGATGGGCGCGGCGCAGGCGGTGCAAACGGCGCTCGCGGCCAAAGGCTGGCACCCGCGCATTGCGGTGGTCAGTGGCGACGATGTGTTGCCCTTGCTGCAAGCACCCGAAACCCAATTTGACCACTTGATGAACGGCGCCGATGTGAACGGCGTGCGCGAGCGGCTGGTGTTTGGCAACGCTTACCTTGGCGCGCAACCCATCGTGGAAGCACTGGACCATGGTGCCGATATCGTGATCACCGGGCGCGTGGCCGACGCAGCGCTGTTTCTGGGGCCGCTGGTGCATGGCCTGGGCTGGAAGCTGGCCGATGCGGCCAAGCCCGAGGACTTCAACCGCCTGGCCCAAGGCCTTACGGTGGGGCATTTGCTCGAATGCTCGGGCCAGGGCAGTGGCGGCAATTTCGGCAGCCAGGGCCATTGGCAAAATATCCCGGATCTGGCACACATCGGCTACCCCATTGCCGAGGTCTGGCAAGACGGCACGGCCTTCATCACCAAGGCACCCGACACAGGCGGGCTGGTCAACTTCGACACCGTGCGACAACAACTGCTGTACGAGGTGCACAACCCGCACGCGTACTTTTCACCCGATGTGGTGCTGGACATGGGCCAGATCCAATTGACCGACGAGGGCCAGCACCGCGTGCGATTGACCGGCGCACAAGGCCGCGCACCGACAGATCAGCTGAAGGTGGTGGCGGGCTTTAGGGATGGCTTCAAGGCCGACATCACTTGGGGCTTTTCATGGCCTGACGCCTGGGACAAAGTGCTAGCGGCCGAGGCCATGATCCGCAGCCAACTGCAAGAGCGAAAAATGCCGTTTGACGAGTTGTTTGTGGAATACCCCGGCCTGAATTCGGCGCACGGCCCACTGGCCCCGCTGCCGCCTGCGGCTGAACTGAACGAACGCGCAGAAATTTGGGTGCGCATGGTGCTGCGAACGCCCGTCAAATCGGTGGCCGATGGCTTCGGGCGGCTTTTCCCCTGGATGGCGTTAAGCGGCCCGGCCTACACCTGCGGCTTTCAGGGTCTGAACAATACCAGCGAGCTGCTTGGCATCTGGCCCACGCTGATGGATCGACACCTTGTCAAAGCGCGCATTGAAATGCTGGAGGTGCAATCATGAGCATAACCCTGCGTATTCCGCTGGTCCGCATCGCCCACGCCCGAAGCGGCGACAAGGCCGACTGGGTGGACTTTGGCCTGTTTGCGTGGAACGAGGCGGGTTACCGCATCATCGAGCGCGAAGTGACGGCGGCCCAAGTGCAAGCGCACTTTGCGCCCTGGCTGCCGGGGCAGGTGGATGCCTGGCCTTTGCCGAACATCCTGGCCCTGAAGTTCGTGTTGCACGGCGCTTTGCAAGGCGGCGGCGCACGTAACCTGCGCCTGGACAACTTGGGCAAAGCCATGGGTGCAGCGCTGTTGCGCATGGAGATCGAGGTCAGCGCCGAAGAATTGGCGGAGGCACAAAAAAGCCCCCGAAGGGGCTGGTGGCCAAACGGCACCCCATCGACGAGCACCTCATAGCTTGTCACCTGGACGGCATGTGGCGCAAGGTATAGGCCACATCCACCCGGGCATCTTCTGGCACAGGCGGGACCTGTGCATTCCATTCGAGCCAGGCCGCCTGCATGGCCTTGAACTTGTCCGGCTGACGGTGTGCCTGATTGGCCCGCTCCCGGGCATCTTCTGACAGGTTGAACAGGTATTCGTGGTCATCGACCTGGAGGTATTTCCAATCACCCTCACGGTGCGCCCGCTGTTGCTTGTATTTCATGCGCCAGAACATCGGTCGCTCAAAGGTCTTCTGAGCATCCTGCAAGGTCGGTCTCATCGACACACCATCCAGTACATGCCCTTCAGGCGGCTGCGCTTGGGCGATGTCCAGCACGGTGGCGGTCCAGTCCATGGTCAGGCAGTGTTGTGTGCAGACGCTGCCAGGCTGGGTAATCCCCTTGGGCCAATGCACGATGTAGGGGACACGGATACCCCCTTCCGTCAAGTCCATCTTGCCGCCCACCAAGGGCCAGTTGTCCGAGAAACGCTCGCCGCCATTGTCGCTGGTGAAAATGATCAGCGTATCGTCCAGCTGCCCGGTCTCGCGCAAGGCCTCCACCACCCATCCGATGCCCTCGTCCATTTCGCGGATCATCGTGCGGTAGGTCTCCACATTGCCACCATCGAGGTGCATGTTGTCTTTGACGATATCGGGGTTGATCTGGCCCTGAGCACGTGTCTCCCAGGGCCAGTGGGGCGCCGTGAAATGCAGGCTCAGAAAGAATTTTTGGCCCTCAGCCGCACGGTCGCGCACATACTGCGCGGCCCGTCTGGAGATCAGGTCGGTCAAGTAGCCCGGCTCATCGTAGGGCTGGCCGTCCAGTTCCAGATCCGACCCAGTCCCTCGCGCGTTGTGGCCGTAATAACTCACGCCGCCCGACATGGGGCCGAAGTGGTGCATGTAGCCCGATTTTTCTGGACCAAAATGAGGCCGAAATCCAAGATGCCACTTGCCAATCAAGGCCGTGTGGTACCCCTGCGCCTTGAGCATGGACGGCAATGTCGGCAAGTTGGCGTGAAGTCCCATTTCAGGATGGCCACGCGTAGACCCCAACAAGGGCTCTTCACTGGCCCCGCGGACCCAATACTGGTAGCGACCGGTCATCAATGCAAAACGTGTGGGGGAGCACACAGGCGAGTTCGAATACCCATTCACATACTTCAGGCCCTGGGCCGCCAGACGGTCCAGCACCGGTGACACAGGTCCAAACCCGGCCTCGCGCCCTTCATAACAGCCCAAGTCGGCGTAGCCCAGATCGTCGGCGACGATGAAAATGAAATTGGTCATTTGCAGGTGTTGTTCAGGCGGGGCCAGATGTACCCTGGTACGCCAGCATGCGCAGGCGTTGCTGCCCATCTGCGCCAAGCTCGGGCATCCACACCGTCAGAAACAAGCTGCGCACCGCTTTGGACTGCCCACCGATGATCACCTCGGCCGACATGCGTCCAGTCACCATTTCGCCCGGGCCTGCCGTATGCACTTGCAAGTCTTCAAAACACAAGGTCAGGTACTTCAAACTGCCGCTGGCCATTTTGTCCAGATAGGTGGTCTTGGTATCGCGCCCCCCCGTGGAATGCACGTAGACCAGCCCATCCGACAGCAAGGCTTCGAGTACTGCGATGTCACCACTCAGCATGGCCTGGCGGCGTTGCTCTTCTGCGATCAATGCGCTCATGTTTTTCATTCCATTTTGATGTTCGAGCGGCGCACTACGTCCGCCCATTTGGGGATTTCTTTTTTCACCAATTCGCCAAATCCGGCCACCGTGCTGGTCTGCAGATACACCCCCATCTGGGAGAATCTTTGCTCTAGACCAGCTTCAGTGAGCGCTTTGCCCACCTCGGCATTGAGCCGCTCGACCACCGCTGGCGGCAACGCAGCAGGCCCCACCAGACCCGCCCAATCCCGGACATCAAACTGGGGAAATCCAGCTTGGGCAAAAGTCGGTACACCGGGCAGCGCTTCCAGCGGTTCTGCCGCCGTGACCGCGATGGCCCGCAAACGACCGCTTTTGATGTGGGGCAGCGCCGCAGCCAGCGAAGCGAACATCATGTCCACCTGCTCGCCCATCAGGTCTTGCAAAGCCGCCACCGGCCCCCGGTAGGGCACATGCAAAATGAAGGTGCCGGTCAACTGCTTGAAATACTCGCCCATCAAATGCGCGGGCGAGCCTGCACCACCGGAGCTGTAAATCAGCTTACCAGGGCTTTTACGGGCCAAAGCCATCAATCCGCTCACATCCCGCACTGGCATGTTGCTGCGGACCACGAGCACGTTGTAGGTCCACTGCGTTTGGCTGATGGGCACAATGTCTTTCAAGGTGTCATAAGGCATCTTGGCGACCAGGGCGGGCAATACCGTGTGCGGCATGAACATGATGCCCAGGGTGTGGGCATCGTTGCTTTTGGCCACCTGGTCCATGCCGATGAGCCCGGTGCCCCCGGACCGGTTTTCCACAATGAAGGGCTGCCCAAAAACTTTGGACAAACGGTCTGCCAAATGCCTGGCCATCGGGTCCCAAGGGCTGCCAGCAGCCGATGGCACCACGATGCGCACCGGTTTGGCGGGCCAAGCCTGGGCGCGGCCGACAGAGGTCAGGGACGCCAGACTCGCCGCACCGAGTGTTTGAATGAGTTGCCGACGGGTCGTCATGCGGTCAGTCCAACTTCACGCCGGCTTTGCGGATGGCCGGGCCCCACAGGGCATCGTCTTGCTTGAGGAAGGCCGCAAATTCGGCCGGAGTCTGCGCCTTCAGATCACCGCCATAGGAGCGCCATTTAGCGATCAGATCTGGGTTTTGGGCTGTGGCCTTTTGCATGGCCTCGCCCAGTTTGGCCACCACAGCGGCCGGTGTGCCCGCAGGCGCAAACAAGCCAATCCAGGCGGTGGGACTGAAGTCAGGCAAACCCGACTCGGCAAAAGTGGGCACATCCGGAAAGTTGGGGTGTCGCGTCTTGCCCGTCAGTGCCAAGATCTTCAGCTTGCCAGCCTTGACGTTGCCAATGGCAGCGGGCAGCGCATCAAAAATCACATTCACCTGACCTGCCACCAAATCCGCATAAGGGCTCGAGGTGTTGTAGGGGACAAAATTGATCTTGACCCCAGCGTTCGAGGCAAACCACTCACCGGCCAGATGGGAGTAGCTGCCCACACCCGATGTGGCCGATGTCAAGGAGCCGGGCTGTTTTTTCAGACGCTCGATCAGTTCCTTCGCATTTTTCTCGGGCACGCTCGGGTGGGCTGTCAAAGCGGTGTTCAGCAGACCCACAACGCTGATGGGCACAAAGTCCCGCTCCACCTTGTAAGGCACTTTGGCACCATAGGTGTAGGGCAACACCGACATCGAAGTGGTCGAACCCATCACCAGGGTATAGCCATCGGGTGTGGCCTTGGCTCCCGCTTCCATGCCAATCATGGTGGAGGCACCCGGACGGTTTTCCACCACCACCGACTGCCCCAGCGCCTTGGACAACTCCAGCGCAATTTCACGGGTGTTGGCGTCGGGGCCTGTGCCCACGGGGAAAGGGGCAATGATCTTGATCGGCTTGCTCGGATAGTCCTGGGCCATGGCGGGCCAGGCACTGAACAAAGCCAAGGCCAAAGTGGCCAGGCCCAAGCGGCGGGTGGTGCGGTTCATGCGGGTATCTCCTGTTGGTGGATGGTCACGACCTTGAGGTCTGTCAGCATTCTTTCAAAACAGGTAAATTATCACTATGGGATAAACCATTAGTTTTTTATCCACTAATCAAAATAGAATGAGTGCAATTTTTGCAAAAGGAGTGATCATGGCCCAGCCACTTTCCCAGTCCAATTCGCTGGTCTTCAGCCACATGGGGATTTATGTGCGCGACCTCGAACGCATGGCCCGCTTTTACAAAGACGTGATGTGCTTCTTCGAAACCGATCGCGGCGACTTGGGGCCCGTGCAGCTGGTCTTCCTCAGTCGCGACCCGTCCGAACACCACCAAATCGTGCTGGCCACGGGCCGCCCTGCGGACCTGTCGTTCAGCGTGATCAACCAGATTTCCCTGCGCGTGCCCGACTTGGCCTCGCTGCGCACGGTGCGTGACCGCGTCCAGGCCGAACCCGATGTGAGCGACTTGGTCTGCACCAGTCATGGCAACGCGGTGTCGATCTATTTTCGCGACCCCGAGGGCAACCGCCTGGAGGTGTTCCTGGACATGCCTTGGTACTGCGAGCAGCCGCTGCGCGAACCGATCGACCTGGACCAAAGCGACGAAGCCGTGATGGCAGCTGCTGAAGCACTGGCGCGCAGTCGGCCCAAATTTCGCAGCCGCGCCGAGTGGTTGAAAGAAATGCAGCAACTCATGGGCTACCAGGCATGAACCAGACGGTGTTTGACGTCGCCATCATCGGCTACGGCCCGGCGGGTGCCACGCTGGCCAACTTGCTGGGCCAATATGGCCTGTCGGTGCTGGTGCTCGAGCGAGAGGGCGAGATCTACCCCCTGCCCCGCGCCATCCATTTCGACGGCGAAACCATGCGCGTGTTCGAGACCGCCGGTTTGCGCCCACAGGTTGAGAGCATCTCGCGCCCGGGCCTCAAGGGCATGTACTTCAACAACGCCGCTGGCGAGACCTTGCTGATCCGCGCCGGCACCCAAGAACGTGGCCCGCACGGCTGCGCCACCAACCACTACTTTCACCAACCCGAGCTCGAAGCCGTGTTGCGGTCTGGCTTGCAGCGCTACCCGCAGGTGCAAGTGCGCACCCACCACGAAGTCACTGCCATCGAAGACGGTGCTGACGCGGCCACCCTGAAAGTCACTGACCTGCAAACACAACAAATTCATGCCGTGCAGGCCCGCTACGTGGTCGGTTGCGACGGCGCCCGCTCACTGGTGCGCAAAGTGCTGGGCACACGCATGCGCGATCTGGGCCTGCACCAGCCCTGGCTGGTGTTCGATGTGCGGCTCAAAACCGATGTGCCCACCCTGCCCGACCACACGGTGCAGCACTGTGACCCGTCCCGCCCCATGACTTATTGCAATGTGACCGGCAACCGCAGGCGCTGGGAAATCATGCTCTTGCCCGGTGACAAGCCGGAGGAAATGGTCCTGCCCGAGACACTGTGGAAACTGGTGAGCAAATGGGTCACGCCAAGCCAAGCCGACATCGAACGCGCCGTGATCTACACCTTCCACTCGGTGATGGCCGAAGGCTGGCGACAAGGCCGCTTGATGCTGGCAGGTGATGCAGCCCACCAAACGCCACCCTTCTTGGGCCAGGGCATGTGTGCGGCCATCCGCGATGTGTCCAACCTGGCCTGGAAGCTCGACGCCGTGCTGCGCGGCCGTGCAGACGATGGGCTGCTGGACACCTACGAAAGCGAGCGTTCACCGCATGTGCAGGCCTTCATCGACTTGGCCGTGAAGCTGGGCGACATCATCCAAACTACCGACCCGCACGCGGCACGCGAACGCGACGCCAAGTTCAAAGCCGGGCAGCCTGAGATCTTCCAGTTTCCGACGCCGCGCCTGGGCCCTGGCATCTGGCAAGGCGAGCAGGCACCGGTCGCCCAAGTATTTCCGCAACCCACGCTGGCCAACGGCCATCTGCTGGACACGCTGCTGGGCTTGAACTTTGCCGTCCTGGGCCAGGACACCGTGTTGGCCGAAGTCAGTGAAGACACCCGTGAGCGCTGGCAGGCGCAAGGCGTGATCACCGTGCCTGCGCGCGACCCCGAGGTCAAAGCCTGGCTGGACCAACAAGGCGTGCGCGCCGTGCTGCTTCGCCCGGACCGCTACATTCTGGGAGTGGCCCAAAGCAGTGCCGAGCTCGATCGCATCAGCGCCGTGCTGCCCACTGCGGGTGCCTTGGCCCACGGATGTTGAACAGAACCCACCATGACCGATAAAGCAGACAAAGCCGACACCAGCCTCGCCCGGATGCTGAGCGTGCTCGACCTGTTTTCCGACCAGCGCTTGCATTGGAGCGCCGAGGACATCAGCGAAACGCTGGGGGTTTCACTGCCCACCAGTTACCGCTATCTCAAGACCCTCAGCGATGCGGGCCTGCTGCGGCGCGGCAGCGATGCCCAGTTCACGCTGGGGTCCCGCATCGTGGTGCTGGACCACTTCATCCGCCAGGCCGACCCGGTGCTGCAGTGTGGCGTGCCGTTCATGAAAGAACTGGTGGCGCAGACCGGTTTTGACTGTGTGGTCTCCAGCTTGCACGGCGACCAGTTGCTGGACACCCACCGCGAGTTCGGCACCATGCCTGCCAATTTGAGTTATGGCCGTGGGCGCCCGCGCCCGCTGTTTCAAGGCGGCGCACCCAAAGTGATACTGGCAGGGCTTCCTACACCACAACTGCACAAACTGCTGGACACCCACAGCATGGCGGTGGCTGCAGCCGGGCTGCCCACCGATTGGCCCAGCTTTCGGCGTTACTACAGCCAGATCCGCAAGGACGGTTTTTATTTCTCCAACGGCGAACTCGAAACCACTTTGGCTGCAATCGCGGTGCCCTTACAGCAGACCGACGGCACCGTGATCGGCGCACTCTCTCTGGTGACCACTGTGCAACGCATGGCGGTGATCGACCAGACCAAACTCACCCCCCTCATCCAGCGCGCCGCACGCGAAATTTCTGCGCGGCTGCACTGATGCTTATCCTTTCCATTTGACTGAAAGATCCTCCATGAAACTCATCAGCTTTTTGAACCAGGGCGTGCCCTCCTACGGCGTCGTGAACGGCGACGACGTGCTCGACCTGAGCCCCTTCCTGGGTGCACAAGCGCCCGACCTGAAAACCCTGATCGCCAAAAACCTGTTCGGTGCAGCCGCCGATGCGGCCAAGGCGCACAAGCCGACGCTCAAGTTCTCGCAACTGCAGCTGCTGCCGGTGATCCCCAACCCGGGTCAGATCTTTTGCATCGGCCTGAACTACGGCGAACACGTGCTCGAAACCGGCCGTGAAGTGACCGAAGTACCGACGATCTTCATACGCCTGGCCGACTCGCAGGTCGCGCACGGCCAGGACATCATGCGCCCGCCCGAGTCGCACCGCCTGGACTACGAAGCCGAAATCGCCTTGATCATTGGCAAAGGTGGCCGCCGCATCCAAGAAGAAGACGCCTGGGATCACATTGCCGGCTACAGCTGCTACAACGACGGCTCGGTGCGCGACTGGCAAATCGCCACCTCGCAGTGGACACCCGGCAAGAACTTCTACAAGACCGGTGGCTTTGGTCCCTGGATGGTCACCAGCGACGAGATAGCGCCTGCGCAAGTGATGCGCCTGCAAACCGTGCTCAACGGTCAGGTTTTGCAGGACACCACCACCGACAAGATGATCCACAGCATTCCGCGCCAGATCGCCTACATCTCGACCTTCATCCCGCTGTCGCCTGGCGACGTGATCGTGACCGGCACCCCCGGTGGCGTGGGCAACAAGCGAACCCCGCAAATATTCATGAAGCCTGGTGACGTGTGTGAGATCGTGGTGGACGCGATTGGCACGCTTCGCAACGGCATCCGCGACGACGCATGAGCCAAGCAGTCTTTTAGGATCGTCTTTACACCTTTGTAAAACCACGATCATCGCTACCATGACACGTCACTTGTTCTTGTCGCATCAGACCCACATCCATTTTCTGGAGACCACCCGATGAACAGTTCCACGATTCACCACCCTGTCCGCACCCTTGGTCACACGATTGGCCGTTCATGGGTTTTGGCCTTGGGCCTGATGGCCGGCTTGGGCATTGCTCACGCGCAAGACACATGGCCCGCGCGGCCCATCAAACTGCTGGTGGGCTTTGCGCCCGGTGGCAGCAGCGACATGGTGGCCAGACTGATTGCCACACCCTTGGGTGAGCGACTCGGTCAGCCTGTGGTGGTAGAAAACCGCGCGGGAGCGGGTGGCAACATCGCCGCCGATGCAGTGGCCAAAGCTGCACCGGATGGTTACACGCTGGTGCTGCTGCCCAGTGGTCATTCGAGCAATGCCGCGATGAAAAAGAACCTGCCCTTCGATCCGGTCAATGACTTCGCTTGGGTCTCCACCGTCACCACCTATCCGCTGACTTTGTCGGTCAAGCCAAACTCGCCCATCACCTCGTTCAATGATTTCATCCAGCGCGTGAAAAGCGAACCCAACCGCTACACCTACACCTCGGTGGGCGTGGGCACGGCGATGCACTTGGTTGGCGAATGGCTAATGGCCGAAAGCGGCGGTGTGGCCACACATGTGCCCTTCAAAGGCGGCACGGCGCCGATGATGGAGTTGCTGGCCGGTCGGGTGGACGTGATGATCGACACCATGACCACCACAGCGCCGCTGTTCAAGGACAACCGTGTACGCGTGCTCGCCACCACCGCGCCAGCAGGTCAGAACGCCCTGCCAGGCGTGCCTTCTGTGGCGGACATTTTTCCGGGGGTGGTGTTCGATTCTTGGCTGGGCATCGCGGGCACCAAAGGCACACCGCAAGCGGTCGTCGATCGGCTCAACCGTGAACTCCGTGCTGTGCTTGACCAACCTGCGGTTAAACAACGCCTCATCGACTGGGGTGGTCGCCCACAGGCCAACACGCCCGTGGAATTTCGCACCCGTGTGGACGGCGAGATCCGCCAACTCAGCCGGATCGTGGCCGATCGCAAGATCGAGGCACAGTGAGCCGCGATCTGGCGATCCTGATGCGAGATTGACCCAGCAGCAGTGCACTGCCTGCTGGGCAAAACTCACACCCGCTCGATGATCAGCGCAATGCCCTGGCCCACGCCAATGCACATGGTGCACAGCGCGTAGCGGCCAGCGGTCTGCTGCAGGCGGTTGATGGCCGTGGTGGCCAAACGCGCACCCGATGCACCCAGCGGGTGACCCAAGGCAATCGCACCACCCCAGGCGTTCACGCGGGCATCGTCGTCTTTCAGGCCCAACATGCGCATCACCGCCAAGCCTTGTGCGGCAAAGGCTTCGTTCAGTTCGATCACGTCCATGTGATCAATCGTCAAGCCGGTCTGCGCCAACACTTTCAGCGTGGCGGGCGCCGGGCCAATGCCCATCACGCGAGGCGCGACACCTGCAGTAGCCATGCCCACGACGCGGGCCTTGGGCGTCAAACCATTTTTGGCAGCGGTGGCTTCATCGGCCAGCAGCAAGGCACAAGCGCCATCGTTCACACCCGAAGCGTTGCCTGCGGTCACGGTGCCGTCGGGGCGCACCACGCCTTTGAGCTTGGCCAGCGCTTCAAGGCTGGTTTCGCGCGGGTGCTCGTCGGTGTCCACAATGATCGCGTCACCTTTTTTCTGGGGGATGCTCACGCCGACAATTTCGCGCGCCAGGTGACCTGCTTTGATGGCGGCCACAGCGCGCAGCTGGCTGTTGTAGGCCATCAGGTCTTGCGCTTCGCGCTCGATCTTGTAGTCAGTCGCCACGTTTTCAGCGGTCTCGGGCATCGAATCCACGCCGTACTGGGCTTTCATCAGCTTGTTGACAAAGCGCCAGCCAATGGTCGTGTCGTACACCGCGTTGTTGCGGCTGAAGGCGGTTTCGGCTTTGGGCATCACGAACGGGGCGCGGCTCATGCTCTCGACACCGCCCGCGATCATCAAACCAGCTTCACCGGCCTTGATGGCGCGCGCTGCGGTGCCAATGGCGTCCAGGCCCGAGCCGCAAAGGCGGTTGATGGTGGCGCCGGGCACGTCAATCGGCAAACCGGCCAGCAAACTGGCCATGTGGGCCACGTTGCGGTTGTCTTCGCCAGCTTGGTTGGCACAGCCATACAGCACGTCGGTCACAGCGGCCCAGTCGACATTAGGGTTGCGGGCCATCAGGGCACGCAGGGGCACAGCGCCCAAGTCGTCGGTGCGCACACTGCTCAGGGCGCCGCCGTAACGGCCAAAGGGGGTGCGAATCGCGTCGCAAATGTAGGCGTGGTTCATGGATATCTCTTGAGGGTGGGGAAGTTGTCTGCGATTAACATGTTGAATGTTGCACACTTAAATTTTATGCCATTGACCGACCGCCTGGTCGGTTTTATTCTTTCAGAGCCATGCTGATCCAACCCTCACAAGCCGACGTTCGACGTTTTTTTTGCGGCGTTTACGCCAAAGCCCGAACGACGGCGCCGCTCGAACCCATGGAAATGCTCGTCAGCCAATGGATCGACGAACACCCCGAATACCACGCCGAACTGGCCGATGTCGATGCTGCGCTGGCCAGCATGCTCAACGACGACCCCAACCGGACCAATCCGTTTTTGCACCTCTCAATGCACCTGTCCATCAGCGAGCAATGCAGCATCGACCAACCCCGGGGCATCCGCCAGGCAGTGGAATTGCTGACGCACCGGCTCAACTCGCTGCACGACGCGCACCACCGGGCCATGGAATGCCTGGGACGCATGATTTTTGAAAGCCAGCGCTCGGGCCGCATGCCCGACGGTGAGTCCTACATCGCCTGCGTGCAGCGCAACGCCACCCAAGACTGAGGCGGGGGGCCCCGGAAAAAGGCGAACAGACAACAAAAAACCCGCCGAAGCGGGTTTTTTGTTGAGAGAAGTCAAAGCTTCAACGTAGGCGGGACTGGGGCACGGTCTTCATGTCCCCCTCCAAAGAGCCGATGTAAGCAGAAATGGCTTTGAGTTCGGCATTGGAAAACTGCTTTGCAATGCCACCCATTACGCCATTGTTGCGGCCCCAAGTGGCCAGGTTTTCAGTTTTGTAAGACTTGAGCGCCACATACAAAAAGTCTTTG
The DNA here is from genome assembly GCF_003063645.1 of Limnohabitans sp. 2KL-51. GTDB lineage: Bacteria > Pseudomonadota > Gammaproteobacteria > Burkholderiales > Burkholderiaceae_C > Limnohabitans_A. Next base: position 127,021 of record NZ_NESJ01000007.1, read on the forward strand.
TGCTGACCCGCCAGCTTGGGGTAGCTCGGGTCGATCGGCTTGCTGAAATTGTCACCGTGGCAGGAAATGCAAGCGCCTTTTTGCAGCAAGGCAGCGACTTTGGCGTCAGGCGCCTTGGGTGTCTTGGCCACCGGTTCGGTCTTGCCATGCTGTTCGTAGTAGGCGCCCAAATCAGCCATGTCTTGCTCGCTCAGGCTGGCGGAAATGCCGCGCATGGTGGGGTGCTTGCGTTCGCCTTTTTGGTAGGCGTTGAGAGAGGCCACGATGTACTTGGCGTTTTGACCAGAGATCATCGGCACGCGGTAGACCTCAGGGAAGCTGGCTTGGTAGCCCTTGATGCCGTGGCAACCAATGCACATGGCGATTTTTTGCTCAGCGGCTTTGGCATCGCCCTTGATTTCCTGGGCATGGGCGGAGATGGCGGTCACAGAGGCGACAGCCAAGGCAAACATCGAGGTCAACAGCTTATTCATTTTGCTCACACAATCCAAACGATTGATAAAAATCAACTGCGGATTATATCGGGCTGGCCCTCATAATCCTGACAAGCTTCATTCCTGTTTCAAAGAACTGTCCATGATCAAATTCCAAGGTACCGAAAACTACGTCGCCACCCCCGACCTGATGCTGGCCGTGAACGCCGCCATCACCCTTACACGCCCCCTTTTGGTCAAAGGTGAGCCCGGCACCGGCAAAACCATGTTGGCCGAAGAAGTGGCCGAGGCTTTGGGCCTGCCCCTGTTGCAGTGGCACATCAAGTCGACCACCAAAGCCCAACAAGGCCTTTACGAATACGACGCCGTGAGCCGTCTGCGCGACAGCCAGCTGGGCGAAGAAAAGGTCAAGGACATCGAGAACTACATCATCAAGGGCGTGCTCTGGCAAGCCTTCACGTCCGAGACGCCCGTGGCCATTCTGATCGACGAGATCGACAAGGCGGACATCGAATTCCCAAACGATTTGCTGCGCGAGATCGACCGCATGGAGTTTTATTGCTACGAAACGCGCCAGCTGATCAAGGCCAAGACCCGCCCGCTGGTGTTCATCACCTCGAACAACGAAAAAGAGTTGCCCGACGCCTTCTTGCGCCGCTGCTTTTTCCACTACATCAAGTTCCCCGAAGCGGACACCATGCGCCAAATCGTGGATGTGCACTTCCCAACGCTCAAAAAAGACCTGCTGGCCCTGGCGCTCAAGACCTTTTACGACGTGCGCAGCCTGCCCGGCCTGAAGAAGAAACCCTCCACCAGCGAGCTTCTCGATTGGCTCAAGCTCTTGGTGGCCGAAGACATCCCGCTCGAAGCCCTGCAAAGTGCAGATCAAAAATTGTCGGTCCCCCCACTGGTGGGCGCTTTGCTCAAAAACGAGCAAGACGTGACCTTGTTCGAAAAGCTGGTGTTCATGAACCAGCGCAACCGTTGAACATGAACCGATGACCTCACCCAACCCTCTCACGGAAGGCATCTCAGATGCCGTGGGCTTTGTCGGCGGTGCGCTGACCGGTTACTGGGCCGGCAAATGGCTGGGCCTGAATATTTTCAGTGCCGGTTACGACAACGCCAGCATTGGCGGCATTTTGCTGGTGGGCTTGGGTGGCGGTGCCGGTCTGCACTTGGCGCGCTTTTGGCGCAACAAACAAAAAGCCAAAGACAAGGACAATGACGCATCATGAATCCTTGGATCGCACCCATTTCGCTATCGGGTCAACATGTGCAACTCGTGCCCTTGTCGCACTTGCACCACGATGATCTGGTCCAGGCCGTGCGTGACGGCGACCTTTGGAACCACTGGTACACCGCCATCCCCACCCCAGAGGGCATGGCGGCCGAAATCACCCGCCGCCAAGACTTGCAGGCCAAGGGCAGCATGTGCCCATTCACTGTCATCGACCCAGCCACCGGGCAGGCCGTGGGCATGACCACCTTCATGAACATCGACGCAACGAACCGCAGGGTTGAAATCGGCTCGACCTGGTACCGCCAATGCGTGCAACGCTCGCCCCTCAACACCGAAGCCAAGCGCTTGCTTTTGGCCCATGCGTTTGAGCAACTGAACTGCATCGCAGTGGAGTTCCGCACGCATTTCTTCAACCAGCAAAGCCGCCGCGCCATCGAGCGTTTGGGTGCCAAACTGGACGGCGTGCTGCGCAGCCACCAAATCAACCCCCACCCATTGAGCGCTGGCGCACTGCGCGACACCTGCGTTTACAGCATCATTGCGAGTGAATGGCCCAATGTCAAAACACACTTGGACTACCAACTCGCACGTGTGCGAGCCTGAGGACAGAAAGACGTCATGCTGATCGATTTTTTCTACACCCTGCGTGCAGCCAAACTCCCTGTTTCGGTGCGCGAATATCTGACCTTGCTCGAAGCCCTGCAGGCCAACGTAGTCGGCCCAGCGTCTGATGCCTGCAGCATCGACGATTTTTACCACCTGGCCCGCACCGTGATGGTCAAGGACGAAAAGCACTTCGACAAGTTCGACAAGGCTTTCGGCGCTTACTTCAAGGGCGTGGAGATGCTGACCGACTTCACCAAAGAAGTGCCGCTCGAGTGGCTCGAAAAAATCCTGCAAAAGGAACTCACGCCCGAACAAAAAGCCGCCATCGAGAAGATGGGCTGGGACGAGCTGATGGACACTTTGAAGAAGCGCCTCGAAGAACAAAAAGAGCGCCACGAGGGCGGCAACAAGTGGATCGGCACGGGCGGCACCTCGCCGTTCGGTAACGGCGGCTACAACCCTCAGGGCATCCGCATTGGCGGCAAAGGAGGCAACAAAAGTGCCATCAAGGTCTGGGAGCAGCGCGCCTACAAAGACTACGACGACCAGCAGGAGCTGGGCACGCGCAACATCAAAGTGGCGCTGCGCCGCCTGCGCCGCTTTGCGCGTGAAGGCTCGCAAGACGAATTCGACTTGGACAGCACCATCCGCAAGACCGCGGCCAACGCCGGTTACCTGGACATCCAGATGCGCCCGGAGCGCCACAACAATGTGAAAGTGCTGCTGCTCATGGACGTAGGCGGGACCATGGACGAGCACATCACGCGGGTCGAAGAAATGTTTTCAGCTGTAAAAGCCGAATTCAAGCACCTGGATTTTTATTACTTTCACAACTGCGTCTACGACTTCATGTGGAAGAACAATAAGCGCCGTTACGCCGAAAAATTCCCCACCTGGGACATCCTGCGCAAGTACAACAAGGACTACAAGCTGATCTTCATTGGCGACGCCACCATGAGCCCCTACGAGATTTTACAAAAGGGCGGCAGCGTCGAATACAACAACGAAGAGGCCGGGGCCGAATGGCTGCAACGCCTGACGCACACCTTCCCCAAGTTCGCCTGGATCAACCCAGAGCCCCAAGGCGTTTGGCAATACCGCCAGAGCATCTCCATCGTTCAGCAGTTGATGAGCAACCGCATGTTCCCGCTGACCCTCAAAGGGCTGGAAGATACGATGCGTTTGCTGAGCAAATGAGGCAGCCAGCGCGGCCCGTTGGCTTGCCGCGCACGGCCCTGACCTGGCTCTTGGCTGCACTTGCAGCTCTGGCCCTGGCCCCCTCCTGGGCACTGGCCCAAACGCCCCAAGCTGATGCGCCAGCCGCACAAAACCAAACACCGACCATCCCCCAAGCCTTCGGTCTGGAAGTGCGCAGCAGCGACGAGGGCATCCGCGACTTTTTGACGCAACACCTGGACTTGCAGCGCTACCGCAGCCTGAGCGATCTGGACGAAATGGAGCTGACCCGTTTGCTGCGCGAAGCCGATGTGCAGGCCCGCGAGCTGTTGGGCACGCTGGGCTTTTTCAAGCCAGCGCTGCGCTGGTCGCACGACAAAAGCGAGCAAAGCGCCAGCACCGGCAGCTTGGGCCAGGTGCTGGTAGAGGTGGACACTGGCCCTGCCGCGCGCATCTCCGAAGTGCAGTGGCAGTGGCTGGGCGATGTGGCCGATGACCCCGATGCACGTGCTCAGCGGCTAGCCGTCGAACAGCAATGGGCTTTGCCCGTGGGCGAGACCTTCAGCCAAAACGGCTGGAGCCGGGCCAAAAACCAGGCCCTGAGCCAGCTGCTGGCCGAGCGTTATCCCTGGGGCCGCATCCTGCACAGCCTGGCCCTGGTGGACGAACCCAACAACCTGGTGCGGCTTTGGCTGACGCTGGAATCTGGCCCGGCGGTGCGGCTGGGGACCTTGCAAATTTCCGGGGCCGAAAAATACGGCGCCACCCAGGTCGAGCGCCTGGCGCGTTTGCCTGTCGGCCAGATGTACCGTCAAAACGATTTGCTCGAAGCCCAGCAGCGCTTGGTCACCAGCGGTTTTTACGATTCGGTGTTTGTCAGCCTGGATGCACAAGGCAACCCGGCACAGCCACCCGTCAAGATAGAACTGAAGGAAAGTCTGCGCCAAAAATGGGTGCTGGGCCTGGGCGTGCGAAGTGACAGCGGTGGCCGCGTGAGCGCCGAGCACACGCACCACAGCGTGCCCGGTTTGCATTGGCGTTCGGTCAGCAAACTTTCTCTGGACAAGGACTTGCAAAGCGCGAGCCTGGACTTGCTGGCACCACCGGACGCTAGCCTCTGGCGCTGGAACACCTCGGCCAAATTCGACCGCGAAAAACTGTTTGACATCCCCTTGCAAAGCCAACGCTGGCGCGCGGGTCGTACCAAACTGGGTGAAAAAATTGACCGCTCTTACTTCGTCCAATACGACTCAGCACGGCTGCAAGGCGGCCTCCAGGCCCAACGCGAATCCATCAGTGCCAACTACGGCTGGACCAGGCGCCTCTTTGACAGCCTGCCCTTTCCCAGCCGGGGCCTGGGCGTGGGCATCGAGTTGGGCTCGGGTGTGACACTCGGCAGCCAGAGTGAGCCTTATGTGCGCTGGCTGGTCAAAGGCCTGGGGCTTGTGCCTTTGGGCTCAAGCATGGGCCGCCTGGCTGTGCGCGCCGACATCGGCGGCGTGGTCAGCCGCGACACAACCAACCTGCCCGCGACCCAGCTGTTTTGGACAGGCGGCGACAACAGCGTGCGCGGTTACGCCCCCAACAGCATTGGCGTAACCGATGCAACCGGCGTCACCGCACCGGGCCGCTACCTGGCCGCGGGCAGCCTGGAATGGCAGCGCCCCATCCGCTACAAGGGGCAAGCCACCGATTGGGAAAGCGCCGTGTTTGTCGATGCGGGGACGGTGACCAATGACACGGGTCAACTCAAGCCCAAAATCGGCTATGGCCTTGGCGCCCGCTGGCGCAGCCCGGTCGGGCCAGTGCGCATCGACCTGGCCTATGCGCAAGCGTTACACAAGCTGCGCCTGCACCTGAGTGTAGGTTTCACATTTTGACGATGAACACCCGCACCGAAGCCCACAACGACACAGATCCCCCGACGCAGGCCGTGGCCTCGCCGGTGCGCCCCACGTCGGACAAGACGTCTCCGGCGCGTTCGCTGTTGCGGCGCGTCGCGGCCGGCCTGGGCGCTATGTCGGCGATGAGCTTGTCGGCCTTGCTCGGGCCCTTGGCGCTGGCCGCCGCGCTGTGGGGGCTGTGGGCCTGGACGGGCACCCCCGGGTCTTTGAGCACCGCCCTGAACATGTTCCACTGGGCCTTTCCCTCGGGCCAGCAATTGCGCAGCACTGATGTGCAAGGCAACCTGAGGCAAGGCGGGCGCATTGGCCAGATCAGCTGGCAAAGCGGTGGTTTGAAGGTGCAGGCTCAGGATGCACTGCTGGTGCTGGACTGGTCGAAGCTTTGGCGACAGGCCTGGCCCCTCAAGAGCATCCAGATCAACATCCTGCGCGTGCAAGACCAGCGCCCTCCCCAGCCCCTCACGCCCCTGACCGAATTGCGCCTGCCCCTTCCCTTGCATTTGAACGTGCAAGTGACCCAATTCAGCTGGCAAGGCAGTACTTCGGTGAAGCTCTCCGATGTTCGGGCCCAGTACGCCTTTGACGGTCAAGAACACCGCCTGCATGTCGACTCGCTCGCGCTGGCCCAAGGCCGCTATACCTTGCAAGCGCGTTTGCAGGGGGCAGCGCCCATGGCCTTGCACATCGCGGCCCAAGGCCAGGTGCAAACCCCGGCCAGCGGCCGCACACCGGCCCTGCAGCTGCAAGTGCAGTCCACGGTGCAAGGTCAATTGTCAGGCCCGCAAGCCCAACTCTCGGTACTAGCCGAACTGGCCCCCGCACCTGGGCAAGGCGCTTTGGGGCGTGCGCAGGACAAGGTCCATCTGTCCCTGCAAGCGCAAATCCAACCCTGGCAAAAACAAGCGGTGCTGCAAGCACAGGGCCAGTGGCAGGCGCTGGACCTGGCCCCCCTGTGGCCTGGTGCCCCACAAACCCGCTTGCAAGGCCAAGCCCAGCTGCAGCCCGATGGCGAGGCCTGGCAACTCGATGCGCAAGTGGAGAACCTGCTGCCCGGTGCCTGGGACCTGCAACGCCTGCCCCTGGCACAGCTGAGCCTAAAAGCCCGCCATGCGCAAGGCCTGTGGCAGGTGCAGCAAGCCCAAGCCCGCATGGCCGCAGGCCAGCTGCAAGGCGAAGGCCAGCAAACTCCACAGGGCTGGACAGGGCAGCTGGACATCCAGAACCTTCAGCCCGGCTTGATGCACAGCGCCTGGGCCGGGCCTGCTGTGCAAGGCCGCCTGAAAGCCGAGGCCACCGGCGCTGACACCATCGCGCTGAGTGCCGACCTGCAAGCACAAAAGGCACCAAACCCCTCCCCCGCCAACGTCGCCACTCCACCCGCGTTGCAATGGGAACAACTGCAACTCACAGGCCAGTGGCACCCCGACCGTTGGGACATCGACAGCCTGCGCCTGCAAGCCGCCAAGGCTGTGCTGGAGGCGCAGTTTCAATGGCAACCGGCCCAAGAATCGGTGCAAGGCCGCATGACACTGCAACTGCCGGGACTTCAAGCCACAGCCCAAGGGAACCTGGCCCCCACCACAGGCCAAGGCCGCCTGGACGTGCAAATGCAAGACGCCGCCCTCAGCCAAGTCTGGTTGCAAGGCCTGCCGGGCTGGGGCGCGCAACGCCAGGCCTTCAAAGCCAGCGGACCGGCCCAACTGCAAGCCCAATGGCAAGGCGGCTTTGCCCAAGCCGATGCCCCGCTGTCCCTGAGCCTGCAATGGCCGCGCATCGAATGGGCGCAGCCCAGCCCCGCCAGTTCAGCAGCCCCTCGGTCAAGCACCCAGCCAGCGCCTTGGTTCCTGGCCCCGGGTCAGCTGAAGATGCAAGGCACGCCCCTGTCGGTACAGGCCGAGCTGCAAGCGCGCCTGGGCCAGGGCCCGCTCAGCGCCCAGCTGCAAACCACCTGGCGGGGCAACCGCGCAGATGTCCACAGCCCCAGCTGGCAAGGCCGCATCGAACAGCTGGCCCTCAGCACCCCCAACATTCAAAGCCCGTCGGCCGAGCCCTGGCGGTTGGCTTTGCAATCCACGCCCGCCTGGCAAGCCCGGCTTGACCAGATGGTCCTGACTTGGGAACCGTCGACCTGGATGCTGCAAGGCCCCGGCCCAGGCCGCCCCCGCTTGGAAGTCGAAGCGGGCGGCTGGACAGCGCCCGGCCCGGCCCAACCCCAGCAAACCCACGGGGCGGTGCGCTGGACAGACCTGCCTGTCTCCTGGGCGCAAGCCTGGCTGGGCACCGACATCCTGAACGAGATCACGCTCAAAGGGCAGGCGCAGTGGCGCATGGACAAGGATCTTGACTTGAGCCTGTCGGCCGAGCGCACCCACGGCGATTTGCGCATCCAGTCCGACAGCCTGCCCGGGCAACTCAAGACCGCTGGTTTGCGCCAGGCCCAGTTGTTTTTGCGCGTGCAAAACGAGCAGATGCAAGCCGATCTGAAATGGGACAGCGCCCAAATGGGCCAGGCACAGGCCAAACTGTTAAGCCAGCTGAACCGAACCCCAGACGGCTGGCAATGGGCCGAGAAGGCCCCTTTGATCGGCAGCGTGCAGGCCAGCTTGCCGCAGATCGGTGCCTGGTCGGTGTTGGCCCCACCGGGCTGGCGCGTACAAGGCACGCTGGACGCCAGCCTCACCGTGAGCGGCACACGCAGCCAACCCCAATGGCTAGGTCGCTTGCAAGCTGACCAACTGTCGGCCCGATCTGCCGTGCAAGGCATCGAGTTCAGCCAAGGGCAAATGCAGGCGCGCCTGCAAGGCCAAAGCCTGGTGCTGGAGAGCTTGAGCCTGCGCGGAGCTGGCGCACAAGGGGGCGAACTCCAAGCCAGTGGCCAGGTCGAGTTCAACGCCAACGCCAACGCCAACGCCAACGCCAACGCCAACCCCAAGGCCAACCCCAAGGCCCAAGCCGTCCCCCGCAGCAACCCTTTGCGCTCGGCCGACATGGCTTTGCAAATCGAGGCCAAAAACCTGCGCGTGAGCAACCGGGCCGATCGGCGACTGAGCGTCTCGGGCGATGTGACGGCGCGCATGGCGCAAGGCCAATTGCAACTGCGCGGCGGTCTAAAGGCCGACCAAGCCTTGTTCATCCTGCCCGAGGGCAGCACCCCCGGTCTGGGCGACGATGTGGTGGTAATTCGCCCTGGCATGGGCCAACCGAACCTAAGCGCCCTGACCGCACCACCCGACCCCAACGCGTACTCCAGCTCTTGGCTGGGTGTGCCCGATGTGCGCGTCATGCTCGACTTGGGGCAAGACTTTCAGCTGCAAGGCCAAGGCCTTAACTCACGCCTGACTGGCCAAGTGGAACTGCTAAGCAACGCCAGCACACGGGGCCTGCCACGCCTGAGTGGGCAAGTGCGCACCGAAGGCGGGCGTTACAAAGCCTACGGCCAGCAGCTGAACATCGACACCGGCGTGCTGCGCTTCAGTGGCCCCTACGACAACCCCAGTCTGGACATCACTGCCCTTCGGCCCAACTTGCCACAAAAAGTCGGCGTGCAAATCAGCGGCACCGCTTTGCTGCCACGCATCCGTTTGTACGCCGACCCGGACCTGCCCGACGCCGACAAACTCGCGTGGCTGGTGCTGGGCCGCTCAGCGGCCAACGGGGGGGCCGAATCGGCCGTACTGCAACAAGCGGCGGTGGCCCTGCTCAGCGGCAATGGCAAAACCCTGACCGGCGAGTTGGCCAGCAGCTTGGGACTGGACGAAATTTCACTCGCCAGCGGCAGCCGCTCGGACGCCACAGCCACGGGCGCGGCCGTGTCCCTGGGCAAACGCTTGTCCAAAGACTTTTACGTTGTGTACGAGACCAGCCTGAGCGGCGCTTTCGGCAGTTTGTACATTTTTTACGACCTCTCGCGCCGCCTGACCCTGCGGGCGCAAGCCGGCGAACAAAGCGCGCTGGATCTGATTTTCACGGTGCGGCGAGATTGAACTGCTTTTCGAAGCTTTTTAAACGCCATGAATCCCAAGTACTTCAAGATCTGAAAATCATTTCAATGAATTCTTAGTATTTACATATTTATTCAAACTGTACTATCATCGTGAACTTGCCCTGTTTCTGTGCCTCCCATCCACTGAAGTCAGCTTTCACCTATGAACAATTCCACATGGCGTTCTGAAGAAGGGCAGCTCTTGCGAAGTTTGCGGGAAGAGGCAGGTATTGATGAACTGGTTTTCGCACGGAACAACACGGTGTCTTTGGCCCAGCTCAAAGAACTTGAGCTCGGTGGCCACAGCAGTTTTTACAACCCTGCCATCAAACGCAGCACGGGTGTCAAACTGCTCAAAAAATTGGGGCACGACTTGGTCACGCCAGACGTGGCGATCGTGACCCAAGAATCCGCAGAGCCCAGCGAGAACGAGTCCCACTCTGTCATGGCCACCGTGATGACGCCAGCGCCTGTCGGCCATCCAAAGGCCCATTCCGATTCACAGCGACGTGGGCTGTTTCAATCACCTTTGTTTTGGACTTTGGGTGTACTCAGTCTGGTGGCCTTGACCACCATCAAACCCTGGAGCTTGTGGGAAGGGCATGCAACCGACCGCCGCTTTGTCCAACAGGCAACGCAGGCTCCGTCCCCAAAGCTCTTGTCGACCCCAAAAACTGCAAAGTCCGAGCTTGCCCAGCACGAGCCAAAGCCATCTGCAGCGCCAACCGAAGTGATCGCCTTGGCCCCTGCCGCGAATGAACTGTCCAGGCCAGCGGTCAAAGTCTCAATGCCAACCGCCACCCCGGCCTGCGATTGGCAACACAGAGACAGCAGCAAAACCCACACACCCAACCAGCCGCTCAAACCAGGCAACTATGTTTACCTGGAGGCCCAAGCCGACAGCGAACTGTGTGTGCTCGACAGCCAAAACCAAAAAACACTGGTGCAACTCAAAGCGGGTATGGCCAAAAGCGTTTATGGCTCTGCCCCTTTTCTGGTTCACAGCCAAGATTGGCAAAACCTCAAGTTGTTCTTCCAGGGTCGTCGTGTGGTGGACACCCTGACCGATGTGCAGCACCTGCTTCTCGACAGCGAGCCACTTTGACGCAGCCCCTGAACTGCCATGCTCGGCCATTACAATCCGCATCTTGGCCACCGTAGTTCAATGGATAGAACTCTCCCCTCCTAAGGGAGTGATACAGGTTCGATTCCTGTCGGGGGCACCACTTCGATGTGCGCAGAAATGCAGCGAAATTCGAAATTTCCACTGCTAAAAACAACCTAGAGTCTTTTGAGGTCCGTGATGGTTCAGTATTTGAATCCGCCCAATACGTTTTCAATACTGTGCACTTAATTTGCCTACTTGCTTGGAAGAAGATGCTTGTGACATGCTATCTGACAAGTCATTCAGATAGCGAGGAATAGCAGGCTCGTGAGTGAGGTTCAGCATGTGGTGCAATCCCGGAGGGGTTGTAACGTGACCCACTAGCCAGCCATGCGCGGTCATTCGAACGCCAATATCAGCGATGTTATGTTCGTAAGAACCGTATGCGAGGATGGACAGTTTGGGGTCGCCAAAAGTGGTGAGGCCAAGGGCTGTGGTGCCCGTCTGAAGAGCACATCGAGTATCGATGACGCGCTGAGTTACGCGTTGATAACCCGATTGACCAAGGTATTTCATCACAGCCCATGCAGCTGCAATGGCGCCACCTGGACGCGTGCCTACCAACGTATTGGTGGTGTATTGGCCCCGTGGCCAGTTATCAAAGGACCAACCCATTCCTGCAAAAGATTCTGCGTCGCGGAAAAAGAGAGTCGATGCCCCCTTCGCGGTGTACCCATATTTGTGCAAGTCGGCTGAAATTGACGTTACCCCCGGAACCAGAAAGTCCCAGTCGGGAATGTTTTCACCGAGTTGTTTGACAAAAGGGGCAAAGTATCCGCCTACGCATGCATCCACATGCATCCATATTCCGTGCTTCTGAGCTAAAGCCGCCATCTCGCTGATGGGGTCAATCACACCATGTGGATACGCAGGAACAGAGCCCACAATCATGACAGTGTCAGGGGTGATCGCCGCCTCTATAGCAGCCGGGTCGGCACGAAAATCAGCCTGCAATGGAGTACGTACTGTGTCTAGCCCCATAAAGTGGGCGGCCTTGTCGAAGGCCGGATGGGCGCTGCAGGCCATCAAGATCTGGGGCTTTCCTCGACCTGAGTCTCGCTTTTTTGCCAGATCGCGTGCTGCTTTGACAGCCAGAAAAATGCTCTCAGTCCCACCGGTGGTCATCGCTCCTCGCGCCAGCGCGTTACCGTGCAGTAAGCCTAGCCCCATTTCAACCACTTCAGATTCGAATTTTGCAAGGCTGCGAAACGCACGCAAACCGAGGCCGTTCTCTGAGAAGTACATCAGGTAGGCCTGCTTTGCCACCTCCAGCACATCGTCGCCGGCATAGTGAATAAACATGGGTACCCTGCCGTTGCGCCAGTCCACATCATCCTTACCCGCTTCGCGAAGTTGGTCTTGCAGTTCGAGCCATGGTATGCCTTTCAACGGTAAAGTATTCAATTCATCCTTCTTTCCCGCCCCAATGGACGATACGGTTTTCAAGTGCTCGAGCGCACAGGTCAAGGGTGTAGCCCAACGAAGCCATGATCAATGCCCCAACGATCACCACGTTAGTCAACAAAAAGTCGGACGCTGACATAGCCATAAACGCGATACCGGCGCTGGTGGCAATCATTTCTGCGCCGACCAACATCGTCACGCCAATCCCGATGCTGACGCGAATACTGGTGAATATGCCCGGTAGACTGGCCGGAAAAATAACGCGGCGAAAAATCATGGAACGAGAGGCTCCTAGTGCCATCGCTGCCTGTACCTTACGTTGACCAACACCACGCACAGCCTGCATCGCGCTGATCGACAGAATCGGAAAGAGTGCCAAGACAATGATCGCAACCTTGGCAACCTCGCCTATGCCAAACCAGATGATTAGCAGAGGTAGCAAGGCTAACTTGGGCATGGGGCGGCTGATCTCTATTGGTGGGTCAAGAACAGCTTTGACGGTTTCGTTCATTCCCATCCATAGCCCAAGCGGCACTGCAACAAGCACTGTGAGAGTAAAAGCCAGGCCAAAGCGAAACAGGCTGATACCGAGATGAAACCACAGGCTCTTGCCTTGGTAGCCGTTTTTTATCAGCATCGAAAATGTGTCCCACACCGACCCTGGTGATGGCAGAAATAGCGGTGCAACCAATGGCTTTTCGCCAAACGGGGTGGTAACAAGCCACCACATCATGAGCAAGGCCACGAATGAGCCAAGGTTTATCCAATTAGAACGCCTTGATTTGTAATTGGTCGAATTCAACGCATCACCTCTTGGCGCTGAGCTGTCAAAGCCTCTTCACGCAACATGCCAAATATGTCGGACTTCATACGAACAAACTCGGTACCCGTGACCACTGCTGGATCCCGGCTCAGCGCAAACTGCGGCGTCAATCTGGCCTTTATTCGTCCGGGTCTGGCGGTCATGACAACGATGTCTGTTGCCAGGAATAACGCCTCTTCAATGCTGTGTGTAATCCAAAGAACAGTCTTTCTAGTGTCCTGCCATATGTGCTTGATCTCCTCTTGCAGCAACTCCCGCGTCTGCGCGTCAAGCGCTGCAAAGGGTTCGTCCATCAGGAGGATTTGCGGATCATTGGCTAACGCTCGCGCAATACCCACCCGCTGCTGCATGCCACCTGACAGCTCGTAGGGGTAGCGCCGTGCAAAGCTGGTAAGACCCACCATCTCTAGGTAATGAGCCGCAATGCTGGCGGCTTCTGTTGGGCTCTTGCCAGTGGCCAAAGGGCCAAAGGCGACATTGTCCTGAACACTCATCCAAGTAAATAGCGCACCCTGCTGAAACACCACACCCCTGCGCGCATCGGGTCCACTGACCGGCAAGCCGTCCATCATGACCTGTCCGCTGGTGGCCGTCTCGAAGCCAGCAAGAATATTCAATAAGGTGCTTTTGCCGCAACCCGAGGGGCCGACAAGGCAGACGAAGGCGTTTTCTGCAATGTCGAGTGATATGGGTTCCAATGCGAGTACGGATTCAGGGCCTGTGCCAAAGCGTTTGGATACTTGATTGAAACTGGCTTTTACAATCCCCTTGGGAGCGCCATCAGATGAGCTTACGTGCACGACACCAGCCAATGCTTCGGGAGATGCTGTCGTAATCACGAAATTCAGACCATCTGCGCTAAGAAACTGCTGTCGACTAATCCGTTCATGTCCTTAGGCAGGGCATTGATCTGCCCGGTTTCTTTCAGGAACGCAGCCTGAACTTGCAGTGTCTTTACTACCGATGAGTTCTTAGTTCCCGGCTTGCCCAGCCATTTGTCAGTAAGTTGTTCGCGCGCCGTCACCGGGTAAAACGTGTTGAGTGAGCGCATCACAGCCGCCTCATCGACGCCCAAGAACTTGGTCATGGTGTCAACAACATCCTTAGGGTTTTGCTTGAAGGTAACCGCAATCTTCTCAAAATCTTTCAGGAAAGCCAGCACCAGTTCCGGATTTTTTTTCTTAAAGTCGTCGCGTACCAGGAAGGCATCGAACATCACCAAGCCGGTGTTATTCAGGTCACCAGTCTTGAAGATGATCGTGCCACCGTCTTCCACCAACTTCGGCATTACGGGGACCCAGATGTAGCTGGCATCGATTTCACGGCGTGTCCATGCAGAGGGAATAGTGTCGGCGCGCATGTTGATCAACTGCACGTCGTTAACCCCGAGTCCCGCAGTCTTAAAAGCCGCCAACGCAGCGAAGTGAACAGACGTATTGAACGGTAGGCCAACGCGCTTTCCCTTCAGATCTGCCAAGGTTTTGATTTTCGCGCTGTTCTGAACCACCAGCGCCTCGCTGTCGATGATGTTTTTATATATGTAAACCAGCGAGGCCTGCACACCATTGGCATAACCCACGACCATTGGACTGGAGCCGAGGTTGCACATATCCAGGCTGTTTCCGGCCATTGCAGCAATCACTTCAGAGCCAGCACGAACGGTGACGAAATCAACTTTTGTTCCACCACCAAATGTCTTGTCCATGGCATTTTTGGCTCTGATGTAATTCTGTGCATCGATGCCGCCAAAGGTGCCCAGGTTCACCGTCTTTTGCTGAGCAAACACGCTGCCCGCACTCATCAAGGAGCCTCCAGTCACGGAGCCGATGATCATTTGGGAAGCAGTTAAGCTGAAGTCCCGGCGTGATAGATTCAGTTTCATGGGTGTGGCCTTAAGTGAACAGTGAACAATTAAAGGACCTGCACCCCTAGACATTTTGGAGGTGTAGTTATCTCATGATATATCGTATTTAGAAAAAAAGGGGGATTTTTAACTTTTTGTAAAATTCGCAGAACTTCAGGGCTTGAGCCAGCGCAACAAATAACTGGAGCCATGCAACAGATCATCCCGGATGGCTTGAGCGAGCGCGTTGCCATCACGTCGTCGCAAAGCATCAATCGCAGAGCGGTGCGCTTGATGACCGGCCAAACTTCCACAATATTGCGGGAATAACCAATTAAGCGTTGGCCCTACTCGCAGATACAGACTTTCAATGATTCCAACCAAAACAGCTTGCTCAGAAGCACGATATATCGACATGTGAAAATCAGTGTTTGCAGTTAAAGTTCGATGCGCCTCTCCGGCCTTTATGGCCTCCAAATGATCGGCCATCACCCCGTCAAGTCGCTCAATCTCTTCATTGCTCATGCGATAAGCCGCCTCGTGGGCAGCCATAGGCTCTAGTTCAAGCCGGATTTTCAGAATTTCACGGTAGGTTTCTATATCCAACCGTGGAACGCAAATGGTCCTTGCATTTTCTATCGTCAAAGCGCCCGCTGCGCACAGGCGCTGAATTGCCTCTCGAGCCGGCGTCAGGCTTACCCCATAGCTTTCGGCTATGCCTCGTATGGTTAACACCTGCTCTGGCAACAGACCGCCCGTCATTAACGCCCGATGTAGGCGAAGGTAGGTTTGCTCAGCAAGCGTTTGGGAAGATGTCTGCGAATCAATACTCGGCGAGTTGAGGATCGGTGGGTTTGAAGGCATGGGGGGGCGGATTCAAAAGTTAAGTGCAACACCCTTGATTTCAGTGGATGAGGGTGGAATGTTGCGAACTATCCAGGAGCAGTTCCCTGTAAACAATCAGCGCCGATCGTACTCCCAAACCTTTGCACGGGCGGTTGTTGATTTCATCTGCAACCGCAGCTCAAAGAAATACTGGGCCAGATGCAGCACCCCATATACGGGCTGGACAAAAAAATCAGCATCGACATGCCGGGCATGCCTAGCATCAACGACCTGATGTTTTTCACGCTCATGCAAGCACTGCTCGAAGACCTGCCCATTTCCATCACTGTCAAAACACCCCAAGGCTCTGCGCAAGACCACGAAGTCATCCCCAGGCACCTGCGCATTCGGCACGACGGCTGGCAGCTTCAATTGCAAACGGGAGGCGAATTCAAGGACGAAGTGCAACAAAGATGAACCCACTATTGAATGGCTGAGGATGCGTTGGCATCATGGTCACTTAGGCCTAAGAACAGTTACGCGTTGACCGCGATTTCTATAGTCATGGTCTGCCGCAACCTATTGACACGATAAACGGGGGGGGCCAGCCTCAACCCATTATCCTGCGCAAGCTGGAGAAAAACAGCTCCGACTGAAGCCGCTCCCCGTTGGTCTGATCTGCGACACGCTGAGCGAGTGCGGCGTCCACAGGTTTCAGCGCCACACCGGTCGAGGCCGCCAGCACCTGAGCTTGGCAGGCGCGCTCCAGGTAGTACAAGTCGTCATAGGCGTAGTCCACGCGTTCACCACACACGATGACACCGTGGTTGCCCAGGAACACCACATCTGCCCCACGCATGGCATTCGCGATGCGCTCACCCTCGGTCATGTCCAGGGCCAGCCCGTTGTAGTTCGCGTCCACCGCCACGCGGCCATGAAAGCGCATGGCGGTTTGTGACAAACGGGTGTCCAAGGCCCGCGCAGCCGTCAAGGTCAGGGCCGTTGCGTGCGGCATGTGGGTGTGCAGCACGACCGACTTGCGCGCTAAGCGGTGCACCGCAGCATGAATGAACATGGCCGTGGGCTCCACCGGGTGGCGGCCCGCCAGTTGCTCGCCCGCAGCGTTGCACATCACAATGTCAGGCGCTTGCACCTCACTCCAATGCAACCCACGCGGGTTAAGCAAAAACCAGTCGTCCCTTCCAGGCACCGCCACGCTGAAGTGGTTGCACACACCCTCGCTAAGTCCCTGAGCAGCGGCAGCCCGCAAGGCCAGCGCCAGGTCGTCACGCAGCGGCAACAGGTCTTCAAAGGTTTCATCGGCTTGCATGGTGTACCTCCATCTTCCAATCATCGGTTTTTGAATGGTGCATTTCTGGCAAAAGTGGGCAGACCTGCGTTGTGGCATTTGACCAGATAAAAAAGCTGGTGACCTGAACAGCCCCGTAGGCTCTCGCCTTGAGCCTCGTCCCCAGCAACATCATCGCCCTGACCAACCCAAGGAGCCTGTGATGACCCAACCCACGATTGTTTTTTCTCCGCTGCAAGCGGGTGTGCCTGCTGCAGGCGGTGCGCTGGAGGTGCTGGTGCGGGTACAGGCGCCTGACCGCCCTACCGATTTGGCTACAGCCCATTTGCCCAAACGCCTGGCTTTGGTGGTGGACCGTTCGGGCAGCATGAACGGCCAACCGCTGCAAGAGGCTTTGCGCTGCGTGACGCACATTGCCAGCCACCTGACATCGCAAGACGCTTTGGCGTTGGTGGTGTACGACGACAAGGTGGACACGCTGCTGCCTTTGCAGCCCATGCGTTCGACCGACGCGGTGGCCAAGGCAGTGGCGGGGGTGGAAGCAGGCGGCATGACCAACCTGCATGGCGGCTGGCTGGCCGGTGCCCAGCAGCTGGAGGGCGGCACAGAGCAAACAGTGTCGCGGGTAATTTTGTTGTCCGATGGGCAAGCCAACCACGGCGAAACCGATTTGTCAGCCATCGAGGCGCAGTGCCGCGAGTGGCTTGGCCGGGGCGTGAGCACCACCACGGTGGGTTTGGGGCGTGGCTTCAATGAGGATTTGATGATTGGCATGGCCCGTGCAGGTGGCGGGCAAAACTATTACGGCGAGACGGCCGCCGACCTGTACGACAGTTTTGACGAAGAGCTGGCTTTGCTGCAGGCCATGTACTTGCGGCAAGTGGGCTTGAAGCTGTTGCCTGCGGCTGGGGTGATTGTGGAGATGATCAGCCCAGCCCAACAGCTGGCCGATGGCAGCTGGCGCATGACCGACCTGGCCTGGGGTGCCGAGGCTTGGGTGGCAGTGCGCCTGCACCTGAGCCCCGGCATGGCGGGCCAAACGCGAGACTTGCTGGCCGCCAGCGTGAGCGGCACTGCACTGGATGGCACCCAGCTGCAAGCGCATGCGCCTGTGTTGCAACTGCCTGTGCTGGACGCAGCCGCTATGCAAGCCCTACCCCGCAACGAAACGGCTTACACCAGGCTGGAAGAACTGGCCTTTGCCAAAGCGTCTGAGCACTTGCGCCAATTGGCCAAAGAGGGCGACCGCCAAGCCACGCAGCAGGCTTTGGATGTGCTGGAAAAGCGCTTTGGTCACCATCCTTGGCTGAGCGCCAAAATTAAACAATTGCGCCAGCTGGCCGATGAAGACAGCGAAATGATGGCCAAGGAAGTGCGCTACTCCATGATGCGCATGTCACGGCGCTTGGTCTCCAAAGAAGAGATGGCCTACGAGGGCGACGAGACCCACGTCAGCGAGTCGGTCATGCCGTCTTTCATGCGCAAGAAGGTAAGCGAGGGCAAGGGGAAGAAGCGCGAAGTTTGACGGCTCATGCGGTGAATCCATCTTTCGTCCAAGCGGCTGCGCTGGTTCACCGCAACAAGACAAGAAGAAAAATGTCATCCAAAAAAGAAATCACGCTCGAGGCCCTTCAAGAAATGGAGGAGCGATTGGATCAATACTTTGCAGTCTTGGACCGACCTAACCAGCTGGAGAATGAAAGATGCCCAGTGACGAAAAAATCAAAGAAAAGCGTCCACAGGTTTGGGGGAATGTCGCTCCTCAAAATCCGGGGCGATTCAGTTAGACTTTTATGACATGTTCTTGAAACACAGCTCGACAATCCATCTCATACTCTAAATCTACTACTGGCGGGCGATTGAAGTGCCATGTTAGACCATGGCCAAGGGCCTTGGTTTCCTTAAATTGCTCGGCCAACAGACTGTGAAAATCGTGGATGGTGTAAATCTGCGTAGCGGTAACATCAGGCCAGTCAAAACCAAGCAGCTGCATTCGACGTTGCATTTCATTAATTACAAAGGTCATCTTTTTTCGAAGACCCTCATTCGATAAATCACCCAATGACACAGTAACTTCGCGATACGAACCATGCCCTTCGGGGGCCTCAGCACTACCAGCTACAACAAAAGATGGTTGTGCATTGGTATCAGGCACCGTGTAAGAAAAGGCATGAATGCTCGGCTCAGCAGGAGGCGCAATCTGGGGGCAAACATTGCTTCGCGCAACTGGATTAACACCCTCAAGAAAAATACCCCATCGTTTGAGTGTGCCAATATAAATCTCATTGAAGTCACGAAAACCTTGTTCGGTAAATGGTGCAGGTGAGCGAAGCTCACATGCACAAAAGGCTTGAACCGGACGTCCAATTTCTTTTAGATGAGCCTCAATGCGTTCAAAACCACGAGCAAGCAACAAAGGCTTAGTGAAACGAACTCGATGCAGTGCAAAGCCAGGCTGTGCAGCGACGCCTGCCGAATACTGCGAGACTCCAGGCGCATAACGATACCCACCTGTCTCAAATACAGTTGCTGTCATGTTGATCTCACTTAAAAAATTGAAAGACTGAGCGTGAAATTTTTAGATCAAATATCGATTCGACTAGGCGAGTTCTCCCAAATATGCAGCACGAATTGAAGGATCAGCCAGAAGGTCTTTACTTGCACCTTGTCGAACAATGCGCCCTTGGTCCATTACCAAGCTAGCCTGAGAAACCTCAAGGGCTGTCACCACATCTTGCTCCACAACAAAAATTGACAACCCCTCTTCGTTGAGCTTGATCAATGAACCTATCAGATGCTCAATCAGCACAGGCGCCAAGCCTAAAGAAAGCTCGTCGATCATCAGCAAAGTTGGAGCGCTCATGAGTCCACGCCCAATGGCACACATCTGCTGCTCTCCACCCGACATGGTCGAGGCTGCCTGTCTGCGTCGCTCGTAGAGCTTTGGGAAAATCTGATAAATACGATCTAGATCTCTGGCCAATTCTGCTCGAGATAACTGCGTTCGAAGATAAGCACCCATCATCAGGTTTTCTTCGACAGACATCGCGCCAAAAAGCCGTCTTCCTTCAGGCACATGGGCAATTCCACGGGCCAAAATCTGAGCTGGGGTCTCTTTCCCAATTGATGCGCCCTCAAATAGGATCTCACCTTCAGTTGGTGCAATCAATCCAGACAAAGTGCGCATCAATGTTGACTTGCCAGCGCCGTTTGAGCCTATCAACGCTGTGATCTCGCCTTTTTTGATGGTGAAATCAACGCCCCACAAAACATTGATCTCACCATAACCGGCCCGAAGTGAGCTTACTTTTAAAAATTCAGTCAAGGCTTACCTCGGCATTTTTTAAGTAATCTTTTGCTGCCTGCGAATAACGTTTACCAAGATAGGCTTCCACCACTTTGGGGTCATTTACCACTTGGCGAGGGTCCCCTTCAGAAATCAGCTGCCCGTTATGAAGCACCACAATTCTGCTGCATACGGTAACCACCACTTTAATCAAGTGCTCAATGAGCACGATGGTAGTTCCCGTTGCTGCAATCTTCTTAATCAGCGACATAGCCTGCTCGACCTCAGCTGAATTGAGGCCCGCATTGACTTCATCCAAGAATAGCAATTTGGGACGCATGGCCAAGGTCTTTGCCAACTCAAGACGTTTACGCATTGCCAGAGTCAAACTCGCTGCAGGTAAGTTGGCTTGGGGGAAAAGTCCGACAAATTCGAGCTGCTCTAGAGCAAACTCCTGAGCCTGACGAATTGAAAAACCTGACCTTGAAAAAAGGGCGGCTGCAGTTACGTTATCTAAGACTGTCAGATCAGGGAAAGGCTGAACAATCTGAAATGTTCGCGCTAGTCCAATTCGTGCTGTCTCATAGGGCTTATAGCGAGTGATATCTTTACCTTGGTAAAACACCTGTCCACCCGTAGCCGTGTGCACTCCGGTAATCACATTGACCAAGGTTGTCTTGCCAGCACCGTTTGGACCAATGAGGCCCACAACTTCGCCGGCTCCAATCGAAAGTGAGACATTTTCCAAGGCTTGAAGGCCGCCGAAACGCCGACTCAAGTTGTTCAGCTTAAGTAGCTCAGTCACGTGAGACTCCGTTTGGGCGAATTAGTCGTTTTCCAAGCCAGCTGCTACCAAATGAGACAAGCCCCTTGGGAAGAAACAGCAGCAGCACCACAATTAAAAGTCCAAGCACGCCCGTGTGTAGATTTAGCAGATTGCGCCATACAAACTCTTCAATGC
Organism: Limnohabitans sp. 2KL-51; assembly: GCF_003063645.1. GTDB lineage: Bacteria > Pseudomonadota > Gammaproteobacteria > Burkholderiales > Burkholderiaceae_C > Limnohabitans_A. The sequence continues at coordinate 147,982 of NZ_NESJ01000007.1, forward strand.
CCAGAAAGAGAAAGGCACCCATCACTGCGCCAAGCGTGGACCCCAATCCACCCAAAAGGGCCATCACGATAGGCTTAACCGAGTAAAGAATATCGTAAACATCAGGCGGTTCAATGTAGTGAACCCAGCCTGCATAAATTACCCCTGCCATAGCAACAAAGATACCTGAAAAGCCAAAAGCCAAGCTTTTATAAAGTGTAGAGTTCACGCCAATCATGTCCGCTGCAGACTCGTTTTGACAAATGCAGCGAAGGCCAAAACCTAACTTTGATTTTTCAATTCCGATGACAACAATTAAAGTCACAATCAGAAGAGACCACATGACATAAAAGATAAACTGTGCTTCTCCTTCAACGCTCTTTAACACCGACGACATTGGGATATTCAGCCCCATGCCGCCTCCAGTAAGTTCCGTTGCTGCATTGGTGAGCTCTCGCAGGACTTCTGCTACAGCAAGGCTTCCAATTGCAAAGTAATGGCCCTTGAGCCTAAGTAAGACAACTCCAAATAAGAATGCTGCAGTAAACGTCATGAGCCCAGCAGCGACCGTTGCGAAAGCCAACGACACACCGCCAGCCAGCATGATTCCACCAGCGTAAGCACCAAATCCGAAAAAGGCAGCAGTTGCAAACGACGGGTATCCCGCCATGCCTCCGATCACATTCCATGAAACAGCCAAGATCGCATACATACTGGCAAATGTGCCAATGCGCAGTGCATAAGCGCCTCCCACAAATGGCAGAAGGCTCAGTAGTCCAACCAAACCTACAATTATCCAAAGGCTATTGCGGCTCATTCGTACCCCTTCTTGCCTAAAATTCCATGAGGGCGAAGAATTAAGAAGACAATCAACAATGAAAATGAAAGTGTCACGGAATGCTCTGGTCCGAAAACTACTGCCCCTATGCTCTCAGTAACGCCCAGAAATAGTCCGCCCAAGATCGCACCAGGAACACTTCCTAAACCACCTAGAACGCACACAACAAAGGCTTTGCCCAAGTAGGCTCCGGCCGATAGCGGTGATATAGGAAAAATTAAAGCCAGCAGAACGCCTGCACAACCAGCCATCGCTGCCCCAAGCCCAAAGGCAACTGCATAAATGATTTTGATATCAACGCCCATCAACAAAGATGCATCACGATCCATGCGTACAGCAATGATTGCGCGCCCGATGCGCGAGTGTCGCAAAATTAAATAAAGAGCAAAAGTCAGACCCAGTGCCAGCACCATGGCGAGCAATCGGTCAACTGGCACCACAATTCCCGCTAACAAAAATGAGCCAAGGGGAGGCGAAAGAATAAGTTTTCGGTAGTCAGCGCTAAATGCAAGAAGCATCCCGTTGTTTAGGATCAAATCCATACCGAACGTCAGTGTGAGCGTGACCAAAACTGGTGCAGCAATAACACGGTTCAGTATTCCGCGCTGAATAAGATAGCCAATACCGAAAAACAAAGGGGCGGCAATTAAAAGCGTAAACCAAGGATCGATGCCCATGCTGCTGTAAGCAAGCCATGCCAGGTAAGACCCCGCTACGATAAAACCACCGTGCATGATGTTGATGACGTTGAGCACTCCCCATACCAGCGAGAAACCCGCAGCGATACACGCATACAGGCATCCCAGTACCAAGCCATTCGTTAGAACTTGTAAAGCCAGCATGATTGAGAGTTTTCTTTGTTCAATAGCAATGGAGTTAAAAGTGCTGTGGCCTCACCTAGCGCCACAGCACGCACTCAACCAACTTACTTGACACCAATTCTCAAATCACCTTGCTTGATTCCTGCGGGGTGAACAACAATCGGCTTAGCATTCTGAATTTGGAAAATTGGCGGCTCAAGCGAGGTGATTTGGCCATTAGGTCCAAATTTCACTTGACCCCAGAATGTTGTGACATCCATCTTGGCCAGTTCATCCCTTACTTTTTGACGATTTATAGTGCCCGATTTCTCGATGGCGATCTGAAACAGTGCACCCGATACAGATGCTGATGCGTTTGCGTAATCAGGATCAGCTTTGTATGTGTCCCTGAAAAGTTTTACATAGCTCTCGGTTGTGCCGAAAATATCAATGCCCTTATAGCGAACGGCTGGATGCCACCAAGCGGCACTGGTGATGTTTTCAGCTCCCTTGCCAGCGGCATCAATAAACTCTTGATAGGCGGGTGCAGCAATCATCGTGACAACAGGGGCCTCAATGCGTTGATCTGTCATCTGCTTTCGCATAAGGACTAGGTCATTCGTGTAACCAGTGGCAAAAATCCACTGTGGATTTGCCGCCTTGATTTGCGCCAATGCTGAAGAGTGATCGAGGGTGTTGATGGCAAACTTTTCAAAATACACCACCTCCAGGCCACGTTCTTTGGCTGACTTTTCCATCTCTTGGGCGATGGCCAAGGGAAAAAGATCGTTACGCGCAAGGATTGCGACTTTTTTCACATCCGGCAGACGCTGCCTAATAATTGTTGCCAGGGGATTTGTAAGCGTGTCATTCGGAGTAAAAGTGCCAAACAAGAACTTATACCCTTGGTCGTAGACCTGTGAGGACGAAGCTGTGGCCGCAATCATAGGCACGCCATAACGCTCAGCCACTGTGCTGGCAGCTTTGGCTGCTCCAGATCCAAACGGTGCGAAGACAAATTGGACATTGTCTTGGGTGATCAAGCGTTCGGTCGCCTGAACGGCGCGCGGGGTGTTGGATTGATAGTCGATGTAAACGATCTCGACTTTCATCTTCTTGCCTGCGACGTTGATACCTCCGGCAAGATTGACTTGATTAGCCCAGAGGTCATAGCCTTGCTTTTGTTTCAATGCCTCGGGTGCCAAAGGTCCAGTGATAGGAAGTGGCGCACCGAATTTAATCACCTCCTGAGCATGGGCGGTCTGGAGACCAAAAACCGAGGACACAGCAACTGCTGCCAACCAGAGCGGTACAGCTCTGCGACCGCGGTTCACCGCGGAGTGAAGTAAAGCCATCGTGAAGTTTTTCATGCCATTCTCCTTTTGTGTCATTCAAGAAACCAGGGACTGCCAGATCAGTTTAACCAGACCACCCGAAGCCGGGAATCCTATATAGTTCAGGACTGTGTTCTCATTTTGCGAACAGGGTCATTCAAGATGCTCCAGCCTCATGTCCTCAAATATTTCGCTGATGTCGCCCGAAATGGCTCGTTGCGTGTTGCTGCTGACCTGCAAGACATCGCACCCAGCGCGCTCAGCCGTCAGATTTCTCAACTTGAGAAATTTTTAGATGCAAAGTTGTTTATTCGAACTGCTAAAGGCATGCAAATCACTGAAGTAGGCCGAGAGCTTTTTTTGTTCGTTGAGGAGAGCAATCGGGGTGTTGAAGCACTGTTACATCGCATTGAAGAAATTGATGAGCTCCGACACGGGGCAGTAAGAATTGCCTCGATTGAAGGTGCAATCACCAGTTTTTTGCCTGATGTTCTTGCTCGTTTCTCTGCCTCTTTCCCCGGCATAAAGTTTGAAGTCGTTGTCTGTGGCTCTAACGATGTCGCTCATCGTGTGGGTCGAGGTGAGTCTGAAATTGGCTTGGCATTCAACTGCCCCTCAAGGGAAGATGTGATTCTTCGGGCGAGAATTGCACAACCCTTGAACTTAGTGGCTCGTCCTGGCCATCCCGTCTTTGAAGGCGGCGAAAAAAACTTTTCGCAACTCAAAGAATTTCAATTTGCCTTGCCGAATCGTCGATTTGGCATTCGTCGCCTTATCGACCAGGCTATGCATGCTACCCAGACAGAGCTTGCGATCGCCTTCGAAACCGATTCGCTGCAGCTCATCAAACAGCTTGTGTCGCAAACGGATATGCTGACATGTTTACCTCGAATTGTTTTCGAACGAGAACTCTCAAATCAAACCTTGGCTGCCATACCTTTAAAAGACTCACTCTGCTCCGCGGCAAGTATCGACATCATCACTCAGCAGTCACGGACACCTTCTGGGGCAGCGCGAAAATTTTTAACAATGCTACTTGACACAGCCAAATCGACGTACAGCTAAGTCATGTCTTGCATTGAGACTGTTCTAGTTTGAGCAACATATGGTTGCGAAAGACTGTCTTCTCTGACTGTTGGTTTAAGACTCTAATTACAAGCACCAGTTGCCTTGTTCTTTTGGAGTGCTTCCATGAAAACCGTCAAGATTCTTTCCCCCTATAACCAAGCCATCGTTGGTGAAATGCCTGAGTCAGAAAGTCAGGATATTGAATCAGCAATTCAGCGCTCTCAGGCTGCTTTTCAAGTCATGCGTAAGTTGCCGCGATTTGTTCGGGCAGACATCCTGATGCGCGCAGCAGAAGGACTCAAAGCACGTCGCGAGGAATTTGCGAGATTGATTGCTCAGGAGGCGGGTAAGCCTCTTTACGACGCACGAGGCGAGGTGTCCAGAGCAATCTTTAACCTCAGTAATTCAGCCGCTGAGGCGCGACGGTTTAGTGGAGAGGAAGTTCCACTAGATATGGATGCGGGTGTTTTTGAATATCAGTCAACTGACTCAAGCGGAAAACCAATCGCGCTGCAAGATCTAAATCTCGACAAGCTATCGGCCATGCGCCGGCGTATCGGCATCGCACGACGTTTCCCTATTGGTCCGATTTTGGCAATTGCACCATTCAATTTCCCCTTGAATTTGGTGTTGCACAAAGTTGCTCCAGCGTTGGCCGTTGGAAATAGCGTGGTACTGAAACCAGCACCTCAAACCCCCTTGACATCAGTTTTACTCCAAGATCTGCTTCGTGATGCAGGACTTCCCGATGGTGCACTTGAAGTGTGTCATTGCTCAGTGTCCTTGGCTGAATCTATGGTGAAAGATGAACGCTTCGCCATGGTGAGCTTTACGGGAAGTGCGAAGGTTGGATGGCATATCAAATCTATCGCAGGCAGAAAGAAGGTGGCTCTAGAGCTTGGTGGCAATGGGGCTGTGATAGTGGCAGAGGATGCCGATATAGACCAGGCCGTAGCGCGTTGCGTTCGGGGCGGTGTGGTTTATGGGGGACAGTACTGCATTGGTGTTCAACGGATTTTGGTGCAGCGATCGGTTTACGATAACTTTCTGAAAAAACTGATTGAAAAAATCGAAAAATGCAAGGTCGGCGATCCTCTTGAGGAGGGTATCGATATAGGACCCGTGATCGACGAGGGGTCTGCAATTCGTATTCAAAGCTGGGTTGAAGAGGCCGTTGCTCAGGGCGCAAAAATTGAGACAGGTGGTCGTCGCGATCGTGCTGTTGTCCAGCCCACAGTGCTCACCAAGACCCAACCAAACATGAAGGTGGAAGCCGAAGAAATCTTTGGCCCCGTCATGACCGTCAACGTTTACGATGAATTCGAAGAGGCAATTGCACGGTGCAATAATTCAAAATACGGTTTGCAAGGTGGATTCTTTACGCAAAACCTGAAACATGCATTCCGTGCAATTGAAGATTGGGAGGTTGGCGGACTGATGATTAACGATGTACCCATCTATCGAATCGACAACATGCCTTTTGGTGGCTGGAAGGAATCAGGTCTTGGTCGTGAGGGCACTCGCTACGCCATGGAAGACATGACAGATATCAGGCATCTGGTCATTAATTACGCTTAATCTGTTCCCGCCGCATGCGATTTGACCAGCTGGGGGTGCAGTCTGGTCACATCATGATCGGCCCTTCCTGATGCCGTCGACCGAAAACTGATCGCACCAAACCCGAATCCGCACACGTTCAAGCTGGTGCGGATTTTTACTTTTAGAACGCGACTTTCTCGGCTTCCAAGTAAGCCAGGCTCACATATTTGCCAATGTTGCCGCCAAAGCCTTGCATGGTCTTGGCCCTTGCGGCCACACGCGGGTCTTTCAGCACGGCAGCTTTGGCCTCGGCTTCGGATTGGTTGTCTTCCACCGCTTTGAGGCAGGGCTCCCAGATGCCCGCCAAGAATTCGCCATAAGTCTTGAGCAAGTCTGGTCTGGCCTGGCCGTGGCCGGGCACCCACAGCTGATCGCCCGTAGCCGTTTGCAGGGCTTTGTAATATTTGAAGGTGCCGGGGTAAGAGCCGTCGTCCATGTTGGCGATGCGGTTGGTCATGGCGATGTCACCCACTGCCGTCACCTTGTCTTGAACCACCTCGACACACAGATCCGATGGCGTGTGCGCCGTGCCGTAGTGGTGCATGCGAAATGTCACATCGCCGATCTGAAGCACTTGGCCATGCTGCACGGGTGTGTTGGGCAGCACCACTTGCGTGCCAAGCGTTGACTGGTTGGTCCAGCGCTCCATCAGGCTGCGCCACAAGTTGCCTTCTGCGCCTTTGAGTTTTTCAATCGTGCTGTGCAGCGCGTAGATGGGCAGCTTGTTGCCATAGGTCTTGGCAAAGGCATGGTTGCCCAGCCAATGGTCACCGTGGTAATGGCTGTTGAACACGGCCACCACGGGTTGGTCGGTCACCTTGCGGATCATGCGGATCGCCATCTGGCCGATTTGCAGCGAGGCCCCCGAATCGATCACCACCACCCCAGCCGAAGTCACCACAAAAATCACGTTGGCCATCATGCCCCGGTTTTCAGGGGTGGGAAATCCGTCAGGGGAGTAGATCATCCACACATGGGGCGACAGCTGTTGCGCCGGAATGTCGGCCACGGCCGGGCCTTCGATGAAGTCCTGCGCTTGCTGCGCGAGCAAACGGGCCTCGGGCCACAGGGCTGCGCCACCGATGGCAGCGCTGGCCCACAACAGTTGTCTTCTTTTCATGCTGATCCTCCATCGGTGCAGCCCCGGACAGTGCCAAGAGCGCTGCACACACTCGTCAAACGGCGTAACCCTTGTTGGGCAATGCGCCCATGATTTTCGGCGTGTTGAGTTGGCGTGGCTTGATGCGACCGCCTTGGGCTTTGAGCCAGGTTTCCACCACATCCCACACCTGCTTGTTGCCCTGGTTGCGGGCTTCTTCGGCCACGGGGGCCCAGCCCGCCACCTTGTACTTTTTACCCGCGTCGATGAGCTGCCCTTTCAGGCGCATATCGCCAATGCGTTGACCTGCCTTGGCCACCGGATTGCAGCTGTAAGTCAAGCCCCCCACGCGCACCATATCACCGCCTTGCTGGTAATAGGGATCGGGGTTGAACAGGTTGTCGGCCACGTCTTCGAGCACGGTCTTGATGGTCTCGCCCGTCATCTCGGTCACCGTGGCGTACGAATAAGTGGTGGCGGTCATGTCGAGCAGCCATTCGCGCGTGATGGCCTGGCCCGGCAAGAGCGTGGTGCCCCAGCGAAAGCCGGGCGAGAACGCGATGTCTGCGCCCTGCACGTCCAGCAGCGCGTCGATCAGCAACTGGTCACCCGTGCCGTTGAAGTTGCCGCGGCGGTACAGCAGGCCATCGGTCACGGCCAGCTTTTCTGCCAGCTTGCTTTCATAAGGCGCGCGGATCTTGGTGATGAGCGCGTCCATCTCCTTGTCGGCGGGCAGCATGTTCGAGAACACGGGCAGCAGCTTGTAGCGGAAGTCGCTGACCTTTTTGTCTTTGACTTCGAAGTCGAGCACACCCAAAAACTTGCCATTTGAGCCCGCGTTGGTGACGATGGTCTTGCCGCCTTTGTTGGACACCAGAGTGGCCACGGGCATGCCGTCGTGCGTGTGTCCGCCCATGATGGCGTCGATGCCGCTGACGCGGCTGGCCATTTTCAGGTCCACGTCCATGCCGTTGTGGCTGATGACAACCACGACCTGTGCACCTTTGCCACGGGCCTCGTTCACCATCAGCTGCATGTTCTCATCCTGGATGCCGAATGCCCAATCGGCCACCATGTAGCGGGGGTTGGCAATCGGCGTGTAGGGAAAGGCTTGGCCAATGATGGCGCAGGGCACACCATTGATCTCACGGATCACGTAGGGCTTGAAGACCGGGTCGCCAAAGTCATTGGTCTTGACGTTTTGCGCAACAAAGTCCACCTTGCCCGCGAAATCTTTCTCGATGATTTCCTTCACGCGCGCCATGCCCAGGGTGAACTCCCAGTGACCGGTCATCACGTCAACACCCAGCAGTTTGCAAGCATCGACCATGTCCTGACCGTTGGTCCACAGGCTGGTGCCCGAGCCTTGCCAGGTGTCACCGCCGTCAAGCAACAAAGCACCGGGGCGGCTGGCCTTCATGCGCTTGACCAGTGTGGCCAAGTGCGCAAAACCACCGACTTTGCCGTAGCGCTTGGCGGCTTTTTCGTAGTCCAGATAGGTCAGTGCATGGGCCTCTGCCGTGCCCGGGCGGATCTTGGCCACTTGCAACAAATATTCACCCACCAAATGCGGCAGGTTGCCCTGCATAGAACCAATGCCTAAGTTGATGCTGGGCTCACGGAAATAAATCGGCTTGAGCTGGGCATGGCAATCGGTCATGTGCAGGAAAGAAACATTGCCGAACTTGGGAATGTCATAAAGACCATTGGCGGCCGTGGTGGCACTGGACTGGGCGTAGGTGCCCATGCTCATGCCAGCCATCGTGCCAGCACCCATGACTTGGATAAATTCGCGCTTGGAGAGATTCATATTTGCAACCACTGATATATACGGAGCTAAAAAACCCGGACAAGCCGGGTTTTCATAGGCTTATTGGTTAACGGGGGACTTGGGGTCGAGCAATAAGCCCACGATGTGGCGGACCTGTGTTTCGTTCAGGATGCCCATGTGCCCAGCGCGGGGCATGTTGGAGCAGGCGTTGTAGGCCTTGGCGTTCCAGATCTTGCCCCAGGTGTATTCCACAATGGCCTTGCTGGCCGGATCGTCGGGGTTGGACACGCCACGAATCTTGCCGTAGTTATAGAGGCTAGGACCAATGGTGCCGTAAGAAATTTCTTTCTTGTCCATCTGGTGGCAGTTGTAACAGTTGCCACCATTCACGCCCGTGGCCGAATCGGTCCAAGTCAAGCCACGACCGCTTTGGGCAATGGCTTCGCCTTGCTTCCAGTCACCGATGAACTTGCCGTCTGAGGGCCACTTGATGGCTTTGAGGTTGGCTTCTTCGATGCGCTTGGCTGTTTTTTCATCCAAGGGTTTGCCTGCCACATCGGCTTCACTGCAGACGCGGTTGGTTTCGTCGGTGGCGGTGATCCGCTCCACTTTCACATGGCTTTGGTCACGGAATGAGGCCTTGACGATCTTGTCGGTCAATGCATTGAGCTCGGCCACAGAAGGGCCGGAGGCGCAGCCAGCTGCCACCAAAGCGGCCGCCAAGCTGGCCAATACGAGTTGGGTCTTTTTGTTCATGAGGTTCTCCTGTTCAGATCAGCGCTTGATGGCCGGGGCAACGGAAGCTGCACCCTTGGCATTCACACCCAAGTAGGTGGACAGGGCAATCGTGGCATCGCTGCCAAAACCAGGGTAAGGAAACCGCTGCTGGCGGTAGCAGTCGTTCAGGCGCAATTGCATGCTCCACATCTGACCGTTGGAGACGCGATAAGCTGGCCAGGCGGCAAAACCAATTCCGTCGCCGGGGTTCTTGGTCAGGATAGGCAGGTCTTGCAAGCGGATGCGTTTGCCTTCTTCACCGTGGCAGGAGGCACAAGAAAAGTCGTGCGGCCCACCACGCTGGAAGAACAGGCGTTTGCCCACTTCGTAGAAAGTTTTTTCTTGGGGGTGCGCTTGTGACAAGTTAAAGCGCTGCCCTTTGGACTCGGCGGCGATCCAGGTAGCCAAAGCCGTCACATTGGCCATCTCGCCGCGACCAAATGCGGTCTTGGAAATTTCAGCGGCATTGAAGCCTTGCAGGGTTTCCATGCAGGTGACCAGGCGGGACTCCAAGTCTTGCATGCGCTGCGTGTCAGCGAAGTATTTGGGCAACTCGACAAAAGCACCTTTGACCACGCCAGGGCCTTTGCCCAGATCGCATTTTTCGAGACTGGCGTTTTTGGGTCCGCGTGCTTTTTTCCAGAGGTCTTCGCCTTTGGCTTCAAAGAGTTCAGCGGGGTTACCGTCTTGCAGCATGGCGCGGTATTCGTCAATGCCTTGGCTGGCGGTCTTTTGGGCCAGCGCGGACATGGTACTCAAGGCCAGTGCCGCTGCCATGGTCAAACTTGATGCTTTGTTCATTGTCACCTCTGTTGGTATTTTTAAAACGCGAAAAGGGTGAAGTCGTGGCTTCACCCTTTGTTCTGTCATCGCACGATCACGAAACGGTGGCTTCGTCCGTGCGGGTATCGCCCTTGTTGTCTTTCCAGGTCACAGCAATCTTGTCGCCAGCTTTCGCGCCTTTGACGGCGAATTGCAGGAAGGGGTTTTTCGACACAGCGGGGCCCCACTCGGCGGAAAACACGTCTTTGCCGTTGAGTTTGGCTGTCACTTCCTGGATGAACCAGGCGGGCACGGTTTTGCCGGAAGCGTCTTTGCGTTGACCGGTTTCCATTTCGTGGCTCATGAGCACACGAACGGTTGCTTTGTCACCAGAGGCCTGGGCACGGATGCGCATTGGATCTGCCATTTTTCTCTCCTAATCTTTCATTGAATCGATGTATGAGGGTGTGCACAGGGGCTTAGCCGCCGCAACCGCCCAAAGTGACCTTGACTTCTTTCTTGGCCCACAAAGCTTTGCCGTCGTTCATGATGGCCACAGCGTAGACATCCGAGGACTGGCCCATTTTGGCGCGGGTCGAGAAATTGGCGTCGACCGCATCGGTCACGTAAAACATGGCCACCAAAGCGGATGGGTTCTTCTCGACCATGATCAGCAACTGCTTGACGCCAGACAGTGCTGTGCTGGCACCCAATGGCACAACCGCACCGTTTTCGGCGATGTCCGGACCTATGATGGTCACGTCTTTGCTTTCGGTCAGGCTGGTCGCGCCTGCGGCCTTGGCAGCGTCTTGCACCGACTTGGCGTCGAATGCGGCTTTGTTGAAAGCGGCGTGGGCAAACTGTGGGAAACCCGCAGTGGCCAAGAGGCCAGCCACAACAGCGCTTTGCTTGAGTGTCTCGCGACGGTTTTGCATCTGATATCTCCTTGATGATTGAGTGATGCTATTGAAACAGGTTCAGAAGTGCAACGGGTATATCCCGTATTACTTGCTGGCCCCCTTGGAAATCCATTCAGCAATTTGCTTGGCATCTGCTTCAGGCAGATTTTGTGCAGGCATGGGGATTTGACCATACACACCCACACCACCGGCCTTGATTTTGCTCAAAATATAGTCGGTCTTACCGGCTTGTTTTTTGGCAATTTCATTGAAGCCAGGGCCCACAATCTTCTTGTCCACACCGTGGCAAGCTGTGCAACTGTGCTTGTTCAGGAGCGCAATCGCTGCTTTGGCTTCGTTGTTTTCAGGCTTAGCAGCGGCCACTGGGGCTGCTGCGGCCACCGGAATACCAGCCTTGGGCTCGGGTTTGGTGGTGTCTGCGCCGCGCTGTGGGCCAACGATGCGGTTTTGCTCTTGCAAGTTACCGTGGGCATTGCGCGCAAAGTCAGGCAGGTACGAAGCGACCTTGGGCTCAGGCGTGCAGTCCTTCATGCAAATCTTGTTGGCGGTGTCGGGTTTTTTAACGCCACCGAATTCATGGCCAGGCCACATCGCATGGGCCGTGGTCATGCCGTTGCGGTTGGGCATGTGGGCCTGCACTTCGGCGATGTTCTTGTCCGACAGCACGTAGTTGTCGGGCACGATGTTGGCCAGGTTGAGCATGAAGGCGGTCACGGCATACACCTCCTCAGTGGTCAGTGTCTTGGGGTTGGTCCAGGGCATGGCCCGGTTGATGTAATCCCACAAAGTGGAAACAGTGGACACCTTCATGATGGTGGTGCGGCCCGGAAAGTCCGTGCGCTGCAAATTGGCTACACGGCCTTTCTTGATGTCTTCTGCGGTGGTGCCACCAATGAGTGGACTGAACACCTCGTTGGACTCACCAAACACACCGTGGCAATGGGCGCACTTGGCCTCCCACACATCCTGTCCTTTGGCCACCGAGCCCGAGCCGGCAGGCAGCCCCTTGAAGTCGGGGCGCACATCAATGTCCCACTTGGCCACTTCCTTGGGTGTGGCAGATCGCCCCACACCCGGGTATTGGGTGCTTTGCGCAGTTGCCAAACCAGCAGCTGCCATCAACGTCACAGTCAAAACAGCATTACGAAACCTGGACATTTTTCACCTCACCGTTTTCCTGGACCAACCACGACTGGATGGCATTGTTGTGATAAATAGAGCGCGTACCACGCACAGTACGCAACTGTTGGTATGTAGGCTGCAGATGGCCTGTTTCGTCTTGTGCACGACTTTGGATGATGGCGGGCTTGCCGTCCCAGACCCAATCCAGATTGAAACGGGTTAAGGCTTTGGACAGAACTGGCGTCTCTAGGCGTGCCTGACGCCAGTTGCGACCGCCATCGGTGGAAACATCCACGCGCTTGACCTTGCCTTTGCCCGACCAAGCCAGGCCGGTGATGTTGTAAAAGCCCTTGTCGAGCAAAACCTGACCACCCGAAGGCGTGGTGACCACACTCTTGATTTCCTGCAAATTGGTGTACTGGCGGTGCAGCCCGCTGGGTTGCAAATCGATGTAGTGAATGGCCTCGTCTTTGGCGGCATAGGGCTTGTCGCCCACTTCGATGCGGCGCAGGTACTTGACCCAGCTCACACCTTGCACGCCAGGCACCACCAAACGAAGGGGGTAGCCGTTTTCGGGGCGCAACATTTCCCCGTTTTGTCCATAGGCCACGATGACCTCCCCCGAGGTGATCAGGCTCATGGGGATGGTGCGGGTCATGGAAGAGCCGTCGCCACCTTCGGCCAAAACGAACTTGCCGTTTTTGAGGTCAGCACCCGCCAACTCCAGCAAGGTGATCAAGGGAACGCCCGTGAACTCACTGCAAGACAACATACCGTGCGTGTACTGCACAGTGGGCACCGCCACATTACCCCATTCGGTCGCTGTGTTGGCACCGCACTCGATGAAGTGGAAACGCGACACAGAAGGCAAACGCATGATCTCGTCCATGGTGAAGACCATGTTCTTTTTGACCATGCCGTTGACCATGAAGCGGTGCTTTGACGGATCGATATCCCACCAACCTTGGTGGTGACGCTCGAAGTGCAGGCCGCTGGGCGTGACGATGCCAAACAAGGACTGCAGTGGCGCGAACGACACCGATGCTTGTGTGGTTTGTGTCAGGCCAGGGCTTTGACGGCGCTGCAAGTTCGCTTCGAACTTGGAGGGCTTGCCATAACCTTCAACGGCCACACCCTGCCCCAAACCCGTGGTGTGCTCGGGCAAGTTCAGGATGTTGGGGTCACCCCCTTCGGTGGGCACGGGGTTGCTCTGGGCCATGGCCATGGGTGCAGCCGCACCAGCAGCCGCAGCCGCAAAGGCGTTGCGAATGAAATCGCGGCGACCTTTTTTGCCTTCTGCAAAGACCTCCTTGATGCCACTGGGGGTCAGGAAGCTTTCAGGCGCTTTTTGCACCCGTCCTGAGTTGATGTTGTCTGCGTTCACACAAACTCCTTGTTGAGTTGATCATTCATGTCCGCACCGATGGCCACTTGCGTGCATACCGCACGGCAAACCCTCGCCACAGTGTCATCCGCAATCCGATAAAACACCTGAGCGCCTTGACGGCGCTTGCCCAACACCCCCGACCGGAACAGGATGTTCAGGTGCTGCGACATGTTGGGCTGGGCCACACCGATGTTCTCGAGCAATTGCCCTACGTTTTTTTCACCCTGGCAAAGCGCACTGATGATGCGAAGCCGAATGGGTGTCGACATCACGGCAAACAAATCTGCCGCTTTGTCAAATACCTCATCCTTTTCCACTGTCATGCTGTCCTTACCATTAGGTTCATATATTCGGAAGTTCGAATATATACGATAAGCGATGAATCTGAATCAGGGATTACACGAGGTTCGCTTCATGATCGGGACAAACCCTGATGTGAGTTTCCAGTCCTGCTGTTTTGATGAAAACCCAGTCGGAGGTCGTAGACGATGGACTTCAATCCAGCCGTAAACATGCCTTTTGAAAAAGCAGGGTGTTTGTCAGCGCCCCAAAAGGCAAAGACCTAAGGCTTCATTTGAACTTGTAGTGATCCCGGTTGAGCACCGCCGCCACCGAGGTCACGTCCTCTGGAAACATGCCCAGGTTGAGCTCGGTGTTGCACTGCTCCACCATGCCGCGCAAAAAAGCGGCAGTGTTGATGCGCCCCTGTGGCTTGTAAATCGCGCTGCCGTCGCCCCCCACCTTGGCCACGTGACAGGCCGCACATTTGCTTTCGGTGATGAGTTTTTCACCCAGTTTGTAGTCGGCATCCTTGAAGATGGCGGGTTGGGCATGGGCCAAACTGCTTCCCAAAATGCAAAGCCCTGCCAAGACGGTTGTTCTGCAAATGTTCATACCCATTTCCCCGTAAAAAAGCCGCTCAAGGGCAGACCTTTGAGCGGCAAACAAAAGCCACGAGTACCAATCGAGCTTTCTAAATCATCTGTTTTCAACCAAGCCTGTCAACGGCTTGAATTACTTGGCACCAGCCAGAATCCAGGTGGCCAGCGTCAGGGCGTCGGCGTCGCTCAAAGCCGCTTGAGCGGGCATGGGCACAGGGCCCCACTTGCCTGAACCACCGGCTTTGATGCTCTTGGCCAAATTGGCTGCTGCGTCCTTTTGGCCGCCGTATTTTTTGGCCACGTCCTGGTAAGAAGGACCCACCAGTTTCTTGTCCACGGCGTGGCAGGCCATGCAGGCGTTTTTCTTGGCCAAGTCCGGGTTGGCGAATGCGGGGGCTGTCATCAGGGCAGAGACGGCAACAGCAGCAAAAATCAGTTTCATGAGAGCTCCGTGTGAGGGGTTTTAAATATAACCAGACGCTAATTTAACCTAAATCAAGACGGCTCTGTGCAAAACCGCTCAACTTTAGTCTCAGGGATTTTACTGAGCGCCCGCTGCACAGAGCCCCAAAGCCATCCCCAAAACGCGGCCATAGGACTCACTCAAAGGCAGGCTGCTCGGGCTTGACCACCGTTTTGCCAGCAGCGGCCCAAGCGTCAAAACCACCCGCAATCGATGAAACATTCAGGTAGCCCATGCTTTGCATGGTTTGCGCTGCCAAGGCTGCGCGGCCGCTGGTCTTGCAGTACAACACCACCTTCAGGTCGCGGCCCGACAAGGCGGGCGTGCCGCTGAGCTTGAACTCGAGTAAGCCCCGGGGCACCAGAACCGCGCCGGGCAAATGGCCTGCGGCAAATTCATCGGCCTCGCGCACATCCATCAAAACATCGGCTTGCTGAATGGCTTCATCGGCGTCTTGCAAGGCGATCTCGCGGACATGGGCTTTGGCTTGCAGGACCAGATCATGGGCTGTTTTCATGGTGTATCCTTAAAGTTCAAACAATGGGTTTCAGGGTGCCAACTGGGCGTTCAGGCCCTGCAAGCTTTGCACAGAGAGGCTACCGGTCAAGGCGTCCAGTTGCAAGCGGGTCAGCAGCAACTCGGTCTGCGCGCGCAGCCAGCCCAGTTCGGACTGGGCCGCGTCGTTTTGGGCTTGCAGCAAATCCAAGGTGGTGCGGTCACCCACTTGGCGGCCCAAGCGGGTGGCGTCCAGTCTTGCAGTGCTGGCTTTCCATGAGGCTTGCAGTGCCGACAAACGGGCAGGCCCGGTTTGCAAAGCCAACCATACCGAGCGGGCTTGCTGCTGGGTTTGCTGTACGGTCAACTCGTATTCGGCCTCGGCTTGCGCTTGCGCGCTCACGGCTTCTTGCAGTTTGGCGCTGCGGTAACCGCCGGTGTACAAGGGCACGTTCAGGCTCAAGCCCACCATCTGCTGGCTTTGCGTGTTGCTGGCAGGGCCAAAGTCGCCGTCGCCGCTCAAGCGGTCACGCCCGGCTTGGGCCACCAGGTCCAGTGTGATACCGCCGCGGGCTTGGTGCTTTTTCACTTCTTGCCGGGCAACATCCCACTGGGCTTTTTTCAGGCGCAAACCGGTGTTGGCTTCGCGCACTTGGGCCAGCACCTGGTCCAAAGGCGGCGATGCGGCTGCAGACTCAGCGGCTTTGGGCGTCAGGGGTTTCAGGGTCTCGGTGGGCAATCGGGTGGATTCGGCCAATACTTGGCGGGCCATTTGCAACTCGCTGTCGGCAGCCAGCCACTGCGCTTGCAAGCCCGAGGCACGGGCTGCCGCTTCGTGCGTGTCGGTCACAGGCAAATCACCGATCGCAAAACGGTCTTGGGCTTCGGTCAGCGAGCGCTGCACGGCAACGTGTTGGCTTTTCAAAACTTGCAACTGGCGCTCGGCCAGCAACACGTTGAAATAGCGCTGCACCGTGAGCAGCATGAACTGCTGCTGGGCCAGATCGGCGCGCCATTCAGCCACGCCTGCTGCGTGCTGCAATTGCGCTTGCTGGGCTTGGCGCTCAGGGCTGTAAAGGGGCTGCTTGGCTTGCAAAGACCAGCGCGTGGACAACGCTGCGCTGGCCGAGGTGGCAAAACTGCCGGGCATCGGCGGCTGACCACCGACTGCAAACTGCGCACCTGTGGTGCGGGTCTCAGACGACATGGCCCCCACCGTGGCGCTGCCCATCACGACAGGTCGCCATAGCGAATGGGCCTGCGCTTCGTAGGCTTGCACCGTAGAACGGGTGGCTTGCACCACCTGCATCTGCGGGTCGTGCTGGCGTGCCTGCTCCCAGGTTTGCAGCAGGTCCAGCGCCTGCGCCGAAGGGACGAAGAGCGCTGCGGCCAACAGCGCACCGCTCAGGCGTTTGAGGTTCAATCGTGAGGGGGTCATGGCGCGCTGGCTTTCTGATCAGCCGCGCTCAACGCCCAGCTTGCCGAGGATGGACTCCATCAGGCACCACTTGGTGAGGGCGCTTTGCAGCAGGTTGGCCCCCACAAAGGCGGTGAACGCCAGCCACCATTCGCTTACAAAAAGGGGACTGCCCTGCACGCCCAAAGCCAAAGACAACAGCACAAAGGTGCCAGCGACCAAACGAACGATTTGCCAAGATTTCATGGTGATTTACTCCTGTGATTTAAAAAAAGAAACACTTCAAGCGCCGTACTTTTTGCGGTAGGCCACGTAATACAAAGTCGGGATGACGACCAGCGTCAGCACGGTGGATACGAAGATGCCGAAGATCAGCGAGATGGCCAAGCCATTGAAGATCGGGTCGTCCAGAATGAAAAAGGCACCGATCATGGCCGCCAGGCCCGTGAGCATGATGGGCTGGGCACGGGTGATAGCCGACTGCACGATGGCGCGGCTAAATTCCATGCCGCTTAGCACCTGCAGGTTGATGAAGTCCACCAACAAGATCGAGTTGCGCACGATGATGCCCGCCAGGGCGATCATGCCGATCATGCTGGTGGCGGTGTACTGCGCGTGCAGCAGTGCATGGCCCGGCATGACCCCGATGATGGTCAAAGGAATCGGCGCCATGATGATGAGCGGCGTGAGGTAAGAACCAAACTGCGCCACGACCAGCAAATAGATCAGGATCAGGCCCACGCCGTAAGCCGCACCCATGTCGCGGAAGGTCTCGTAGGTGATCTGCGACTCGCCATCCCACTTGATGCTGTAGCCACGCCAAGCGTCGTCAGGTTGGTGGATGAAGTACTCCTCCACCTTTTGACCATCCGGACCTTTGATCTGCGCCATGTCGCCGCGCATTTTGAACAGGCCATACAAAGGACTGTCCACCTTGCCTGCCATGTCGGCCATGACAAAGTTCACCGGCAGCATGTTTTTGTGGACGATGGGTTGCTCGCGCAGCGTGTCGCTCACGGTGACCAACTCGCGGATGGCCACCACTTTGCCCGTGGCGCTTTTCACGCCCAGCTGTAACAAGGCGTCAAGGTCGCCATGAAGATGCGCGGGCAACTGGATCAACGCAGGCACCGGGTATTTGCTGCCGTCATACAAATAGGTGGTGTCTTCGCCCGCCAAGCCTGCTCGCAAGGTGGTCACGATGGCTTGCTGCGACACGCCCAAGACAGCGGCCTTGCGGCGGTCCACCAACAAAACTTTTCGCGGCGCATCGGCGATGGCGCTCTCGTCCACATCCACCACGCCTTCGGTTTTCTCGAACACCGCACGCACGGCTTTGGACACTTGGCGACGCCCTTCAGCGTCAGGCCCATAAATTTCGGCCACGATGGGCGACATCACAGGGGGGCCGGGAGGCACCTCGACCACCTTGACGTTGGCCCCGTGACGGCGGCCGATCTCTTGCAAAGCCGGACGCACGCGGGTAGCGATCACATGGCTCTTGTCGCTGCGATCGGATTTACCCACCAGGTTAACTTGGATGTCCCCCAGCTCAGCGCCTGCACGCAGGTAGTACTGGCGCACCAAGCCGTTGAAGTTGATGGGCGAAGCGGTGCCGACATAGGCCTGGTAATGCGTGACCTCGGGCACCGTGGCCAAGTGACCACCCAGCTCGCGCATGACGGCCGCTGTTTTTTCCAGAGGCGTGCCTGCGGGCATGTCCACCACCACCTGGAACTCCGACTTGTCGTCAAAGGGCAGCATCTTGAGCATGACCAAACCGGTCGCAGGCAAGACCAAAGACAAGGCAATCAAACCGGCAATGCCCAGACCCAACAGCTTGCGGTTGCGCCCGCCCGATTGGGGGTTGAGCAAAGGCTTGAAAACTTTTTCGAACAGGGGTTCGAGTTTGGCGCTCAGGCCGGTGTGGCCTCCTGCCGCGTCATGCGCATGACCAGTCAGAGGCTTCATCCACATGCCCGCCAACCAGGGTGTGATGACAAAGGCAATGGCCAGTGACAGCAACATGCCCAAGCTCGCATTGATCGGAATCGGGCTCATGTAAGGGCCCATCAGGCCGCTCACAAACGCCATGGGCAAGAGCGCAGCGATCACGGTGAAGGTGGCCAAGATGGTGGGGCCGCCGACTTCGTCCACCGCACCGGGGATGATGTCACGCAAGGATTTCCCGGGGAACAGCTGCTGGTGTCGGTGGATGTTTTCCACCACCACGATGGCATCGTCCACCAAAATCCCGATGGAAAAAATCAACGCAAACAGCGACACGCGGTTGAGCGTGAAGCCCCAGGCCCATGAAGCGAACAGCGTAGCCGTCAGCGTCAAGATCACAGCCACCCCCACAATAGCGGCCTCGCGGCGGCCCAGCGCCATGAACACCAGTGCCACCACCGACGCGGTGGCAAACAGCAGTTTCTGGATCAGCTTTTGCGCTTTATCGTTGGCGCTTTCGCCGTAGTTGCGCGTCTCCACCACTTGCACGTTGTCAGGGATCACGGTGCCTTGCAGTTTGGCCACACGGCTTTTCACGCCGTTGGCCACGTCGATGGCGTTTTCGCCCGACTTTTTGGTGATGGACAGCGTGACGGCGGCGAATTCCTCTCCCCCATTTTTTTCGTTTGTGCCGTGCCAGACATAGCGTGCAGCCGGCATGGGGCCGTCCTGCACATCGGCCACGTCTTTCAAAAACACCGGCTTGCCCTGCACCACCTGGACCACCAGGTCGGCCACTTCAGAGGCCTGCGACAGGTGCGGCCCGGCTTCGATGGCCACGCTTTGGTTGCCACCCAACAATTCGCCCACCGGCAGCCCCAGGTTGGCCGACTGCAAAGCCATGCGCAAATCGTGCACGGTGACGCCCGAGCCGTTCATGCGCTGCGGGTCAATTTGGACCAGCACCGCACGGCGCGGCCCACCGATGGTGACCACATCGCGGGTGCCCGGCACGCGCTTGATGTCGGCTTCAATGCTGTGCGCCACGCGTTCCAGATCAAAAGCGCTCACATCCGCATTTTTCCCGTGCAGCGTGAGCGACACGATCGGCACATCGTCAATGCCCTTGGGCTTGATGAGCGGTTCAGGCAAGCCCAAGTTGCGCGGCAACCAATCGGCGTTTTCGCGGATCGTGTCGTGTAACTTGACCAGCGCCTCGGTGCGCGGCACGCCCACCTTGAACTGCACCGTCATGATCGCCACGCCAGGGCGCGAGACCGAGTACACGTGTTCCACGCCCGCAATTTTGGACAGCACCTGCTCGGCCGGAATCGCCACCATTTGCTCGACATCGCGCACCGATGCACCCGGGAAAGGCGCGATCACGTTGGCCATTGTTACGTTGATTTGCGGCTCTTCTTCGCGGGGCGTCACCATGACGGCAAACACGCCCAACAAAAAAGCCACCAGCGCCAGCAAGGGCGTGATCTGTGCGCTTTGGAAGGACGCTGCGATGCGGCCCGAAATGCCCATTTTTGGCTCGTTCATGGGGCTACTTTCAAGGTTTGGTGATGACGTTGGCGGGGTCGGTGACGACTTGCTCGCCCGTGCTCACGCCCGACAAAATTTCCACGTTCAGGCCATTCACCCGGCCCAGACGCACCTGGCGCAAACGGGGTTTGCCTTGTGCGTCCATCACGTACACGCCCGTCATTTCGGCGCGGCGCACGATGGCCGACAAGGGCAACACCACCGGATCGGCCTTGGTGTTTTGGGTGGTGCTGGAAGCCTGAACGCCGGACACCCACACGCGGGCAAACATGCCCGGCACCAGGCCCTCGATGCCAGCGGGCAAAGCCAGGCGCAGCTGTGCGGTGTGCGTGACCGGGTCCACCGATGGCAGCAGCTGGGCTATGCCCGCCTTCACCGGCTGGGCGCTGTGGCCTGCGATCTCGTAGCGCACCGACGCGAGTTGGCTGCGCACGCCACTGAGCATCGACTGAGGCACAGCCGCGCTCACGCGCAAAGCCGAGGGGTCATGCATGGTCAACATGGGGCGGCCGGGCATGGCCATGTCACCCAAGGTGACGGCCAGATCGGACACCACACCATTGAAAGGGGCGCGCACACTGAAGAAACCGGTTTGTGTTTGCGCCGCGCGGGTCTGGGCCTGCTGGGCCTGCACCTGGGCGCGGGCCGCTTCCCACTGGGCCTGGGCGCGGTCGAGCGCACCCTGGCTGATGTATTGCTTTAGGAAGAGTTGCTTTTGACGATCAAGCTCTTTGCTGGCCACATTCAGATTGGCTTGTGCGGCTTCGAGTTGGGCGCTGCTGCCCGCCACCTGCTGCTGGGCAGCGCTGGCGTCGATGCGCAACAGCTCTTGCCCGGCGCTCACGCGGTCACCGGCTTTGACATTCAGGCCCACGATGGTTCCCGCTACCTGAGCGGACAAGGTGGCTTGCCGCACCGCCTCGACCACAGCGTCCAGGCTGACCTGGGCAGCACCGGCCGTGTTGGCGGTGACTGCCATCGTTTTGGCGCTGTCTGCATTGGCCCACACAGGGGCCATGTGCACAGCAGAAAGGGCCAAGGCCGAAGCCAGGATCAAGCGTCTTTTCATCGAAACATCTCCGTTAAACCGTTGAGTGGCAAAAGTCTGTTTAATTTTCAAATTTGCGTAATTGCTTATTTGCTTGTTAACGCAATGATACAATCTTTTCAAGCCTGCCGTCAATTCAAGACAAAAAAACTGTAAATTGGAGCGCACCATGAAAGACCTGCCCGACAAAGCCTTGGACCAGATCGCTGCCTATTTCCAGGCGCTGTCGGAGCCCACGCGCCTGAAAATCCTGAACTTGCTGCGCGAACAAGAGCGCAGCGTGGGCGAATTGGCCCAACTCAGCGGCTATTCCGCAGCCAACGTCTCGCGCCACCTGTCTTACCTGGCCCAGCACGGATTGGTGGAACGAGAAAGCCGTGGCGTCAGCGTTTTCTACCGCGTCAGTGACCCCTCTATTTATGCGCTGTGTGATTTGGTGTGCGGCAACATCGCCCGTCGGTACGAACAAGCCTCCAGTGACCGCGCCGTGTTCACGCCCACCTGAACGCGACGTCAAGACCCTCACCTGGCACCCATCCCCTTGCGGCCCCTTCAGGCTGTCAACATCCGCCCATCGCCATCGAGCACCCGCACTTGAATGGGAATCCCCTGACCCACGCTTTGGGTGACGGTGCAAAAACCTTCAAACTGACCGAGTACCCGCTCAAGCTGTTCCAGCTGGGCCGCTGGCACACCCAGGTGCAAAGTGGCCACCATGTTCAACACGCGCATGCGGCCTTCGGCATTGCGTCCCACTTCGGCTTGCACTTCACAGCGCAAAGGCTCGGGTGCTTGTTTGAATTTGCGCAATGCAAACATCAGCGAATCACTCAGGCAATTGCCCACCGCGGCACACAGCAACTGCACTGGCGAGGGCCCCAGCCCTGTGCCCAAAGGCGCTGGCTCATCGCTGGTCAGCACCGGCATGTTGTCGTCAAAGCGGATGTCAAAGCGGTAATCGTGCTGCTGGGTCAGCGTGACCGAAATCAGTTTTTCACTCACGGGGCCCCACTTTCTGATCATGACCACAAACGGTCCACCGATCCCGCTTGCTGGGGGACCACCGGATCCATCTGAACAAATGTCAGTTTATGACTGAAGGCCAAGGCCGCTTTTGACTGGGATCAACAAAATGCGTCTTGACGACAGGGGTCACCGCGGACTTTGCCCGAGTCGGGCAGCCTCAGTGTTGGGCTTCACGCAAATCAATGCCCTCATGCTGTGCGATTTTTTCGAGCGCGTTTTCGAACAAGCTGCGTGCCGAACCGGAGATGGCGCGCAAATACGAGTGCAGGTGCGCGTCTTCGCTGTTCTTGTTCAGGCACTCTTGGCTGTACGCCTCAAAACTGGCCAACTGCGCGATCAGCTCAGCCACATGCTTGGGGCACTCGCACAAGACGTTGGTCGAGATGCCGGCCACGCGCCGCAAAGTGTCGTCCGAATATTTACGACCGGCAATCACCGCCCCCTGGTGGCCATAGGCCTGGGCACGGTCGCGGTCCACGAACAAAATCGACTGCAACAACTCGGCCAACTCGCTGTCCGAGATCGGGTTACGCCGGACCGTCAAACCGGCCAACTTCATGGTTTGCACCACCCTATCGGGCGCGAAGTGGTACAGCACGATGGTCTGCGCAAACGGCTGACGCTGCATCAGCGCCTGGATCGACTCGAACACCGTGTCCTGCAGCGAGTTGACCTGGACGAGCAGCACTTGCGGCTTGCCTGACAAAGCCGCGTGGTGCGCGGCGGCCAGATCGTCCATCACGTCGGTGACCTGGATGCGGTGCTGGCTGAGAACAGCGGCAAATTGATGCGACTCGATGCGGTTGGCCAGGCCCAAACCCACCACCGCCAAACACACGGGCTGGGCCGGAGCCAACAACGCCGGGGCCTGATGGTCTGGATGACACAGTAATCTCAGCTGCGCCAGATCCAAACGAGCAATGCTGCCAATGCCATGCCCGGCTCCCGACAGCTGTTTGAGCAAAAGCGCCTTGGACACATCGTGCTCGGCAAACAAGCGTTGGTTGCCTTCCGTCTTGACCGGGGTGAAGGCGCCATAACGGGTTTGCCAGATGCGCAAAGTGGAGACCGGAACCTCGGTAGCCTTGGAGACGGCGCCGATGCGGTAGAGCGGTGACTGAGCGTTTGGGGTGTTGAGCACACAGATCTTTCTTTGTTCAGGTATTGCGTAGATTTTATGTCGAAATGTCTTATTCGATTAAAAATTAAGATATTTGAGGAGTTATTTATCGCAAAATCCTACTCATGGAGGGTTTACACATGATTTCCAACAAAACCATCAATGCCATGGATGTGTGCGTGCTGATCGCTGCACAACAAAATCTGGGCCGCGTCTCCACCACCGAGCTGGCCCGACGCCTGCATCTGTCGATCTCCAACCTGGAAAGCATTCTCAAGCCCCTCAAAGACCATCAGATCGTGTCGTCACGCAAAGGCCCGGGCGGCGGCTACGAAATCAGGGGCGACTTGGCGATGATTTCCATGTGGGACATTGCCGCCGTGTTCGAGCCCACCTTGGCGCAGCAGAGCAGCGAATCGCTGCCGCTTGAAGCAGCTGACTTCGAGTGGGGACTTGAGCGGGTGATCATCGACACCTTGAGTCAGTCTGCTTTGTCCGATTTTGTGGTGCTGCAAGCGATGGACATCCCGATTGAAGCGCCCATGGTCAACCGCTTCAAGTTCAAACCCCTGACAGCGCCCTTGGTGCCCAAGGCCCCTAACTCGGTGTTTCAGTTGCACATGGCCTTATAGGCTCTGCTAGCCTCTCGGGTTTGAAGGAGTCACCCGATGAGCACATTCAACAATCCCCTACAAACTTGGAACCAGCGCTTTGCCGCCGAACACTATGTGTTTGGCCAAGCGCCCAACGCGTATTTGGAGTCTCAAGCGGCCCATCTGACACCCGGGAACGTGCTCGCGGTGGCCGATGGCGAGGGCCGAAACGGCGTATGGCTGGCCGAGCAAGGCTTGCAGGTCGATGCCTTTGATTTCTCGGACAACGCCATTCGCAAAGCCCAAGCCTTGGCCCAAAGCCGACAAGTGAAGGTGAGTTTTGTGTGCAGCGATTGGCAGTCTTTTGACTGGCGGCCTGAGCATTACAACAACGTAGTGGGCATCTTTTTCCAGTTCGCCACGCCCGATGAACGCAGTGTCATCTTCACGCGCATGCTGGGCAGCCTCAAACCCGGCGGCACCCTGATCATTCAGGGCTACACGCCACGTCAACTGGACTTCAACACGGGCGGCCCTGGCAAATTGGCGCACCTGTACGACGAAGCCCTGATGCTGGACGCCTTCGGCGAACTGGATATCCTGGACCTGCGCACCTATGAGGCAGAGGTTTCCGAAGGCACGGGCCACCAAGGCATGTCGGGCCTGCTGGGCCTAACGGCACGCAAGCGCCTGGGTTGACTTGCAACTGGCGGCATTGGGGAGGTTGAAAAAAAGGGGGCTCCTGTGACAGAGCCCCCAATCAGGGTGTATGTACCAAACACACCCTAAACCACAATGCCTCAACCATAGAAGAAATCACTTCATAGGCTTTGATCTGCCTCAATTCGTGTAACGCGCGGCCATGTCGTCGAGGCTGACAGGGCGGATTTTTTGGGCTTGACCGGCGCAACCAAAGGCTTCAAAGCGGGCTTTGACGATGCCCGCTGCCGCCTTTTTGGCAGCCGCCAAGGCTTTGCGTGGATCGAACTCCGAGGGCTGCTGGGCAAACACCTGGCGCATGGCACCGGTCATGGCCAAGCGGATGTCGGTGTCGATGTTGACCTTGCGCACACCGCTTTGGATGCCGCGCACAATCTCTTCGACCGGCACGCCATAGGTTTCCTTGATGTCGCCGCCGTATTGGCGAATGATCTGCAACCACTCTTGCGGCACGCTCGAGCTGCCGTGCATCACCAAGTGGGTGTTGGGAATGGCGGCATGGATGGCTGCAATGCGGTCCATGGCCAAAATATCGCCTGTGGGTGGACGGGTGAACTTGTAAGCACCATGGCTGGTGCCAATCGCAATGGCCAGCGCATCCACACCAGTTTGGGCCACAAAATCCTTGGCCTGTTCTGGGTCGGTCAGCATCTGATCGTGGCTGAGTTTGCCCTCAGCACCCACACCGTCCTCCTCGCCAGCTTCACCGGTCTCCAAAGAACCCAGGCAACCCAATTCGCCTTCGACGGACACACCCACCGCGTGGGCCATCTCGCAGACCTTTTGCGTCACACCCACGTTGTACTCGTAGCTGGCAGGCGTCTTGGCGTCGGCCATGAGCGAGCCGTCCATCATCACGCTCGAAAAGCCCGAGCGGATGGACTGCTGGCACTGCGCGGGCGTGGCGCCGTGGTCTTGGTGCAAAACAACGGGAATGTCAGGGTGCGTCTCGATGGCGGCTAACACCATGTGGCGCAGATAGGCCTCACCTGCGTACTTACGGGCCCCTGCAGATGCCTGCAAGATGACCGGGCTGCCCGTGGCTTGCGCCGCTTCCATGATGGCCTGTACTTGTTCGAGGTTGTTGACGTTGAAAGCGGGAATGCCGTAACCAAACTCGGCCGCATGGTCGAGTACCTGGCGCAATGAAACCAATGCCATGAGGGGCTCCTTGAAAAATTAAAAAGTTAAAAAAAGGTCATTCCGCCGCAGCGCGACCGCTCAAAATTTCGATGGCAGGCAAAGTCTTGCCTTCCAGAATTTCAAGGAACGCGCCACCGCCTGTGGAGATGTAGCCCAGCTGTTGCTCGATGCCGTACTTGGCAATCGCGGCCAAGGTGTCACCACCGCCCGCAATGCTGAAGGCGTCGGATTCAGCAATCGCCTGGGCGATCACTTTGGTGCCGTTTTCAAAAGCCGCAAATTCGAACACGCCCACCGGGCCGTTCCACACAATGGTGCCTGCCTGCTTGAGCTGCGCGGCCAGTTTGGCGGCGGTCTCGGGGCCAATATCCAAAATCATGTCGTCGTCGGCCACCTCAGTGGCTTTCTTCACCGTGGCCACGGCATCGGCTGCGAAAGTCTTGGCCACCACCACATCGGTCGGGATCGGCACTTCGGCACCCCGGGCCTTCATGGCCTCAATCACGGCTTTGGCCTCGCCCACCAAGTCGGGCTCGGCCAGGCTCTTGCCAATCTTGAGGCCCGCGGCCAGCATGAAGGTGTTGGCGATGCCACCACCCACGATCAAACCGTCCACGTTTTTGGCCAGGCTTTGCAAAATGGTCAGCTTGGTGCTCACCTTGGAGCCGGCCACGATGGCGATCAGTGGGCGTTTGGGCGCGGCCAAAGCCTTGGAGATCGCGTCCATCTCAGCAGCCAGCAAAGGGCCGGCGCTGGCGATGGGCGCAAAGCGGGCGATGCCGTGCGTCGTACCCTCGGCGCGGTGGGCGGTACCAAAGGCGTCGTTTACATAGATGTCGCACAGCGCGGCCATTTGGCGCGACAGGGCTTCGTCGTTTTTCTTCTCGCCCTTGTTGACGCGGCAGTTCTCGAGCAAGACCACTTGGCCGGGCTGCACGTCCACACCACCGACCCAGTTGGCCACCAGTGGGACATCGCGGCCGAGCAACTCGCTCAGTCGCTTGGCCACAGGAGCCAGCGAATCCTCGGGCTTGAACTCGCCCTCGGTGGGGCGGCCCAAATGGCTCGTGACCATCACGGCCGCACCGGCGTCCAAAGCCATCTGAATGCAAGGCACGCTGGCGCGGATGCGCGTGTCTTCGGTGATCCTGCCGTCGTCGGCTTGCGGCACGTTCAGGTCGGCGCGGATGAACACGCGGCGGTTTTCGGCAAAGCCGCTTTTGGCCACATCGGCAAAACGCAAGACTTTCATCGCGCACCTCCTGCTTGACCAGACACCACGCGGGCCATTTCCAGGCACTTGTTGGAGTAACCCCACTCGTTGTCGTACCAGGCCATCAGCTTCACAAAGGTGCTGTCGAGCGCCATGCCCGCTTCGGCGTCGAACACACTGGTGCAAACCTCGCCCCGGAAATCCGTGGACACCACCTTGGCTTCGGTGTAACCCAACACGCGCTTCAAAACCCCCTGGCTTTGCGTCTTCATTTCGGCGCAAATTTCGGCATACGTGGCGGGCGTGGCCAACTCCACCGTCAAGTCGACCAGCGACACATCGCTGGTGGGCACCCGCACCGACACGCCCGTGAGCTTGCCCTTGATCTCGGGAATCACCACACCCACGGCCTTGGCTGCGCCCGTGCTGCTGGGGATGATGTTTTCCAGAATGCCGCGCCCGCCACGCCAGTCCTTGTTGCTCGGGCCGTCCACGGTTTTTTGGGTGGCGGTGGCCGCGTGCACGGTGGTCATCAGGCCGCGCCGGATGCCCCATTTGTCGTTGAGCACCTTGGCCAAAGGGGCCAATGCGTTGGTGGTGCAACTGGCATTGCTGATGATGGCTTGGCCCGCATAGCTGGTGTGGTTCACACCAAACACAAACATGGGCGTGTCGTCTTTCGACGGGGCCGAAATCACCACCTTTTTGGCCCCTGCAGCCAGGTGCTTGCCCGCACCTTCTTTGTCGAGGAACAAGCCTGTGGCTTCGATCACCACCTCTGCGCCGACCTCGTTCCACTTCAGATTCGCAGGGTCGCGCTCTTGCGTCAGGCGGATGCGTTTACCGTTCACGACCAGGGTATTGCCTTCAACGCTCACGTCGCCGTCAAAACGGCCATGCACACTGTCGTACTGCAGCATGTAGGCCAGGTACTCGGGCTCCAGCAGGTCATTGATGGCGACGATCTCGACGTCGTCAAAATTTTGCACCGCCGCTCGGAACACCATGCGGCCAATACGGCCAAAACCATTGATGCCAATTTTTGTGCTCATGTCAGTCTCTTTCATTCTTCAAACAGTAATTTCGAATGTGCAGGCAGTGCGATTTCTGTAGGCGCTCGCCTTGTGGGTGATGGTTTAAAGGGCGTGTGCCACGCACATCGCCCACGGGGTGGGCTCCTACAAAATCACAGCAGCGCCGAAAAATCCTCGATCACGCGGTCCGGCGCACAGGCGTGCACCGACTCACCCATGTTGTAGCCATAAGGCAGCAACCAGACCGGCACACCCGCGTTGCGGGCGGTGGCCGCGTCGATCGACGAATCCCCCACAAACAGCGCTTGGGTGGCCTTCAGGTCCCAACGCTTCAAGCAGTCCACCACGCTGGTGGGATCGGGTTTTTTGACCGGAAAGGAATCGCCACTGACCACCACGTCGAAAGCTTCGTGCAGCCCGTGCACCCGCAGTACGGTGTCGGTGTAGCGGCCTTCCTTGTTGGTCACCACCGCCAGCTTGCAGCCGCGCCCGCGCAGCGCCGCGAGCACTTCGCGCACCTGTGGATACAAGTTACTGCGTGTGCCACAACGGGCTTGGTAGTAACGGTCAAAGATCGGCAGCGCCTGCTTCAGATCGGCCCCTTGCCGCACCGCGGCCACTGGAGTCTGGGTGACGCTGGCCAGCGCCTGGATCAGCAGCTCTTTGGTGCCGTGACCGATCCAGTCGTTGACTTGCTGCTGCGATACCTCGGGCCAATCGAAGTAGCGCAAGGTGTCGTTCACAGCGTCGGCAATTTCGGGCGCGGTTTCGACCAAGGTACCGTCGAGGTCAAAGAAATAGGCTTGTGGTGTTGGCATTTTTTCTCTCATTGCAACGGGGTCGCGACTCAGTTATCCGAGGGCACGATGTGCTCGGGCAGGGCTTGGGCTTGGCGGTGGGCGTGGCGGTGCACCAGGGTGCGCACGGCTTCACACACGCGCTCGCTGGTGATGCCAAAGTGCGCGTACAAAGCCGGGGCCGGGGCCGATTCGCCAAAGCTGGCGATGCCGATCACCATGCCCGTGCGGCCCACGTATTTGCGCCAGAAGTCGGGGTGAGCGGCTTCCACCGCCACGGTGGGCAAACCCAGCGGCAAGACCATGTCCTGGTAGGCCTCGCTTTGCCGGTCAAACACATTGGTGCAGGGCATGGACACCACCCGTGTGGCCACACCTTGCGTAGCCAGTTCGGCCTGCGCTTTCAAGGCCAAAGAGGTCTCGGACCCTGTGGCCACGATGATGGCTTGGGCGCCCGGCATGTCGCTCAGGATGTAGCCACCCTGGCGCACCTTGGCCGCGTCGGCGGCGTCGGTCAGCAGCTGCGGCAGGTTCTGGCGCGACAGCGCCAAGGCGCTCGGGCCGTCGCGGCGCTCCACCGCACAGGCCCAGGCCACGGCGGTTTCCAAGCCATCGGCGGGCCGCCACACATCCAGCCCCGGGATGATGCGCAAGCTGGGCACATGCTCCACGCTTTGGTGCGTGGGGCCGTCTTCGCCCAAGCCAATCGAGTCGTGCGTGAAGACATGGATCACGCGCTTTTTCATGAGCGCGGCCATGCGGATGGCGTTGCGCGAATAGTCCGAGAACGTGAGGAACGTGCCGCCATACGGGATGTAACCCCCGTGCAGCGCCATGCCGTTCATGATGGCGGCCATGCCAAATTCGCGCACGCCATACGAGAGGTGGTTGCCCCAGGTGTCGCGGCCGGCCTTGGTACAGGTCTTGAAGTTGGTCAGGTTGGAGCCCGTGAGGTCGGCGCTGCCGCCAAAAAACTCGGGCAACAAGGGGGCCAACACATCGAGCGCGTTCTGGCTGGCTTTGCGGGTGGCCACGGCATCGGGCTTGGCCACGATGGCGGCCAGGGCTTTTGCCAAGCCTTGGGCATAGGCCTCGCTCAAATCGCCTTTCATGCGGCGCTCAAACTCAGCCGCCTCTTGCGGGTAGCGGCTTTGGTAGGCGGCAAAGCGCTCACGCCATTGGCTTTCGGCTCGTGTGCCACTGGCGCGGGCATCCCAAGCACTGGCCACATCGGCAGGCACCTCAAAGGGGGCATAGGGCCAGTTCAGCGCTTCGCGGGTGGCGGCAATTTCGGCAGCGCCCAGCGCTGCGCCGTGCACATCGTGCGTGCCCGCTTTGTTGGGTGAGCCCATGCCGATCACGGTTTGGCAGCAGATCAGTGTGGGTTTGCCATTCGCACTGTGGGCTTGCGCCTTGGCTGCTTCGATGGCGGCGTTCACCGCTTGCGGATCGTGCCCGTCCACCTTGGCGATCACGTTCCAGCCATAGGCCTCAAAACGCTTGGGCGTGTCGTCGGTGAACCAGCCTTCCACATGACCGTCGATCGAGATGCCGTTGTCGTCGTACAGCGCCACCAGTTTGGACAAGCGCAAAGTGCCCGCCAGCGAACAGGCCTCGTGGCTGATGCCTTCCATCAGGCAGCCATCGCCCAGGAACACATAGGTCATGTGGTCCACGATGTCCAGGCGCTGGCCACCCTCCTCCCGGTTGAATTCATCGGCCAACATCTTTTCGGCCAAGGCCATGCCCACGACGTTGGTGATGCCCTGGCCCAGAGGGCCGGTGGTGGTTTCCACGCCAGGGGTGATGTCCACTTCCGGGTGGCCCGGGGTCTTGCTGTGCAGCTGGCGGAACTTTTTCAACTCGTCCATGGGCAGGTCGTAGCCTGTCAGGTGCAGCAAGGCATAAATCAGCATGGAGCCGTGGCCGTTGGACAACACAAAACGGTCACGGTCAGCCCACTGCGGGTTGAGTGGGTTATGTTTCAGATGCCGGTTCCACAGCACTTCGGCGATGTCGGCCATGCCCATAGGGGCACCGGGGTGGCCCGACTTGGCCGCTTCGACGGCGTCAACGGCCAGCATGCGCACGGCGTTGGCCATGCGGCGGGCCATCTCGGGGGTGGGGTGATTTGCAGCGGTGTTCATGGTGCTTTAACCCCGCTTCAAGCCTGGCCCAGAGCGCGTTTGCGGCGCTCCATCATTCGCCATACGAACGGTGTGAAGATGAGTTGCATGGCAATTTCCATCTTGCCGCCGGGCACCACGATGGTGTTGGCACGGCTCATCCAGGAGTCGTTGATCATGTTGAGCAAGTAGGGAAAGTCGATGCCTTTGGGGTTGGCAAAACGGATCACCACCACGCTTTCATCGGCCGATGGAATGTCGCGAGAAATGAAAGGGTTGGAGGTGTCGACCAAAGGCACTCGTTGGAAGTTGACATGCGTGTGCTCAAACTGCGGCACGATGTAGTTCACATAGTCGGGCATGCGGCGCAAGATGGTGTCGGTCACGGCCTCTGTGCTGTAGCCGCGCTGATGCTTGTCGCGCCAGAGTTTCTGAATCCATTCCAAGTTGATGACGGGCACCACACCCACGCGCAAGTCAGGGTGCTGCGCGATGTTGTGCTCGGGCGTGACCACGGCGCCGTGCAAACCTTCGTAAAACAGCATGTTGGTGTCGTTCGGCAGGTCTTCCCAAGGCGTGAACGTGCCGGGGTCTTGTTGGTAAGGCGCAGCTTCTTCGGCGTTGTGCAGGTATTTGCGTGACTTGCCTTGGCCTGTGGCACCGTAGGTGCGAAACAGGTTTTCAATCTCGCCAAACAGGTTGTTCTCTTCACTGAAGTGGCTGAAATGTTTGTTGCCATCTTTTTCAGCTTCAGCGCCACGTTGCTTCATTTCTTTGCGGTCAAAGCGGTGAAAGCTGTCGCCTTCGATGATGGCCGCTTTCACGCCTTCGCGGCGGAAAATGTTGGAGAACGTGCGTGTCACCGTTGAGGTGCCTGCGCCCGAAGAACCGGTGATGGCGATGATGGGGTGGCGTTCAGACATGGGAATCTCCTTGTTGTTTTTTCAATCGTTTTGAAATCGGGCTCAGTCGCGGAACAGGCTGCGTTCGGCAAACAGCGGGGCAAAACTGTCTTGCTTGGACGGTTCGGCGTGGTAACGCTCAATGCGCTCGACCTCGTTTTTGGAGCCAAACACCAGGCCAATTCGCTGGTGCAAGCTGGTGGGCTGCACACTCAACATGGGGACTTGTCCCGTGCTGGCGCGGCCTCCGGCTTGCTCCATGATGAAGCCGACTGGATTGGCCTCGTACAGCAGGCGCAGGCGGCCGGGCTTGCTCGGATCTTTGGTGTCACGGGGGTACATGAACACACCACCGCGCATCAGAATGCGGTGGGCTTCGGCCACCATGGAGGCGATCCAGCGCATGTTGAAGTCCTTGCCACGCGGGCCGGTTTTACCGGCCAGGCATTCGTCCACATAGCGCTTGACCGGGGCTTCCCAAAAGCGGCTGTTGGAGGCGTTGATGGCGAACTCTTGGGTGTCTTCGGGCACGCGCAATTCGGGGTGGGTCAACATGAACTCACCCATCACCGGGTCGAGTGTGAAACCAGCCACGCCATTGCCCACGCTCAGCACCAGCATGGTGGTGGGGCCGTACAAGGCGTAACCGGCAGCAATCTGACGGGTTCCCGGTTGGAAGAAATCAGCCTCGGTCAAAGGCCCGCCTTCGGCGGTGGCATCCGGTGCACGCAGCACACTGAAAATGCTGCCCACCGACACGTTCACGTCGATGTTGCTGGAGCCATCCAGCGGATCAAACACCAGCAGGTATTTGCCCCGGGGGTGTTGCGCTGGAATGTCGTAGGGCAAATCCATTTCTTCAGAGGCCATGCCCGCCAAGTGGCCGCCCCACTCGTTCATGCGGATAAACAGTTCATTGCTCACCACGTCCAGCTTTTTCTGAGTCTCGCCTTGCACGTTGATGCTGCCACCGGCATCGGCCGCGTGGTTGCCGTACATGTCGGCCAAAGCGCCATAGGCGACCGATTTGGCAATGGCTTTGCAGGCCATGGCCACATCCAAAATCAGGGCATTGAAGTCACCACTGGCATCGGGAAAACGGCGACGCTCTTCGATCAGGTACTGCGTCAAGGTGGGTGTGGTGCGGGGGCTCAAGGACATGGGGTCAACACTCTCTGAAGTTTTAAAAATTCTGGAATTCGGAATCCAACTCAAGCCACAGCGGCTTGCTTGAGGGCTTGCATCACACCCCGATAGCCCCCATCGGCGTCGGGCGCACCGAACACGGCGCTGCCCGCCACGCAGGTGTCGGCACCGGCCGCCACGATCTGGGCGATGTTGTCGGTCTTCACGCCGCCGTCCACCTCCAGCACGATGGACTGACCACCTCGGGCCACATGGGTGTTGATGCGCTGGCGGGCCGCTTGCAGCTTGGGCAAAGTCGAGGGGATGAATTTCTGGCCACCAAAACCGGGGTTGACGCTCATGAGCAAGACCACGTCCAAGCGGTCCATCACATGGTCCATCCACTCCAGCGGGGTGGCGGGGTTGAACACCAGGCCCGCTTTGCAGCCGTGGTCACGGATCATTTGCAAAGTGCGGTCCACATGGCGGCTGGCTTCGGGGTGAAAGGTGATGATGTTGGCCCCCGCCTTGGCAAACAAAGGCACCAAGGCGTCCACCGGTTCGACCATCAAATGCACATCGATCGGGATCTGGACATGCGGGCGGATCGCCTCGCACACCAGCGGGCCAATGGTGAGGTTGGGCACGTAATGGTTGTCCATCACGTCAAAGTGCACCCAGTCCGCGCCAGCGGCTTCAATGGCGCGGACCTCTTCGCCCAGACGGGCAAAGTCGGCGGACAAGATGGAGGGGGCAATGCGGACGGTGCTCATGCGGTGGCCTTGAAAGCGGATTGGTGCCATTCACGCAACTGCGCCAGCCCCACGCCATCGAGGCTGGGGCAGAGGCGCAATGCGCCTTTGAAATCGTGTTCGGCGGTGAAATCGTTGGGGGTGATGATGGTGGACAGACCCGCGGCCATGGCGGCTCGAAGACCGTTTTCG
Organism: Limnohabitans sp. 2KL-51; assembly: GCF_003063645.1. Taxonomy (GTDB): domain Bacteria; phylum Pseudomonadota; class Gammaproteobacteria; order Burkholderiales; family Burkholderiaceae_C; genus Limnohabitans_A. Next base: position 181,986 of record NZ_NESJ01000007.1, read on the forward strand.
GAATCTTCAAACGCCAAGCAATGTTCTGGCGCCAAACCCAGGCGTGAGAGGGTTTGCTGGTAGACCATCGGATCGGGTTTTTTGCGCGGCGCGGTCGAAGCGTCTTCGATGACCGAGAAATTCAACTTCCAATCTGGACCGATGGCCTGTCGCAGCAAAGCCGCGATGTTGACGGGCGAGGTGGTGGTGGCAATGGCCAGCCTGAGCCCCGCCGCACTGGCCGCTGACAGCAGCGCCAGCACCCCGGGGCGCATCTGCACCGCACCGTCTTGCACGGCTTGCTCGTAAGCGGCGGTCTTGATCTCGTGCAGGTGGTCAATCGTCTCCTGCATGCCCGCACCCGTGATGTCCTTGGGCTGGGTCCCCAGGGTTTGCCAATACGCCTTGATGCGCTCTTTGCCGCCTGAGACGGCCAACAAGCGGGTGTACAGCGGCACATCCCAACGCCAGTCCAGCCCCATCTCGGCGAAAGCCTGGTTGAACGCCGCCAAATGCGCCATTTCAGTGTCGGCCAAGGTGCCGTCGACATCAAAGATCAGTGCTTGCAGCATGGGGTAAGCCCTACGTGGGAAAGAAGGACTCCACTTTAAGAAGGTCTGAGGCTCAGGACAATTCAATATTGCCAATCAATTAATTAAGCAATCCTTTAATGTCGCACGTCAAAGGCCCCGCGCCAGACGCAAGATTGCGGGGGCCAAGACGTCAGGATCTGCCCCGGGCTCGTCAAGAAGGCACAGCCCATGCTGCGCCTTGGCAGACGCCCCCCTCGCTAGAATGAATGCCCGAGTCCGCCCAGCCCACCAGAGCACCCCCATGAACACCCTGCCTGTTGACGACCCCTTGCGCATTGCGCTGCACAACGAGGTCCATGCCCGCCCCAGCGCCCGCATCCGCTTGCCAGCCTTCATCGTCTTGGTGGGTGTGTTCAACAACGGGGTCAGCCGCGAGCAGGAATGGGAGCACCTCCAGCGCCTTCAACCCGATTTGAAGCTCGAGGACATGCAAGGCAACTTTGTGCGCTTGCGCTTAGGGGCCTACACGCTCAAGTGGGAGCGGCACACCGAATTCACCCGCTACTCGCTGGTACAGCCGCTGCCGCAAGACGCGGGCCTGGACGCCCAGGACCCGGAACTGCTGTCCTTTTTGGCCTTGCCCGACGGTTGGCTGGCCGCCATTCCCGGGCGCACCTTCGCGGCGGTCAAGCTCATCATGCTGCACGACGACCTGAGCGACCCCCAACAATCCTTGAGCAAAGCGCGGAACTGGTTTGGCGAACACACGGTGGTGGCCTCGCGCATGGGCAACCCCGCGCACTCGCTGGTGGTGACCGACTTCCATTTGCGCCCCAGCGGTTTTGAACGCATCTTGGTGCTGGCCCCCGAATCCACCAGCGACACACGGGGCGGTCGTATCTCGCAGCGCCTGCTGGAGCTGGAAACCTACCGCCTGATGGCCCTGCGCGGTTTGCCTGTGGCCAAAGCCGTGGGCACGCAACTGGGCCAGGCCGGACGCGAACTGGCCGACATCACGGCCGCCTTGCAAAACAAGGCCGCGCAAGACCAGACCATGCTCGACCGCCTGATCGGTCTGGCCGCCTCGGTCGAACTCATCACCGCCGAACACGCGTTTCGCTTTGCCGCCACCGCCGCCTACGACAAGCTGGTGCGCGAGCGCATTGCCGAGCTGCGCGAGTCGCCCATCAGCGGCACGCAGACCATCGGTGAATTCATGCAGCGGCGTTTGTCGCCCGCCATGGCCACCGTGGCCGCCACGGCAAAGCGCCTGTCCGACTTGTCCGAGCGCATCAGCCGCACCAGCGCCTTGCTGCGCACGCGCGTGGACATCGCGACCGAAGAACAAAACAGCCAGCTGTTGGCCAAGCTCACCAAAGGCCAAGAGCTGCAGCTGCGCTTGCAAACCACGGTGGAAGGCCTGTCGATCGCGGCCATCTCGTACTACGTCATCAGCCTCTTGCTGTACCTCGGCAAAGCCGCCAAAGCCGCTGGCCTGCCCATCCACCCCGAAATGGCCGCAGGCGCTTTTGTGCCCCTGGTGCTGTGGTTGGTGTGGCGCACCAACAAGCGCATCCACGACAAACTGCGCAGTGAGGGCTGAGCCGCGGCGATTCAACCCAGGCGCTTGAGCGGGTGGTTGAACCGCCGCTGGGGAGTGCCATCGCCCTGGAAGGCTAATGCGACAAGGCCTGCACCGCTTGATGGTGCGTCAGGAACACCTCACCACTCAACTCCGCCAGCAAATGGCTGCGCTTCAACCGGTCGTGCACGGGGCCCTTGACCTCGGACAGGTGCAGCTGCACACCTGAAGCCTGCAAGCGGGCGTTGATGGTTTCCAGGCTTTCGAGTGCGCTGGCGTCAATGTCGTTGACCGCCGAGCATTGCAGCACCACATGCCGTACACCTGAGCGCATGGCCACCTGGGCCGCGATGGTGTCTTCAAGGAAACGGGCGTTGGCAAAGTACAGGCTTTCGTCCACGCGCAGACCCAAAATGCCCGGCTGCTCCAGCACGGCGTGACGCAGCACATTGCGGTAATGCTCCGTGCCCGGCACCTGCCCCACCACCGCGATGTGCGGGCGGCTGGTGCGGTACAGCAGCAACAGCACCGAGGCGCTCACGCCCGCGATCAACCCCGCCTCTACACCCACCGCCAAGGTCAGGCCAAAGGTCAGGAGCAAGGCAATGAAATCGGCCTTGGCGTAATGCCAGGTGCGAGCAAACACCCCGACATCGACCAAGGTGAGCACGGCCACCATGATGGTGGCGGCCAAGGTGGCTTGGGGCAAATGGAAGAGCCAAGGCGTCAAGAACAAAGCCGCCAGCGCCAGCCCGACAGCGGTGTAGATGCCTGCGGCAGGCGTGCGTGCACCCGCATCAAAATTGACCACCGAACGCGAAAATCCGCCCGTGACCGGAAAGCCACCAGACAGGCCTGCCCCCAAATTGCTCAGGCCCAGCGCACGCAACTCGGCATCGGGGTCGATGCGTTCGCGCCGCTTGGCCGCCAAGGACTGCCCCACCGACACCGACTCCACAAAGCCCACCAAAGAGATCAACAAAGCAGGCACCCACAAAGCCTGGGCCAGCGCCCATGGGGCGGCCCACCCATCTATCGATCCACCCGGCAGTGTGAGCGGCGGCAAGCCTTGCGGCACCGTGCCCACCACCCGCACGCCCTGCTCGGCCAACTGCCACACGGCTGACAAGGCAATGCTCAAGAGCAGCACCGCCACCGGGGCCGCCTTGGCCGCCAAATCGGCCGCACCCGCCAAGACCCCCAAGCGCTTGAGCCAGGGCTTGAGCTGACGGCGCACCAGCAGCAGCAAAGCCAAAGCCCCCAGACCCATCGCAGTGGTGGGCACATGCAGGCTGGGCAAGTTTTGCCACAGCTGCGGCAGCAGTTGCAGCAAGTTGTCACCCTGCAGCGGCACGCCCAACAAATGTTTGAGCTGGCTGGCCGCGATCAGCAAACCCGACGCCGAGACAAAGCCCGAGATGACCGGGTGGCTCAAAAAGTTGGCCAAATAGCCCAACCGCGCCGCGCCCATCACCAGCATGATGGCCCCGCTGAGCAGGGCCAGCATCAAAGCCGCCTCGGTGTAAGCCACGCTGCCTTGCGCCGCCACCGCGCCCACACTGGCCGCCGTCATGAGCGAGGTCACCGCCGCAGGCCCCACGGCCAAGGTGCCGCTGCTGCCCATCAGGGCGTACAGCACCAAGGGGGCCATGCTGGCGTACAGGCCCGCCTGCGCGGGCAAGCCCGCCAACAGCGCATAAGCCAGGCTTTGCGGAATCAGCATCAGCGTCACCACCACAGCGGCCACGCCATCGGCCGTCAACAACGAACGGTTGTAGCGCCGCCCCCAATCCAGAATGGGGAACCAGCGCTCAAGTGCCGAACTCACAAAGCGTCCACCGGAATCTTCAGGTAACGCTGGCCGTTGTCTTCGGGCGGTGGCATGTGGCCAGCACGCATGTTGATTTGTACCGAAGGCAAGATCAACACGGGCATGGACAAAGTGGCATCGCGCTTTTCGCGCATGGCCACAAACTCGGCCTCACTCACGCCTTGGTGCACATGCACATTGGCCTTTTTCTGCTCGGCCACGGTGGTCACGCACTGGGGCTGGCGGGTCTCGGGCGGGTAGTCATGGCACATGAACAGCTCGGTGTTGTCCGGCAAGCTGAGCACTTTTTGGATCGACTGGAACAACACGCTGGCACTGCCCCCAGGGAAGTCGCAGCGCGCCGTGCCGTAGTCGGGCATGAACAAGGTGTCGCCCACAAAAGCCACCTGCCGCGCAGGATCGACACTGGCATCTGTGACCACATAGGTCATGCACGCCGGGGTGTGGCCGGGGGTGTGCAGGGCCTGGGCCTGCAAAGCACCAATCTGAAATGTTTCGCCGTCATTCAGCAAACGGTCGAACTGGCTGCCGTCGCGGGCAAATTCGGTGCCCGCGTTGAACAGTTTGCCAAACACGTTTTGCACCGTGGTGATGTGCGAACCAATGGCCAATTGGCCGCCCAACTGCTTTTGCAAATAGGGCGCGGCCGACAAATGGTCAGCGTGCACATGCGTCTCCAAAATCCACAACACACGCAGGTCCAGCGCCTTCACACGCGCCACCAACTGGTCGGCGCTGGCGGTGTGGGTGCGGCCCGACTTGGGGTCGTAGTCCAGCACGCTGTCGATCAAGGCGCACTGCCGAGTGCTCAGGTCGGCCAGGATGTGGCTGAAGGTGAACGTGGCCGGATCAAAAAACGATTCGATGTGCATGTGGGCTGAACTCATGGTGACTTCCTTGGCAGTGGAACAACAAAGGTCCTTGGCACCCCTTGCCGCTGTGCGGCAAGGGGGCAAGCCTTCAACTTAGAGGGACTTGGTCGAGAAATACCAGTCCTTCATGGCATAACCCTCGCCTTTGCGCTTGGCAATGGCTTCGGGGGTTTTGGGTGGTGGCACGATCACGTCGCAACCGGGCGTCCAGCCCTCGGGGGTGGCGATCTTGTGGGCATCGCTGGTCTGCATGGCTTGCAACAAACGCACAAACTCTTCGATCGAGCGGCCGTTGCTCATGGGGTAGTACACCATGGCGCGCAGCTTGCCTTCGGGGTCAATGAAGAAGGTGGCACGCACGGCTTGGGTATCTGCAGCGCCGGGGTGGATCATGCCGTAGGCTTGGGCCACTTCCATCTTGATGTCGTCGATGATGGGGAAGGGAATCTCCACACCAAAGTTGTTCTGAATGCTTTGCATCCAGGCCAAGTGCGAGTAGATGCTGTCGATCGACAAGCCGAGCAATTCGCAGTTCATGCTCTTGAACAACTCGGCACGCTTGGCAAAACCGATGAATTCGGTGGTGCACACAGGCGTGAAGTCGGCAGGGTGCGAGAACAAGATGAGCCACTTGCCTTTGTAATCGGCGAGGCTTCGGGGGCCGTGGGTGGTGTTGGCGCTGAAGGCGGGAGCGGCTTCGTTGATGAGGGGCATGGACATGGCGGGTTTCCTTTGAGGTTGACTATCGGTTTTCGAAATCGAGAGATTTATTCAATCGACAGGGTCAACTGTACATACCCCTGAAGGTATTGGGCATGAGTTATCGCAATGAATGGCATAGTGACAATTGCGGTCGTGAAATCGACAAAATTGATCCATCGCAATCCCTCAAGGTCTTATCCATGCTTGGCCCAAAACCACAGGCCTCAATGCTTGGCTGGCCCTGCGGCTTTGGCCGCCGCATCAAAACCGCCCTTGGCCTGCCACTCTGCCATGCCGCCTTGCAAGATACGCACGTTCTCCCAGCCTGCGACCCGCAGGGCAAAACCGGCCTGGGCCGACAGCGACCCGGTGTTGCAATAAATGAGCACAGGCTTGTTTTTGGGGATGGTGTTGCGCTTGGCCAGCACCTGTCGCCAGTCCATGTTGACCGCGCCAGGAATGTGCCCCTTGGCAAATTGCGCCGGGTCACGCGCATCGATCACCACCATCTTGGGCCACTCTGCTTTGGGAATTTGCTCGGCAAAAATCACCCCGCCGCCGTAGTCCACAAACTCCAGATAGGCCTCCATCTCGTCGGTGGCAATGGCCTTGTTGTCGGCGTGGGCCGCTGGGGCCAGCAGCAAGCTGCCAGCGGTAGCGGCAGTCAGAGCGAGGATGCGAAAGCGCATGGGTGTCTCCACTTCGTCAGGTAATATCAGTCAAAACGAATATTGTCGCCGAACGGTGGCAAGACCGCCAACAAACGCCTCGGCGCACATGTCCAGAGACAAAAACTTCATCGCGCTGTTGCTCACGCTGGCTTTGCATGCAGCCGTTTGGCTGCTGGCCAGTGGCTACCCGTTCCAACACGGCAGCCCACCGCAAGCGCCGCAAGCCGTTGAAAAAATCGTCTTTTTGGAACTGATCCCGCCGCCGCGCCAGCCACAGCCTGAACCGCCATCAGCGCAACCCTCAACACCCATCACTGCACCCGTCACGGTGCCCCCGCCCGACACTGCCTTGCCGGCTCCGACCCCAGCGCCCTCACCCGATCGCCCCCGCGCCAGCCTGGCCGCGCCCCCGCCACCCACCGCCGAAGAATGGGCTTTTGCCGCGAACTACACGAACAAAAACAGCAAGGGCTACCGCTACAGCTGGGGCCAGCAAGTGCGCAGCATGATGGGCACCGCTGTTGAGGGCCCCGTCCAGGGCGTGGTGCGCTTTCGCATCGAGATCGCCCCTGATGGCCGCTTGACGCAAGTGCAAACGCTGTGGACCACCTCGGCCAAGGCCGAACAACTCGCCCGCCAAGCCATTCAAAACATGCCGCCGCTGCCGCCCACCCCCACGGGCCAACCGTTGATTTTTGACAAGACGATTTCGTTTTCACCTTTTGCAAACGACGGGCCGCCCATTTACAGAGACGACTGCCTGCCCGAGCCGCCCGTGTTCCGAAACCCTTTTGCTTGGGACGGCAAATCGCCCCAAGTGGTGGCGGCCCCCACACCGACCGCCCCACTGGACCCGCAAGCGCTGGCCGACTGCCTGCGCCAGCTGCCCAAAGACAGCGTCGAAGCCGAAAGCGCCAGCGACCAAAGGCTGATGGACCAATGGGGTTCGAGCAAAACAGGGCGCTGAGCGCTTCGCGCAAAAGGGCCCTGTCGCCACACGACCTCAGTCGTCGTCGCCCAGCTCGGCATCCCAGCCCATGCCTTTGGCGCGCTGCAGGGCCTCGTCGTGGATGCGGGCGTGTTTGGCCGCCAGCTCAGGCGGCAAGCGGCTGGGCAGCTGACCGTAAGGTTCCCAAGCGGTGTGCACCGCTTCAAACAGGTTTTGCAACTCGCCCGCGTGTTTGCCGGCAAAGCCATCGCCTTCGGGCAACAAACCAAACACCCAAGCGTCGCGGATGATGCGCCCGGTCATGCTCATGCCGTGGTGTTCTTCGTGGTCGATGCCGGCGTAGGTTTGCTGGCGGCTGTGGATCATGCTCATGGGGGTGTCCTGGTTAACGGGTCAGTCCAGCATACAGGACGGGGAGTTTTTCGGGCAGGCGCTCGACCTTGTCGACCACCAGGTAATGGCGTTCGCCAAAAATGCGGCTGACGTATTGGTCGGCGCGGGGGTCCAAGCTCATGCAATAGGTGGTCACACCGTTTCGAGCGGCCGCCTCGACGGCTTTTTTGGTGTCGTGGCGCAGGTACTGCGGGTCGCGCACATCCACATCGGCGGGCTCGCCGTCGGTGATGACGAGCAAGAGTTTTTTGCTGCTGCGCTGGGCTTTGAGCGCGGCCGTGGCGTGCCGAATAGCCGCACCCATGCGGGTGGACAACTGACCTTGCATGCCCGCCAAACGGGCCTTGGCAAACTCATCGTAGGGCTGATCAAAATCTTTGAAGCGCCAGTAGTTCACATCGTGGCGGCCGTCTGAGCAAAAACCGTGGATCGCAAACGGGTCGCCCACCTTTTGAATCGCATCGGCCAGCAAAGCACAGGCCGAGCGGGTCAGGTCCAACACGGTGTGCTCTTGACCCGCCACCTTGTCGTTCGTGGAGTGCGACAGGTCAAGCAAGACCAGCACCGAGATGTCGCGGGTTTTGCGCACGCTGCGCATCATGATGCGCGGGTCGGGCTGACGGCCCATGCGCATCTCGATCACCGAAGCCAGCGCAGCGTTGAGGTCGATCTCGTCGCCATCTTCGAGCTTGCGGATGCGCTGCACCCCTTGGGGCTGCATGGCATCCAAAATGAATTTCATGCGGCCGATCAATCGGCGGTGCTCGCTCAAGATGCCATCGATCAGCGTCGGGTCGCCCGCTTTGGGCCGACGCTCTTGCACCGTGGCCCAAGCGGGACGCTCGAGCTGGATCATGTGGTCCCACTCGGCGTAATGCACGGGCGGCAGCACCGGGTCGCGACCTTCGCTGTCGTTGAAGGACACGCCCAGGTCTTCATAAGGGAACAACTCGGTGCCCAGCACCCAGACCTCTTGCGCGTCGTCGCCCGCACCCTCCACTTCCAGCTCGTTGACGAATTCCATCAGGTTGACTTGCTTGCGCACCTGTTGAGGCGGCTCGTAACCCGCGGCGACCGAACGCTCAAAGTCGTAGCCATCAAAGGCCCAAAAGTAACGGTTGTCGTCGCGGTAGACGGCCGCCTGGCCATCGGTTCGGGGGGCGAAGGCGGGGCCTTGGGTGAGCTCGCGGTAGCTGTGTGCCAACTGCACACCCATGGCCCACGATTCGCTGTTGTCGTGGGGCTGTGCCAGCAGGCGTGGCATGGCTTCGGCCATCAAGGCACGGCCTTGGGCAATCCAAGGGTGATCGTCGTCATACGTGGGGTCGATCCACGCCCGCGCCATGCGGGCCAACCAGTCCCCCGCTGTGGTTTGCTGCGTGGCGGGGGTGGTGTGCAACTGCGCCCACAAAGGCCGCATGCCGGGAAAACGCGCCACCGCCAAGGCTTCCACCCGCGCGTCTTCGGCCAAGGCCACCATGGCCATCTGCCACGGGTTGAGCGATTCGGCCGAGATCGCTTGGCGTGTGAACACCACATGGGCTGCGGCGTGGGCGCAAGCCGCGCGATAAAGCTGGGTGGCGTCCACCAGCCCATCATTGCCCTGCACGGCGTCCAAGGCGTCGGGCAAGTGGATGAAATAGTCCTCGATGAAGGGGCGCAAGCCTTCCCGGTTTTCAAAGTCACCGGCGGTGGGGCGCATGAAAAAGTCGCGGCCCCACAAGGCACGCAGGTACATGTTGATGCGCCGCTGCACATCGACCAACAAAGTACCTTTGCGCTCTTGTTGCAGCATGGCCAAAGACTCTTTGGACTGCAAACCGAAATAAGCGATTTGGGCCTCGTACTCTGTGCGGTGGGCTTGTGCACCCCAGGTGGCCCAGCGGCGCAAGCCCCCCAAAGTCAGCTGGCCCAACAGCGCATCGAGCTGCCCCAACATGGGCCGCAAACCGCGCGGGGCTTGCGCCACCAAAGTATTGAGAAACTGCAGGTACTGCATGAACAGCGCCGCGTCAGCCAATCGCTTGGCCGCGGTCGGTGCGGTGGCCAGCACCAACTCGATCACCGCACCCGAGGTTTTGGACGCCAAGACCAAGGCAGTGGTGGCCAATTCGCCGACCACATCCTCGCCAATTTCTTTGGCCACTTGCGGTGCGCCTTCGATCCAAGCGTTGACCAAGGCATGGCCACGGCCCAAACCGCGCAAGGCCGCAGCACCTTTGACGTAGTTGTCGAGCCCGCGGGCAGAAAACACCTTGGTGGCCTCGGGCCAGGTGTGTGTGAGCCTATCCACCGAAGCCGGGTCGAGTTGCTCGACCCACTCGGCGTGGTCTTGAAGCTGCACCGACATGGGGGTGCCTGCGTCAGAAGAACGTGGAAACAGCGGCGTCCAAGGCGTCGCGCATGTCGGGGTCGTCCGTGATCGGGCGCACCAAGGCCACACGGCAAGCGGCTTGTGCCGCCACGCCTTGGGCGATCAGGCTGCCCGCGTAAATCAACATGCGGGTGGAAATGCCTTCATCCAGACCATGGCCTTTGAGGTTGCGCGCCCGCTCGGCAATGCCCACCAGCTTGGCGGCCACGTCGGCGCTGACACCGGTTTCGTGCGCGACGATTTCGGTTTCGATGTCGTGTTCGGGGTAGTTGAAGTCCAGCGCACCAAAACGTTGTTTGGTCGACTGCTTGAGGTCTTTCATCAGGCTTTGGTAGCCAGGGTTGTACGAGATAACGATCTGAAAATCGGGGTGGGCTTGCACCAGCTCGCCCTTCTTTTCCAAGGGCAAAACACGGCGGTTGTCGGTCAAGGGGTGGATGACCACGGTGGTGTCTTGACGCGCCTCGACGACTTCATCGAGGTAACAAATCGCACCATGGCGGGCGGCCACGGCCAAAGGACCGTCTTGCCAGCGGGTGCCGTTGGCGTCCAACAAGAAGCGGCCCACCAGGTCGCTGGCGGTCATGTCCTCGTTGCAGGCCACGGTGATCAGGGGCTTGTTCAGCTTCCAGGCCATGTGCTCGACAAAGCGGGTTTTGCCGCAGCCGGTGGGGCCTTTGAGCATCATGGGCATGCGCACCGAGTAGGCGGCTTCGAACAGCTCGACCTCGTCGGCCACAGGGCGGTAATAAGGTTCTTGGGCGACGCGGTAGGCGTCCAATGCTTCGCTCATGTTGGTCTCCACAGGTCAGGGCTGACAGTGCCCGATGCCATTCAATGGCAAGGCGCGCTTGTTTCAGCGGCACCTTGACATTGAACCCTGCACCACGGATGGCGGTGCAGGCTCCAAAGGGGGGACTTACACGGTTTTTCCGCGGAAGATCACCATCGACGCGCCTTGCGACTGCGTGAAGTTGTTGTAGCCGATCAAACGGATGTGGTTGTCCGGGTTGGCTTGGCGGCAGGCTTCGCATTCGGCCAGCACCTTGTCCACGTCGGTTTCACCGAACATGGGCAGCTTCCACATGTACCAGTAGGAGTCCATCAGGTACTGGGGTTCGGTGTGTTCGATGGCGGGGTTCAGGCCTTTTTTGACCAGGTATTCCACCTGTTTGCGGATCTCTTCCTTGGTCATCGCGGGCAGGTAAGAGAAGGTCTCGAACTTGCGGCTGGCCGGATCGGACAAGCGGGAGTTGTAGTCTTGCATGCTCATGGTGTGTGTCCTTGACTGTGTTTCGGGGGTTACTTGTGGGCGATGTCGAGCTTGTCGACGGTGTCGAATTCGAACTTGATCTCTTTCCAGGTTTCCATGGCGATCTTCAGTTCGGGCGAGTGCTTGGCGGCATCGCTCAGCACAGCCTTGCCTTCTTTTTCAACAGCCACGCCTTCGTTGCGTGCTTTGACGCAAGCTTCCAAGGCCACACGGTTGGCGGCAGCGCCGGCGGCGTTGCCCCAAGGGTGACCCAAAGTGCCACCGCCAAACTGCAAGACCGAGTCGTCACCAAAGATGTTGACCAGTGCGGGCATGTGCCAGACGTGGATACCACCAGAGGCCACGGGCAAGACGCCGGGCATGGAGCCGAAGTCTTGGTCGAAGAAGATGCCGCGGCTGCGGTCTTCCTTGATGAAGTCGTCGCGCATGATGTCGATCCAGCCCAAGGTGGAGGCGCGGTCGCCTTCGAGCTTGCCCACCACGGTGCCGGAGTGCAGGTGGTCACCACCCGACAAGCGCAGCACTTTGGTCAGTACGCGGAAGTGGATGCCGTGGTGCGGGTTGCGGTCGAGCACGGCGTGCATGGCGCGGTGGATGTGCAGCAGCATGCCGTTGTCACGGCACCAGTTGGCCAAGCCGGTGTTGGCGGTCAGACCCCCGGTGAGGTAGTCGTGCATGATGATCGGCGAGCCGATTTCTTTCGCGTACTCGGCGCGCTTGTACATCTCTTCGGGCGTGGGCGCGGTCACGTTGAGGTAGTGGCCTTTGCGCTCACCGGTTTCGCGCTCGGCTTTTTCAATGGCCTCTTGCACGAAGTCAAAGCGCTGACGCCACCGCATGAAGGGCTGCGAGTTGACGTTCTCGTCGTCTTTGGTGAAGTCCAAACCACCGCGCAGGCATTCGTACACGGCGCGGCCGTAGTTCTTGCCCGACAGACCCAGCTTGGGCTTGATGGTGCAACCCAAGAGGGGGCGGCCGTATTTGTTCATGATGTCGCGCTCGACCTGGATGCCGTGGGGTGGGCCGCCGCAGGTCTTGACGTAGGCGATAGGGAAGCGGATGTCTTCCAGGCGCAGAGCGCGCAAAGCCTTGAAGCCGAACACGTTACCGACCAAAGAGGTCAACACGTTGACGACCGAGCCCTCTTCGAACAGGTCGATGGGGTAGGCCACAAAGGCGTAAAAACAGGTGTCGTCACCGGGTACGTCTTCGATGGCGTAGGCGCGGCCTTTGTAGTAGTCCAGGTCGGTGAGCAAGTCGGTCCACACCGTGGTCCAAGTGCCGGTCGACGATTCAGCCGCCACCGCAGCGGCCAGTTCCTCGCGGTCCACACCGGCTTGGGGCGTGATCTTGAAACAGGCCAGGATGTCGGTGTCCTTGGGCGTGTAATGGGGTTCCCAGTAAGTGCTGCGGTATTCCTTGACACCGGCGTTGTAGGTTTTGGTGGCCATGCGTTGTGCTCCTGTTGAAAGTTGAATGTCTGGCGGATGGGCCCAAAGTGACCGAGGCTTTGCGGGGGGCAAGTGGGACCGTGGTGCTCTGAACTGATGCGAATTTTTAGACAGACTGACAATAAGTAAAAGTAAAATGTTTAGACCATCATCATTTACTTTAATAAAACAATGAACCTGAGACACGCCACCTTGCACCAGCTGCGGATTTTTCAGGCCGTGGCCGAACACAACAGCTTTGCCCGAGCGGCCGAAGCTTTGCACCTCTCACCCCCGACCTTGTCGCTACAGGTCAAGCAACTGGCTGAAACCGTGGGGCAGCCTTTGTTTGAGCAATTGGGCAAAAAGATTTTCCTGACGGCCGCAGGCAAGATCCTGGCCGAGGCCTGTCAGGACATCGCCCGGCGCATGGACCTGCTCAGCGACGACCTGGCCGCGCTGCAAGGCGTGGAGCGCGGCAGCCTGAAAATTGCCATCCTCACCACCGTGAAGTACACCGTGCCCAAACTGCTGGGCGGTTTTTGCGCAGCACACCCCGGCATCGACGTGGCCATGGTGGTGGGCAACCGCGAAAACCTGCTGCAGCGCCTGTCGCAAAACCAGGACGACCTCTACATCATGGGCCAACCACCTGAGCACATGGACGTGTTTTGTGAAGCCTTTGCCGACAACCCCTTGGTCATGGTGGCACCGCCCACCCACCCGCTGGCGGGCAAACGCCGCATCCGCCCCGAGCGGCTGCGCCACGAGCCCTTCATCATGCGCGAGCCAGGTTCGGGCACGCGCTTGACCATGGAGCGTTTTTTCAGTGAACACGGCGTGACGCCCATCAACCGGCTGGAGCTGGGCAGCAACGAGGCGATCAAAAAAACCGTCTCTGGCGGCCTGGGGCTGGCCGTGTTGTCGGCCTCCACACTCGACGCCGAATTGGCCCTGGGCGAGCTGGTTCAGCTCGACGTCGTGGGCTTTCCCCTCATCCGGCGCTGGCACCTGGTCTACCCCCGGGGCAAGCGCCAGTCGCCAGCGGCCCTGGCCTTCAAGGCCTGGTTGTTTGAGCACCGTCCATAATTTGCACTTGCCCTGCCCCGCTTGATCCAGGACCTGCCCGATGAAAAACGCCACCTTTCGCCAACTTCGCGTGTTCAACGAGGTGGCCCGTCACCTGAGCTTTGTGCGTGCCGCCGAAAACCTGCACCTGACCCCGCCCGCCGTGACCATGCAGGTCAAGGAACTCGAAGGCCATGTGGGCATGCCCCTGTTTGACCGGCGCGGCAAGCAAGTGAGTCTGACCACCACGGGCGAGTACATGCTGGTTTATGCCCGCAAAATTTTGGCCACCGTGAAAGATGCCGAAGACGCCGCGGCCCGTTTGCAGCGGGCCGAGACCGGGGTGCTGACGATTGGCTTTGTCAGCACAGCCAAGTATTTCTTGATGCGCTTGCTGGCCGAGTTTCGCATCCTGCACCCGGGTGTGGACATCCAGATCTCGATCGGCAACCGCGACCAACTCGTCAGCATGCTGCAAAACAGCGAGGTCGACATCGCCGTGATGGGCCGCCCCCCCAAAGAGCTGCAAACCCGGGCCGAGCCCTTTGCGGCGCACCCGCATGTGTTTGTCTCGGCCGTGGACCACCCACTGGCCCAGCGCGACCACCTGCGTGTGGAGGACCTGCGCCCCTATGACTTCATCGTGCGCGAAAAAGGCGCGGGCACCCGCGCCGCCATGGAAAAGTTCTTTGAAGACACACACGTCGAGCCGCGCATGAAGATCCAGTTGAACAGCAACGAGATCATCAAGCAGGCCGTGATGGCGGGGCTGGGCTTGGGCTTTTTGTCGCTGCATACCATTGGCCTGGAGCTGGAGCACAAGCTGATCTGCATGCTCGATGTGGAAGGCGCACCCGTGGTGCGCTCATGGAACGTGGTGCACACCCAATCCAAAATGCTCTCGCCTGCGGCCGAGGCGTTTCGCTACTTCATGCTCGAAGAAGCCGAAAGCCACCTGGCGCAGCGCTTTGGCATGCACTGGCCCAAGGCCACCTGAACGCTTGGCGTCTTCAGCGCTTGCGCATCGCCAGCACGGGCCACAGCAGCACCGCTGCCGCCACGCCCACACCAGCGGCCATGCCCAGCAAAGCGGCCCAGTCCACCCAATAGCCCATGTCAGACAGTGTGGACTGGGACAAGGACGGCAAAGCCAGCATCGCCGCCAGCGACACCAGCACCGCCACAGCCGCCAGAGCGGAGCCGCTGACCTGCGCCAGCTTTTGGCGGTTGACCGCCATGACCGCCGCCCACACCAGTGCCAAAGGCAACAGCGCGGGCCAGAGGCCCAAGGCGATTTCGTAAGCGATGTTCATCGCCAGCCAGATTTCATACATGTGCGTCTCCTGATGTTGTGAATGGGCTTCAAACCCGGCCCTTGAGCGTCGCCATGTAGGCAGGCTTGAGCAGCCGGTATTTCATCAGCCACGCAAAGTAGCCCGCCTGCAGCGGCTCGATCATGGGAAGCGATGGCGTGAGATTACCCGCATAGTCGAACTCGATCAGCATGGCCGAGCCTTCTTTCACGATCAGCGGGCACGAGGTGTAGCCATCGAACTTCTGGCCGGGCGTGCGGCCCGCGATCACGTCCACCACATGCTCGGCCACAATGGGTGCGCTCTTTTTGACGGTGGCCGCCGTCTTGCCACGCGGCGTGCCGTTCACATCGCCCACGCCAAACACATTGGGGTAGCGGCGGTGTTGCAGGGTGTCTTTGTCCACCTCCAGCCAGCCGCCTGCAGCAAAGGGGCCATCTTTCCAGGCCAGGTCGGAATTCTTGACCGCATCGGGCGCACGCATGGGCGGCACCACATGGATGAAGTCGTAAGGCACCTCGGTGCTTGCGCCTTCGGGCGAGACAAAACGCGCCCGCTGCGCACCGATGTCGATGCCCTGCAGCTTTTGCGTGGCCTCGACCGCGATGCCCAGATCTTTCCAGCGCGCGAGCACGTTGTCATTCACCACCTTGACGCCAAACACATTGCCCAGCGCCGAGTAAAACGTGACTTTGGATTGGCCCAGCGTGCCCGACTGCGCCAAGCGGTCGCGCAGCATGAAGGTCATCTTCAGCGGGGCGCCCGCGCACTTGAGCGGCGTGGCGGGCAGCGTCAGCACCGCATTGCCACCCTTGAGCCGAAACGCGTCCATGCTGGCCCAGGTGGCCTGCGCCGCCTCGGGGCTGGGATACACGCTGGTCAGCCCCTTTTGGCCAATGGCGTTCACATCCATGCCCTCGATCAGCGACCAATCTTGGTGCGTGCCCATGGCCACCACCAAGTAGTCGTACTTGACGCGCTGGCCCGAAGACGTGACCACCGCATTGCTGGCCGGGTCCAGTTCGCTGACCATGTCCTTGATCCAATTGAGCTGCGGCGGGTGAAAGTCGGCATTGCGGTCGCGCACCTTGCTCACCGGCCACACACCCGTGGCCACCAGGGTGTAACCGGGTTGGTAGTTGTGTTCTTCCTTGCGGTCGATCAGGGTGATCTTGGCCCCGTCGAGCAGGGTATGGAGCCGGTTGGCCACAGCAATGCCGCCCAGGCCACCGCCCAAAATCACGATGTGCGCCTGTGTTTTGGTTTTGGCCGCCTGGGCAGCCGGTGCGGCGCTGGCCAAAACGGCAGCGCCTGCCGAGCCCAGCAACCACTGGCGGCGTCTCAGCGCTGGGGTTGAAGCGCAGGTGGGGGTTGGGGTGGGATTCTTTGCCATGGTGTCTCCTCTTGCAGAGAAGGCATCTTGGCAGCTTGAAAAGCAAACGACTTGAGGCAAATCAATTTTGAGTCAGAAGCAACGTGTCTGCGCTCGAACTCAGCTGCTGAAAAGTTCTGAGTGCGTTCCGGAGCGCACAAAATTGATGGTGTTGGCCTCGATCTGGTGGATCAACAAAAAACACCTCCAATGTGGCACTCCCTGTGATCGGCCCAATCCCCTTTTAATGGGTGATCCAGCCATTCAGGGCCAAGAGGGGCATCGTTGGCAATCAGCAGCATCATGGCCTCTTTGAGCCGCACCAAATCGAAACGCCCGGAATGCGACAAGCGTTGCCAATCCTTCAGAAACGCTTTGGTGTAATCGGCGGCACGCGGTGGTGCCGCACGTTTACTTGCCGCTGTTTTTGTCAAGATCAGCAAACAGTTCGTCAGCACAAGCAAAGCGTGCGCGACGTGCTGACATCATGTCACGCGACTCTTGCATGGCTGCAAGGGTTTCGGCGTTAGGCACCTTGAGTTCAAGCGGGAAAGCCTGCTCAACGACCACTCGGTGCAAAAACAGACGCACCGCATCTGACACAGACAGACCCATTGCCGTCAAGGCCTGCGTTGCTTGCTCTTTGATGTCATCGTCCACCCGGATGTGGAGCATGGAAGTGTGTGTTGGCATGGCGGTTGCTCCTGGATTTTGCCCCATTATGTATCTCATTTGAGATCCAGTCAAGCCTGCATGGCCATGACAGCCTCCAGCCTTCGGCCCTATCAGTCGACATTGACACGCCGTCAACCCACTCAGCGTATCAACAGCAACTCGTTCGTAATTTCATAACTCCGGCCCTGTTTGTCGCAGGGCTTCAGCGCGCCGTCGCGCACCAAGCTGCTGATCTCGCGGCTGACGGTTTCGAGTTGGATGTCGAGCATGGCGCCCATGTCGTCGCGCGCAAAAAACGAGGTGATGCTGGGTTGGTCGGGGTCGCGCATTTTCAGGGCCAAGGCGGCCACGCGTTGGCGGGCCGATCCGAAGTTCAGGTCGGCCAGCCAGTCGTCGGCGTCTTTCAGGGCGTGCTGCCACTTTTGCATCAGGCGTTTGTGCAGACGGGGTGAATTGGCCGCAAGGTGGTGCAGCACCGCCAGAGGAATGCGGCAAACCTGGGCCTCGACCAAGGCGATGGCTTCGCTGTCGTAGCGGGCGGTCGCCAGGGCTTCGAGGCCGATCACATCGCCCGGGCGCAGCACGCGCACGATGCGTTCGCGGCCATCGGCTGTGGTGCGTACCAGTTTGACCATGCCTTTGCGCAGCGTGAACACGCCCACGGCGCTTTGGCCTTCGGTGTACAGCGCCGTGTCAGGCGCAAACACCATGTCGTCGATGGGGGTGTGGATTTCGCCAAAGTCCTGTTCGTTCAGGTCGGCAAAAAGCACCATGTCGCGGATGCCGCAGCTGCGGCAGTCCGAGGTGCCTTTCCAGGCCGAGTCAATCTTGATGGGGATCATGCTTTTGAATCTAGCATGCGCACCATGCCGCCAGCTGACGCCTCAGCTTTACAGCGCCTTGCGACCTTGCGCCATGCGCTCGTCCAGGTAAGGGCCATAAAAGTCGGGCAGGTAGGCCCCTTCCATGCGCTCGGCCACTTCTTTGCCGCCGGGCCCAAAAAACAGCAGCGTGGGCGTGATGGATACTTTCCACTGACGTGTGAGTTGATCGTGGGTGGTGAGCTTGCCCAAAAAGTCGAGCACGGGTTGGTTGTTGCGCATGTCCACCTGCACGATGGTGGTGCCTGCACGCGCCATGGGCGAGAGGTGGCTTTGCCGGGCCTGACGGCAAAACACACAACCGTCCAAGCTGACCATGACGATCAAGGGCTGCTTGTTTTTGAGGGCGCGGGCGAGTTCGTCGGGCAGCGATTGGGCAGCGGGCAAGGTGGCATCGCGGCCCGATTGGGCCCAAACGGGGGTGGCCGCAAACGATACCCCCACCCGTAAAAGCCAGTCACGACGGCGCAGATCAGACGAGGAAAACATAGTCAGGTTGAAAGCCTTGAATTGCGGACCGTGGACAATAGCGGGTTTTGCGAGGCGTGCTGACGCATCGCCAGACGCCGCATTTTTAATATAAGAAACCAATGAATTATTGGAGAAATCCGTGAATCTCGCAAGCTTGCTCGAAACCTGGGGAGACTCCAATGTACTGGCCATGGCAGGTGCATTGGTGGGCTTCATCTTTGGCCTGGCGGCTCAGCGCACCCGGTTTTGTGCACGGGCAGCCGTGGTGGAGTGTTGCGAGGGAAAAAC
The DNA here is from genome assembly GCF_003063645.1 of Limnohabitans sp. 2KL-51. GTDB lineage: Bacteria > Pseudomonadota > Gammaproteobacteria > Burkholderiales > Burkholderiaceae_C > Limnohabitans_A. The sequence continues at coordinate 200,643 of NZ_NESJ01000007.1, forward strand.
AGGTGACCGTTTCAGCGTGTGGTGGCTGGCTTTTGGGGCGGCGCTGGTGGGCGTGCAGGCGCTGGTCTTGCTGGGATGGCTGCAGCCTTCGACCTCGCGTTACATCGGTTCGCTGGGCAGCATTTCCGGCGCCATTTTGGGTGGGCTGCTGTTCGGGGCCGGCATGATTTTGACGCGCGGCTGCGCCAGCCGTTTGCTGATTTTGTCGGCCAATGGCAATTTGCGCGCCCTGCTCGCGGGCCTGGTGTTTGCTGTCACGGTGCAAGCCAGCATTGCCGGATGGCTTGCACCTGCACGCCAGGCCTTGGCCAGCTGGTGGCCCATCGACGGCGGAGCAGGACGTGATTTTCTACAGCTGTCGGGCATCGGCCCCACGGGTGGGCTGGTGTTGGCGCTTTTGGCTTTGGGTACCGGGTTTTACTTTTTCTTCAAGACGCACCAGCGCCGCTGGGGCTTGGCTTTGGGGGCCATCGCTGTGGGCCTGAGCATCGCGCTGGGCTGGGGCCTGACGCAGGCGATTGCCTCGCAGTCGTTTGAAGCGGTGCAGATTCAGGGGCTGAGCTTCAGCAGCGCGTCGGCCGAGATGCTGATGCGGGTGCTGTCCAGCGCCACATCACCCAGCCTGGGCTTTGATGCGGGTTTGCTGCCCGCCACCTTTTTGGGGTCTTTGCTGGGCGCTCTGGTTGGGCGCGACTTCAAGTTCGAGGGCTTCAAGACCGAAAACAAGTTGGGCCATTACCTGATCGGCGCGGTGCTCATGGGTTTTGGCGCGGTGTTGGCGGGCGGCTGCACGGTGGGCGCGGGCATGACCGGAGGCTCGGTGTTCTCGCTCACAGCCTGGCTGACCCTGATCGCGATCTGGTTGGGCGCAGGTCTGGCCTGGCGCATCAACCGCAGCATGGGCTGGCCGATCTGAACGCTTGATCCGCGTCAATTGCGCACTACCGGTTAAGGCGTACATTTCATATCAGCAATCACTGATATGAATGGAGAGAACCATGTCGATGGCGCAATGGTTGGAAACCTATGGACAAGGCACCGTGCTGGCTGCGGGAGGGGGCCTGCTGGGTTTGTCTTTTGGATTTTTAGCGCAGCGCTCTCGCTTTTGCCTGCGGGCGGCGGTCATCGAGTTTTGGCACCGCCGGTTTGGCGAAAAGCTTTCGGTGTGGCTGCTGGCTTTTGCCTCGGCCGTCATTGGCGTGCAGTTGATGGTGTTGATGGGTTGGCTGGACACAGGCAGTGCGCGCCAAATTTCGGCCAAGGGCAGCATCTCGGGGGCTTTGATCGGTGGCTTGTTGTTTGGCGTGGGCATGGTCATGACGCGGGGTTGCGCCAGCCGTTTGCTGGTGCTGTCGGCCAATGGCAATTTACGCGCCTTGCTATCGGGTCTGATTTTTGCGGTCACGGCCCAAGCGGCTTTGGGCGGCGCTTTGTCACCGCTGCGCACGCACATCAGCAGTTGGTGGACCGTTGAGGGGGGGGCGCCACGCGACTTGTTGGCCCTGACGGGCATGAACCACTGGGCGGGTTTGGCCATGGGTGGCGTCTGGTTGGCTGCTGCCTTGTTTTTTGCCCTGCGCAGCCCGCAGCGCAATGTGTGGATGTGGCTGGGCGGCATTGGCACAGGTTTGTCCGTGGCGGGCGCATGGGGCTTTAGCCAATGGGTGGCCGCTGAGTCTTTTGACCCGGTGCAGATTCAGGGTCTGACGTTCAGCGGCCCTTCGGCCGAGTGGCTGATGCGGGTGATGCACTGGCCGGCCCCGGCTGTGGGCTTTGACTTTGGCCTGATGCCGGGGGTGTTTATCGGTTCCTTGATCGGAGCACTGGTGGGCCGCGACTGGAAGCTGGAGGGTTTTTCAGACGGTTACAGCATGCGCCGCTACATCGGTGGCGCGATCTTGATGGGCTTTGGCTCCATGCTGGCAGGCGGCTGTGCCGTGGGCGCGGGCGTGACGGGTGGGGCCATTTTTGCGCTGACCGCTTGGCTGAGTTTGGTGGGCATGTGGACAGGCGCGGGCCTGACGGACCGCTGGCTGGACGGTGGCGCTTCGGCCAAACCGACCAGCCTGCCCGCCGAGGGTTTCAAGCGGCCATAAGTTGGCGCTTGGGCGCAGAGCAAGCGCCCATCGCACACAGGATGGGCGCTTGTACAAAGCTCGCTTATTTACCGCTCAGATATTCCGCCACAGCGGCCATTTCCAAAGGTGACATTTTGCTGGCAATCGCGTGCATCACAGCGTTGTCGTTGGTGCGCTCACGCTGATTGAACTGTTTGAGCTGAGTTTCGGTATAGCCCGAATACTGCCCGGCCAGACGCGGCAATGACGTGGTGCCTTTGGCCTCGGCACCGTGACAGCTGGCGCACGAGGCCAGGCCGCTGAACTTATTACCGTTGTGATAAATGTATTTGCCGACAGCCGCCAAGCCAGCATCTTTGGCGGGCTCTGTAGCCGCTGTTTGCTTTTCAAAGAACTTGCCCAGCGCCACCATTTCATCGGGGGTGAGCTTGGCCACCATGTCGGCCATGGCGGTGCTCTTGCGTTTGCCGGATTTGAAGTTCTCGAGTTGCTTGGCGGTGTATTCCCAGTGCTGGCCCGCTAAGCGCGGGAAGACTTCGCTGGACGATTCGCCCTCGGCACCATGGCACACAAAACAGGAGCCGCCCACGATCTTCTTGGCGCGGGCCTCATCGGCCTGGGCCATGGCCGATGGCGACAACCAGGCTGCGCAGAGCAACAAAACGGCAGGGGCCAAACGGCCAAGGGTAAAGCGTGTGTTCATGATCCACCTCGACATCGAACGCATGGGAGAAAAATTTCAGAAAAATTTGCCGTAAAAAAACGCCGCGAGTCGGGTGACTGCGGCGTTTTGGGCAAGCGCCATCAAGCCAGTGTGTCGGCCCAGATGTTGCGGGCCCAGGCGTGGGCATAGCGGCCTTCGAGCTCGTTGGCTGCGCTCGACACGCCACCCGAGCCGGGAACGGTCAGCATGGTCTTCTTCTCGGCGTCGTACTTGTGCACGCTGGCGACGTGGACCACATCTTCCGAGCTGACAAAGCTGTAGCAGGTGTTGTTGTAAATGGGCATGGGGTTGACTTGTTTGCCCATCAACAAGGCCACCACAGCAGCGGCGCAGGTTTTGCCATGCTGGTTGGCCATGTGGCCAGATTTGGGCATACCCGGCGCGATCTGGATCGAGTCACCCAAAACGTGCACGTTTTTAGCCGCCTTGGATTCAAAGGTGAGGAAGTCCACTTCGCACCAGCGCTTGTTGGCGGTGGCCAGACCAGCGTTGACGGCGATGTCGCCGGCACGCATATTGGGGATGACGTTGAGCACGTTAGCCTTGATGTCGTCGTTGAACTCGAACTTCAAAGTGTTGGTGGCGGCGTCCACATCGGTCACACGATGCTTACCACGGTACTCAACGATGCCTTTGTAGCGCTCGGCCCAGGCTTTTTTGAACAGCGGACCTTTGGAGGTCACGTCGTCGTTGGCGTCCAAAATCAGCACCTTGCTCTTGGGCTTGGCTTTGCTGAAGTACTCGGCCACCTGGCAGGCACGCTCGTAGGGGCCGGGAGGGCAGCGGTAGGGGGCCAGCGGGATGGACATGGCGAAGACGCCGCCGTCCGGCATGGCTTCGAGTTGTTTGCGAAGGGTGACAGTTTGTGCGCCAGCTTTCCAGGCGTGCATGACTTTGTCCTTGGCATCCCCCTTGTTCATACCAGGCAAGGTTTCCCACATGAAGTCGATACCAGCAGAGACGATCAGGCGGTCATAGGCCAACTCGGTACCACCAGCCAGCTTCACGATGCGCTTGTCAGCATCGATGCTGTTAACGCGGTCCTTGACCACCTTCACGCCATGACGCTTGGTCAGGTTGTCATACGGGGTGGTGATGTCGGCGATGGTCTTGCTGCCACCGATCACCAAGTTGGAGATGGGGCAAGAAATGAAGGCATCGTTGGGCTCGACCAGTGTGACTTGGATTTTGTGCTCAGACCACATGCGCAGGTATTTGGCGGCCGTGGCGCCGGAATAGCCCCCACCAATGACCACCACCTTGGGGCCGCTGCCGCCACCCACGGTGGCACAGCCCGAAACCAGTCCCATGGCACCCAAAGCGGAGCCAGTCTGCAAAAAATGACGACGTTGCATGGCGGTTTTCCTTATTTCTTTTGTGCAGCAAAGTAGCCTGCGATGGCGACGATTTGCTCGTCAGAATAGCCCTTGGCGAGCTGATGCATGATCGTGGCAGGCTTGCGGCCAGCCTTGAAGTCGAGCATTTTCTTGACCATGTCATCTTTATTGGCACCGGCCAAAGACTCCATGCCTGGCTGGGCACGGCCATCGGTGCCGTGGCAAGCCGCGCACGATGCGGCCCAGCTGCGCACATGCAGCGGATCGACCTGGGCTTGGGCCAGGCCAGACAAGGCGACCAGGGCGGCCGCTGTCAAAGCGTGTTGAATCTTCATGGGAAAAATCCTCGTAAAAAATAGACGGGGCGAATGAAACGTTTCGTGCCGATCAGGGGCGCAAATATACAAATTTTTCGTTGGCCTGCAGCTTGGCCACTTCGGCCACGCCAGAAGGCACCACTTTGGCTTCCATCAACAATTTGTTGGCAGAGATTTTGCGCGACACCAGGGTGTTGTTGCACACACGAAATTCCACGCCCTTGTTGACCAGGTCGCTCACGCCGCCGGCAAAAGGCTGGTCCATCTGGTTGGTGGCACCGTCGAGCAAAAAATCAATGCCCAGACCATGGGTGACGACCACAATTTTGGCGGTCGGGTCGGCAGCCAGGTGGTTGCGGATGTTGCCGATGGCCCGTGATGCCTGGGGGATGCCTTCGCTCAGGTGGTACACCACCTTGACCTCGGCCCAGCTCAGGGTACAGGCCAGCAGACCGGACATCAACAACAGATGTTTCTTCATTCGTTTCTCCTTAAGTATGGATATTAGTCGCATCAAGGCCAAATCCATGCCCGTGAAAACCCGACTTGAAACTGACGCCGATCTTTCAATCGCTTTCGCTGGCGATCTGCACGCACACCGCTCGGCAGAGGGTGACCACGCGGTCGTTGATGATGCGGTAATAAATTTGTACACCTTCTCGGCGCTTGCCCAGCACGCCCGCTTGGTAGAGGGTGTTCAGGTGCTGCGACATGTTGGGTTGGGTGGTGTCGATCTCGGCGAGCAGCTCACCCACGTTCTTTTCGCCATTGCAAAGGGCACTGATGATGCGCAAGCGCATGGGGGCCGACATGACGCGAAAGACCTCGGCGGCTTTTTCAAAAACCTCTTCCGATTCGGTCAGGACGTTGTCTTCTACTGGTGCTGTTTTGGCCATGGTGTCTTTTCTTCGAATGTCTCAAATACCGCACGATTGTCCTGCCAAAGGCCACGGGATCGGGCCGATGCGAAAGCAGCAGACCGGCGCGCGGCGACCTTGAAAGCCTGTAGCTTTGGCATTGTGGCCAATATTGGCAGGCTTTCCAACCAATGATTTGTTCTTTGCTTATACAAAAATAAAGATAAGCGGCCCAGTGCGCCAAGGGCTCAGGTTTTGGGCAGCGTCACGCCCACTTGGCCTTGGTATTTACCGCCCCGGTCCTTGTAACTGGTTTCGCAGACGTCGTCTTTGTCACTCTCGAAAAACAGCACTTGGGCGCAGCCTTCGCCAGCATAAATTTTGGCAGGCAGCGGCGTGGTGTTGCTGAACTCAAGCGTCACATAACCTTCCCATTCAGGCTCGAAAGGGGTGACATTGACGATGATGCCGCAACGGGCATAAGTGCTTTTGCCCAAACAAATGGTCAGCACATTGCGCGGAATCCGGAAATACTCCATGGTGCGGGCCAACGCGAAACTGTTGGGCGGGATGATGCAGACATCGCTGTGGATGTCCACAAAGCTGCGCTCATCGAAGTTTTTGGGGTCGACCACGGTGCTGTAAATGTTGGTGAACACCTTGAATTCAGGGGCGCAACGGATGTCGTAGCCATAACTGCTGGTGCCGTAGCTGACGATTTTTTGACCCGTCGCGTCCTGGCGGATCTGGCCCGGCTCAAACGGGGAAATCATGCCGTGCTCTTGCGCCATGCGGCGGATCCATTTGTCGCTCTTGATGCTCATGGTGTGCCCTTGTTGAATTGGGCTATTTTAGGGGCTGACCCGGGCTTGGGTGCCCGGGCTTGCCGCTTGCAAGAAGCTCAACGGCCGACGCGCCCCAACACGCCCTGCACCAAGTAGTTCATGTTCAGGATCTGGGGGTCGCTCAGGGCCTGTCCTGCGGGCAACACCAGCTTGCCCTCGTTGTCGGTGATCGGGCCGGCAAACAGCAGCAGCTTGCCAGTGCCCAGGGCTTTTTGCTTGGCCACAATCTCGTCTTGCACGGCCTTGGGCACCTTGGGGCCAAAGTCGCCGACGCGAATCATGCCGTCCTTCACGCCGCCCCACACGCTGCCGCTTTTCCAGCTGCCGGCCAATGCCGCCTTAACACGGGCGGTGTAGTAGTCGCCCCACTGGTGGGTCACGGCAATGATCTGCGCATCAGGCCCGATTTTGCGCATGTCGGAGTGGTAAGCCACGGCCATCTTGCCGCGCTCTTGCGCCGCGGCCATCACGGCAGTCGATCCGGTGTGGAATGCGATCACATCCACATCCTGGTTGAACAAGGCCATGGCCGCTTCGCGCTCTTTCGGTGGATCAAACCAGGCGTTGAGCCAGACCACCTTGACGGTGGCTTTTGGGTTGACCGAGCGCATGCCCAAGGTGAAGGCGTTGATGCCTTGCAGCACCTCGGGGATCGGGAAACCCGCCACATAACCGGCCACATTCGTTTGGGTCATGCGGCCCGCGGCGATGCCCGCAAGGTATCGGCCCTCGTAATAACGGGCGTTCGATGCGGCCACGTTGGGGGCAGTTTTGAAGCCGGTGACCGACTCGAACTTCACATTCGGAAACTCTTTGGCCACCTTGAGCGTGGGCTCCATGTAGCCAAAGCTGGGGGTGAAGATAATTTGATTGCCCTGTTGGGCCAAGTCACGAATCACGCGCTCGGCATCAGCGCCCTCTGCCACATCGGCCACAAACGTGGTTTTGACCTGATGGCCCAAAGCCCGCTCGACCGCCTTGCGGCCCTCGTCGTGCTGACGCGTCCAGCCCGCTTCGGTGATGGGCGAGACATAGACAAAACCAGCCTTGATGGACTCGGTGGATTTGGCAGGCGCTTGATGGGGAGTTTGCGCCTGAATGGCGGATAAGAAAAAGCAGGCGGCCACAAGCGTGACAGCGAGGTTTTTATACATGGTAGTCCTCTACATGGCCCCGGTGATACACAAAACAAAGCCCGCCGAGACAGCGGGCTTCATTCACAATTTTAACCACCGCGCGGGCAAGTTCAGTCCTGTTCAGAAAACCCCTGAAAACACGCTTTCAATTCATGCAACCACCGGTGCTTGTCCGCCTCGGGCGCAAAGCTCGCTTCGATGCTGTTGGCGGCCAGTTTGTAGGCTTGTTGGGTGTTCAGGTGCAAAGCAGCAAAAGTCTGCAGGTAGTTGTCGTTCAAGTAACCGCCAAAGTAGGCCGGGTCGTCCGAGTTGATGGTCACGCACAGACCGGCGTCCAGCATCTGCCCCAGGTTGTGATCGGCCAGACTTTTGAACACGCACAGCTTGAGGTTGGACAGCGGGCAGACCGTGAGCGGCATCTGGCTGTCGGCCAGACGCTGCATCAACGCGGCGTCGTGGATGGCCTGCACACCGTGATCGATGCGCTCGACCTGCAGCACGTCCAAAGCGCTCCAGATGTAGGCGGGCGGGCCTTCTTCGCCCGCGTGGGCCACGCAGTGCAAGCCCAGCTCGCGGGCGCGGGCAAACACACGGACAAATTTTTCGGGCGGGTGGCCCAGCTCGCTCGAATCCAGGCCCACGCCGATGAAGTGCTCACGCCAGGGCATGGCTTCTTCCAGCGTGGCCAGTGCTTCGTCTTCAGACAGGTGCCGCAAAAAGCACAAGATCAGATCGGCACTGATGTTCAACTGGGTTTGCGCATCGCGGCAAGCGCGGCTCAGGCCTTCGATGACCGCGCCCATGGCCACGCCGCGGGACGTGTGGGTTTGCGGATCAAAAAACAGCTCGGCCCGCACTACATGATCGGCCTTAGCTTTTTCAAAATAAGCCCAGGCCATGTCGTAAAAATCCTGCTCGTGCAGCAGCACGCTGGCACCGGCGTAATAGAGGTCCAGAAAGCTTTGCAGGTTGGTGAAGGCATAGGCGCTGCGCAAGGCGGCCACATCGGCATAAGGCAGTTGCACCCCATTGCGCTTGGCCAGCGCAAAGATCAACTCGGGCTCCAAAGAGCCTTCGATGTGGATGTGCAGCTCGGCTTTGGGCATGATCCGCAGCAACTTGGGCAAACGCGAAGCGGAAACCGCGTGGACTTTGAACATGCTCATTCCTCCTTGAAAAACGCTGCCCGAATCAGGGCTTCGTCCAGTTGGTCAAACGTGGTGTTGTGCCGATCGGTCAAAGGCCCGTAGCCGGGCATCACCTGACCCGACGGCCCGTAACCCACAGCCTTGAACTTCCACTGGCCTTGGATCCACTTGAAGTTGCCCACATGCAGGCCGGCGGGGTTGTGCAGGGCGCAGATGCCGTTGTTGACCGAGGTACGCAAAATTGAATTCATGCCTTATTTTGCATGCACCGCCGGATCCAAAACACTGGGCCGAAAGTGTCAGTGCAGGGTGACCACTGAAAAGCCCTGTCAGCAGCAAAGCCTGTTGTGTTTTGTCGCCCAAATTACAGCGCATTCCAGTCTTTGTGCAAGTATCAGGTGTTATCCCTCTTTGAAATCTGCACAACCTCACTGGAGTTCCAATGACCCGCATGACCAAGCCCCTGCTAGCTCTTATGTCTAGCCTGTTATTGGCTTTTGCCTCACCGCTGATGGCGCAGACTTTTCCCAGCAAACCCATCCGCATCATCGTGCCGTTTCCACCGGGTGGTGGGAACGATGTGATTGCGCGGGTGGTGGCGCAAAAACTCAACGAACGCTTGGGCCAGCAGGTGGTGATCGACAACCGGGCTGGTGCCAATGGCATTGTGGGTCTGCAGGCCTTAATGCAAGCGCCGGCGGACGGCTACACCCTGGCTGTGGCCGCCGCTGGGCCCATGGCCGTGAACCCCAGCCTCTACGAAAAACTGCCTTATGACCCTTTGAAGGATTTCGCCCCCATCACCAACATGGTGAACTTTCCACTGTTGCTGGTCACGCACCCCTCGGTTCCAGCCAAAACAACGCTGGAGTTGATCAACCTGGCCAAATCCAAGCCCAAACAGTTGTTCTTTGCATCCCCCGGAAGCGGCAACTCGGGCCACTTGGCAGGCGAGTTGTTCAACGCGATGGCCAGCGTGCAAACGGTGCATGTGCCCTACAAAGGTCAAGGTCCGGCCTTGACCGATTTGCTGGCTGGACAAGTTCAAATGCTCTACAGCAGCATCCCCTCCGTCATCAACCAGGTGAAATCGGGCCAGCTCAAAGCGATTGCCGTGGGCAGCGCCAAGCGGGTGCCTTCGCTGGCCGACATCCCCACAATTTCAGAAAGCGGCTTGCCCGGCTATGAAGCCTATTCGTGGGTCGGCATCGTGGCACCGGCCAAGACACCGAGAGACATCGTAATGCGGCTGAACCGTGAAATTGTGGACATTCTCAAGTTGCCCGATGTGGCCGAAAAATTGAACCAGCAAGGCGCCTTGCCAGTGGGTGACACGCCCGAGCAATTTGCCAGCTACATCAAGGACGAAATCGCCAAATGGGGCGCTGTCGTGCGCTCGGCCAACATCAAAGCAGATTGAAAATCCAATGAAAAAATCTACCAACAAGAAGCCCAGCACTCAACCCCCATCCGAGGGCTACAAAGCAGGCTTGGCCATGCGCAAAAAAGTGCTGGGTGATGACTACGTCGAGCGCTCATTTGCCAACGCCGATGACCTGAATATGCCATTTCAGGAACTGGCCACCGAGTTCGCCTGGGGCAAAGTTTGGACCCGCCCGGGCCTGACCCTGAAAGAGCGCAGCCTGGCCACGCTGTCGATGTGCATCGCCTTGAATCGACCCGCCGAGATCAAGATTCATCTGCGCGGCGCTGTGCGCAATGGCGTGTCGCGCGAAGAATTGCGCGAGCTGATTTTGCACTCCTTCCTTTACTGCGGTGGTCCTGCGGCTCTGGACGCCTACAAGGCGGTGCGCGACGAGTTGCCCTTGATCGAAGCAGCGGAAAAAGAAGCTAAGAAACTGGCACGCCCTGCCAAGACCAAAGCTGTCAAAAGTCCTGTGGAAAACCCAATCAAAGCCAAAGCCAAAACCCAATCAACGGCCAAAGCCAAGATCAAGACTTGACCGGTTTTTTGCCCCGGCCCTTGGCAGGCGCAATGCCCGCCATGGCCGACAGGACCTCGGCAGTCGACGCCGTGTCTTCCATCGCCAGTCCCAAGGCCATGGCGCTGGTGTAGACGGCGGCGCAGGTCGAGAACAACGGGGTCGGACAGTCCACCGACTTGGCCATGTCGCCAATCACCTGCATGTCTTTTTGCCAAACCTCGACCTTCATGGTTGGTGGGCTGTACTGACGCTCCAGCATCATGGGCATGCGCAGCCGCATGACCCCCGTGCCCAGCACCGGGCTATTGCCAAAGAGATCAAGAACGTCTTGGGGATTCAGCCCCATTTTGCGGGCCAGCGTCACCGATTCAGCATAGGCCACGTTGTAAATGGCCACCAGATGGTTGGCCGCAAACTTCATTTTGGTGCCATTGCCGTAAGGCCCCACAAAGGATACTTTGTCGGTGAACACCTGCAGCACGGGCAAGACTTTGCGGTAGGCCGTTTCCTTGCCACTGACAAAAAACGTCCAAGCTCGCTCTTTGATGCGCACTGCCGTGCCGCTGATGGGTGCATCCAAGGCGGTGATGCCCAACTTGCCCAAGGCTTGGGCGCAAGCATCTTTGTCCGCCATGGGCAAGGTGCTGGTCTCGATGAAGATAGGCTTGTGAGCCCATTGCGCCTTGGGGATAGAAGCGATCGATTCGGTCACCTGGGCCAGCGCCTTCGAGGTCGACAAAGACACGATCACCACATCCGATCGACCCGCCACCTCGGCCGCACTGCTCAGGCACACCCCACCTGCACGCTTGAGGCGGGCTTGGGCTTTGGCATCGATGTCGCAGCCGCAAACCGCATAGCCCTGTTTCAGCAAAGCCTCGGCCATGGTGCCTCCCATGATGCCCAGACCCACAATGCCCACGCGAGGCAAAGCCGCCTTGGTTTTTCCGGACGCGGCCATGGGCTTAACCCGCCACCAGGCCAGCAGCCTTTATGCCGGCGATGCAGATCAGCTCATCCTCATCGCCTGTGCCGCCACTGGCCCCGGCAGAACCCAGGATATGGCCGGCAGAGTCCTTGATGAGAACGGCACCGGGTTGAGGCAAAAACTTGCCCTCAGCGGTAGCGGCCAAGGCGACAAAAAAGTTCGGGTTGTCCTTGGCCCGCTCGGCCAGCGCACGGCTCGACGAACCCATGCCCACGGCGCCCCAGGCCTTGCCGCGCGCGATGTCGAAGCGGAACATGCTGGCACCGTCTTCACGCGAAAAAGCCACCAACTGCCCCGAGGCATCGAGCACCACGATGCCCATGGGTTTGTAATTGGCAGCCCGAGCGGCCTGGATGGCACCTTGCAAAATTTGATGGGCTTGGTTCAAAGTCAGAGCGTTCACAAAAAAATTCCCGATAGAAATAAAAGATGGATTCAGACTATCAGAATCACATGCCAAGCCTGTCTTTTGCTTGACAAAGGTCCGACGCAAAGTGTCATCGCGCAGCGCCTTCAGGCTCTGAGCACCCAGTTAAACCAGCTTGTCCACGGCGCGTGAAGAACTGACCTTCTTTTGGCTAAAGGCCTCGTGTTGCTCCTCCACTTTGTCCAATTCATACAGGTAATTGACCATGAGTCCACCGGCCTGTTGCAGCCCCTTTTTGGACAGGTCAGCGGCCCAATTGATCTGGTGCAGGGTCGCCCCATTGCTCAGGTGGAACTTGCCGACCGCATCGCCCCGGGCTTCGGGGGTCTTGTGCATCAGGTACAGGGCGCACAGGCGCAAGATCGCGGTTTTTTCCTCATCGGCACAGCGATCGGGGTGCCAGCCGGTCTTCAGACGGTCGGCCCAGTTCATGCCGCCCATCGACAGGGTTTTTTGGGCTTCTTGCCATTTTCTACGCTGCACAGCACTGAGCTTTTCTTCAGGTAAAGGCGCACCCCCGTCCAGCCATGCACTCCAACCTGGAATGGGCGACAAGGTAGAAAAAGTTTTCAGGGAAGGCATCTCTTCAATCAATTTTTGCGCCACACGCTTGATCAAAAAATTGCCCAAGGACACCCCTTTGAGGCCGGGTTGGCAATTGCTGATGGAGTAAAAAATGGCAGCCTTGAAACTTTTGGGTTCGCCCACCGGGGTCTGTTTGTGAATCAGCCCCGCAATGTCTTTGGCGATGCCAGGCACCAAGGCCACCTCGACAAAAATCAAGGGCTCACCCGGCAGTTGTGGATGGAAAAAAGCAAAGCAGCGGCGGTCCGGTTGCAAGCGGCGGCGCAAATCGTCCCAGCCATCGATGGCATGCACCGACTCGTGCGCAATGATTTTCTCGAGCAGCTGGGCTGGCGAGTTCCAGGTGATTTGGTGCAACTCCAAAAAACCGGGGTTGAACCATGAGCTGAGCAGGTGGTGCATGTCGGCATCTGTGGCGGCAAAAGCCGGGTGCTCTTTAAGATAGGTCAGCAAGGTTTGGCGCATCTTCAAGATGGTCGAGGTGCCCGCAGGTGCCCGGTTCACGCGCCGCAGCAGCTCTTGCCTAGGCGGCTCTACGGCCTGGCACAAATGGATCAGGCTGGCCTCATTGCGTTCAGCGTTGTATTTGTTGGCGGCATCCAGAACCATGGCCGGGTCCGGGTTGAACTGGCTGGACAGGAAATGGAAAAAGTCGATCTGGCTGCGCTTGTCCAGGTGCTCGTAATGGTCGATCAACTTCACGGCCATGCTCTGCGCATTGGCCTCTCCCCTTGCACTCAGCAGCTTTTTGGCGCTGAGTTTGGCCGCATCGAGTTGCTTGTTTTGAATGAAGCGTTCCAGCATGATGGCCCTTTGGTGTCTCGGTAGTTGGTTTGATTTGATGCCGATAGATATCAACTCAGAGCTTACTCCTCACACAACATCAATAGCCTATTTTTGACGCTAAATCACGGAGATAGCGTCAAATAACGACAGTAGAGCCATTTTTATTATGCACACGCGAATTGTGTGCATCCCAAAGTCTCAACGGTTTTGAAAATCGCCCCGCTCCATCCACCACGACACCGCAAACCCGACCACCAAAGCCCAGAAGGCCGCGCCGATGTTGAAAAGTCCGATGTCTGCCACTGTGACCAGTAAACTGACCAGTGCGCCCAGCGAAAATTTGCCCGCACCAAACGAGGCCAAAAACGCGCCTTGCAGTACGCGCAACATGGCCAGACCACCCAGCACCATGATGAATTCTTTGGGCGCGGCCAGCATGAGCCCGGTGAAAGTGGGCGCCATGAGGCCAAACAGCACCGCCAGCACACCAAACATCAACGCGCCTGTGTAATGGCGATGCTTGTCGCCCGACGAGGTGAGCAACCCATTGGTGGGGCCGGTCAGGCATGTGCTGACCGCGCCAAACACCGCGCTCACCGCCGCGCCCACACCGCAGGCCACGGCAATCATGTTGACGGGGGGCTCGTGCCCCGCGTTTTTGAGCACCGCCACACCCTGCCCGTTTTGCACCACCAGCACGGTGATGGCCAGCGGCACCACCAACTCCAGCATGGCGGCAAACGACCAGACTGGCACTTGAATGACCGGCTGCACCAAACTCAGCTGCCCCACGGCCGAGGCGTCCAGCCTGCCCGACACCGCCACCGCCAAAGCCCCCACCAACAAAGCGCCGATGACAGGCGGCAGGCGCCTGCCCCAATCGGCACGCGCGGAGAGCAACAAAAACACGGCCACCATCGGGGCTGCAATGGCCACATCGCTTTGCAGCGCCCGCACGATGTCGAGGCCAAAGCGCAAAAACACCCCAGCCACCATGCCCATGACGATCGGCATGGGCAAAGCCGCCATCAAACGCTTGACCCAACCACTCAAGCCCAACACCAGCACCAAAGCACTGGTGACATAAAAGGCACCGATCACCTCGGGAAAGGTCAGGTGCTGCAAGGCCGGGCCGACCAGCACAGAGCCCGGAATCGTCCAGCCAAAGGCCAGCGGCGTGGTGTAACGCCAGCTCATCAGCATGCTGACCAGGCCGTTGACAAAAAACACCCCGAACACCCAGGACGCCAACTCTTGTGGCGACAAGCCACCCCGGGTGCCCACCGCCAACATCACCGCCACAGGGCCAGTGGCCGCAAAAATAAAGCCAATCAGCGCATTGGCGGCGTAGGTGCTGCCAAAGTCGGACAGGATTTGTCGCCAAGTGCGTTGGGGCAACAGGGGGTTTTCAAGTTGATTCAGCAAAGACCATTCCCTTCAAAAATAAAGCCGCAACAGACTCAAGTCAATTGCCGCACCACAGCTTGTAACTGCGGCGCAATGTGTTGGCGCAACCAGGTCTCATCGAGTTCACGCCCTTGAAAAGAGCAGTTGATGGCGGCCAATTCCCCACGGTTGATGCGCCCCAAAGGCACAGCCACGGCTTGAACATCGGCGAAAACTTCCCCCACGGAAACGCAGCAGCCATATTTTGGATATTGCTGCAAATTTTCCATCAATTTGCCTCCGTAGCGCTGCCAGTCTAGGGGGCTTTTGACCTGAATCTGGTTGAGCAAGGCCTCGCGCTCAGGCGGGCGGCAAGACATCAAGTAAGCACGGCCAATCGCCGTGCCCGCCATGGAGTGGCTGGTGCCAACCTCTAAGGGATAAATCCGCTTGTTGAAGGAGCGTACTGCCTCGATGTACACAATGGTCAAACGGTCCCGGATACCGATGGAAATGGACCCACCCGTCGACTCGGCCAACTCCTGCATCAAGGGCCTGGCTTGTCGGCGCAGGGTGAACTGCGACAACAAGGGATAGCCCAGAGAAATCACGGCCGATCCCAATTGGTATTTGCCGTAATGCTCGGTCTGGGTCAGATAACCCATGCACATGAGGGTGTAGGTCAAGCGGGACACCGTGGCAGCCGGCAAACCCAGTTTTTGCACCAAATCCTTATTCCCCAGCACGGGCTGCTCAGGCGAAAAACACCGCAGCAACTCCATGCCCCTGGCCAAGGTGGTGGCAAATTGCTTGTCCCCAGCGTACTCCTGCAAGCCCGCTGGAACGCGGTGGATGGCGGCATCAAAATTCAACATAGCGGAATAATATTCAATATATCGAAATTTGACAAGGATCAAAAACAGTAACTCATTAGACTTGAGTGTTGAAAAAAGTCCTCTGCTAGAAGGGGCTCACAGGAGACAAAGCATGCAATTGAATGATTTGCCGGTGCACGACATTCCGGCACTCGATGGCAACAACGGCCCCATCCACCAGGAGGACGTGTTCACCAGCCTTAAGGTCATTGGCAAGGTACCCACGGACCTCAATGGCTTGTACGTGCGCAACGGCCCGAACGCGTTTTACACACCTGACTGGCGCTACCACGCCTACGATGGCGATGGCATGTTGCATGCCGTGCGCTTCGAAAATGGCCAGGTCACTTACAAAAACCGCTGGGTTCAAACAGCGGCCCTGCAGGAAGAGCAAGCTGCCGGGCGCGCTTTGTGGAAGGGTCTGAAAGAACCCTGGCGCGAAGACCGTCCCGACGAACCTCAGAAAAACACCGCCAACACCGATGTGAAATACCACGCGGGTCGCCTGATCAGCATGTGGTACCGCTCCGGCATGCCCTACGCCGTCGATCCTGACACCCTTGAAACCCTGGGCAAAGCCGACTTTGATGGGGCGGTCAGCCGCATCTCTGCGCACTCCAGGCCCGATGAGCACACCGGAGAGTTGCTGTTTTTTGACTACAGCCTCCAAGCACCCTTCATGCAATACGGTGTGATCGGACCTGACCGGCAGCTCAAGCACAAGATCGATGTCGATCTGCCGGGCCCCAGCTTGCCGCATGACATGGCCATCACCGAGCACTACACCATCTTGCATGACTTTCCGCTGCGCCCCGACCCCGAGGCCCTGCAGGCGGGTCGTTACAAAGTGCGCTTTGATGCCACCCAACCCTCGCGCTTTGGCGTGCTGCCACGCTATGGGCAAGCCCATGAAATTCGGTGGTTTCTGGCCAAACCAACCTACATGCTGCATGTGGTCAATGCGTGGGAAGAAGACGAAGAAGTGGTCATGGTCGGCACTCCCTACCGGTTGCATGAAGATGAGAATGGTCAGCCCGATGGCCGTCGACTGGAAAAAACCATCCATCTGCGCCAGCGCGATTTCATGCTGTACGAATGGCGCTTCAACCTGGTCACGGGTGAAACGCATGAGCGTGTGATCGATGACGTGCTCAACACCGAGTTTCCGGTCATCAACAGCCTCTACCAAGGGCGCAAGAACCGCTACTCCTACAACATCATCTTCCCTCTCGGCGGCAAAGAGGAGCCGCGCTTCCCGGGACTGGTCAAGTACGACCTGAGCACGGGGGGCTATTTGGCCTACAGCGCAGGGCCAAAGTACTTTTACAACGAACCCGGCTTTGCGCCACGTGACAACGCGCAATCCGAAGACGACGGGTATTTGGTGGTCCCGGTCTGGAACCCGGATGATCAACGCTCTGAAATCCAGGTTTTCGATTGCAAAGGCGCACGCATCGCCGAGGGCCCTGTGGCCCGCATCCTCTTGCCACGGCGCATGCCCCATGGATTTCACGCCACATTTGTCAGTCAGAGCACCTTGAACCGCTGGAAATAAACATGATTTTGGTGTCACCCGAAAAAATAAAAGCCTATGTAGAGCAGGGCTGGTGGACCGAAGAAACCATGGGCGAGCTGTTCATCAGAACGGCCGAGCAGCAAGCCCAAGACATGGCGGTCGTGGACCCCCCAAACCGTCGCAGCATCAGCGGCGACGATCCCCAAAGCTGGACATGGGCGCAGTTGCTGACGCAAGTCGGACGCTATTGCGCCTTGTTTTACTTGCAAGGGCTGCGCAAGGACGACGTCATCGTCATGCAACTGCCCAACTGCGTGGAAATGCATGCCATTTACTTGGCGTGCGCCATCAATGGCATCGTGGTCTCACCTGTGCCGGTCCAATACCGAACGCATGAACTGACGCATGTTTTCGCCATCACGCATGCCAAACTGGCCATCACCACCCAGCACATTGGCAACTACCCGGCGGCCCAGCAATGGGCCCTGCAAGCGAAACACTTTGACGGCTTGCAGCACATCTGGTCGCTGGGTCAAGACCTGCCAGACGGCGTGACGAGCCTGTCCCAGTTGCTGGCCGATGCGCCGACTTGGAGCGCCCAGCAATTGCGCCAGCACAGCCATGACATGGACGTCACCGCTCACGATGTGCTCACGATCTGCTGGACCTCCGGCACAGAGGCGCGCTCTAAGGGTGTGCCCAGGAATCACAACGAATGGCTGATCGCCGGGCAATCGGTCAGCCAAGCTGGGCAATTGCAACGGGGTGCCCAATTGTTGATTCCATTCCCCTTCGTCAACATGGCGGGGGTGTCTTCCAGTCTGGCCGCCTGGCTGGTCGTGGGGGGCACCTTGCACCACCACCACCCCTTTGACTTGGAAGTGTTTGTGGCGCAACTGCGCGCCCATCCGATGGACTACAGCGTGGCAGCGCCGGCCGTGCTGAACATGCTGCTCAAGCAGCCCGAAAAAATGCAAGGCGTTGATTTGAGCCGGCTCAAAAGCGTAGGCTCGGGTGGTGGCCCGTTGTCCGAGTGGATGATGGAGGAAATGAAGACCCAGTTCGACATCGAAGTGGTCAATTATTTCGGCTCCAATGAAGGCGCGGCCTTGAGTTCATCCCCTCTGGACATGCCCGAACGCCGTCAACGGGCCTTGTATTTCCCCCGCATGGGCGTGCCGGGCTTCAACTGGAATATGTCTGTGTCCCAGAAAATCCAGACAAGGTTGGTCGACATCGACACCGGCGAGGACATCCTGAGTGAAGGGCGCGTGGGCGAATTGCGCTTCAAAGGCCCCACCATTTTCAGCGGCTATTACAAAGCCCCCGAACTCACCGCTCGGGCCTTTGATGAACAAGGCTATTACTGCACCGGGGATCTGTTTGAAATTGCAGGCAATGAACTTCAGTTTTACCGCTTTTGCGGGCGACAAAAAGACATCGTGATCCGGGGCGGCATGAACATCTCCTCGGAAGAAATCGAAGGCCTTCTCATGAGCCACCCCAAAGTGCGCGACAGTGCGGTCATTGGCATGCCCGACCCGGTCATGGGCGAGCGGGTTTGTGCCGTGGTGGTGGCACAACCGGATCAAGACATCTGCTTGCAGGATTTGGTCGATTACCTGAAAAATGTCAAAGAAGTGGCCTCCTTCAAATGGCCCGAAAAAATGATCCTGCTTGACGAACTGCCCCGCAATCCGGTTGGCAAAGTCCTGAAGCGGGAATTGCGTGCATTGGTGGCCTCTGGCAGCCTGCCACAAACCTTAGCCTCCAACGAGGTCACCTCATGAAGCCGGTCTTGCTGCTGATCCCCGGCATGCTCAACGATGCCAGCGTCTGGGACGATGTGCTGCCTTGTCTGCCGGGCGACTGGACAGTGCGCATCGCCAATGTACAAACCCAGGAAAGCATTGCCGAAATGGCCCGCGATGCCTGGCAGCAGTTAGACGATGTTCCCCTGAGCACACCCGTCATGGTGACGGGGTTTTCTTTGGGCGGATATGTCGCCATCAAGATGCTGGCTCACCCACAAAGGCCTCTTTCGGCAGCCGCTTTGCTGTCAACCTCCCCACTACCCGAGTCGAACGACAGTCGCACTGTTCGTGAAAAAACCATGTCGGCCATGCAGGCCAATTTTCCGAAAGTGGTGGATGGCATCGTGAAGTTCGGAACACACGAAGCCAGCGAAGCCGTTCAGGAACGCTTGCGGCAGATGTTGTTGTCGGTGGGTTGCGAAACCGCCCTGCGCCAGACTCGCGCCATCATGGGCCGCGCCGATCACCGTGAGGCGCTGTCCCGACTGAGTTTGCCTGTGGCGCTTTTGTGTGGCGAACACGACCGTGTAACTCCGCCGCAGCTGACCCATCAATTGGCGCAATGCATTCCCCATGCCCAAACCTGCATCATTCCCAAAAGTGGTCACATGCTGCCCGTGCAGCAAGCGCCCGCAGTTGCCAAGGTCCTGGCGTCCCTCTTTCACTGAAGACATCCACTTATCACGAGAGAATCACATGCACAAACGCTCTGCTCTTTTCACCTTGGCCGCATTCCTGTTCGCGGGCACAGCCCTTGCACAGGCGCCCAATTTCCCAGAACGCCCCATCCGTGTGGTTGTGCCATTTGCACCGGGCAACACCCTGGACAACGCCTTAAGACAGGTGGCCGAGGAATTCAAGAAAAACACCGGCCAACCCATTGTCGTGGACAACAAACCCGGGGGGTCCGGCATCATTGCCGCTCAGAACGTGATGCAGGCCGCGCCCGATGGTTACACGCTGCTCCTGTCCAACACCAGCATGATGACCATCAACCCCTACACCTTTGCCAAATTGCCTTACGACCCTGAAAAAAGCTACAAACCCGTGACCGGATTTTTGGGGGCATCGCTGGTCCTGGCCGTGAATGCGGCCAATGTGCCTGCCAACAACGTCAAGGAATTCGTAGCCTGGGCCAAAACCCAAAGCGGTGGGGTCTCTTATGCCTCATTCACCGCCGGTAACTCCTCGCACTTTGCCGGGGTGATCATGAACCAGCGCACCGGCATGAACATGGTGCATGTGCCCTTCAACGGCACACCACCGGCCGTGCAGAACTTGCTGGGGGGTCAGGTGCAGGCCGCCTTTTTACCCCTGATGGCTGTCAAATCCCATGTGGAATCGGGCAAGATCAAAGTCCTTGCACTGACCAGCCCGCAGCGCTCGCCCCTGTTGCCCAATGTGGCCACATTCACCGAACAAGGTCTGCCTGATCTGGAAATCTACATCTGGTCAGGCTTGTCTGCGCCTGCAGGAACTCCCGATGTCATCATCAACAAACTGCAAACCGAATTCTCGAAAGTCCTCAAATCACAGACCATCATCGAAAAGTGGCGCGCCATTGACTTCGAGCCTTTGCCCTTTACTTCCGCTGAGTTCCAGACCTTTACCCGCAACGATGCCAAGCGTTGGCAAGAAGCGGTGAAGATCTCTGGCTTCAAGGCCAGCGAATAGGCTGCTCGATCATGTTTTATTCGCCCCAATCCGAAGTCTCTGGCCTGCCCTACAACCCTTTCAAGTCCTGTTGTGTGCCACGTCCTATCGGTTGGATTTCGACCGTCAGTGCCAGTGGGATTCACAATTTGGCGCCTTACAGCCAATTTCAGAACATCACCTGGGACCCACCCACCGTGATGGTGGCGGCCAATGCAAGAGAGTCCGGGCAGCTCAAGGACACCACGGCCAATATTCTGGAGACAGGCGAGTTTGTCTGGAACATGGCCACCTATGACCTCAAGGACTGGGTGTTGGGTTCTTCCAAAGACATGGCACCTGGGGTCGATGAGTTTGAGGCACTGAACATTCCATGGTTGCCATCTCGGCATGTTCAAGCGCGCAGGGTCAAAGGCTCACCTGTCCACTTTGAATGCCGACTGACGCAAAAACTGCATGTTCCTGGCCGCGGCCTGGACGCATCGGCATGGATTTTGGTGGCTGAGGTCGTGGGGATTCACATAGAAGAAAGTGCCTTGACCGAAGATGGGCGCATCGACATCAGCCGTATCAGGCCTTTGGCCCGTTTGGGTTACCGGGATTACACGGATGTCAGTCACAGCTACGAATTGACAGAGTTAACAGGCAGAGACGCTGCAGGCATTTCACATTTGCATGAAACCCTGCCCCATCAGCTTCAAAACGGAGATGAAAATGAACCACTTTGAAATACCGCAACTCAAAACTTGCCGACATGCCATTCGTTTTTGGACGGGTATTTTTTTGGCCTGTTTGACAGGCTTGGTCTGTGCCCAATCGCCATGGCCCGACAAGCCCGTGCGAATCATTGTGCCCACAGCGGCGGGTTCTGGTTCTGATCTGATCGCCCGGACCCTGGCGCAGCGACTGTCCGAAATCTGGAAACAATCGGTGGTGGTCGAAAACAAAGCGGGAGCTTCGGGCATCATCGGCGTAGATGCCGTGGTCAAAGCCGCACCGGATGGTTTCACACTGCTGATGAGCTCGGCCTCACCCCTTGTCATCAACCCCGTCATTTTTCGAAAACTGCCTCACGATCCGCTCAAGCAACTGGCGCCGGTCTCGCACGTAGGCATTGCACCTGCTGCCTTTTTGGTCAACAGCACCACACCCGTCACCAACCTCAAAGAGCTGGTGGCATTGGCCAAAGCGCAACCCAAAAAATTAAGCTATGGCTCTTTTGGACAGGGATCGGGAGCGCATCTGGCCATTGAAGCCTTTAATCAGGGGGCTGGCATAGACATGATCCATGTGCCCTACAAAGGCACAGGGCCCGCCGTGAGCGACTTGATTGCTGGGCAAATCACACTGACTCTGGCCGACTTGGCGACAGCGCAATCCCAGATCAAAGCAGGCAAGCTCAGAGCCATTGCCATCAACGGGCCCGCACGGTCACCCTTGCTGCCGGATGTCGCCACCTTCACCGAGCAGGCTTATCCCGCCATGGAGGGCACCTATGCGCGTTTTGGTCTGCTCGCACCGGTAGGCACACCTCAAGCCATTTTGAACAAGGTGTCCGCAGACACCATCACGGCACTGAATGATCCCTCAGTGTCTGATCGGTTCACTTCACTGGGCTACACCTTGACAGGAAGCACACCCGACAAACTGAGGAATTGGCTCAAGGAGGATGCAGAACGTTGGGGCAAAGTCATCCAGGCAATCGGCGGCATTGTGCTGGACTGAAGCCCGTACCGATCCGATGGGCCTCATGAACTTTAAACACCCTTGAGCCCTTGGCCATTCCCCATAAAGCCACCTATGCACGCTGAACTCGTTGCTGAAATCCGGCCCACCCTGATTGCGGATAAGCATCCGCTGATGACCGGGCCTTTCACGCCCAACTACCAGGAATGGAATGCCACCGACTTGCAGGTCATTGGTGAAATCCCAGAACGCCTGAACGGTGTCTATCTGCGCAACACGCAAAACCCGGTGCACCAGCCCTTGGGCACCTACCACCTGTTCGATGGCGATGGCATGCTGCACATGATGCATTTTGAGCATGGCCGCTGCGAATACCGCAACCGCTTCATCCGTACCCAAGCCTTCATGGAGGAGCAAGCCGCTGGACAGGCTTTGTATGCCGGGCTGATCGACAAACCCTCGTTGGCTTTGCGCCCGGGTTGGGGCGCTCGTGGCGGCCTGCGCGACAGCTCGGCCACCGATGTGATCGTGCATGCCGGCATGGCACTGACCACGTTTTACCAATGCGGCGAGCCCTACCGGCTCGATGCCCGCACACTCGAGTTCAAAGGCGTGGACGACTGGGGCCGCCAAGTTCTGCCCGATGGCGGCATCAGCGCCCACCCCAAAGTTTGCCCCCGGACTGGCGATTTGCTGTTTTTCAACTACAGCAAGCAGGCCCCTTTCATGCACTACGGCGAGGTCGACCGCCACAACCATTTGGTGCACTACATCCCCGTGCCCCTGCCTGGCCCCCGCTTGCCGCACGACATGGTGTTCACCGAACACTTTGCCATCCTCAACGACTTCCCCCTGCACTGGGACGAAGATTTGCTGCCACAGGGCAAACACAAGCTGCGCTACTTTGAGCAGCAGCCTTCACGTTTTGCAGTGGTACCCCGACGAGGCGCACCCCAGACCGGCATCCGCTGGTTTGAGGCCAGCCCCACCTATGTGCTGCACTGGCTCAACGCTTGGGAAGAAGGCGACGAGATCGTGCTGCACGGCTACCACCAGAAAACCCCCATGCCCAAGGCTGGCTATGACAACTCGGGCAACACCTTGGGACCCGAACGTTACGGCCCCACCTTGTACGAATGGCGGTTGAACCTGCGCACTGGGCAAAGTTCAGAAAGAAGGCTGGATGAAAGGCATCTGGAATTCGGCATGATCAATGCCGCTTATTGGGGTCAGCCTTACCGCTATGCCTACAACATGATCGCGCACCCGGGCTCGTTCCTGTTCGATGGCATCCTGCGGTACGACCACACCACTGGGCAATCGCAAACCTACCTGTTCGGCGAAGGCCGCTTTGGCAGCGAGTCCCCCATGGCACCCTGCCACGATGCCCAAAGCGAAGACGACGGCTATGTGGTGAGCTTTGTGACCGACATGAACACCGATCAATCGGAATGTGTGGTGCTGAATGCGCAGCACATCGATGCAGGCCCGGTGGCGCGCATCATCTTGCCCCACCGCATCAGCAGCGGCACCCATGCCTGCTGGGCCGATGCGCGTGAATTGAGGCCGTAACGCGCTGAACCTGCTCCAACAAAAAAGGCTGTCCATGGACAGCCTTTTTCAATGGCGGCCCGAAGGCCGCTGTGTGCACCCATCACTTGCCTGGGATCTTGCCTTCCACGCCCTTGACGTAGAACATCACGCCGCCCAGGAACTTATCGTCGGCGACAGCGTCTTTGGCCAGCATTTCTTTACCGGCCTGGTCCACGATCGGACCCTTCCAGATGGAGAAGGTACCGGCTTTCAAACCTGCTTTGATTTCGTCGATCTTCTTCTTGGTGTCTTCTGGCACGTCAGCGGCCACGTTGACCATCTCGATCGCGCCTTCTTTCACGCCCCACCAGCTCGAACCAGTGCTCCACTTGCCTTCCAAAGCTTCACCCACGGCCTTGACGTAATAAGGACCCCAGTTGATCACGGCCGAACCCAGGTGGGCCTTGGGGCCGTAGGCGGTCATGTCAGAGTCCCAACCGAAGGCACGCTTGCCCATTTTTTCGGCGGTCTGCAGCACAGCCGACGAGTCGGTGTTTTGCATCAGCACGTCCGCACCACCGTTGATCAGCGACGTGGCGGCTTCGGTTTCTTTCGGTGGGTTGAACCACTCGTTCACCCAAACCACCTTGGTCTTGATCTTAGGGTTGACCGACTGCGCGCCCATGGTGAAGCTGTTGATGTTGCGCACCACTTCAGGGATTGGAATCGAAGCGACTACACCCAGCGTGTTGGTCTTGGTCATCTTGCCGGCGATCACGCCCGCCATGTACGCGCCTTCGTAGGTGCGGCTGTCGTAAGTGCGCAGGTTATCGGCGGTTTTGTAGCCGGTGGCGTGCTCGAACTTCACGCCCTTGTTGTCTGCAGCGACTTTGAGCATGGGCTCCATGTAGCCGAAGGTGGTACCAAAAATCAGCTTGTTGCCTTGTGCCGCCATGTCGCGGATCACGCGCTCGGCGTCAGCGCTTTCTGGCACTTTTTCAACGAAAGTGGTGACCACTTTGTCGCCGAAGGCTTTTTCTATTTCCTTGCGGCCGTTGTCGTGCGCAAAGGTCCAGCCGCCGTCGCCCACAGGGCCGACGTAGGCAAACGCGATCTTCAAAGGCTCAGGCTTGGCCGCAGCGGGTGCTTCAGCTTTTGGGGCTTCTTCTTTTTTGCCACAGCCGACCAGTGCGGCGGCGGCCACAGCGGTCAGGGCCACCATCTTGACGATGGAGCGCTTGGAGAGGTCTGTCATGTCAGTTCCTTTAGGACAGGGTTACGGGGGGTTGAAAAAAAGCAATTATGAACCGGGATAAAAGGGCTTGCCCAGCGAGGCTGGCATGTTCACGCGAATCCATGTCGGATTGCGCGAGATCAGGGCCAGGACCACGATGGTGGCGATGTAGGGCAGCGCCGTGAGCAACTGGCTGGGCACTTGCACGCCCACCCCTTGCAAATGGAACTGCAGCATGGTCACACCACCAAACAGGTAAGCCCCAAGCAATACGCGTGCCGGACGCCAGGTGGCAAAGGTGGTCAAGGCCAGCGCAATCCAGCCCTTGCCCGCCACCATGCCTTCGACCCACAGCGGGGTGTAGATCACCGAGATGTACGCCCCGGCGAGGCCACACAGTGCGCCACCAGCCACCACCGCCGCAAGGCGAATTCGGCGTACCGGGTAGCCCAAAGCATGCGCCGAAGCTGGCGACTCACCCACGGCGCGCAGCACCAAACCGGTGCGGCTGCGGTACAGGAACCAAATCAGTGCCAACACCAGCAGCATGGCGCCGTACACCAGCGGGTGCTGTTTGAACAAAGCAGGACCCACCAGCGGAATGTCGGCCAGATAAGGCACCGCAAAATGGGGCCGGTCGGGCAATATTTCTTTCACATAGCCAATGCCCACAAAGGCCGAAAAGCCCACGCCAAACAGACTCAGCGCCAAGCCAGTGGCGTACTGGTTGGTGCCCAGCCAAATCACCAGCACCCCAAAAATGGCCGCCAGCACCGCGCCCGCGCCCATGCCCGCAGCAAAGCCCAGCCAGTCGTTGCCGGTGTGCACCACGGCCGCAAAACCGGCAATCGCCGCGCAGAGCATCAGGCCCTCAGCACCCAAGTTCACCACACCTGCTTTTTCATTGATCAGCAAACCCAAAGCGGCAATGGCCAGCACCGTACCCGCATTCAGCGTGGCTGCGATCAGCAATGCATACGACTCCATCACACGCCTCCTTTTTTGGACGCCACCCAGCGCAGACGGTAGGCCACCAGCGTGTCACACGCCAACAAACAAAACAGCAGCAAACCCTGGAACACACCCGTGATCGACTTGGGCAGGCCCAGGCGCGATTGCGCCAACTCGCCGCCGATGTAGAACATGCTCATCAGCACGGCCGACAGCACCATACCCGCCGGGTGCAAGCGCCCGACAAAGGCCACGATGATGGCGGCAAAGCCGTAGCCCGCAGGCACATAAGGCGTCAGCTGCCCGATGGGCCCAGCCACCTCCAAAGCACCCGCCAGACCCGCCGCCCCGCCTGAGGTGAGTAACGCCACCCAAAGCGCCTTGCGCGAAGAAAAGCCGGCATAGCGCGCCGCCGCCGGGGCCAGCCCGCCCACCTGCTGGGCAAAACCCGCCCGGGTGCGAAACAAGAACACCCAAAGAAAGCCCGCCCCCACCAGCGCCATCAACAAGCCCACGCTCACTCGCGAGCCGTCCATCAAACGCGGGATCTGCGTGACCGCCTCGAAGGTTTTGGACTGCGGAAAATTAAATCCGGCTGGATCTTTCCAGGGGCCATAGACTAGGTAGCTCAGCACCATGTCGGCCACATACACCAGCATCAGGCTGACCAAAATTTCGCTGGCGTTGAAGCGGTCCCGCAGCAGCGCCGTGATGCCCGCCCACAACATGCCACCCAACACACCCGCCAACAATACGGCCAACACGATCCAGCGGCCCGTGTCTTTGTCGGCCAACAGCGCCACGCCCCCGGCGCACACCGCGCCAATGACGAACTGCCCCTCGGCCCCGATGTTCCAGACGTTGGACCGAAAACACACCGACAAACCCAAAGCAATGACCAAGAGCGGCGTGGCCTTGACCATCAACTCGCCCAAGGCGTAGCTGGTTTTGATCGGCTCCCAAAAGAACATTTGCAGTCCGCGCACCGGGTCTTTGCCCAAGGCCATGAACAGCGCCACACCCAGCAGCACGGTGAGCACCAGCGCCAGCACGGGCGAGGCATAAGTCCACAGGCGCGAAGCCTGGGGACGGGGTTCAAGCCGCAGCATGTTGGGCTCCTTGTTCGGCGGGCACGGCAGAAGCGGAATCTGGCCACAAGCCGCTCATCCACTCGCCAATGCGCTCCACCGTGGCCTCAGCCCGCGCCACAGACGGCGACAAGCGCCCCTTGGCCATCACATGCAATCGGTCTGACAACTCGAACAATTCTTCCAACTCCTCACTCACCACCAGCACCGCGCATCCCGCGTCACGCAGCGCCAAAATTTCGGCGCGAATCTGCGCAGCCGCGCCCACGTCCACACCCCAAGTGGGTTGCGAGACGATGAGCAGCTTGGGAGCCGCGCTGATCTCGCGCCCCACAATGAACTTTTGCAAATTGCCGCCCGACAGCGACTGCGCTGCGGCATCCGGCCCAGAGGCCTTGACCTTGAAGCGATCGATGATGCTGCGGGCCTGTTCGGCCAGCACGCCCATGCGAACCCAACCGCCCGCGCCCACGGCCTCGCTGCGCGTGAGCAGCAGGTTTTGCGACAAGCTGAGCGAGGGCACAGCGCCCCGGCCCAAGCGCTCTTCGGGCACAAAATGCAGACCCATCTGCCTGCGTGGCACCGGCCCCAAAGCCGCCACCACTTGGCCGGACAAACTCACGCTGGCCGCGCCGCACTGCACGCCCGAGCGGGTGTCTTCCCCCGACAAGGCCCACATCAATTCCTTTTGGCCATTGCCCGACACCCCGGCCAAGCCCACCACCTCGCCCGCATGCACCTGCAGGCTGATGCCGTCCAGGTCCACGCCAAACGGGTCTTGCCGCTTGAGGCTCAGGCCCTGCACTGACAACACCACCTCGCCCGGCGCACGCGCCACATGCTGCAAAGCCGGGGGCTCGGCGCCGATCATCAAGCGGCTGAGCGAAGCGTTGGTTTCTTCTCGCGGATCGCACACGCCCGTGAGCTTGCCACCACGCAGCACGGTGCAGGCACTGCACAGCGCCCGAATCTCGTGCAACTTGTGCGAGATGTACAAAATGCTCACGCCCTGGCTGACCAGCTTGTGCAGCACCACAAAGAGTTTCTCCACCGCCTGCGGTGTCAGCACCGAAGTCGGCTCGTCCAAAATCAAAAGCTTGGGCTCGGTCAACAAGGCGCGGATGATCTCCACCCGCTGCATCTCGCCCACGCTGAGGGTGTGCACCGGGCGCTCGGGTTCCAGGTCCAAGCCGTATTCGCTGGCCTTGGCCACAATGCGCTCGGTCACTTCGGCCAGGCTCAGCGATTTGTCCAGACCCAGCCACACGTTTTCGGCCACGGTGAGCGTGTCAAACAGGCTGAAGTGCTGAAACACCATGCTGATGCCCAGCTTGCGGGCTTCTTGCGGGTTGCGGATGTTGACCGGCTGGCCGTTGAACACCACCTGGCCTTCATCGGGCTTGACCGAGCCGTAGATGATTTTCATCAGTGTGGATTTGCCCGCGCCGTTTTCGCCCAGCACGGCATGGGCCTGGCCGGGCATCACGGTCAGCGAAACGTCCTGATTGGCCACCACGCCCGGGTAGCGTTTGGTGATGCCCTGTAAAGACAAAAGGGGGGTGGTCATGTCGGATGCGATGGAGGGTCTAGATGAGTCTCTTGCAAAGTCTGTGCCTCAACCTTGGACACCCCCCTTGCAAGCCATGAGATTGCCGGACAATGTACCACTCTGAACACTTCCCTTTCCCGGGTGTTTATCCCCGTATTGCCCCCTCACTGCCCCACGATCGCCCTATGAGCTGCGCCTCCCAACTGACCGAACGCCAAGCATGGCGAGCCAGCTTGCTTTGGTTCGCCGACCCGGCCCAGCCGAATGCCAGCCACGAAGCCGACGGCCTGCTGGTGACCGACCGCGAAGCCGATGGCATCGTGCGCATCCAGGCGATAGGCCCTTACCGCGACCTCGCGCCGCACTACCCCGACCTGCCCGTGACCCACTGGCCCGGCCTGTGCATCGCGCCCGGCTTTGTCGACCTGCACATCCACTACCCGCAAACCGATGTGATCGGCTCGCCCGCCGACGGCCTGCTGCCCTGGCTGGAGCACTACACCTTTCCGCACGAAAAGCAGTTTTCAGAGCCCGCTTACGCGCACGAAGTAACGAACTTCTTTCTGGATGAGCTGATGCGCCATGGCGTGACCACCGCCCTGTGCTTTGCCACCGCCCACCCCGAATCGGTGGATGTGTTCATGGCCGAGGCGCAAAAGCGCCGTCTTCGCATGATCACCGGCAAAGTGCTGCAAGACCGCCACAGCCCCGATGGCCTGCGCGACACCGACACCGAGTTGAGCTTGCGCCAGACGGAGGACCTGATTCGCCGCTGGCATGGCGTGGACCGCCTGGGCTACGCCATCACGCCGCGCTTTGCGCCCACCAGCACACAGGCCCAACTGCACGGTGCGGGTGAGATCGCCCAGCAGTTCCCCAACGTGTGGATTCAGTCACACGCTGCCGAAAACCTCGACGAAATCCGCTGGGTGCACGAACTCTTTCCCAAGGAGCGAAGCTACCTCGATGTGTACGACCGCGCAGGGCTCTTGCGCCAGCGCTCGGTTTACGCGCACTGCATCTACCTGGATGAAACGGACCGCCACCGCATGGCCGAGGTCGGTGCGACCGCCGCCGTCAGCCCCACCAGCAACCTGTTTTTGGGGAGTGGCTTTTTTGACTACGCCGCATCGGATGCTGCAGGCATGCGCTACGGCCTGGCGAGCGACGTGGGCGGCGGCACCAGCTTCAGCCCCTTTCACACCATGCACGCGGCCTACACCATGGCCCGGCAAAGCGTGGGTCGCCCCGGCATCAGCCTCGCCCCTGAACACCTGTGGTGGCAACACACAGCGGGGGCTGCTGCTGCGCTGGATTTGGACGGCAAGGTAGGCAACCTGCTGCCCGGCTGCGAAGCTGACTTCGTGGCGCTCAACCCCCAGGCCACGCCGCTGCTGGCGCGCCGCACCGCGCAAACCGAAACACTGGCCGAATGGCTGTTTGCGATGATCGTGCTGGGCGATGAGCGGCTGATTGCGCACACCGTGGTGCAAGGGCAGCTCGTGAAGACCGACCAACAAAAACCATGCACGAGCTGATCGACAATACGGCATGACCTCGAACGAAGAGCACCTCATCATCGATCCTTACGCATCCCAGCGCGCTTCCGTGCGCCGAGGCATTGCGCAGTTTCAGGAACGCCTGCAAGCCGCAGGCCACGACTTCAGAGAGCCGCCACCCGAGCCCACCTCGTGCTGCGGGCGCGGTTGCAATGGCTGTGTGTGGGAAAGCTACGACGCGGCGCTGATGTTTTGGTACGAAGACGCTGGGGCTTTGCTGGCTTGAACTACTTGCAACGGATCGCTTTTTTGTAGGAGCCCACCCCTGTGGGCGATGGGCGTCGAACTCGCCCTGCAAGCCTTCGCCCACAGGGTGGGCTCCTACAAAGACCCATAGATCCAGATGGTCGACAAAAACATAGGCAATTCAAACTTCATCGGGCCGGATCAGTAGGTGCCACACCACCCCATCAAGACTTTGACATCGCGCTTTCAATGTCCTGCGCGGCCGCAGGCCGCACCAGACGCCCCACCTCCTGACCATCGCGCAACAGCACCATCGTGGGCCAAAGCTTGACGCGGTAGCTTCGGCCCAGTGCATGGCCCGGGCCGTCTTCGATTTTGAAGTGCTGCCACTTTGTTGGCGTGGCCAAAGCCTGCGCGATCAAGGGCTGCGCTGCGCGGCAATGGCCGCACCAGTCGGTGCCAAATTCCAGCAAAGTCAAGCCACGCAGGGCTTCTACATCGGTACGGCTGGGCGATTCGTTTTTGCTGAGGTAAGGTTTGAAATGGCTCATGCTTTGCCCTGACTCGAACTGAACAACTGCGAGACGTACTCGCGCAACCACTGCAGGCAAGGGTCTCTGTCAAAGCGCTGACTCCAGTGCATGGACACCGTGAAATCGCGCAAGGGCAAATCGGGCTCGATGATGGCCAACTCGCCCGCCTGTGCAAAGCCTTGCGCAAAATTGCGCGGCATGAGCACCGCCAGATCGCTGCTGCGCACGATGCCAGGCAGTGACAGGAAATGACTCACAGTCAGGCGCAGTCGATGTTGCCAATGCATCAGCTCCAAAATACGCAGCGTGTCAGCATGTGTGCGCACAGCAGCAAACTCGAGTTCTGCCAACAAGGCGTGTGTTGCATCGTTTGATGCACCAGCCTTTTTTTGCAACTGGCCCCATCGCTTGGCCACGGGATGGCCCTGGCGCATCAGCACCACATAGCGGTCGCTGAGCAAGGGCTGCTGCAAGGTATCGACCACCTCGGGCAAGAAACCGATCGCCAGGTCCAACTGGCCGTTGTCCAAGGCTGCCCCAATTTGGTCGTGCGGCACAGGCCTGGCTTCGAGCCGCATGCCCGGCGCCAGGCGCTGCAAGACCAGCACCAGCTCAGGTAAAAAACGCGCTTCGCCAATGTCGCTCAGGTGCACGCGCAGCACACGCTTGGACCGCTGCGGGTCAAACACCTGCGAGGCGTTCAAGGCCTCTTCGATCGTGGCCAAGGCCATTTGCACCCCTTGCGCCAACCGGTCGGCGCGCGGCGTGGGCCGCACGCCCGAGCCGTTGCGCTCAAACAGGGCATCGCCCAACATGGTCCGCAAACGCGCCAAACCCTGGCTGGCCGCCGGCTGCGACATGCCCAGTTGCTGAGCGGCCAGGCTCACGCTGCGCGTGCGCCACACCGCGTCAAACAAACGCAAAAGGTTCAGGTCCAAGTCTTTGATATTCATTTAATGCATACCGATCATGGTTGATATTTTGCACCGTTAAATCATCCGTGTGGAGGTGGCGCTTTGGCTTGGTCGGTGGCCCAACCCCTCTTGGGCGTCTGTCACACGGGTAACCTTTGCGCAAACCGTTGCGGCACATACTGGGGAAAATCCCTTTGGAGTCGCCTCATGATCCTTTTGAAAACCGACAAGATGACTGCCCACAAAGACAAGCATGTGGGCTGGATCACCTTCAACAACCCGGCCCGGCACAACGCCGTGTCACTGGAGATGTGGCAGGGACTGGCAGACATTGCATACGACTTTGCGCGCGATGACGACATACGGGTGGTGGTGGTGCAGGGGGCGGGCGACAAGGCCTTTGTGTCGGGCGCTGACATCTCGGAATTTGCCGAGCAACGTGACTCGGCGCAGGCCACCCGTCATTACGACGAAGTGGCCGAACGAGGCATGCAGGCCCTGAAAAAACTCAACAAACCCACCTTGGCCATGATTCAGGGCTATTGCATCGGCGGTGGCGTGGCCGTGGCTTTGAATTGTGACATTCGCATTGCGGCCGACAACGCACGATTTGCTGTGCCCGCAGCCAAACTGGGGCTGGGCTACGAATTCGATGGCGTGCGCAAACTGGTGGACGTGGTGGGTCCAGCATTTGCCCAGGAAATATTTTTCACCGCTCGGCAATTCAGTGCCACGGAGGCGCAAAGCATGGGCTTGATCAACCGCATGGTCCCCAAGGATGAATTGCTCAGCTTTGTGCAGCAATATGCCGACACCATTTCGGCCAATGCGCCCCTGACTGTGGCGTCCATCAAAACCATTGTGGGCGAAATTGTCAAAGACGACGCAATGCGCGACGCCGCTCTGTGCGACCGCTTGGTGTCGCAATGCTTCAACAGCGCCGACTTCACCGAAGGACGTACCGCCTTCATGGAAAAGCGCAAACCGGTGTTCACTGGCCGCTGAAACTTTATCGCTGTTTAACGAAAGCTCTCCCATGAAACTTCCATTGTCTGACCTGCGTGTCCTCGACTTGACCAATGTGTTGGCTGGCCCTTATTGCGCCATGGTGCTGGGCGACATGGGGGCCGATGTCATCAAACTAGAAAACGCCGAAAAAGGCGACACCTCTCGCCAATTTGAGCCACAAGTCAATGGCGAGTCGTATTGTTTTGCAGTACTCAACCGCAACAAAAAAAGCATCGCCCTGAACCTGAAAGACCCGGCCGGTCTCAAGATCGCCCACCAGTTGGCGGCAAAGGCCGACATCGTGATGGAAAATTTTCGCCCCGGTGTGATCAAGCGCATGGGGCTGGACTACGAGAGCATTCGCGCGCACAATCCCGGTGTGATTTACGCGTCCATGTCGGGCTTTGGCCAGACTGGGCCGTATGGCCAAAAAGGGGGCTACGACATCATTGCCCAAGGCATGTCCGGCATCATGATGATGACCGGTGAGCCCGGCGGACGTCCGGCCAAAGTGGGCATTGCCATGAACGACATTGCCAGCGGCGTCACGGCCCTGTCGGGGATTTTGGGCGCCTTGATCGGTAAATTACGCTTTGGTGAAGGCCAGTACCTAGAGACCTCTTTGCTGGAAGCGGGGCTGGCCTGGACCCCTTGGGAATTCGGGGCATTTTTTGGCTCTGGCGAAATCCCCACCGCCACAGGGACTCGGCACAGACGCTCTGCACCCTACCAAGCCTATCGCACACAAGACGGGTATGTGACCGTGGGTGCGGGCACCCAAAAAATGTGGCTGGCCTTTTGTGAAAAAGTCATTGCCCGACCCGACTGGCTTGAACGCCCGGACTACCGGACACAGGCCCTTCGGGTCAAAAACGTGGATACCCTTGAACGCGACATTGAATCGATCACCACGCAGCACACAACGGCCCACTGGGTGGCACTGCTGGATGCAGTGGGCATTCCGGGCGGCCCGGTTTTTGGTTATGAACAAACCATGAGAGACCCGCATGTCTTGGCCCGAAAAATGGTGCACGACATCGATCACCCCATCATTGGCCCGATGAAGACCTTGGGCTTGCCCATCAAATCCAGCGGTGCGTTGGGCAGCATTCGCATGCCTGCGCCTTGGTTGGGCCAACACTCGGCATCGGTGCTGGCCGAGCTTGGCTATTCAGCCCAAGACACCGAGGCTTTGTTTCAGCAAGGCGCGGTGTTTGATCAGTACCGCGACAAGGTGCGTCCCACCACCTGAGGTTCATGCGCTTGCCCAAAGCCGAACTGGCGGCCTCAGCTGTCCATGGTGATTTTGGCGCGGCGAATCACATCGCCCCACTTCACATTGTCCAGTCGCATTTGCTCGCTGATCTGGCCCAGGGGCATGCGTCCTATTTCTTCAACGCCTGTCTTGCGCAAAGCTTGAATCACCTCGGGGTCATCCATCGTGGCGCGAAAGGCAGCGCGCAAGCGGTCCAGGGCTTCAGCGGGCACACCGGCATTGGTCACAAAACAGTTCCAAGGCTTTTCATCAAAGCCTTCAAAACCTTGCTCGGCGATGGTGGGGACATCGGGCATGGTGGACGAACGCTTGCCGGTAGACACGGCCAAAGCACGGAGGCGGCCTGTTTGGATGTGCGGCATGGCCGGCCCCAGGGTTGAAACGGCCAAGTCCACCTGCCCGCCCAACAAATCGGCGATGTACTGAGCAGCCCCCTTGTAGGGCACATGGTTCATGGAAATGCCTGCACGTTGCTTGAATATCTCGGCAATCAAATGGTGCGGTGAACCCACCCCCGCACTGGCGCAATTGAGTTTATTGGGGTTGGCTTTGGCAAAGGCAATCAGTTCTTGCAGATTGCGAACAGGCACAGAAGGGTGGGCCACCAACACAAATGGCAAATCGCCCAAGTGGACCAAGGGCGTAAAGGCCTTCAGTGGGTCATAAGACACTTTGCGCATGTTGGGCACATAGGCAAAAGCGGTGCTGTCAATCAAATGCACGGTGTAGCCATCGGCGGGGGCTTTCGCGGCAGCATCTGCGCCAATGGTGGTGCTGGCACCGGGCTTGTAATCCATCACGATGGGCTGCCCCAACAATTTCTCAGCCTTGCCCGCCACAATTCGGGCCCATTGGTCGGCACCACCGCCTGCGGGATAGGGCACGATCATTTTGATCGGCTTTTCAGGAAATGGCCCGGCCCAAGCGCGGCCCATCACACCCAGCGAAGCGGCACCCAGGCCGGCCCATTGAATCCACTGTCGTCTGCTGCTCATGTCTCGACTCCTGTTGTTTGGGGGACGGCGAATGGTGGCGTCTTGCCTGCGGCTCGGCTGTAACCAAGATGACTGGCCACAGCACATGCGTTTGATGCATGAACTTTATTCAACGCATTGAATGAACTGATAGGTAATATGGTCCGCTTGTCTCTTTAGGAGCCCACCCGGTGGGCGATGGTTTTTAAGGGCTTGTGCCACGCCCATCGCCGACGGGGTGAGCTCCTACAAAAGGGAATGCCACCGAACGGCAACAACGCAAGGAGCGTGCTTTGGAAGTTTCATTTCACGAAGAAATCAAGGCCCTGCGCATGGGCGCGGGCGAGGTCTTTCACGGCGAGGGCATCCTGGCCATCACCAAAGGCCTGCTGCAGTCGGGCGTGAGCTATGTGGGCGGCTACCAGGGCGCGCCGGTCTCGCACCTGCTCGATGTCATGGTGCAGGCCAAGCCCTACATGGACGAGCTGGGTGTGCATGTGGAGGCGTGTTCCAACGAAGCGTCTGCTGCGGCCATGCTGGGTGCGTCCATCCACTACCCGATTCGCGGTGCGGTGACCTGGAAGTCGATTGTGGGCACCAACGTGGCGGCCGACGCGCTGTCCAACCTGTCGTCTCCCGGTGTGACCGGCGGCGTGCTGATCGTGGTGGGCGAGGACTACGGCGAAGGCGCCAGCGTGATCCAGGAGCGCACCCACGCCTATGCGCTCAAGTCGGGCATGTGCCTGCTGGACCCGCGCCCCGAATTGGGCCAAATGGTCAACATGGTGGAGCACGGTTTTCGGCTGTCCGAAGCGTCCAACATGCCAGTGATGATGGAGCTGCGCATCCGCGCCTGCCATGTGCGCGGCCAGTTTGTGGCCAAGGACAACCAGGCTCCCAAGTTGTCCAAAAAACACCTGATCGACGAACCGGCAGGGTTCAACTACATGAAACTGGCGCACCCGCCGGTGACCTTTGCACAAGAAAAACGCAAGATCGAGCATCGCCTGCCCGCCGCCCGCCAATACATTGCTGAACAGCGGCTGAACGAGCACTTTGAAGGCAGCACCCACCGGCACCTGGGTCTGATTGTGCAAGGTGGTTTGTACAACACGCTCATGCGCGCTTTGCAGCAGTTCGACCTGGCCGATGCCTTTGGCGTGACCAGCCTGTCGGTGCTGGTGCTGAATGTGACCTACCCGCTGGTGCCGGGTGAATTGGTGAATTTCTGCAAGGACAAATCGGCGGTGCTACTGCTCGAAGAAGGCCAGCCCGAATACATCGAGCAAGAACTGGCCCTGATGCTGCGCCGCCTCGATTTACAAACCCCGCTGCATGGCAAAGACATGCTGCCCTCGGGCGGTGAGTACACCGCCGAGGTCATGGCCCAGGGCTTGCTGAAATTTTTGGACCGTCACCAAGCCGACGCCGTGCCCGAGGCCACGCGCCAATGGCTGCACACCAATGGCGAACGCCGCCAGCAAGTGCAAGCCCTCTTGGGCAGCCCGCTGCCTGCGCGGCCACCGAGCATGTGCATTGGCTGCCCCGAACGGCCGGTGTTCTCGGCCCTGAAGTTGGCCCAGCAAGATGTCGGCCCGGTGCACATTTCAGGCGACATCGGCTGCCATGCCCTGGCTACTTTTGAGCCGTTTTCGGTGGGCCACTCCATCCTGGGCTATGGCATGAGCTTGGCCAGCCGGGCGGGTGTGTCGCCGGTCATGAAGCGGCGCGTGTTGTCGGTCATGGGCGACGGCGGTTTTTGGCACAACGGCTTGCTGACGGGCGTGCAAAGTGCGCTGTTCAACGGCGACGACGCGGTGCTGCTGATCTTCAAGAACGGCTACACCTCGGCCACCGGCACACAAGACATCATCAACACGCCCACCGACATCGCCAAAGAGCTGGCGGGCGACAAGCGCCAAAGCATGGTGCACACCAACCAGACCATCGAGTCCACCCTCAAAGGCCTGGGCGTGCAGTGGCTGCGCACGGTGCACACCTATGAAGTGAGCCACATGCAGGCGACGCTGACCGAGGCCTTCACCGCCGAGTTTCAGGGCCTGAAAGTGATCGTGGCCGAAGGCGAATGCCAGCTCGAGCGCCAGCGCCGCATCAAGCCCTGGCTGGCCTCGTTGCTGTCCAAAGGCGAACGGGTGGAACGCGTGAAATATGGCGTGGACGAAGACGTGTGCAACGGCGACCACGCTTGCATCCGCTTGTCGGGCTGCCCGACGCTCACGCTGAAAGACAACCCCGACCCGTTGAAAGTGGACCCGGTGGCCACCGTGATCGACGGCTGTGTGGGCTGCGGCCTGTGCGGTGAAAACGCCCACGCGGCAACACTGTGCCCTTCTTTTTACCGCGCCGAAGTGGTGCAAAACCCCAAGCTGCACGAGCGCCTGTGGGCACGCTGGCAAGGGCTGACCACGCGTTGGCTGCAACCCGCTTGATTCGCCCCATTCAGAGACACACCATGACCCAACCGATTTCCATTTTGTTGTGCGCCTTGGGCGGCGAAGGCGGCGGCGTACTGGCCGACTGGCTGGTCGATGTGGCGCGCCACGCGGGCTATCCGGCCCAAGCCACCTCCATCCCCGGCGTAGCGCAGCGCACCGGGGCCACCACCTATTACCTCGAAATTTACCCACAGCCCCACAGCCAACTGCAAGGCCGCTTGCCGGTGCTGGGCCTGAATCCGCTGCCTGGGCGACTGGATGCGCTGGTGTCTTCCGAGTTGATGGAAACCGCTCGGCAGATCGGCAACGGCCTAGCTTCAGTCGACCGCACGCTGGTCATCAGTGCCTCGTCGCGGGCGCTGACCACCGCCGAAAAAATGACCATGGGCGATGGCCGCCGCCCCGAAGGCCCTCTGCTCGATGTGATCGCCGCGCACAGCCAGCGCCACCATGTGATGGACATGGCCCGCATGTGCCAGGAAAGCGGCACCTTGGTCAGCGCAGTGATGTTGGGGGCGATCGCGGGCAGCGGCTTGCTGCCTTTTACACGCGAACATTACGAAACGGTGCTGGCAGGCCCAAGCAAGGCGGCGCAAGCCAGCTTGCGCGGTTTTGCGTCGGCTTTTGACTTGGTGGCGCGCCAGCGCGAGCAAGCGCAGTATGTCGAGCAGGTGATGAAGCCTGCGGCCCCTGCAACGGTGACTTCGGCCGTTTTGCCCGACGATGTCGCTGCGAAGTTTCCCGCCTTGCTGCACCCTCTGATGGGCTTGGCGCACCAGCGCTTGGTAGAGTACCAAGGCCCCGCTTATGCCCGCTTGTATGTGCAGCGGCTCGAACGTTTGCGGGATGCTGAATCCGCGTCAGCCGACGCCACCTGCCCCGTGACCGCCGAGGCCACCCGTTGGCTGGCACTGTGGATGGCCTTTGACGACATCATCCGCGTGGCCGACCTGAAAAGCCGCGCCAGCCGCTGGGACCGCGTGACGCAAGAAGTCAAAGCCAAAGAGGGCGACGTGCTTAAGGTGTACGACCACTTCAAACCCGGCGTGCCCGAGCTAGCAGCCCTGTTGCCGCAAGGCCTGGCCAACCGGCTGCTGCGCTGGGACCGCGCCCGCGTGGCGCGTGGCCAAGCACCTTGGGCCTTGCCAATCAAGGTGGCTCGCCATGCGCTGTGGGGCATGGCCAGCTTGCGCCTGCTGGCCAGCTTGCGCGTGCTGCGCCCAATGGGCAGCCGCTATCAGACCGAGCAAGCGCTGATCGAAGAATGGCTGGGCGGCATCGAAACCGCCACACGCCAGTCGCCCGCGCTGGGTCTGGAGCTGGCGCGTTGCGGCCAACTCATAAAGGGTTACGGCAGCACCAACGAACGCGGCAAGGACAACCTGCTGCACATCCTGCGGCATGTGTGTGGCCCCGCTTCCAAACTGCCTTTGCATGAGCGAGCTGCGGCGGTAGCACAGATCCGCCAAGCCGCCTTGCAAGACGAAGCGGGTCAGGCGCTAGACCTGGCCTTGCTGCAACACGGTGCTCCGGCGCGTCCTGTCAAGGAACAACCCGTGCTGTGGATGAAAAATCCGAGACTGCAAAAATGAAGGTGCCAAGCTGCTATTGATCCGGGCCGATGAATTTTGAATTGTCTAGGGTTTTACAGGCCATGTAGTTTCTTTGTCTTTTTAGGAGCCCACCCCGTGGGCAAAGGCTTGCATGGTGAGTGCCACGCCCATCGCCCACAAGGGTGGGCTCCTGGTATGGATTGACCTGTCAATAGGTGCCGGTTGTTTTTCAGCTTTCTCTCTCTGTTTCTTTTGTCTTCTCGGTCAGTGACTGTGGATCAGGGACTACGAGGCTGATTGGGCGACG
>NZ_NESJ01000070.1 GCF_003063645.1 Limnohabitans sp. 2KL-51
TGAAGGTGGTGTTGCTGGCGAGCTCGGCCTTGTTGACGAACGCGTTGTTGTCCGCGTCGGTGATGATGCTGATGGCCAGATTGATCTCGGCGGTCGTGCCCCCGGTCGTGTCGATGACCACGGTTTGCTGGTCGTAGCCGCCTTGCGTCAGGTTGCCGCTCACGCTGGTGGGGGCTGCGGTGTTGATGGCCGTGGTGCCGCTCGAGCTGACGATGGTGGCTTTGAGGCTGTAGGTGCCCGCAGGGCGGGTGTTGGCCGTGTCGTCCCACGTCCAGGCGCCGCTGTCTGCCGGTGCCACAAAGGCATTGGCGCCAATTTGCGCGCCAGTGCTGTCATAAAACTGCAGCATGACCCGGTCGCCCAGGCCCGGCACCCAGCCGGTGATGGTGCCTGCGTACGTCAGAGTCTGGTCGTTGGTGATGAAGTCGCTGGCGGTGGCGCCGCTGTCGGTGCTGGCCGAGACGATGTCGATCGTGGCCACGCTGTTGCCGCGCGTGTTGTAGGCCAGGCTCACTTGGTTGTTGGACTCGTAGACCGCAGGCGCGGCAGCCGAGCTGTCGTAGGTGTCTTCGTTGTTGTTGAGCGCCGCGTCGCTGAACTTGCCCGAGAGGACACCCACGGTGGCCGTGCCGGTGCTGCTGACCGCTGGCGTGAAGGTGG
>NZ_NESJ01000071.1 GCF_003063645.1 Limnohabitans sp. 2KL-51
CAATGGCGCTGCCGCCAGCCAACACCAAGGTGCCCGCACTCACCGTGGTGGTGCCCGTGTAGGTGTTCGCTCCAGACAGCGTCAAACTGCCCAAACCCGATTTGGTCAAGGCCAACTTGGCGCTGCCGCCGTCGGAGGCCACTCCACTGAATGTTTTGCTCAGTGATCCATCCACACCGGCAGTCAGGGTCACCGTGCCACTGGCCGCTCCGGTGGTGATGCTGCCCGCGCCTTCTATGCTGCCCACGGTGTCATCAACGTCAACCCGGTAAACAGCACCCGATGCCACGTTGACCTGCGTCGTATCCGACAAGCTGCCACTCACGGCCAAGCTGCCGCTGCTGATCGTGGTGGTGCCGCTGTAGGTGTTGGCACCACTCAGGGTCAGGGTGCCGCTGCCCAGCTTGGTCAAACTGCCACCACTGGAGGTCAAGGCAGTGGCCAAGGTGACGCTCTGACCGTTGGTGTCGATGGCGTAGGCTTGACTGGCTGCCGTGCTGAAACGGGCAGAGTAGTCAGATCTGTTGTTGATCGAGAACTGCAGCGCTCCACCTGCAAAACCAATGGTGTTGGTGTTGCCAGTGTTCAATGTCAGACCGCCCAATGCGTTGCTTGAACCCAGTGCCAAGGTGCCGGCATTCAAGGTGGTGGCACCGGA
>NZ_NESJ01000072.1 GCF_003063645.1 Limnohabitans sp. 2KL-51
GCGGCACCGCAAGCGCCGGCTACACCCAGTACAGCGCCACCTTCACGCCCACGGCCAATGCCCAAGGCACGGCCACCATTGCGGTGGCGTCGGCCAAGTTCAGCGACGCTGCGGGCAACACCAACCCGGACACCTACGTCAACCCCGCCGCTGCGGGCAGCACCTACGAGAGCAACAACATCGTGGCGCTGGCCTACAACACCTTGGTGGCCGACACCGCGCCGCCCAAGATCGCAGTCAGCCGCTTGGGCACGGGCGTGGCCACGGGGGCCGAAACCCTCACCTTCACGCTGTCTGAGGCCAGCAGCAACTTTGTGCTGGCCGACATCGACGCCACCGGTGGCGTTTTGAGCAACTTCGCGCCCGTGGCCTCCAGCGGCACGGCCAGCGCCGGCTACACCCAATACACCGCCACCTTCACGCCCACCGCGGGCGTGCTGGGTACGGCCACCATTGGCGTGCTCTCGGGCAAGTTCACCGATGCGGCCAGCAACGCCAACCAAGACACCTACCTGGCGGGCGTCGCAGGGGCGGTGCAAGAGGTCAACAACCAAGTCTCCTTTGCCTTCAACACCGACGTGACCGCTCCGGGCATCGTGGTGGGGCGCACGGGCGCAGGCACCATCAGCACCACCGAGGTCATCACCTTCACGC
>NZ_NESJ01000073.1 GCF_003063645.1 Limnohabitans sp. 2KL-51
GCGCGCGACACCAACGGCAACACCGCCAACGCTACGGGCTCGAACGGCAGCGGCGGCGGCGGCGACCGCAACAACAGCAGCTTCAGCACCATCCGCATGGATGCTGCCAGCGACACCGGCCAAGACACCAACGACGGCATCACCAACGACACCACCCCCAGCTTCAGCGGCGCCGTGCCCGTGGGCGCTACTGTGCAAATCAAGATCTACAACGCCCAGGGCCAGGTCGTGGCCACGGTCACCCCCACCGTGCAGCCCGATGGCAGCTACAGCTTCACCGTGCCCCAGGGCTTGCCAGACGGCACCTACTCTCCCCAGATCATCACCACGCAAAACGGCGTGGCCACCACCACCCCGGGCGATCCCTTCACCATCGACACCCGCACCAACGTGGACATCACCCAAGCGGGCCTGGCCGGCACCACCAACGCCATCAGCGGCACCGGCGAACCGGGGGCTGTGGTCACCGTGCGCGACGCCAACAACAACATCGTGGGCAGCGCCACCGTGGGCGCCAATGGCACCTGGAGCCTGACCCCCACCAGCGCCGTGGTGGGCGACACCATCACCGCCAGCGCACGGGATGCGGCGGGCAACACCGCCACCACCAGCGACCCCAACAAAGCCAACACCAACGGCAACGACGGCAA
>NZ_NESJ01000074.1 GCF_003063645.1 Limnohabitans sp. 2KL-51
GCACCGGCGCATGGACCTGGACAGACGCCTCGCGCAACCCCGGCACCTACATCCTCAAGGCAACCATCGTCAGCGCCACCGGCACCACGGCCATCAACACGGCCGCGCCGGTCAACGGCACCAACGGGGGTTACGACATCCAGCCCGTGGTCATCGACACCTCGGTGGGCACACCCGCCGAGATCAACTTGGGCCTGAGCATCACCACCGATGCGAACAACAATACCTTTGTCAACAAGGCCGAGCTGGGCGCCGCGACCACCTTCACCAGCCGCGCCACGTTTGACACCGCCTTGGCCAAGGTGGGCATGGTCATCACGCTGAGCGACGGCACCACCAACACCCCCATCACCTTGACGCAGGCGATGGTGACCGCAGGCTTTGTGGAGGCCACCTTTGCCAAGCCAGCCGAAGGCG
This sequence comes from Limnohabitans sp. 2KL-51, assembly GCF_003063645.1. Classification (GTDB taxonomy): domain Bacteria; phylum Pseudomonadota; class Gammaproteobacteria; order Burkholderiales; family Burkholderiaceae_C; genus Limnohabitans_A. The sequence continues at coordinate 418 of NZ_NESJ01000074.1, forward strand.
CCACACAAACCGTGACCGCCAAGCTGACCGACATTGCAGGCAACCTGGGCACCGCCACGGTGAGCGACAGCGCCACGCTGGACACCACGGCCATCACGGTGGCCGTCACCCGCGCAGGCTCGGGCACCGTCACCACCAGCGAGGTGATCACCTTCACGCTCAGCGAGGCCAGCCCCGACTT
>NZ_NESJ01000075.1 GCF_003063645.1 Limnohabitans sp. 2KL-51
CCGTGTTGTTGGCGTCTGCACCATCAGCATTGGCGTTCAGTGCCGCATCACGGAATGCGTTGCTGGCCACGTTCACGCTGCCCACGCCCTGGCTGCCGGCTGCCGGCGTGAAGGTGGCGGTGTACTGGGTAGGACTCACTTGCACCCAGTTGGAGAGTGTGCCGCCACTGGCTTGCACATCGCTTTGCACAAAGTCGCTGGAGGGCTCGGACAACACAAAGCTCAGCTGCGCCGTCTGGCCGGCCGCGAGTGTGGCTTTGTCGGCCGTGATCGCGATGGTGGGGGCGGTGGTGTCGGGTGTGGCCGGGTTGGTGCGGGTGTTGTAGGCCAGCACCACTTGGTTGTTGTCCTCTTGCGTGGCTCCTGCGGGGGCGGGGCTGACGTAGGTGTCCGCGTTGGTATTGCCCGCCGCATCGGTGAACGCGCTGGATTTGACGCCAACGGTGGCGCTGCCGCTGGCGTTGGCAGACGGCGTGAAGGTGGCCGTGTATTGGGTGTAGCCGCCCGCTGCGCTGCCGCTGGTGGAC
>NZ_NESJ01000076.1 GCF_003063645.1 Limnohabitans sp. 2KL-51
GCGCCAAGTTGGCCTTGACCAAATCGGGTTTGGGCAGTTTGACGCTGTCTGGAGCGAACACCTACACGGGCACCACCACGGTGAGTGCGGGCACCTTGGTGTTGGCTGGCGGCAGCGCCATTGCCGACACGGGCGCGGTGAATCTGAGCACCTCAGGGGCGAACTTGACGCTCAGCGGCAACGAAACCGTGGGCTCGCTCGCAGGGGTGACAGGCACCACGGTGAGCTTGGGCAGCAACACACTGACCACGGGCGATACGAGCAGCACAGAGTATGCCGGTGTGGTCAGTGGCACAGGCGGTTTGACCAAACAAGGCGGCGGCACTTTCACTTTGAGCGGTGCCAACGATTACACGGGCACCACCACGGTGAGTGCAGGCACACTGGCCTTGTCGGGCGGCAGCGCCGTGGCCGACACCAGCGCAGTGATCTTGAGCACGGCGGGCGCGAATTTGACGCTCAACGCCAACGAAGCCGTGGGCTCGCTCGCCGGGGTGGCAGGCACCACGG
>NZ_NESJ01000008.1 GCF_003063645.1 Limnohabitans sp. 2KL-51
CGATTTACGATCCACGCTTCCTTCCCACGTTCGGTCACCCTCACGCAGTTGCGTTTCACTTTGCTCACTGTGACCAGCTCGCAGCGGGACTTGCACCCGCAGGTGTGCGCCCATGCTGGGCGCACAACAAGCAAGGAGCCCGAAGGCTCCTTGAACGTGAAAAACAATTGGGATCTGACCCCGATTTATGACCCCGATTTAGAGGGGGAGGGCTCGGGGCAGAAGATGAAGGCGAGGAAGATGAAGCCCCAGTACATGGGGAGGTTCAGGTCGGGGATGCCCAGGCTCATGGCCAGGGTGGCGGTGGGGAGGGCGGTGGCGACGAAGATTTGCATGTCGGTGAGCTGGGGGGCTTTGATGTAGCGCCACAGCAGGGACGCGAGCATGCTGCAAAAGAGCAGAGCGCCCAGCACGCCCGTGTTGCTGACCAAGCTGGCCATGAAGCTCGATGCGCGGTTACTGCCCATGCCCACGCCCAGGCCATAGGTTTCTTGCACAATCTCCAGCGCACGTTTGTTGGACAACTCGCGTACACCGTCTTTTTGCTTGATCTTGTCGACAATTAGATGGTTAACAATGGCATCGACCTTGGGCTTGATATCGGATTGGGAGTACATCTGCACCCCTCCGGTGCCGGTCAGCACCAGCAGGGTCCCCAGCACTGACGCCCGCAGTCTGTGGCTGCGGCGGGTGCTTGGGCGCAGGGCTTTGCCCAATACCCACAGGCACAGGGCAGACATGGCCACACCGGTGGCTGCCCAGCCTGTGGAGCCCAAAGTATTGATCAGTCCCAGTGTCGACAGAACCGCCGCCAGCCAGGCCCACCACCAGCCCCGCCCCAGCAAGGCCACTGCCCACAGGCCAACGGTGGTGGCTGCCAGGTAGGTGCTCAGATAGGACGGCTCTGAAAAAGGTAACCCGATACGTGGGTTAATCAGCTTCCAATTGCCATTGATGTTGACTCCATAATCTACAACACCTGCCTGCGCATAACCTGCATTGCTGCCCCAAAAGGGCAGCATGGATGGCCAACCCGCTGAACGAGCCCACTGCTCATAGAACCCAATCGCCAACACCAACACCAATGCCCCCACCACCCCGGCCTTGATGCCGCGAAGTCCGTTGGGCTGCTGCGCTGCCTGTAGCAAAAACAATAGCACCGACACATGCACCACCAGGTTCAGTGTCTGCACCAAGTTTGACAAAGTGGCCCGCAAAGGGGACAGCTTGTCGATAGCGTCCGGCTCCACCAACAAATTGACCGGCATAGCCGCAAACCAAATGGGCAAAAGCCAAGCCCCCAGCGCTGCCACACCCAGATAGGCCAACAAAAAGCCCAGCGGCCAGCGCAGGTGCTGCGGCAGCAGCAAGCGGCGGCTTTGGCCCAAACGCCACAACCACACCAACCCGGCCACCAGGGCCATGAACATGTAAGGCGACACGCCATAAGCGGCCACACCCTGTCCGCCCGCGATGCCCAGGGGTACATTCACCACCGCCGTCGCCTGCAGCACCGTGCTCACCAGCACCAGGCCACCCATGCTCATGGTCTGCGCAAAAAGGACTGCCGCCATCACGGCGGCAAAGGCTGTCATTTGCACCATCACAAAGTCTCCAATCTGGGGCTATTAGCCCGGGCCAGGCTCACCCAGTCCACCACCGCGTCGGCCGGGGTGTAGCCCGGCACCAGGGTTTGCAGCAGTGCCCGCATGCCGGGTACATCGTTGCGCAACACGCATGCCTGCAGCGCGTCCAGATGGGGCTGCAGCACATCCCAAGGCAGCAAGTCTTCGTGCGCTTTCATGATGCGTTGGTGCTGTGTGGGCTGCGGGTTGTCGCCAATCAGCAGCTCTTCGTACAATTTTTCTCCGGGGCGCAGGCCCGTCACCTGCAGGGCAATGTCGCCCTCGGGGTTGGCCTCGCTGCGCACGCTCAGGCCAGACAGCTCCACCATGCGCTGCGCCAAATCGGCAATGCGCACGGGCTGACCCATGTCGAGCACAAACACATCGCCCCCGGTGCCCATGGCCCCGGCCTGAATGACCAGCTGCGCCGCCTCGGGAATGGTCATGAAATAGCGTGTGATGTCCGGGTGCGTCAGGGTGATGGGGCCACCGTTTTTAATCTGCTCGCGAAACAGCGGCACCACCGAGCCGCTGGAGCCCAGCACATTGCCAAAGCGCACCATGGTGAAGGTGGTGTGCTGCTGGGGGCGCTGGGTGGCGGCCAATGCCAGGGCCTGCAGCACCATCTCGGCCAAGCGCTTGGTGGCGCCCATGATGTTGGTGGGGCGCACGGCCTTGTCGGTGCTCACCAGCACAAAGTTGGCCACCCCGTTGCGGGCCGCCGCCTGGGCGCACACCAGGGTGCCCCACACATTGTTGCGCACACCTTCGGCCGGGTTGTGTTCTACCAAGGGCACATGTTTGTAAGCGGCCGCGTGGTACACCGTGTGCGGCCGCCAGGTGCGCATGATCTCTTGCATGCGCAACTCATCGCACACAGAACCGAGCAGCGGCACCAGCTCGGTCTGTATGCCGGGGGCATCGCCCGCCAGCGCGGTCTGGTCGGCTTGGCGGGCCAGCTGCGCCTGCAGGTCTTGGTGAATCTGGTACAGGGCAAACTCACTCATCTCTAATAACAGCAGCTGCTGCGGCTGGCACTGCAAAATCTGGCGGCACAGCTCGCTGCCAATGCTGCCACCGGCTCCGGTTACGAGCACTGTTTTGTGGTGGGTGTTGCGGTTGATGAGCAAGCCATTGGGCTTGACCGGGTCGCGGCCCAGCAGGTCGTCGATGTCGAGCTCGCGCACATCGCTCAGGCCCACACGGCCGGCGGCCAAGTCTGTCACGCTGGGCAGGGTGCGCACGGCCACATGGTGGTGGGCCAGCTCGGCCAGGATGGCGTTGCGCCGCTGGCGCGTGGCCGTGGGCAGGGCCAGCAAGACATCGGTGACCGGCAAACGGCCCAAAACCTCACCCAAGTTTTGCGGGTTGTAAATGCGCAAACCATTGAGCACCTGGCCATGCAGGCGGTCGTCGTCGTCCAGGTAGCCCACCACCTGCATCTCGTGACCGTGGGCCATGGCGGCGGCCAGCTGGCGGCCAGCACTGCCTGCGCCATACACCAGCACCTGGGGCAGGGCAGAGCGCTTGACCAAACTCTGGTAAGCCCGCCCAAACCAAAACCCCGCAAAGGTCCGCGAGGCCCCCACCAACAGCAGCAGCAGCACCGGCTGGATGAGGCCCACCGTACGTGGCACGCCCTCAAAAGCCACACCTGTGATAACCATGGCATACAACACGCCATAAGCCGCCACGGCCTGCACCACAGTGGCCATTGCCCGTAAGTTGGAGTATCTGAAAATGGCACGGTACAGGCCCGACGCCACAAATATGGGCAAAGCCAAACACAAAGACACGCCCAATGCCAAAAGCACTGGCCCTTGCAGACTGACAAAATCACCGAGTCGAAGGTAAAAGGCCAGCCAAACCGCCAGCACACACAGTGCTACATCGACGGCCAATACAATGCCCCGCTTAACTGGGCGCGCCAAGCTCAAAACAGGGCGGGTCCACTGTGCAAAGGTTTTTATCAAGGTGTTGAGTCCTGTTGTTGGTAGTGCGTCATCATGTTTCAGCGCACTGCATCCCCGGTGCCCTTGCCGAGCACTGTAAGCACAATGAAACGGACGTAGTTGGCCACATCGAGATCGCGCAACATCTGCGCATCGGTCTGGGCCAAAAGCTCGGGGGTGGACATGTCGATACCGTTGACTTGTGCTAACCCAGTGATACCGGGGCGGGCCGTAAACACGCCCTGTGCAGCGCGGGCGGCGGTCAACTCGGTCTGGTTAAACAAACCCGGGCGCGGGCCCACCAGGCTCATGTCTCCCAGCAACACATTCCACAACTGGGGCAGCTCATCGAGCTTGGTGCGACGCAATAAAGCGCCCAAAGGCGTGATGGCCGAACTGCTGGCCAGGTGCGAGGCTACCGAGGCCGTGCCTACGCGCATAGTGCGCAGCTTTACCAACACAAAAGGCCGCTGGTGCCGGCCGACCCTCTCTTGCATAAACAGGGGCGAACGCGTATCCAGCCATCCCAGTGCACACAGCACCAGCAACACCGGCCACAAAAGTAGCAAGCCCACGCCAGCCAAGACCACATCCAACAAACGCAACACAAAACCACGCATCAAACCCATCACTCAATCCTTGTGCTCAAACATCTTGGCCAATTGCTCGTCCATGGTCACCACCGGCTGCCAGCCTAGTAGCGTGCGGGCCTTGGTGGCATCGACCTGTAAATTGCCCAGTAAACGGTCGGCCACCGCACGCTTGCCCAGCAAGCTGGACCCTGCACGCAGCCAGCTGGCGGGCACTGGCAGCAAACGGCTGGGCCGCCCTGCGGCCAGCCCCACTTTGCGCAGCAGGGTGCTGGTGGACACATCCTCGCCATCGGACACCACAAACACCTGGTTTGCCGCCTGCGGCGAACGCGCACGGTCAGCACACAGCAGTACCAAACTCACCAAATTGTCCAAAGCAACGAATGAACGCTGGTTGTGCACCGCGCCCAAAGGCAGCGGCAAACCCCGCTGCACCCATCGCACCAGACTTGCAAAGTTGCCCGGTGCACCCGGGCCATAGACCAAAGGAGGACGAATGATCACCACCTCCATACCAGTTTGTGCGGCCAGAGCCAGCAGAGCTAGCTCTGCCTCTAATTTCGAAACGGCATATGTATCGTGCGGATGGGGTGCGGCCGCTTCGTCAAAAGGCACAGAGGTCTGGTTGCCATTGACACCGATGGAACTCATAAAAACAAAACGCTTAACGCCGGCCGCCGCTGCCAGCCGTGCCAGTCGCAGGGTACCTGCCACATTCACCTCGCGGTAGGCGGCCAACGCATCGGCAGCGTTCTCACGCATCACGTGGGCGCGGGCTGCGCAATGCACCACCGTTTGCACGCCATGTAGCGCCGGCTGCCAGTCTGTCTGGCTGTTTATGTCGCCCACAACATGCCACCGAAAGCCAGAGTAGGCACTTGCAGAATTTCCAGGTGCTGCTCGAACAATCATCACTCCGCTGGCACCATTCGTCGACAATGCCTGTGCAATATGCCGACCTATAAAACCCGTGGGCCCCGTCAATAAATACATGTGCTCAGGCATCTTTCAAATGAATAAAACCAAATCGCATGGAGTTAGTTATGCAAATCAACTACATCTCTTAAAGTTGAACTTATTTTACTAAGCACCACATCTTCTGAATAGTTTCGTAAAAATACATCTCTTGGTATTTTTTCATTTAGGATCACCGGTGAACGGCATATCTCATCTATTACAGCCGCAAGCTGCTCAGGCGAACTTGGATCACAGCGCCAACCGACCGGGAACTCGCCTAACATCAAACCAATCTCTGAATCTGCATCCACAGCAGCCAATATTGGCTTGCCTGCTGCTAATGAAAAATAGCTTTTGCTTGGCACGCCCAAACCGAACATACCAGCTTCGAGGGATACCAGTGCAACATCACACATTGCCAACCCTTTATTTTTCTCAGCCAATGGCATGGGGCCAATAAATGTGATCGATTTGTTTGGGTGTGTTTTTATGAATTTTTCTACAGCGGGAACCATCGCACCACCACCAATAAATACAAATGCTGCATTTTTAGCCGTCGTCAGTGATACTGCATTTAGCAAATTATCTACGCCTTGCACGCGTCCTATATTTCCAAAGAATTGAAAAACTACATGGTCTTCCCATCCATGGTTTTTGAAAAACTCTAAATCACCTCGCGGCACAGGATAGACATCATCACCGTTTGCCCAATTAGGCACAAAAATTGTTCTAGCACGTCCATTTGTCTTTTGACGCAATAAGCTCTCCATATCACGCCCAATGCAAAGCAGCTTATCAGGGGCTGCGTACACCCATGAAAAGTAATATGCTGCAATTTTAAAAAGAGGGTTCCCTTTTTTTATAAGACTCGCTGCGAGTAAATTATCGGGAAAGACATCATGAACAAGCAGGACCCACTTAAACCTTAACAGGCCCTTCAGCACCGGCATTAAGCAAAGTAAAATTGCTGGGTTAGTTCCTGTAAATACGATATCTTTTTCTCGGATTGCTTTGTAAATTTGAAAAACCAAATCAAATGAAATTTTGATTTGGTTTAACAGTCTTTTCAATATCCCCGTATCACCTTCGAATGAGTCATATTTATTAAAAGACCGCGGTCTCAAGACCTCAACATCGAAGCCATCCGCTTTTAAACCAGCAGCAATTCTCGACCAAAAATAACCCGTTGAATTTTGACTTTCTTCAACGTATTCGGCGGCAATAATAATCCGACTCATAGAACAATCAGATCCGACTCAATACTTCTTCCAAACCACCCGATTCACATAATCGGTATAGCTGTGAATGATGCGAACGACTTTGGCGCTCACATTGGGCATGCTGTAGTCGGCTACCAAGCGCAAGTCGCGCTGCTCGCCCCGTGCCTGCGTGGCCACAATGGCCAGGCCCTGGCGCACGCGGTCCACTTCCAAGCCCACCATCATCACGGCGGCTTCTTCCATGCCCTCGGGCCGCTCGTGCGCCTCGCGCAGGTTCAGCGCCGGAAAGTTCAGGATCGACGACTCTTCGTTGATCGTGCCGCTGTCTGACAACACGGCCCGGGCGTTCATCTGCAGGTTCACGTAATCGTGAAAGCCCAGCGGCTTCATCAGGCGCACATTGGGGTGAAACTGTGCGCCCGTGGCGTCCACCCGCTTTTGCGTACGCGGGTGGGTCGACACCACCACAGGCAAGCCATGCTCTTCGGCCACGCTGTTGAGCACGGCCACCAGTTTGGTGAACGACTTTTCAGACTCGATGTTTTCTTCGCGGTGCGCACTCACCACAAAGTATTGCTGTGCCGTCAGGCCTAAACGCGCCACCGCGTCAGACGCCTTGATCTGCGGCAGGTAGTGGTGCAGCACCTCGTACATCGGGCTGCCTGTTTTGATGACCTGGTCCGGTGGCAGGCCCTCGCGCAGCAGGTAGTCGCGGGCAATCGTGCTGTAGGTCAGGTTGATGTCGGCCGTGTGGTCCACGATGCGGCGGTTGGTCTCTTCGGGCACCCGCATGTCAAAGCAGCGGTTACCCGCCTCCATGTGGAATATCGGCACCTTGCGCCGCTTGGCCGGAATCACCGACAAACAGCTGTTGGTGTCGCCCAGCACCAGCATCGCCTCGGGCTGCACCTGGGCCAGCACACCGTCTACCCCGGTGATCAGGTTGCCAATGGTGTTGGCCGCGCCCGTGCTGCCTTCGGCACTGTTCAAAAAGAAGTCTGGCTTGCGCACGCCCAGGTCGTCAAAAAACACCTGGTTCAGCTCGTAGTCGTAGTTTTGGCCGGTGTGCACCAGCACATGGTCGCAATGCGTGTCCAGTGCGGCCAGCACGCGTGACAGGCGAATGATCTCGGGGCGCGTGCCCACGACCGACATGATTTTGAGTTTTTTCATGGTCATTTAAATGGGTGACGCCACCGTATCGGGGTTGGCGCGGTCAAAGACTTCGTTGGCCCACAGCATCACCACCAGCTCGTCTTGCCCGGTGTTGGTGATGTCGTGCACCCAGCCGGGGATGGTGTCTACCACCTGGGGCTTGTCGCCCGATGTAGTCAGCTCAAAGCGCTCATCGGTCAGCAAATGCCTGAAGCGGAACAGCGCAGTGCCTTTGATGACCAAAAACTTTTCGGTCTTGGTGTGGTGGTAATGACCGCCACGTGTGATGCCGGGGTGGGCCGTGAAGTAGCTGAACTGCCCGCTGTCGGGGGTCTTGAGCATCTCCACAAACACGCCGCGAGGGTCGGCGTGTTGCTGCACCTCGTAGGCAAAGCGGTCATTGGGCAAGTAGCTCACATAAGTTGCGTACAGCGCCCGCACCAGCCCGGTGCCCACCCGCTCGCTCATCAGCGTGGTGCGGCAATCGCCAAAGGCATGAATCTGCGCAGCCAGCTCGCCCAGCGTGGTGGTGTACAGCGGGGCCACCACTCCCTGCGACACACCGGCAGCGTCAGGAAACAACAAGGCATCGACCGCCGCCACCAGGCTGGCAACCACATCGTCCACATACACCAGCTGCAGGCTTGCTGCCGGGTCGTTGATCTGCACGGGCAAGCCCCGGGCGATGTTGTGGCAAAACGTGGCCACCACCGAGTTGTAGTTGGGCTTGCACCACTTGCCAAACACGCCCGGCAGACGGAACACCACCGCCGGGTTGCCCGCATCTTGGGCCAGCGCCTGCACGGCATGTTCTGCCGCCAGCTTGCTCTGGCCGTAGGGGTTGTCCCGCTCGGCCTGGGTGGACGAAGCCAGCACCAGCGGCACACGCCGCCCGCCACTGGCCACTTGCGTGGTAATGGCGTTGCAAATGTCCACCGTCAGCCCCGTGTTGATCTGCGCAAACGCGCTCGGGTCTGCCGGGCGGTTTTCTCCGGCCAGGTGCACCACCGCATCGGCCTGGGCCAGCAACTGCGGCAAAGCGGCCACGTCGTCGCTACGCACAAATTCAGCAACCGCAAAACGCGGCAACTCGCGCAGGCGCACCACCAGGTTTTTGCCAATGAAGCCATTGGCTCCGGTCACCAAAACACGGCAAACAGCATTCGTCATGGCTTACTCCTCCGCCTCGACGACCTCGCCGCGTAGCGTGGCTTGCATGAAGCGCAGCTTCATCAGCAGCGCCTGCATGCCCTCCACATCCAAGCGGGAGGTGTTGTGGGAGTTGTAGTCCACTGCCTCAGAAATACGCACTTCGCCTTGCTCCACAAACTTGCCGTAGTTCAGGTCGCGCAAGTCGGGCGGCACGCGGTAATAGCCGCCCAGGTCTTGGGCGGCGGCCATTTCTTCGCGGCTGAGTAGGGCTTCGTACAGCTTTTCGCCGTGGCGGGTGCCAATCACGCGCACCTCGTGCTCGGGCTTGCCCAGCAGGCCGGTCAGCGCCTGGGTCAGCACGTCGATGGTGGCAGCAGGGGCCTTTTGCACAAAAATCTCGCCGGGCTGGCCGTGCTCAAACGCATAGAGCACCAGGTCCACCGCATCGTCCAGCGTCATCATGAAGCGGGTCATGGCCGGGTCGGTGATGGTGATGGGCTGTCCGGCGCGAATCTGCTGGGTGAACAGGGGAATGACCGAACCCCGCGAGCACATGACATTGCCATAGCGGGTGACGTTGATCACCGTGCCTCCAGCACTGCGCGATTTGGCTACGGCCACTTTTTCCATCATGGCCTTGCTGATGCCCATGGCGTTGATTGGGTAGACGGCTTTGTCGGTGCTGAGCACCACCACGCGCTGCAGGCCGCAATTGATGGCGGCCTCCAACACGTTTTCGGTGCCCAGCACGTTGGTCTTGACAGCTTCGAGCGGGTGAAACTCGCAAGACGGCACCTGCTTGAGGGCCGCTGCGTGGTACACAAAGTCTGCCCCCCGCACCGCGCCCAGCACCGACTGGTAATCGCGTACATCGCCAATGTAGAACTTCAGCTTCGGGCTGTTGTACTTCTTGCGCATGTCGTCTTGCTTCTTTTCGTCGCGGCTGAAGATGCGGATCTCGCGCAGGTCTGAATCCAGAAAACGGCGCAGCACAGCGTTGCCGAATGAGCCGGTGCCCCCGGTGATGAGGAGAGTTTTGTCTGTGAACATAAAAAAATGACTAATCGTTAGCCGTGTGGTTGTAGGGTCAACATATCGCGTATGACCCCCAGGTAGTTCTCTGCTCGCTGTTGCGGGCTTGGGTATCGCTGCACATGGGTACGGGCCTCGTCGCACATGCGTTGCTTTTCAGATTTTGTCTGCCTGAAATAAGAGTCTATGACGCGTGCAATGTCTGCCGGATTGTGTGGATCGAAATACTGGCAATGATCACCACACACGTCTTGCATGAAAGAAAGATTTGACGCGAACAGCGGACGGCCTACCATCATGGTCTCAATCGGTACGGCCGAAAAACACTCCAGAAGGCTAGGGAAGACAACACCATCCATGGCAGCGTAGAAGGCTGGACACTGACTCAGAGTCAGACTCCCTACATTGACAATGGTGTTGCGAAAGTGTTGGCTGCATGCGGCCCATTCATCTGGCGAAAAGGTCACGAACACGTCCACATCACGACGGTGGGTCACCCAAAGATGTTGCTTTACGTCCGCCAGAATAGCCAGGTTTTTGTGTGGGTAGTTTTGTGAAATCAAACCCAGCCGCAGCCGCCTTGGGTGCGCGGGGAGGTGTAAGGGTGCCCAATGTTCCGGCTCGCCAAAGACCGAATGCACAGCGCTATAGACGACATGGATCTGCTTGTGCACGAAGAAACGGTGCCGCTGCAGACCAGTCTTTACATGCTCGAGTTCCACCACCAGCTCGTCGGCGCGTGAGTTGAACCAAGACTGGAAAGCATATTTTGCTTTTGTGCGCCACCGCTGCAAAAAGCCCATGCGTTCAGTCAGGGGGTTGTTTGGATACACGATGTTGGGCTGCGCAAACCCAAATAAGTGGCGTGTATTGCGACGCAGAAAGTAGGCGGGCCCAAACACTGTGAAAACAATGTCAAAGCCAGCGAATTCATGACTTAACTCCTGCCACAGGGCGCTGATGCCTGCATAGCCACGCGTATGGCAGGATTTGAACACCCCTAGGTCAGTACCTAGATCAAGCAGATTGCGCGCAACTTTTGATGAAAGCAGAACAGACAGCTCCAACCCACCATGGTCCTTGCGGCTAAGACAATCCAACACCGATGTGGCTACGGCTACCCCGCCGCCATTGTGCAGGTTTGAACAGTTAATGAGGACGCGTGCCCGCGTCAATCCTGCACCTTATTCATCGCAATGTCTGCGGCAATTAACGGCACATACCACTGCAATACACGACGCCAGTGGTCTGGATCAAACAAAGGGTCTGTATCTGGTAGCAAGTTGTGCAAAAATTTAGTATTGATCGATTGACTATAGCCCGCGTCCACGCGTTCTACGTTAGCCGTCCGGCCCAGCACGTTCGCAATTTCCATGTGAATGTCGAGCACAGAGACTTGCGTGGATGCGGCAATATTCTGCGGGATCCCCACACCCATGCTGCTACGCACTATCAGCGTGGCCACCCTGGCAAAATCACGCACATCAAGCAGATTGCGCATGGAGCGAGTCTGAATTTTTAACACCCGATCCTGCAATATAGACTCAACAAAGTAGCTAACTAAAGTGCGGTTGTGCACCAGACCCACCACTTGCGGCAAACGGAATACATGACACGAGGCTGACTTTGACAGCACACGCGCCTCCATGGCCAACTTGTGCTTTGTATAGGGTGTCTCAATACCGCTGTCAACGCTGCAAGTTGAACAGTACAGCACATGCATGTCGGGATAGTTGGCTATTGCATTGTCAACCAACGCCGCTTCGCGCCCAAAGGCCTCGGTTCGTGTTTCTTGCGAATCAGACACACCAGATGCCAGGACCAAAGTGGGTCGCCCGAAGTCTGCATCGGCGAGGCTTTTGGAAATCATGCCACTGCCAATAATTATGTTTTTATGGTCCATTCTTCCGATCTCATTTAATGATGCAAGGCACCATGGGTGTTGCGCACATCACTTATGAAAAATTCAGCGCCTCAGGCCTTTAGGGCTTCACGGCACAGCTGGGTCTTTTGCGCGGGCGTGGGGTAGTTGATGAGCACCGCTCGAAACTTGCCCTTGAACACAAACAAGCTACCGGCCGCTGCGCCCACCACACCCAGCTTGGCCACCAGCGCAGATATATGGTCGAGAGAACCTGCGCCGCCCATGAAGGTGACTGGCACCCGCAGCGCCTGCCTGAACTGGCTGGCTAGCTCCAGGTCGTAGCCCTGCATGAAACCATCGCGGTCCACCGAATTGACGACGATCTCGCCCGCGCCCGCGTCCTGCAGTTGCTGCGCCAGTGCAATTGGGTCCAGCTTGTGGGTCACGGTGGCGTTGCGTGTGCACACCTCGTAGCCCTTGGCAAACAGACCCGACTTTTTGCGTACGTCAAGCACCGCCACCACCGATTGGCGGCCCACGGCATCGGCCATCTGGCCCAGCAGGGCGGGGTTGGCAATGGCGGCGGCGCTGACGGCCACCTTTTCAACGCCCATCTCGACAATGCGGGCCGCCTGGGCTGCGGTGGTCACGCCGCCGCCGTAGCACAGGGGCATGCGGCACTCGGCGGCCAGCTTGGCAATGAGGGCAAAGTCTGGCTCGCGCCCGTGCACGGTGGCGTCGATGTCCAGCACGATCAGCTCGTCAGCTTCCTTCTCGTTGAAGATTTTCACCGCGTTAATTGGGTCACCCACGTACTTGGCGTCTTTAAAGCCTTGTGTTTTGACTAGGCCCCCTTTGTGCACCAACAGGCAGGGGATGATTCGGGGTCGCAACATAGTTTATAGCTCCGATAAAAATTTTTGCAAATGGAAATATTTCGAAACTAAAATATTGTATTTAAATATAGCATTTACGTTTTTTTGAATTTTTATTCAGTTATTGATTTAGTTAAAATAACTTCAAGAGCGCACAAAAGTAAATTCTTCATTGGACTCAGTTGCACGCCAAACGCACGTGAATCCACAATCTTCTAATTTTTTGACTGCCTTCCGTGTCGCGACCGCTCCAAATTGAGTCCATCTGTGATGAAACTCAATACATAAAATATTTATATTTGAGGAAAGATTGGCAAAATCCAATGATTCAATAAACTCATACTCTGCACCTTCAATGTCAATTTTTAAGATGGTAATTTTTTCCTCGTTGATGAGTTTCAGAATATCGGAAAACCCGAGTAGTTGTACGGTAATTTCGGCTGCACCAAGATGTACTGCTTGAGAGATTGACCCACTGACATGGTTTGTCTCATTGGGTAGGAAAAAACGTTCCATTCGAGTGTGACCGCCAAGACCATACTTGTGTAAAATAAATTTTTCCGGTTTTAGATTTTCTACGAAACTAATTGCTTTTGGTGTTGGATCAAAACCATGAACTGTGCATCTGTGCATTGAGATTAAGGACTGGGAGAAAGATATATCCTCACCAATCCCGATATCAAGCACAATTGATTTTTGATTTATAAAACCCTCTGGTATACACCAGCCACCGTAGCCTTTGTTTCCATGGTATTTTAATGGGATTTTTTTGCGAACTAAAATAATTGGCTCAAGACCAACCATTTGTTTCGCAATTACGCGAATTATTCGGTAAATACTTAATAGTTTATTCATATTGGGGGTTGAATGATTTTTGTTTTTACAGCGTTGGCGATTCTAATCTCAGGTATTTGCGTCTTCTTTTGAGTGACTTAAGTTGCTTGTTTATTATTTTAAAATACTACAGAACCAAATTAAAGTTTTTAAGATCCTCAGGATTAGAAATTCACAAAATTCCTGAGCAACTGCGCACCCCAATGGTGGCTTTTTTCGGGGTGGCACTGCACCCCATGAATGTGACCACGGCTGACCACCGCATCAAAGTCCAGCCCGTAATGGGCCGTGGCGGCCACGTCGGCTTTGTCTTGCGCGTCAAAGTAAAACGAGTGCAAAAAGTAAAACTGCGCCGCGTCGTCAAAACCTACAGAAAACAAGCGCGAGCCCGCAGCCGGATGCACATCGTTCCAACCCATGTGCGGCATGGGCAGGCTGGCCGACAAGGGGTTGGTGGCAAAGGCGCGCACGCGTCCGGGCACCCAGTTCAGGCCGGGCAAGCTGCCCTCGTCTGAGCCAGCTGCCAGCATTTGCATGCCCACACACACACCCAACACCGGCACGCCCTGGCCCAAGACCATGGCCTCTAGCGCAGGGCGCATGCCCGAGTCATTGAGGCGCTGCATGGCGTGGTCAAAATGCCCCACGCCGGGCAATATGAGCCGGGTAGCACCGGCCAGATCTTCGGCAGCTTGCGCACGCTGCGCATCAATGCCTAGGCGCTTGTAGAGCGTCATAAAGGCCTGGATATTGCCCACGCCGTAATCGACGATGCGAATCATCTGAAAAACCTTTTCTCCAGGCCCAACTTGCGCATCAAAGTGGCACCCAAGCCAATCAGGTTGCGCTTGTTTTTGTAATCTCTGAACGTGCGCTTGGGTGCGTCAAACAAGGCTTGCAACTCGTCTACCGTCAGGTCCAGCTTGTGGGCCACGTACTCAAACTCTTGCTTTAAGAAATGCTCATCCATCTCGGGCTTGGCAATACGCGCTAATGCCTCATCGCGGGTCATTTGCCCGGTCATGATCAGGCTTGAGAAATGAGCGCGGCGCTTCTCATACCCAAAACGACGGGGCAGCCAGTAGTCTTCGTAAAAGCGTGTGAAGCGCGACTCGTGGTGCTTGTGCTTGAACCGCTGCCAGCCAAACAGCTCCTCAAGCTCATTCTCTACGTCTGTCTTGATGAATGGAATCAAGTTAAGTGGGTGATGCACCTTCATCCCTAGGATTTTTTGATACCAGATTTTGTAAACAAATATATCGACCAAGGTGAAATCATCATTGGGTTTTCCATCACCATGCTTGCGCCAAATATCGGCAAACAATGTTGTGTCAATGCCTAGGTAACCGCCCCACTCCTCCGGCTCGCGGCAGCATTCGGTTGAATAGTTAGAACCCGTGATGACGTGCTTGATACCGTGCTTTTGTGCAAAACGGTAAAGTGCCGAGAAAAAGGAAGCGTCTTGAATCAAATCTTGGTCAGATATACCCGATTTAAGAAAAGCGACCTGCATTCGCTTAACGGCTTCCCAGTTAACCACTTCGGTATACAACTCCAAACCTAAGCCGTTAACTAACTTTTCAATATTGGCCACACCTTGGTCGGTATTCCAGCCAGCATCGACATGGAAAAGTAAAGGCCTAAGCCCCATTTTCGCCTTGGCAATGTAAGAAACATACGAACTGTCAAGCCCACCACTCAGGCCGATTATGCAATCAAACTCTTTACCCTTGCCATCGGCCTTGATGGTGGCCGCCATTTGAGCCAGAGCCAACTGCCCTTTTTCACCCACATCCCAACTAGGTAGAATGGTTTTATTGTAATTATTACAGTAATCACACCGTCCATCCACATCAAAAACAATACCTGGATCTGACGTATCCATGATACAAGTTGTACAAATATGCTTCGTTGCGGTTGAATTATTTGATGTCATTTTTGATTTTGTTAATTTGAAAATTTTGAAAAAATTCTTTTAACATTCTCGCGATAAGCTTTTGACCTATACAAACGAGATGCCTCAAATAGGTTGTTGTAGGAAATATCAGGAAGTTTATTTCTATTTGCAAGTGAAAATTCAAGTGCACGAACAATATCAATGCTATTCTTCTTTTGAACAAAAAACCCGTTGATCAGATCTTTGAAAATATCCTGTATACCCGCATGCGCTGTAGTTATGACTACACAACCGGTTGCATAGGCCTCGAGGATACTGATAGGCTGCCCCTCATAGGGGTAATATGTAGGCAAACAAAAAATGTGTGATTTTAAATAAAGTTCTTTTTTGTCGGTGCCATCGATAAAATTACCCAAATATTTAATATCAACTTCGTTATTTATTTGGGCTAAAAAATCTTGTCTTTTGGCGTCATCTTGAAAACCACCAACAAAAGTAAGTGTCATTTTGCGTCTTGTACCCAATGGCAGTGCACGAAAAGCGTCAAGCAACTCCACATACCCTTTCCCGCTCAACAAATTACTGAGGTACAAGATGTTCAACTGATTCTGATCGGTGAACCTCACCGCAACTTCTTCCGTAGTAGAGTGAAGATATTCATCAGCAAAATTGTGTAGAATTTTGATCTGATCGGGAGTAAAATATTTTTTAAATATCGATTTACCTCGCTCGCCCTCAACGATCACAGCATTCATTTGCCTCATGAAATAACCATTGAGCCAAGATGTAAATTTATTCTTGTTCAGCAAAATATCCATGCCGGAGCCGCCCAGCATGTGAATGACTGTGTTTTTCAGATTTTTTCGTATAAGGCAATAAATCAATAAATCCTTGATGTTGCCAAGATAAGATTCAGACAATGAAAGATATATAACGTCTGCATTTTTGGCGCCGGAAAAAATTTTATATAAAAAATTAAATACCTCTAATATGCGCCGCAACTCTGTTCCAAAAGAACGCCTGACAATCGTACGACCCGTGTTTAGAACATTGATTGACCAACCCAATTCATTGAAAGCCTTTAGTGCCTCCGCACTGGCTTTTGATTGACCATCAATAGGTGGAGGTAAGGGTGCAATAAATAACAAATTTTTTGACATCAAATTACGAGTAAAAAGATTTTTAAAACTATTTAATCTTTGGTTTTGCGGGATTGCCAACAACAACTTCATTAGGTAATACGGATCTGATAACCACAGCCCCAAGCCCAACAATTGCATCAGCACCAATATTGACCTGATTCAGCACAGTAGCATTTGGCGCTATCCATGCACGGGGCCCAATCTTCACACCGCCTGAAACTTCTGCACAGGCAATAACAAAAGCATCTTCGCCAATATCCACGTTGTGTGCAATGTGAACATGGTCATCGACCTTGCAGCCGTTGCGCAGCACAGTATCGGCAAGTGTGCCCCGGCACACCGTTGTGAGCGATCCGACCTCGACATCGTCGCCAATGACTACTGTGCCAATATGAGGCAGCCTTACAGCCTTGCCCCGTGCATCCCGTTCGAACCCAAAGCCATCCTCACCAATCACGGCGCAGGACTTCACCACACACCGCGCACCAATTTCAACTTCGTCACCGATTACGGCGTTGTGTAGGATCACCGTGTCAGGACCGATCCGCACGCCACGGCCTAACACCACGTTTTTACTGATACGGGCGGTTGGGTGAACCACTGGTTCTGCGTCGGACCAAAGAAAACCCGCCATAGATTCAAGTAAAACCAATGCACGCGCGAAATCTAAACGTGGCTGTGGCGATAAGAGGGTTGGCCCCGTTCGATCAACTGAATGCTCTTGGGCGGTCAGGAGCACCGCGGATCCATCCACCTTGCTGGCCCAAGCATTGTTTTTTGCAAAACAAAATGAGCCGAGTTGTGCAGCGTCTGCAGCGTCGACACGGTTAATGAAAACCTCTGCCGGCCCTTGCAGTGTCAACCCCAAAGCAGTCGCAAGTTGCCCTGCTGTGACTCCTGTTTTTAGTGCGCGACCCATCGGATCACCTCATAAGCTTCTGCATAGCGACACCCCACCTGAAATCCGCGCTGAACGGCCAGGCTGCGTATAAATTCCTCGTAGTGCGGGTTTCTAAATGCTTGCGACTTATAGGCCGCAATTGCACGCACCTTGCTTGCAATGTCCTCCTCGTCTAATTGCTGGAAGTAGGTCAAATCGATTTTCCGATTGTTCCAGGGAATTTCGTAGCCCAAAATACTGCACCGTTTGAAAGCCCGAAAGCCCTCTTCACTGATGACTTTGTGGTCTTGGTGTGTGTCGTAACTACTGGGTAGCACAACCAGTGTTGGATTGATTTCACGACGCAGTCGAATCATTTCCTCCAGGAGATCCTGCCGGTCCCTTGGGAAATAACGCACTTTGTGGTGAAAGACCCTCAGGTTTTCCTTCGGTATGCCCAACACTGAAGAGGCCTCGACGATCTCAGTACGTAATACGTCTGGCGAAAACTCTGCAAGTACCGATTCCTCAGCAGCACTGAACGCCGCATACCACACTTGGTTTCCTTGTCGGACCCAACGTGCAATAGAGGCTCCTGCACCCCATTCACCGTCATCGGTGTGGGGGCCCAATATCAGAATTCTTTGATTGTTCATATGTTGCGCTTAGTTAACGATCTGCAGGGCAAGTTGCTTGTAATCGAGATGGGTAGCAGCAAACTCCGAATTCGCCCTTTTAAGCTGGTCTAGCCCAGCCTGATTTTCAACCACCTTCTTTAATACGGCGGGTAGTTCACTGGCATCTTTAAAAAGGAGGTCGTTATCACCAACAAGCCAACGGTGGCTAGGAAGATCCTGCGCCAGTATTACGCAGCCATAGCCCATAGCCATCTGGGTGGTCACTGTTTGCCCAAAAGGCTGAAGAAAGCAGTCTGCCCCCGCCAGCACCGTGCGGAGTTTATCCGGTGTCTGCCATCCCAAGTCTAAAATTCTTGGGTCACTCTTAATAAGTGGCAGACAAACGGCACACACGGCATCGGTCATCCTGCCTGCAATCACCAGTTTGAGATTAGGTGAAGGATTAGCACAAAATGCCTGGAGCGCTGCCTCAAGTTTCTTGGTGTGGTCCAGCTTGCCGGTTTGGGTGATGACGATGTCGGTTTCTAAAAAACCATTTCTTGCCCGGAAGTCAGCACGTCGATACGCAACAGTTTCAGGTGCTTCAATCGTACAGCCCAATGGGTACATTCTCGTTTTTTCACGTGGACTTTCGTAAAATTCAATAGCAAAATCTAGTGATTCAACCGTAATACACAGAACCTCGTGAATTTGGTCAACACATCTACGAAAAATTGGTTTGTAAAAGCGTTTGTGGAGTATCTCTCTTGAAAGCCATGTTCTGGCGCTGTTGTTGAAGTCTTCATGACAATCAACAAAAAGTTTTACCCGTGGGTTATTTCGCGTATAGGCCGCCACGCTCAGTAGACCCCAAGCTGTTAAACCGTGAAAAAGAATGCAATCTGGTTGAAGTGTCTCTAAATATTCCCGGAGACCTTTCTGGGCGCGGATTTTTGTTGAAATCCAACCAAAAATTTTCCATGTATAAGGTAGGCGAGTAATTTTTGCGCCACATTGCAATTGGGTCGTACCAACTTTAGCTTCAACGATATGCTTCTGCTCCCCATAAGTTGTACTTGCAGCTATTACCGTTACAGTATGACCTAATCTCACATGTTCAGTTACCAATTCATTTTCTTGATATGTCAAACCATCCGTGAACGGACCGCAGATACAAATATGGACTATATTCATGGATTGTTCTTATATGTATTTTTTAATGAAAATTGCAGCCAATTGAAAATGGGGTAATATATTTATCTGTATCATTAATGGCGCTCTGACTTTCCAATCATCAATAGCGCCATTAATATAAAACCACCACCACTTAACATCGATGTAAATATAGATCCATTCAAAATTGAAAGACATAAGCCCGATAAAAGTATTGCGACTGCTTTTTGATTGTATTCATGGCTGACTAATTTAATTGCTTGAAGAGAAAGAGCAACTAATAAAGACGAAATAATTATACCTGGTATCCCAAAGGCAGCAATACCATCAGTTGCCCAGAAATTTGCATTTAGATTTGCTACTTCCGATGAAAAAAATTCAAAGCCAATAATCTGTCCTAGTTGTAGTTGATATACTTTTCCAAAAATTTTAGCTATCGGACCTACATGAGTAAAGTATGTCCATCCATTTTCTGAAAAATATTCATAATAAATTGATATCATCCAACCGCCCGTACTGAGTGTCCGCATAATTAAAAGTGATTTTAAGGTGTTTAATGATTCAAAATCCAATGCATACAGAAACCACATAGTTGAACCTAATATTAACCCAAGTAACTGGCTTGGGTTTCTACTCTTGTCGACAAGTGCACCAACGATCATTGCTTGTATCGGCATCAAAAGAGCACTCTTAGCACCATTACCCATATATAGTATTAGAGATATAAATACTGCAACTGCTAATGGTAGCCACTGCTTGCGCAGCACAGCGACAGCCAAATAAAATGGTACCGACACACCCAACAACCACATGCTTAAATAACCCGACAATACACTAGATGCATCACGAGAAGCAAATCTTAAATCATATACATCCGAGAATCTTACCAAATTCATATGAGACCTGTTTGTATCGATGAAGATAATCAATGATACAACAGTAAATATTGCCACCAGAAGCTGGACGCGTGGTGTTGCAAAATCCAACTCTTTACTCTTTACACTATACCTAATTTCATTTTTTGTTGTCGCAAACTGTAGAATAAATTGACCTGTCATTAGTGTTAGCGCCACCAATACCAGATCATTAAATGGCATGATCCACATTGCACACATGGTAATTAAGGCTGGTACGTATAGTAGCATATAAATAATAGACACCACACATACTATTGCATCATTCCGTGCGCGTTGCCAAATAGCTGGAATAATGGCTATTACATAAATAAACAGCCATTGCAACCATTCGCGATCTTCAAGGCGATAATACAGATATTCAAATGTTGGGTGCAAATAACTTATGTAAACTGCATGATAGCCTGCAGCAAAAAATATTACAGCTAGTATTCTTTTTAAGGTTTCAAGTTTAATCATTTATTTCAATGCCTTTGATTGTAATTATTTTTTTGCAAATAAATAACTGGCAAAATAATCAATTGAATACATTGCAGCTGAAAGAACTGCTAATGCAGCAACAAAGCCTTGAATGCCTGTGCTGTTACTTGACATCCATAACAGTAAAGCGCATGTGCTTAAAGCGCGGATTAAATGCCAACTGATTGTATACCACCAAGCATTAACTATAATACTTGTCCGATCGAGTGGTGTAGTGATGAAACTGGTTGCTGCTGCAATGCACAACCAAGGTGCTAACTCACCTGCTATTAGCCAACTTTCACCAAATATCAAAGGATATGCAAAAGGTGAGATAACGGATATACATGCGTACAGCGGTATTCCAATTTTACTTAGATTCAATGCAGTATTAACAAGTAATGATTTGAAATTTTTACCGTCATTATGTAATTGACACGCTCGTTGGTAATAGACCTGACCAATTGCTTGCCCAATAAGCGTTGAAGGGAGATACAATGTGGAAATCACAAGTCCATACTGTCCCAGTGCGCCTGTGCCATATCGGTCAGCGATGTATATCAGTGGAGCAAAACCTGTAATCAAGGAAATTAAGTTAGACGCTGACGTAGAAAAAGCCATCTTTTTAATTGCATTGGAAATTGGCTGTTCTTTAAACTTCCAAAAGCCTGGTGACAATGTTTGGATATCTTGTACAAGCCAAATTATTTTTCCGCTTGCATTTACTAATGTAGCAAGTATCAACCCTATGATGTTTGGAAGTGCTAAAGCTCCGCCTAACGTGCAAGCTACATATGCGCATCGCCCGATAAACTCTGCGGTTGCCGATGTACGAAAGTTACCTTTTCTTTGCACCACTTGCTGTAACCCAACAGCTAACGAAAGGACCCAAGCTGTAACCGGGGCCAACCAGAGCCAACCCACCATGCTGCCTTGGGCTTGAAGCCATGGCCAATAACCCGGCAGTACGACTAGAAGTGGCGTCAAGAAAAAAACATGAATAGCACCAAGGCGAAAGACTAGTCCAAGCACGCGATGAGACTCATTTTGGTCTGCTGGCAACATGACCAAATATTCAAAGCGCAGCGTTATCAATATGGCTAAACCGGCTACGAACTGAGTAAAAAGATTGAGTGCAGCAAAGTCGCTTGGGCTATAGAGCCGCGTAAGCAATGGCATTGCTGCAATGCCGATAACTTGTGCTGCTGTGTTACCGGATGCCTGCAAAAGCACATCACGCAAGTACTTTGACGCCGCTAGTGTGCGGCGCACTCGCGCAGCGATAGCGTCAGTTAGTGACACGAACAAGCAATGTTGTTAGTACACCTAGGACAGTTTGTTGGTCTGCTGCTGTTAGATCTGCACTCATAGGCAAGCTCATCACCCGCTGCGCGACTGCGTCACCCACGGGCAGTTGCACGCTGGCGTCGGCCACGGCGGGTTGTTTGTTCAGGGGGATGGGGTAGTGCACGGCGGTGGGGATGCCGGCTTGTTTCAACTGTTCTTGCAGGGCTTCGCGGTCAGCTACTTGGACGGTGTATTGGGCCCAGGCGCTTGTGTTGTGGGGTTCGATGTGGGGGGTGATGAGGGATACAGAAGATGGATCCACGCCTTCGCGGGGATGACATTTGAGGAGTTCGTTGTAGGTGTCGGCCACGCGTTGGCGTTGAGCCAGTTCTTCGTCCAGCACGGCCAGTTTGGGCAGGATGATGGCCGCTTGCAAGGTGTCCAGGCGGCTGTTGACACCTACGCGCACATGGTGGTAACGGCGGTCCTGGCCGTGGCGGGCGATTTGGCGCATGACTTTGGCCAGTTCGTCGTCGTTGGTGAAAATGGCCCCGCCGTCGCCATAGCAGCCCAGGGGTTTGCTGGGGAAGAAGCTGGCGCACGCAATGGTGCTGAGGTTGCAGCTCTTGCGGCCCTTGTACGTTGCGCCAAAACTTTGGGCCGCGTCTTCAATCACCGGGATGCCGTGTTTGGCTGCGATGGCGTTGATGGCGTCAAAGTCGGCGCATTGGCCGTACAGGCTCACGGGCACGATGGCTTTGGTTCGGGGGGTGATGGCGGCTTCGAGCAGGGCCGGGTCCAGGTTGTAGGTGCGTGGGTCGATGTCCACATACACCGGTTTGGCCCGCAGCAGGGCCACGGTCTCGGCGGTGGCGATGTAAGTAAAGCCGGGGGTGATGACTTCGTCCCCCGGGCCAATGCCCAGCGCCATTTGCGCAATTTGCAGTGCGTCGGTGCCGTTGGCCACGGTGATGCAGTGCTTGGACCCGGTGTAGGCGGCCAGTTTTTCTTCCAGCTCGGCCACTTCAGGGCCGAGGATGTATTGGCCGTGGTCCAGCACGCGCTGGATGCCGGCATCGATGTCGGCCTTGAGGCGCTGGTATTGGGTTTTAAGGTCGATGAAGTCCATGGCTGCCTGGATTTGATGAGGTTAATTAAAGAATCTTTTAAAAACCATAACAATGGTATTTAATGGGGACAATAGTCCATATCCATTCTTGAGGTATTCTTGTGGTGAAAAAAATCTACCAAATTTGACATTGGCATCCACATATTCTGTTTTGTATCGTCCATTTACTGCTGTTGCGTTGTATCCGTAGTCGTTGCTAAAAATAAAGTCCAGCACATCCGATTTCATCGCAATATCAAAATCAACATCATTGTTTAAAATTTTGAAACCTTTGATATAAGATAATTCAATTTTAATCAATGCATCAGTAATTTCAATTTTTAATGGTTTTATGAAACCGAAAAACTCTAAAATTTGAGGTGCTATTAAAAAATTGGAAAATGTTTTATTGCGAAATTTTTTGAATTTTTTTTCTAAAAAATCGGCACCAATTGTACTGTCACTATTAATATTGGGCTGTATTTTATTCATCAAATCATTCCAGTGCTGCTCAGCCATTTTTGTTGATACCTGTAATTTATTTCTAATCTCAAATCCGTTTTTTAGAATTAGCTGATCATATGGTTTCATAAAAAATATATTTTCTTGCAAAAGCATGAGTTGTTCTGCAACCCGCAATTTTTCAGGCGTATTTTGTTCATCATTAAGGTAAAAATTGTCAGAGTGGCTAAAATATATAAAAGAAGCGAACGGAATTACAATGTTCGGCTTTAAAATTTCAGCCTGAATTTGAATTCGCTCAAATTTTTCTTGTGCAACTTTTGATCTATATTCTTTATCGGATTCATTGCCTACCCAATTTGCATAGCCAAATTGTGTAAACAAAATATCAATTTTGCTCGATATTTTATTTGCAATATCAAATGCTGCATCTGAATTATTTACTACGCAATCATTTAAATTTAAGAGACATATATCGGCGCATCGAATCCAGCAATATGAATCTCCTGAGTGATATTTCCAATTTTTAATTTCGAAATTTGTACTCAGGTGAAAGGATTGCCCATCATTTAGCTCCAACACTTTAAAATTGTCTTTTCTTAAAAAGTTACCAATACGTCCATCCAATGTTTTTTGATATAAAAATGTTAGATCAATTTTTTCATTTTTTAATTTTTTAATGAAAGGAACCGAAAAATGATCGGAGTGTTCATGCGAGAACCAAATAAATATTTTTTTATTGCTATCAACTAGTTTTTTGATTACATCACAATTTTTAATACTCGTATCTAACAAGTTCCAGCCTTGATTAAATGCCGCGCCTTCATACCATGGGTCAATCAGTAAAACTGAATCATTGTTTTCAATCATGAAAGAAGCATGATTGAGGAATGTTAGCTTTGGTAAGGAGTTAACCATTTGATATCTCAATAACTTTTAATTTAAATTTTTAAAACTATAGGAACCAAGAAAATTGCTCATAAAAAATATCTTGTGTTCCAACTGATGTGTCACTGGTTGCACATTTAATTGCAAAAGATGGTGCAGTACGTGACTTCGATTTAATTTGGCAGCTTTTCTTCAAGCTCGGCCACTTCGGGGCCGAAGATGTATTGGCCGTGGTCGAGCATGCGCTGAATGCCGGCGTCAATCTCGGACTTGAGGCGTTGGTATTGGGTTTTGCGGTCGATGAATTCCATTGCGGTGGCTTTCGTTTGGGCGGGTCAGGCTGCGCGTGTGAGCGTGTCGCCTTGCAAGCTGTAACTGGCACCAGTGTGGGGGCAGGTGGCTGAGCCCTGACCTTGCAGCGGCAACGGAATTTGTTCGCCAAACTGGCTCATCCAGCCCACTTGGCGGGCGGGTACACCGACCATGAGGGCGTAGGGTTTCACGTCTTTGTTGACCACTGCGCCTGCGCCCACAAAGGCATATTCACCAATGGTGACGCCGCAGACCACGGTGCAGTTGGCGCCAAGGGTTGCCCCTTTTTTGACCAAGGTGTTGCGGTATTCGTTTTTGCGCTCGATCAGGGCTCGGGGATTATGCACGTTGGTAAACACCATGCTGGGGCCGCAGAAGACGCCTTCTTCGAGCGTGACGTTGTCGTACACGCTGACGTTGTTTTGCACTTTGCAGCGGTCGCCAATGGTGACTTGGTTGCCGATAAACACGTTTTGGCCAAGTGACACACCTTGGCCGATTTTTGCGCCACCACACACATGGACAAAGTGCCAAATGCGGGAGCCTGCGCCAATTTGTGCGCCTTGGTCGACGATGGCCGATGGATGGATGGTGAACTGTTGCATGTTTTATTTAGCTATCGAATATTTTTTGAATTCATTAATTAACAATGCGCCATAACGTTTCGATCCTATTTCATTCAAATGATGTTCATCATGATAGATAAGATCTCCGCTGTTAAATGGCAAGTCATTAAAAAAAACATCTTTAGATAAATCTATAAATTTTACATTTGAATACTGAGCTGACATTTTTCGCATCAATTCATTGGCTTCATGCCAATCTGTATCCATTTGAGTTGGCACTCGCACACCCAAATGTGAAACGTGTGCTACTCTTTGTGGGTTACTTTTCATCTTCGGCACTTGAGCAAGCACCCAAATATTTTTCTTATTATTTCTGGCGTACCGCAATAAGTTTTTAATTAATTTATGATTTTTCGGGTTTTGCAACTGATATGACCACATGCCTGCCAGAATGATATTTTTAGATTTTTTAATCAATGGATCAATCACTTTAATCTGACTGAGACATTGTGCGCGAGAATATTCTGGTATTTGCATTAAATCGAATCCGATAATTGGCAAACAACTGCTGGCTGTGATGACTTCAACTTTTATGTCTAATTCTTTACCAAATGTATCTGCGGCGAGGTTTAGTTGCGCAGCATGACTGTCGCCGATTAATAATATTCTCCTCTCTGAGGATTTACTACCACGATCACAAATGGGCAATATTTTCCCGTGACAAATGGTTTCAGGATCTGCATACCTTTTATATTCAATTGGCAAATCAGGGACTTTTGAATTGATTTCTTGGGCAAATACTATAGGTGAAATACCCAAGCAAATCACTGGTGTAATTTTTATGAAATTAAAAAGATAGGTCTTTTTAATATTCAGTCTACATTTACTTTCAATAAACATCCAAGATAAATAGCCAGCAACTGCGACAAAAAATGCGTATCCAAAAATAAGGTCTAGCGTCCAATCAAAATTGCCGTATATGTAACGCCCATACGCAAGAATTGGCCAGTGCCAAAGATAGATTGAAAAAGACATAAGCCCAAT
The DNA here is from genome assembly GCF_003063645.1 of Limnohabitans sp. 2KL-51. Taxonomy (GTDB): domain Bacteria; phylum Pseudomonadota; class Gammaproteobacteria; order Burkholderiales; family Burkholderiaceae_C; genus Limnohabitans_A. Next base: position 26,009 of record NZ_NESJ01000008.1, read on the forward strand.
GAGCTGGACAGTTGGTGTGCCGAGTAGTTTGAATATCCAGCCGCTTTGAATTTCTGCAGTTATGACAAGTGCAACACCCAAGCAAATTATGGCTGCTGTAGCTGGCGAAAATTGATCGCTATTAATAAAACTAATGGAATACAATATCAAAACAAAGCCAGTAAGAGCAAAAAATATTTGATTATTTTTGATCCACTCAAATTTATATTTATTTAAAATAATAGCAAGTGAGCAACCCAGCAAAAACTCAGGCGCTCGCAGAAATAATGAATAATACAGCGACTGACTGTTGTTGCTCGCTCGCCAAATCAACTCTGCGGCAACAAAACCGGAAACACTAACTATTAATAAGAACCATACAAAATTCAGCCGTTTGCTGAGCATAAAAATGATGGGGAACAACAAGTAAAATTGCATTTCTATAGCCAATGACCATGTATGCAACAAGGGTTGTAGGTTCATTTTTGGAGAAAAATAGTCTCCGTAACTTGAAAAATATTGATTTGAGAAAAACAAAATGGCTTCAAGCCATGAAGTCTTGAATTGAGTAAAATTTTCTCTGGTAAATACAATTGACGTTGCAATACCGATAACGCCCAACATCACAATGTAGGCGGGTACTATTCTAAAAAAACGCTGAAGCCAAAACTTCCATACGTTTATTTTTTCTTGAATAAGTAGTGACTGTGTAATCACAAAACCTGAAATGACGAAAAACATGTCCACGCCCAGATAGCCGCCAAGCAGCCACTTCGGATTCATATGGCATATGACGACGGCCAATATGGCTATCGCACGCAGTGCTTGAATATCAGGCCGTAGCAAGCTTTTTTGGCCTGCATCCATCATTTGCATATTTGGATGGTGAACAATAACCGGGGCTCAATCGACCAGCTTGGGTACAAAGGGGTGCACTTCACCCAGCTCGCCTTTGACGACCTTGGCGGTGCGGATGACGTTAACGGTTTCAATACAGTGGCGGGCGTCGGCCAGGCCGTAGCCTCGGCCCGCCAGGATTTCGCTGTAGCTGGTGGTGTGCAGGTCGGTAAAGCCTTCGCTAAATTCGAGCTGTTCGCCGCTGATGTCGATGTTGCGATAAGTCGTTTTTTTGCCTTGCACTTCGGCGGGCAGGTCGTTCGCGTCAATCGACAAGAACCAGCGCACCCGGGCGCGTTCGTATTCGAGGTAGCCAGCGGCTTTTTGGGTGCCTGTGTGGTGCACGACGTTGCTCTGGAGCTTGCCAAAGATGAAGTGCAGCATGTCGTAGAAGTGCACGCCGATGTTGGTGGCCACGCCAAAGGATTTGCGGTTGTCGCCTTTCCAGCTTTCCATGTACCACTTGCCTCGGCTGGTGATGTAGGTGAGCTCGACGTCAAATTTGGTGTCGGCCGGGGCGGCGGCGACTTTGTCGCGCAGTTTTAGGATGGCGTCGTGGTGGCGCAGTTGCAGGATGTTGTAAACGCGTTTGCCGGTTTCTTGCTCCACCAGGGCCAGCTCGTCCATCAGCTCGGGCGTGGGGACCAAGGGTTTTTCGCAGATGACGTCGCAGCCCAGGCGCAGGCCTGCGGCGATGTGCGGATGGTGCAGGTAGTTGGGCGAGCAGATGGCCACGTAGTCGAGCCGCGTTGCAGGGATGCGCTGCAGCTGGTGGGCAAATTCTTGAAAGCGTTCGAACTCAGTGAAGAATTCGCTGTGCGGCGAGATGCTGTCGATGATGCCGACCGAGTCGTTGATGTCATAGGCCACAGACAGGTTGTGGCCCAGGTCTTTGATGGCCCGCATGTGGCGGGGTGCGATGTAGCCGGCTGCGCCGATGAGTGCGAAGTTTTTCATGGTTTTATGAGGGGCTGTGGCTGCGCTCAGAAGCGGAAGACGGTGAAGCCGGCGTCGGCCATGGCGTGGCGGTCGTACAGGGTTTTGAGGTCGGCGGCCACGGGCTGGTGGGCGGTGCTGCAGTAGCTTTTGAGGGTGTCGGGTGTCAGTGCCCGAAACTCTTTGTGGCCCACGGCGATGACCAGGCTGTCAACGGGGTTCTGGGCATTGACTTCGCCAAGCTCTATGCCGTATTCGTGTTTGACTTCTGCAGCATTGGCCCAGGGGTCGGTGACGACGACGGTGACGCCCCAACTTTGCAGTTCTTTGACCAGGTCGGCCACTTTGCTGTTGCGGATGTCAGGGCAGTTTTCTTTGAAGGTGATGCCCATGACGCCGACTTTGCTGTGGGCCACGTCGATGCCGTTTTGCAGCATGCGTTTGATGACGTTGCGTGCGGCGTATCGGGCCATGTTGTCGTTCATGCGGCGGCCAGCCAGGATGATTTGCGGGTGGTAACCCAGCTCTTCTGCTTTATGGGTCAGGTAATACGGGTCCACACCAATGCAGTGGCCGCCGACCATGCCGGGGCGAAACGGCAGGAAGTTCCACTTGCTGCCTGCGGCCTCCAGCACTTCCAGGGTGTCGATGCCGATGCGCTCGAAAATGACCGAGAGTTCGTTGACGAAGGCGATGTTGAGGTCGCGCTGGCTGTTTTCAATGACCTTGGCGGCTTCAGCCACTTTGAGGCTGCTGGCTTTCCAAGTACCGGCTTTGATGATGCCGTTGTAGAGGGCGTCGACTTCGTCTGCCACTTCGGGCGTGCTGCCACTGGTGATTTTGCGGATGGTGGTGAGGGTGTTGACTTTGTCGCCGGGGTTGATGCGCTCGGGGCTGTAGCCGCAGAAGAAGTCTTGGTTGAACTTGAGGCCGCTGAATTTTTCGAGAACGGGCACGCACACTTCTTCGGTGGCGCCGGGGTAGACGGTGGATTCGTAAATGACGATGTCACCGGCTTTGAGCACTTTGCCCACGGTTTCGCTGGCTTTGACGAGCGGTGTCATGTCGGGGCGGTTGGCCTGGTCCACCGGGGTGGGCACGGTGACGATGTAGATTTTCGCCGCTTGCAGGTCGGCGGCGTTGGCGCTGTAGCGCAGGTGCGTGGCGCTGTGCAGTTCTTCGGGGCTGCATTCCAGGGTGTGGTCTTGCCCGTTTTGCAGTTCGTTGATGCGGGTTGGGTTGATGTCAAACCCGAGCGTGGCGCGGTGTTTGCCAAATTCAACGGCCAGGGGCAGGCCGACGTAGCCCAGGCCAATGATGGCGATGGTTTTGTGTGGGGTCATGTGCTTTGGGGCTGGTCGGCGCTGGGTTGCGCAGTTTCGGACTGCAGGAGCTCGATTTCGGCTTTGAGCGCTTCAAATTCCTGCATTTTGCGTTGCAAAAATCGGCCCGTGAGGGCGGCTTTTTGGGCGATGCCGCTGGGGGTCAACACGTAGATGTAGCCGAATTTGTTTTTCGATTGGCTGAAGTTCTGCATCTTGACCCAGCCTTTGTCGATGAGCGCCCGCAGGCAGTAGTTCAGGCCGCTGGAGCTGATGCCCAGTTGGCTGGCGATCTCGCGCTGCGTCAGGTCGGGGTTGTCTTGCAGCATGCGCAGCACCCGGTAGTTGGTGTCTTCTTGCAGCTGGGATCGGCGGGTGGTCATGGGGGGGATGGATCCCGGGTCGGGGCCCGGGATGACGGGGGCGTGGGCTACTTGAACAATGGGGCACTGGTCTTGTGGCTGCTCTCAAGCGATGCCAATTTTGTGCTCACCAAAATACGCTCAAGCAACTTTGGTCAGATCAATTCTTTCCCACGTAGATAGATTTCTATCTCCAGAAAAGTTTGAATAACAAAGGATGCTTCTTCTGGCAAGAGGTTCAACCGATCCAGACGAGAGGGACTGGCTTCCGGGCTCATATCCGCACCCCTTGTCGCTTGGCTATGGTGTGAATAGGCTCTTCGGATTCCCCTGGGTTACACAGCAACAAATCCACGCAGGTGTCCAGCGCCACTTCCAGTTGCCAGTTAGCTTGCATCTGCTGTTTGAGGCTGATGGGCTGACTGGTTTGCATGAATAAGTCAATATCACCGCCCTTGAGTTGGTCTTGCGTGCGGGAGCCAAACAAGATCACTTGTCCCTGTGGGTCGTAACGACTCAGGATATTTTTGATGGTGTCGATCTGGACGGGTGTCAGGCGCATGGGGTGGCAAATGGGTGATTGGGCGGTGCTAATTGACGGACCGGGGAAAGACTTGGTATTTGTGCAACACCGCTGTGTTGCTCGCCCACCTCGGTCTGCAGGGTTTCGATTTCGGCTTTGAGCGCTTCAAATTCGTGCATTTTGCGATGCAAGAATCGGCCCGTGAGGGCGGCTTTTTGGGCGATGCCGCTGGGGGTCAGGACGTAGATGTAGCCGAATTTGTTTTTCGATTGGCTGAAGTTCTGCATCTTGACCCAGCCTTTGTCGATGAGGGCATTGAGGCAGTAGTTCAGGCCGCTGGTGCTGACGCCGAGTTGGCTGGCGATCTCGCGCTGCGTGAGGTCGGGGTTGTCTTGCAGCATGCGCAGCACCCGGTAGTTGGTGTCTTCTTGCAGCTGGGATCGGCGGGTGGTCATGGGGTTAAAGGTGGCGTGTTGGTGTGGACACGCTTAGCCCGTCATTTGTGATTTGCTTTTGTTTTGGAAGCGGGTCAGCACGGACATGAGCTGGGCTGCAGCTCCGATGGCGGCTTGCAAGCGTTCAAACCGCTCAAGTGCGTTGTCTGGGTAGTCGTGGGCAAACTGGTTGCGGATTTGGCGCAGGGTTTGCCATTCATCAGCGCTGGCCAGCCAACCGAGTTGCTCGAGCCGGGCAAAACGGTCGAGTGCTGACATGGGGGCAACATCTTCGCCCAGTGCTTTGAGCACGGCAGGTACCAGTTTGACGCCCATGTCGTCTTGCAGCCGGGTATATCTGTAGGCAAATTGGTCCAGCAATCGGCGGTCTTCTTTGTTCAAATGGGTGTAGTCGTCCAAACCCATGTCCCGCAGCTGAATGTCTTGCAAGGCCTCTTGTAGTGCTTCGGCATGGCCTTGGCACAGTGACATGCTGTGCTGCAGCGCCAGTTGTTCGGGGGTTTGCTTCATTGGAGTCTGATGCCTGTGGTGTGGGCCACTTCAACAATGGGCCGCTGGTCCTGCGGGTGCTCGACAACGATGTCAATTTTGCGCTCCCCTAGAGCACGCTCCAGCAAGTTCAACATCTTGATTTTTTGCATGAAGGTTTGTTGGGACTTTGAGGAGTCGGTGGCATGTCCGGCCGTGGGGCCTTGTGGGCAAACGAGCAGATCAATGTCGCCGCCTTTTTTGGAGTCATTCACACGAGAGCCGAACAACCAAACCGCCGCCCCTTCACCAAATGCGGCTGTGGCGGCTTGGCGTATGGCTTGAATTTGATCGGTGCTGAGGCGCATGTATTTGCTTCGCGTGTGCCCGTGGAGTTATCTTAACTGTCACCCCGGACTTGATCCGGGGTCCATGTCTTTGGGGGATGGATCCCGGGTCGGGGCCCGGGATGACAGGGGGGCGGGATGACAGAGAAGCAGGAAGGCTACCGCAGTGCGCGCGCTGTTTTGCAGCGGTGCAAATGGGTGTTTTTCGGGGGTCTTGGCGCGGGGTGGCCGGAATGACTGTCCGAAAACGAACAATTCTAGTTGTTGTATGCGGGTTGGGGGTGGTGCGTTACATGTTTTTTTGTCACGGCCCCGGCAGGCGATTGTCTTTGTGGGAGCCCATCCCTGTGGGCGATTGTCTTTGATGCGCATTTGAGGGCGTGTGCCACGCCCATCGCCCACGGGGTGGGCTCCTACAAAATCCATCCTTGGCCTGTCACCCCGCACTGGATGCGGGGTCTGCTAATTGGGTAATTGTGCTCAGATCCCGATTTTTTTCAGAAGTTAGTAGGACGCTTTACTGTTCACCAGCCATAGCCAACACGGCACTGACTAAAGTGGGGGCCATGAAAATTTGACTTTGTGCAATCTGGTCCAACCGTGGCTTAACTTGATCAATCAGGCCTGCTTTTTTGGCCTGGATAAGAACACCTAGCGAGCCAACAACTTTGATTTGGTTAATCTGAGCAACTTTACGGCCGCGCTTGTCGTCAATCAAAAGGTAGTCAGCATTGACGGCTTTGTAAAGAACCATGGCTTGTGTCTCGCCGGCGTCGGCATAGGCGTCAAGATAGACATAACCATTCATGTCAACTTGACGCACTTTGCCTTCTAAGTAAGCTCTCAATCGAAGGGACTGAGATTTGTCGGAAATCGCTACTTCGGAGAACACCGTTTCGGGTACAAGAACTTCACCGAAGAGTTTTTCGAGCCATAAAAGCCCATCACACGTTGCAAGCGCTATGAGTGCGGAGGCGTCAGCAACCAGAATCATGCTGTTTTAAGTTCGGACAATTCTTGCGCTAAATCTTCAGGACTGATGTCCAGCGTTGGCACTTGGTTTGCCTTGCAAACGCTCATGAATTCATAAATGTCAACGCTAGCAATCTGGGCAGCTTTGGCCAGCGTGACGCGGCTTTGCTGATACAACCACAGTGCATAAGAAATGCGGATTTCCTTTTGAACTTGGCTAGCTCCCAAAAAAGAGACAAAGTCGTTAGGCAGTTCTATGGCTATTTGCATGTTGTGCTCCTGCTGGCTATTCGGGCCAGAGCGGCGGCAGTGCCGGCTGGTCGAGGCCCAAGTTTATCGCGCCGCATGGTTGTTCGGGACTTTTTCATTGTCTGGGTGCTGCTGTTCGTTGTGCGGGATTGCGCAGAGGCTGTTGCTTTGGCACGGCCCAACAATTGACATGACATGGGAGTCGTGGCGCACGGGTCTTAGGGGGTTTGCCGGCCGTAGGTGTCTTCAAAGCGGACGATGTCGTCTTCGCCCAGGTAGCTGCCGGATTGGACTTCGATGATTTCGAGCGGGATGATGCCTGGGTTAGACAGGCGGTGCACGGTGCCCAGGGGGATGTAGGTGGATTGGTTTTCTGTCAGGGTCAGCACCTTGTCGCCGTTGGTGATTTCGGCGGTGCCGGTCACCACGATCCAATGTTCGGCGCGGTGGTGGTGCTTTTGCAGGCTGAGGCTGGCTTTGGGTTTGACCAGGATGCGTTTGACCTTGAACCGCCCTCCTTCGTCGATGCTGTCGTACCAGCCCCAGGGGCGGTGCACTTTGCGGTGAAGGGTTTGTTCTTCGCGCTTTGTCGCTTGCAGTTGGGCAACGATGTGCTTGACGTCTTGGCTGCGGTTTTTGTCTACCACCAGCACGGCGTCAGGGGTCTCGATGACAACCAGGTCTCGCACGCCCACCAAACTCACCAGGCGGCTGCTGGCGTGCACCAGGGTGTTGTGGCTGTCTGTGGCCAGCACGTCGCCCACATGGGCGTTGCCTTGGGCGTCTTTGGGCAGCACGTTCCACACCGCGTCCCACGCGCCCAGGTCAGACCAGCCAGCGTCCAGCGGCACCATCTGGATGGGGAATGTACTGCCGGGGCAGTGTTCCATGACGGCGTAGTCGATGGATTCTGAGGGAATGGCGGTGAATTCGGCTTTGCCGGGGCGCACAAAGGCGGCGTCTGTGCTGCGCGTGTCCCAAGCTTGTTGGGTAGCTTGGGCGATGTCGGGCCGAAATTGTTGCAGCGCTTGCAGCCAGACCGAGGCTTTGAGCACGAACATGCCCGCGTTCCAGTAGTAGCCGCCTTGTTGCAGGTAGCTTTCGGCGGTGGCTTGGTTGGGTTTTTCGACGAAGGCTTGTACCGGGATGGTGTGGCGGATTGCCGCGTCGCTTCGCTCCTCGCAATGACGGGGTGCGTGGATGTATCCGTAGCCGGTTTCGGGGTGGTGGGGGGTGATGCCCAGGATCACGATGCTGCCGGTGGCGGCTTGGGCGATTGCTTGGTGCATGGTCGCTGTAAAGGCGGCGGGCTGGGCCACGGTTTGGTCGGCGGGGGTGACGACGAGGATGGGGTCTTGCCCACCTTCCATGGCCGCCAGGGCCGCCAAAGTCAGGGCCGGGGCGGTGTTGCGGCCCACGGGTTCGAGCAGGGCGCGGCCCAGCTCAATGCCCGTTTCGCGCAGTTGTTCGGTCGCCAAAAACCTGTGCTCTTCGCCGGTGACGATGAGCGGGGGGCTGACTTGGATGTGCGCGTTGCCCAGCTGGTTCAGGCGCTGCGCGGCTTGCTGAAACAGACTGTCGTTTCCGGTCAAGCACAAGAATTGTTTGGGGAAGCCTGTGCGCGAAAGGGGCCACAACCGGGTGCCAGAGCCGCCGCACAGGATGACGGGGGTGATGTGTTGGGTTATGGGGGTCATTTGTATTTGGGCAGTGATGTCAGTGAACGGCTTCTGGCCAATGGCAGGCCAGCATTTGAGTCACAGAGAGCAGTCTTTTGTCACGTGTCCAAAGCTTGCACCCTGACAGCCGTGCGCTGGCACAGAGGTGCGCGTCTATGTAGCCAATGCCCCTGCCCATGAGCTTTTGGCTTTCGATGAATTGCATGACTTCTTGGTCCATGGCAGTTTTGACGGGGGGCAGTGCTTGCAGAAGTTCAAGCAAGTTTTGGCGGTTGTGCAGATTGCCGCATGCGAGCTCGCCCACGATGAAGGGGTGGATGACCACCTGTGTTTGTATCAAGGCCTGAACCAGGGCAGGCTCGCCTTGGCGCAAATGATCTATCCAGACCGAGGTGTCAACCAGAATCATGCAGCGGGACGATGCCGTGGGATGTCGGTGAGTTGGGGTTCAGTGCCTGCCAGTTGCGCAAGGCGGTGGGCACTTTCCCGCTGCACCAAGGCCAGTAGGGCTTCACGCAGGAGTTGTGAACGTTCTGTCAGGCCGCTGATTTTTTGGGCCTGTGCCAGCAATTGATCGTCAAGAGTCAGTGTGGTTCGCATGGTGGTTACCTCGATGCATCAATTTTCGCATCATATTATGATGAATTCGATGTTGAATCAAACAGCCGAGGTCATGGTTTGGCAGACCTGACGTGTGGGGGCGCGTTCAGCTCAGCGCTCAGGCTGTCGATTTCGGCGCGCAGGGCTTCGTATTCGGCTTGTTTGCGCTGCAAAAATCGGCTGGTGAGCGCGACTTTTTCCAGAATTCCTTGCGGGGTCAGCACGTAGATGTAGCCAAATTTGTTTTTGGACTGGCTGAAGTTCTGCACCTTGACCCAGCCTTTGTCGATGAGTGCGTTGAGGCAGTAATTAAGCCCGCTGGTGCTGACACCCAGCTGCTGAGCGATTTCGCGCTGTGTCAGGTCGGGGTTGTCTTGCAGCATGCGCAGCACCCGGTAGTTGGTGTCTTCTTGCAGCTGGGATCGGCGGGTGGTCATGGGGGGCGTGTGCAGTGCTTTGGGCAGGCTACCGCAGTGCGCGCGCTGTTTTGCAGCGGGGGCACGGGGGTGTTTTTTCGGGGGTCTTGGCGCGGGGTGGCCGGGTTGACTGTACGAAAACGAACGATTCTAGTTGTTGTATGCGGGTTGGGTAGGGTGCGTTACATGTTTTTTATTGTCATGACTTCAACCCATGACTTGCCAGCGACCGCCTTTGGCGGGTCCGATGCGGGTGAGTTTGCCTTCTGCTCGGAGCTTGCGTATGGCTCGCTCGATGGCACTGTCTGATTTGCCAAGCTTTTGGGCGAGTTCAGAAATGGTTGCATCGGGGGCCGCTCTAAGCAGGGTAATAATCAGGTTTGGCGTTTTCTCCGGCGTTTTCTCCAGCGTTTTCTCCGGCGTTTTTTCTGGCGGTCGTACAAAAGTCATCACCACCGATTAGGTGCGCTCTTGCATTAGGTTTTCAGGTTGATGAAGTCCATGGGGGGATCAGTGCAGTTGCCAGGGATTAATGACTTGCAGGCCGTCGATGCCTCCAAAGTCTTTGGTGTTGCGGGTGACGAGCTGGAGGTTGGCAGCGAGGGCGATAGCGGCAATTTGGGCGTCTGGTATGTCAATGGGTCTAGCTGTTGCTCATGGCTTGCTGAAGTCTGGCAATGGACGCGAGGTGGTGCGCTCAGGCAAAACCAGGCCATCACCGCCTAAGCCTTTGAACCGCTGGTTGATACGAAGCGCAAAGCTCAGCCCACTGTCTTGGCTGGCATCTTGTGCCAAGGTGGTTTGCAAGATATTTCGGACCTCTTGCTCCATGGACACGCCGTGGCTTGCCGCGCGCATGCGCAGGCTGGCTTTGAGCTTGTCGTCGATGTTTCGGATCGTGATGCTGCTCATACAAGGCTCCTCAAAGTGATTGCAATGATTGTGCCATGGGGGGTCAGATCCCGATTGTTCAGCCGCCCACCACTTCAATGACACGCATCACTTCGGCCGCAGCCTCGGCGGGCGACAGGCCAAACGAATCACATTCGGTCATTGCGTTGGTCAGTGTCGAATCGCGCCCTTGCGCACCGCAAATGAATTCCTGATATCCCTGCCCTGAGTTGGTGGGCAACACATCGTATGCCGGGGCCAGCCTCAGTCGTCCATGCTCAAAAGGGTTCACGACGAGCAAGGAATGGTTCTTTTCATGGTCGTCGGTGTTGTTCATCAAGATGTTGAACACCATGCGCCGAAACAACTCCTCAGCGTCCAGCAAGTTCACCCCGTTTTGTGCCACACCCGCACGCCTTAAAAGGCGCGCCAACTCGGGATAGCCCAGCTGCGGCTCTTGTCCCGCCGCTGTTGCTGCTCGAATCGCCGAGTGCCATGGGGGTCAGATCCCGATTGTTACAGCAATCTGTTATACGAACGGATTGATGACTTTTAAGCTATTTTCAAAGAGCCGCCCATGTTGCATATCCTCAGAACAAAGCGTGTCGCAGTCAGCAAGTAAAGCCGCGGCAACAATCAAGGCATCCCAATTGGACAGTTGGTGATTGATGGCGAGTTCGGCACTTTTGCGAATCACTGCTTCATCCACGGGTACCACGTTGACCTTATTCATCACGGTGTCAGCGAAGGCGTAGGCCTGAACTTTGTCAAAGTTGAATTTCTTCAGGCAAACATTCACGCATTCATTGATAACTTGGGAACTGACCATGGGGCCAGTGGTGACGAGTTGTCGAGCCACCGTTTTCTTGTGCGTATCTTGTCCGATCGTGTAGAGGACAATGTTGGTATCAAGAAATGATTTGGCGGTCATAACAGGCATCGCGATCAAAATTGCCATCAAACACCGAGCCAAATTGGTCAAAGTCATTGACGTTTTGATCCGTTTTATCAGCGTGTTTGAGTTTGCTTTTTAAATAACCAACAAAATCAAGCACTTCGCGCGCTTGCATTTCGGGTAAAAAACGTATTTCTTCAACAATTTTCTTGACAGTATTCATGAATTTTTACTCCAGAGCGATGCGGCCATTGCGGACGAGAGTCGTTTCATCTCAAACAACTTGACAGCCATGGCCAGTTTTGCGTCTTGCATAAATTGCTGTGGGCTGCACTGAGCTGCGTCGGGCATGTGAGCGGGTACTTCAACAAGTATTTGCATGGTGTGCTCCTGCTGGCAATGCGGGCCAAAGCGGCTGAAGTGTTGGCTGGCCAAGGCCCGAGTTTATCGCGCCTCATGGATCAGGCCCTATCCTGCGTTAATTGGGGTCAGATCCCAATTGTTTGAATACTCAAGGAGCCTGTGGGGGCCTTGGTTGAGCGTCGGCAACAAGAAAGAAGCAGCTTAGAGTGGCTTGAACCTCTCGAAAAAGTGGGCTTGCGAGAGAACTTCAACACCCTGATGCATGCGCACATCTGTCAGGTCTGGATCGCCAGAGATGAGGATGCTGGCTCCGGCATCAAGGGCCAGTGCAATGAATTTATCGTCTGTGGAATCACGACTGACGACAACCTCTGCCGTCACCTCGAAGTGCTGCATGGACTGGGCAATCTTGACCAAGTGCGCCATGCTGCCGGAGTCCCCAAAATACCGGTCAAACTTTGGCCGCGCTATGCGCGTCTCCAGCTCATGCCAAGTCTGCTGATTTTGAGCAATCACAAAGTGCTCAACGGCGAGGGCCAGAACTTGGGCAGTCTTGGACTGGGGTAACAGGCCGGCACTGATCAGGACGTTGGTGTCTATGACAATGTACGCGGGCTTAGTCTTCATGGAGCATGCGCGTGACGTCTGCTTCGGTCAGGCCTTCTTCGGCGGCTTTGTTGCTCATTTTTGCGAGGTGCTGACGCATTGAGTCACCAGCTTCTTTGCCGCGCAGCGGGTAGTTTTCACTGACGAGCATGGCCACCTGAAACGGGATGGTGCGCATGCTTGCTTGGTAGTCTTCATAAGACAGAACAACGGCCACCGGGCGGCCACGTCGGGTGACAGCGACGGGTTGCCGCTGGGATGCATCAATGAGCATCCCAAATTGATTCTGAGCAGCAAGAGAGGTCATGGTGAGCATGTTCGTCGCTCCTTTGAATAGGTGTTACAGCTATTCTCGCTGTTTCGATTCTTTGGGGTCAGATCCCGATTGTTTCGTTGTTATTTGAATGGTCCTTTGCGAGGCTTCTTGGATGCAGGTTTGTCAAATTGCTCCGGCGAAAAGCCCGTTCGCTGCGCCAACAAGTAGTCGGCATCAATTTGCTGGGCCAAGCTCTTGATGTCTCTTTGACTCACACCTTGCGCATTAAAGTGTGATTTCCAGTCGCTCACCACTTCAATGACACGCATCACTTCGGCTGCAGCCTCGGCAGGCGACAGGCCAAATGCATCACATTCGGTCATCGCGTTGGTCAGTGTCGAATCGCGCCCATGTGCACCGCAAATGAATTCCTGATAACCCTGCCCTGAGTTGGTAGGCAACACATCGTATGCCGGGGCCAGCCTCAGTCGTCCATGCTCAAAAGGGTTCACGACGAGCAAGGAATGGTTCTTTTCATCGTCGTCGGTGTTGTCCATCAAGATGTTGAACACCATGCGCCGAAACAACTCTTGAGCGTCCAGCAAGTTCACCCCGTTTTGTGCCACACCCGCCCGCCTTAAAAGACGCGCCAACTCGGGATAGCCCAGCTGTGGCTCTTGTCCCGCCGCTGTTGCAGCTCGAATCGCCGTACCTGCCGAAATGCTGTGAATGCGGACACCGGATGCGCGGTCAAATCGCCGGATAGCCACAGCATGCAAGCCGAGCAAGGGCACCACTTGCGTTTGTGCCACTGTGATGCCCGCCATCGCGGCCAAGCGCATGCTGGCATGCTCGATCAGAGGGGCATCTACGGGCTCGTTGTTGAAAAATTTGATCACCCACTGTTCACCATCGATGGTAATCAGCGCTTTGGGCTTGGCACCCCCCAAGGGGCTCCCGCCTCCGGCCAAGATTTTGGCCTCCAAAACGGTCAGTGGTTCAGCCGCTTCAATCTTGGCGGCCACTTCACTCAACTGTTGTGCATCTTGCAGCCTTGGCAGTGGCCCCGAGGGCTTGGGCACATAGGCGCTGGCAGAGGTCGAGACACCCAATGCGCCAAAGCGGTCATCCCCTGCGTAATACAGATATTCCATCAAGGACAGTCGCTGGGGCCGGTCCACAAAGCGAATGACTTTTTCACCCCAACGGTCTGGCCTGGCGTCGTCTACGGCCCCCACCGCATGGGGCGCATCCATCAGCAATCGGCCCTGCGGCAAAAACTCGGTGTCGACCAGTGGCAAATCTTCGCTGAGTGCGAACCCCTTTGCCAGCCATTCCTGACCGTAGTGCAGCGATACACCCTTGCCCGCGGCCACCAGTTTGAGTGCCCCCACATAGCGCGGCTCAGCCGGATCGCCCAAAAACCACAAGTGCAGATCATCGAGCCTCATGGATCAGGCCTTGTCCAACGTTTTTTTGCGGCTGTTGGTCGTGCGCGATTGTGCAGAGGCCTTTGCCCTGGCTCGGCCCAGCGCCACCGCCTCACGAATGTCCATCTCGATGGCACCACGGTCTTGTTCTGGCGCAGCCAGGTGGCTCAGTTCTCCGTCGCGCTGAATCAGCCACAGCGCTGTCGCCACAATGCCAATGCTGACCGCTGGGTCTCCAGACTCCAGCCGCTGCAGCGTGGGCACCGAAACCCCCATGCGCATCGCCCAGGTTTTGAGCGACTCTTTTCGCCGCAACCGGGCAACCGCCAGATCAGCCCCAAGCTTTTCAATCGCTGCAGACGTTGAAGGCGGTAACTGCACCAGGGCACGAGCGGTTTTAGGCATGAAAATAGATATTTTTGAAAATTGATATTTTATATACATCTATATTTACATCAAGTGAGTCGTCTGGTTTGGGACATGGATTGACATGAATTGGGGTCACATGAATTGGGGTCAGATTCCGATTGTTTTGTCATCCCGGACCTGATCCGGGATCCATGTCTTCGGGGGATGGATCCCAGGTCGGGGCCCGGGATGACGCGGGGGGCGGCATTCTGGCTCGATATGCAATGCTTGGTAAGTCCAGGTGTGTTACCATGAATCACACCTGCAGGCCTCGTATCATGCGAAAACCACCCAAAGAATCTCTGCTTGAACAAGCGCGCCACGAGCTCAAGCAGAAATCAGGCGGCGGGATATTGCGCTACGAGGTCTGGGGGTATGTTGAAAACGGAAAAACCTTTGTGACCCGCTACAACATGGCCTATATCAACCAGGCAGTCTGTAGCAAAGACAACGGTCGAGTACTGGGCTACGACAATGCACACGGCTATCACCATCGGCACTACATGGGGTCGGTTGAAGCTTGTGATTATGTGAGTCACGTTGAAACGGTTGAGCGTTTTCAGGCGGAGTGGATCGAGATCGTGAACAATTTGAAAGGGAAATCGTCATGACCAAAGTCGTTGTACGAACGGACGATGTGTCGGGCTTCTTTGTCAGGGCCAAGGATGCGGCACGTCGCGCCGATCAGGGTAAGCCCTTTGACGGTCGTATCACCCTGTCGTTTGAAGACCCACAACGGATGTTTGCGGTTTTGTCGGAAGCACGTCGCAAACTGATGCTTGAGGTCATGCATGAACCTCAAACCATCAGTCAGCTCTCCTCACGATTGCACCGTAACCGTTCGGCAATCACAAAGGATGTTGGCCTGCTTGAAAAGCTGGGGTTGATCGTTTCCAACCGTGAAGCCAACCCTGGCCACGGCATCCAGAAAATGGTCCGTGCAGTTGCCCCAAAAATCGAACTGGTAGCGACTTTGGGTTAGTGTTGACAGACAGCGCCGTGCGCTTGGTCATTCCCTCGGCAATACCAGCATGTTGCCGTGCGCCAGGCGCAGGAAGGGCCGGTTCTCCTTCGGGTGTGTTTGTGTGAGTCCACCTCTGTGGGCGATTGTGTTTTATGTGCAATTGAGGGCGTGTTCCACGCCCATCGCCCACGGGGTGGGCTCCTACAAAAAACCATCCCTGGCCTGTCATCCCGCACTGGATGCGGGGTCCATTTCCCCTGCTGGCATGGATCCCGGGTCGGAGTCCGGGATGACGAATAGCTGGATCTAGGGCGTCAGTTGGCGCTCTCGGTTGTGTTGGGCCAAGGGTTGATGACTGGAGTTGCCAGATCGTCAAAGTGGCGGGTGTTGCGTGTGGCCAACGTGGCACTTTGGGCAAGCGCTATGCCGGCAATGAAGGTGTCGCGCATGTCAACGGGCCGACCGCGTTTTTTACGCTCGGCGGCCAGATGGGCGGCCAAGTGAGCAGCTCGTACATCAAACACAAGCACCCTGTTGGCCAGGTCGGACTGCACCAGTTGCTCAAAGCGCTGTTGCAGCTGTGTTTTGCGCTGGCTGTCTGGCAGAAGCGCCAGGCCGTAACGGGCCTCAAACAGGGTGATGCTGCTGATCCAGATGGCCTCGGCTGCTTGTGCATCGAGCCAGTTCACGACCACTGGGTCGGGCTGCTGCTGCATCAGTGCCGAAAGCACATTGGTGTCGAGAATGATCATGTACCAAAACTCATGGGCTCGATGGGTTGACCGCGCAGTTCGGGCAAGGGCTCGGCAAGCCCGATGTCGGCAAACCGGGCTGCGATGCGTGACCCCAGTTGGCTGGTGACGGTGGACTCTTCATTGACGGCTCGCCGAAGAATGCAGCGAACCTCTTCTTCCATGCTCCAGCCGTGCAAGCTGGCACGCTGTTTGAGCGCCAGTTTGATGTCTTCTTCAAGGTTCCGAACGATGACTTGTGCCATGACTGCCTCCAGTGCTGTGGGTATTTTTCAAGATTGATATCATGATATCAATTTTTGAAAGGGTGCTTGTCGAACCCTCAATGCTCGACCCACGGGGATCGGTTTTCGGTCGGTGCCTTTAGGGCACTCTTAGGTGGCTATCGGCCCTGCCAGCATGGATCCTGGACCTTCGTCCAGGATGACGAATACCTGGATCCCGGGTCATCGCACGGGATGACAAAAATAGGTCATGCGGTTTTTTCAACCCAATCGGTTTTTTGATTTCAAAGAGGTAATTTTAGGATTGGCGACACCGGTCAATCATCGAGCAACAGGGTAATCACACCCATCAAAGCGGCCATCTTTTTAGGGTCAAAAAAGTTGGCTGTCACCTCTTTGGCCTGATCCGCCGTGACCGTGCAAGTGTTGTTCGTTCCCGCAGAAGCACAGGCCCCGCCCCACCCCTTGAACGTGCTGCCTGCAGCGGGTGTGGCCAGCAGCGTGGTAATGCTGTTCAGCATCTTGGTGTAGGTGCATGTACTGGTACAGCTGACTTGCTCATGGCTGATGGTGCCTTGGCCTATGCCGACCTTGCGCACCGTGAGCATGGGGGCTTCTTGCCAGCTGACGTCGAGCGTGACGCCGCTGTAGGTGCTCAAAGCGTCAAGCCGCACGAAATACACGGTGGATTGGCTGTGTTCAGCGTCAAAATTGCATGTCGCTTGGTTGCCGGATACGGTGCTTGCGCAGGCATTGGCCGTGGTTGTGGGGACTTGGCCAATGCCCACATACAAGTTGGAATCTCCGGTGCCGCCACTGGTGCGCACCGAAACGCGTGTTGCCCATTGGGGCACCGTAAATTGGTAATAGGCCGACACGCCCGCTGCAGCAGCCAAGTTGGTGAGCGAGCGGCCTTGACTCAACACGGCTGGGCTGGCCGCCGCCGGAACAAAGCTGGCTTGCACCGAGTTGCTGCCGCTGGCACTTGCTGTGAAGCTGCAGGTGCCGGTGCCGCTACAAGGGCCGCTCCAGCCGCCAAAGCTGGAGCCGCTGGCCGGCGTTGCAGTAAGCGAGACCACAGTGCCAGGGGCAACGCTGGCCTGGCTGCTGCTGCAGGTGTTGTCGCAGGCCAGGCCGGCAATGGCGCTGCTGACGCTGCCGCTGCCACTGCTTTGTTTGGCCACCGAGACGGTGATGTTGACAGGCGCAGCATCAAATAGCGCGCTGACATTGCGAACCTGGTCCATGCTCAACGTACAGCTGCCGGTGCCGCTGCATGCGCCACTCCAGCCTGCAAAAACTGACCCTGCCGTGGCAGTGGCAGTCAGGGTCACGCTCGAGTTGGCCCCCAACGTGGCAGAACAGCTGCTGCCGCAAGAGATCAAGGGTTTGTCAAAGCTGATGCCTGTTTGTGAGACGAGCCAACTGCGGTAGTTGGCCACCCGGGTGTAAACACCGGGGTAGGTGGGCTCTGAACAGCCATTGCCGTAACTGACAATGCCTGCCAATGCGTAGCTGCCTCGGCCGTTCGATACAACAAGAGGCCCCCCGCTGTCGCCCTGGCAAGAGTCTTTGCCCCCAGCCAAATAGCCCGCGCAGATCATGTTGTCGGTGATGCCGTTGCCATAGCCGCTTGAACTTCTGCAGACGGCTGTGCTGATGATGGGCATGCTGGCTTGTTGCAAGTTGGCGGACAGGTTGCCTGAGTAAGTTGTGCCCCAGCCTGTGACGGTGGATGTATCGTTGTTTGCGGCCCAGAGGGCTTCGTTGTCCAGCGAGATGGGGTCAATGGGTTGTACGGCTGCGTTGAGGACGACGGGCGTTGCCAGCTGCAGCAGCGCAATGTCGTTGTCGAAGGTGGCACTTTGGTAGCTGCCATGCACCACGATGCGCGAGACCGTGACCATTTGACCGCCGCTGCCGCTGGTCAAAGATCCGGCCCGCACTTGCAACGCACTGGGGGAGATGGTGGTGCCGTTGCTGACCACGCAGTGCGCCGCCGTCACCACCCAGGTGCTGGACAGCAGCGATCCACCACAAGAGAGGTTGTTGTTGGTGTCTTCAAGACTGACCTGCCAGGGCCATGAGTTGGCCGCTGCGCTGCTGCCACCCACGATTCTGGTGTTGACGGCGGGCGCTGGCATGGCATAACTGGTGTTGATGGCCGTTGAGGCGACCGTGCCTTGGCCAACCCCGGTTTTGCTGACTGTGAGGGTGTAAGGGATTTCGTAGCTGTATTCAAGACTGGTGTTGCTGAAGTCGGCATACGGATCCAGGCGAACAAAATACTGGCCATTGGTGCTTTGGCTGACAGGAATGACACACAACTCTTCATTGTCACCGCGGTAAGAGGCGCAGTCGTAGTCAGTGGCGCTGGCTGCTTGCTCGGCATTGACCAGCAGGTCCGCGTCGCCTGTGCCGCCCGATAGCTTGAACGTCAGGTTGACGGCGTTGCTCGGAATGAGCATGGAGAAATCAAGGGGGCTGCCCATGGTGGCGGCAAGCGATGCAAAGCTGCCGCTGACGATGCCTGCGCTCGATGGGGTGACGAAATTGGCAGTCACTGCTTTGCCACCGTTCATGGCCACGGTGCAGCTGCCCGACCCTTGGCATGCACCCGACCAACCCACAAAAATACTGCCCGTGGCTGCAGTGGCCAGGAGTGTGACGGACGCACCGCTGTTGAAGTTGGCTGTGCAGGTGCCCGGGCAATTGATGCCGCTGGGGTTGCTGGTGATGGTGCCTGATCCCCCTCCGGCAGAGCTGACTTGCAGGGCATATTGACTGCTGACTGCCGTGTTGAATTGCGCAGTGACGGTCAGGCTAGACGACAGAGAGACGGTGCAGCTCAAGCCACTGCCCGAGCAAGCGCCAGTCCATCCGGCAAACTGCGAGCCTGTGGCCGGGCTGGCCGTGAGCGTGATGGACGTGCTGGCTGGAAAAGTGGCAGTGCAGGTGCTGCCGCAGTTGATGCCACTGGGTGTGCTGGTGACCGACCCCGTGCCAGTTCCGTCTTTGGTCACGGTCAGGGTGTTGTTGACTACCACCGCATCAAACTGTGCGATCACATTGCGTGCTTGGTCCATGCTGACTGTGCAACTGCCCGACCCTAGGCAAGCGCCAGACCATCCGACAAACTGCGAGCCCGTTGCTGCGCTGGCCGTGAGCGTGACAGAGGTGCCATGCGCAAAGGATTGTGTGGCCGATGGGCAGTTAGCATCGCAACTGAGGCCGGCAGGGGAACTGCTGACAGTGCCTTGGCCGGTGCCGGATTTGGACAGTGTGAGCAATCTTTGCGTGATGTTGAAGGTGGCAACCACGGTACGGGGTGATTGCATGTCCAAGGTGCAGCTGGCGGTACCAGTGCAAGCGCCCGACCAACCGATGAATGTCGAGCCCGTTGCCGGGCTGGCCGTGAGCGTGACGGTGGTGCTGGCAGGAAAAGTGGCAGTGCAGGTGCTGCCGCAATTGATGCCACTGGGTGTGCTGGTGACCGAACCCGTGCCAGAGCCGTCTTTGGTCACGGTCATGGTGTTGTTGACAGCGCTGGCATCAAATTGTGCGCTGACATTGCGTGCTTGGTCCATGCTCACTGTGCAGCTGGCGGTGCCGCTGCATGCGCCACTCCAGCCTGCAAAAACTGACCCTGCCGTGGCGGTGGCAGTCAAAGTCACGCTCGAGTTGGCCCCTAACCTGGCAGAACAGCTGCTGCCGCAAGAGATCAAGGGTTGGTCAAAGCTGATGCCTGTTTGTGAGACGAGCCAACTGCGGTAGTTGGCCACCCGGGTGTAAACACCGGGGTAAGTGGGCAGTGCACAGCCATTGCCGTAACTGACAACGCCTGCCAGTGCATAACCCCCGCGGCCATTGGCCACCACCAAAGGCCCCCCGCTGTCCCCTTGGCAAGAGTCTTTGCCCCCAGCCAAATAGCCCGCGCAGATCATGTTGTCGGTGATGCCGTTGCCATAGCCGCTTGAACTTCTGCAGACGGCTGTGCTGATGATGGGCATGCTGGCTTGTAGCAAGTTGGCGGCCAGAGTGCCGCCAGAGCTCGAAGTACCCCAACCGGTGACGGTGGATGTGTCGTTGTTTGCGGCCCAGAGGGCTTCGTTGTCCAGCGAGATGGGGTCAATGGGTTGTACGGCTGCGTTGAGGACGACGGGCGTTGCCAGCTGCAGCAGTGCAATGTCGTTGTCGAAGGTGGCACTTTGGTAGCTGCCATGCACCACGATGCGCGAGACCGTGACCATTTGACCGCCGCTGCCGCTGGTCAAAGATCCGGCCCGCACTTGCAACGCACTGGGGGAGATGGTGGTGCCGTTGCTGACCACGCAGTGCGCCGCCGTCACCACCCAGGTGCTGGACAGCAGCGATCCACCACAAGAGAGGTTGTTGTTGGTGTCTTCAAGACTGACCTGCCAGGGCCATGAGTTGGCCGCTGCGCTGCTGCCACCCACGATTCTGGTGTTGACGGCGGGCGCTGGCATGGCATAACTGGTGTTGATGGCCGTTGAGGCGACCGTGCCTTGGCCAACCCCGGTTTTGCTGACCGTGAGGGTGTAAGGTATTTCGTAGCTGTATTCAAGACTGGTGTTGCTGAAGTCGGCATACGGATCCAGACGAACAAAGTACTGGCCATTGGTGCTTTGGCTGACAGGAATGACACACAACTCTTCATTGTCACCGCGGTAAGAGGCGCAGTCGTAGTCAGTGGCGCTGGCTGCTTGCTCGGCATTGACCAGCAGGTCCGCGTCGCCTGTGCCGCCCGATAGCTTGAACGTCAGGTTGACGGCGTTGCTCGGAATGAGCATGGAGAAATCAAGGGGGCTGCCCATGGTGGCGGCAAGCGATGCAAAGCTGCCGCTGACGATGCCTGCGCTCGATGGGGTGACGAAATTGGCAGTCACTGCTTTGCCACCGTTCATGGCCACGGTGCAGCTGCCCGACCCTTGGCATGCACCCGACCAACCCACAAAAATACTGCCCGTGGCTGCAGTGGCCAGGAGTGTGACGGACGCACCGCTGTTGAAGTTGGCTGTGCAGGTGCCCGGGCAATTGATGCCGCTGGGGTTGCTGGTGATGGTGCCTGAGCCCCCTCCGGCAGAGCTGACTTGCAGGGCATATTGACTGCTGACTGCCGTGTTGAATTGCGCAGTGACGGTCAGTCTGGACGACAGAGAGACGGTGCAGCTCAAGCCACTGCCCGAGCAAGCGCCAGACCATCCGGCAAACTGGGAACCTGTGGCCGGGCTGGCCGTGAGCGTGACGGAGGTGCCTTGCACAAAAGATTGTGTTGACGATGTGCAGATGGCATTGCAACTGAGGCCAGCAGGCGTGCTGCTGACGCTGCCTTGGCCGGTGCCGGATTTGGACACTGTGAGCAATCTTTGCGTGATGTTGAAGGTGGCCCCCACATCTCGGGATGATTTCATGTCCAAGGTGCAGCTGGCGGTGCCAGAGCAGGCGCCCGACCAGCCGATGAATGTCGAATCGCTTGCAGGGGTTGCAGTGAGCGTGACGGTGGTGGTTTCAGTAAAAGTGGCAGTGCAAGTGCTGCCGCAGCTGATGCCACTGGGTGTGCTGGTGACCGACCCGGTGCCGGTGGCGTTGACGTCTTTCGTCACGGTCATGGTGTTGTTGACCGTTATGGTGTCGGCGGGCAAATAGGTTTGCGAGGCATTTTGCATGACTTGCGCAACCCGGGATGGATTGGATCCATAGGCATGGTCGGTTCCAAAGGTCCATCCAATGTTGGTAAAGCCGCCGGCGACCTGATGGCAATAACTCATGATCAGTCCACCACGTTGGCCCCGAGTCCCCCCGGTGGCAGCGCCCAGCCCAGGCAAAGAACCCGTGGTGCACTCATCGATGGCGCCGCCTGTCGTTGAGCCTAGGTAGGGCGCTGCAAAGGCATGGGTGTGGTCGCTGCCAAATGCGTGGCCGAGTTCGTGCGCCACCACGATGGAGTCCCAAATGATTGTCGGGTTGGCCAGACTGAAATTGCCCTGGATACTGCCACTGACGCCATAGGCAACATTGGGTCTGTGCAGCGAGTTCATGTAGGCAACCCCGCCGCCGAGGCTGGCACCGCTCAGCAGGTGTACGTGGTTTCGCGGCAAGCTGATCAAGGGGGCGGTATTCCAGCGTGATCGCAGTTGCGAAAGTGCATTCGTGGTTGTGGTGAACGTCCAGGGGTCGGCAGCGGTGCTGTAAACATCGATTTGCTTGATGTTGAGTCGTGTGCTGATTTCGGATTGGTATTTGGCACTGACGTAAGCAAACAGGTCGGTGACGTAGTTGGCGGTAGCGGTGGCATTGCCGAATTTCTGAAACAAGGGGTAGTCTGTTTCGACGTACACATCGGCCCGGCGTGGGGTCAGGGCTTTTCCGGTCAAGATGTTGGAGGTGATGGCATCTTGCAATTGTTGGCGCAATGCAAGTGAACTTGCGTCTAAAAACTGCGGCTGATCGGCTGTTTCGGCGTCGCATTGAAAGGGCCGATCGTTTGGGGGGCCATCCGTTTCCTGGGTTCTTGAGCTCAGCGTTCTGCCGGTGGCATCAAAAACATGTTCACTGACAAAAATGCGTTCGCCCAAGTGAACGATGCCTTTCATATTGCCCTGGTCGTCTATCTGCCAGAAAACAAAACTACCGGGCTGGCCGTCAATAGACCCTTTGAAGTAATGACGTGGCGTGAGAGCTCGAATGGTTTGCAAACCCCCATCGTGAACAACAATTTGGGTGTCTTGATTGCCAACCTCGAACTTTTGGAGTGTGAGTGATTGAGGTCCCGCGGCGGTGACGGCGATGTCGTCCAGAACCAAGCTTTGTCCGGCTGTCAACGCTGATGCTTTGCTCAGCAGCAATTGAGAAGTCACCGTGCTGGCCCGGATTTTTTCTGGCAATTGCGCCAGAACGGGCTGCATGGTCAACATGAAGGCCGCAAAAATCAGTGTACTGACAAAGCGGTAAATATGCCGGAGGGTCATTAGGTTGAGAAGGTGGTTTGGCCTACCAAGTCATGCTCATGTCGTACAGGATTTCAATTTATTAATTGTACGGGTTTTGCCTTTTCTCTGGGTCAACCAACCCATCCAACGGGTCGGACATTGCCAGTCAGATCCGTGCAGAGTTTTTGTAAATGGGCTTGGCCAATTCAATCTCCGCCCTGCCCTTCAAAGATATGTTCCACATTGGAACTGGCATGACCATTGAATGGTCGGGGATGACAAAATACTCGGATCCCGGATTCGGGTTGGGATGACTTTGGGGTGGTGCGAATGGTGAATGAAATCAGGGGTGTTTTGTGAATCAAACTGTTGAGTGGTCGAATCCTTTTGCGCGGGTGAGCTGGTTGTGGGCTGGGCTGGCTTTGGGTTGGGCGGTGGTCTCGATCTTGGGGCATTTGCCGTTTTCGATTTGGCTGGTGAGCCAACGAGCGGGGGCGTCTGGGCCTTGGGCTTTCAAGGATGCTGTGCCGTATGTCTCGATGTTGGCGGCGTTGGTGTTGTGCTTGTGGGTGTGGCGGCAATCGCGCTCCGCAAGCTCTGCACGGCTGCGCGTGGTGGGGCTGTCTTGGCTGGTGTGGCTGGCCTGTTGTGTCATGGTGGACCGTTGGCTGACGTTCACGGTGAACGAATACGCGCATTACCCGCAATTTGCGCTGCTGGCTTGGCTTTGGGCTCGGGCCTTGGATGGGGAACGAACGCGTTGGCCTGTCTTGAGCGTGGTCTTGATCACCACGCTGCTCGGGGCCCTGGATGAGACGGCGCAATACCTTTGGACCACCCAAAGCTACAGCCACTATCTGGATTTCAACGATTGGCTGGTCAATGGGCTGGCGGCTTGGGCGGGGGTGATGTTGTTTTATGGTTTTCACGAGCCTGCGCCGTCAGCATCCCTGTTGAGTTGGCGCTCGCGCGCCGCTTGGGTTGCTGCAGCGCTGGTGTTGGCGCTGTGTACTGCGCTGGCGACATGTGGCTGTGTGCGCCTGACGCCCGACCCGGGTGTGCAAATCGGACCCGGCGGGATGGACCAAAAGGTGCTGTATTTGCAGCGGGCTGAGGGGTGGTACGGCCATTGGCACCCGGGGCCACGGCATGGGCGCTATTGGGTGATTCATCCCCTGCCGGCGCTGGCTTTGCTGGGTTTGGGCTTGGTGGGTGTGGCTGCTTTTGCGCGCAGCGCTTCAGGCTCTGGGGGTACCGAACGTTCGCCTAGGCCTCAGGCATCGACCCTGAACAGCCCACTGCACAGTCAAGGCCCATCACAGTGAAGCGGTTCTGGACGGTGTGCCGTCAAGGGTCTTATTCAACGCACACGGCGATGTAGGTCAACACAAACACGCCATTGGGGGGGATCTTTCGCCAGTAGCCCATCTCTTTGACTTCGGCGACTTTGTTGCCGGTGAGTTTGGGGCCAGCGTAACTGGTCATCTGCCCCAATCGGTGCATTTTGTAAGTGCAGTCGTATTCGTTCAGGTAGCGCCTGGACCGCACCCCTTCGGCGTCCGGTGTTTTGAGGTCCTGCATTTCCCAGACCCGGCGGATGTTGTCATCCCGCTCGATGCTTTTGCGGTTCACGAACAGCGTCACGTCCTGGGTTTCGCCGATGCGGGTCCAGGCCTGGGCGGTCAGTGGGCTCAGGCCGCCGGCCAAGCCTGCACAGCACAGGCTCCAGCGCACTACAGCACGCATTGAAAATGCTCGCATCGTCATGTTTGTTCTCAAAAATAAGTGCCCGCCAGGGTGATGGCTTGACCACCGGTGCCCAATTTGAAGCGAGAGATGCCCGGCAGATCGTGGGTGTTGACGCCCCCCAGATCGAGCAGCTCGACGCCTTGCTCTTGCAAGTAAGCCATGGCCTGCCAGAGCAATGCGTTGTGGGCATTGATTTGCCGGCCCTCTTCGTCAGCCCAGCCCATATGGTAACTGGCCACTCGGCCATGAATCAGAAAGAGCATGCCCCCCACGGTGTTCTTGCCGAGTTCTGCATAGGCCACCACAAAGGCCTGACGCGGGTCGGTCGCAGCGGCGATGTAGGCCTGCACAAAATCGGTGGGCAAGCCATGGAATTTTTTCGCTTCGCGCTGGGCCAGTTCCTGGCCCAGCAGCCAATCACAACGCTTGCGGCTCGGTTGTACATGGACGCGCAGCTTCAAATTGGCCTGCACTTTGTTCAAGCGGTTGCGCCACTTGCCCTCGAGCTGGGCTTTCAAAGTAGTGAGCGGCTGAGTCAAGTCGAGCAGCACCGTGGAGTAGCCAGTCATCACCCGCGACAGGCCTCGGGTTTCGAGCGGATCGAGTTGTTCGCCGGTGCGGTCGGGCGAAAACAAGGGGACTTTCAGGCGCGGCAGCGGGATCGTTTGGCGCAGGCGCTTGTAGATGTCCGCACGTTGCGCGGGGCTGAGGTCGGGATGAAAGATCGGGCCCCGCGTGCAAGAGGCCAAAGAGATGTAGCCCAGCACCCGTTTGCACATGAATTGGGCAATGGCCACCAGTTGGCCTTCTTGCCAGACCATGGCCCGCGACATGTTCACACCCAATGCGGTCAAGGCTTCGCCGTAGTTCCATGCCTGCTGCAAAGCGCCGCGCTGGGTCGAATGAAATTCTTCCCAATCGGCTTGTGGCAATTGCTCCCATTTCAAATCCATCTCGTCATAATAGGCAAATTTTTCAAATTCGACTCAAGATAACGCATTTGAAACCGATAAATACAGGTGTTAACGGAAAAAATGAGCTCGTCATCTCCTAAAGAACATGCCATCTTGGGGCATGACATTTCTAAAGCCCGCTTGACAATTTCGGGGTGGGCGTGGGGGGCGCTGTATTTGGGTCTGCCTGTCATTTTGCTGGGCAATTTGATCGACTTCTTTTTTCAATGGACGCTGGGTTGGTGCATCGGTGTTTGGTGCATTGTCTAGACTTAAAGGGCCACCATGTTTTTCTTTGTCGGTTTAGCGGTTGTTTTTGGTGCGGTGTTTGGCGGTTACGTCATCGCTGGCGGCAAGATGGCCCCCATCATCAAGGCCGCGCCTTTCGAATTTCTGATCATCGGGGGGTCGGCCATTGGCGCTTCTTTGGTGGCCAACAGCTTTCCTGTTTTCAAGGCGGCCATGGGCGGCATCGGCAAGTGCATCAAAGGACCCAGTTTTCACCAAGCCGACTACCTGGCTTTGATGCTGCTGGTGGGCAAACTGCAAACGGTGATGAAAAAAGAAGGCGTGGTGGCGCTAGAATCGCACGTTGAAAACCCAGACTCCAGCCCGATTTTTGGTGAATTCCCCAAGCTGGCCAAGGACCACTCCATCGTTCAAATGATTTGCGATCCCCTTCGTTTGATGGTGATCTCGCAGGGCAATCTGGACGCCGATGCCTTGGATGATTTGATGAAAAAGGCGATCAAGGTGCACCACCACGAGGCCTTGTTGGCTCCCGGCGCTTTGGCCGGCATTGCGGGGGGTTTGCCCGCGCTGGGTATCGTGGCCTGCGTGTTGGGTGTGGTGAAAACCATGGGTTCGATTGATCAACCCCCTCCTGTGTTGGGTGCGCTGATTGGCTCCGCGCTGGTGGGTACGCTGATGGGCGTGTTTTTGGCCTACGGCATGTTTGAGCCCTTTGCAGGGCGACTGACCCAGATCATCAACGAAGACGCGCAAGCCTTCGACGTGATCCGCGAGATGATCGTGGGAAACCTCAAGGGCCACCCGCAACCGTTGGTGATCGAGTCCGCACGGGCCTGCATTTCACACCATAACCAACCGAGTTTTTCCGAAGTCTTTGACGGCATGCGAGGATCCTGATGGCCGAGGCAGACAAAGCCGCAGCGGGAACGCCCGAGGAAGTCGCAGCAGCAGCTGCTGCTGCTGCAGAGGCGTTGCGGCCCATCATCATTGTCAAAAAAATCATCGCCGACGATGGCCATGCGGGAGCGCACGGCGGCGCCTGGAAAATCGCCCTGGCCGACATGATGACAGCCATGATGGCTTTCTTCTTGTTGATGTGGCTGTTGGGTGCCAGCACCGAGGACAGGCGCAAAAGTGTGGCGGACTATTTCAGGCCCGCTTCCCACAGCCAGATCGTGTTTGGTGAAATGGCGGGCTCTAATGGTTTGTTCGGTGGCAAGTCCATCATCGACACCGATGGGTTCCCTTTCTCCGCCAAGCAGACCGCATTGCTTGAGCGTTTGACGCCTCAGGCCCAAGGTGGCCCTGGCGAAAGCTTTGGCTCATCCAAGGAAGAGAACAACAAGGACGGCCCCTCTGACCAAGACCCCGGCAAAGCCACGGGTTCCGGCTCACCCGGCGAGGGTGGCGGCAGTGGCTCGTCAGGCCAGAAACAGGACAAGGAAAATTTCGACAAGATTGAAAAAGAGATCAAACAGAAATTGTCTGAAAGCAAAGAATTTGAAAAGCTCAAGGACCAGGTCAGCATCACGCGCGAGAAAGACGGTTTGCGCATTGAGGTGATCGACAAGGCCGACTTTGCCATGTACAGCTCTGGCGGCGCGGTGATGGGCAGCAAAGCGGCCGCCCTGATGGCCGAAGTGACCCAATCGCTCAAACCACTGCCCAACAAATTGT
The DNA here is from genome assembly GCF_003063645.1 of Limnohabitans sp. 2KL-51. Classification (GTDB taxonomy): domain Bacteria; phylum Pseudomonadota; class Gammaproteobacteria; order Burkholderiales; family Burkholderiaceae_C; genus Limnohabitans_A. The sequence continues at coordinate 53,584 of NZ_NESJ01000008.1, forward strand.
CGATTCGTGGGCATACCGACAGCATGGGTTTCGCACCCGACAGCATGCGCAACAATTGGACTTTGTCGACCGAGCGGGCCGATGCCACGCGGCAGTTCATGCAGTCCCAGGGCATCAGTGGCAATCGTTTCTCACGCATCGAGGGGGTGGCTGATACCAATCCCAAAGTACCGGGCAATGCTGCCGACCCGCGCAACCGCCGCGTCAGCATCACGGTGCTTAACCAGTAATCAGGTGTGAATGCAACTTTATTGCACGTTAAGATGACTTATCGCCTTGGCTTGCGCCAACACCTTTTAAAGGTTTCCCCATGTTGAAAAACACTGCAATCGGCATCGCCATTGGTCTTTTGGTCATGGGTGGCATCTGGGGCATGGTGCACCTCATGGGGGAAAGTCTTTCTGAGCCCAATCTGACCGCCGAAAGCATGCCCGGTGACAGCAAGGGGGTGATGGATCTGATTTGCGAGCTGGAACTGGACCTGGACGGTCAACTGGCTTTGGGCATCAAGGAAAACGAGCCCTCCAGGATCACCATGGCACAGATTGATTTCGAGAAAAAGTCAGGCTGGTACCAAGGCAAAATTGCCATCTCCGAAAGCCGTTCTGGGAGCCTGCAGCTGATGGGCACACGACTGAAGATTTACCGCCCTGCCATGTTTCAGCGGTTTGGCGTGATGATCACCGGCGAAGAGTTTGTCGTGGACCGCAAGACAGGACGTTTTGTGCAATCCCTGAGCCTGAATGACGGGCGCAACGTCAAGCTCATCAAGGGCACTTGCGCCAAAGTGATCAAACCGCCGTTCTGAGTTCGACCACAATGGGTCTGCAACGCCTTTCCTTAAGACTTCTCAGGCCATGCCGCGCAGTTCGTACTTGTTGATTTTTTCGATGAGTGTGGTTCTTTGCAGCTGCAGCAGCTTGGCCGTTTGAGACACATTGCCTTGGGTGCGGCTGAGGGCTTGCTCGATCAGGTTACGCTCGATGTCGATCAGGTGTTGCTTGAGCGAGATGCCGTCGGGCGGCAGGGTCTGAATGCCTTGAGCCAGCAAGATGACTTCTTCGACCGAACTCATTTCGTCGTTGGAGGCAGACAAAGGCATGGGGGCGAAGGCGGCTCGGGGGACGGGAGCAGGGTTGTCGCTGCCTGCAAACAAATGGCTCAGCGGATCATTGTCAGCCCAGGGGCTTTCGGCGTCACCAGTTGTGGCGGCTATCCAGTTGGGCTCTTCCGGTGCCAAAGCGTCTTGCGGGGCCAAGGATTCTTGCGGGGCCGAAGCGGCTGCCATGAGCGAAGGCTGCGGGGCTGGCGTGGGCATTTGGCTCAGGCGTTGGGCCTGCAAAGCGGCCAGGCCCGAAGGCATCATGCAGGCGGGCACGGTGTGCACCTGCAGGGTTTGCGAGGGGAACAGCGTCGAGAAGCGGTCCACCAGGTTGGACAATTCGCGCACATTGCCCGGCCAGGCGTAGGCCTGCAGCATCAGCAGCGTGTCGGTTGCAAACTTCAGGGGGCGGTTGCCGGGCAGGGTGTGCTTTTGCGCATAAAACTGCAGCAAGGCAGCGATGTCGTCAGGCCGCTCACGCAAGGCGGTGGTGGTGATGGGCAAGACATTGATACGGTAATACAGGTCTTCCCGGAAACGCCCCGCAGCCACTTCTGATTCGAGGTTTTTGTGGGTGGCCGCGACCACACGCACGTCCACCGGCACTTCACGCGAGGCGCCCACGGGCAAGAGGCAGCGCTCTTGCAAGACGCGCAGCAACTTGACTTGCATGTCCATGGGCAGGTCGCCGATTTCGTCCAGAAACAGGGTGCCGCCGTGCGCCAACTCGAATCGGCCCAAACGGTCGGCCACAGCCCCCGTGAAGGCGCCTTTGCGGTGACCGAACAGTTCGCTTTCGATCAGCTCGCGCGGGATGGCCCCGCAGTTGATGGGCACAAAGGGGCCGCCAGCGCGAGGGCCTTGGGCATGCAAGGCCTGGGCCACCAGTTCTTTGCCAGTGCCACTTTCGCCGGTGACCAGGGCTGTCGAAGATGACGCCGCCAAAGTCTGGATGAGTTCTCGCAAAAACTGCGTCGCTCGGCTTTGTCCAATGATTTGGGTTTTGGCGCTGGCTTTCATGTCAATTCAGTGTGGGGTGGGACCAAGCGGCGTTCGGGGCATGCCGATCTGGCAAGTTGCACTGAAAGCGCCAAGCCGCAGTTGAAGAGCAGGTGTCGGTCATTTCACTGGCTGTTTTATCAATTAAAAATCACACTTTAGCAAGTATTTCCAAAAAATACAGTTTTATCATAAAAAATAATAATTTTATAGTTCACATTTGGATTTTTATTTGTCGAAAAATGACCCCACAGACGCTGCAAAGCCCGGCTGCAACTCAAGACCTGGACATTACTGTCGATGTATGCATCAAGACACAACACATCCACCCGCCGCTTTGGTTGGCGTGGGTGCCCGTTCATGGAGAAGCACAATGACCCGTAACCGATCACTGGCAGCCGCCTTGCTGACCACCTTGGCCTTGGCCGGATGCCAATCCGTGCCCTTGAACATCATGGGCCAGGACAGCACGGTCACGTCAAGCCCGGCCCCCTCAATGGTCAGCCCCTTGGTGGAAAAACGTGAAACCCTGGTGGCCACCGGTTACGCCGTGATCAGCGTGCAAAACCACAAGAACCCGGCCCAGCAACGTCTGTTGGCGATCCGTGCTTCCAAACTGGACGCCTACCGCTCATTGACCGAACAGGTCTATGGCCAGCAACTCGACGCCACCACCACGGTGGCCGACATGACGGTGATGAGCGACACCTTCCGCGCCAAGGTGGAGGGCGTGATTTATGGCGCCACCATGGTCAGCATCACCCCGGTGGGTGAAGACACTTACGAGACCACCATGTCGCTGGACCAGTACGTGGTGCGCGATTTACGTGCCTTGTACTTGGGTCAGATGGCTTCGCGCCGCCGCTGATCGCCCCTCGGATTGGAATGACCCCATGCTGGCCCTTTTGAACTCGCCCCGCCCTGCCTGGCTGCGCATCAGCGCTGCCGTGCTGGCCTGTGCGCTGGCCAGTGGAGCCGCTGCCCAAAGCCCCAGCCCTGCCGAGTTGGCGGCCAAAGCGCTGGCTTCGGCCCCGGTGCAGGCGTTGTTGAATGCCCAAGCCCAGTCGGCCAAGGCCGCCCAGAATAACCCTCAAAAAGAATACGACGCCCAGCTGGCCGCCATCCGTCAGGCGATTTTGGAAGCGACCCTGGATCGGCCCACACGGGTGGTCAGCACGGCCTGGGTGGACGACAAGGGGGCTTTGCACGAGAGCGCCCATTTCCACTCCGAGGCGCAGGTGCGCGGCGTGCGGGTCTTGTCTTATGTACAAGGCGACGAACCCGTGACCCAGGTCAGCGCCGAGGTCTTGCCCTGGGGCTGGAAGCCGGTAGGCGCAGACCAAAGCTGCAAGGCTCCGCCCCGTCCCTGGCGTTTGCCTTTGGGCGTGCAGGTCGTGATGCCCGAGGGTTTCAGTGGCCCGCAGCTGTTTGCCAGCCAGACCCTGGTGGGTTTGGCGCAACAGGCGTGGAGCCAGAACATGCAGGTCTCTCAGCGCTGGCGCACGCACAATGTGACGCAAGTGGCCCCACAGTTGGACAACGCTTACATGCGCGCCCTCACCGGCCAGACCGAGGAGCGCAGCGGCTGGATGGCCGAGATTTCGCTGCAGCCGCACGCACCGGCGGAGGCACGGTCTTGGACGGATCGCCTGAGCTTGAACCAAAGCGCCCCGCCGTTGCGCTGGACACTGAGCTTGCGCCTGGGCCAAAAGCTCAGCCCGGCCTCGCGCCTGGTGCCCCAGTGGCAAATCGAACAAATCATCTCGGTCGCTCCCCTGGCCCTGTCGCATAGCCCCACGGCGTGGGCGCAGCAAATGCAGGGCCTGCTGCAAGAGCGCATGCGCCAATGGGTGGCCCAGCTGGACAAGCAAACCGAGTGCGAACCGGTGCAGTTCCATGTGCGCCGCCAAGGCACGCAGTCCCTCGAGCTGCAAGCGGGCTTTGACAGCGGATTGCGCCCCGGTGACCGCGTGCTTTTGATGGACCCTGCCCATGTGCCGGCCCGCATGCTGGAACCTGGGGTGGCCCAGCACCTGGCTCTGGCCCAAGTGGTCAAGGTCGGCTCACACCGCACCGAGCTGCAACAATTGGCAGGCCCGGCTCTGGCCTCGCATGGCGCCTGGATGGCCCTGCCCTTGTGAACCTGTTCAACCCGAACCACAATACCCTCATGACTTCTGCCGTCTGCTCTCACCGTCACTTGGCCACTTGGTTGCTGGGCAGCTGCGCGCTGGTCAGCTGGAGCTCGGCAGCTTGGTCGACTGAATCGGCCGGGGCCCTTGCGCTGAAAGCCCTGCTGGGCCCGCAAGCCGCGTTCCAGCAAATGGGCGGCTTGCCGCCAACACCGGCCCACTCGGCCGGCGGTCCTGCGCAAGCCAGCCCTCCAGCCTTAACCTCCGCAGCCTCAGCCATGGCTGGCAGCATGGTCACCGTGCAACGCGGCGAGACGCTGGACCGCGTCATCCGCAGGGCGTTGCCCGATGTCCCTTTGCATCCTGACGTTTTGCGCAAGGCCTTTGTGAGCCTGAACCCGCAGGTTTTTCCATCGGGATCTCCCCATCAGATGCGGTCTGGGGCCCAATTGAAGGTGCCCAGCATGCCGGCCTTGCGCCAGATGGTGTTGAGCCAGCACCCGGGGGCAGCAGCTTTGTTCCAAGGGGCTGAAGAGCAGGCACCACAAAAGGCCGCGCCCGACCCGAACGACCAGCGCCGCTGGGTGCGTTACCCCTGATCGCAGCGCAGGCCGAAGCATGATCACCGGGGCTGAAACCGCCCACCTCAACCCCAAAATTCCCACCATTTACCTGGAAGGGAAATTGCCCTTGGTGGTCGAACGCAGCGCCGCCGAACTGGGCTTGCGCGACGGCCAGGTGATTCAATCCACCGTCGAGAACCGTCAAGACCGGATCCGTCTGATCCTGCAAGACCCCGCACAAGCCGGCCGTTTCATCGACTTGCCCAAAGACCTGCCCGCGGGGTTGCGCCTGGCCTCTGGCGACACCGCTTTGTTTCGGGTGCAGTTGCAAAACGACGGCTCAATTTGGCTGCGCCCGCTGCAAGCCACCGGTGCAACGCCCCCAGCAGCCGCTGCACCTTTGGCGCAAATGCCCAACCGCATGCAGCAGCTGGGATTCAGACCCCCCGACATGGGTGCCCTGGCCCTGCTGCTGCGCCCGGGCGGTCTGGACAGCCTGTTGCAAAGCCTGAACCCAGCGTCTCCCGAGCTGGCAGCACTGCAGCAGTGGCAACGCTTGCGCCCAAGCATGGCCCAACTGACCCCAGAAAAACTGCAGCAACTCATGCAGCGCAGCGGCCTGATGACCGAAGCTTTGCTGTCACAGGGCCACGGCAGTGGTCTGGTTGACTTGAAGTCGGGCCTGCGGCAGTTGTTGCGTCTGCTGCAAAGCACGAGCCACGAGGCGACGAGCCGTGTGCAGGATGCCATCGACGACATCGAGTCGCACCAATTCACTGCGGCCGAAACCCTGACGGGGCGCGAATGGGTGTTTTCGATGATGCTGCCTTTTTCGGACGCCGAACCCGTGGCGCTGCGATTTGTGCGGGGCCGCAGCAGGCGTGGCGAAGAAAAGGCACCGCTGGTCATTCACTTGCACACCCGCAACCGCGAACTGGGCGAAGTGTGGCTGCAAACACGCATCAGCGACCAGACCGAAGTCGACATGGTCATGTGGGCCTTGCGCGAGGATGTGGTGAAACGGGCACGCGACCTGACGCCCAATTTGGCCGAAGAGCTGGACAGCGCAGGCCTGAACATGACCCGGCTGCAAATCATCCACGGCCCAGGTCCTTCCGAGCCCATGCCCTGGAACCCGCCCGAAACCGGCAGCTTGCTGGATGTGCAGACATGAAAGCCCCACTGAAGGAAGCGATTGCGCTGGAGTATGGCAAGCGCAAAACCCCCATCATCAGCGCCAGGGGTGAAGACGAGTTGGCCCAACGCATCATCGACGAAGCTCAGCGCCACGGCGTGTACGTGGCCGAGGACCCCCAGCTGCTGGCCTTGCTCAGCCGCATCGACCTGGACAAGGAAATTCCTCCCGAGCTTTACACCGCCGTGGCCGTGATTTTGTCTTGGGTCTACTGGCTCAAGGGCATGCGCCCGGGCGACGAAAAAACCCCGTAATTCGCCCCGCCTGGCTAACCACAGCTGGGCACATTCAGTCGCAAACCTAGGGTAAACACCAGGCAATCCCAAGCCTTCTGGTACGCACAATATGGTTATCAGCAATAACCTTATTGCACTTTCTGCTCCAGACCCGCCTAGGACCCTTTGCGATGAACATCTCTCCCCACCCCATCCTGGAACGAGCCGCCGCCCATGGCGTTAGTCTGGACATGCAAGGCGCTGTGGCCGTGGTGCGCCTGTGCCGCCCGGCCAAGCGCAATGCGCTCAACGACGCCCTGATTGAAGCGCTGCGTGATGTGTTTCAGAACTTGCCCCCCGAAGCCCGCGCCGCGGTGATTCACGGTGAGGGCGACCACTTTTGCGCCGGGCTGGATTTGTCGGAGCTCAAGGAGCGCGACGCCGGCGAAGGCATTCACCACTCGCGCGGCTGGCATGTGGCGCTGAACGCGGTGGAACAAGGCCGCGTGCCCGTGGTCAGTGCGCTGCACGGCGCGGTGGTGGGTGGCGGGTTGGAGCTGGCCAGCGCCAGCCACATCCGCGTGGCCGACGAGAGCACTTTTTACGCGCTGCCCGAAGGCACACGCGGCATCTTTGTGGGCGGCGGCGGTTCGGTGCGGGTGCCCAAATTGATCGGCACGGCGCGCATGATCGACATGATGCTCACGGGCCGTGTGTACGACGCGCAAGAGGGCGAGCGCGTGGGCTTTGCCCAATACCTTGTGCCCACCGGCACGGCTTTGGCCAAGGCCATCGAGCTGGCCACCCGCATCGCCACCAACGCGCCGCTGACCAACTTTGCGCTCACGCACGCCATGCCCCGCATTGCCGAACAACCGGCAGACCATGGCCTGTTCACCGAAGCCCTGATGGCCTCGATCGCCCAAGCCGCCCCCGAAGCCAAAGCCCGTGTCCGCGCCTTCCTGGAAGGCAAGGCGGCCAAGGTGCAAAAAAGCTGACCCGGAGAAGCGCATGAACGCCCCCAAATTCCGTCCCCTGAAGTTCGGCGTGACCCGCGTCAGCGTGCGCGATGGCGCACCCGGCACGCGTTACCTGCAAGCCGATCAGGCGCTGCAGGCTTTTCCTGAGCGCCTGACCGATCGCCTGCAGCACTGGGCACAGGTCAAACCCGAGCAGACTTTCATGGCGCGGCGCATCCCGCAAGCCGATGGCACGCTGGGCGACTGGCGGCACATCACTTATGTCCAAGCCTGGCAAACAGCGCGCAGCATCGCGCAAAGCCTGCTCGACCGGGGCCTGAACGCCGAGCGACCCGTTGTCATCCTGAGCGAAAACAGCCTTGAGCACGCTTTACTGTCCTTGGGTTGCCTGGTGGCTGGCGTGCCCTTTGTGCCCACCTCACCGCCCTACTCCTTGGTCAGCGTGGACTTCGACAAGCTCAAGCATGTGCTGCGCACCGTCACGCCCGGCCTGGTGTTTGCCTCCGACGCCCGCTATGCCAAGGCGATCGCCGCCACAGTGGCCGACGACATGGAAGTGGTGATGGTCGAGGGCCAAGTGCCCGGCCGCACGGTCACGGCTTTTGACAGCCTCTGCGCCACCCACGCCACAGCCGCGGTAGATGCCGCCATGGCCGCCACCGGCCCCGACACCATCGCCAAGTTTTTGTTCACCAGCGGCTCGACCAAGCTGCCCAAGGCGGTCATCAACACGCAGCGCCTGTGGTGCGCCAACCAGCAGCAAATGGCGCAATCCATGCCCGTGCTGGCCGAGCACGAACTGGTGCTGGTCGACTGGCTGCCCTGGAACCACACCTTCGGCGGCAACCACAACTTTGGCATGACGGTGTTCCACGGCGGCACGCTCTACATCGACGACGGCAAGCCCACGCCCGCGCTGATGCACGAGACCTTACGCAACCTGCGCGAGATTGCGCCCACCGTGTACTTCAACGTGCCCACCGGCTTTGAGGCGATTGCCCTCGCCATGAAGACCGACGACACCTTGCGCAAAACCCTGCTGTCGCGAGTGCAGATGTTCTTTTTCGCCGGCGCCACCTTGGCCCAACCGATTTGGGACAGCCTCTCAGAATCGCAAGAGCGCGAAATCGGTGAGCGCATCGTCATGGGCACCGGCCTGGGCATGACAGAGTCTGGCCCCTTTGGTATTTTTGTGACCAACCCCTTGGTGCAAGCGGGTGACCTGGGCGTGCCCGCCCCGGGCCTGGAACTCAAGCTCGTGGGCACGCAAGGCAAAACCGAGGTGCGCTACCGAGGCCCCAACATCACACCCGGTTACTGGCGCAACCCCGATGAAACCACCGGTGCGTTTGACGAAGAAGGCTTCTTCAAGTCGGGTGACGCGGTCCAATGGATTGACGACACCAATGTACATTTGGGCCTGAAGTTTGACGGCCGCATTGCCGAAGACTTCAAGTTGGCCACTGGCACATTTGTCAGCGTGGGCCCGCTGCGCGCCAAGATCATTGCGGCGGGCGCGCCTTACGTTCAGGACGCGGTGCTGACGGGCCTGGACCTGAAGGAGGTCGGCGCCATGATCTTCACAACGCCTGCTGTACGAGGGCTCAGCGGCCTGGCCGCCGATGCGCCGATGTCTGCCGTGCTTGCGACGGCCCCGGTGCTGGCCAAATTCCAGGACGTCGTCAACACACTGGCCCAAACTGCCACCGGCAGCGCCAACCGCATCGCCCGGCTGTGCCTGCTCAGTGAGCCGCCCACCATCGACAAGGGCGAGATCACCGACAAAGGCTCGATCAACCAACGCTCGGTGCTCGCGCACCGGGCCGACATGGTGGCTGCTTTGCACGCGGGTAGCTTGCCGAACATCATCCAACCTCAATGATTCCCTTGTAGGAGCCCACCCCGTGGGCGATGGGTCGGCTCACGTTGCTCAAGCCATCGCCCACGGGGTGGGCTCCTACACAACACAGAAAGAACAGACATGGCTTCCAAAGGATTTTTCAATGCGTTTGCCGATGTGTGGATGCACGAGGGCGTGCGCACGCCCATGGTCGATTACTGCGGCGCTTTGGGCCACATCTCGCCCACAGACCTGGGCATCAAGGCCGCTCGTGAAGCACTAAAGCGCGCAGGCATCGTCCCCAACGACATCGGCTCGGTCATCACCGGCAACATGGCCCCGGGCGACTTTGACCAGTTTGTGCTGCCGCGCCATATCGGGCTGTACGCCGGTGTGCCACAAGAGGTGCCCGCCATCATGGTGCAGCGCATTTGCGGCACCGGGTTTGAGTTGTTTCGCCAGGCGGGCGAGCAGATTGAAGCGGGTGTGTGCGAGGCCGCGCTGGTGGTCGGCACCGAGAGCATGACGCGCAACCCGATTGCCGCCTTTGACCACCGCACCGGCTTCAAGTTGGGCGCGCCCGTGGGCTTCAAAGACTTCATGTGGGAAGCCCTGAAAGACCCGGCCGCGGGCATCAACATGATCCAGACCGCCGAGAACCTGGCCAAGAAATACAAGATCACCCGCGAAGAGGTTGACCAGTTCGCGTCGGACTCGTTTGCCAAGGCCGTGGCCGCGCAGGCCGCTGGTTTTCATGCGGGCGAGATGGTGCCGGTGGTCACCGAAAAGTTTGAGCTCGAAGGCTACGTTTCCCGGGGCATCAAGCTGCAAGGCAAAGTGACCGAGGTCAGCGCCGACACGCACCCGCGCATCTCGCCAGCCGAGGTGCTGGGCAAGCTCCGGGCGGTTTACGAAGGCGGCGTGCAGACCGGTGGCAACAGCTCAGCCTTGGTCGATGCGGCGGCTGCGTGCGTGGTCACGTCGGGCACCTATGCGAAAGCCCAAGGCAAAAAACCGATTGCACGTGTGGTGGCCGCTGCGGCCGTGGGCGTGCCGCCAGAGATCATGGGCATTGGCCCAGCGCCCGCCATTCGTTTGCTGCTGGAGCGCACGGGCCTGAAGCTGTCGGACATTGGCCGATTCGAAATCAACGAAGCGCAAGGCGCGCAAACCCTGGCCGTGGCCAAAGATCTGGGCCTGGATGTGACCAAGCTCAACGTCAACGGCGGTGCCATCGCGCTAGGCCACCCGCTGGCCGCCACGGGCGTGCGCCTGACGATCACGCTGGCGCGTGAGTTGCAACGCAGCGGTTTGCGCTACGGCATCTCCAGCGCTTGTGTGGGCGGCGGCCAAGGCATTGCGCTGTTGATCGAAAACCCCGAAGCATGACCCCCATGTAGGAGCCCACCCTGTGGGCGATGGTTTTCAGGGCGCGTGCCGCGCCCATCGCCCACGGGGTGGGCTCCTACAAAAACCGACATTTAAAGGAACAGACATGAATATCCAAGGACAAGCAGCATTGGTCACCGGCGGTGGCTCTGGTTTGGGTGAGGCCACGGCCCGCGAACTGGCCCGTCTGGGCGCCAAGGTCGCCATACTCGACCTGAACATGGCCAATGCCGAGCGCGTGGCAGCCGAGATTGGCGGCGTTGCGGTGCACTGCAACGTGTCTGACCCCGACAGCATGGCTCAGGCCATCGAGACTGCTGCCGCTGCACACGGCCCCGCCCGCATCCTGATGCAAATCGCCGGCATCGGGACCGCCAAACGCGTGGTCGGCAAGGACGGTAAGGCCGCACCGCTGGAGGAGTTCGCCAAGGTCATCAACGTCAACCTGATCGGCACCTACAACGCGGCCCGCTTGTTTGCCGAGGCCTGCACCAAGCTGGACCCCATGGAAGACGGTGCGCGAGGTGTGATGGTCTTCACCGCCTCGGTTGCTGCGTTTGATGGCCAAGTGGGCCAGCAGGCTTACAGCGCCTCCAAGGCCGGTGTGGTGGGCATGACGCTGCCCATGGCCCGTGACCTGGCGCAGCACGGCATCCGCGTGTGCACCATCGCACCCGGCCTGTTCAAGACGCCTTTATTGGCGAGCTTGCCCGAGCCGATCCAGCAATCTCTGGCCGCCAGCATTCCCTTCCCGGCACGCCTGGGCAAGCCCAGCGAATTTGCCGAACTGGCTTGCCACATCGTCAGCAATGACCACCTGAACGGCGAAGTGATTCGCCTGGACGGTGCACTGCGCATGGCGCCACGCTGAAAGCCGAACATGAGCAAAACCGTTGTTTACGACGTGCAAGTGGTGTTCGGCGACTGCGACCCTGCAGGCATCGTGTTCTTTCCCAACTTCTCCAAGTGGATGGACGCTTCGTCGCTGAACTTCTTCATGAAGTGCGGCATCTTGCCTTGGCGCGAGCTGGTCAAGACACGCGGCATCATCGGCACGCCGTTGTTGGAGATCCACACCAAGTTCATCCGCCCCGCCACCTATGGCGAAACCATTCAAGTGCACACCAGCGTGCAGGAATGGCGCGACAAAGTGTTTGTGCACAAGCATGTGGTGATGCGCGGCGACACCGTGCTGTGCGAAGGCACCGAAGTGCGCGCCTTTTGCATCAAGCACCCCGAAGACCCCGACCGCATCAAAGCGATCGCTGTGCCCGAAGACATCAAGGCTTTGTGCAGTTGATGATTTTCATTTTCCGTTTTCCCCCAACCTGAGTTTTTCAACCCACCCTTTCGAGGAGACAAGCATGAGCAACCGTCGCGAATTCATTCAATCCACCATCGGCGCAGCCTTTTTGGGCAGCACCGCTTTCCAGCAGGCTTGGGCACAAAGCGGCCTGCCGATCGAGCAGGTCAAAGTGCTCTACGGCTTCCCACCCGGCGGCTCGGGCGACATCTGCGCCCGCCGCGTAGCCGAGAAATTTGGCGGCACCCCCTACAGCAAGAACGCTGGCATCATCGACAGCCGCCCTGGCGCTGGCGGTCAAATTGCCTTGAACCTGCTCAAAAGCGCACCCGCCGACGGCTCGGTGTTGGCCATGACCCCTTTCTCGCCCATATCGCTCTACCCCCACATCTTCAAAAACCTCCAGTACAAGCCGTTTGAAGACTTCACGCCCGTGGGCACCGCCTCCATGATTCACCACGGTTTTGCCGTCGGCCCCATGGTGCCTGCCAGCGTCAAGAACGTGAAAGACTTCATCGTCTGGGCCAAAGCCAACCCCGCGCAAGCCAGCTACGGCTCGCCCGCTGCAGGCTCCACCCCCCACTTCATTGGCGCTTTGTTGGGCCTAAACCAGGGCTTCGAGTTCAAGCATGTGCCCTACCGTGGCTCGGTGCCCGGCGTGACCGACGTGGTCGGCGGCCAGATCGCTTGCATGTTCACACCGCACGGCGACTTCATTGCCAACCACAAAGCCGGCAAGATGCGCATCTTGGCCACCTCGGGTAAAGCCCGTTCACCTTTTGTGCCCGATGTGGCCACCTTTGCAGAACAAGGCTTCCCCGAGTTGACGGTGGAAGAGTGGTTTGGCTTTTACGCCCCCGCCAAAACCCCGGCCAACGTGGTGCAGGCGGCCAACGCGGCAATCAATGCCGCCCTCAAAGACAAAGGCGTGCTGGACGCTTTGACCGTGGTGGGCCTGATTCCTTTTGGTGGCACGGTCGCAGACCAACTCAAGAGCTCGCAAGTGGAATTAGAGCGTTGGGGCCCGCTGATCAAGCGCATCGGCTTCAGCGTCGACTCCTGATTCAGCAGGTCGTTTTAAAAATGGTTCCTCGATGGCCATGTCGCTGGATACGACAACACGGTCATCGGGGCGCTGCAACCTGAAAACGTAGGAAGAACGAACATGACGAACCGATGGATGGCTTTGGGTAGTTCAATGTTGTTGGCGGGCTGTGCCGTTGGATTGCAGACCAGCGCACCTCCCAATTTGGCCCCTGCGCGAAGCGGCACTTTGGCTCAATGCGAAGAACTGCGCGAACAATTCAAATTCTCGGCGACACGCATTGAATCCACCGCCCGGGTTTCAGCCGGTGCCGTGCGCAACGGTCCGCAACCCACCGCAGTCACGGCCTACTCGGTCAGCGAGCACTGCCTGGTCAAAGGCAAGATGCATGAGCGACAAGGCGCTGACGGACAGCCTTACGCCATTGGCTTTGAAATGCGCTTACCCAAAGACTGGAACGGTCGGTTTTTCTACCAAGCCAACGGCGGCTTGGATGGGGTGGTGCAACCCGCACTGGGGGCTTTGGGTGGAGGCCCATTGACAGGCGCACTCGCGCAAGGCTTTGCGGTCATCAGTTCGGATGCCGGGCACACCTCTGGGCAAAACCCTTACTTTGGTTCAGAACCGCAGGCACGCCAAGATTACGGTTACGCCGCCGTTGGCAAAATCACTCCCATGGCCAAAGCTTTGATCCTAACGGCTTATGGCAAATTGCCGGATCGCTCTTACATAGCAGGGTGCTCCAATGGTGGCCGACATGCCTTGGTGGCCGCATCGCGCTATGCAGAACAGTTTGACGGCTACTTGGCTGGTGCGCCAGGCTACCGTTTACCCAACGCCGCGTTGGCACAGCTGTGGGGATCTTCGAAGTGGAACAGCTTGGCACCCGCTGGCCCGACGGTGAACCACCCTTTCAATCCGAATTTGAAATTCCCGGACATCGGTGCGGGCTTCACCGCCGATGACCGGCACATATTGGCCCGTGCCGTTTTGGCCAAATGCGACGCACTCGATGGTGCGGCCGACGGCATGGTTCAAGATGTTTCGGCTTGTCAAAAAGCTTTTGACGTGCAAAAAGATGTCGCCAGTTGCACCGCAGGGCGCGATGGCAAGTGCTTGAGTACCGTGCAAAAAAATGTCATTGCGCAAGTCTTCAAAGGTGGCCAAACCAACAAGGGAGAGCCTTACTACAGCTCATTTCCTTACGACACGGGCGTGTCGGGCAACAATTGGGCCACTTGGAAATTTGTTTTCTCGCAGGCCTTGGACCCTGGCGCCTTGAGCCATGTGTTCACCAGCCCCAAGCGGGACGTCAAGGCATTCGATACCGATTACGACAACTTGTTTAACGGTATTTTTGCCAAGCCACCGGGCTACAGCGAAAGCGCCGACGAGACCATCACACCGATGAACCATGCGCAGCCCCTCAACATGAAGAATGTGCAACAACGCGGCGCAAAAATCATGCTTTACCACGGGGTGAGTGACCCGGTTTTCTCTGAAACCGACACACGTGCCTGGGTCGATCGTGTCGCCAAACAGGTCCCCAACAGCGCCAACTTTGTACGCCACTTTCCCATTCCCGGCATGAACCATTGCAGCGCAGGCCCCGCTGCAGACCAGTTTGACGCACTCACGCCCTTGGTGGCTTGGGTTGAGCAAGGCATTGCCCCTGGCAGCATCACCGCACAAGTGCGCGGGGCGGGCAATGCAGGCGGTGTGAATACCGAGTTGCCAGCAAGCTGGAGCGCACAACGCACACGCCCCTTGTGCGCCTACCCCAAGGTCGCCAAGTACACGGGCTCCGGCTCTTTGGAAAATGCCGCCAATTTTTCTTGCCAATGAACCGTTAACTCGGCCCTTGAAGCGAACTTTTCTAATTGACCATGAACGCCTATCAGCCCCGCACCGACGACATGCAGTTTCTGTTGTCACGCGTTTTGAACGCACCTGCTCAACTGCAAGCCCTGCCCGCCTTTGCAGAGGCGGACGCTGACCTGATGCAGCAAGTGCTGGAAGAGGCAGGCAAGTTTGTGGGCGAAGTCATCGCCCCGCTCAACCGCGATGGCGACGAAATCGGCGCAAAGTGGAAAGACGGCGCAGTCACCATGCCACCGGGCTTCAAGGATGCTTACCAGTCCTTTTGGCAATCGGGCTGGCCTGCGCTGGCGTCCAGCACCGAAGACGGCGGTCAAGGCCTGCCCACCGTGCTGGAAGCCATGCTCTATGAAATGCTGAGTGCAGCCAACATGGGCTGGACCATGGCACCAGGCTTGCTGCACGGCGCGTACGAATGCATCAAGCACCACGCCAGCGACGATCTCAAAGCGCAGTATTTAGAGAAAGTGGCCACCGGCGAATGGCTGGCCACCATGTGCCTGACCGAGCCGCATGCGGGCTCTGACTTGGGCCTGGCCCGCACCAAGGCGGTCCCTTTGCCCGATGGCCAGTACGCCGTCAGCGGCACCAAAATTTTTATCTCGGGCGGCGAGCACGACCTGAGCGACAACATCGTGCACCTGGTGCTGGCCCGCCTGCCCGATGCGCCGCCCGGACCCAAAGGCCTGTCGCTGTTCCTGGTCCCCAAGTTCTACCCCGACGGCTCGCGCAGCCGCGTGCACTGCGACCGCATCGAAGAAAAGATGGGTCTGCACGGCAGCCCCACTTGCGTGATGCGTTTTGACGAAGCGGTGTGCACCATCGTGGGCGAACCGGGCAAGGGCCTGAACGCGATGTTCGTGATGATGAACGCCGCCCGCCTGCATGTGGCCCTGCAAGGCATTGGCCTCTTGGACGCCACCTGGCAAATAGCCGATGCCTATGCCCAAGAGCGCCGCCAGATGCGGGCACCGGGCAAAGGAAAGTCGGCCGCAGAAGCCGATTTCATTTCAGAGCACCCCGCCATGCGCCGCATTCTGGACACGCAACGCGCCTGGGTCGATGCAGGTCGCGTGCTGGCCTACCGCACGGCACTCGAACTCGACCTGATCAAGCACAGCCCCAACGCCGACACACAAGCCTCAGCCCAGCGCTGGTGCGCGCTCGTCACGCCGGTGATGAAATCGGTGTTCACGCACCAAGCGTTTCATGGCGGGAGTGACTGCCTGCAGGTGTTGGGCGGTCACGGCTATGTGCGCGAATGGGGCATTGAGCAAATCGTGCGCGACGCCCGCGTGGCCATGATCTACGAAGGCACCAACGAGATTCAGGCGATTGACCTCTTGGTGCGCAAGGTGCTGGCCGATGGCGGCACGGGCATGAATGCGCTGCTGGACACCATCGCCTTGGATCTGCCCAAAGCGGCCAAAGCCAGCACCGCGGCGCAAGCCCGAATCCAGACCCTGCGCGCCGTCACGCAGCAAATCGTCAAAGCCAGCGCGCAAGATGCGGCATTGGCCTACCGCGTGGCCGATGACTATTTGCGCGCCGTGGCGCTGGTGCTGATGGACTGGGCCTGGCTGCGCATCGAAGCGAGTGTGGACGACAGCACGCCAAACGCCCAGGCCCGCTGGACAATCCCCGCAAAGGCTCTGCGCAGCTGGGTGCTGCCCGAATTTCAGGTGCGCTCTTTCATCATCGTGCAGCAGTGCACACTGGCGGCATGAAGCAAGCCCCCATGCCGTCGCCCAAGAAAGCGCGTGCCCCTAAGGTCGACCCCGCGATGGGTTCGGCCATTGACCAATTGGACACCACTTACCTGCAAACCCTGATGGGCTACAACGCCCGCCGGGCCGCGCTGAGCATCATCGAACTGTTTTTGGAGCGCCTGGCCCCTTATGGTTTGAAGCCGGTGGATTTTTCGGTCATGTCCACGATCTGCCATAACCCAGGAGTGACCTCGCGCCAGTTGTGCGCCACGCTCAACCTCTTGCCCCCCAATCTGGTGGGCCTGATCCAGTCGCTGGAGGCTCGCGGCCTGATCGAGCGCAAACCGCACCCGCACGACGGCCGCGCCGTGGGCCTGCACGCCACCCCCAAGGGACAGGCCTTGATGGTGCAGGCCGAACAAACGGCCACCGAGCTGGAACTGGAAAAAACCGCCAAGCTCACGCCAGCGCAGCGCAAAACGCTGCTGACGTTGCTGCAAAAAATTTACCTCTGACCACGCTCGGCCAAAAAGATGTCGATGCGGCGGTTGCGGGCCCGGCCCGATTCTGTGGCGTTGTCGGCAATCGGCTCGCGTGAACCGCGACCATCAATCGCCATGCGACTTGCGCTCACGCCGCGCGAGACCAAGTAGTCACGCGCGCTTTGGGCGCGGTTGACCGACAGCGGGTTGTTGATGGCGTCGCTGCCAGTGCTGTCGGTGTGGCCCACGATGCGCACTTCCATGCTCGTTTGCTGGCTCAGGCCTTGGGCAAACTGGTCCAGGATGGGCCGCAGATTCGGTTTGATGGCGGCGCGCCCCGTGTCAAACGAAATGTCGTTCGGGATGCTCAGCTTGAGCTGGTTGTCAGGGGTTTGCGTGACCACGGTGCCGGTGCCGGCCGTGGCTTGCTCCATGGCGCGCTTTTTGTCTTCCATGTTCTTGGACCAGATGTAGCCGCCCAAAGCCCCCAGACCCGCGCCGATGGCGGTGGACTTGCTGTCGCGGCCCAGAATTTGGCCCGCAACAGCGCCAATCACCGCGCCTGTGCCCGCGCCCTTTTGCTGGGGCGTGACGCTGTTGGTGGCGCAACCTGCCAAAAAAACGCTCGCTGCGACAGCGGCCAAGCCCAAGCGGGTCAAAGGGGTGTTGGAGATGATCATGTTGATTCCTTTCAGTCAAAACGAATGCACCCCGAATTTACCCGGTCAGGCCCGTCCCGACCGTCCCGCACCCTTCAGTCATTGCAAGTATTTGTACAAAGGGCCTTTCAAAACCCTGTTTTATTGATTCGGCCCGCTGAAGTTTAAATTGCCCATTTTTTTGTCGATCCTGTGGATCTTTTGGTCTTTGTAAGAGCCCACCCCGTGGGCGAAGACTTGCAGGGCGATGCTGTTGAGGGCGTGTTCCACGCCCATCGCCTACAGGGGTGAGCTCCTACAAAAAAACTATCCCTCGCATGCAGTTCAAGACTTCAAGGGGCCAGTTCAATAGTTGTTTGGCGGGTGGGCGCCCATGCCATCCCACCCTCTCCACCAAGGTGACAGCGCCACAGCTTGGCATCTGTCACGATCGCTTTTTTCATCTGATTCGAAACTGCCATGCTGAACACCCTATTGCCCCAAGACGCTCACCAAGCTTTGCTGATCGGCCGCTTGTGGGTGCCGGACTTCGGCGCCGTGGTTTGTGCCGTCACGCCCGAGGATGTGTTCGATCTGTCGCAGCTCGCCCCCACCAGCAGCCAATTGCTGGAGCTGCCCGAGCTGGCCCATCAGGTAGGGGCTTTTGTTCGCAGCGGCCAAGCCCCGCGCTTGGCCAGCACCCCCGAGGCTTTGGCCAACAGCGACGAAACCTGCCGTGATGCAGCCCAAGCCTGGTTCATGGCCCCGTGCGATTTGCAAGCCGTCAAGGCCGCTGGCGTCACCTTTGTCGCCAGCATGCTCGAGCGGGTGATTGAAGAGCAGGCCCGTGGCGACGCCAGTCGGGCCGAAGCCGTGCGCCAAGCGGTGGTGGCGGTCATTGGTGACAACTTGCGCAGCGTGGTACCCGGTTCCCCCGAATCGGCCCGGCTCAAAGAAGTACTGCTGGCCCAAGGCATGTGGTCGCAATACCTGGAAGTGGGCATCGGGCCAGACGCTGAAATTTTCACCAAAGCCCAGCCCATGAGCTCGGTCGGCCCCGGGGCCCTGGTGGGCATTCACCCGGGCAGCCAATGGAACAACCCCGAACCTGAAATCGTGTTGGCGGCCAACTCCCGCGGCGAAGTGGTCGGTGCCAGCTTGGGGAACGACGTGAACCTGCGGGACTTTGAAGGCCGCAGCGCCTTGCTGCTGGGCAAAGCCAAAGACAACAACGCCAGTTGCGCCATCGGCCCCTTCATCCGCCTCTTTGATGAAAACTTTGACATCGATGACGTTCGCCAGTGCGAGCTGAGCCTCAAAGTGCAAGGCCCCGAAGGCTTTGTGATGCAAGGCAGCAGCGCCTTGAGCCAAATCAGCCGAGACCCCCTGGACCTGGCGGGACAGGCCATGGGCAAGTACCACCAATACCCCGACGGCATGCTGCTGTTTTTGGGCACCATGTTCGCCCCCACCCAAGACCGCCATGGCCCCGGCCAGGGTTTTACCCATGTGGTTGGCGATGTGGTCAGTATCTCGGCCCCGCAACTGGGCACCTTGGTCAACCAGGTCAGCACCTCGGACCAGGCGCCCGCCTGGACCTATGGTGTGGGTGCGCTGATGCAGGATCTGACCAAACGCCAACGTCAGAACTTAAGCTTGGCGGGGCTGGCATAATTTTGGGTTTTCCACACCCCGGCGGCCCACCAGCGTCACCGGGCTCTTTCTGACAGGATGCCCCTCATGAACACCACCTCCTCAGGCCTGCAATACGAAGACACCGTTGTCGGCGAAGGCGAAGTCGCCACGGCGGGTCAAGACGTCACCGTTCACTACACCGGCTGGCTCTTTAAAGACGGCGAACAAGGCGCGAAATTTGACTCCAGCCGTGACCGCCGTGACCCCTTTGTGTTCGGCCTGGGCGCTGGCATGGTCATCAAGGGTTGGGACGAAGGCGTGGCCGGCATGAAGGTGGGCGGTCAACGCACCCTGATCATCCCGGCCGAGCTGGGCTACGGCGCACGCGGCGCTGGTGGCGTGATCCCACCCAACGCCACCTTGAAGTTCGACGTGGAACTGCTGGCCCTCGATTGAGACCAAGGCGAAAAGGCTGCAGCTTTTCCGACCTACCCGCCTTTGGGCGGGTTTTTCTTGCGCTATTTTTGCTGTATTTTTGCGCCATTCCCGTGGCCACTGAACTGCAAAGCCCCCCTTGAAGCCTGTAACAACGCCCCTATTTGCAAGGGGTATCTATTTTTTGCGGACATTGTTCATGTCAGAAGCCACACACAACCAAGACCCCAAGCCCCTGAGTGACGAAGAGTTGGCCGCTGCTGCAGCCATGACCCCCACCGACCCGCTGGCCGATGCCCAGGCCGAACTGGCCAACCTGAAGGCGCAAAACGCCGATCTTGCCGACCAGTACCTGCGCGCCCAAGCCGATGTGCAAAACGCCCGCCGCCGCGCCGACGACGAAATCGCCAAGGCCCGCAAATTTGCCGTGGAGGGTTTCGCCGACAGCCTGCTGCCTGTGCTGGACAGCCTGGAAGCAGGTTTGGCCCTGCCCAACGTCACGATCGAGCAGATCCGCGAAGGGTCAGAGGCCACGCTTCGCCAGCTCAAAAGCGCGCTGGAGCGCAACAAAGTGCTGGCCATCGACCCACCACCAGGCACCAAGTTCGACCCGCACCACCACCAGGCCATCAGCGTGGTGCCGGCCGAGCAAGAGCCCAACAGCGTGGTGGGCGTGCTGCAAAAGGGGTATTCCATTGCTGACCGGGTGCTGCGTCCGGCTTTGGTGACGGTCACCGCCCCCAAATAAAACCTTTTCGGCGCGAGGGGCTTGAAAAGCGTCCCAGCTGCCTCAACTGCAAAACATTGCACTTTTAACCAATTTCGGAGTATCAAAATGGGAAGAATCATCGGTATTGACTTGGGCACCACCAACTCGTGCGTGGCCATCATGGAAGGCAACACGACCAAAGTGATCGAAAACGCCGAAGGCGCTCGCACCACCCCTTCCATCATTGCCTACCAGGAAGACGGCGAAATCCTGGTTGGCGCATCGGCCAAGCGCCAAGCGGTGACCAACCCCCGCAACACTTTGTACGCGGTCAAGCGCTTGATCGGCCGCAAGTTCGCCGAAAAAGAAGTCCAAAAAGACATCGACCTGATGCCTTACACCATCGCCAAAGCCGACAACGGCGACGCCTGGGTGGAAGTGCGTGGCAACAAATTGGCCCCACCACAAATCAGCGCCGAAATTCTGCGCAAGATGAAGAAAACCGCCGAAGACTACCTCGGAGAAGAAGTGACCGAGGCCGTGATCACGGTGCCGGCTTACTTCAACGATGCACAGCGCCAAGCCACCAAAGACGCGGGTCGCATCGCCGGTTTGGATGTCAAGCGCATCATCAACGAGCCCACCGCTGCAGCCTTGGCTTTTGGCCTGGACAAGCAAGAAAAGGGCGACCGCAAGATCGCTGTCTATGACTTGGGTGGCGGCACGTTTGACGTGTCCATCATCGAAATTGCCGACGTGGATGGCGAAAAGCAATTTGAAGTTTTGTCCACCAACGGCGACACCTTCCTGGGCGGCGAAGACTTTGACCAGCGCATCATCGACCACATCATCACCGAGTTCAAGAAAGAGTCCGGCGTCGATTTGGCCAAGGACGTGCTGGCCCTGCAGCGCCTGAAAGAAGCCGCTGAAAAAGCGAAGATCGAGCTGTCCAGCTCGGCGGCCACCGACGTCAACTTGCCTTACATCACGGCCGACGCCTCCGGCCCCAAGCACCTGAACATCAAGCTGACCCGCGCCAAGCTGGAGCAGTTGGTGGAAGAGTTGATCGAGCGCACCATCGCCCCTTGCCGCACGGCCATCAAAGACGCGGGCGTCGCGGTCGGTGACATCGACGACATCATCTTGGTCGGCGGTATGTCCCGCATGCCCAAGGTGCAAGAGAAGGTCAAAGAGTTCTTCGGCAAAGAGCCCCGCAAAGACGTGAATCCCGACGAAGCCGTGGCCGTGGGCGCTGCGATCCAAGGCCAGGTCTTGTCGGGCGACCGCACCGACGTGCTGCTGCTCGACGTGACCCCCTTGTCTTTGGGCATCGAAACCATGGGCGGCGTGATGACCAAGATGATCACTAAGAACACGACTATCCCAACCAAGTTTGCACAGACTTTCTCGACCGCTGAAGACAACCAGCCGGCCGTGACGATCAAGGTGTTCCAGGGCGAACGCGAAATCGCTTCGGGCAACAAGGCCTTGGGCGAATTCAACCTGGAAGGCATCCCGCCCGCATCGCGTGGCACACCCCAGATCGAAGTGTCGTTTGACATTGACGCCAACGGCATCTTGCACGTGGGTGCCAAAGACAAAGGCACCGGCAAGGAAAACAAGATCACGATCAAGGCCAACTCCGGTTTGTCCGAAGCCGAAATTCAGCAGATGGTGAAAGACGCCGAGCTGAACGCAGTGGAAGACAAGAAAAAGCTGGAGTTGGTGCAGGCCCGCAACGCCGGTGAAGCCGCTGTGCACAGCGTGAAAAAGAGCCTGACCGAGCACGGCGACAAGATCGAAGCGTCCGAAAAAGAAGCCATCGAAGCCGCCGCCAAGGCCCTGGAAGAGGTTTTGAAGGGCGAAGACAAAGACGCCATCGAAGCCAAAACCGAAGCCCTGATGACCGCCAGCCAGAAGCTGGGCGAGAAGGTCTACGCCGACATGCAAGCTCAGCAAGCTGCAGCCAGCGCCGGTGCTGCCGCTGCGCCTGATGCCAAGCCACAAGACGACAATGTGGTGGACGCGGAAGTCAAGGAAGTCAAAAAGGGCTAAGACCCCACCCTCTGCGGCCTGGCCGCAGTCCCGCCGCGCAAGCTGATTCAGGCCACTGAATCGCCTTCGCGGCGTTCTTGTTCTAACGGTTGGATTTGCCCCATGGCGACAAAACGAGATTTTTACGAAGTGCTGGGCGTTGCCAAAAACGCCACGGACGAAGACATCAAAAAGGCTTATCGCAAGCTGGCGATGAAGTACCACCCTGACCGCAACCAGGGTGAAGACGCCAAGGCCAAAGAGGCCGAGGCCAAGTTCAAAGAGGGCAAAGAGGCCTACGAGATGTTGTCGGACGCGCAAAAACGCGCGGCCTACGACCAGCACGGGCATGCCGGGGTTGACCCGAATATGCGCGGCGGGGCCGAAGGCTTTGGCGGTTTTGGTGACGCCTTTGGCGACATCTTTGGCGATATTTTTGGTGGCCAAGCGCGGGGCGGACGTGGTGGTGGTCGTCAAGTCTTCCGAGGCGGCGACTTGAGCTATGCGATGGAGATCACCCTAGAAGAAGCGGCCAACGGCAAGGACTCGCAATTGCGCATTCCGAGCTGGGACGAATGCGACACTTGCCACGGCACCGGAGCCAAACCGGGCACCACCGCCAAGACCTGCGCGACTTGCCAAGGCCAAGGCCAAGTGCAAATGCGCCAAGGCTTTTTCAGTGTGCAGCAAACCTGCCCGCACTGCCGCGGCACCGGCAAGATCATCCCCGAACCATGCGTCACCTGCCAAGGCCAGGGCAAGGTCAAGAAACAAAAAACCCTAGAAGTCAAAATTCCGGCCGGCATCGACGATGGCATGCGCATCCGAAGTGCAGGCAATGGCGAGCCGGGCACCAACGGTGGGCCACCGGGCGACTTGTTCATTGAAATCCGCCTGAAGAAACATTCGATTTTTGAGCGGGATGGCGACGACCTGCACTGCGCGGTGCCCATCAGCTTCAGCAAAGCGGGCTTGGGCGGGGAAATTGAGGTGCCCACGCTGGGCGGCAAAGCGGCGATCGACATCCCCGAAGGCACCCAGACCGGCAAGCAATTCCGCCTGCGCGGCAAAGGCATCAAGGGTGTGCGCGGCAGCTACCCGGGCGACCTGTATTGCCACATCACCGTGGAGACCCCGGTCAAGCTGACCGAACACCAAAAGAAACTGCTCAAGGAGTTTGAAGAGTCTCTCTCCAAAGGTGGTGGCAAACACCAGCCGAGCGGAGAAACCTGGACCGACAAGCTCAAAGGTTTCTTCGGGGCTTGAGTCTGATTTGACCCGCAAGGCAGTTCAAGAGGGGTTGCGGCGGGTTCCTCATGGCGGGTACGCAAAAATCGTCACCCGCCGCAACCCCTCTCGCACTCTGGGGTGAATTTGCAGGCCAGCCATTTCGTTGACCCAAGTCAAAACTCGCGCCAACCAATGCCGTGAACATGGGCGCATGAGCGCCACCATCACCTTCCTCGGCGGAGCCGACACCGTCACAGGCTCCAAGTACCTGATCGAGCACAACCAAAAACGGCTGCTGGTCGATTGCGGGCTGTTTCAGGGCTACAAACAACTGCGCTTGCGCAACTGGAGCCCTCTGCCCGCTAACCCGGCGAACATCGATGCGGTGGTGCTAACCCATGCGCACCTGGACCACAGCGGTTACTTGCCCTTGCTGGTGAAAAACGGTTTTCGAAGCCGAGTGCACGCCACCTCAGCCACTTGCGAACTGGCCACCATCTTGCTGCCCGACAGCGGGCACATCCAGGAAGAAGATGCACATTTTGCCAACCGGCACGGCTTTTCCAAACACGCCCCGGCCCTCCCGCTGTACACCAAGCAAGAGGCCATCCAGAGCCTCAAACAATTGCATGCGGAGCATCAGGGCCAGTGGTTCGAGCCCATCCGTGGCTGGAAAGCCCGCTTTCAGCCTGCGGGACACATTCTGGGTGCGGCCAGTTTGCTGTTGGGTGTAGGTGGGCGAAGCATCCTTTTTTCAGGCGATCTGGGCCGCCCTGACGACCCACTGATGAACCCGCCCGAGCCACCCCCTCAGGCCGACACGGTCTTGATCGAATCGACCTATGGCGACCGCCAGCACCCCAAGGAAAAGTTGTTTGAGGAACTCGGACCGCTCCTGAAAAAACTGGCTGCGCGCGGGGGCGTAGCCGTGGTGCCGGTGTTTGCCGTGGGGCGGGCGCAGGCTGTGTTGCACACCATTGCACAGCTCAAGGCCGAAGGGAAGATTCCCAAGGGTTTGCCGATTTTTCTGGACAGTCCAATGGCGATCCACACCACGGCTCTGTTTGAGCGCCACCCAGGGGAGCACCGCCTGAGCGTGCAGGAAGTGCGCAACATGGACCATGTGGCCACCATGCTGGAGACCCCCGAGCAATCCAAATCATTGGCGCGGCGACACGGTCCGATGGTGATTCTGGCGGCCAGCGGCATGGCCACGGGCGGACGCGTCTTGCACCACCTGGCGCAATACGCGGGCGACCACCGCAACATGATCATCTTGACGGGTTATCAGGCCCCAGGAACCCGCGGGGCGGCCTTGGCCAGTGGCCGCAACACCATCCGCATCCATGCGCAGGATGTGGCGGTAAGCGCAGAGGTGGCACAAATCGAATCGGCCTCGGCCCATGCCGATGCCAACCAGCTGCTGAGTTGGCTGCACAAAATGCCCAGCGCACCCGGGCAGGTGTATGTGGTTCACGGCGAGCGCGAGGCGTCCGACATGCTGCGCCAGCGCATCGAGCATGAGATCAAATGGCGTGCCCTGGTGCCCGAGCAAGGTTCGGTCTGGCCACTTTAAAGCCACTCAGAGAAAACGGTCCAGCAGTTTGCGGGAATGTTTGTCCATGGCTGCCAAATCGCGAATCATGTACTGCACACCATTGGCGTCGTTGATCAGCAGCACGGTGCCGGTCAGGCGGCGGATGTCTTCCTCGCCTTTGAGCATGAATTGCGTGGTGCCCCGATCGGTCTGAACCGTCCAGGTGCTGGGCGTGAGCAGGCTGCTCACCGTGTCCAAGCGCAGGATTTCTGGCAAAAATTCGCGCTCGTCCAAAGCCACGCGCAGCGTGGTTTGCAAGTCGGGTGGCAGCGCTGAGAGATCGGGCACCCAAAGCAATTCATGGCCGTCGGCGTCCATCAAGGCGGCGCCTTGGTCCGGGGCCGAAACCGGATAAGCGCGCAGCGCCGTCACCGGGCTGTGGCGCGTGCCATTGGCCAAGACCAGCACCCAAAGGCCAAAAGCATCGCGTTGCAAGTCAAACGGGTTCATGCGCTCACCTTCTTGTCCTCGTCGCTGCCGCCCAGCACCGCCACCGCTTCGGCCTGGCGCTGCTGCGCTTCGTACAGGCGCCAGTAAGCGCCCTGGGCCTCCATGAGCATATCGTGCGTGCCCTCTTCGACCACCACCCCTTTGTCCATGACCACCAAACGGTCGGCCTTGCGCAAAGTGGACAAGCGGTGCGCGATGGCAATCGTTGTGCGCCCGCGCACCAGGTTGTCCAGCGCTTTTTGAATCTCTTTTTCGGTCTCGGTGTCCACCGCCGAAGTGGCCTCGTCCAGGATGAGGATGCGCGGGTTGATGAGCAAGGCCCGCGCAATCGAGATGCGCTGGCGCTCACCTCCCGACAGGCCTTGCCCGCGCTCGCCCACCAGAGAGTCGTAGCCTTGGGGCATGCGCAAAATGAACTCGTGGGCATGCGCGGCGCGGGCTGCGGCCACGATCTCTTCACGGGTGGCGTCAGGCTTGCCGTAAGCGATGTTGTCGGCGATGGTGCCGAAGAACAAAAACGGCTCTTGCAGCACCAAACCAATTTGACGGCGGTAGTCGGCCACCTTGAGCTGGCGGATGTCGGTGCCGTCGAGCTCGATGGCCCCTTCGCTCAGGTCATAAAAGCGGCAGATCAGGTTGACCAGCGTGCTCTTGCCCGATCCGCTGTGGCCCACCAGACCGATCATCTGGCCGGGCTGAATGTCGAGGTTGAGCTGGCGGATCACGGCCCGGTTGCCATAGCGAAAGCCTGCATCGCGCAGCGTGATGTGGCCTTGGACATGGACCGGCAAAGACGCAGGTTTGAGTGGCTCGGGCACGCTGGAGACATGGTCCAAAATATCAAATATCCGCTTGGCCCCCGCAGCTGCTTTTTGGGTGTTCGAGACGATGCGGCTCATGGCATCCAATCGGCTATAAAAGCGCCCGATGTAGGCCAAAAACGCGGTCAATACACCGACGGTGATTTGGTCGTCCGATACCAGCCAGATGCCAAAGCCCCAAACCACCAGCAAGCCGATTTCGGTCATCAGCGTCACCGTGGGCGAGAACAGCGACCAAACGCGGTTGATCCTGTCGTTGACCTGCAGGTTGTGCGCATTGGCGTCCTTGAAGCGCTGGGATTCGCGGTCTTCTTGGGCAAAGGCTTTGACCACCCGGATGCCGGGAATGGTATCGGTCAGCACGTTGGTCACCTCGGCCCAGACGCGGTCGATTTTTTCAAAACCGGTGCGCAGTCTTTCGCGCACCACATGGATCAGCCAGCCAATGAAGGGCAGCGGCAACAAGGTCACCAGCGCCAACGTGGGGTTGATGTAAAACAAAATGACGGCCGTCATCAAAATCATCAGCACGTCTGTGGCAAAGTCCAACAGGTGCAGTGACAGAAACACGTTGATGCGGTCGGTTTCGCTGCCGATGCGCGCGATCAGATCGCCGGTGCGTCGGCCACCGAAATACTCCAGCGACAGCTTGAGCAAATGCTCATAGGTGGTGGTGCGTAAATCGGAGCCAATGCGCTCGGACACCAAGGCCAGGATGTAGGTTTTGGCCCAACCCAGGCCCCAGGCCAGCAAACCCGAAGCAAACAAACCCAGCAGGTACAGGGACACCAGAGCTGGGTCGATGTCGGCCCCATTTTGGTAAGGAATCAGCACCTCGTCCATCAAGGGCATGGTCAGGTAAGGCGGCACCAGTGTGGCGGCGGTCGAGGCCAAGGTCAGCAAAAACCCGACCAGCAAAGAACGCTTGTAAGGTTGTGCAAAGCGCCAGAGTTTGAGCAAGGTCCAGGTGGACGGCGGGTTCAGGTCTTCACGGCTGCAAACAGGGCACTCGTCCTCGTCCTCGGTCAGGCTGGCTTGGCACACCGGGCACACTGAGACATGGGCCAATTGCAAAGGCCGCCCTTGGAGGTCGGCGGGCACACTGCCCGGACTTTGGGCGTGCTGGCTTTGCTGCGCCTCGAACTGCGTCACCCAGCGAAACACAGCGTCTTGCAGGCCCAAGGTGAACCGCCACACGGCCAGGCGGCCTAGCGCATCACTCAACTCCAGTTGCCCGACCCCGGCGTGGTCCGTCAGGCGCAATCGCTGGCTTTCTGCCAAGGACCAGCTTTCCCAGTTTTTTTCATTCAAATTGGCCGTGAGGATACGCCGATCGGTCAAAATCAAGGCGATTTTGTGGAACTTCAGTGCCGCGTTCAAGTCAACCAAAACCCAGGCTGTAGCGTTTTCAGCGGGTTGCAGCTTCGATTGCACTTCTGCTTGCCACTCGTCCGGCACGACCGAACGCCAAGATGCAGAAGAAAGTACTGAAGACATGAAGGCTGAACCCCAAAGAACCCGTCGAGCCCCAGTGGCGCGACGAAAAAAACACACTTCGAACCCGGTTGACACCGCCTGCCCAAGCCATGCCCCTGTTGAACCTTGAGCTTTCCGCCCAAACGCTGGACATCCCCGCGATCGAGCGCCGATTCTATCGCTGCACCCCCCAAGCATGAGCGCACACCCCACACCCCACCACATTCAGTTCCTGCGCATGACCCCTTTGCGCGGCCCCAACATCTGGACTTACCGGCCGGTCATTGAAGCGCTGATCGACATTGGCGACTTGGAAGACTGCCCCTCCAACACCCTGCCCGGCTTCGCCGAGCGCCTTGCGGCCTGGCTACCCGGCCTTGTCGAGCACCGATGCAGTGTGGGTGAGCGTGGTGGCTTTTTGAAGCGGCTGGCAGAAGGCACTTGGCCCGGCCATATCTTGGAGCATGTCGCGCTCGAGCTGCAATCACGCGCCGGCATGCAAACTGGTTTTGGCAAAGCACGTGAAGCCGGTCCTCGGGGTGTTTACAAGGTCGTCATCCGCACCCGGCATGAAGCCGTGAGCCGCCAGGCCCTGCACAGTGCACGCGATTTGATTTTGGCGGCCATCTCGGACCAGCCCTTTGATGTGGCCAGCCACATCGCCCAACTGACCCAAATGGTGGACAGTCTTTGCATTGGCCCCAGCACCGCCAGCATCATTGATGCAGCCGCCGACCGGGGCATCCCGAGCATTCGCATGAACGATGGCAACTTGGTGCAGCTGGGCTATGGCCAGCGCCAGCGTCGCATCTGGACCGCCGAGACCGACCGCACCAGCGCGATTGCCGAAGGCATCTCCAAAGACAAGGACCTGACCAAGCAGCTGCTGAGCATGTGCGGTGTACCCGTGCCAGAAGGCCAGATCGTGGACAGCCCCCAAGCGGCCTGGACAGCGGCCCAGGATATCGGGCTGCCGGTCTGCGTCAAGCCCACCGATGGCAACCACGCCCGGGGAGTGTCGCTGGAACTGTCGCGCCAAGAAGACATCGAAGCGGCCTATGGCATCGCCCTGGCCGAAGGCAGCGAGGTCATCGTCGAGCGTTTCATCTTGGGTGAAGAGCACCGCCTGCTGGTGGTGGGCGACCAAGTGGTGGCGGTCAACAAAGGCGAAACCGCCAGCGTGGTGGGCGATGGCATGCACACCGTGCAACAACTCATAGAGTTGCAGATCAACTCCGACCCGCGCCGGGGGGAGGAAGAAGACTTTCCCCTGGACACCATACGCCTGGAAGACCACACCACCTCGGTGCTGGAACTCAAGCGCCAGGGGCTGAGTGCCCAGAGCGTGCCCGAGGCTGGCCGCAGCGTGCTCATCATGCGCACCGGCAACATGTCGATGGACGTGACCGACCTGGTGCACCCCGATGTGGCCGCGCAAGCGGTGCTAGCGGCGCGCGTGGTGGGCCTGGACATTGCCGGGGTCGATCTGGTGGCGCAAGACATTGCCAAGCCCCTGGGGCCTCAAGGCGGCGCAGTGGTTGAGGTCAATGCCGGCCCGGGCCTGCTCATGCACCTCAAACCCGCCACTGGCCAACCCCGCCCGGTGGGCCAAGCGATTGCCAACCACTTGTTCAAGCCCGAAGACAATGGCCGCATTCCGGTCGTGGGTCTTATGGGCGATGGTGACACCACCCAACCTGCGCAATTGCTGGCGTGGTTGCTGCACCTGATGGGCCTGCACACCGGACTGTCATGCGCCAATGGCTTGTTCTTGAACCAGCGCCTACTGCCCACCCAGGACGGCATGGATTGGGCCCAAGCGCAGCGCTTGCTGATCAATCGGGGCGTGCAAGCGGCTGTGTTTGAAAGCGATGCCCGCCATTTGCTGGCCCAAGGCCTGCCCTATGACCGCTGCCAGATTGGCATCGTCACCCGCATGCCCCGCGCTACCGGTCTGGACGACCTGTACCCTGGTGGCGATGAAAAAATGCCGGCCTACATCCGCACCCAAATCGATGTGGTGCTGCCCGAGGGCACGGCGGTGCTGAATGCCACCGATCCCGAAGTGGCTGCACTGGCGAATCACTGCGATGGCAGTGTGCTGCTCTATGCAGACGATGAGCACAACACCCGCCTGCAAACGCACCGCAGCGCAGGTCATCGCGTAGGTTTTTGGCGCGAAGGCCAGCTGGTGCTGGCCCAGGGCACCAAAGAGCACCTGGTGTTGTCGACCCATCGTCCGGCCGTGGCACGGCTTTTGAAAACGGGCAGCCTGAACACCAGCGACATGCTGGTGGCCGCCTGCGCAGCCTGGGCGATGGACATTGGCACCGATCTGATCAAGGCCGGAATCAAAAGTTATGGCAACTTGCCCACCGCTTGAAACATCGCCCCTCGTCACCGTTCTCCCCCCCCTGGAAACACCCTTCATGCAAGTTTCTCGTATTCGCGCTTTGCGTGGCCCCAATCTGTGGAGTCGACACACCACCATCGAAGCCATCGTCACATGCAACCCCGAAGACGGCGGCCTGTCGGCGCAGCACCCGGTCGAGCAGCAGCTGCGGCGCATCTTTCCCGCGGTCGGGCCGTTTGATGGGCAGCGCCCGGGCGAGGCCGTCACGCTGGCCCATGCATTGGAAAAAGTCACCCTGAGCCTGCAGGCGCACGCAGGCTGCCCGGTATCTTTCAGCCGCACCATGCCCACCGAAGAGCCCGGCGTGTTTCAGGTGGTGGTGCAATACACCGAAGAAGTGGTGGGGCGTTTGGCGTTGAGCCTGGCCGAGCAACTGTGTCAGGCCGCAGCAGCAGGTGTCGGCTTCGACCTGGAAGGTGCCATCGCGAAACTGCACGAACACGACGAAGATGTGCGCCTTGGGCCTTCGACCGGCTCCATCGTGGACGCCGCCATGGCACGCGGCATACCGATCCGCCGCCTCACCGATGGCAGCATGGTGCAATTTGGCTGGGGCGCCAAGCAGCGGCGCATTCAAGCCGCTGAAACCGACACCACTAGCGCCATTGCCGAATCGATTGCACAAGACAAGGACCTGACCAAAAGCCTGCTGCA
Organism: Limnohabitans sp. 2KL-51; assembly: GCF_003063645.1. Classification (GTDB taxonomy): domain Bacteria; phylum Pseudomonadota; class Gammaproteobacteria; order Burkholderiales; family Burkholderiaceae_C; genus Limnohabitans_A. The sequence continues at coordinate 84,508 of NZ_NESJ01000008.1, forward strand.
CGCTGCAGGCGTGCCCGTGCCCATGGGACGCCCGGCCAAGAGCCTGGACGAAGCCTGGGCCATTGCCCATGAAATCGGTCTGCCGGTCGTGGTCAAACCCCAAGACGGCAACCAGGGCAAAGGGGTCTCGGTCAACATCACTGCGCGAGAGGCTTTTGACAAAGCCTATGCCACCGCTGTTCGTTACGGCACCGTGCTGGTGGAAAAGTTTTTGCCTGGCCACGATTACCGCCTGTTGGTGGTAGGGGACAAGCTGGTGGCCGCCGCAAGGCGCGAGCCGCCGCTGGTTGTGGGCGATGGCAAGCACACCGTGCGCCAATTGGTAGACCTGGTCAATGCCGACCCACGCCGGGGTGAAGGTCACGCAACATCGTTGACCAAAATCCGTTTTGACGACATCGCCATCGGCCGCCTGCATGCGCAAGACCTGGAGCCCGAGTCGGTGCCCGCCAAGGGCCGTCGCGTGATTTTGCGCAACAACGCCAACCTGTCCACCGGCGGCACCGCCACCGACGTGACCGACGAAGTACACCCCGAGGTCAAAGCCCGCGTGATCGCGGCAGCACAAATGGTGGGCGTGGACATCTGCGGCGTGGACGTGGTCTGCGAATCGCTCTCGCGCCCGCTCGAAGAACAAAACGGCGGCATCGTCGAGCTCAACGCCGCACCGGGCCTGCGCATGCACATCAGTCCCTCGTTTGGCAAAGGCCGGGACGTGGGAAAAGCCGTCATTGACCTCATGTTCCCGGGCGGTGGCGATGGACGCATTCCGGTGATTGCTGTGACCGGCACCAACGGCAAGACCACCACCGTGCGCTTGGCTGCTCACCTGCTCAAGGCCCAAGGCCTGCGCGTGGGCATGACCAACACCGACGGTGTCTACGTCAATGGCCGCCAAACCGACTCAGGCGACTGCAGCGGCCCGCGCAGCGCCCGCAACGTGTTGATGCACCCCGATGTGGACGCCGCCGTGTTCGAGACCGCCCGAGGCGGCCTGTTGCGCGAAGGCCTGGCCTTTGACCGCTGCCAAGTGGCGGTGGTCACCAACATGGGTGCAGGCGACCACCTGGGCCTGAACTACATCACCACCCTGGAGGACCTGTCGGTGCTCAAGCGGGTGATTGTGCTCAACGTGGACCCCAAGGGCATGGCTGTGCTCAACGCCAATGACCCGGCCGTGGTGGCCATGGCCCGGCACTGTCCGGGCGATGTGACCTTTTTTGCGCTCGACGCCAACCACCCCGTGCTGGCCACACACCGCGCCCAGGGCAAACGCGTGGTCTATTTAGAAGACGGCGCCATCGTGGCCCAAAAAGGCAAGCAGGTGTTCCGCATCCCCCTCAGCCAAGTGCCACTCACACGCCAAGGCCAGATCGGTTTTCAGACCGAAAACGTGTTGGCGGCAGTGGGCGCGGCTTGGGCGGTCGACGTGCACTGGGATGCGATTGCGCAAGGCCTGGCCACATTCATCAGCGACATCCAAGGCGTACCCGGTCGCTTCAACCTGTTTGACTACAAAGGCGCCACGCTCATTGCCGATTACGGACACAACCCGGACGCCATCCATGCGTTGGTGCAGGCGGTGGAGAACATGCCCGCCAACAAGCGCGTTGTGGTGATCAGCGGTGCAGGTGACCGGCGCGACCAGGACATCCGCGACCAGACCCAGATTCTGGGCAAAGCTTTTGACGAAGTGCTGCTGTACCAAGACGCTTGCCAACGCGGGCGCGAAGACGGCGAGGTGATCGGCTTGCTGCGCGAAGGCTTGCAAGGCGCGTTGCGCACCACCCATGTGCAAGACATCCAGGGTGAGTTCAATGCCATCGACACCGCCCTGTCGCGTCTGTCACCGGGTGACCTGTGCCTGATCTTGATCGATCAGGTCGAAGAAGCTTTGGCCTACATCACCGAAAAAGTCAAAGCCAGCGCAACCCGCTGAGTCCTGACAAAAAGGTGTGCTCCGCTCAGGTGCTTCGCCTAGAGATGCTTGAATTGAGGGGATGGCTTTTTGTAGGAGCCCACCCCTGTGGGCGATGGGCGTGGAGCACGCCCATCGCCCACAGGGGTGGGCTCCTGCAAAGACAACCGTAGCCGCATGGCCGACAAAAACAGGGGCCATTCAAACTCAATCAGACCGGATCCATCAGGGGGCGAGCCCTCTGCTTGGAAGCTCAAGGCATGGCCAAAACCGCGCTGGCGATGAAAACAAGGGTCCACATCGACCACAGCCGCCATGTGGGTGCACGATGCTCGACTCCGTAATAAAGCCAAGCGCCCATGAGCAGAGACAGGGTCAAGGACGCCAGCATGCCCAAAGCATTGGCCCACAGCACACCGGGCCAATGCGCCGTGACCCATGCGCTGACGGCCAGACTCACGCCAAAATGAATCAAAAACACCGAGTAAGACACCGTGGAGACCCACACCACGGCACGGCGAAGCACGGCCAGGCCAGCCCCCCCGCCAGACGCACCTGAAAGCCGCTCACCCGAAAACCACGTCGCAGGCGAGGCCATCAACACAGCAGCCACCGCAAAGGCCAGCGCCATTCGCAAGCGAGGCCCCAAACCCCAAGCCACAGCACCCACCGCCAAAAAAAAGACCCAGATGAACCAGTGCTTGACTTTTGCATGGGGCTTGACGGGTGACTGAGGGTTGAGAACATGCTGCCTGGCTTCCCAGGCCAGCAAGCCCAAGCCATACGAGCCAAAGAAGTACACGCCGTGGTCATCCAGATCCGTGTCAAGGTTCCACCACCACCAGGAGGTGCAGGTCAAGCCCAACCACATGGCCCAGCGCAGTGTGTGGACCGAAAGCGACCCCTTTGTCTGAGGCCAAAAATTCAGCACAAGCACACTGAACAAAGTCATCGCGTACAACTGTAAATCGATCGCCACGTACCAAATGCCTGCCGACAAGGCCTCCAGTCCCAGCACATGCTGCATGAGCGCAATGTGCGCCAGTGCCTGGCCCCAATCGGGCGGTGCCGACAAGCTGTCGTGCGCAAAGCCGGGCCGCACCCATTCGCTGACCAGCACGGTGAAGCTCAGTGCAGCCAGCAAGGGAATGGCCAGGCGCAAATAGCGCTGCCAGGCCAACTTCAGGGCCTCGGACAGCGTCAGTGACTCGCACCGCGCCAAACTGCCTGCCGTGAGAAAACCCGCACACACCAAGAAGAACTGCACCGCCAGTCGGCCATGGTCATAAAGCCAATTCACTGTACCGGGCCAGGCCGTGGCCACCACATCCGACATGGGCCCGTAAAAAGCCAAGTGGTGCAACACAATCAACAAGCAGCCCGCAGCCTTGAAGGCATCGATCAAAAAAGAACGCCCCGAAGGGCGCTGCGATGTGTTGGACAAGGGCGACTCAGGCAGACGCCATCACAGGGCCAAACGGTTACGGGCCGCTTGGTATTGCGCCTTGAGTTGGGCCACCAAACCGGCTGTGCTTTGAACCGCCTGGATCGCACCAATGCCCTGGCCGCAGCCCCAGATGTCTTTCCAGGCTTTTTTGGCGTCACCGCCAAAGTTCATCTTGCTGGGGTCGGACTCGGGCAGGTTCTCGGGGTCCAAGCCCGCTGCGCGGATGGACGGAGCCAGGTAATTGCCATGCACGCCCGTGAACAGATTGCTCAAGACGATGTCGTCAGAGTCGCAGTCCACAATGGCTTGTTTGTAGTCATCGGTGGCACGCGCTTCAAGGGTCGCGATGAACGCCGAGCCGATGTAGGCAAAATCCGCACCCATGGCTTGCGCCGCCAAAATCGCGTCGCCCGTGGCAATAGAGCCGGACAAAGCCACCGGGCCGTCGAACCACTGACGGATTTCCTGAATCAAGGCAAACGGGCTTTTCACGCCCGCATGGCCTCCCGCACCCGCGGCCACGGCGATCAGGCCGTCTGCGCCTTTTTCGATCGCTTTGTGCGCGTGCTTATTGTTGATGATGTCGTGCAGCACCACGCCGCCGTAACTGTGGGCGGCCTCATTGATTTCTTCGCGCGCGCCCAACGAGGTGATGATGATCGGAACCTTGTATTTGACGCACATGGCCATGTCGTGTTCGAGGCGGTCGTTGCTCTTGTGCACGATCTGGTTGATGGCGAATGGGGCTGCGGGCTTGTCAGGGTTGGCCTTGTTGTAGGCGGCCAGGGTCTCGGTGATTTCAATCAGCCACTCTTCCAGTTGCGCGGCGGGGCGGGCATTCAAAGCGGGCATAGAGCCCAAAATGCCGGCCTTGCATTGCTCAATCACCAGCTTGGGGTTGCTGATGATGAACAAGGGCGATGCGATGGCGGGGAAAGGCAGGTTGGCCAGAATGGGGGGCAGCTTGGACATGAAGACTCCTGAAAAAATATCGGTCTATTGTGAGATAACAAACGCATCAAAAGGTGTCGGCGCGGAGACAGGAAATGGATGCGGGATCAAGTCCGGCATAACAAAGAACGGCACTCGCCAACCGAGCGGCACTTACCCACTGATCAGAACGCGTCGAGCGCCATCGCTGTCACGCTGCCTGCACCTTCGACGATGCTGTCGCGGATGCCGGGGGCTTTGGACAGGATGTGGTCGGCGTAAAAGCGGGCCGTGGTGACTTTGGCTGCCATGAAAGCGGCGTCTTGTGCACGGGCTTCAGGCGTCAACGCAACCAACAGCGCGCGGCCCATTTGCCAGCCCGCCATCAGATTACCGGCCAGCATCAGGTAAGGCACGCTGCCTGCAAACACGTCATTGGGGTGGGCTTTGGTGTTGCCCGCCACAAACTCGACCACGTCCACAAAGGCTTCGCGGGCGGCTTTGAGGCGACGGGCCACGGCCTGCGCGTCGGCGTTGCCCGATGCGACCAATTCGCTTTCTGTCTGGGCCACTTGCGCAGCCAAAGCCTTGGCGGTTTGGCCACCGTCGCGCGCCGTCTTGCGGCCCACCAGGTCGTTGGCTTGGATGGCGGTCGTGCCTTCGTAAATCGTCAAAATTTTGGCGTCGCGATAGTACTGCGCTGCACCGGTTTCCTCAATGAAGCCCATGCCGCCATGCACCTGCACGCCCAGGCTGGTGACTTCCAGGCTCATCTCGGTGCTGTAGCCCTTGACCAGCGGCACCATGAATTCGTAGAACGCCAGATTTTGTTTGCGCACCTCGGCATCGAGGTGGTGGTGCGAGGCGTCATAGGCCGCAGCGGCCGTGGCAGCCATGGCGCGGCAGCCTTCGGTGTAGGCGCGCATGGTCATCAGCATGCGGCGCACATCGGGGTGGTGAATGATCGGGCCAGCAGCGGGCAAGCTGCCATCGACCGGGCGGCTTTGCACGCGGTCGCGGGCGTATTGCACGGCCTTTTGGTACGCACGCTCGGCAATCGCGATGCCCTGCACACCTACCGCGTAGCGGGCGGCGTTCATCATGATGAACATGTACTCGAGCCCACGGTTTTCCTGACCCACGAGAAATCCGACGCCGCCGCCGTTATCGCCAAACTGCAGTACTGCCGTGGGGCTGGCTTTGATGCCCAACTTGTGCTCGATGCTCACGCAATGCACATCGTTGCGCGTGCCCAAAGAGCCGTCGCCCTTGACAAGAAACTTGGGCACCACAAACAGGCTGATGCCTTTGACGCCTTCGGGTGCGCCCACCACGCGGGCCAGCACCAGGTGCACGATGTTCTCGGCCATGTCGTGCTCACCATAGGTGATGTAAATCTTGGTGCCGAAGATTTTGAACGTGCCATCGGGCTGGGGTTCGGCGCGTGTGCGCACGGCAGCCAAGTCTGAGCCGGCTTGCGGCTCGGTCAGGTTCATGGTGCCGGTCCACTGACCCGAGATGAGCTTTTCCAGGTAAGTGGCTTTGAGTTCATCGGAACCGGCGGTCAGCAAGGCTTCGATCGCGCCATCGGTGAGCAAGGGGCACAGCGCAAACGCCATGTTGGCCGAGTTGAGCATTTCACCGCAAGCGGCGCCAATGGTTTTGGGCAGGCCCTGGCCACCAAAGTCGGCCGGGTGCTGCAGGCCTTGCCAACCGCCTTCTGCGTATTGCTGATAGGCCTCTTTGAAGCCGGGCGTGGTGGTCACACCGCTGCCGTTGTGGAAGGACGGGTTCTTGTCGCCTTCCCAGTTCAAAGGGGAGATCACGTCCTGATTGAGCTTGGCGCATTCTTCAAGCACCGCTTGGGCGGTTTCCAAACCAGCGTCTTCAAAGCCGGGGATTTGCGCAATCTGGTCGATGCGGGCCAGATGCTCGATGTTGAAAAGCATGTCCTTCAAGGGGGCGATGTAGCTCATGAAAGTCTCCGGTATGTATTTGAATGGGTACAAAAAAGGCACCGCGAACGATGCCTTTTGTAAGGTGCGGATGAATCAAAGGGCCTGCGTCAACTCAGGCACAGCCGCGAACAAATCGGCTTCCAGGCCAAAGTCGGCCACGCTGAAAATGGGCGCTTCAGGGTCCTTGTTGATCGCGACGATCACCTTGGAATCCTTCATGCCGGCCAAGTGTTGGATCGCGCCCGAGATGCCGCAAGCGACATACAGCTGGGGCGCCACTATCTTGCCGGTCTGGCCCACTTGCAGGTCATTGGCAGCATAGCCAGCGTCCACCGCAGCGCGGCTGGCACCGATGGCGGCGCCCAACTTGTCGGCCAGGGGCGTCATCACTTCGTTGAACTTCTCGGCGCTGCCCAAAGCGCGGCCACCGGAGACGATGATCTTGGCGGCAGTCAGCTCGGGGCGGTCGTTCTTAGCGATCTCGCTGCGCGTGAAGCTGCTCATGCCGCTGTCGGCTTGGGCCGCTGCGCTTTCCACCGCGGCGCTGCCACCTGTGGCGGCTGCGGCGTCAAAGCCGGTGGTGCGCACGGTGATGACTTTGGTGGCGTCCTGGCTTTGCACCGTGGCGATGGCGTTGCCCGCGTAGATCGGGCGTTCGAAGGTGTCTGCCGAAATGACTTGGGTCACGTCGCTGATCTGCGCGACATCGAGCTTGGCCGCCACGCGAGGGGCCACGTTTTTACCCGCGGCTGTGGCTGGGAACAAGATGTGGCTGTAGTTGCTGGCGATGGCCAGCACCTGGGCTGCGACGTTTTCGGCCAGGTTGTGGGCCAAGGCTTCGCTGTCAGCGTGAATGACTTTGGCCACGCCCGCGATTTGGGCAGCAGCGGCGGCAGCGGCAGCGGCGTTGTGGCCAGCCACCAGCACATGCACGTCACCACCGCATGCTGCGGCGGCCGTGACGGTGTTCAGGGTGGCGCCCTTGATCGAGGCGTTGTCGTGTTCGGCAATAACAAGTGCGGTCATGATTTGTCCTTTGGTTTTTTTGTAGGAGCTCACCCCTGTGGGCGATGGGGGGTTCGGCCGTTTGGCTTGATTCAAGCTGTATCGCTCAACACACCATCGCCCACGGGGTGGGCTCCTACAGGGAAGTTGTTCAGATGACTTTGGCCACGTTTTTGAGCTTGTCCACCAAGGTCGCCACATCGGGCACCTTGATGCCAGCGCTGCGCTTGGCGGGCTCGGTCACTTTCAGGGTCTTGATGCGGGGGGCCACATCGACGCCCAAGTCTTCCGGCTTGTAGTGGTCGAGCTGCTTTTTCTTGGCCTTCATGATGTTGGGCAGCGTCACATAACGCGGCTCGTTCAGGCGCAGGTCGGTGGTGATCACAGCAGGCAGGCTGATGCTCAGCACTTCCAGGCCACCGTCGATCTCGCGGGTCACTTGAGCTTTGCCATCCACGATTTCCACTTTGGAAGCAAATGTCGCTTGGGGCAAATCAGCCAACGCCGCCAGCATCTGGCCGGTCTGGTTGCAGTCGTCGTCAATGGCTTGCTTGCCCAAGATAATCAGGCCGGGTTGCTCTTTGTCGACCAAGGCCTTGAGCAGTTTGGCCACGGCCAAGGGCTGCAGGTCCATGTCAGCGGGGGTCTCGACCAGAATGCCGCGATCGGCGCCAATGGCCATCGCGGTGCGCAAGGTTTCCTGGCACTGAACCACACCGCAAGACACGGCGATGACTTCGGTCGCAAAGCCTTTTTCTTTGAGGCGCACGGCTTCTTCGACGGCGATTTCGTCAAAGGGGTTCATGCTCATCTTGACGTTGGCAATGTCCACGCCTGAACCATCGGACTTGACACGGACCTTGACGTTGTAGTCCACCACCCGTTTGACGGGAACCAGAATTTTCATGAAAGCTTCTCCATTGATCTCAAAACCCAAGCACCTTGAACGCCGGATGTCGTTGACGTTACGTAAACGTCAATTGTGCATCAAAACCGTTAAACGGGTACCACACACAACCTAAAAAAGCACGACCGTTCGTATTTTAAAACGAAATTTCAAATCACACTTGAAAAATCAATTCACCGGATCCGGACCGCTGTGCGTCACCGCCCCCAAACGGGCTGCCGACACCAGCTTGGCATATTTTTCAAGAACGCCCGACAACCGTGGTCTTGGCCGAACCGCAGCGGCCTGTGCACGCTCAGCCAAAACCTCCGGACTCAACAGCACATCAAGCGTGCCCACATTGGCATCGAGCCGGATACGGTCCCCATCTTCAAGCCAGGCAATCGGACCATTGTCCGCCGCTTCTGGCCCGATATAGCCCACCATCATGCCTCGGGTCGCACCGGAAAATCGGCCATCGGTTAAGAGGGCCACTTTTTCGCCCATGCCCTGCCCGTAGACCAGCGCTGTCACGCCCAACATCTCCCGCATGCCCGGGCCACCTTTGGGGCCTTCGTTGCGAATCACCAGCACGTCTCCTGCCGCATAAGTTTGTTGCGTAACCGCCTCGAAGCATTCCTCCTCGTTCTCAAAGACGCGCGCCGGGCCTTCAAACACCAAAGACTTCAAGCCAGCCACTTTGATCAATGCGCCTTCGGGTGCCAGATTGCCTTTGAGCACCACCACACCGCCCGTGGGGCTGATGGCCTGCGCCACCTGCCGTACCACTTGTCCGTCCGGCAAAGGGACATCGGCCAAATCCTCGGTCAAAGTGCGTCCTGACAAGGTCAGGGCATCGCCATGCAAGTGTCCGCCTTCCAGCAAAGACTTCAAGACCGAGCGGACCCCGCCCACGCGGTGCAAATCGACCGCCAAAAACCGCCCCCCAGGTTGCAGATCGGCAATCAAGGGGGTTCGGGCGAAGACGGCCGCCACATCGTCCAAAGTGAAAGAAATGCCGACTTCGTGTGCGATTGCCGGCAAATGCAGGCCCGCATTGGTGGACCCCCCCGTGGCGGCCACCGCAGCGCAAGCGTTTTCAAGGGACTTGCGGGTAATCAGGTCGCGCGGCAAGGGACCACCTTCCCGAATGATCTCAGTGATGCGCCGCCCTGCAGCACGCGCCAGAGCCAGTCGCTCGCTGTACACCGCAGGCATCATGGCCGAACCGGGCAAAGCCAGACCCAGGGTTTCGGCCACCATGGCCATGGTGTTGGCCGTGAACTGGCCAGGACATGAACCCACCGTGGGCGAGCAAGCGCGTTCGAGTTCGTGCAGGTCTTGCTCGCTCATCTGACCCGCCAGCACCGAGCCCACCCCTTCATAAGCGGTGAGGATGGTCACATCTTTACCGCGCCATTGCCCAGGTAACATGGCGCCGCCATACACAAACACACTGGGGCAATTGAGCCTGGCCATGGCCATCATCACGCCAGGCAGGGTTTTGTCGCAGCCGGCAAAACCCAGCAAGCCGTCGTAAGCATGGGCCGTGATCACCGCTTCGATGGAGTCGGCGATGATCTCCCTGGACACCAGGCTCATGCGCATGCCCGCGTGGTTCATGGACACACCGTCCGAGACGGAAATGGTGGTGAACGGCACTGAAATGCCCTGCCCTGCCGCCACGCCCAGGCGTGCCGCATCGGCCTGCGGCCCCAAAGACATCGAGCAGGGTGTGTTCTCGCCATGCTGGCTGACAATGCCCACCATGGGTTTGCCAAAGTCTTCATCCGACATGCCTACGGCGCGCAAAAAGGCTCGGTGGGGCGTGCGGTCCATCCCCTCAACGATGCGCGCGGAGGTGAGTTTTTCAGGGGGCGTGAAAGTGCGTTTGGGTGTGGGTGTGGTCATGCCAATTTTTCCGGTGATGCTGGTGAATGTTCAAGGGCTCAAGATGGGTTGTGCCAACTGGCGCACAAATGCAGTCAAATCATGCTTGAAAGTCTGGCGTTCGTCCGTCAGTGCCAGCTGCCGGGCCAGCGCAAAAGACACGTCCAGCGGCCATGCGCCAAACTGGGCCTCGATCTCTGGCTGGGGGGCAAACTGAACACGTTGCGGTGCTTGCGGATCAATTTGGGCCATCGCCTGGAGCACCTCATGCACAGTCACAGGCCAGGCCGGCGCATTCAATGCACAGGTTCCGGCTGGGCCCATGACTTGGGACCATGTGGCATGGTCCAGACCCAGCATGCGCATGAGGTGCGCCAGCGCTGCAGGCAAACTTAAGAGCCACAGACGGGCATCAGGAGATACAGGACACAAATAGTCGCGCCCCAACAAGGGCTCACGAATCAGGTCGCTGTTAAAACCCGACAAGGCTCCGTTAGGCAAGACGGGGCGCAGCACCACGCCGGACAAGCGCACGGCGCGGCCATCCAGGTCGCCACGGCGGTTCATGTCGTCGAGCATCAACTCCAGCATGCGCTTGTGGGTGCCGTAGCTGAGACTGGGCCGCTGGGGGGTGTGGTCGTCGATCCGAAGCGGCAGGGGCGTTCCATAAACCGCAATCGAGCTGGTCATGAGCCAGCGCACCAAAGGGCCACCTTGACGGTACTGGGTACGGCACCGCGCCAGCAAATCCAGACAGGCATGCACGTTGATGCGCTCCCCCAGCGTCACGTTTTGCTCAGTGCGCCCACTCATCAAACCGGCCAGATGCACCACCGCATGGACAGGTTGCTCGAACAGCGCATCGCATACCCAAGCCTCCGACAAATCACCAACGACCCACCGCGTGTTGGCATCGGTTCGTGCTCCTTCAGCAGATTGGGTATCGGTCAACACCCATTGCCACGACCTTGGAGCGTTCAATGCCAAAGCCTCGACCAAGGCTTGTCCAACATACCCAGCAGCGCCCGTGACCAAAACACGGGCGTTTGGCGGCAGATCGAATGGATGGCTCATGCTTTGAATAGGATTTATGTCACTGGTCATCGCCAGACCCGGGTAAACCATGACTGATTTGGCGGCTTTGACAAATTTCAATCAATATACTTTGCTTTTCTTCCACCGCCTGATCCCAGGTCTGACCATTTTGACGGAGACTCCCCATGAGAAAAGTATTCAAACACCTCGCTTTGACAGGCGCCATGGCCCTGGCCATGGGTTTCAACACGGCCAGCGCCCAAACCGTGCTGACCATGTCCAGCTGGGTCGGGCCCAGCCACCCCCTGACGCGTGATGTGTTGGGTGGTTGGGCTGCAGCGGTTGAAAAAGCAACCAACGGTCGCGTGAAAATGCAAATGCTGGCCAAGCACCCTGTGGCGCCTCAAGGTACTTTTGACGGCGTGCGCGATGGCGTGATGGACGTGTCCTATGTAACCGCCAGTTACACCCCCGCTCGCCACCCCCTGCCTCTGCTGGCCGAGCTGCCTGGCTCGGGTGGCACCGCCGAAATCAACTCAGTGGCCTTCAGCCGCATCCATTGGAAACACCTGCACAAAGCGGGTGAATACAAAGGCGTGAAATTGCTGGGCGTCTTCACACACGGCCCTGGCCAAATGTTTTTGGTCAAAAAGCCAGTCAACTCGGTCGCTGACATCGCGGGCATGAAAATCCGCAGCGGCGGCGGTATCTCTGAGGCTTCTGCCAAAGCCTTGGGCGCCTCCCCACTGGTCAAACCCGCCCCTGAATCCTATGAAATTCTGGCCTCTGGCGTGGCCGACGGCACGTTTTTCCCGGCCGAATCCATCAAGTCCTTTAACTTGGACAAAGTCGTCAAGCACGCCACCATCTTCCCTGGCGGTTTTTACTCTTCAGCCTTTGGCTTTTTCATGAACGAAGAGAAGTGGAACAAGCTGTCCAAGCAAGACCAGGACGCCATCAATTCCGTATCGGGTGAAGCCCTGGCCCGCTTGGCGGGTCAAGCTTGGGATGCTGCGGACAAAGGCGGCATGGAAGCCTTGCGCGCTGCGGGTGTGAACATCCAGCAAGCCAGCCCGGCCTTCATTGCCGAAGTGCGCACCCGCACAGAGCCCTTGGCCAACAACTGGATCCAGGCTGCCAATGCCAAAGGGCTGGAGGGTGCCAAGGTCCTGGCCGAGTTCCGTGAAGAACTCAAGCGCGTGGCCGACGGCAAATAAGCTCAGCTTCGGATGACTGACCCCCGCCAAGTTCTGACCCAATGCGCCCTGATTCTTGCGGACGAAAAGCATGAATCAGGGTTGGCAGGGCAAATCACCGCCCGGGGACCCATCCCGAACACCTATTGGACACTTCCCCTGGGTTTGTCATTTGACGAAGCCACCCCTGCATCGTGGCTTTTGATTGACGACCAAATGCGCTTGATCGAAGGGGAAGGTGCTCACGGCATCCGCGAGCCCAACCCGGCTACACGCTTTCATTTATGGGTGTATCGAAGCCGTCCAGACGTGAACGCGATTGTCCACACCCACCCCCCTGCGGCCTCTGCACTGGCTGCGGCCGAATGCCCTCTGGTTGTAGGCCACATGGACGCCACCCCTTTGTTTGAGGACATGGTCTTCTTGCCCGAATGGCCTGGCTTGCCCACGGCCGACAAAGAGGGGGAGATCATCGCCACCGCACTGGGCCCGCACCATGCGATGCTGCTGGCCCACCATGGCCTGCTGACGGCCGGGCGCAGCATCCAAGAAGCCGCTTTTCTGGCCGTCTTCATGGAGCGCATGGCACAGCTCCAAATCAACGCATCAACGCTTGGAGGGGTCCAACCCATCGATCCCGTAGAAGCTCGGCGCGCCAGAGACTTCTTGCGCACCGACCGCATCATGAACATCACTTTCGACGCGTGGACGCGTCGCGCCAATCGCCTGAGACAAGGACACAAGGGATGAGATTCGCTCAACTTTTACAAAGGACCCTGGGTTACTTTGCCGCAGCCGTGCTCTTCTTGATGATGACCATCACCGCAGTCGACGTGGTGGGTCGGTATTTTTTCAACAAACCGCTGGCAGGCGGCTTCGAAATCACGGAGATTGGACTGGCTTTGCTGATTTACTGCGCCCTGCCCTTGGTCAGTGCCCGTCGCGAGCACATCGTCATCGACACCTTTGATGTCTTCATGAGCGAAGGGGTCAAAACATTTCTCAATCGATTGGCCGATGTCATCTGTTTTATCGCCTTGGCGGGTGTGGGCTACATCCTCTTCAGGCGGGCTGTGCGCGTTGCTGAATATGGCGACACGACCAACGTCCTGCTGCTGCCTCTGGCCCCCGTGGTTTACACCATGAGCGGCATGATCGTGATTGCTGGCCTGATGCACTTGGTGCTCATTTTTATTCCGCACGCCGAACAGGCCGCCTTCGACTCCAAAGAATTGACACCATGACAGAAGCAAGTATCGGCCTGTTGGCCATGTTGATCCTGGCCTTCGCCCGGGTGCCTTTGGCGATTGCCATGGGCTTGGTGGGCTTTGCCGGTTTGTGGTGGATGAGGGGGCTCAACCCGGCATTGGCCTCGGTTACCTCAACGGTCTATGAAGCAGGTTTTGAGTACACGCTCTCGGTCGTTCCCTTGTTCATCTTGATGGGCAACTTCGTCACTCGTGCTGGCATGTCCCGCGAGCTTTACAGGGCGGCCTACACCCTTGTCGGCCATTTCCGAGGCGGACTTGCCATGGCCACCGTCATGGCCTGCGCTGGATTTGGCAGTGTTTGCGGCTCATCCATTGCAACAGCAGCCACCATGACCAAGGTGGCCTACCCTTCCATGAAAGGCCATGGCTACTCCGGTCAGTTGGCGGCCGGTGCCATTGCGGCGGGGGGCACCTTGGGTATTTTGATTCCCCCTTCCACCATCTTGGTCATCTATGGCCTGGTCACAGAAACCAGCATCGGCAAACTGTTTGCGGCGGGCATGGTCCCCGGCTTGCTGGCTGTTTTCATGATGTGCCTGACCATCTCATACATCACTTGGCGTGACCCATCATCTGGCCCTGCAGCCGAACGCTCGGGCTGGGCAGAACGCTTCGATGCCATGAAAGATGTGTGGGCAGTCGCTGTTCTGTTTGTGATCGTGATGGGCGGCATTTACGGCGGCGTCTTCACCACCACAGAAGGCGCGGGCATCGGTGCTTTCGGGGCGTTCATCATTGCCCTGCTGCGCAAATCGCTGAACGTTTCTGTGACCCTGGACATCTTGATCGAGAGTGCACGCACAACGGGCATGTTGTTCATGATTCTGGTAGGGGCACTGGTCTTTGCCAATTTCGTGAACTTCACCACCTTGCCTTCCGATCTGAAAAGCCTGGTCTCCACACACAACATCAGCCCCGTAGCCGTGATGATCGCCATTTGTGCCATCTACATCGTGTTGGGGGCTGCCATGGAAGAGTTGTCCATGGTTTTGCTGACACTTCCGGTGTTTTTCCCCTTGGTGGTCAGCCTGGGCTTTGACCCTGTTTGGTTTGGCATCGTCATCGTTTTGGTGGTGATGATTGGCCTGATCAGCCCTCCAGTAGGCATGAACATGTTCGTGGTGCGCAACATGCTGCCCGAGTTGAGCACCGCCACGATCTTCAAAGGCGTCATGCCCTTTGTCTATACCTTGGTCGTGGTGCTTGCGTTGCTGGTGGCCTTCCCGCAAATTGCCCTGTTCCTGCCCCAAGCGCTGAAACTCTGACGCCCAGGCTGCTGCCAAGAAAGCTGACCCATGAAACTGGCTTTTTGCGGACTGGGCTTGATGGGCGAGCCCATGGTCAAACGCCTCTTGGCAGCAGGGCACACGGTTAAGGTCTGGAACCGTACCCCTGCCAAAGCCCAAGCCTTGATCGCGTTGGGAGCCCAATGGTGCGACACCCCAGCCCAAGCGGCCAGCGATGTGGATGGCGTTTTCATGTGCCTGTTGAACACATCGGCCGTTGAACAAGTGGTGTTCGGGCCCGCGGGCATCCTCCATGCCCGCCATTTGCGATGGCTGGTGGACCACTCCAGTGTCCCGCCAGAACAGACCCGCGCTTGGAGCCAACGTCTTCTCGCAGCTTCCCAGGCTGACTGGTTGGATGCACCTGTATCAGGCGGCGTGGCAGGCGTCCAGGCTGGCTCTCTGGCCGTGATGGTGGGCGGCCCCGCCAGTCCCTTGGAGAGCGCCAGCCAGGCCATGTCTGCCTATGCCAGCAACATCACCCACATGGGCGACAGCGGTGCGGGCCAAGCCACCAAACTTTGCAACCAAACCATTGTGGCGAGCACGGTGGCCGCGATTGCAGAAGCCGTGGGTCTGGCCCACCGCAATGGCATCGATTTGAAACAACTGGCCAAAGCACTGCAAGGCGGTTGGGCAGATTCCAAACCACTGCAAGTTTTTGTGCCCCGCATGGTCACGCCCTGCCAACCCTCGATTGGGGCTTTGTCCACCATGCTCAAAGATGTGGACACCGTGATGCAGGTGGCGCAAAGCAGCGGCGCACCCATGCCGGTCATGGCCACCGTGCAGCAGCAACTGCGCGCAGCCCAGGCTGCGGGCTTGGGCGAAGCAGAACTGTCGGCCTTGATCTGCCTGGTCTGGCCAGAACAACGCTCGGCGTTCTGACCCGCGAGCGCCTTGTCAAGCCTCGCCCGGCTTGGCGCTACCCACCATGTGCATCACCCGTTGCGGGTACGGGATCTGGATCTTGTGCGCGCGCAGCGCGGCCAGAATCAGCATATTGATGGTCGAGCGCAAAGCCAATTGGCCGTTTTCCGGGTCGGCAATCCAATAACTCACGGTGAACTCCAGGCCATCCGCGCCAAACTGGCTCAAAAAGGCATTGGGTGCGGGGTCTTTCAGCACCCGCTCCTGGCTCTCGCAGGCCTCGATCAAGAGTCGCCGAACCAAGTCCACATCGCTGTCATAAGCCACAGAGACGAGGGTCGTTTGGGACAACTTGGGGTCCATTAGGGTGAAGTTCTCCACCCGATTGATGATCAAAAACTCATTGGGCACGATGGATTCGCGGCCATTCAAAGCCCGAATCACGGTGTAACGCGCCTTGATGTCCACAATGCGGCCTTCAAAACCATCCACCAGCACCATGTCCCCGATGCGCATGCTGCGCTCGGCCAGGATCACAAAGCCACTGACGTAGTTGGAAGCCAGTTTTTGCAAGCCAAAACCAATGCCCACGCCCACCGCACCTCCAAGCACCGACAAGGCGGTCAGGTCAATGCCCACCGACGACAGCGCCAGCAGCAAGCCAACAAACATGAGCAAGGCCCGCACTGTGTTGCTGATGACCTTGCGCAAAGACAAATCACTGCCCGTGGCCGACTTGAGCAAACGCGCCTCGATGGCGGCCGACACCCACAGCGCAACGATCAACACCGCGCCAGCGGTGAGCGCCCCTTCAATCAGGGTGCGCACCGACAGCACACTGCCGCCGATTTTCCAGCCGATCTGGTCCAGTTCGTTCAGCACCAGCGGCAAAATGCCCGTGACCCACAGCACCACCGCGCCCCAGGCAAACCATGAAATCGTGCGCTCCAGCACCCGCACAAAGGGCGCATTGGAAAACGCCACTTGCAGCACCTTTACGCCTAAACGGATCACCGCCAGCGATATGCAAACTGGCAACAAGACCGCAAACAAAGGTGCAGGCTGCTGCAGAGTCAGCAACGTGCGAGCCACAAACGTCAGCCCGAGCAGCAGCACCGGAAACAGCACCCCATCGATCAGTTTGCGGCCCAGCAAAATGGCCATGTCCTGACCACTGAACACCCGGCGCACGCCCCAGACCATCAGCCAGGCCAGCACCAGACAAACCGCAAAAGCACCCAAGGCCATCAAGGACTCTGGCCGCGCCAGGGCATAGACCAAACCCATCGGATCGACCACCGCCATATTGCTCATGCCCGCCATGAAGGTGCCCTTTTGTCGATGAACGCCTGCACACCCTCTTGCGCCACGTCGTGCACCATGTTGCAGGCCATGGTTTGCCCAGCCAGCTGGTAAGCCGCCTCGATGCCCATCTCGCGTTGTTGGTAGAACAAGGCCTTGCCCACCCGCACCGCCTCACGCGGTTTGGACAGGATGGCATTCACCAGCTCATCGACCTGCGCATCCAGCTCAGCCGCTGCACACACACGGTTCACCAGCCCCCGGCTTTGGGCCTCGGCGGCCGAGATGAAGCCCCCTGTGAGCAGCATCTCCATGGCTTGCTTGGCGTGCATGTTGCGCACCAGCGGCACGCTGGGCGTGGCGCAAAACAAACCCACATCAATCCCGTTCACCCCAAAAGTGGCGCTGTCTGCCGAAACGGCCAAATCGCATTGCGCCACCAGCTGGCAACCTGCCGCCGTCGCCAAGCCTTGCACGCGGGCGACCACGGGCACCGGCAGCTTTTGAATCGCCATCATCATGCGGCTGCATTGGGCGAAGAGTTGTTGGTAGTAAGCCAGCTCGGGCTGGGCTCGCATTTCCTTGAGGTTGTGACCCGCGCAAAAAGCCTTGCCTGCTGCAGCCAACACCACCACTCGGGCCTGCTCGTCTTGCGCGATCGCATTCAGGGATTGCTGCAGGGCATCCAGCATGGCCTCACTCAAAGCATTGAAGCTGACGGGGCTGTTGAGGGTCAACCGGTGCACACCACGCGCATCGCGCTCGTGCAGCAGCAGGTCGGTCGAGGAGGAGGCAGTTGAATCGGTCATGCCAACATTGTGCCCAAAGCCGTTGCTCAAACGTCGGCCAGCACTCGTAAATGCGCTTCCACGCTGCGGCCCAAGGCACTGAGGTTGTAACCGCCTTCCAGGCAACTGACGATGCGCCCTTGGGCATGGCGCAGCGCCACGTCCTTAATGCGCTGGGTGAGCCACGCGTAATCCTGCTCCACCAACCCCATCTGGCCCAAGTCGTCTTCGCGGTGGGCATCAAAACCCGCGCTGATGAAAATCAGCTCTGGTTTGTGCGCCTCCAGGCGCGGCATCCACAGCATGTCCACCAACTCGCGGATGTCCATGCCCCGGGTGTAGGCGGGCACAGGTAAGTTGACCAAGTTGGCGGCTTGAGATGTCGAGCCACCTTCCGGATAAAACGGATGCTGAAAAAAACTCACCATCAAGATGCGCTCGTCGCCCGCCACGATGTCCTCGGTGCCGTTGCCGTGGTGCACGTCAAAGTCCACAATCGCCACCCTTTTGAGGCCATGGCGCTCCAGAGCATATTTGGCGGCGATGGCCACGTTGTTAAAAAAGCAAAATCCCATGGCCTTGTCTCGGCAAGCGTGGTGACCCGGTGGGCGCACGGCACAAAAGGCGTTCTCAAGCTCTCCGGCCAGCACGGCGTCTGTAGCATCCAGGGCGGCACCCGCCGCGGCCAAAGCCGCATCCCAGGTGTGGACATTGATCATCGTGTCGGGGTCCAGGCTGGAGTGCGTGGGGCCGCCTGCGGCGATGTCTTCGCGCAGGGCATCACCCAAACCACGCAAAGCCGCCACATGCATGCGGCCGTGGGCCAGCTCAATGTCGGCCAAAGAGGCAGGCGTGGCCTCGCGCCTTTGCAGCGCCATGTCCACGCCACTGATGAGCAAGCGGTCTTCGATGGCCCCCAAGCGCTCCGGGCACTCAGGGTGACCCGCACCCATTTCATGATGCCAACAAGCTGGGTGGGTGAAATAACCTGTCGCGCCCATGAATGTGTCTTCCCGATGCATCACAGCCAACAAGGCTGTTGTTTTTGAAGAATTGATCTGTTTTTTTACAAGTTCCAGCTTAGCACGGACCCACGCGAGCGGCGTTTAAACTCACGGCAATGCAAGCGTTCAAAACCTGCCTCCAACCGATCCCGCACAAACCTGGGCCCAGGTGGATGCCCATGGGTCTGGCCCTGCTGATCGTCGCGTTGACGGCCCTTGCACCCGTCAGCGCACAACCTGCCCAAGACGCCCCCAAGCGGCAAAAAGCCATCAGCCCCCCGCCCGCCAAAGCCCAGCCTCAGCAGCGCCGTCCAAGCAAAACGGCCAAAACCAAATCCGCACCCTCTGCCAAAAAAGCAGCCGTCGCGGGCATTCCCCTCGAAAGCTCTGTCCAAACCCAAGCATGGGCTGAGGATGCGGCCCAACGCTTGCAGCTAGACCCCATCTGGCTCAAAAACACCCTGGGCCAAGCCAAACGTCTGCCTTCGGTTGAACGTTTCGTCTTGCCCCCCAGCAGCCCCACCGCCAAAAACTGGGCCGCATACCGCGCCCGCTTCATCGAACCCACACGCATCCAGGCCGGCGCACGCTTTTGGCAAAACCACCGCAGCGCTTTGGAGCGGGCCGAGCGTGAATACGGCGTGCCCGCATCGGTGATCGTCGGCATCATTGGGGTGGAAACACTTTACGGCCAAAACACCGGCAACTTCCGCATCCTCGACGCACTGGCCACGCTGACTTTTCACTTCCCCAGTGCCCACCCACGGGCGGTTTCACGCCAGGCTTTTTTTCAAAGCGAGCTGGAGCAATTTTTGCTACTCACCTCGCGCAGCGGAGCCGACCCTCTGGCCATCCGGGGCAGCTATGCCGGGGCCATGGGCCTGCCGCAATTCATGCCATCCAGCTGGGCCAAATTTGCCGTGGACTTTGATGGCGACGGGCGCATCGACCTGTTTGGCAGCCCCACGGACGCCATTGGCTCAGTGGCCAATTACTTCAAAGCCTTTGACTGGCGCCCCGGCATGCCCACGCACTACCCGGTCGGCCTGACACCCGGTCAAACCGACATGGACAGCCTGCTGGCCCCCGACATCTTGCCAACGTTCAGCGTGGCCAACTTTGTGGGCAAAGGCGCAGCACTCAGTGGGGCCGCGCTCCAACACAACGGCCCACTGGCCTTGATCGAACTGCTCAATGGACCCGATGCCCCCAGCTACGTGGCCGGCACAGAAAACTTCTACGCCATCACCCGTTACAACTGGAGCAGCTACTACGCCATGGCGGTGATTGAGTTGGCCGAAGCAGTGGCGCGCGAAATGCAGAACAGACGCTGAAGTTTTTGACCTATGAATCCCCTGAATCCTAAAAAACTGCTACTGACCAAATGAACTGCTGTTTAGCCTGTGGTCAAACAAAAGCATTTCTTGGTCAGCCGAGCGATCCAACCTGATCTGGCGACCGACTCCGTGATTTTTGTGGAGATTGAGGCTGTGTTTTCCAAAGTCACGCAAATCATTTCTTGGCGGGACTTGCAAGATGACAGTGTGTGGCGGCAGGGCTGGGTTTGAAAAAGGGCTTTTGGCGTTCTCAAGAGCAAGCTGCCCATGGCGGACTCCATTTTGAGAAGCGACTCAAACACGCTTCAAGTGCAACTGTGAAAAAATCCGTAATTAACCCCAATTTTTTGACCCCAATTTTTCTGATAACAAAAGTCATTCTGTATCGTCTGTCATTTTTGGTACAAACAGCCCTTTCCATTTGTTGCTAAGCTGGTTGAGACTGATGCCAACACATTTTGCTGGAGCAAAACCATGAGTCATGATGACACTGCTGCGCCGCACCAACTGGACCGACGGCTGGCGCGCAATCGACTCAGCCGACGCGATACGCTGTGGCTGTTTGCTGCCACCTCAACACTCGGCGGGTTGAGCAGCGGCTGCAGCACCTCGCCCGTGACCGGGAAAAAGATCCTTGTCGGCATGTCTCGTGCCGACGAACGTGCAGTCGATAAAGAGCACGCTCCGCACCAGTTTTCCGCCGATCTGGGCGTTGTTCAAGACGCCGCAGTGAACAACTACGTGGCCGATGTACTGCAGCGGCTGCGCCCGCAGGCCCAACGACAGGATGTCAGCTTTTCGGCACGCGTTCTCAATGCCAACTACGTGAATGCCTATACCTTCCCCGCCGGCACCATGGGCGTGACGCGAGGCATCATGCTTGAAATGCAGGACGAGGCACAGCTGGCCGCTTTGCTGGGTCATGAAATGGGCCACGTCAATGCCCGTCACTCGGCACAAAGCCAAGGCCAGGAATTGGTCACCTCTGCGGCATTGATTGGATTGTCGGTGGCCTTCAATGACTCCAAATGGAGCCCCCTGATCGACCTGGGTGGTCAGATCGGCGCCAGCGCTCTGCTGGCCCGATATTCCCGTAGTCATGAACGCGAAGCCGATGCGCTGGGACAGAACTACATGGTGGCAGCTGGTTACCCCGCCCAAGGCATGACGCAGCTCCACGAATTGCTGCTGGCCACTGAAAAAGGCAAGCCCAATATCTTGGAGACCATGTTCGCCTCGCACCCGCTAAGTCAAGAGCGCAGGGACACCGCTGCACGCTTGGCGCAAACCGTGTATGCCGCGAGCCTAAGTCGGCCTCATGGTCGTGAGCGCTTCATGGACAGCACCGCCGGCTTGCGCCGTCTTCAGCCTACTGTGCTGGCCTGTCAGAACGGCGAAACCGCACTGTCTCGCAAGCAGCTACCAGAGGCTGAGCGACAGTTCGCCGCCGCACTGCGACATGCACCCACCGACTACGCTGCCAATTTGCGCATGGCCCAATGCCAACACGCCATGGGAAAGCTTTCTCAAGCCCGTCGGTATGCACAGACGGCCCGCGAGATCTATCCGCAAGAAGCGCAGGCGGTCAAGCTCACAGCCAGCGTGCGCTTGGCCCAGAAAGATCCCGCCGGTGCGTTGGCAGATCTTCAGCAGTTTGATCGGTTGTTGCCTGGTGACGCTGGAACAGCCTTTTTGAAAGGCATTGCCAACGAAGGCCTTGGGCAACGCCAAGCGGCGGGAAAATACTTTGCACAGTATTTGAAATCCCAGGCTGATGATTCAGCTGCAAAATACGCCAAGAAGCGCCTAGCAGAGTGGGGAATGAAGCCATGATTGCCGCCAACACTCGCCCAGCGCCCTGGTCTCGCCACAGGTCCAAGCCCAGACCAAGCTGCCGCGCAATGTAGCGCTCGCGCGGGCTGCGGTGCACATTCAGCAGGCGTTGGCCACCCAAAGGATGGTGCCAGCCTGCGTGCTCAAGCTCACACTGTGCAGCCCGGTCGATTTTGCTGGTGCTGAACCGGCACGTCGAGCTGGGCCGCTCCATAATTCATAAGAAGATCGAATCAAGGCTGCCCTACTTTTTTCATTGGATTTATGGCTTCACTCAGCTTCACCACTAAATTGACGCTAAACTTAACTTTTATTGAAACAGAAACTCTATTTAAAAATCGTTGAGGCTGATGATGAAATCAAAAAATAGTTATTCCGTCTACAAACCTCTGTGCTGCAGCGACATGATGCCTCATGTGAACTCGCGACGCGAATTTATGCGCATAGCCGGCGGTGCTGTTCTCTTCAGTTCGATGGGTCTAATGTCAACCGGGGCACAAGCTGCGTCTGGCAACTATGAGGCAATGGTTTTGTCTTGTATCGATCCAAGGTTTCAGGATCTTGTCAATAAAAAACAATCAAGCGATGGTTTGAGCGGGAAATACAGCGCTTTCACTGTTGCTGGTGCATCGATTGGTGTAGTCGCTCCGGCTTTCAAAGAATGGAGCAAAACCTTCTGGGAAAACTTGGGGGCTTCGATACAACTTCACAATATTAAGAAAGTGATTGTCGTCAATCACCGTGATTGCGGCGCTGCGAAAATTGCGTATGGTGATGCGAAAGTGGCTACACCAGCTATTGAAGCAGCAACACATAAAGAGGCGCTACTGGAGTTCAAGCGTCAGTTGCAAGAAAAATTCCCCGCCATGGGTACACATTTAGGATTAATGGCACTCGACGGAACCGTCGAGACTTTTTCTTAAATAGAATTTAAATTTGCCGCTTGAAGCATCATTGATGCTTCAAATTTGCACTTCCCACAGGAGGGTGGGCAGTTCTGTCCAAAGATTGAATGCTCTTAAACATGTCGCTATTTTGGGGCGTCAAGTGGGCATCAAACCAGCCCATCATTGCACGGGAAGAAAGCACATGGTGAAGGTCTTCACCGAGTGGGCCACCAGCATCACCGAAATAGCCGTTTTTGACCCTTCGTCCATGGTCGCCATGGCGCTGGCCAACAAACGCTCGCTCACAGTCTTGACATGTTTGTAATTTAGGTCCATTGCTCCAAGGCCTGGGCACAGAACATGAGCCTGCGCAAGGTGACCAAGAGCCGGTGTTCATTCCAAAGCGATGAGGCCTTGCTGAAATTGTTCTATTTGGCGCTGAACAACATCAACAAGAAGTGGATGCTGCCGCTCAGAGCTTGGAAAGCCGCAGTAACCCTGACCATTCAGAACAAAGGCAGGATACCCAAGGACTGATCGCAGCCCCGTTTACACAAAACTCTGTACACCCTCGCTTCATGGCTTGTCTCCAAAATGAGGGGTCACTGCAGAACCAAGCGGCCCTGGTTATTGACGAAGTCAACGGTTACTGAGTGCCACTCCAAAACGCCCGTTGAACTCAATCGGAAGCGAAGCTGGCTGGTGATTTCCAATTGGTTGTTGTTGTCGTACGTGCGGTCGATCAGATTAAAAATCACAGAATTTGTTGTGTCGGACTCAACAACATAGCTGTGGACATCAATCTCATACTTGACGGATTTGCTGGTGTTGTTCCAGTGCGTCCATGTGCCTAAGGTTCCTGTGTCACCCACTTTGAGTGACGTGGGCTGGGATGATTTGACGTATTCGCTGTAGGACCCATCAGAGTGGGATTTTGCCAACTCTACAAAGTTCATGTCGTAATAGGTGATGTTGGTTTGAGTGCCCGAAAAACCCAAGCTGCAGTTGGATATGTTGACAATTTCAGTCGTCCCGACAGCGTAGGCGGCCTGTCCATTCCAGGTGGTTTTGAACGCGGGTGAGTCCGAGATGGAAAACGTCCCTTTGCAATCGCCCGTGGCATTGAACGTTTTGCTGCCGCCTGTCAGTATTCGATTTTGGAAGGCTGTTTTAAAGTCGTAGCTTGGTGTGGCCACTTTCTGGACAACGCCCGCCATGTTGCCTTTGCGTACACAAGAGCGCAAATTGCTGTTGCCCTGCATCTCACTGAAGGTATACGACAAATTCAAATAATCCGACTGGATGTTCATGTCATCAATATTGACGTTGGCACTGAATCCATCCTCGCAAACAATTTTCCCCGTTGCGCTGAATCTGGAGCCAGCAGGCTGACCCGTCATAGAACTCACGCACATATTGCTGCCGTCCAGTTGTGAGGTCGTTATCGTGAAGTTGGAGCCTGTTCCTTGTTGTCCTTTGTGAATGGCGGTTATCGTCAGCTCACCATTCACACTGGGATTGGCACAGCCCGATAAGGCCAAGCTGTCTATAGCCTTCCAGGTCTGATTCAGATTGGGACTGGCAAAGCTGAACCGTTGCAACGCCATGCTCCCGCTTTTGTTGTCGTAGCTGTAGGTGAGCGTGGCATCGGTGTTGGAGTTGAAAGTGAGCGTTGCCGTGCCCACAGCGGTTTGTTTGACCAGCGCGGGGTTGTAGTTGGGTCCAGGCACAGGGCCCGTGCCGCGGAACAAAGTGCCCGTCAGGGTGTTGCCACTCAAGACACCCCCCATGGTAAGAAAGCTGGCTTTGGTGTCGTCACCATAGTTGAACCACGCCACAAAGATGGTGTCGTTTTGCTGGCCGACGTTCAGGCCCATGCCGCTTTGGGTGGGATTCCACCACCAGTCTTGGTAGTTGTTGGTGGCGTGTGAGAGGCCAGACGCCAAATAAAGTACCCAGGCGAAGAGCGTTTTGATCATTGTTGTGCAGGGATATGGGTGGGTGAATATTGGACTCGCGGGGTTGGGGGGCATTGAGATTCAATGCGCTTTCATGGCCTTGCCCACTTCCAGCGTCCCTTGCTCTGAACCGGCACGGGGCACCATTTCGCCTTGGCGGTCGGTCACCTGCGCCATGGCCTCGGCCAGGCGATCGGCGGTGTCGGGGCCGGTGCCCAAGTACACGCCTTGCGTGAGCGTGATGTGCGCCACCTCAAAGCTGCCTGCGCCTGCGCAAATGATGGTGCGGTTGGGGGCATCGTCGCTGACCATGACCAGCATGGCGGGCACCACGGCGCTGGGGTCCAGGGCTTGCAGCACCGCTTCGGGCATCAGGCCTTCGGTCATGCGAGTGGCTGCAGTGGGGGCCAGGCAGTTGACGCGGATGTTGTGTTTTTCACCCTCAATCGACAGGGTTTGCATCAGGCCCGCCAGCGCCATCTTGGCCGCGCCGTAATTGGCTTGACCAAAGTTGCCATAGAGCCCGCTGGACGAGGTGGTCATGACGATGCGCCCATGGTTTTGTGCCTGCATGAGGGGCCAGACGGCTTTGCTGCAGTGCACCGCCCCCATGACGTGCACATCCATCACCAGCTTGAAGTCGGCCAATTCCATCTTCGCAAAGCTCTTGTCGCGCAAGATACCCGCGTTGTTGACCAAAATGTCCACCCTGCCCCAGGCGTCCACCGCTTGGTTAACCATGGCCTTCACGGCTTCAAAGTCCGTCACCGATGCGCCATTGGCCAAGGCTTCGCCGCCCGCTGCGCGGATTTCATTGACCACCGCCTGCGCGGCAGAGACCGAGCCGCCCACACCATGCACATCGCCGCCCAGGTCGTTGACGAGCACCTTGGCCCCGCGTGCGGCCAGCGCCAGCGCGTGCTGCTTGCCCAAACCGCCGCCGGCGCCCGTGACGATGGCCACGCGGCCTTTGAAATCGATGCTCATGTGTTTTCCTTGTGACATTGAAAAACGGGGCTGACCTGATTCATCTGCTAATCTGGCTCCAATCACCCTGCTGCCCGCTGCGCATGGACTTTAAACCAGCCCCCTGGCACTGCCTGTTACCCGATTGATAACCTTATGGAATTGAATACCGAAATCCTCACCACCGCCCCCTTGGACGCCGCCACTGTGGTCATGCTGCGCGATGGTCCGGGCGGCTTGCAGGTGCTGTTGATGCGCAGGCATCAGGCCTCGAACGTGCTGGGCGGGGTCTATGTGTTTCCAGGCGGCAAACTCGACCCGGCAGACCAGCACCCTGCCTGGTTGCAACGCCTGAGCCAAAACAGCGCCACCTTACAAGAAAGGCTAGGCGAACCCGATATACCTGCCGCACGCGCCTCTGGCCTCTTTGTGGCGGCCATGCGCGAGGCCTACGAAGAATGTCGCGTCCTTTTGGGCTGTGCCCAGCATGCCGAGCCACTGTCTCAGTCCTTAGTGCAAGCCCTTTTGAGCGGGCAGAACTGGCACGAGGCCTTCCACTCGCAAGCGCTGACTTTGCACACCGAACATCTTTTGCCTTGGTGTCGCTGGATCACACCGCGTCAGGCCTCGGTCACCAACAAGCGCTTTGACACCCGGTTTTTTGTCACCCAAGTGCCCGACAACCAGTTGGCTGAACACGACAACTTTGAGGCCACAGAGGTGCTCTGGATACAACCGCGCCAGGCGCTACAGCGCTATTGGGACCGCGAGATCGAGCTGGCTCCACCCCAAATCATGAGCCTCGTGCACCTGAGCCGCCACCCGCATGCCCAAAGCGTGCTGGCCGAGGCGCAAAGCCGCCGCCCTCCGGTGGTCGAGCCTGAGCCGTTTGACCAAGACGGCGTCCGCACCATTTGCTACCCGGGGGATCCGCGTCACTCGGTCCGGCAAGCTGCCTTCCCCGGCCCCAGCCGTTTGATGTTCAAAAACAAACGGTTTGAGCCCGAGGCGGGCTTAACCGCTTTGCTTGACTAGAATGTGGCGTTAACACGTTTCATTTGCTTACGTGATTTCTGTATTCACTTGTAACTTCGTCTCATGAGCCAAACACCTCAGCCGATTTATTTGTCCATTGAGCGGGCCATGGAATTCATTGGTGATGCCAATGGCGTATTGTCCCTGCTCAAGACGCTGCAGCAAACCCTGAGCGATGATTTGCCCCAACTGCAAGAGTTGCTGGACAAAGGCGATGTGTACGCAGCCAACCGCATCCTGCATCAACTCAAGGGCTTCACGCCCGTTTTTTGCGTTGACAGTCTGGTCGAACAGGTGGTCATGGTCGAAGGCCTGAGCAAGCACGGTGAAACCAGCGAGGTGCGCACCGCTTATGGCCAACTGGCCCCGCAACTCGAAGCGTTGCGCCTGGAAGTGATCGCGCATCTGGACAGCCACAGCCCAAGCTGAACTGAAGCAGCATCCTTCGCGCATAAAAAACGGGCCCTAAGGACCCGTTTTTTTGTTTCATTTCACCAATTACTTCAAAGCCTTGAAGCGCACGCGCTTGGGCTTGGCGCCCTCTTCGCCCAGACGGCGCTTTTTGTCGGCTTCGTACTCTTGGTAGTTGCCGTCAAAGAACACCCACTGGCTGTCGCCTTCGGCGGCCAGAATGTGCGTCGCAATGCGGTCCAGGAACCAGCGGTCGTGGCTGATGACCATGATCGAGCCTGCGAATTCCAGCAGCGCATCTTCCAGCGCACGCAAGGTTTCCACGTCCAAGTCGTTGGAGGGTTCATCCAGCAGCAACACGTTGCCGCCTTCGATCAGGGTTTTGGCCAAGTGCAAGCGGCCGCGTTCACCGCCCGACAGCATGCCGACCTTCTTTTGCTGGTCGCCACCGTTGAAGTTGAAGCGCCCGCAATACGCGCGGCTGGCCATCTGGAACTTGCCCACGTTGATGATGTCCAGTCCGCCCGAGACGTCTTCCCAAACGGTCTTGCTGTTGTCCAGGTCATCACGGTTCTGGTCCACAAAGGCCATGCGCACGGTCTGGCCAATCTTCACCTCGCCGCTGTCGGGCTGCTCTTTGCCGGCGATCAGCTTGAACAGGGTCGATTTACCGGCACCGTTGGGGCCGATGATGCCCACGATGGCGCCCGCAGGCACCTGGAAGCTCAGGTTGTCGATCAGTAAACGGTCGCCAAAAGACTTGCTGACGTTCTTGAACTCGAACACCTCGTTGCCCAAACGCTCAGCCACAGGGATAAAGATCTCCTGGGTCTCGTTGCGTTTTTGGTAGTCGTAGTCGCTCAACTCTTCGAAGCGGGCCAGACGCGCCTTGCTTTTGGCCTGACGGCCCTTGGGGTTGGCACGCGACCACTCCAGCTCTTTCTTCATGGCCTTGGAGCGGGCATCTTCGGTGCGCTGCTCGGTGGCCAAACGGGCGTCTTTTTGCTCCAACCAGCTGGAGTAGTTGCCCTTGTAAGGAATGCCGGATCCCCGGTCGAGTTCCAAAATCCACTCGGCGGCGTTGTCCAGAAAATAACGGTCGTGGGTGATGGCCACCACGGTCCCCGAAAAACGCTGCAAAAACAGCTCGAGCCAGTCCACGCTTTCAGCGTCCAAGTGGTTGGTCGGCTCGTCCAGCAGCAACATGTCGGGGCGTGACAGCAACAAGCGGCACAGGGCCACGCGGCGTTTTTCACCGCCTGACAGTTTGCCTATGATGGCGTCCCAAGCGGGCAGGCGCAGCGCATCGGCGGCAATCTCCAGCTGGTGCTCTGAGGCATCGCCCGCAGTGGAAATGATGGCTTCGAGCTTGGCCTGCTCGGCGGCCAATGCGTCAAAGTCGGCGTCTTCTTCGGCGTAGGCGGCGTACACCTCTTCCAAGCGGGCTTGCGCGGCCTTGACTTCGCCCATGCCGCTTTCCACGGCTTCGCGCACGGTCTGCTCAGGGTCCATGATGGGTTCCTGCGGCAGGTAACCGATCTTCAGGCCCGCCATCGGAATGGCTTCGCCCTCGATCTCTTTGTCGATGCCCGCCATGATCTTGAGCAACGTGGACTTGCCAGAGCCGTTGGTACCCAATACGCCAATCTTGGCACCGGGGAAGAAAGACAGCGAAATGTCTTTGAGAATGTGACGCTTCGGGGGCACGATCTTGCCAACCCGGTTCATCGAAAATACGTATTGAGCCATGAGTCACCCTGAATAAAAATGGACAGAAACCGGGCACCCCAAGGGCGTCGGCTCTGCACCGCGAACCTGCATGTGGGGTCAGGTGCGGTATGTGCAACCCAACATTATCCCAGCTTGCCAGGCTTGTGCATGAAAAATCAGACCGCCCGCTCCTTCAACTGGCCCGAACGGCTGGAAAACTGCACCCGGCTGTCCATCGCTTCGAGCTGCACCCGGGCGCTGCGCTGGCCATAGACCTCGGCGCGCAACCAGTCGCACTCCGCATCCAGCAGATCGTCCGAAGCCAAACTGCACCACCACACACGGCCTTCGGCGTCCCAGCGGTAGCCCCGGGCTTTGAGCTTGTCTTTGGCCTCAAAGGGCGCACCGGTCGCACGCAGCTTGTAGCGCGTCTGGTCTGCACCTGCCAGCAGGCGCGCCAAACCCGTTTGTTCATCGGCCAGCGGCGACGCCAACACCTGGAGCAAAGCGTGGCAGTCCACCTGCGCCCGGTGCGCGTCGTAAAACCAGCCGCGCTCTGAGGCCAAAAACTCCAGCTTGGCCGAGCCGCTACCCTCTTTTTTCCAATCGATCCCTTGAAAAGAACAACCCCACGCCTTGCCCGCAAAGACCGGGAAACGCGCCTCGACAAACGGCCGATCAAATCCGGCGTTGTGCGCGACGACGAGGTCGGCCTGCTCCACCAGCGCCGTGACCTCCGCATCGTCGATGCGCAAACCCCGCACCATGCTGTCGTCGATGCCCGTGATCTCGGTGATCTGGGCCGGAATCGGCTTGCCCGGGTCTTCAAACGACTCGTAAATGGTGACCGGGCCTATGGGCAAACCTGTGGCCAAGTCCACCAGCACAGACAGCATGGCCAGCTCAATCACTTTCTCATTTTTGCTGTCGAGCCCAGTGGTTTCGGTGTCGAGCACGATCACACGCCGTGTGGCTTGACCGCTCAAAGGTCCGTAATCAGTGCGCGGTACCAGCCGCCGCAGTACCCGAAAGTCAGGGTGCTGTGCCAGGTTTTGGGCCATGGCTTCTAAGTCGCTGGGGGCTGAACTGGTCATGGCCTCTGACGGCGCAACAGCCGCATACACCGACAAAGGCGTCACTGCCACAGTCGATGCCACTTGGGACATGGCCGTTTGGGTCTCCTTGGAAGGCACAGTTTCGGCTGCGTCGGCCTCAAAGCCGAAAAAACTCATCTGGTCGGTTTTGTTCATAGGGAATGATTAAACCGCGATCTTTGATCGCCCACACAACCCCTATGGTATGCAACAGATCACGATTTCAGCGCATGCCCTTCAATCGAGCTTGATACCGAGGTCCACCGCCAGCTTGATCCAGACAGGCACTTCGCCTTCCCAGTCTTTTCGGGTGTCGGCCAGGTTTTTGGGCTTGTTGGGGATGGCGAAGGTCTCGCGCAGCTTGGCGGCTTTGTCGGTGTTGGCCCAAGCCACGGCTTCGTCAGCCATGCGTTTGAGCACGGCTTCGGGTGTGCCTGCAGGAGCCACAAGAGGCAAGCCACCTTCGAGCGTGACGAGTTTTTCGGTGTTGCCCTGCTCAGTCAATGTGGGCACATCGGGCAGTTTGGGCGATCTGTAACTGCCGGTCACACCAATGGGGCGCAAGCCCCGGGTGGACATGGTGTTGAAAGCCTGATAGCTGCCCACAGCCACTTGCAACTGGCCCGAGGCCACGTCTAGCCACATGGGCGCTTCACCCCGGTAGTGCACCGACTGGATGCTGGTGCCTTGCTGGCGGTTGGTCTGGTCGGCCAACATGTGCGGGTACGAGCCCGGTGCATAGGTGCCCATGGAGGTTGGATTCTTTTTGGCCCAGGCCACGAACTCGGCCATGTTCTTGGCCGGGATCTTGTCGGGGATGCCAACCACCAGGGGGCCGGACGGGAATACAGTCACGGGCGTGAGGTCTTTGTCCAGGTTGTAAGGCAGTTTGGAATAAAGAACGCGGTTTTGCCAAAACGTGCCCGATGTGCTCATGACAAAGGTGTAACCATCGGCGGGTGACTTGGCCACCGAATCAATACCAATGATGGCTCCCGCGCCGGGTTTGTTTTCGATGACCACCGGAACCCCCAGCTTGCCCGACAAGTATTCGCCGTAATTGCGGGCATAGGCATCGGTCAAGCCGCCGGGTGGAAAAGCCACCACGATCTTGATGGGCTTGGACGGCCACTTGGCAGCCTGCGCCCAAACAGGGCCTGTCAGACCGAGCGCCAGTGCCAGCAAGCTCAGCTGAATAAAGGGACGGCGCAATAATCTGGTGTTCATAGATAAGGCTCTCTCAAAAAATGGGTGCGTGCCAGTTTAGGGCACTTACCCAGCCAGCGACAGTGGGGTTTCAACCCATGGCGTGTCGCCAAGGTGTACAGACAGGAAACGGATTCCCCTGTAAAACAGATTTCGTTTCAATCTACCTCTGGTACACCATGGTCCAACATCTGAAGTTTTACATCGACGGCTCATGGGTCGAGCCCTCGCAGGCCAAAACCCGCACCGTGATCAACCCCGCCAACGAACAAGCCCTGTACGACATTGCCTTGGGCAACGCCGACGACGTGAACAAGGCAGTGGTCGCCGCACGGCGTGCTTTTGAGTCCTTCAGCCAGACCACCCGCGAAGAACGCATCGCGCTCTTGACCCGCATCATCGAGGTCTACAAGACCCGCGCCAAAGACTTGGGCGCGGCGGTTTCTGACGAAATGGGTGCGCCTTTGGCGTTTGCCGAAAAGATGCAGGTCGGCGCAGGTCTGGGGCACATCGTGGCCACGTTGGGCGTGCTCAAGGACTACGCCTTTGAAGAAACCATTGGCAACGCCGAAGTGGTGCGCGAGCCCATTGGTGTGGTGGGCATGATCACCCCCTGGAACTGGCCCCTGAACCAGATCGCCTGCAAAGTGGCTCCGGCTTTGGCCGCAGGCTGCACCATGGTGCTCAAGCCCTCTGAATACACGCCCAGCTGTGCGCTGATTTTTGCCGAAATCCTGCATGAAGCAGGCGTGCCTGCCGGGGTGTTCAACCTGATCAATGGCATGGGTCCGGATGTGGGTGCGGCCATGAGCGAGCACCCGGGTATCGACATGATGTCCTTCACCGGCTCGACCCGCGCAGGCATCGATGTGGCCCAACGCTCGGCCCCCACCGTCAAACGCGTGAGCCAGGAGCTGGGCGGCAAGTCGCCCAACATCATCCTGGACGACGCGGACTTCCAAAAAGCCGTCAGCGGCGGCGTGGCCCATGTGTTCTTGAACTCGGGCCAGTCGTGCAATGCGCCCACCCGCATGCTGGTACCGCAGTCGCGCATGGACGAAGTGATGGCGATCGCCAAGGCCGTGGCCGGCAAGACCAAAGCCGGTGACCCGCGCGCCGACGACACGCAAATGGGCCCCGTGGTCAACGAGACCCAGTGGCACAAAATTCAGTGCCTGATTGCCAAGGGCATCGAGGAAGGTGCCACGCTGGTCGCTGGCGGCCCCGGGCGCCCTGAGGGTTACAGCGCGGGCTATCTGGTGCGCCCCACCATCTTTGGCAATGTGCGCAACGACATGACCATTGCCCGCGAAGAAGTCTTCGGCCCGGTGTTGGTCATCATCGGTTACGCCGACGACGAAGATGCCATTCGCATGGCCAACGACACGCCTTATGGCCTGGCCGGTTATGTGTCCGGTGGCGACAAGGACCGCGTGCGCGCTGTGGCCCGTCGGCTGCGTGCGGGCAACATCAACCTCAACGGTGTGCCCAACGAACGCACCGCCCCGTTTGGCGGCTACAAGCAGTCGGGCAACGGCCGCGAATGGGGCCGCTTTGGCTTGGAGGAATACCTCGAAGTCAAGGCCATCGCAGGCTTCAACTGAGCCTCACCCCCCATCCTTGAGCATCTGTGGGATGGGGTGCTTTTAGCGCTCCGCCCGCTTTGTGTCACAATCACGACCGTTGTGGCCGCCAGTCGCCGCAACATCAGCACTCCTGCTGGGGCCTGACCCAGGCAACGCTCAAAACAAGCGCCTGCGGTTTTCCATGCCCACCTTAAGAACTATCGGCCAACACTGGACACTGCCAACAGCAGTTGAATGAGCCGATACCCGCGCCGGACATGGCGCTCTGTAAAAATGAACTTTGAAGAATTGAATCTGGCTCCGGCCCTCATGCAAGCTGTGCGCGAGCTCGGCTATGACACCCCTACCCCCATCCAAGCCCAAGCCATTCCTGCCGTTCTGGCTGGACAAGACTTGTTGGCTGGCGCCCAAACCGGCACAGGCAAAACCGCCGCCTTCACCCTGCCCATGCTGCACAAGCTGAGCCTGAGTGAGCCGGGCAAAAACCGTTTTGGCGGCAAAGCCATCCGCGCTTTGGTGCTGACACCCACCCGCGAATTGGCCGCCCAGGTCGAAGAGTCGGTGCGTGACTATGGCAAATACCTGCAACTCGACTCCACCGTGATTTTTGGCGGCGTGGGCATGAACCCGCAAATCAGCAAGATCAAACGCGGCGTGGACATTTTGGTGGCCACACCCGGCCGTTTGCTCGACCTGCAAGGCCAGGGCTTCCTGGACTTGTCCAGCATCGAAATTCTGGTGCTCGACGAAGCCGACCGCATGTTGGACATGGGCTTCATCCATGACGTGAAAAAAGTGCTGGCCTTGGTGCCCAAAGACAAGCAAAGCTTGTTGTTCTCGGCCACCTTCAGCGACGAGATCCGCGAACTGGCGGCCAACTTGCTCAAGAACCCCCAGAGCATCCAGGTCACGCCCAGCAACACCACGGTGCAGCGCATCTCGCAAGTGATCCACCCCGTGGGACGCAGCAAGAAAAAAGACGTGCTGCTGCACATCATTCAAAAATACGACTGGAGCCAGGTCCTGGTGTTCACCCGCACCAAATTTGGCGCGAACAATGTGGCCGATTTCCTGACCAAAAATGGCGTGAAAGCCATGGCCCTGCACGGCAACAAGAGCCAGACTGCCCGCACGCAAGCGCTGGCCGGTTTCAAGAGTGGTGACATCCGCGCTTTGGTGGCCACCGACATTGCGGCACGCGGTATTGACATCGAAGACTTGCCACACGTTGTGAACTTTGAAATCCCGAACGTGTCGGAAGACTACGTGCACCGCATTGGCCGCACCGGCCGCGCCGGTGCAAGTGGCGAGGCTGTGAGCTTGGTCTGTTTAGATGAAGAAGGCTTCATGATGGACATCGAGCGCTTCACCAAGCAAGAGATTCCAGTCCAGTTGCTTGAAGGTTTTGGCCCTGACGCGGGCGAAGTGGCCGAGCCCATTGCCATGGGTCGCCAGACCCTGTGGGGCGGCGCAGGCAAGCCGCCTAGCCGTGATGTGATGGCCGCAGCCGCCAAGGCCGCACGCAGCGACATGATGCAACGCATTCGTGACAACAAAGTGGCCGTTGGCGTTGGCGGTGGCGGTGGCGGTGGCGGTGGCGGTGGCGGTCAAGGCCCACGTCAAGCACGCGGTGAAGGCGCAGCACGTCCAACGCGCAACGGTCCTCCGCCATCCCGCCGAAATGGGCCGCAGGGCCCACAAGGCGCCCCGCGCTTTGAAGGTCAGGGCGACGGCCGCCGCGAAGGTGGCAACCGTGAAGGTGGCGGTCGTGGCCAAGAGCAAAGGGGCGATCCCCGTTTTGACCACCGCGGCGATGGCCAAGGCCGTCCCGCACCGCGCGGTCCTCGGCCCGAAGGTCGTGGTCCAGGTCGCAGCCCTCAGGGCGGCAATGGCGGTGGCGAATACGCCGGTGGTGAGGACCGGCGACGCGACGATGGCGACGAGTTGCCTCGCCACATCGATCCATTGAAAACCACGCAATTTGCGCGTCTGGACTTGCCTAACCGCAAGCCCGTTCGCACCAGCGGCCAACCCGACCCGACCCGCACCAGCATCGACAGCTTGGCCAGCGGCGGTCGCCGCCATGGTGGTGGTGGTGGTGGCTACGGTGGTGGCAATCGAGGTGGCAATGGCGGCGGTGGCCGTGGCTTCGGACGCTGACACACACTGACACCTGAATTGAAAGAGCCCGCACATGCGGGCTCTTTTTTTGTCTGCGTGGAACTCAATCCCGCACAAACAAGGTCACCAAGGGATCGGGCCCGACCTGACGGCTCCAATGCCCGTGTACCGCGGCATCAAACGTGGCCCCCTCGGGCAAGGTGTCAGCCGAGTAGAAAAACTCGCCCGGGCCAAAAATACGCGAGCTGCCGTCTTGCAAATAGATCTCCATCTGCCCCCTCAACACAAATAACCACTGCGGGTTGCCAGTGCAATGGAAGCTGCTGCGGAAACCCACCGGGCTCTGGCGCAACTGGCACCCTGTTGCGGCCAGCACGGCCGACAGCTGGCTTTGGGGCGTTCCTTCGGACAAGGGCACCCACTCGTCGCGAAAGCGGGCGCGACCATCGGTATCGGTGAACAATATGACTTTTTTCAGCTCTGTCATGGCCATGTTTCTCGTGAAATAGAACAGGGTGTCATTGTCGCTGACCGGTCATCTGCTCAAGCCAGAGAGCGACTTTGCTTCGCGTGCATCTGGCATAGTAGAACGCAGCTCACGACCCACCATCACAGCAAAAACAAGACGAGAACACATGAACACAACACCTTTGAAGATTGTTTTCCACGGCCAAAACGCCGCCAATTTCCGCCAAGGTTTTGAGGCGCTCATTGGCCCTGAACACCAGATCCTCGACTTGAGCGATGCACTCGACCTCGCTGGCGAGTGCGCGCATTACGAAAGCGCCGACGTTGTTATCGGCATCAAGCTGAACGACAGAATGCCAGCGCCGCTCAAAGGCCGGCTGTTCCATGCGCCAGCAGCGGGCACCGACGCCATCAACACCGCCTTGCTGCCCGCGCAGTGCAGCTTGGCCAATTGCCATGGCCACGAAAACGCTATCGCCGAATACGTGATCGCAGCCCTGCTCACGCGCCATGTGCCCCTGGCCCGTGCCGACCAGGACCTGCGCCAACAACACTGGACCTATTGGGCTGGCCGCCCCACCGCTTTGCGAACCGAGCTGGGCTCGCAAACGATTGGCCTGCTGGGTTTCGGTCACATTGCGCAGACTGTGGCGTTGCGTGCCAAAGCCTTCGGCATGCGGGTGTATGTGGCCAACCGCAGCCCCATTGAGCACGCCACCGTGGACCAAAGCTGGACGCTCGACGGCCTGCACGACTTCATGGGCTCGGCCGACACCGTTGTGGTGAGCCTGCCGCTGACCGAAAACACGCAAGGATTGGTGGATGCAGGTGCCATCGCCTGCATGAAATCCGATGCGGTGCTGATGAACGTGGGGCGTGGCCCGGTGATCGAAGAAAAAGCGCTTTACGACGCACTGAAGGCGCGTAAGATTGGCGGCGCTGTGATCGACACTTGGTACCAGTACCCCACGCCAACTCAGTCTCATTGCTCACCTTCGAAATACGACTTTTCGGCGTTGGACAACGTGCTGATGACGCCCCACATGTCAGGCTGGACCGCAGGCACCGTGAAACGCCGCCAAGAAACACTTGCCGAGAACATCGGCCGCCTGAGCCGCGGCGAAGCATTGATCAACGTGCTGCGCGGGCCGTTGACCTGAACCCATCTAGGAGCGGCGCCCTGACCGCGATGAGGCGTCTTGATGCCACAAGCCATCGCCCCGAAGTCGGGGCTCCCTCAAGCCAAGCCAAAAACCATTTCAGGTGCTTTGACGCTGGACGATTTCAAAGCCCAGGTCCAGCTGCGGACAGCTTGGCGCCTCACCACGCATCAAGCACAACAGCATCTCTGCAGCGGCTTGCCCGATTGGCGCGCGCGGTGTACGCACGGTGGTCAACGGCGGCAGCATCTGATCGCTGCCCGTCAAATCGTTGAAGCCGGCAATGGCCACTTGCGAAGGCACCGAGACGCCCAGGCGCAAAGCTGCCATCAGCGCCCCTTGCGCCAAATCGTCGTTGCAAAAAAAGATGGCATCGACGGCGGGGCGTTGCTGCATGATCTGCTCGAACATCACCCCGCCCAAAGCCAACGATGAGGGCGCAGGGTTCAAAAACTCGAGCGTCGGCTCATACACCCCAGCCTCTTGCAAGGCCGTGCGCCAACCGTACAGCCGTTGCATCACACGCGGGTCAAGCTGCGCGGCGGCAAAGGCAACGCGCTTGCGCCCTGTCCGCAACAGGTTTCTCGTCATGGCAGCACCTGCTTCGGTCTGACGAAAGCCCACGCAATACGGTGCATCGGCCTCGGGTAAAGCAGGCAAGTCCATCAGGTGCACACATGGTACTTGACTGCTTTTCATGAGTTTGCGGGTGGTCGGGTTGTGATCGAGCCCAGTGACCAACAGGCCTGCCGGGCGGTGCAGGAGTTGTTCGCGCAGCAATTGCTCTTCTTCACTGGCGTCGTAATGCGTCACGCCCATAAGTGTTTGGTAACCAGCGGCGCGAAGGGTTTTCTGAGCGGCATCGAGCAAGTCCACAAACAAGGCGTTGGAAAAGAGAGGAATCAGGATGGCCACATGGTTGCTGCGCTGCGAGGCGAGCGCCCGCGCAGCCGGGTCGGGCACGTAGCCCAGCTTGTCGGAGACCGCTTTCACCCGCTCGATCAAGGCCGGGTCCACCGCCCTTTCGCCACGCAGTGCCCGGGAGACGGTGCTGGAGCTCACACCCGCGGCTCGCGCCACATCGCTGAGCGTGATGCGACCTGTGGCGCGGTGACTCTTGGGAGGCTTGGGCAGTGAATCTGAATTGTTGGGCAAGGGTTAGTCCGGAGAAAAATTCGGTGCTGAACTGTATAGGATAGCGCTATCCCAAAGTTTGAGGGAAATTACTGATCTTTTCTTGAATCATCTTGATTTAACTTGAGAATTCAGAAATTTTTACACTCGCTTTTTTTTAAATTTTCTGGACAGCGCTGTCCATAATCTGTTTCCGACTGGAGTGTGACGTGTCCAAATCCGAAGTGCTGGCTGTGGCCAAACTCCCTCCCTTTTATCAAAAGGCACTGGAATCGGTCTACACCGTCCACGACCGCACCCACATGACCGACCCAGCAGCTTTCGCCGCCTTGGCTCCGCGCATCGTGGGCGTGGCCGGCACGGGCGAAGCCAGTGTGCCGCGCAGTTTGCTGTCGCAGTTGCCCAACGCCAAAGTGGTGGCGGTTTTTGGCGTGGGCTACGACGGGGTGGATGTGCAAGCAGCCATCGAACACGGCATTCCTGTGACCCACACGCCTGACGTGCTCACTGACGATGTGGCCGATCTGGCCATGGGCCTGGTGCTGTCGGCAGGCCGTGCCATCCCGCAAGCAGACCAGTTTGTGCGCGCAGGCCGGTGGCCAAATGGTCCCATGGCACTTAGCCGTAAGGTGTCTGGCGCGCGCATTGGCATTGTTGGATTGGGCCGCATTGGAAAAGCCATCGCGCAGCGGGCGAAGGCTTTCGGCATGTCAATTGCCTACACCGCTCGCAGCGAAAAGCACGAATCGGGCTTCAAGTTCTTCCCAACGGCTGCAGAGCTGGCCGCCAACGTGGATTTCCTAGTGGCCATCACACCTGGCGGCGCAGGTACAAAGCACCTGATCAACGCGGATGTGCTCAAGGCGCTGGGCCCACGTGGCTTTTTGGTCAACGTAGCGCGTGGCAGTGTGGTCGATGAAGAGGCCCTGATAGAAGCCCTTCAGAACGGCACCATCGCGGGCGCAGGCCTGGACGTTTTCGCCAACGAACCGAATGTGCCCGAGGTGCTCTGGACCATGAACAACGTGGTGCTGACCCCCCACATGGCCAGCGCCACCAGCGAAACCCGACAAGCCATGGCCGATCTGGCTTTTGCCAACATGCAGGCCGGTATTTCTGGCCTGCCCTTGCTCACGCCTGTGCCCGAGTGCTTCGGCCTGGTGTAGTGAGCGAAGGCCCGAAACCATGAGCATGACCCCTTTGCGCCTGATCGTCATGGGGGTGTCCGGTTGTGGGAAGTCGACCATGGCTGGCGCCTTGAGCGAGCGCTTGGGCCTCGACATGGTTGACGGCGACGACCTGCACTTGCCCGAGAGTGTGGCCAAGATGCGCTCAGGCGTTGCCTTGCAAGACGCCGATCGTTGGCCCTGGCTGGACCGCATTGGTGCGTATCTGTCGCAAGACCCTGAGCAAGGCCAAGCCCAAGGACGCGTGGTGGCGTGCTCAGCACTCAGGCGGATCTACCGCGACCGCATCCGCGAACAAGCGGGCGATGTGTGTTTTGTATTCCTCGATGGTGACTTCGAATTGATTCAAAAACGCATGCAGCAGCGTGTGGGCCATTACATGCAACCCGGCTTGCTTGACAGCCAGTTCCGCACCCTCGAAAAACCTCAAGCCGATGAAACCGACGTCATCCGCCTGACTATCACCGAGCCCGTTCAGAACATGGTGCTGCAAGCGATTCAGGCGTTGCACGATCACCGACACCCTGCACTATGATTTTTTTAAAGAAAGTTTCCTCATGTTCATTCGCTGTGCATTCTTTCAGGGCCAAGTCAAACCCGGTATGGAGGAGGCGTTCAACCGCTACATCCGCGAAAACCTCGTCCCACTTTGGACCCGCTTTCCTGGTGCACAAGAAGTACGCGTTCTTCGCCAGGTTGAAAGTGACGTGGCCGATCCGCACTTTGGAATGGTGCTATCGGTACGCTATCCCAGTCGTGAGTCCATCGAGATTGCTTTGGCCTCTGAGGTGCGCATGAAAAGCAAAGAAGTGTCCAAGGACATGATCGCTATGTTCGATGGCACTGTGTTTCACACCGTCTTCAGCGCCGACGAATACGCGCTGCCCACCGATTGATTTTTTTGACCGCTTTTTAACCTGGAGACAAAACCATGAAACTTTCCCGCATCCTTCTCGCCTGCCTCGTGGCTGCTGCTGGCACCAGCGCCTTCGCAGCCAAATTCAACCTGAAAATGGGACACGCCGTCAACGCCACCGACGGCCAGCACGCCGCCGCCCTGAAATTAGCCGAATTGGTCAAACAACGTACCAATGGCGACGTGGAAATCACCGTGTTCCCAGCCAACCAGTTGGGCAACGACGCGGCCATGATCAACGGCACACGCGGCGGCACGATCGACATCGTCTCCAGCGGTGCATCCAACTTCAACGGGATCGTGCCCAACACCGCCGCGATGGAACTGCCATTTGTGTTCCGCAGCGCGCAACACGCCTACAACGTGCTCGACGGTGCAGTGGGCACGGGCGTGCTCAACGAATTGTCCCCGCACGGATTGAAGGGCCTGGCCTACTGGGAAAACGGCTGGCGCGCCTTCACCAACAACAAGCGCCCGGTCAACAAGCCCGATGACTTGAAGGGCTTGAAGATCCGTTCGACACCCAACCCGTACCACATCCAGGCCTTCAAGCTGCTGGGCATGAACCCATCGCCCATGCCAATTGCCGAGTTGTACACCGCGCTGGAAACCGGCACGTTTGACGCGCAAGAGCACCCGATCAACGTGACCTGGTCGTCCAAGTTTTACGAAGTGCAAAAGCACCTGACGGTGAGCAACCACGTCTACTCGCCACTGGTCGTGGCCATGAACAAGGTCAAGTTCGACAGCCTGCCGGCCAATTACCAAAAAGTGATGGTGGATGCTGCACGCGAAGCCGCCACTTACCAACGCAACTTGAATGCGTCCAACGCGGGCAAGGTGGTGGCCGACCTGAAGAAGTCAGGCATGCAAGTGATCGAGAAGGTGGACATGGCCCCATTCCAAAAAATTGTGTCGGCCGAAATCGCCAAGACCTTTGGTGAAAAAAACGGCCCAGCTTTGCTCAAGGCCATCGAAGACACCAAGTGATGGTTTGAGTGAGATCACGCCCCCTCCTAGGAGGGGGCTTTTTTGCGAATGACGAATGAAAAAAATCAACGACCTTTTCTTCAAGCTGGCTGAGATCACACTGGTCATCATGTTGTCGGCCATGGTGATCATGGTGTTTGGCAATGTGGTGCTGCGCTACGGCTTCAACGACGGCATCATCAGTTCTGAAGAGTTGTCGCGGTTTTTGTTCATCTGGATCACGTTTTTAGGGGCCATCGTCACCATGCGTGACAACGGTCATTTGGGCTTGGATTCTGTGGTTCGAAAGCTCAGTTTGCAAGGCAAAAAAATGGCTTTTGGTATCTCCAATGTGCTGATGCTGGGCTGCTGTGTGCTGATGTTTTACGGCACCCTCAAACAACACGGCATCAATGCCACTACGCGTTCAGCGGTCACCGAAATTCCCATGAGCTGGGTTTATGGCGTGGGCTATATCACCAGCTTGGCCATGGGCCTCATGATCATCGGCAATTTGGTGAAGTTGGCCAAAGGCAACTTCAATGAATCCGACTTGATTCAGGTCCAGGACTCCGAAGAAGTCGTGACAGCGCACACGCAAGGGGCACCCAAATGACCGTCCTTGTATTCATTGTTTCGCTGCTCGCCGCCATGGCGCTGGGCATGCCACTGGCGTTTTCGCTCATCGTTTCGGGTGTGGCATTGATGCTGCACATGGATAACTTCGACACCCAAATCGTGTCGCAAAACCTCATCAATGGAGCTGACAACTTTCCGCTCATGGCCGTGCCCTTTTTCATGCTGGCCGGTGAGTTGATGAACGCTGGCGGCATGAGCCGACGCATTGTCAACTCGGCCATGGTGTGGGTCGGCCATTTCCGTGGCGGCTTGGGTTATGTGGCGGTGTTCGCTGCCATCGTCATGGCCAGCCTGTCGGGTTCAGCCGTGGCCGACACGGCTGCCTTGGCCGCAGTGCTGATGCCCATGATGCGCGACGCAGGTTACCGCATGGACCGATCAGCAGGCCTGATTGCGGCAGGCGGCATCATCGCACCCGTCATCCCGCCCTCGATTGGCTTCATTTTGTTTGGCGTGATCGGTGGCGTGTCCATTTCCAAACTGTTCATGGCGGGCATCTTCCCTGGCCTCATGATGGGTTTTGCCCTGATTGTGACCTGGTGGATCGTGGCTCGCAAAGACAATGTGGTGGTGGCCGAAAAAGTGCCGTTCAAAGAACGTATTTCGGTGACCATCAACGCGTTTTGGTCTTACTTGTTGGCCATTGTGATCATCGGCGGCATGAAGATGGGCATCTTCACGCCCACCGAGGCGGCTGTGGTAGCGGTGGTTTATTCCTTGTTTGTGGGTTTGTTCATCTACCGTGAAATCAAGTTCAAAGACCTGTACCGCATCATTTTGTCGGCCGCCAAAACCTCTTCGGTGGTGATGTTCTTGGTGGCTGCCGCGCTGGTGTCGGCCTGGCTGATCACGGTGGCCAATATTCCGGCCCAGATTGTTGAAATTTTGCGGCCGTTCATCGACAACAAAACCCTGCTGATGGTCATGCTGATGCTGCTGGTGATGATTGTGGGCACGGCGCTGGACTTTGCGCCGACGGTGCTGATCCTCACGCCCGTGCTGATGCCTTTGGTGCGTGAGGCAGGCATTGACCCGGTCTACTTTGGCGTGCTGTTCATCATGAACAACGCCATCGGGCTGCTCACACCGCCGGTAGGTACGGTGCTGAACGTGGTGTGCGGAGTAGGCCGTATTCCGATGCATGACGTCATCCGTGGTGTCATGCCTTTCCTCTTGTCGCAGGTTGTCGTCATGGGCTCTTTGATCGCCTTTCCGAGCCTGGTGATGGTTCCTCTCAAATGGATGCTGATGCGATGAATGTTTTGGACTCTTTTCAACTCTCGGGCCGCCGCGCGCTGATCACCGGCTCTTCTGCAGGCATCGGTCTGGCTCTGGCCGAAGCCCTGGCGCAAGCGGGGGCGCATGTCATCCTTAACGGCCGCACGACCAATAAGATAGAGGCCGCAGCTCTTGCCCTGCAAGCGCAAGGCCTGTCGGTCAGCACCTCGGTGTTTGACGTGACCGACGCCGACAGCGTGCGTTCAGCCGTCGAGCAGATCGAGGTCGAAGGCCCGATTGACATCCTGGTCAACAACGCGGGCATGCAAATTCGCGGGCCTTTGCATGAATATGCCGACAGCGACTGGCACACGATCATGAAGACCAACCTGGACAGCGTGTACTACGTGGGCCAAGCGGTGGCCAAAAAGATGATCCCGCGTGGACGCGGCAAGATCATCAACATCTGCTCGGTACAAAGCGAGCTGGGCCGCCCCGGCATTGCGCCCTACACCGCCACCAAAGGCGCGGTCAAGATGCTCACCAAAGGCATGGCGATTGACTGGGGTCAGTTTGGCATCAACGTCAACGGCATTGGCCCGGGTTACTTCAAGACCGAACTGAATCAGAAACTGGTCGATGATCCTGCCTTCAGTAGTTGGCTGGTGGGCCGCACGCCGAGCCGCCGCTGGGGCAATGTCGAGGACCTGGGCGGCGCGGCCGTCTTTTTAGCCTCGGATGCATCGCGCTTTGTGAACGGCCATATTTTGTATGTGGACGGCGGCGTGACCGCGACC
Organism: Limnohabitans sp. 2KL-51; assembly: GCF_003063645.1. Classification (GTDB taxonomy): domain Bacteria; phylum Pseudomonadota; class Gammaproteobacteria; order Burkholderiales; family Burkholderiaceae_C; genus Limnohabitans_A. Next base: position 127,926 of record NZ_NESJ01000008.1, read on the forward strand.
CTTTGAACACCACTTGCAAGGAAAAACCATGAAATCAGTTGTATGCCATTCGGCCAAAGACCTGCGCGTCGAAGACACCGAACTGCCCACTTTGGGCGAACACCAACTGCGGGTGAATGTGGCCTATGGTGGCATTTGCGGCTCTGATTTGCATTACTACCAGCACGGGGGTTTTGGCACCGTGCGCATCAAGCAGCCCATTGCATTGGGCCATGAAATCTCGGGGGTGGTCGATGGTTTTGGATCGGGCGTTCAGGGCACGGTCAAAGGCCAGCGCATTGCCATCTCGCCCTCGCGCCCCTGCGGGAACTGCCGTTTTTGCCAAGCAGGTCAACACAACCATTGCCTGAACATGCGCTTTTACGGCAGCGCCATGCCCTTCCCCCACATTCAGGGCGCGTTCTCTGAGCAACTGATCATCGAGGGCTACCAAGCCCACCCGATTGCCGACCACCTGAGCTTGTCCGAAGCCGCTTTGGCCGAGCCTTTGTCGGTGGGTTTGCACGCCATTCAACGCGCTGGCAGCGTGCTGGGCAAGCAGGTGCTGGTGACAGGCTGCGGCCCCATTGGCTCGCTGCTGATTGGCGCTTTGCGCCGAGCCGGTGCGGCGCGCATTGTGGCCGCCGACATTGCGGACTTGCCGCTCAAGTGCGCCAAGGAAATGGGTGCAGACGAAACCATCAACCTCAAAACCCAGCCCGAAGCGCTGGACAAATACAAGCTTGACAAAGGCCAGTTCGATGCCGTCTTCGAAGCATCGGGCAGCGAAGCCGCATTGCGCGTGGGCTTGGACACCATCGTGCCGCGTGGCGTCTTAATCACTGTGGGCATGGGCGGCGACATCAGCCTGCCCATGACACAACTGGTGGCCAAAGAAGTGGATCTGCGCGGCACCTTCCGCTTCCATGCCGAATTTGCCACCGCCGTGCGCTTTTTGAACGAAGGCCTGGTCAACGGCAAACCGGTCATCACCGGTATCTTGCCTGTGGAACGCGCCATCGAAGCCTTCGACCTCGCCGCCGACAAAAGCCAGTCACTCAAAGTACAGATTTCTTTTCAAAACGCCTGAAAATCTGGCGGTACCAGACCTCTTTAGAAAGTTCTCACCATGTCCAAAATCGCTCTCGTCACCGGAGCCAGTTCCGGCATCGGCAAAGCCTGCGCCCTCGCTTTGCTCAAAGAAGGCTGGCAAGTCGTTTTGATTGGGCGACGCGCCGACGCCTTGGCTGCGGCGGTGGCCGAAGCGGGCCTCAACGCTGGCAACGCCCACGCCATCCCGACCGATCTGTCCAAGGAGCCTGAAGTCAAAGCCCTGTTCGAGCAAATTCGCACCCGCTTTGGCCGCCTCGATCTGGTGTTCAACAACGCAGGCATCTCGCTGCCCTACACCTTGCCCGGCGATCTGTCGGGCGACGAATGGCGCCGGGCTGTCGACATCAACTTGAACGGCGCGTTCTACACCTTGTCGAATGCCTTCAAGCTGATGCAAGAGCAAAGCCCACAAGGTGGCCGCATCATCAACAACGGCTCTATCTCGGCCCATGTGCCGCGCCCGGGCTCGATTGCCTACACCGCAACCAAACACGCCATCTCGGGACTGACCCGCGCAGCTTCATTGGATGGCCGCCCTTACAGCATCGCGGTCGGCCAGATCGACATTGGCAACGTCGCCTCGGACATGACGCTCAGAATGGCCTCGGGCGTCCACCAGGCCGACCTCAGCATCAAAGCCGAGCCGCGCATGGACATGTCGGCCGTGGTCGAGACCTTCCTGACCATGGCGCGCCTACCTTTGTCGGCCAACATCTTGTTCACCACCGTGATGGCGACCAACATGCCGTTTGTAGGACGCGGTTGATTTATGGATACCAGTGGGCGTGTTCCACGCCCATCGCCCACAGGGTGGGCTCCTACAAATTGCGCACAGTGACCCACGCACACCATGAATCATCCGGCGTAGGAGCCCACCCCTGTGGGCGATGGCTTATTCAGCGCAAACGCTGAATAAGCCATAAGCAATCACCGGCTCACCCGCACCACAGCATCAACCCGCTTGTGCAGATCAGGCAGCAACTCCAAGCCCAAACCCGGCTTGTCGTTCAGGCTGATCATGCCGTTCTTCACCTGCGGCAACTCGGTCACCAGCTCCTTGTACCAACCGCTGTAAAAAGCGCGTACGCTTTCCTGAATCAGCGCATTGGGTGCGTGCAGCGACAAGTGCGTGGAGGCGGCCCATACCACCGGCCCGGTGCAGTCGTGCGGGGCCACAGGCAGCTGCCAGGCGTCGGCCATGGCTGCGATCTTGCGGGCCTCGGTCAGGCCACCGCACCAGCTCAGGTCAAGCATGGCGACACCGCCCACGCCGGTTTGCAAATAATCTTTGAAGCCCCATTTGTAGCTCAGCGTCTCGCTGGCGCAAATCAAAGCCTTGCAGTCCACCGCGTACTGCTTGAGCAAGTCGAGGCTGTCCATGCGGATCGCGTCTTCGTGCCAGAAGGTGTCGAACTCTTGCAAGGCGCGAGAGATTTTTTGCGCCATGGGCAAGCGCCACAGGCTGTGGAACTCGACCATGATGTCCATCTTGTCGCCCACCGCATTCCTGATTTTGCGAAAGGGCTCCAGCGCCGTGTTCAGGTCTTGCGGGCTGATGTACTGGCCGTGCGACTTTTCTGCGGCCACATCAAAGGGCCAAATCTTCATGCCGGTGATGCCTTCGCTCAAAAGCGACTCGGCCACCTCGTCGGCGCTGTGCAAAAAGCCCTGCAGGTCTTCGTAAGGCCCCGCGCCCTGCCCCAAGCCCCAGTTGGAACTGCTCTGATTGACGTTGCTGCGGATGTACTGGTAGCCCGCGCAGGTGTTGTACACGCGGATTTCGTCGCGACTTTTACCGCCTAGCGCCGTGTAAACCGGCATGCCAGCGGCTTTGCCAAAGATATCCCACAGCGCAATATCCACCGCCGAATTGCCGCGTGTCTCGACCCCGGACCCGCGCCAGCCCAAATAGCCGGTGATGTCGCGCTGGCGAGATTCGATGGCCAATGGGTCTTGCCCCACCAGCTTGGGGGCCACCCATTCGTGTAAGTACGCTTCGACCGCTTGCGCGCCCATGAAAGTTTCGCCCAGACCCACCAGACCCTCGTCGGTGTGCAGGCGCACCCAGATGATGTTGGGAAATTCCCCCAGGCGGATGGTTTCGAGTTGCGTGATTTTCATGGCAGCACCCATTTCAGTCGTTAAAAAAGCCCCACAGCATGTGGCCGTGGAGCTTGTGGGTTCAGCAAAAAGGCTGAGGGCGGGGCATCAACCGCCGCGTGACTTCTTCAACTCGTCTTGCACCACCTTGATGGCATCCGCTCCGATCGAGTCCTTGTGCTTGTCGTACACCGAAGCGACCTTGGCGCGGATGCGGTTTTGCTCAGCTGCGCTCACCTCGTTGACCTGCATGCCCTTGGTCTTCAGGCTGGCCAAAGATCTTTCGTTCAAAGTGCGGTTGGCCGCACGTTGCACTTTTTGGCCTTCCATGGCGGCTTCACGCAACACGGCTTGCTCTTGAGGGTTCAGTTGATCCCACAGCTTCTTGCTGTACAGCACCAGGAAAGGTGTGTAAGCGTGACGCGTCACGCTCAGGTACTTTTGCACTTCATTGAACTTGGAGGTCTCAATGGTCACAAAGGGGTTTTCCTGGCCGTCGATGGTCTTGGTTTCCAAGGCGGTGAACACCTCACCAAAGGCCATGGGCACAGCGTTGGTGCCCAAGGTCTTGAAGGTGTCCAGGAAGATGTTGTTTTGCATGACGCGCACTTTGACGCCATCGAAGTCTTCCAGCTTGGTCACTGGGCGCTTGCTGTTGGTCAGGTTGCGGAAACCGTTTTCCCAATAGGCCAGGTTCACCAGGCCAGCGGCTTCGAGCTTGGCATTGAAGTACTTGCCTGCTGCGCCATCCAGCACCGCATCGGCTTCTTTCTCGTTGGCAAACAGGAAGGGCAGGTCAAACACACCCAACTCTTTGATGATGCCCACCAGCGGCGAGCTGGAGGTGCAGACCATCTCTTGGGTGCCTGCACGCAAGGCTTGGGTGGCTGGCAAGTCGCCGCCCGCTGCACCGCCCCAGAAGGCGGTGATCTTCATCTTGCCACCAGTCTTGGCAGCCAAGATTTCTTGCATTTTCTTGACGCCCACGCCCACCGGGTGGTCTTCGTTCACACCGTTGGTGAACTTGATGTTGCGATCGGCAAACTGCGCCATGGCGCTCGATGCCACCAGGAAAGTGCCCGCGATCAGGGCTACCAGATTTCTGCGTTTCAACATGAATGTCTCCTTTAGAAAAACACAGGGTTAAGAAATCATCTCAGCATCCATTTCATCGGCTCGATGACGATGGAGGGGAAAGCAATCAACAAGGCCAGCACGCCCAACTGCGCCCACAAGAATGGCAGAACGCCTTTGAAAGCGGTGTCCATGTTGATCTTGGCCACACCACACACCACGTTGAGCACCGTGCCCACGGGCGGCGTGATCAAGCCGATGGCGTTGTTCATGATGAACAGGACACCAAAATAAACCGGGTCAATGCCGGCCTTAAGGACCAGTGGCATCAGCACGGGTGTGAGGATCAGCACCGTAGGTGTGAAGTCGAGCGCCGTGCCCACCACAATGACCAAGAGCATCAACACCACCATGAGCAAAGTCTTGTTGCCCATCAGCGGCTCCATCATGCGGGCCACTTCGGCCGGGATGTTGGCCACCGTGATCAGCCAGGCGCTGACCATGGCGGCTGCAACCAAAAACATGATGACCGATGTGGTCTTGCCGGCTGCCAAAATCAGGCTGTAGAGCTTGGACCATTGCAATTCACGGTAAATGAACGCGCCCACCACAAAGCTGTAAACCGCCGCCACCACCGCTGCCTCGGTGGGGGTGAACACACCGAACTTCATACCGCCAATAATGAAGACCGGCAAGCCGAGCGCCAGGATACCTTCACGCGTGGCTTTCAATTTGTCAGACAGATTCATGCGGGTTCCCGGCTGCACGTTTTCGCGCTTGGCTACCCACCACCAAGTCAAGCCAATCGCCACACCCATCAAAAGGCCCGGCACGATGCCCGCCAAGAAAAGCTTGGTGATGGACACGTTGGCCGCCACACCAAAGATGATGAAGCCAATAGAAGGCGGAATCACCGGCGCGATGATGCCGCCCGAAGCGATCAAGCCGGCCGAGCGGCCCACGTTGTAGCCCGCCCGTTTCATCATCGGGATCAGCAAGGCTGCCAGCGCCGCCGTGTCGGCCACGGCCGAGCCCGACAACGAGGCCATGATGACCGCAGCCATGACGGCCACGTAACCCAACCCGCCCCTGAAATGACCGACCCAGGCCATGGCCAGGTTCACGATGCGGCGGCTCAGACCGCCCGCATTCATGAACTCACCGGCCAACAAGAAAAATGGCACGGCCAGCAGCGGAAAGTTGTCAGCACCGTCCACAAAGCGCTGCGCCAGAATCTGGCTGTCAAACGCGTTGATCATGCCGTTGCTGGCCATGTAGGCCATCAGGCTCAAACCACACACCAACAAGGCGTAGGCTATGGGCATGCCAAGGGCCATGGCCCCCAGCAAGCTGAATACAAAAACGGCGATGGTCATGCGCGGCCCCGCACCTCTGGGGTCATGCCGCCAGGTGTCACACCTTTTGGCTGCAAGTCATCCAGTACCACCGTGTCCTCAGACTCCACCACCATGACCAAGTCTTCCTCTTCCAGGCGACCGGTCAAGAGCAAGCGCAATTGGTTGAGGTTCATCACCGCCATGACGCTGGCTGTCACGTAACCAATGCCATAAATCCAGATCATGGAAATGCCCACCACCACCGAGATGTTGGTCACTTGCAAATCGTGCATCTTCCAGGTGCCCCAAAAGAACAGCACGTTGCAGCCGAGCATCATCGCTTCACTCAAGAAAAAGCACAGTTTTTTGCCGCCCAAGGGCAAGCGACGCACCAGCGTATCCACACCCAAATGGCCCTTCTCGCGCATGGCCACCATGGCCCCGAGGTAGGTCAGCCAAATGAAGCAGTAGCGCGACATCTCGTCCGAGATGGAAATACCTGAGTTGAAACCGTAGCGCAATACCACGTTGCCAAAGACCATGATCACCATGGCCACGAGGCAAGCCACCACCAGAAATTCCAGCAGCTTGAAAAAGAGATCAATGATTTTGTGCAAGTGCGGCCCCTGATTTTTGAACGCTCATTTTGGCGTTGGGTTTGGTAAGGGCTTTCGGTTTGGTTTGGGTCTTGATCGGTGTGGCCAAGCCCGAGACCACCGGCAGTTTTTTACGAGACGACAGCACCAGATCGATGTCGTCTTTGGCCCCCTCGATCAAGACCATGATGGCGCGTTCGGCTTTGGCTGGCTCCCGTGCGATCACAGCGTTGAGCACGGCACGGTGCAGCGGCAAAGAGTTTCTCGGGCCATCTTTGATGCGGGTAGAAATTTCAAAACTGGTTCGAAGCAAGGCGTTGAGGGCCTTGCTCATCTGCACCAGCATGCGGTTGTGTGAGGCCTGCAGCAAACCTTCGTGAAAGCGCAGATCGTGCGTAACGTAATCGCCGCCCTGTTCCACCGCTTGTTTCATGCCAGCGTAGGCAGCCTCGATGTGGACAATGTCTTCGGGTGCAGCCCGCTCGGCAGCCAGGCGAACCGCAGCGGGCTCCACCACACGGCGCAGCTCTTGCAGATCTTTCAAAAAATCTGGCGTCAGGCCGCAGCGCGCCTGCCAAGCCACCACATCGGGGTCAAACCAGTTCCAGTGTGCATCGGGCATGACTCGGGTGCCCACCTTGGGACCGGTCGAAAGCAGCCCCTTGGCCACCAGTGACTTGATGGCTTCGCGCACCACGGTGCGGCTCACACCCAGCTCTTCACACAAGATCGGCTCAGGAGGCAGGCTCGCGCCCACACCATAGCGACCTGACAAAATGGCCTGGCCCAATAAATCAAGAGAATTTTTGTGGAAATTGTTCGTCATGGCCTAAAGCGTTTGAGCGACCTATCATATGATGATTGAAGGCCTGAAACAGACTCTGGTAAACCCTAGGCTCAGTCGTCTTGGTGTCTAGGGTTTGCCCCATGTCGCTGGTTTTACAAAGCCCGCTTGTTTTTCTATCGTCATACGATAGGATTTTCAAGATTCACCATTGACCTTCAACCAGGACACGCATCATGAGCGACAACAACGGCAGCCCGCCCCGCAAAAAGCCCGAAGACCTGCGAAGCCAGCAATGGTTTGGTCGCCAAGACCGCGATGGCTTTGCCTATCGCAGCTGGGTCAAGGGCAAAGGCGTGCCGCATGACCAGTTTGATGGCCGCCCGGTCATTGGCATCTGCAACACCTTCAGCGAACTCACGCCCTGCAACTCGCACTTCCGCACGCTGGCCGAGCAGGTCAAGATCGGGGTTTATGAAGCGGGTGGCTTTCCGCTTGAATTCCCCGTGATGTCGCTGGGCGAAACCCTGCTGCGCCCTACCGCCATGCTCTACCGCAACCTGGCCAGCATGGACGTGGAAGAAAGCATTCGCGGCAACCCGATCGATGGCGTGGTGCTGCTGATGGGCTGCGACAAAACCACCCCCAGCTTGCTGATGGGCGCATCCAGCGTGGGCCTGCCCACCATCGGCGTCTCGGGCGGCCCCATGCTGAACGGCAAATGGCGCGGGCAAGAACTCGGCTCAGGCACGGGCGTCTGGAGCATGAGCGAGCAAGTGCGTGCAGGCACACTCAAATTGGCCGACTTCTTTGAAGCCGAAAGCTGCATGCACCGCAGCCACGGCCACTGCATGACCATGGGCACCGCCAGCACCATGGCCAGCATGGTCGAGGCACTGGGCATTGGCCTGCCCGGCAACGCCGCCTACCCCGCGGTGGACGGCCGACGCAATGTGCTGGCCCGCGATGCGGGGCGCCGAATCGTGGAGATGGTGCACACCGACCAAACCATCAGCAAAGTGCTCACACGCGAAGCCTTTGAAAACGCCATCCGCACGCTGGCCGCGATTGGCGGCTCAACCAACGCCGTGATCCACCTGATCGCGATTGCCGGTCGCCTCGGCCTGAAGCTCACCGTGGACGACTTTGAGCGCTTGGGCAGCGATCTGCCTTGCCTGTTAAATTTGCAGCCCTCAGGTGACCACCTGATGGAAGACTTTTGCTATGCCGGTGGTCTGCCGGTGGTGATGAAAGAAATCGAGCACTTGCTGCACAAAGACATCGTGACCGTGAGCGGCAAGACCGTGGCCGAGAACAACGCCAACGCCGTCAACTACGACCCGCGCGTGATCAAAACATTTGCAGCCCCTTTCAAAGAAAAGGCAGGCATCGCCATCCTGCGCGGCAACCTGGCCCCGCGTGGCGCGGTCATCAAACCCAGCGCTGCCACACCTTCGCTGATGGTGCACACTGGCCGCGCCGTGGTGTTTGAAGACAGCCACGATTTCCACAAACGCATCGACGATGAGAGCCTGGATGTGGACGAGAACTGCATCCTGGTGCTCAAGAACTGTGGCCCTAAGGGCTACCCCGGCATGGCCGAGGTGGGCAACATGCCGCTGCCGCCCAAGGTGCTGCGCAAAGGCATCACCGACATGGTGCGCATCTCGGACGCCCGCATGAGCGGCACGGCCTACGGCACCGTGGTGCTGCACACCACGCCCGAAGCCGCTGCGGGCGGGCCGCTGGCCGTGGTCCAAAACGGCGACATGATCGAACTGAACGTGCCCGAGCGCAAACTGCAACTGCTCATCAGCGACGAAGAACTGGCGCGCCGTTTGGCCCTTTGGGAAAAGCCCGCCCCCGCCATGAACTCAGGTTACTGGAAGCTCTATATTGACCATGTGCTGCAAGCCGACGAAGGTGCGGACATGGACTTTTTGGTCGGCCAGCGCGGCTCGGCCGTGCCCAAAGACAACCATTGATATTCAAGGAAACAAGATGCGTATTTTGATCACCGGCGGTGCCGGATTTTTGGGCGCTCGCCTGGCCCGCGAGATTTTGAAACGCGGCCAACTCAACGGGCAAAGCGTGAGCGAATTGGTGATTGCCGACCTCTTCCACGCGCCTGCCGACCTGCTGGCCGACCCACGGGTCAAGGGCCATGCAGGCCCCATGCTGGAACAAGCCCAGTTGTTCAAGAGCGGGTTTGACGGCGTGTTCCACCTCGCGTCGGCCGTTTCGGGTGAATGCGAGCTGGACTTTGATTTGGGCTTGCGCTCTAACGTGGACAGCAGCCGTTTGTTGCTCGACAGCATCCGTGCGTCCACCGAGCGATTGGGCAAAGCCCCGCGCCTGGTGTTTGCCAGCTCGGTCGCGGTGTTCGGGCCCGATGCGGCCAACCCCATGCCCGCGCTGGTGGCCGACACCACCTTGCCCACGCCACAAACCTCGTATGGCACGCACAAGCTGATGATCGAGTACATGGTCGCCGACTACACCCGCAAGGGCTACATCGACGGCCGCGCCGCCCGCCTGATGACGGTGGCCGTGCGCCCTGGCAAACCCAACGGTGCAGCGTCTTCGTTCTTCAGCGGCATCATCCGCGAGCCCTTGGCGGGCACGGCTACCACCTGCCCTGTGGACGCGCATGTGTCGCACCCCATCTCTTCGCCTGGCACCACCGTTCATGGCCTGATCACCGTGTTCGAGGCCAGCCGCGAAGCCTTCGGTGGCCGCATGGCGCTGAACCTGCCGGGCCTGAACGTCAAGGTCAGCGACATGCTGGCCGCGCTTGAAAAAGTCGCTGGCCCCGCTGTGCGCGCCCGCGTGACTTTTCAGAAAGACGAACGCATCGCCGCCATCGTGGACAACTGGGCCAAGGGCTGCACCTTTGAGCGCGCACATGCTCTAGGCCTCCGAGCCGATGCCAGCTACGAAGCCATCATCGAGCAGTACATCGAGGACTGCAAAACCCGCCCAGGCTACCCGGCCGAGGCCTTGAACGGTTTGAAGTGAGCTTTAAAAAAGGCCGCCACGCTGATGCTGCGTGGCGGCCTTTTTTCACCATGTGTTCATGGTTCAAAAATGCGTGCTGATCGCCCCGCTGATGCGGCCATCGTCTTCGATGATGGCCATCCAGCGCCATTTGTCAAAGGTGGTGCAGGGGTGAGAAATGCCCATTGCCACCCGATCCCCCACCTGCGGCCAGACGCCTTCGGCGTCAAACACCATGTGCGCGTGCTGGTCACTCAAGGCCTTGACTTTCCACGATTCGGGTGTGGCCTGTATCGCATTGGCACCACGATGACCGCGCGCTGCCCAGCGCACCGGCATGGGCAAGCATTGGTCAAAAGACAGGTCGCGCCGCCCCGCGCTCAAAATGGCCAGCCCCGGCTCAGGCACCGACTGCACTTTGGCCCATATCTCCAGCGCGGGCTGCAGCGACGCGCTCAAGCCCTCACGCGCTTCTACCAGCTTCAGGTAACGGGCGTAGTTCCAGTGGTCGTGCGTGACATAACAGCCCGAGCGCAACACGCCTTGGATCGGGCGGCTTTTGACCTGGGTTTTGAGCATCGGGATCACCAGATCGAACACGGCCGAGCCACCCGCCGACAACAAGACCTCGTCAGCGCCCCACAAGTGCTGTTCATCGATCTGCTGGACCAGCGCCTGCACACCGCGCACCAGGGCGCTGACGGCCTCCATGTCGTGGGCGCTGTCACACTTACCCAGCCCGCCCTCGTAGCACTCCACACCGCCCAAACGCACCACGCCCGACTCGGCCATGGCCTGTGCCAACAGCAAGGCTTGTTCGTGGGTGCGGCAACCCGTGCGGTAGCCCGCGATGCCCAGCTCCAAAAGCACATCCCAACAACGCGGCTGACCGCGCCGTGTACCCCAGTCGGTCAAGGTCTGCAACTGCGCCAGCGAATCAACCAAAAACCAGACGCGCGCTTGCGGGTGCTGCCGCAACAAAAAATCAAGCCCGTCCAGATCGGCATCGGACACCAACTGGTTGGCGATGATGGCGCGCTGCGCCCCGGCCGCCAGGCCCACGCGAAGCTGGTGCACATTGGCAAAAGTCAGGCCCCAGGCCCCGGCTTGCAGTTGCATGCGAAACAACTCGGGCGACATCGTGGTCTTGCCGTGCGGAGCCAGTGCCACGCCTTTGCGCTGCACAAAGTCCTGCATCCAGGCCAAGTTGTGCGTGAGGGCTGGGCGGCGCAGAACGGCCACCGGGTAAGCCAGCGCATCGTCCAGCAAATGCCAGCCGCGCGCGCCCAACTGCGACACCGCGCAAGGCTCGGCCGCCAAGGGGAAGCCTTTGCAAGCAGCGTTCAGTACAAAATCGTGTTCCATGGTTCTGTGCTCCATTCACCGCGTGGACAATCCAACTTCGATTCTCCCACCGCCCACTGAATCTATTTTGCTTTTGTTCGCATGACACACCCCTCCAAAACCCTCGACATCGTGGCCCTCGGCGAAGCCATGGTCGAGTTCAACCAAACCCCAGGCCAAGCCCCCGACGAGGCGCCGATGTACCTTCAGGGATTTGGCGGAGACACCAGCAACGCCGCCATTGCAGCTGCGCGGGCTGGCGCACACGTGGCTTACCTGAGCCGCTTGGGCACGGACCGCTGGGGCGAGCGCCTCATGGACCTCTGGCAGCGCGAAAACGTGGGCACCACCACCGTGCTGCGCGATGTCCAAGCACCTACAGGCATGTACTTTGTCAGCCACGATGCACAAGGCCATCACTTCAGCTACGCCCGTGCCGGATCGGCCGCCAGCCGCATGCAACCGACAGACCTCGCGCACTGGCAAGATACCATCGCCAGCAGCCAGTGGCTTCACCTGTCGGGCATCTCGCTGGCGATCTCAAGCTCAGCCTGCGACACGGCTTTTGCCGCCATGCAGCTCGCCCGCAACGTCGGCACACAGGTGGCACTCGACTCCAACTTGCGCTTGTCGTTGTGGCCCTTGGCCCGAGCACAAGCCTGCATCCGCCATGCGGTGAGCTTGTGTAATTTGTTTTTGCCCAGCCTCGAAGACATGACCGCCCTCACCGGCCTCACCCAAGCGCAAGACATCATTGACTGGAGCCATGCACACGGCGCAGCGCAGGTGGTGCTCAAGCTGGGCGCAGACGGCGCGTTGGCCAGCGACGGCACCCAGCGCCGCAGCGTGCCGGGTTGTGCCGTGCACGCACGGGACGCCACCGGCGCAGGCGACTGTTTTGCGGGCAACCTGTTGGCGCAACTGTCTTCGGACCACAACCTGTGGGACGCCACGGCCTATGCCAACGCCGCAGCCGCCTTATCGGTGCAGGGCATCGGGGCAGTGAGTCCTTTGCCTAGGCGTGATGCGGTGCTGGACCTGCTGAATAAAGGCACACACGCATGAACACCCCCACCGCCACCCAAGCCAGCTCACACCCGACTGCCCCACAGAGGCCCGTGATCGCCATCGACTGGGGCACCTCCTCGCTGCGCGGCGCGCGGCTCGGTGCCAGCGGCCAGGTGCTTGAATCCCGCGAATTTCCACGCGGCATCCTCACCGTAGCGCCTGGGCAGTTTGAATCGGTGTTCCACGAACTCTTTGGCGACTGGATGCAAGCAGAGGGTGCCCTGTGCCTGATCTCGGGCATGGCGGGCAGCCGCCAGGGCTGGCAAGAAGCGCCCTACTGCCCCTGCCCAGCCGGCTTTGCCGAGCTGGGCCAGCACCTGCTGTGGCTCCAGCCCGGGCGCATCGCCTTGGTGCCGGGCCTGACCTGTTTAAGCGCAGACGCGCTGCACACGCCCGATGTGATGCGCGGCGAGGAGGTACAAATTTTTGGTGCCCTTGAATTGGCTGGCCGCGACAGCGCCACCCTGGTGCTGCCCGGCACGCACAGCAAATGGGTGCAGGTGCAGGGCGGCCGCGTCACGCAGTTCCAGACTTTCATGACCGGCGAGGTGTTTGCGCTGATGAGCCAGCACTCGATTTTGGGTAAGACCCTTGATCTTAACGGGGCCTTCGACGAAGCGATTTTTTTGCAAGGCGTGGACCAAAGCCAGCAAACGGGCAGCGTGTTGCACCACCTGTTTGCGGTGCGCACCCTGGGCTTGTTTGACCGCCTGAGCGCGGCACAATTGCCCAGTTATTTGTCGGGCCTGCTGATTGGTGAAGAGCTGCGCACCCAAAGTCTGTCGCCATCGCAGGATGGGCCCGTGATCCTGATCGGCAGTGACGCCCTCACGCTGCGTTACACCCTGGGCCTGCAACACCTGGGCATCGCCTGCCAAAGCCACGGCGCTGAAGCCACTTGGGCGGGCCTGTTCGCACTGGCCAGCACCTGCCCACACACACAACCCTTCAACCCATGACACGCCACCTTGTGGGAGCCCACCCCGTGGGCGTTGGGCGTGGCTCACGCCCTGAAACATTCAACAACACCCCACCATGACACCATCCTCAAACCCCGCCTCGATCCTGGCCCAAGCCATGGCCCAACTCCCCCTGATCGCCATCTTGCGCGGCCTGACTCCTGCCGAAGCTCCGGCCATGGGTGAGGCGCTGGTCAGCAGCGGCTTTGCCATCATCGAGGTGCCTCTCAACTCGCCCGAGCCCTTGAAGAGCATCGCCGCACTGACTCAGCAATTTCCGCAAACCCTGATCGGCGCAGGCACCGTGCTGAACGTGCAGCAGGTCAAGGAAGTTCACGCAGCAGGCGGCCGCCTGGTCGTGGCCCCCAACTTCAACCCCGCCGTGGTCGCGCAGGCCTTGGCCCTGAACATGGTGGTGTTGCCCGGCGTGGCCACCCCCACCGAAGCCTTTGCCGCACTCGAGGCAGGCGCCCATGGGCTCAAGCTATTCCCGGCCGAGATGATCACACCCGCCACCGTCAAAGCGATGCGGGCTGTGCTGCCCAAAGCAGCGGCCTTGATGCCGGTAGGAGGCATCACGCCCGAAAACATGGCCGTTTACCGCGCCGCTGGCGCAACAGGTTTTGGTTTGGGTTCGGCCTTGTATGCGCCTGGGCGCAGTGCTGAACTGGTGCAAGAAAAGGCAGCGGCATTTGTGCGGACCTGGCAAGCCATCTGAGGCCATGAAAGGCACAGGGTCTGGGTCTTTGAAGATCAGGGCAACCGAGTCATGGCCGTGTCGTAAACCAAATTTTTATCGCCTTTGCCCACGGCGATAACAGTGACAAAAACAGTGTCGTCATCCACCCCGTACACCAACCTGTACCCGGCCTGTCGCAACTTGATCTTGTAGCAATCGGGCATATTGGACAAAGCCGCAGATGGCAACCGAGGCTCTTGCAATCGTTCCATCAGTTTTTTCTTGAGCGGTGCTTTGATGCTGCCATCCAACTTTTGCCATTCGGCCCAGGCCAGCTCGTGAAAGCGCAGCTTAAAGGTCATCGGGGTTGATCTCGATGAAAGGGCCATCGGCGCGCTGCCGAACCAGCTGTGCGTCTTGCAAATCTTCGAGTTGGTTGAGCAACCTCTCAAAATACGCCGCAGGCACCAAGTAGGCCTCTGGCCGGTTGTGGTTGAGTACCGCTACCGGTTCATCGTCGGCTTGCGCCAAGATGCTGGCGTAATGACGCTTGAGTTCGGTGACGCTGATGCTGCTTTTGCTGAGAATCGTGTCCATAACGGCCTCCTGTTCACAAAAGACATCCTAAATGACATTTTTAATGATGCCAAATTAAATGCCTTTCAGATTCAGATCCGCCCCCCTGCCGCCCGTCTCTGAAATCCGCCAGCGCTTGGTATATCTCTTCCTTGGTGTTCATCACAACCGGGCGTACTGCACGATGGGTTGCTTGAGTGGCTTGCCCCCACCAGAATCAACTTGGCATCGGCCCAGGCCTCATTCACCACGCCACCAGGAGGTCTCTGAACCCTTAGCCCGACATTGACCGCATCAAAAACTCCACAACAAAATGTGGTCCAATTGAAACCGATGAGATAACTCACAGCAAGAAATTCAGGCACGAGTGGTTTCGAGCCAACGAAAAACGGCCCCAATAGTCATGTTCTTTTTCGGTTTGCGATCTGTCAACAGTCCAACGACCTATACCTTATGCCACCAGCAACACCCAAAAGAATGCCGACAACCGGCACCAATCAGAAAATCTCACCGGGCACGCGAGTCGAAGAAAATGCAATTCAAAAGATACTGGCAAAGCGCGGGGTTGCCTCCAAGTCAGTCATCAATCCACGCCCACGTACTTCGCAATCGACACCGACAAACAATGTGGCCATGAGCGAACAGCAATTCGTCGGACCTGACATCGGTCGGCGCTTACGCAACTTGCGTCATATCAAAGGATTGACCCTCAAGGACCTGGCAGATCGAACGCTCTGTTCAGAGAGCATGCTCTCCAAAGTTGAGAACGGGAAAGCTCAGGTCTCTCTCACCTTGCTGCACCGCATTGTTCACAGCCTCGACATCACCATCACCGCATTGTTCAGCGAATCACGGGCCGATCAGGGCGTGGTGACCAGGGCCCAAGACCGCTCTACATTTCGAATCGATGCCAATGGTTCTCGACTGGAGCGGCTCATCCCACCCAACCTGGGACATTTGCTGGAAGGCAACCTGCACATACTCGAGCCGGGTGGCGGCAGCGATGGCATTCTGACCCACGAAGGCGAAGAAGTAGGCTATGTCCTGAGCGGGGTTTTTGAATTGACAGTGAGTGGCGTGCAGTATTTACTCCATTCAGGTGATTCGTTTGTTTACCGATCAGAGGAGCCGCACAGTTATCGCAATCCTGGAAAAGTGACAACCCGTGTGATTTGGGTCAGCACACCGCCCACTTTCTGAAATAACGTGACTTGCCGGAAACCACAGGTCAAGGTTGGTATTGCAAACCCGGAAATTGCTGAGGCAAGGATAAAAGTTGCCGATCACTGAAGCGGCGACTCATCAATGACAAGCCCAAAGCTTTGCCATCCAACACAGCCAGCGGCATGGTGATCTGCGGCAAACCCGCCATTGATGCAAGGCTCAACAAAGTCAATGCGTTGGTGCGGTCTTCAGCACTGCTGGCATGGCCTTTTTGGGGTGCCAGGTAGGAGACTGTTGGCAAGCAAATGACCGCCCCTTCCAGATAAGCATTCACCACGGCAACATTTTTCAGCATATCGGCTCGGGCCACTTGGGCCTGTTCATCATTGATCGTGGATGCCCATTCAAACCTTTCCTTGATGCCTGGGCCCAACTGCGGTTTTTGACTGCGAATCCATGGCCCATGCATTGACCAGGCCTCATGACCTTGAACCAAGCGAAACGGATCTTGCCAATCAATCAATCGACCCTGTGAGAGAGGGTCCTTGACCTCGCCATTGAACAATCTGGCGATCCGATCGGTGAATGGCTTCAATGCCTTACCAAAGCCGGGATGCACAAGCCCCCAGATGTCTTCAGGCAGGGCCAACTTCAAATGACCAAACTCTCTGCCCTGTTGATCTGGCGGCAAAAGGACAGAGCCCACACGCAAAAAATGATCCCAGGATTTGGACATCCAGCCGGGCGTATCAAAACTGGGTGCAAGTGGAACCACGCCCTGGGTGGACAAGACACCGTGTGTCGGCCTGAACCCCCAAAGACCACAGAAGCTGGCCGGCAAGCGAACGGAGCCCGCCGTGTCAGTGCCTATCGAAAAATCACACAATCCTGCAGCAGCAGCGGCGGCGGCACCAGAACTGGAACCACCAGGGATGCAATCAGGGTTATGGGGGTTCACTGGTGTTCCGTAGTGCACGTTTTCACCCACCAAGCTGTAAGCCAGTTCTTCCGTGATGGTTTTGCCGACGAAGCGAGCACCCGCGTTGAGAAGGCTTTGAAACAGCTCGGCATGCTGCAGCGGCACCGCGTGAGATGCGCGCCAATCAGGATTTCCTGCACCTGTGGCATGTCCTGCAATGTCAAAAAGATCTTTGACGGACATGGTCAAACCCGCCAATGGCCCATCGGCCTGCTCTTGGATAGAAAACACTTCTCCAGGAACAAATGCGTTCCAATCTGTATCGGCTGTCACAGTCTCTCCTTGGTTCAATCAATGCTCAAAATTTTGGCTTATGCCTTGATCTTGAAGAGTTTCATGGCGCTGCCACCCTTGATCAGTTTTCGATCTTCTGCACTCAAGTGACCGACGCTGTCGATCAACTTAACAGGGTTGTCTTCACCCATATCAAAAGGGTAATCGGTGCCAAGGAGAATGCGCTGGGCGCCATAGCGGTCAACAAGATTACCCAAAATTTGAGCATCATGGGTGATGGTGTCAAAGTAAATTTTCTCCAAATAACTGGAGGGTTTTTTCTGGATGACTGTGCGGGCATCTGCACGGGCCTTCCAGGCATGGTCCATTCGCGCCCAATAGCTTGCAATGTAGCCACCACCATGCGAAGCCAAAATTTTCAATTTGGGATAACGGGCCAGAACACCATCAAAAATCAAGTGGCCCAAAGCCAAACTGGTTTCGAGGGGATTGCCCATCACGTTGTTGAAGTAATGTTCAACGAAACGCTCACCTTGTGAAAACCCCATGGGATGCAGAAAAAGAACAATGCCCATGCTCTCGGCTTTGGCGAAAAACTTTTCCAGCTTCAAGGCAGGATCGGTCAGATTTTTACCGTTGACATTGGTACAAATTTGAACACCGCGCAGACCCAGAACGTTGACGGCATGCTCCAACTCCTGAATGGCCAACTCCACGTCCTGCAAGGGGATCGTCCCCATCCCGACAAAACGATCAGGTCGTTGATCAACGACCATCGCAATGCTCTCGTTGATATCGCGGGATATCTGGGCACCCAGCACAGGCTCGGTGAAGTAAAAATATTGAATGGGCGCCGGGGAGATCACTTGAACATCAACACCCATTTTGTCCATGTCCTTGAGCCTGACCTCTACCTGGTTGAATTTGGGCCCGCGCTCCTGAATCTGCTTCGTGTTCACTTGGCGCGACAACTCGGTGGCATAAACAGCGGTGGCATCGTGCTTGGCAGGCTGCAAGTGCGCGTATTTCGCGCCGACCACTGGGCTGAGGTAGTGGCAATGCACATCCACCACCTTCGCGGGCGACACCCGCTTGATCGCCTTGCCCGAAAGCGACTCAGGCGAAGGTGTCCGTTTGGACGCACCCGCTGAAGCCATCGCCTGTCTGGGCAAGGAAAACAAGCCCGACACACCAGAGCTGGCTGAGTGGCGGTGACTGGGATTTTGACAAGAAGATGAGCAAGTGTAAAACATGGTTCAACCGGACTTTCAAAGAAAAAAGAACATGAGACAGCCCATCAAGGCCTGAGCATTGTGCGGATTCAAACGGGCATGGGCAGTCATATAGGCGCGTCTCTATGCCGAATTCAGAATGAATTGCGTCAATCGCTCAGGCGTCAAGGGCAAATGCCGCGCCCGAATACCAATGGCCCTGTACAAGGCATTTCCAACAGCGGCAGGAACCGGGCCTGCTGCAACTTCTCCGCTGCCCAGGCTGGGACATTCTGGACGATCGATCACATGGACTTCGACCTCGGGAATTTCACTGAAAGCGATGATGGGGTATTCGGCCCAGGTACGGGAAGTGATGCCGCTGGCGTCCCAGTTCACTTGCTCTTTGAGCGTCCAACTCAAAGACTGAATGATGCCGCCTTCAATTTGATTGATCAGGCCATCTGGATTAACGACGAGACCGACATCCACCACCGCCCATATTTTTTCAACCGTGATTATTTCTTCCACACGGATCAAGGCGGCGACCGCACAGTAGCCTGCAACATTTTTGTAGCGGCCAAAGCCCAAACCCAAACCATGCAAGCCATCGGCTTCACCTTGCTGTCGCCACCCACAAACCTTAGCCAGCCTTTCAAGAACGGCCACCGCTCGTGGATCGCTCAGATGCTGCAAGCGAAAATCCAGTGCATCCACCGACAATTTTTCTGCCATTTCATCCATGAATGACTCCATGGCGAACAAATTGACATACGAACCCAAACTGCGCAGAGCCGAGGTGCGCAAGGTCGCATCAGGGATGAAGAAATAATCAACTTGTTGGTGTGCAAAGTCATACAAGGCGACCGCATTGCGATGACCACCCCCGGCCGGCAAGGGCAAATCGGCAGGAACCGGTTTTTCTGATCCACCATCCACCTGCCATGCGCCCAACAGGTTCACGCCCGCACCTCCCGGTCGCGTCAAATGCGAGTGGCTCCAAAGGGAGAGGTTCCAATCGCATATCCGCCCCGCCGAATCGACACCCGCTCTGATATTCACCAGACTGGGCGCACCCAAAGGTGAAGCTGTCATTTCGTCTTCACGAGACCATTGCATGCGAATGGGAACGCCCAATTTGAATGAAACAAAAGCCGCATCAAATGCCACATCGTCCGCACCATTGTGGCCATAGCATCCCGAGCCGTGCAGATGAATGACCTGAACTGCGTCCAGCGACAGGTCAAATGCTTTGGCCAAATCGGAACGCAGCGGAAATACACCTTGAGTGTGCGACCAAACCTCCATTTGCCCATGGGTCCACTTTGCCAATGCACAGGAAGGACCGATCGATGCATGGGCAATGTAAGGCCTCGAATACCGGGCCTCATGCAACACACTCGCATCCCGTCGCACACCCTGCTGATGAACGGTGCTGGACTCACCAGCCAAACTCAGCAGCAAGGCTTCCATATCAGAAGCCATGGTCAGCGATTTTTTCAATGCGAATCGGACAAAAGAACGCGCTTTTTCAGTCGCCTTGACCAATTCAGCCTCATCTGGCCCCACCACCGCCAAAAAGTCGCGGGAATGAACCACATGCTGGACACCTGGCAAACAGGCCATGGCTTGCACGTCGACAAAATCAATGACCGACTCCCCCACGCTGCCCCTGATCATTCTGGCGTGCAACATACCGGGCACGGAGACATCGTGGATGAAACCCGTGCCGGACAACTTCTGCACAAAGTCGGGTCTTGAAATGCTTTGACCGACCCACCTGCGAGAGGGCATTAACGATGATGCGCCAATCGACTGCCTCACATCAAGCCGATGCAGCAAAGACCAATAACTGCAGGTCTTGTCAGATCCGCTGCTGGAAAAAATACCCCGCTCGAGTTCGATGGCCTCAGGCGCAACACACAAGGCATCGGCTGCAGCCAGCATGAAAATTTGACGCGCAAACAAACAAGCCATGCGCACCGAATGGCCACCTTGATCGATGGACTGACTGCCTGCCGTGTGGCCCTCATCTGGACCTTGCAATGTGTTGCCCCCCTCGAATTCAAGCTGGTCAGGATCAATCCCCAAGGCATCACAGGCGATTTGTTGAAGCGCGATTTCAACACCCTGGCCTAACTCCACCTTGCCGGAATGCAAAGTGATGAGGCCTGACTTTTCAAACGTCAACCATTGATGGAGACTGGGGTTTTTGACAATGCCTAGCGGCACAGAGATCGGCTTCATCTCAGACCTACTCCGACTGTGCGTGGCTCATCAGGGTGTCCCATTCAGACCACCCTGCACGTGAAGCTTCAAATCGGCCAAGCGCTGTTTGGCCAGATCAACCGCTTTGAGAATCCTGGTGTGGGTACCACAACGGCACAAATGACGGTCCAGAACGCGGATGATCTGATCGCGATCTGGCGATAAATTTTGACGGAACAGCAACACCAATGAAACCAAGATGCCATTGACGCAATAGCCGCATTGAGCGGCCTGCACATCGATGAACGACTGGTGAACAACAGAACCAATTTCATTGCTCATCAAATAGTCGACCGTCTCCACAGTTTGCAGATCAGCAGCCCCTAGTGGCGTTTCGCAAGACTGAACCGCCTGGCCATTCAAGCCCACCGTGCAGGCACCACAGTGACCACTGCCGCAACCAAAGCGAACACTTTTACAGTCAAGCTGATGGCGCAAAACATAAAGAAGCGGCGTTTGCTTTGCCACTTCAGCAGTTTTCCATTCGCCGTTGATGTGTATTTGGGCCAAGTTATGAAACCCGACCGGAGACATTGACGCACAGCACTTGGAAACCATCCACGGGAAAGAAGGCCTTCTGTTCTGGATGCATTCAGACCTCTAACGGAACATTGAAAGAAGATGCCGGCATGGACTTGAGCAGACGGTGAATCACAGAACTGTCGCTGTCACCATGGCCAGCTTGGTACGCCAAGGAATACAAGACACGCGCCCTGTCAAAGACCGGCGAAGGCGCGCCGGCATCTGCAACGAAATCAGAGATGATGCCCATGTCTTTTTGCCAAAGGTGCATCGACATCATCGGTGAGTAATCTTCGGCAGCCATGCGAGGCCCCCTGATTTGCCACATCCTGGATTGCCCCGCACTGTCCGAGATGGCTGCCAGTACAAGTTCCAAATTCAAATGGGACCTCTCTGCCAATATCAAGGCCTCTGCAGTCGCTGCATTGTGGATAGCCACCAAATAATTGGCGACCATTTTCAGCTTCATGCCATTGCCAAAGGCACCCAGATAAAACTGGCTTCTGGAGAACCCTTCCATGACCAGCTTGACCTTTTTGAAGGCGGCGTTTGGACCACTTCCGTAGACCACAAGATCTTTGGTCTGAGCTTGCGATCCCGTTCCCGACAAAGGGCAATCGAGCAAAACCATGCGGGTTTGACTCAGGAGTCGCCTGGCCGCCATTTTTTCCTTGATCGGTAATGTGCTGGTCTCGATCACCGTCAGTTTTTTGGCTTCGGATTCCGCCAACGAATGGCACACCGTCATCAGGGATGCTGCGGACGGCAAAGAAGTGATCAGCACATCGACTTTTTCAGCCAGATCCTGAACAGAACGACAAACCGAACCCTTGGCGGCCTTGAACAATTTTTTCTGCGTGGGGTTGATGTCGTAGCCATGCACCACAAAACCCGAGCGCATCAAGTTCTGGGCCATGGCCAGACCCATCACACCCAATCCAATAACGCCAACTGTTGTCATTGGGAGCCCACCAGAAAGTCGAGGCAGGACGTCATGGCATGGACGATGGCGGTAAGGCTTGATGCCAAGGGGTCACGGTCTGAAATGCATGCCCCAACTTCAACAACTTGCCTTCATCAAAAGCCCGCCCCACCAATTGAAAGGCGACCGGCATCGAATTCACAAATCCGGCCGGAACACTCAGGGAGGGTAAGCCCAGATAATTGATAGCGCGGTTGCAATGCGTGATGATGGCAATTTTTTTGGAGATGACACCCCAGTCACCCTCAGTGGTTTCTGCGATGCTGGGAACTGGAACAGGTATCGTTGGCAGCAAAGCACAATCGGCATCGCGCATCGTCATGCTCACCCACTTGTGAGCCCATTCGGTTCTGGCACTGATGGCCTCGTAATAATCGATACCCGTGAAATCAAAACCTGGCATGAATCGCGCCAAAACCTGCTCTGCGTAATCCTGGCGTCGCGTCTCAATCCAGTGCTTGTGAAGCGATGCGGCCTCCACGGTCAAAACAATCGACATCAAACGATTGATCGCGGCCATGTCGGGCGGTTCAGTGCGGATGATGGCAGCACCCAGGTCTGTGAAAACACGCTCGGCCTCTTCGATAGCGGTCGCAACGCCAGCATCCAGATGCTCTCGGTAATAGCCGCTAGGCACAGCTATTTTCATGCCTCGCAAATCACCTTCCAGTTGGGCCTCGTAATCAGGAACTGCATGTTGGCTACTGACAGGGTCCAGGCCATCATGCCCCGCCATGACCTTCAACAAACGTGCGCAATCGCGTGCGCTTCTGGCCAAAGGTCCAACGCAGTCCAGCGATTTGGACAAGGGCATCACCCCAAACGAACTCACCCTGGACCAGCTCGGTTTCAGACCGGTGACGCCGCACATCGCAGAGGGGTGACGAATCGAACCGCCGGTGTCGGTCCCCATGGATGCGTAAGTTAACCTAGCCGCCACTGCTGCCCCCGAACCACTCGAAGAGCCTCCGGGACAATCATCGGTATTCCAGGGGTTTCGCACATGGCCGTAATGCAAATTAAAACCCGTGGGACTCATGGCAAATTCTGCCATGTGCAAAAGGCCCAGATCAATGGCACCAGCTTCGTCCAATCGAGACAAGGCCGTTGACGTCACATCTGGGATGAAGTCTTTCGTGATGATGGAACCATCATTGGTTTTTCGACCTCGCCGGTAAAACAACTCTTTGTGCGCCATGGGAACGCCGTGCAGCAACCCCAGAGATTTGCCTTGGGATTGGAGCGCATCGGCCCTGCGCGCGGACTGCAATGCTGCCTCTGCCTGAAGGGAAGACACACAATTGAGCTGTGGCCCTATTTTTTGCAATCGGTCCAAAGCAATTTGTGTCAGTTTTTCCGAGCTGACCTCACCCCGAGCAATGGCGCTGGCCGCCTCACATACGCCCAAATTCGCTAGTTGATCGGTCATGGTTGTCTCGTTTGGGGTTTAGCGAACACCCAGGAAACGCTGCATGGTGTCACGGTCATTCATCAATTCATCGGCCAGGCAGTGGTGAACAATTTCACCCGTCTCCATCAGGTACACCTCATGGGCCACCGACAAAGCGCTGTAAAGATTTTGTTCAACCAACAAGATGCCCAAACCGGTTTTACCCAACTCGGCAACGATCTCTTCCAGGTGTTGAACCATGACAGGTGCCAGCCCTTCGGTGGGCTCATCCATCAACAACATTTCGGGATCGGTCATCAAAGCTCTGGCCACTGCGAGCATTTGTCGTTCGCCGCCCGAGAGCTGGGTGCCCAAATTGTTCTTGCGCTCCTCCAAGCGAGGAAACAGCTCGAACATCTTCTTGATCGTCCATTTGCTGTCAGAATTTTTGGAGGCAAAAACCGTCAAATGTTCGGTGACAGTCAAAGATGCAAAAAGTCGTCGACCTTGCGGGACAAATCCAATGCGCTTGGAGGCAATCAAGTGCGGGCTGAGGCCCACCAACTCATGCCCATCGTATTTGACACTGCCTTTGCTGATGCGAGGCGGGTTCAAGCCCATGATGGAACGGATCAGCGTGGTCTTACCCATCCCGTTTCGTCCCAGCAAAGCCACAACCTTGCCTTTTGGCACTTTCATGTTGACGCCACGCAAAATATGGGCATCACCGTAATAACTGTGCAGATCACTGATTTCAAGCATGGCGTGGCTTTCCCAAATAAACCTCTTGCACCTTTTCATCGGCACGAATCTCGTCAGGTGTTCCTCCAGTGAGCACTTGTCCGAAATGCAGGCACGTGACGTAATCCACCAAACCCAAGGCCAGATCCATGTCGTGTTCGATCAAGATCAAGGTGAGATCTCTGGGCAGGGCATTGATGACATCGGCCATCTTGACCCGCTCTGCGGGTGACAAACCTGCAGCGGGCTCGTCGAGCAACAACAACTTGGGTTTTTGCACCAAGGCCATGGCCATTTCCAATTGCCGCTGCTCACCATAAGACATGGTTTTGACCTCGGTGTTACGCTGCCCCGTCAACTGCGAATTCTCAAGCGCCATCTCGATCGCTTCTTTTTCTGAGGGATTGGGCTGACCGCTACCAAAGAGCGCAAATTTGCGATTAGAAAGTCCGCAAACGGCCAAGCGTATGTTCTCCTGCACCGACAACTGTGGAAAAAGATTGGTGATCTGAAATGTGCGCGAGATACCCAGACTTGCCCGCTTGTTGGTGGAAAAGCGTGTCATGTCTGCCCCATCAAAGTGCACCGTTCCGCTGGAAATCGGAACCACACCGGCAATGGCATTGAACAATGTGGTTTTACCTGCACCATTGGGGCCAATGATGGCGCGCCTCTGGCCAGCAGGTACCGACAAGGTCACACCGTCTACAGCCCGCAAGGCACCAAAAGTGACACTCACGTTTTGAAGAGAAAGAATGGAATTCGTCACAAAAAATATCCCTTGATGGCCAGTGTGCCTGAGGGCTTGCTCAGACACACTGACAGGCGTGCTTCAATGCTTGTTGATCAACCGATCAGGACTTCTTGATCCCCTGGAAATCACGGCTGTATGGAGGTTGCTTCATGTAAACCTCAGGGTCGTATTTGCCAAATTGCGACACGCCAGGGTAGACCTCGATCGGGACGTTCCAGAACTTGCCATCCGGACGGACTTTTGTTTCGCGAATGAACACGTCATACACAGGGTTGCCATACCGGTCCAATTTGACGGGTCGACCCAGTGGCGAATTGGTCAATTCGGTCGACCTGACCGCGTTGAGGAAGGCTGTTTTGTCCTCAACACGGCCATTGATTTTCTTGATCGCTTCGGCAATCCACATGGCACCCGAATACAGTGAAAAACCGTAAATCGAGGGCAATTTGTCGTAGGCAGCAGTGTATTCAGCCACAAACTTTTTGGTGGCTGCGTTGTCTGAGCCTTCAGCAAAGTGCGCAGAAGAAATAATGCCACCGGACTCCGCACCCAGGGTGCGAATCACGGACTGGTCTGTCAGGTTCATGGCACCGTACATGGGCAACTTGCCCTGCAGGCCAAAGTTCTGAAATTGCTTGATGAAGCGGTTGGCATCCGCGCCGGTTTCCATCACGAAAACAGCATCGGCACCCGCATTTCTGATCTGCGCCAGGTAGGGGCTAAAGTCTGCCGTGTTGATGGGGTGCCAGAACTGCTGAATGACCTGACCACCCAATTCGGTGAAGGTCTGGCAAAAACCACCGCACTGCTCATGGCCAAAGGTGTAGTCCTGGGAAATCGTCACGATCTTGCGGACTTTTTTCACGTTGTAAGCGTATTCAGCCAATGGCCGTGGCATCTGGCTGGCGGAATAACCGGCCACACGGATGATGTTGGGCACGGCTTTGCGTTGTGTCAATTCATCTGCCGCAACGACTGGAATGAAGTAAGGCGTTCCACTGGAACGCGCGAATTCCGAAATGGCCAAACCGGTGTTGGCCAAGACACTGCCCATCAGGAAGTGCACATTGCGCTGCTCCACCAGTCGACGTGATTTTTGCAAGGCCATGTCTGGGTTGGAGCCGTCGTCTTCCACCACGATCTCGACCTGACGTCCTGCCAAAGTCAAACCGTTTTGCTTCCAGTACAGCTCGAAACCCTCAACCAGTTCTTTGCCGCCAGCTGCCAAGACCCCGGTCAATGGCGACAACAAACCAATACGGATAGGCCCTGTTTGGGCTTGCGCAGTATTGACCCAAGGCGCTGCGCCAGCAGCCACAGTCAAACCTACGGATTTAATGAAATTTCTACGTTCCATGATGCACTCCTGATTGATGAAAAAACAATGGAAAAACAACTACGGCTTACTTACTTCTTCTCACGCGACTTGAGAAAATTACGGGCAGCACCCAGAACGCCGGTTGGGGCAAAGATCATCGTGAAGATGAACATGAAGCCCAGCACCATCAACCAACGCTCGGTGTACAAACTGACAAAATTTTCAAGGGCAATGACCAAGATGGCCCCGATGATGGCGCCGAACAAAGTGCCTACACCGCCCACAATGGCCATCAACAAGCCCTCTACAGATTGCGCCAATGCGACTGTTGAAGGGCTGACAAAGCTGTTGAAAAAAGCATACAAGGCACCCGCAATGCCTGCGAAGAATCCGGACACGACAAAGCCAATGAACAAATGCAGCGGAACGTTGTACCCCAAGGTCCGCATGCGCGACTCACTGTCGCGAATCCCCTTCAAGGTCAGCCCGAAGGGTGAATTGACAAACTTCCACAAGCTGAAAGTCACCACGGCGAAACAGGCTGCGACAAAGTAGTACAGATTCTTTTTATTGAGCAACCATTCGGGTGCCACACTGCCACGAATGCCGTTCTCTCCGCCGGTGACAGACGTCCACCGCAAACAAACGCCCCAGACAATCATGCCCAGGGCCAGAGTCAGCAAGATGAAGTACACCCCTGAGGTTCTGATTGCCAACGCTGCAAAGATCATGGAAATGACCATGGCCGCCAATATGCCAAAAAAGGCACCCAGCCAAACCGATCCACCGATCACCGTGACGTAATGGAGGACCACGTAGGTGGCCACACCAAAGATGGCGCCATGGCACAAGGAGGTTCTCCCCGTGAAACCCGCCATGATGTCAACCGACATGGCCAGCATGGCGAAAATCAAAATTTCAGTCGCAATGCTGGTTTTGTAGCCTGGTAAAAGCGTCGGAATCAGTGCCAGCACCGTCAGGCCCAAGATGGCATAAACCGCTTGTTTTTTGTTGACCAACATTTAAGCCACCTTTCCAAAAAGACCCAATGGTCTGAATGCCAAGAGAATGGCCATGGGCCCAAAAATCACGAAATAAGCCAATTCAGGAAACCAGACCTGCCCGAAAGTGGAGAGCATGCCCACCAACAAACTGCCCACCGCAGCACCAATCAAGCTGCCGCGCCCACCGATGATCACAACGGCCAGGCTGTAGACCAGAATTTCGGAATCTGCGGTGGGGTAAAGCGTCAGGAATGCGCCCCCCATCACACCACCCAAACCAGCCAGTGCAGAACCCAGCATGAAGGTGTAAATAAACACTCTGCGAATGTCTACACCCATGGCAGAGACTGTTTCGGCATCGTCGACGCCAGCGCGGATCAGAGCCCCGAGTCGGGTCTTGGTGATCAAAAGACTCAGCGAGATGAAAATCACCACCCCAACCAATAGGACAAACAATCGGTATATCGGGTAGGTGATGCTTCCGAATTCAGCGGGGCCATCCAGGAAAGCCGGCACCTGAATGCTGAAGGTGTCGCCTCCCCACAAAACCAAAGCCAGATCGTTGAGTACAAAGGCGACGCCCAGGGTCAGCAACACCTGTCGGAGTTCGACCCCACGCACAAACCTCAGCAGTCCAAAGTCAATGATGAAACCGATCAGCGCAACACCCACCGCAGCGCCAATGGCCCCCAAAAAGAAGTTGCCAGTCAGGTTGGCCACGGTCAACCCCAAATAACCTCCAAAAAGGTACAGGGCACCATGCGCCAGATTCACGATTCGCATGAGACCAAAGATCAAGGTAAAGCCGCTGGCCACGACGAACAGCAAAGCCGCAAATGTTGCTCCATTGAGGAGTTGAAATATCGTCATTGACACGGTAAGTTCATCCTTTAGATTCGGACTTTCGTCACTTTAAACACACACCACTGAACATCCAACATTAGGGCTTGCGGTCAGGTCAAGGTCCCGTAGCTTCAGTCCCGGTCAAACTGAGAAGGTTGCGACGCATACCAGTCCAGGATCTGCTCTCCTGTCCAGAACAACACATCCTTGCGCGCACGAATTTCAGTCAACAGTTGTTTGTAATATTTGAGACGATGGGGTGCCCCCATGATGTAGGGGTGAACCACCAAGGCCATCACACGTGCTGAATCGGCAGAGTCTTCATAAATTTGCTCAAATTGATCCATGCCCCGGCGGTAGTATTCCGAAGCGGTGTGGTGCTGAATCAGCATCATCGCGACATCGTTGCACTCTTGGGTGTAAGGCACGTTGACGATGGGTTGATGGCGTGTCTTCAAGACCACCGGTTGATCATCCAAAACCCAATCACACACGTACTCATAACCGTTCTCGGACAACAAGTCAGGGGTATGCCAGGTTTCTGTCAAGCCGGGCCCCAGCCAGCCGCGAGGACGTTTCTGAGTGAACGCCTTGATCGCTTCGGTGGTTTTGGCTATGTCTTCCTGCTCGTTTTCGACCTTCTGCATGTTTCTCTGGGTATAACCGTGGCCCATGAACTCCCATCCCCTGTCCAGAGCAGCCTGAGAGATCGGCTCATAGGCCTTGATGGCCGAACCATTGATGGCCAACACCGCCTTGATGTCGAGTTCATCAAGCACCTTCAACATCCGCCAGAAACCCACCCGGTTACCGTATTCATGCCACGCCCAGTTGGGAATATCAGGCATGGGCGATCCGCCTGCTGGCGGTGTCAGAACCGTTCTTGGCATCGTTTGATCGATGTCCCACTCTTCAATGTTCACGATGGTCCAGACCACCATGCGTGCCCCACCTGGCAACTTTAGCGGCTTTCGGGCGTTGATCGGAGAGTATTGAATTCTTTCCAAAGGCTTCATGTCATCAGCTCCTGGCACCAATGGTGATTTCCAAATTGCTCAATCCCTGGACCGTTCCACGAAGAACATCGCCAGGAAAAACGGGTGCAACCCCAGCCGGTGTTCCGGTGTAAATCAGATCGCCTTCTGCCAAGTCGTATGCATGCGAAAGCTTGCTGACAATTTCAGGCACATTCCAGATCATTTTTTCGATCACCGAATCCTGTTTGCTTTGCCCATTGACCGACACAGCAATGCGCCCACTCTGCAGGTGCCCAACCTCGGCGACCGTACGCAAATTGCCACAAGGTGCAGAGGCATCGAAACTCTTTCCAATTTCCCATGGCAAGCCATTTTTTCCGGATTCACGTTGGCGATCGCGCCGAGTCATGTCCAAACCCACTGCATAGCCAAAAACATGGTCCAGTGCCCTCTCTTGGCTGACCGAACGACCGGCCTTGCCGATGGCGATCACCAGTTCCACTTCAAACTGGAAGTCTTCGGTTTGCGGGGGGTAAGGCACCGTTTGTCCGCTCAGCACAATGGCGTCGCGAGGCTTCTGAAAAAAGAAGGGCGGGTCACGCTCATCCGACTCCTTCATTTCGCGAATATGCTCCAGGTAATTGCGACCCACGCAATAAATCCTTCTGACCGGAAAAAAGGTGTCCGACCCGTCAACTGGAACCACCACAACTTCGGGTAACTGAACTGCGTAGTGCATCACTTGGCTGTCTTTCTGGCGGTTTGGTACCAGTCCAGAATCTGCTCACCATTCCAGTGCATCACACCCGTATGTTTGGCCATGTGCTTGTAAACCTCTTCAAGGTATTTGATGCGGAAAGGCTGACCGGAAATATAGGGATGAATGGCAATGGCCATCACACGTGGACGGTCCGAGCCTTCCTCATACAAGCGGTCAAAGGTGTCGATGCACTTTTGCGTCCAGTAGGAAGCCTCATGGTGCTGTACAGCCATCATGGGGATATCGTTGTTTTCAACGGTATAGGGGATGGTGATCAGCGGACCATGCTCGGTTTGAATTTCGGTGGGCTCTTCGTCATAGACCCAGTCACCAATGTATTTGACGCCCGCTGCGGCCAGATGGTCAGGCGTTTCATTAGTTTGAGTCAGACCTGGGCCAAGCCAGCCCACAGGACGCTTGCCGGTGAATTTTTCAATCACATCCAATGAGCGCTTGATCATCGCAGGCTGGTCCGGCTCGAGGTGAATCGGGCCTTGCTGGTAGCTGTGGCCCATGAACTCCCAACCGGCATCCAGACACGCCTGAGCCACGCGGGGATAGTCTTCGCAAACACGGGCGTTGATGGACAAAGTGGGTTTGATGCCCAGCCTTTGGTAGAGCTCATGAAAGCGCCAGAATCCCACCCGCATGCCGTATTCGTGCCAGCTCCAATTGGGCACATCCGGCAAAAGCACAGCCCCTGTTGGCGCCGGTATGACCTGACGGGCCATGGGCTTGCTGATGTCCCAAACCTCCAAATTGACAATGGTCCAGACAATGATCTTGCCGTCATCGGGCAATTTCATTTTGGGGCGATCAACAATCGCACTGTAGGGAACTCGTTCGCGTGGAATCATGGTCATGTCTTCACTCCTTTATTTCTGGACGTAGTTGATTACCCAACTTTCAACAATCTGACTGCCCGCTTGCTTCAGGATCACGGACATGGGGCATCGCGCATTCAGGTCCTCGCGCAGACGAAGCATGTCGTCTTCAGTGCCTGAGGTCGTGGCATTCACCTTCAATTCAATAATAGGAAACGGCACAGGCACATCGGCCACCCGGTCAATGCCACGGTGGTCCAAATGGCCCAGCACATCGATCTTGTCGATCTTCAAATCGATCTTCATCTCCATCGCAATGCGGCGTGCAATCACATTGGTGCAACCGATCAAGGCACCCAATAAAGTCTCCAATGGCGTAGGCCCCACATCGGTGCCATGCCGGTAGGGTGGCTCATCGATCACAAACGAATGGCCACGCACACGCACTTCCGTGAGACTCGCTGTGGGCGCATAACCCTCCAACGCCACCTTGATCAACTTGTGCTCTTTGACATTCAGCACGCTATTTCCTTTTTGAGTGCCTCAAGACCCGGCTTGATCAGCGCTTCTAAGCTGTGAAAGTTGAACACGGCGCCCTTTTTTTGCCAAGCTTTGGCATTAGCCAAAGTGACAGGCAAACCAAAACGTTCACCCTGCTCCTTGATTTTTCGGGCGATGTGATCCAAAGCCTCTTGCACTTGAGGCACCGTGATATCGCCGCCAAAACCCATGCTGTGAGACAAGTCATAAGGCCCGATCAGGAACAAATCAAACCCTTTGACAGCCAGGATCTCATCGATATTTGTCATCCCTGCCTCAGACTCGATCTGGGGAATGATGATCATGTCACCCGCCCTGCTGCCACAGGCATAACTGACGGTTTCCAAAATAAGCCTTGCCTCTTGCGCCGTTTCAACCCGGGGAACGATCAAGCCATCAATGCCCCGATCCAGATAACTCACCCAGTCCTCCACCTGCCGGGTTTTGCTGCGGACCACCGCTGCTGCACCATGTCGCTGGGCCGCGCGAGCCATGGGCCCCACCATGTCGATGCCAATTCCGGCCCGTTCGCAATCGATGAACAAAATGTCTATGCCCAATTTGGACACCAAATCAGCCATGTCAAAACCACCAGCAAAGGTGTTGATGGCCAACACTGGCTGATTGGCTTGAATTTTGTTTTTGGCGTTGGATCGAAAATTCGTCATGCTTTTTTCAGTTCATTTAAAGACATGATTTCAGCGCTGGTCATCACAAATCCAAGCGCCGTTCGTATGCAAAGCAAAGCGGCATCGTGCAAACCAGGATCGTCCATGGTGTCCACACAGTCGCTGGGCACAATGACCGCGTAATCCTTGGAACAAGCGGCCGCAACAGTTGAAAGCACACAACTGTTGGTGTTGACACCCGTGATGATGAGGGTGTTGATCCCGTGGGCTCTCAATGTGAAATCCAGATCAGTTCCTACAAAGCAGTCGTAGCGCTTTTTGGTGTTCACGATCCAGTCTTTTTTCGCATCCAACACTTGCGGCATCACCGTGCACCCAGGTGATCCCTGCAAATTGTGGCGCTCCACATTTTTGCGCGTGGCATGCGGATCATCGGCTCGCGTTCTCCAAAACGGGTTGGACCGAATTTCAGGCACATCACGGTAAGTGGTCACCAAGTGGATGACAGGCCAATCCTGTTCACGGCACCAAGCAAACAATTGGGCGGCATTGCCCAGAACACGATCGGCTTGGGCCTGTGTCTTGACAGGCATGGTGGCCACAGAAAGGTCCATGTGGCCACGGTGCAAATCGATCGCGATGACGGCTGCTTTGACTTTGTCGACACCAAAATTCATGACAGCCTCAGATCAAAGGGTTGTGAGAAGTGCTCAGCAGTTTTTTCTGATCGATGCCAAAACGGTCTGCCAACCAATCGGCCAGAATTTCCTGACCGATGGTCGGGTTGTCATGCTGGCAATGCTCCGCGCCCGTCTCTTCTTCAGACAACAAGCGCAAGGTCACATCCACCCCCTTGGCCTTACCGTAGTCATAGACCTTCTTGGCTTGCGATACGGTCAACACATCGTGCCCACCGTGCATGACCAAAAACGGACACTTCATGTGATCAAGATGACCATCCAGGGTGAAGTCGCGCGCCTTTTCCATGGAAGCTTTCATGGTGGGTTTGCCAAAAACCCACTTGATGTGCTCAGCCAAGCCATGGTCTTCAGAGGCATTGCCCCAGAGGTCGGTGATGGCCCAGATGGCACCATGCGCAATGCAAGCGGCCAAACGCGGCTCATAACAACCCGCACGCGCAGCGTAATACCCTCCCAGGCTGGAGCCCGCCACAGCAATGCGCTTGGGATCCACATCGTCACGCTTTTCAAGCCAGTCAATGCACTTGCCAATGGGCACTTCGGTGTCGACCCTGTTAACGACGTTGTGGCGACGCAAAGTACCGCCCTGGCCGGGGCCGTCGATCATCAACACCGAGATGCCACGCTGAACAGCACCACGGGCTTGCATGAACCACATTTCATCCTTGATGGAATCCAGACCACCCATGCAAATCAACACGGGTTGGCGCTTCTCGGGGAAAGGCGCACGCACGAAGTAGCCGCAAATAGTGACCCCGTTTTCGTAAGGAATTTCAACCGCTTCACCCGCAGGATTCAAATGCGAAATGAACTTTTTGCTGCAAGCCTCCATCTTCTCGAATGTAGGCAAGCGACGAGGGTCATCGGGCTTGAGGAAAAATTCTGCCTGACGGTAATAGTCTGCAGCCCGCAAGTAACAGTTCATGGACGTTTTGATGTGTCCCAGGCTCTCTTCTTCGCAGCCGCGATGCCAGTTGCGATCACCAATGTGCATCCATTCTTTGTGCCAGCTTTCAAGATCTCCGGGAATCATGCGGCTGGCGGCTTGGAACACCTCACTGACCGAACCTCCACCCTCTTGGGTTTCGCCCAAGCCACGGCGGAACTGATACGCCAGCCAAGGGTGCTCTGGCCAGTGGTGCCAGCCGTAGGGCTCGTAATGCGGCAGTCGGTTTTCAGTGATTTTTTCGATCAGGTTGTCTTCTGACATGTGGAGAGTTCCCGCTGTTTGATTCCAGAATCATTCACTATTTTCAAGTGACTTGAATGATCATACGCAGGCCATTCAAACTGTCCACTGTTTTTTGTTAGTAGATACCCGATGACCGCTGCACCAAGCACTTCAGGCCACGCGCAATTCACGCACAGAAGTGGGTTCGAGCAACTTTAAAAGCTCTGAGAAAACAAGGTCAACCACCGTGCCGCCCCTTTCAGGGGCGCGCAAGAACAGGCATGCCTCAAGTTTGCGCATCCAAATCGGTGCTACAAGGTGCATCAACACAAGAGTGCACTGCGTTGGCACATCCAGCAAAGGCCGCATCCTTCAGTCTGTTCACAAATCAAGCATGCATGCCGTGGTGCGCGGCCCCAAAGCGTTGCGAAATAAATGAAAGGCCAGAAAAAAACGACAACTCAGGCTTTTTCACCGAGCCGCCCATCCCGGAAATCCGCCAAGGCTTGGTAAATTTCTTCCTTGGTGTTCATCACAAACGGGCCGTACTGCACGATGGGCTGCTTGAGCGGCTGACCCGCCACCAGGATCAGCTTGGCATCGGTACTGGCCTCAATCACCACACCATCGGCTTGCGGTGTGTTTTTCAAAATGGCCATGCGCTGCAGGGGCACGGCCTGCCCTGCGATGCGCACCTCGCCCCGGTACACGTACACAAAGGCGTTGTGGCCTTCGGGCAGTGTTTGCTCAAAACGCGAACCCTGAGGCATGTGCAGATCCAGAAACAATGGCTGGGTGATGTCGCGGGACACCGCGCCCTGCACGCCGTGGCTGGCCCCAGCAATCACCGTCACGGCCACGCCTTCGGGCGTCTGAAACTGAGGCAACTGCGCGTTCTGGAAATCGCGGTACCAAGGCGCTTGCATTTTTTCAGAGCTGTGCAGGTTCAGCCAGAGTTGAAAGCCCTCCATCACACCATCGGCTTGCTGCGGGATTTCGGAATGGATCACCCCTTGGCCCGCGGTCATCCATTGCACGCCGCCGTTTTGCAGCAGGCCTTCATTGCCCGCGCTGTCGCGGTGCAGCATGCGCCCGGCGATCATGTAGGTCACGGTTTCAAAACCCCGGTGCGGGTGGTCCGGAAATCCCGCGATGTAGTCGTCTGGCTTGTCGCTGCCAAAGGCGTCCAGCATCAAAAACGGATCGAGCCGATGCTGCAAATCTTGGGTGAGGATTCGGCTGAGTTTGACGCCCGCGCCATCCGAGGTGGCCTGGCCGGTGACCAGGCGCTCGATGGTGCGAGAGACGTGCACGGCGTGCGGGTTGGAAGCTTGAGACACAACCAATCCTTTTCAAAAACCAAACGATCAACCGGGACGGTGCAAGGCGCAGATCTTGTTGCCATCGGGGTCGCGCAAGTAAGCCAAGTAGATCTTGCCTGCGGGGCCTTCGCGAAAGCCGGGTGGGTTTTCGCAAGTGTTGCCGCCGTTGGCCACACCCGCCGCGTGAAAGGCATCGCCCTGCTCAGGGGATTTGACGGAGAAGCCAATGGTGCTGCCGTTGCCGTGGCAGGCGGGCTCGCCGTTGATGGGCGTGGTGATGCCAAAAGTGCCCGTAGGGCTGCGGTAGAAATAACGGTTGTTGTTGGCAACGCCCGGGCCATAGCCCAAGGTGCCCAACACAGCGTCATAAAACTTTTTGGAAACTTCCAGGTCTTTCACACCCACCATCACATGACTGAACATTGTTTTCTCCATGTAGACCCGTTGCAGGGCAAATTTGTAGAATATTCATGTTAGCGGATGCCGCCCAGGCAGGCAGCGCGCCCACCTTTTTAACCCTAAATCAACCCCAACTCAAGCCTGCTTCAAACTCTGCAAGCAGGCATGCGCAGGCCCGTCCCACTGCGGCGGCAGCTGGTGTTTGGCTTGCAAATAATGGTGGGTATAAACGTCCAAGTAGGCCTGAAGGGTTTCGGCTGCGTGCGCCTCACCCGCCAGCTCCAGGCACATGGCGGCCACTTCGCTGGTGCAAAAGTGGTCATCTCGCTTGGAGCGGCGCAACTGGTAGCGCGAGACCTGCTCGGGGTTCAAGCTGAGCACGGGCAAGGCGTTCAGGTAGGGGCTCTTGCGGAACATCTTGCGCGCTTCGGGCCAGGTGGCATCCAGCAAAATGAACAGTGGGCGTTGACCAGCGGGCAGGGGCTGCACCGCTTGCACTACCCGATCAGGCGTCACAAATTCACCTGGAAACACCACAAAGGTCTGCCACTGCGGATCGGCTAGCAGCGCCATCAAAGCCGGGTCTACCTCGGTGCGGGTCCAGCCGAAGGCAAAGGTGTCTGGCACCACATCGGCGATCAGCCAACCGGTGTTGCTGGGCTTGAGAGGTTCGATGTCGGCCATGAGCAAACACATGCCCGATTGGGTGGCCAACTCGGGTCGCACACCGCACAGGCAGTGACTGGGCACCAAGCGACAGCCGGGGCAGCGTTCACCCTTGATACCGCCACGCGCCAAGAAGGGTTTGGCGCTGCGGGCCAGGCGTTCAGCGCGCAAGTGCGAGACGGCGTGGGGCGCTTTCAAAGCCAAGGCGTTCTTCAAGCGGCAGGCGTGGCCATCCGCAGTCGACGGGCCGCCTCTTCGTCACGCGCATCGTCGATCTCGCGCAGCACGGCCGCCATGTCCACGTTGGCAGTCGACCACTCAAAACGACCGGTGAGCGGTGTTTCGTTGCTCAGCAATCCCGCTTGGTACAGGCTCCAGATTTCAGGGCCAAAGTCGGTCTTTAAAAGTGCTGGGGCAAATTGCCCGAAAAAGTCGCGCAGGTTGCCCACATCGCGCAGCAGCATGCGCTGGGCGTGGTTGTTGCCGGCCGCGTCCACCGCTTGCGGCAGGTCGATGATGACGGGCTCGTCCACCCCTGGCTGATCGCCCTCGCCCGGGATGTGCGCCAACAAAATGTTGAACTCTGACAAGTCGCCATGCACAACGCCCGCGCACAGCATGCGCACCACCTCGCCAATCAGGGTGGCGTGGTGCTGCAGGGCCTGCGCAGGCGTGAAAACCACATCGTTCAGGCGCGGCGCAGCATCGCCCTGCGCGTCGGTGACCAGTTCCATCAGCAGCACGCCGTCGAAAAAGTTGAACGGTCGGGGCACGCGCACACCCGCTGCGGCCAAGCGGTAAAGCGCATCGACCTCGGCACTTTGCCAGGTGGCCTCTTGTTCTTGCCTGCCAAACTTGCTGCCCTTGGCCATGGCGCGGGCCGAGCGCGAGTTCTTGACTTTGCGGTTTTCGGTGTAATCCACGGCTTGCCGAAAGCTGCGGTGGGTGGCCTCTTTGTAAATCTTGGCGCAGCGGGTCTCGTCGCCGCAGCGCACCACAAAGACCATGGCCTCCTTGCCGCTCATGAGCTGACGCACCACGGTGTCGATCAGGCCCTCTTCGACCAGGGCCTGGAGCCTCGGTGGTGCTTTCATGGGGTGGCTTCAGTGTTCAAGCAAGGCCCAGCCTGCGTGCTGGTTGGACTTGTTGTTTTCGTATTCCCAGGCCGCGCCGCAGCGGTCGCAGCGGTAGCGGGTGAAGCTGGCTTGGCCGTTGCCACGGTCTTCGCGGCTATGGGTGCCTTGTACCAGTTCGGCGTGGCCAGGGGCTTTGCGCCAATGGCGTTGAATGCCAGCGCAGGGTTCACACAAATCGGGCGCAGCAGGCTTGGGAGCGCTGGGGGTTGACGGGGTCATGAAGGGGGGATGTCCTGGACAATGCCTGAGCAGGCGATGCTTGCATTGTCGCCGCCTAAGGGCCTTG
Source organism: Limnohabitans sp. 2KL-51 (assembly GCF_003063645.1). Lineage (GTDB taxonomy): Bacteria > Pseudomonadota > Gammaproteobacteria > Burkholderiales > Burkholderiaceae_C > Limnohabitans_A. The sequence continues at coordinate 165,353 of NZ_NESJ01000008.1, forward strand.
CAGCGCCTGAGCGTGACACGGACTGCGAAATATCTTCCCCGCGCTTGCAGGTGACAGACCACCCCACCAGACTGTGGCAGCATGAGCCCCAATTCAAACCAGCTGCCAGGAGACCGAACCATGCCCACCCCCACCCCCCTGCCCAATGCCCTGTCCTTTGGCCTGCAAGGCCGCGTGGCCATCGTCACCGGCGCGGCCAACGGCATTGGCGAGGCCTGTGCCCGGCGCTTTGCGGCTGAAGGAGCCCATGTGGTCCTGGCCGATGTGAACAGCGATCGCGGCGCTGCCGTGGCCGCCGAATTGCGCACCGCTGGCCACAGCGCCGGTTTCATGGCCTGCGACGTCTCCCGCAAGGCCGACGTCGACGCCTTGGTCGACCATGTGCTGCAGGCCTTTGGCAGCATCGACGTGCTGGTCAACAACGCGGGCATCTTCCGGGCGGCTGATTTTTTGGACGTGACCGAAGAGGACTTCGACGCCGTGATCAATGTGAACATCAAGGGCTCTTTCCTGATGGGCCAGGCCGCTGCCCGCGTCATGAAAAGCACTGGCGGGGGTTCCATCGTCAACATGAGTTCAGTCAACGCGGTGCTGGCCATTCCCAATATCGCCAGCTACAACGTGAGCAAAGGCGGCATCAACCAGCTCACACGCGCCATGTCCCTGGCACTGGCGGACTTCGGCATCCGAGTGAACGCGGTGGCCCCGGGCACCATTGCCACCGAACTGGCCCGCCAGGCGGTGCTGACCAGCGAGGCTGCCGAAAAGAAAATCATGATGCGCACGCCCATGAAGCGCTTGGGCGAGCCCGACGAGGTGGCCAAGGTGGTGGCCTTTTTGGCCAGCGATGCGGCCAGCTACATCACCGGCGAAATCGTCACCGTGGACGGCGGGCGCATGGCACTCAATTACACCGTGCCAATTTGAAGAAAGTACCCTGATGTGATCATCCCTATCAACCCACCCCATACATCACTTGAGGCTTGGCTGGCCCAAGAAAAGGCCGTGCGCCAGCGGCTGGATGCTGGCGCTGGGCCCGGCGTAGCTCGCCCGGACCAGGTGGCAGGAAAAACCGGCTTGGAGGTCATGCAAGGCCTGCTCAGCGGCGAACTGCCCTACGCCAGCATCGCCAAAACACTCGACTTTGTGCTCATCGAGGTCAGCGCCGGCCAAGCCATTTTTCAAGGCACGCCAGGCTTGAACCACATGAACCCGCTGGGCACGGTGCACGGCGGCTGGTTTGCCACCTTGCTCGACTCGGCCCTGGGCTGCGCCGTCCACACCATGATGCCGCCCGGTCGCGGCTACACCACGGCCGACCTGAGCGTCAAGCTCGTCAAAGCCCTCACCCCCAAAGTGCAGCGCGTGCGTGCCATTGGCCAAGTGGTGCACTGCGGCCGCCAGTTGGCCACCGCCGAAGCCCGGCTGGTCGGGCCCGACGGCACCCTGTACGCCCATGCCAGCACGGCCTGCCTTGTTTTTGAAATGCCATCACCCACCGGAAATAAACCATGAGACTTCTTCACACCATGCTGCGCGTGGGCAACCTCCAGCGCTCGATCGACTTTTATACAAAGGTGCTGGGCATGACGCTCAACCGCACCTCCGAAAACCCCGAGTACAAGTACTCCTTGGCCTTTGTCGGGTATGGCAAAAATCCAGACCATGCAGAGATCGAGTTGACCTACAACTGGGGCACCGAGAGTTATGACATCGGCACGGCTTTTGGTCACATTGCCTTGGGTGTGCCAGACGCCTACGCGGCTTGCGAAAAAATCAAAGCTGCTGGAGGCCAAGTCACGCGTGAAGCAGGCCCCGTCAAAGGCGGCACCACTGTGATCGCGTTTGTGACCGACCCCGATGGTTACAAGATCGAGCTGATCCAGCGGACGGAATAGGCAAGCGCCAGAGCATTGCGGCCCGGGCCATGGATGGGGTGATGTCTGCACACCCCGATGGCGTCTTAGTCGATCGCTATTTGTGCGTCACGAATGACCTTGGCCCATTTTTCGGTATCTCGTTGGGTCCAGGCTTGGACTTCTTCGGCTGAACCTGGCTGCAGCTCTGTGCCCGCAGCTTCTATCTTGGCCACCAAGGCCGGTGTCTTCAAGGCTTTTGTTAAAGCCATGTTGATGCTGTCCGTTACGGCCTTGGGGGTGTTCAAAGGCGCATACATGGCGTACCAGGTGTTGTAGTCAAAGCCAGGCAAAGTCGTGGCCATGAGTGGCAATGATTTGGTGGCGGCAGACCGACTTGGCGAGGTGGCGGCGAGCACTTTGACCAGACCCTTATCGGCCAAGCCTTGCAAGGAAGGCAGACTGCTGAACATGGCGCTGACTTCGCCAGAAATCAAATCGTTCACCGCACCTGAGCTGCCTTTGTAGGGCACATGAAGCACGTTGGTTTTAGACAGTAACTTGAACATTTCCATGCCCAAATGGGCGGTGCCGCCAGTGCCTGCAGAAGCAAAACTCACTTTGCCGGGGTTGGCTTTAGCGAAATCGATGAGCTCTGGAATACTCTTGACCGGCAACTTGGCAGAAACCACCAACACGTGCGGGCCGGTCGAGATGGTGGACACAGGTTTGAGCTTGGCCACCAAGTCAGCGCCTCCGCGCTTGCTCAGCATAGGTTGCAACACCATGTTGCCAAAGGCTGCCAAAAGCAGGGTATGCCCATCCGGTTCAGCGCGCGCCACAACACCCAGTGCGGGCACGCCCATGCCACCCCCTTGATTTTCGACGGTCACGCTCTGTTTGAGGTCGGCTGTCAACACCAAGGCCAACTCACGCGCCACCAAGTCTGCAGGACCACCCGCAGCATAAGGAACAATCAATTTGACAGGTTTATTCGGCCAAGCACTGGTTTGCGCCTGTACACCCAAGTGAAGGCTGGCGAGCACGCTGAAAGCCAACAAGACCAAGCTGTGCGCGGAAAAATTTAACATTCAAAATCCCTGAGTTAAGCTGAACCTGATGGACAGCGACCAACAGGCGGTCATCGCGCAAGGTGGCCGTGAGGCCTAGATGTTAGCTTGACTCAGATGGGGCGGTCATCGCACCCATTGGCGTGTGGCACGGGCCAGCGACTCGATGCGCACCCAGTCGCCTTGGACCAGTGCATCGGCAGGCACCAGCCATGAGCCACCCACGCAGGCCACATTGGGCAGGCTCAAAAACTCCAATGCATTACCCGGTGTAACGCCGCCGGTTGGGCAAAACTTCACATCAAAGAACGGGCCGCTCCAGGCCTTGAGCATGGCAGGGCCGCCCGCTTGCATGGCAGGGAAGAATTTGAGTTCGGTGTAACCGTCTTCTTGGGCCATCATGATTTCGCTGCCGGTGGCCACACCGGGCAGCAATGACAAACCGTGGTCGCGGCAAGCTTGGCCGACTGTCTTGGTGTAGCCGGGGCTTACCGCAAAACGGGCACCGGCTTTGGCGGCTGCTGCGGCGTCAGCTGGGCTGCGCACCGTGCCGGCACCAACCACGGCGCCCTCCACTTCCTTGGCAATCGCTTCCATGCAGGCCAGGGCCTGCGGGGTGCGCAAGGTGACTTCGAGCATGCGGATGCCACCGGCCACCAGCGCACGCGCCATGGGCACCGCATGCGCCACATCGTGCAACACGATCACTGGGATCACCGGGGCGTCTTGCATCACTTGGAGGGCGGTCAGTTTTCCACTCAGATTCACAGCCATGTGCAGGCTCCTTCTTCGGCTTTGAGCGCATTGCGGCGCAGGTTGGCAAACAGTTCACGGCCCATGCCCACGCCATTGGCGGCGCGCAGATCGGGGGGCATTTGGGCCAGTGGGCGGGCGGCCCATTCGGCTTCGCTCACCAGCACATGCAGGGTGCCCAACACGCCGTCGATCCGGATCAAATCGCCGTCTTGTACTTTGGCCAGCGGGCCGCCTGCTGCGGCTTCGGGTGAGACGTGGATGGCGGCAGGCACTTTGCCCGACGCGCCGCTCATGCGGCCATCGGTGACCAGCGCCACCTTGTAGCCTTTGCCCTGCAGCACGGCCAGCGGTGGCGTGAGTTTGTGCAGCTCGGGCATGCCGTTGGCCTGCGGGCCCTGCCAGCGCACCACGCAGACCACCCCGCCCGAAGGGTGGTTCAAGCACAGGCTGTCGAGTTCGCCCTCTTTGAACGCGGCTTGCAATTCTTCCTGAGAATTGAACACCAGCGCGGGGGCTTCGATGAAGTGCAGCGCTTCGGGCACAGCAGAAATCTTGATCACACTTCGGCCCAGATTGCCTTGCAGCAATTTCAAGCCCCCCGTAGCGCTGAAGGGACTGCTGGCCGGGCGCACCACGGTGTCATCTTGGCTGACTCCTGCCTCATGCCAGACCAGCTGGCCATTTTGGGCAGACGGGATGCGGGTAAATTCACGCAGGCCACCTGGGCGCACCGTCAGCACATCGGCGTGCATGAATCCGGCGTCGAGCAACTCGCGGATCACATAGCCCGGACCACCTGCGGCCTGGAACTGGTTCACGTCGGCGCTGCCGTTGGGGTACACGCGGGTCAGCAGCGGCACCACGTCCGACAGGGCCGAGAAGTCGTCCCAGTCGATCACGATGCCCGCTGCACGCGCCACCGCCACCCAGTGGATCAGGTGGTTGGTCGAGCCGCCCGTGGCCAGCAGGGCCACCATGGCGTTGACCATGCAGCGCTCATCGACCACATACCCAATGGGGGTGAAGTTTTTGTCCTTGACCAGCCCCAGCACGGTGCGGGCCGCTTCGCGGGTCAACTCGGTGCGCACGCCCTCGCCCGGGTTGATGAAGGCCGTGCCCGGCACCTGCAGGCCCATGGCTTCGAGCAGCATTTGGTTGCTGTTGGCCGTGCCGTAAAAGGTGCAGGTGCCTTCGCCGTGGTAAGCCTTTGATTCGGCCTCCAACAATTCGGCGCGGCCCACCAGTCCCAAAGCCGCTTGTTCGCGTACCTTGGATTTTTCATTGTTGGACAAGCCGCTGGTCATGGGGCCAGCAGGCACAAAAACCGTGGGCAAATGGCCAAATTGCAAAGCGCCAATGAGCAGGCCCGGCACGATCTTGTCGCACACACCCAGCATCAAGGCGGCGTCGAACACGTCATGGCTGAGAGAGACGGCCGTGGACATGGCGATCACGTCGCGGCTGAACAGGCTGAGCTCCATGCCCGGCGTGCCCTGCGTGACGCCATCGCACATGGCGGGCACGCCCCCAGCCACTTGGGCCGTGGCGCCCTGCTTTCGGGCTTCGTCTTTGATGAGATCGGGGTAATGCTGCAGCGGAGCGTGGGCCGACAGCAAGTCGTTGTAGGCATTGACGATCCCGATGTTGGGTGCTCGAGGAGCCAACACCTTGATTTTGTCGAGCGCCGTGGCGCGGCTCTTGTCGCCCTCGGGCATGGCGGCAAAGGCGTGGGCCACGTTGGCGCATCCCAGGCGCTGAGCACCGGGGTCCCGACCGGCGGCAGCCTCGACTTGCTGCAAATAAGCTTGGCGGGTGGGTCTGCTGCGCTCGGTGATGCGGGCTGTGACGGACACCAAAGTCGGGTGAAGTGTCATGTTTTGACGCCGGATGAGGCGTAGTAACTAAATTACATGACCGATGGTAACCGCGTTCCCCTGCTTTAGCGCGTTTGGCAAGTTACGGACAGGGTACAACTTACTGAAGACAGCTGAGCGCCGTAAAAAAACCCGCTAAGGCGGGTTTTTGGCAGGCCCGTGACGCGTTACTTGGCAGCGGATGCGTTCGCGGCGGCGGGCGCTGCAGAGGCTTCCGCTGCGGGCGCTGATGCGTCTGCTGCTGGCGCAGAAGCTTCGGCTACTGGCGCTGATACTGCCGCTGGCACTGCCGGTGTTGTTTTTTTGCTTTTGGCAATGCCAAAGCCGACTGCCAGGCCCACGGCCAGCAAGACTGCTGCGGCAACAACGGCCAAAGCCACGGGTTGGTTGTCATCTTCTTGGGTCGACATGGGTTTTTTCTCCGAAAATAATAGGAATATTGTAATAGGGCCTCGTTGCACATGACCGACATCCAAGCCGTCACAGCCCAAGCGCCAGCCGCTGACAGTAGCCCCACGCACTTCAAGGGCGATTTGCTCGACCACTTCAGGGCGCAAACCGCTGGCCAAGATTTGTGGGTGTTTGGCTACGCCTCTCTTTTGTGGCGCCCCGAGTTCGAAGCGCAGGAGCAGCACCTCTCACGCGTTTGGGGGTGGCACCGCGCCCTGAAAATGTGGAGCCGTCTGAACCGGGGCAGCCCCGAGTGCCCAGGTTTGGTGTTTGCCTTGTTGCCCGGCGGCAGTTGCCAAGGCGTGGCTTACCGAGTGGCCCGAGACCAGGCCGACGCGGTATTGGTGCGGTTGTGGGAGCGGGAAATGCCCATGGATATTTACACCCCCAGCTGGCTGCCCTGCGCCACCCCACAAGGCACGGTACGGGCCTTGGCCTTCACATTGCCCCGCAGCAGCCCCAGCTACACCGGGCACTTATCAGCCGAGAGCTATCGGCAAATTTTTCAGCAAGCTTGCGGCCGCTTTGGCACCACGTTTGACTATGCCTTGCAGACCTACCGCAGCCTGCAAGCCCACGGCATCGAAGACCGGGCCTTGGCCGCTTTGCTGCGCCACGCCGACTGAGCGTTGAGCGTGGTGCGTGGTGCGGATGATCCACCCGTGCCAGTCAGGGCCAACGGCATCCATTAAGCTCAAAACACCCCTATTGCGCTGGCTCAAAGCCTCAAAAGGCCATCTCCATATACTTGCACCATGAACATCGCCGACCTGCGCAAGAGCTACGAAAAAGCAGAGCTCAACGAAAACGCCTCCCACGCCGACCCCTTGAAGCAATTTGAGCAATGGCTGCAAGAGGCCATCACCTCCGAAGTGCCCGAACCCAACGCCATGACGCTGGCCACCGTGGCCAGCAACCTGCGCCCCAGTACGCGGGTGGTGCTGATCAAAGGCTGTGATGCGCGCGGCATCGTCTGGTACACCAATTACGACAGCCAAAAAGGCCAAGAGCTTGCGGGTAATCCCTTTGCAGCGCTGCAGTTCCACTGGGTTGAGCTTGAACGCGTGGTGCGCATCGAAGGCCGGGTCGAAAAGGTCAGCGACGAAGAAAGCGACGCTTATTTCCACAGCCGACCACTCGATTCACGCATTGGCGCATGGGCTTCACCACAAAGCCAGGTTATCGACGGGCGCACCGTGCTGGTGACCAACGCTGCCAAATACGCAGCGCAATTCATGCTGCAGCCGCCCCGCCCACCCCACTGGGGTGGCTACCGGTTGGTGCCTGACCAATGGCAGTTTTGGCAAGGCCGAAAAAGCCGTTTGCATGACCGCTTGCGTTACACACCCGCAGGCGATCAGTGGCTACGCGAGCGACTGGCCCCCTGAAGCGCTTACGACGAACAAGCACCACACGGCACTGCGCCTGGCTGTCCTGGTGAGATTAGGCTGGTAACAAGGTCAGCAAGGCCATGGCAAGAGAGATGCCCAACAGGGCCATCAGCGTGGAGATGGCCACGGCAGCAGTGACAGTGTCTTCTGCCTTGTGGTAACGCTGCGAGAACAAAAACACGTTGGCTCCAATGGGCAAAGCGGCGACCACCACCATCACCGACAAGGCCAGCCCGCGCATGCCCAAAGCCCAACCCACAGCCAGCATGAGAGCGGGGTGCAAAACGGTCTTGACCAAAGACAACCGCACAACTGCTGAGAGGTTTTTGCCCACGGGGGTTTGCGACAGTGTGATGCCCACCAGCACCAGTGCGATAGGGCCAAAGGCGCTGCCCAACAATTGCAAAGGTTTGTCAATGACCGGGTGCAAGCCCCAGCCGGTTTGCGCATACAGCAGGCCCACGATGATGGGCAACGGCACAGGGTGCAACACCGCGCTGCGGATGGCCTGGCCCACAGTGCGCCACAGTTGCCCTTTTTGGCCAGAAGCAGCGGCTTGCTCGCTGGCCATTTGCAACTCCAACACCACAGTGGCCATGGTCAGCAGCAACAGCGCATGCAAGGAGATGAGGGTGAACAACAAAACCTGGCCCGCCTCACCATAGGCCAGGCTTATCAGGGGCACGCCGATCATCAAGGTGTTGCTGAAGATGCCGGCCAACGCCAACACCGAAGCGCGCGAATCGCGACCATAGGCGACCAACATGGCAAAAAACAGCACCGCCGCCACCAAAAAGTATTGGAACACCGGGCGCATGTCCAGGCGCTCCAGGTGCACCGAACTCATGGTGCGAAACAGCAGCGCTGGCGTCAGCACCAGAAACACCAGGTTGGACAAATCGCGCACCGACTCGGGCCGCATGAGCTTGGCCTTGCCCGCGACAGAGCCCATCAAGATGAGCAGCACCACGGGCAAAAGAGAGGACATGACGGGATGATCAAGGTTCATCCCTGGATTATCTCGGTAAGCCAGCCCTCTCGAACGGCGGAAACCAAGTAGCGCCGCCCCTTAGGCGACGCCACGCAGGCCATCAAAACGTGGCCTGAACCCCCAACTTGAAGCTGCGACCCGGCAAAGGCGACTTGCCAAAGGCCGTGCTCGTGAGGATGGAACTGGCGCTGTAGGCCAGTTGGTCGGTCAGGTTGTCCAAGCGGGCAAACCAGTTCAGCACCGTGGCGTCTAGCTTTTGGCGGTAAGACACGCTGGCGTTGACCAGGGTGTACGACCCCGTGGCCACGCTGCCTTCGGGCACGCGCTTTTGCTCGGCATGCCAGTCAGCCCCCAGCTTGGCACTCCAGGGACCATGGCTATGCACCAGCGTGGCACCCACACGCATGGGCGCAATGCGCGGCAAGGGCTCCCCCGTGCTGCTGTTGGTGGCCCGCACCGTGTCGGCGCGCCAGTCCAGATCAAGTGTTGAGACTTTTTGCCATAGACGCTGACGACCGTTGACTTCCAGACCCTGGAATTTGGCCCTCACGCCTTGGTAAAGCTGTAATGGCAAAACACCCTCATCATCAGCTGCTTCAGGTCCGACGGGTTCGCCCTCTTCGCCCCGGTACTCGCCCGTGTTCATCAAGCCAATGTAATTGGCAAACTGGCTGGCAAATGCTGTCACGACCATGCGGTTCGGGCCCGACTTCCACGCCAAACCACCATCAAGGCTCTTGGACTTTTCCAAGCCCAAGTCTTTGTTGCCGATTTCCCATGCATGGGTGGCCAGGTGGGGGCCATTGGCAAACAACTCATAGTCTTTGGGCGCACGCTGCGACAAAGCCGCATTGCTGGTCAAAGACCAAGTGGGCGACAACTTAAAGACCACCCCAGCGGCCACACTGAAGGGGGTGAATTTTTTGGCACCGATGCCCTCGTCAAAACGGTCCAGCTCGGGGTTGCCCAAGGATTCGACCCGCACCGACTCCCATCGCGCCCCGGCCGTGACTTGGCCCCAGGCGGTGGGCAACTCTTCGTGCACAAAAAGGGCTTGGCTGCGTGTGCGGCTGAAGGGCGCAAAGGCTTCGTCACCCACCGCAGAAAAGCGGCTCGATTCGGTCTGCACACCGAGCACGCCTTGCCAACCGGCCAGCGCGCGATGGCGCGCCTCGATGCGCAGGTCTTGCCCCTTGTTTGAAAAAACGGTTTCAGGCCCGCCGTTGAAAAACTCGGTATGCCGGTAATCGGTGTGGCTCAGGCGGGCTTTGACGCTGTCAAACCAGCCTGACAGTTGGCGCACTTGCCCCTCCAGCGCGTAGCGGGTGGTCTTCATGCCAATCGTCACTTCGTCTTCGGCCACGGTGCCGTAATCGCTTTGGTAGGTGTTGACCGATGCGCCCAAATAGCCGTGGTCCCAGAAGGTGCTGGCCCCGAAAGCGCCACCCCGGGCGGTGCTGGCGGAGTTGCAAATGCGCCGGGCGTTGGCAGGCGAGCCGGGTTGGGTGCAATCAAGCGACACTGGCACCCGCACATCGCCTGTGCGGCGGTCAAAACCATCCAGGTGCAGGGCATAACGTTCGTTACCCGCCTCTATCAATCCGGCCACACTGCGCTCGTCATTGCCTGTGCCCGCTTGCAGCTGGGCCTTGCCCATCACGCCCGAGATCGGTGCGCGCGGGATGCGGTTGTCGATCACGTTGACCACGCCGCCCACGGCGCTGCCGCCATAGAGCAAGGCGGCTGGACCGCGCAAGACCTCGATGCGGTCGGTGGACAGCACGTCCAAAGGCACCGCATGGTCATAACTGAGCGCAGAGGCGTCCAGGCTGGAGGCGCTGTTGTTCAGCACCCGGATGCGGTCGCCATCAAGCCCGCGAATGACGGGGCGGCTGGCGTTGGGACCAAAGTAGGTGCTGGACACGCCTGGCAAGCCGTTCAGGGTCTCGCCCAAAGTGCTTTGCCCGCGTTCGAGCAGGTCGGCGCGGCCCATGGTGCTGACCGGCACGGTGGTGCTGTCGCGCCCCATGGGGTTGCCGGTGATGACAATTTCGCTGGGCACGCCCGGTGCGGCGTTTTGCGCCCAGGCATTTGAAAAAGACAAAGTGGCCAAGCAGGCATAAGCCAAGGCCGAAAGCTGAAAAGAATGTGTCATAACGGTGTGATTTGAAAAACAGGAACAGGCAAGCGCCTTCCGCCACAGACGGAAAGCCAGCCAGACAGGATCAGGGATTCAAATCAACACAGGCGGCGCACGGGCTTGCGCCGAGGACCAGAGGTCTTGGTCCGGAGAAAAAGCCACCCGAAAAATGGGGGGCACCATGGCCACCCTCGGGGCCAGGCCGGGTGAGCACGTTGCACTCAGCCTTTCGGCTTGGGACAGGTGATCCAGCACACGGCACAGATCGGCGTCGACCTCATGACCCAGGGCGTCTGAATGCCCTTCGTGCCGATGTTCATCGTGCGCAGGCCCCGCATGTGCCTCGTCCAGCCCATCCGGGGCCGATATCGCCTGCAAAGTCCCGTGGTCACGGCCATGCTCAATGCCGTGCCCAATGTTGTGCAGATGCCCCCAAAGCGGGGCCCACAGCAAGGCCGCCACCAGCAAGGTGTGCAGCCAAACAGGCAGGCGTGAACGCGAAAAACTCATGACAACTCAGGTGGACAGCGGCGCATCAATGCGCGTGCTTCATGCCGCAGTATTTGCCCAGCGCCAAGCCCTTGCAGGCGGTTTGCAGCTCTTTGTTGCATTGGGCCGGTTTTTTGCCGGACTCCAGGCATTTGGCCGCCGCCTCGTGGGCCTCGGCCATGGCGCGGTGTCGGGCAATGTCTTCCTGGACTTCTTTGGTGCTGTGTTGTGCCAAGACCCCCCAAGACAAGCTCATGGCGGCAAGAAAAAAGGCAATTTTGTTCATGGGTTTTCTTCGGGTAATTGGCTTTGTGGTGACAAGCTTTCAATCGGACATCGGCCGATACCGGCTGCCAATATTGTCACTCACGCACCAGACGCGCAAACGTCTTTTTGAATTTACTCACCTTGGGCGCGGCCACGGCCATGCAGTAGCCCTGGTAGGGGTTGCGCTCAAAGAAGTCTTGGTGGTAGTCCTCGGCCGCGCTGTAGTTGGCCAGGGCCAGCACCTCGGTCACGATGGGCTGAACAAAAGCGCGGGCAGCCGTCAATTCGGCGATCATCGCCCGCGCCTCTTCGGCCTGCTCGGGTGTGGTGAAGTAAATGCCGCTGCGGTATTGCGTGCCCGTGTCGTTGCCCTGGCGGTTCAACGTGGTCGGGTCGTGGATGACAAAGAGGATTTCCAGCAGCTCGCGGGTGCTGACTTGCTCGGGGTCGTATTCGAGTTTGACCACTTCGTTGTGGCCTGTGCGGCCGGTGCAGACTTCGTCGTAAGTTGGGGCCATGGTCTGGCCGTTGCAATAACCCGACTCCACGTCGGTCACACCGCGCACCTTGACGTACACCGCCTCGGTGCACCAAAAACAGCCGCCGCCTAAGGTCAGGGTTTGGGTCATGTGGGTTCCTTCAAAATCAGACGAGGGAGGGGAAAAGCCAAGCCGTGAACACAATGGCCCACGAAGCAACTGACCGGCAAAGCCATGAAGGCAGCGCAAAAGGCTCATCGCCCACGGGGTGGGCTCCTACAAAAATCGATGCCCCGCCCTGAGGCGATGACATCGAATACCCAAGGATTATCGGCCTTGCAGCACCGCCTGCACAAAGTCCCCCAGCGCCGTCTGGTCTCGGTCGCTGCGCCACAGGCATCGTGTGTCGTAACGTGCATCGACATCGCGCAGCGGCACAAACACTGCGCCCGCCAGCGCTGACTGCTGCAGGGCCTGCGGCACCAGCGCCACGCCCAAACCTTGCGAGACCAAGGACACCACACTCAGCCAATGGCGCAGCTCGTGCACCACCTGCGGCATCCAGCCGGCCTGTTCGCACAGCATCACGATGCGCTCGTGGTAATCGGGCGAAACGGTGCGGGACACAACCACCAGGTCTTGCCCGGCCAGTTCAGCCAGGCCCACACTGGCCGCCCCCGCCAAAGGGTGGCTGGCGGGCAAACAGGCCACCAAAGGTTGACTGGCCACCAAAATCTGCTCAAAACCCGGCGGCACCCGAGGCGTGTGCACAAAACCCACATCCAGGCGCTCGCGCAACAAGTCGGACAGCTGCTCGGACGAGCTCAGCTCGCGCAGCACCAGGCGCAAACGCGGGTGGCTGCTTTGAAAGCGGCTGAGGATTTGCGGCAGGCCGCAGTACAGCATGGTCCCGGCAAAACCGATGTGCAGCTGGCCGGATTGGCCCTCGGCCACATCGCGGGCCTCTCGTGCTGCCGCGCTGGCCTGCGCCAGCAAGGCCCGGGCAGCGGGCACAAAGGCCTGGCCCGCCGCCGTGAGCTGCACCCCCCGGCTGTTGCGGGTGAACAGCTGCGCCCCCACCGAGGCTTCGAGCTGCTGGATGTTCAGGCTAAGCGGCGGCTGCGAAATCGACAGGCGCTGGGCCGCACGGCCAAAGTGCAACTCTTCGGCCAACATGAGGAAATAGCGCAGGTGACGAAATTCCATGAATTAAAATAATGTATTGATAGATAGGCAATCAATATTAGACAACTATTCATCACGACCTGACAATCGGCTTCAAGATTTTTTTACGGAGACACCCACCATGGCCACCACCAAAAACACCTTCAGCTGGGAAGACCCCTTCAACCTCAGCGCGCAATTGACCGATGACGAGCGTCAGGTGCAAGAAGCGGCCCGCGCCTACTGCCAAGATCGCCTGCTGCCCCGCGTGACCGATGCCTTTTTGAGCGAAACCACCGACGTGGCCATCTTCCGCGAGATGGGCGAGCTGGGCCTGTTGGGTGCCACCATACCGGAGCAGTACGGCGGTGCGGGCTTGAACTACGTCTGCTATGGTTTGGTGGCCCGCGAGGTCGAGCGCGTGGACAGCGGGTACCGCTCGATGATGAGCGTGCAGTCGTCTTTGGTGATGTTGCCCATCAACGACTTTGGCTCTGAAGCCCAAAAACAAAAATACCTGCCCAAGCTGGCGCGTGGCGAGTGGATCGGCTGCTTTGGACTGACCGAACCCAACCACGGCTCGGACCCCGGCAGCATGATCACCCGCGCCAAGAAAGTGCCCGGCGGCTACTCCTTGAGCGGTGCCAAGATGTGGATCACCAACAGCCCGATCGCCGACGTGTTCGTGGTCTGGGCCAAGGACGACAGCGGCCAGATCCGCGGCTTCATTTTGGAAAAAGGCTGGAAAGGCCTGTCGGCCCCCGCTGTGCACGGCAAGGTGGGTCTGCGTGCCTCGATCACCGGCGAGATCGTCATGGACGAAGTGTTCTGCCCTGAAGAAAACGCTTTTCCTGAAGTGCGCGGCTTGAAAGGCCCCTTCACCTGCCTCAACAGCGCGCGCTACGGCATCGCCTGGGGTGCTCTGGGCGCTGCCGAAGACTGCTACACCCGCGCTCGCCAATACGTGATGGACCGCCAGCAGTTTGGCCGCCCCTTGGCCGCCAACCAGCTGATCCAGAAGAAACTGGCCGATATGCTGACCGAGATCAGCCTTGGCCTGCAAGGGTGCCTCCGCCTGGGCCGCATGAAGGACGAAGGCACCGCCTCGGTGGACCTGACCTCCATCCTCAAGCGCAACAGCTGCGGCAAAGCACTGGACATCGCCCGCATGGCGCGCGACATGATGGGCGGCAACGGCATCAGCGCCGAATACGGCGTGGCCCGCCACCTGGTGAACCTGGAAGTGGTCAACACCTACGAAGGCACACACGATGTGCACGCATTGATTTTGGGCCGCGCGATCACCGGGATTCCTGCTTTCTCCAATTGAAGCTTGACTCTCAACCACCTAAAAGGCTGCCCATGGGCAGCCTTTTTTGTTGCGGGTCCAGAGTATCCTTGCGCCTTGACGAAGAACTGCGTAAACCGTACATTAATAACCCTTCAGTCATTAAGTTGCCCGTGATCCCCGCCGACCCCCACGCACCCCACAAACGCGAACGACGCAAACAAGACCGCCCGGGCGAATTGCTCGAAGCAGCGCTCGACTTGTTTGTTGAAAAAGGCTTTGCCGCCACCCGGGTGGAAGAGGTGGCATTACGGGCTGGTGTGTCCAAAGGCACTTTGTTTTTGTACTTTCCCAGCAAGGAAGACCTTTTCAAGGCCGTGGTCCGCGAAAACGTGGTCGCCCCCGTGGCTCAGGGTGCGGCCGAGGTGGCGCAGTATCAGGGCAGCAGCAGCGAATTGATCGAATGGATGATGCTGCAGTGGTGGCGGCGCTACGGCGCGACCAAGGCCTCAGGCATTTCCAAACTGGTGATGAGCGAAGCCAACAACTTTCCGGACCTGGCTGATTTTTTTCGCACTGAAGTCATCACGCCCGCCCACGCCTTGGTGCGCAGCGCCTTGCAGCGCGGCATTGACCGGGGTGAGTTCCGTGCCGTCCATGTGGAACTGGCGCTGCACTCGGTCATGTCCCCTCTGCTGTTTTTGGTGATGTGGAAGCACTCCATGGGGCCGTGCTGCCCCAGCCATGAGCAAATTGACCCGGAAGCTTTCATCTCACAACATGCACAATTGTTGGCTCGAGGCCTGTCGAAACCCTGATCCTCACCGGATCACACCCGTCTCACCATGAAAAAATCAACCCTCTGGATCCTCTCGACCGTGGCTGCGGCCGCACTCGTTGCAGGCGGTGCCCGCTGGGCCAGCCAGCGCCAAACCGCCACCGCCCCGACGGCCTCTACCGCCGCAGCGGTGCCCAGCATCGAGCTGGCCGCCTCCGACGTGTTCACCGCCCAGACCCAAACCCTGAGCTTGGGCATCGCCGTATCAGGCTCCCTCAAAGCCACCCAAAGCGCCATCGTCAAGGCCCGTGTAGCCGGTGAGCTGCAAGAGCTCAGCTTGCGTGAAGGCGACCGCGTGCAAGCTGGGCAGGTGATCGCCCGCATTGACCCCTCAGAATACCAAGCGCGCGTGCGCCAAGCACAGCAGCAAGCCGATTCGGCCAAAGCCCAAGTGGACATTGCCCAGCGCCAGTTTGATAACAACCAGGCACTGGTGAACCAAGGCTTCATTTCCCAAACCGCCCTGCTCAACTCCCAGGCCAGCCTGAACGGTGCCAAGGCCACGCACGCGGCGGCACTGGCAGCGCTGGACCTGGCCGACAAGTCACTGGCCGACGCCACGCTTCGCTCGCCCCTGACGGGCGTGGTGGCGCAACGCTTGGCCCAACCTGGCGAGCGCGTGGCCATCGAGGCCCGGCTGATCGAGGTCATCAACCTCTCGCAACTGGAGATAGAAGCCGCCCTGACAGCCGAAGACGCCAGTCGCGTGCGGGTGGGCATGACAGCGCAGTTGCAGGTGGAAGGTGTGGCCCAGCCGGTGCCGGCCAAGGTCTTGCGCATCAACCCCAGCGCCCAAATGGGCAGCCGCAGCGTCGTGGTTTATTTGGGTGTCCAAGGCCGCGAAGGTTTGCGACAAGGCCTGTTTGCCCAGGGCAGTTTGGGCACGCAAAGCCTGCAGGTGCTGGCAGTGCCCGTGAGCAGTGTGCGCACCGACAAACCGCAGCCCTATGTGCAGGTGGTGCAGGAGGGCAAGGTCGCCCACATCACGGTGCGGACCGGTGAGCGCAGCGAAGGTGAGCGACAAAACTTGGTGGCCGTGACCGGCGTGTCCGAAGGCCAGCAAGTGTTGTCGGGCAGCGTGGGGGCCTTGCGCGAAGGGGTGCAAGTCAAGTTCACGGCAACGGCCAAGTCAGATTTGGCCCCGACTGCGGCGCAGGCCACGCCCTCCAGCGCAACGAAATAGCAGGGTTTACAACATGTGGTTCACCCGCGTCAGTTTGCAAAACCCGGTGTTTGCCACCATGGTCATGTTGGCCCTGGTGGTGATGGGCATTTTTTCGTTCCAGCGCCTCAAAGTCGATCAATTCCCCAACATCGACTTTCCGGTGGTGGTGATCAGCACCGAATACCCTGGTGCGTCACCCGAGATTGTGGAAAGCGAAGTCTCCAAAAAAATCGAAGAAGGCGTCAACTCGATCGCGGGCATCAGCGCACTGACCTCGCGCAGCTATGAAAACCAGTCCGTCGTGATCATGGAGTTTCAGTTGCAGATCGACGGCCGTAAAGCGGCCGAAGATGTGCGCGAAAAAGTCGCCTCGCTTCGCCCCTTGCTGCGCACCGAAATCAAAGAGCCCCGGGTGCTGCGCTTTGACCCTTCCAGCCGCGCCGTTTGGTCGCTGGCGGTCATCCCCGATGGCAATCGACTCACCGCGGTCGAGCTGACCAATTGGTCCGAGCAGGTGCTGAAAAAGCGACTGGAAAACGTGCGTGGTGTGGGCTCGGTCACCTTGGTGGGCGGCAGCAAACGCGAAATCAACCTGTATTTGCAACCGGCCAACATGGAGGCCCTGGGTGTGACCGCCGAGCAGGTGGTGGCCGCTGTACGCAACGAAAACCAGGACTTGCCCGTGGGCGCGATCCGCTCGCTGGAGCAAGAGCGCATGGTGCAGATCAGCTCTCGCATGCAAAGGCCCGAGGACTTTGGCCGCATCATCGTGGCACGCAAAAACGGCACTCCCATACGCTTGTCGCAAGTGGCCACGGTGAAAGACGGCGCACAAGAGCTGGAAAACCTGGCGCTCTACAACGGCCAACGCACGCTCTTGATGTCGGTGCAAAAGTCGCAGGATGAAAACACCATCCAGGTGGTCGATGGCCTGGTCAAGGCCGTGGCCGAGTTGAAAGGCCAACTGCCGCCGGGTATCAAGCTCGAGCCCATCACCGACAACTCACGGCCCATACGCGTATCTGTGAACAACGTGCGCCAGACCCTGATCGAAGGGGCCATCCTCACGGTGCTGATCGTGTTTTTGTTCCTCAACTCCTGGCGCTCCACGGTCATCACAGGCCTGACGCTGCCGATCTCGCTGATCGGCACCTTCATGTTCATGCAAATGTTCGGCTTCACCATCAACATGATCACGCTGATGGCGCTGAGCCTCTGTGTGGGTCTGCTGATCGACGACGCCATCGTGGTGCGCGAGAACATCGTGCGCCATGTGCAAATGGGCAAAAGCGCCTACAAGGCCTCTTTGGAGGGCACACAAGAAATTGGCCTGGCCGTGCTGGCCACCACCTTGTCCATCGTGGCGGTGTTTTTGCCGATCGGTTTCATGGAAGGCATCATCGGCAAGTTTTTCCACGAATTCGGCATCACCATCGTGGCGGCCGTGATGATCTCGATGTTCGTCAGCTTCACCCTCGACCCCATGCTCTCGAGCATCTGGCATGACCCGGCCATCGACACGCATGGCAAAAACCAGGCGCCTGTGAGCTTGTACGACAAAAGCATTGGCCGCGTGACCGGCTGGTTTGACCGGGGCACAGAGCGCATGGCCGATGGCTACCAGGGCATCTTGCGCTGGGCACTGGTGCACAGAAAGTCCACCGTGTTTCTGGCGCTGGGTATTTTCGTGGCCAGCGTGTTCATGGTCCGGCTGCTGGGCACCGAGTTCGTGCCCAAAGCGGATTTTTCCGAAACCTCGGTCAAGTTCGAAACCCCAGTAGGCACCTCGCTCGAAGCCACCGAGGCCAAAACACGCCAGGTCGAGGCCATCCTGCGCGACTTCCCGGAAGTGCGCTACACGGTCAGCACCATCAACACCGCCAACGCCCAAGGCAAGAACAACGTCAACCTGTACATCCGTTTGGTTGACCGCAAAAACCGCAGTCGCAACGCCGACCAGATGTCGGCCGTGCTGCGCGAACGCCTGAAACAAGTGCCCGGCATCGCGGTCACGCATGCCGGTTTGCTCGACGCCATTGGCGGCAACAAGCAAGTCGAGTTTTCGCTGCAAGGCCCCGACCAAAAAGAGCTGGAGCGCCTGGCGCTGCTGGCGCTGGCCAAGGTGCGCGACATCCCAGGCCTGGTGGATCTGGACTCCAGCGTGAAACCCAATAAACCTGTCATCGGCGTTGAGGTGCTGCGCGACGTGGCATCGGACCTGGGCCTGGGCACGGCGCAATTGGCGGGGCCTTTGCGCACTTTGGTGGCGGGGCAAACGGTGGGCAACTGGCGTGCCCCCGACGACCAGACCTACGACGTGAACGTGCGTCTGGCACCCGAAGCCCGCAACAGCCCGCAAGACCTGGAACGATTGCCCTTCATGGTGGCACCCGCCGCCGATGGCAGCCCACGCATCGTCCGCCTGGGCCAAGTGGCCAAGGTGAGCGAAACCACCGGTTCCAACCAAATCAACCGGCGCGACATGATGCGCGAAGTGGCCATCAATGCGAACGTGTTCGGACGCTCGGCAGGCGAGGTCTCGGCCGATGTGCGCAAAGCCATGGACAGCCTGAACCTGCCACCCGGATACCGCTACAGTTTTGGTGGCTCGACCAAAAACATGGGCGAGTCTTTCAGCTACGCTTTGTCGGCCCTGGTCATGGCGGTGATCTTCATCTACATGATCTTGGCCAGCCAATTCAAAAGCTTCCTGCAGCCCCTGGCTTTGATGACCTCCCTGCCGCTGACACTGATTGGCGTGGTACTGGCCCTGATGGCGTTTCGCTCGACCTTGTCGATGTTCTCACTCATCGGTGTGATCATGCTCATGGGCCTGGTCACCAAAAACGCCATCTTGCTGGTGGACTTTGCCATCCGCGCCCGCGAGGACGGCCTGGAGCGCAGCGAAGCACTGCTGCTGGCGGCCAAGGTGCGGCTGCGCCCGATTTTGATGACCACCTTGGCCATGATTTTCGGCATGGTGCCGCTGGCCTTTGCCCTGAGCGAAGGCGCCGAGCAACGCGCGCCCATGGGCCAGGCCGTCATTGGCGGGGTGATCACCTCGTCGTTGCTGACGCTGGTGGTGGTACCGGTCGTGTACTGCTACATGGACGATCTGGCCCAATGGCTGCGTGCCAAGGCAGGCCTTGCTCCGGCCCGTCGGGCTCAGGACACGAGCGCCCCTTAAAATCAACAGATATTTGATCAAGACCCCCGCAGGAGTAATAAAAATGGATCTGAACCAGGCCCGCTTCAACATGATTGAGCAGCAAATCCGCCCTTGGGAGGTGCTGGACCCGCAAGTTCTGGCCTTGCTGTCCACCGTTCGCAGAGAAGACTTTGTGCCCCTGGCGCACAAGGCGCTGGCGTTCGTCGACATGGAGATACCGCTTGGCACCCAGCCCCACCAGGTCATGCTCGCCCCGCGCGTGCAGGCTCGGTTGTTGCAAGACCTGGCTGTGCAAAAAACCGACAAGGTGCTGGACATTGGCACCGGCTCGGGCTTCATGGCTGCCTTGCTGGCGCATCAGGCGGCCAGCGTGCTGAGCCTGGAGATCGACCCGGCTTTGGCCGCGCAGGCCCAAGCCAACTTGCAAAAGGCCGGCGTGACCAACGTGGTGGTACGCACAGCCGATGGCAGCCAAGGATCTGCCGCCGACGGTCCGTTTGACGTGATCCTGATCAGTGGTTCCGTGGCCGAAGTGCCCGCCGCCTTGTTGCAGCAACTCTCTGTGGGGGGGCGCCTCGCCGCCATCGTGGGCGACGAACCGATGATGCGTGCCACCCTCATCAGCCGCACCCATGACAACAGCTGGACCACCACCGAGCCATGGGACTGCAACGCACCACGCCTGTCTGGCTTTGTCGAGCCCTCGCGCTTCAAATTCTGAGAGATCCCATGCAGCAAATCTATCCAGCCCAAATCGCTGAATGGGCCAGCCAACAGGAACAGCGTCCTGTCTTGCTCGATGTGCGCGAGGGCTGGGAGGTGCAAACCGCCAGCGCCCAGCCTGAAGGCATGGACCTGCTGAACATGCCCATGCAAACCATTCCGGCACGCTTGCACGAACTCGATAAAAACCGACCGATTGCCTGCCTGTGCCACCACGGCTCGCGCAGCATGCAAGTGGCCAGCTTCTTGATACAGCAAGGTTTTGAGGTGGTCAATGTGGCCGGCGGCATTCATGCCTGGTCGGCGCAACTGGACCCCAGCATCCCCGTTTATTGAATCAGATTTTGACCCCTGTGGGACCGACATTTTTACAAAGATATGCAATGAAACTGCGCACCCTGCCCCTGACTTTGGCCTTGATGACCGCCTTTGCAGGCTCCGCACAAGCTCAAAGCCTGGCCACGCTTTACGAGGCGGCCAAAAAACACGATGCCACCTACAAGTCGGCCCAGTCGCAATACAAGGCTGCACAAGCCAAGGCCGACCAAGCCAGGGCGTTGCTGCGCCCCTCAGCAGGCCTGGGCGGCAATTTATCGGAATCCTCCTTGAGCAACCTGTCGAACGCGGTGGGCAGTGGGGAGTTTGGTACGGGTAGTTTGTCCCTCAATGCCAGCCACCCCCTTTATCGGCCGGCCAATCAAATCACCTTTCAACAAGGCCTCAAACAGGAGGACTTGGCCCAGGCCCAGCTCAACGCAGCAGAGCAGGAACTGATGGTGCGAACCAGCCAAGCCTACTTTGACGTGCTGACGGCGCAAGAAAGCCTGAACTTCGTCCAAGCGCAAAAGTCAGCAGTGTCTGAACAGCTGGCCGCCGCCAAGCGCAACTTTGAGGTCGGCACCGCCACCATCACCGATACCCGTGAAGCCCAGGCCCGTTTTGACCTGGTCATAGCGCAAGAAATTGCCGCTGAAAACGACCTGCAGGTCAAACGGCTGGCACTCGACCAAACCGTGGGCACCGCTCAGATCAAGCCCCTGGGATTGCAAACTGAAGCCGACATCGCCCGTCTGCACAGTGGAACGGTCGATTCATGGGTGGCTCAATCCGAAGCCAACAACACCAGCTTGGCACAGGCCCGCATTGCGCTGGAAGTGGCACAACTGGAAATCGACAAAGCCAAAGCCGCCCTCAAACCCACCGCAGATCTGAACGCCAGCTTCGGCATGACACGCTACCGCAACGGTGCAATCACTCAGCCCAACACCAATGTCGCCACCATTGGGGTGGCCTTCAATATGCCTTTGTACACCGGCCAAGCCAGTCAAAACCGCATCCTGGAAACCGTGGCCCTGCAAGACAAGGCTCGCAACGATCTGGAAGCAGCCCAGCGCAATGTGGCCCAAGCCACCCGCACCGCCTTTTATGGCGTGCAATCAGGCCTGAGCCAGATCAAGGCCTTGCAAGCGGCCGAAGCCTCCAGCCAAAGCGCCCTGGATGCCAACAAACTGGGCTACCAGGTGGGCGTGCGCATTAACATCGATGTGCTCAACAGCCAAAGCCAGCTGTTCCAGACCAAACGCGACCTGGCCAAAGCCCGCCACGATGTGCTGCTGGGCCAGTTGCGGCTGCGCCAGTCCAGCGGCACTTTGCAATACGCAGATTTGCAGGCAGTCAGCGGCTTGCTGCAAAAATAAGCGGCATTGCCCTGCTTCTGGGGAAAACGAACGCCTGGCTTACTAGTCCGGCATGGCTTCAGAGCAGTCCTGCCATTGCCTGGGCATAGCGCTGGGCAGCACCCCGGCTTTGGGCCACCAAATCCAGCCCTTTTTGACGGGCGTTTTCCAGTTCAGTCGGTTGCCCTAGCCAACGCACCACCTGGTCCAGCGCACTGTCCATATCACTGACACGGACCGCAGCCCCCGCTTGCTCTGCGTTTTGGGCGGCTTCGGTGAAGTTGAAGGTGTGCGGGCCCATGATGACCGGGCAGCCAAAGGCAGCAGCCTCGATCAGGTTCTGTCCACCCAATGACATGAAACTGCCGCCCAGCAAGGCCATATCGGCGCTTTGAAAATACACCGGCATCTCGCCCAAGCTGTCGCCCAGCCAAACTGGCACCTTGTCTGCATGAACAGGCAACGGCTGTCCCTCGTTCCAGTTCGAGCGACGAACAACGCTCAAACCCTGCGCAGCCATTAAATCGTGGACTTCGTCAAAGCGCTGAGGGTGCCTGGGCACCAACAACCAGACCACACACCCCGCCCGGAACGCGGCCAATCGATCCGCATTGGCCATCAAGGCCTGCAGCCACAAAGCCTCTTCACCTTCTCGGCTGCTGGCCAACATGACCACCGGGCAAGGGCTGCCATTGCAATGCCATTGTTTGCGCCAGACTTGGGCCAAGGCCTGCGCATCCAGCTGGGGTTTTACGTCAAATTTGAGGTTGCCCAACACCGCCTGCACCGTAGCGCCCAAATGCTCAAGGCGTGCCCTGTCTTGAGGACTTTGTGCCCACACCGCACTCAAGCACCGGTATGCCGGACGCGACAGCATCGACCAGCGCAAACCCGAACGCAGCGATTTGGCATTCAGCCGGGCATTGGCCAGCGCCAAGGGCACCCGTGCCTGCACACAGGCTTGCACCAGCACAGGCCAGACCTCGGTCTCCATCAGGATGCCCAGCCGGGGCCGATGGTGCAGCAAAAAGCCGCGAGTGGCCTCGGGTGTATCCCAGGGTAACCAGGCCTGTGCATCGCCTGAGCGCAGCAAGGACTGACCCTGCACCCAACCGGAAGCGGTGCTGTGGGTCAGCAACAAGCGCATGTCGGGCCAAACAGCGCGCAAGGCCTCGATCAGGATGGCCGCAGCGCGTGTCTCCCCCAAGGAAACGGCATGCACCCAGATGCGCCCGGGCTCAGGCGCCAAGCCATCGTAAAAGCCAAAGCGCTCGGGCATGTTGATCAAATAACCAGGCTCTTGCTGGCCCCGGCGTCGAAGTTTGCGGCGCAGCAAGGGCTGCAAGGCACGCATCATGACGCCGTAGGCCCACAGCGCCAGGCGTTCTGTCCAAGACAAGTCCATCCCCATCAAGACCGGTGGGCCTGGTCAAACAACTGCTGGTAGACCCGGCCAATGCCCTCTGCTTCTTTGACCAAAGAAAATGCTTGCGACACCCGCTCGCGTGCGGCTTGGCCCATTTGCACAGCCGCAGGCAAATCAGCCAACACTTGAAGCACGGCTTGGGCCAGACCGGGCGCATCGCCGGTATCGACCAGCTCGCCCGTGGCGCCCGGCTGCACCAGTTGGTCAAATGCCCCGGTGCGCGAACACACCAGCACACAGCCGGTGGCGGCCGCCTCAAATGGGGTCAGGCCAAAGGGTTCGTATCGCGGGCAAGCCACGCACAGCAGGCAACGTTGGTACCACCGATGCACCTCGCCAGCAGGCACTTCGCCCAGAAACACGATGCGCTCAGACAGACCCGCTTGAGCAATTTTTTCGATCAGGGCTTGCTGATAGGCTTGGTGCTGAGGCTGCGCCAGCCCGGCAATTACCGCAGTGGCACCCGGTAGATGCGGCAGCGCCTCGATCATGGCGTCCACAAACACATCGCTGCCTTTGTCGGGTCGGACACGGCCAAACACACCAATGCCGTAGCTGCCGGGCAGCCCTGAATCGGCCCAGGCCTTGAGCTTGTCAGAGGGCGGTACAAAGCGCGACAGGTCAATGCCGTGGGGCACCACGGCCGTGGTGTTGGGAACAAAAGAAGCCGCCAGAGGCGTGGTCGAAATGACCGCATCCATTTTGGAAATCAGCCAGCGAGGAAACCGCCCATGCAAATGTTGGGCAGCCGAGGTAAAGACCAACTGAATCGGTAAGCGCAACACATCGCGGGCAAAAATGCCCAGCATCATTTCAGGGTCACGGCGCACATGCCAGATGCGGAACGCCCGCCCAGGCGGCGGTTGGCGCGACAAGGCCAAGGCCTGCTTGGCCTTCATGCCCTGAACCCCATTGGACATCGTGGTGCCGCAATAACCCAGACGCCATTGGTGCATTTGCAAAGGCACCAAAGCGTTGATGGTGGCGGACACACCTGTGTAACGCTGTTTGATGTTGAAGACAATGACGTCGGGGTTGGGATGGAGCACGGGGTCCGAGGCTGAGTGGCGGTGGGCAAATTATAGGGAGCGCCATCGGGCACGGGCAGCGACGTGCCCGGCCGCAACCCCTGCAGGTATATTTGGCCCATGACTGGAAGACGCCCCGGATGAAAACCTACATTTTGAATTTGCCTTCAGCATTGGAGCGCCGGAAGTTTCAGGCCCAACAAGCAACGCACTTGGGCCTGGATGCATTGTTCATCGATGCGCAAACTCCAGCTGACATTCCGGATGCGTTTTTTCAGGCCCACGCGTTTTCCTGGGAGCGCCCCATCAAAATCACCGAAGTGGCCTGTTTCATGAGTCACCACCAAGTGTGGCAACAGATTGCCGACAGCCACGAACCCGCCCTGGTACTGGAAGACGACGCCATCCTGGCGCTCAACACGCCTGCGCTGCTGAAGGTCTTGGGTTTGCTGGAGGGCGTGGACCATGTTTCACTCGAAACCCGGCAACGCCAAAAACTGCTGGGTCGAAGCTTCAAATCTATTGATGGGCTAAATGCCTGTTTGCGCCCATTACTGCAAGACCGCACGGGTGCCGCAGCCTACGTGCTTTGGCCTGCTGGTGCACGCGTCTTGTTGGACAAATTCGCGCAGCAAGGCATGGGCTTGGCCGATGCGTTCATCTCGAGCTCCTACCGGCTGAAATCTTGGCAAACAGTTCCAGCATTTGCCATACAGGCGGACATGGCCTCGGCGTACGGCGTTTTTTGCCCCATCGTGCCCGACTCCCTGATTGCCCGCGAGAAAGTGCCCAGCCCCCTCACCCGGAGCGGTTGGCACGACCTGCAATTCAAATGGCGCAGAATGGGCGCTCAACTGCGCTTGGCCGCTAGGTATCTGAGTTGTTTTTGCTGGGCCCGCCGACAAGAGGTCGGCATTGACCCACAGCAGTTCTGAATCAGCGATGCCAAAGGCGCCGCCACAAAAGCTCGAGCTTGTTCAAAATCAACGGCAACCAGCGGGTGCGGTAGGCATTGAACTTGTAGGGCTTGCGCACCGTTGGATCGACGGTATCAACGAAGTCTTCGGCAAAGGGGTATACGCCCAAATCCCTTTGCGCGAATGCCAACAAAGCCTGTGGGCTCAGGTCCTGAAAAGACTTGACCTGGTTGCCCGACATTCTGACGGCCAACTTGGCCCCAAAAGTGAGCACGCGGCCGCGGTAAGCGGGCTCTTCGGGGACGTAAAAAACCCAAGGATCTGCCACCTGAACCATGTCACCAAAAAGCTGGTCCGCCAGTGCCCCATTGGCCTCTTCCGATGCCGCAAACCGCCAACCACTTTGACGCAAACGTGCCACATGCAGCACAGCGATATCGGCATACTTCTGAGGCACTTTACCCGTTTCATTGGGGTCAGCGAACCAGCGATAACAGCGCAACCCGGCATCGGGTTGGTAGCGCTGCTGGAAATAGGCTCTTTTGCTGCCCTTCAAAAACAAGGGGCTGATGAACACCGTTGACGGACTTTGATCGAATACCTGGTGAATCCTTGACAGGTCTTCTTGTGCGAAAGGCCTCACTACCTGCAGGTCGTCTTGCAACATGAGCAGGTAATCGGCCTGCGTTGCGTCCAAAGCGGCTTGCATGTTGTAGTAATAGCCCCCATGGCGATCCGCGTCCGTTGACTTCATGTGCAGCACGTGCTCACCCAGGCTTTGCAAATACGCCACGGTGTCTGGCTCATCGCTCCCGTCGTCATAGACCGTCCAGCCGATCCCGGGCATGTTGCGCTGCAAAGAGTCAACGCAATTTTTCAAGTAGGCCCCACGGTTGTAGGAAAAAATGGCGACGTCCAGGCTAGGTAGGCTCATGTCGGCAAACCGTTCGTGTTCAAGCCCATGGCATTCAGGAAAGCAAGCATGTCGTTGCGCTCTTGCGCATCAGAGTAAGTGTCGGCCAACGCACGAATGGTCGTCATGGGCAGGACAAACTGCCCGGCTTGGTCGATGGCCTGCACTTTGGCAAGAACCCGCTGGGCAAACCCGACAACATCGCCCGAGGCGACTTCTTCAAAGATTTCCGGCCTCCAGTATTCCTTGGCACCCTGACCTGTGTAACCAATCACTTGATTGCCGCTGAGTGCGGCTTCCAGAGGGGGCAAGGGACAGCCTTCAAAATGGCTGAAGGCCATGAAGATTTTTGACCGTTTGAGCAATGCCGCGACCTGCTCCTCATTCATGCCATCGATCGGCACTATTTTCCAATGCGCGGGCAAATGGTGGCGCAGAAAAAACAAGACTTTGGACGAATGGTCAGCCAGCTTGCGCGGCATGTAAGTGATGATGTTTTCCTTGGACTGGTCGGGCCAAAACCGCTGTGCATCTACTGAATAATGAACGCGCAGTATTTTGTTCTCGACACCAGGAAACGCCAGCGCCACGCAGCGGCTGGCATCGTCTGATATGGTCAAGATGCACCGGGCCGATTGGTAGGCCCGATCGAGATCTGCAGGTTGTCCTTTGGTAATGTAGTAGCCGTTTTGCACATAGATGGCATAGCTCACCCCCATGTTCGCCAATTGCGTGCCGTACTTGCGCGCCCAAAGCTCGGGGATCACCACCATGTGCCTCTGGGCATCAAATACCCCCGTCAAATTGGAAAAAGAAGGTTTTCCCATCCATCTCAGTTTGAAAAATGCCTTCTTCAAAGGCACCTGCGAATCAAACCACCGTACACGGAAAAACCAAGTATTTGGATGCATCACCGCCGCAGAAAAACCAGCCGATTTACCCAGCTGATGAATCAATTCAACTTGTCTGTAAATGACTTTGACCCCACCGATGGCTTTTTTGATGGCAGGACACAAAAAGATCAGTTCCATGCTGACTCCTTGTTTTCTTTGGTGGCCAAAATGATCAGCCCCAAGAGCATCACCGACATGGCACAGAAAAAGTATCGAAAGGCATTGCGCCCCAACGCATTCACTGTCAAACCGAATTCAAAATACAGCGCCACCAGCAGCATGCCCAACAAGGCGTAGACAAATGCCTTTGCTCCCTGCTTTTGATAAAGCCAAAATCCGGCGAACACACCCCCGTACAAAGCCAACACAGACAAAACGCCGACCATGCCGGACACTGCCGCATAGTGCAGCAGGTCATTTTCAAAAACTGGCGCGACGCCGACAGGCACATTAAATGGTTTCAAATGTTCTGCGAGCATGGCCAAAGCGCCCCCGCCAGACCAGCCAAGAATGGGACGCTGCGTAAACAGCTCTAGGGCATATGACCACAACTCCAGTCGAATGCTGACCGACCAATCGGTGACCTGACCTGTCTCAAACCAGAGAAGAATCTTGCCCCAGACGCCTTCAAGCCGTCCTCGAACCAAGTCCTCAGGGGCCAGCCACACGCCCTTTGCCACCAATGCCGAGATCAATGCAACACCCAGGAATCGCCAAATGACCGGTTTACCCGCCGTGACTCTCCAAACAAACACCAACAAGACCATGATGATCGACAACCAGCCCCCCTTGGAGCCGCTGAGCAAAGAGCCCCACACGCCCATGGCAGCGCCGCATGACAAAAAAATCCGCATCCAGAGCTGGTTTTTGGATTGCTCGAAATACAACACCCCAAACAAGGCAATGCAGGCCAGCACCACCGACAGATCACCAAAAATGATCGGGTGGCTCATGGCCCCCATGGCACGCCCCGTCAACAGAACCAAACTTTGATAACTGGCCAATGCCCCAGCCAGCACCGCAGCTGTCGCCGCACCCATCCACAAAACAGCAGGCTGCAAGCGGGCTTTGAGCACACCATGCAACATCAGGGGTGCCAACAAAAAAGGGATGTAAGCCTCGTAATGGCCAGGTCTGTAGTCGTACCAAATCCCCAGGAAAAAGCCCACCCCCACAAAAATGGCGAAGCCCATGGCCATGATGCGCAACGCAGGACTTTCCCAGAGCATGGCCAGATCAGTGCCCAAGTCCCGGCACGACCACAAACCCATGCCAGCCAAACACAATGCCAACAGCATGGGCCCCCCTGGCGTGACCAAGACCCCAGACAGAAAGGCAAAAACCAAGCCGTTTTGAATGCGCTCTTGCCGCGTCAACGAAGCCATGTCAATGTGCAACATGGGGTGTCCAGCGCATCAAACCCATCCACCGACCCCACATACGGCAAAGGCGTTTGGGTGAAAACAACAACGCCCTGAGCGGCAATGCCAAACCGGTGCTCCACAGCAAGCGGCGTCGCTGCACCAGGGCTTGCGCCAGCGTGCCGTGTTTTTGCTCAAAAATGAGCTTGGACTGGGCATGGTGGAATCCGCGCACGTACTCACTTTTCCAGGGTGCACGCCCCTTCACGGAACCCCGCGAGCGGTGCAAGGCCTGGATGGACGGCACCACCACCATGGGCAATCGGGCCTTGAAAAGACGCAGGCACAGGTCATCGTCTTCGTAATAAAGGAAGAAGTTTTCGTCAAACAATCCGACAGAGGCGAACCGATCCATGCGAAACAACATGGCCGCACCACACACAAAACCGACACACGCTGGGCCATCGGCAGCTGGCCCCCGAGATGCCCACGAAGTGTTCGGCCAGCGGTAATTGACTTCGGCTTGACCCATAGGTCCCACCAGTTGTGGTGCCAATAAGGCGGCTTCAGGCATTTCTTGCGCCACATCCATTAGCCCCAGCAAGGCCTCTGCTGTGATTTCACAGTCGGGGTTGAGCAAAAAAGCAAACGGCGTGCTGACCCGCGTCAAAGCGCGGTTGTTGGCAGCGCCAAAGCCCAAGTTCAAGGGGTGCAACAACACTTGGGCCTGAGGCCACAGGTCACGGGCCTGCTCGGGTGTGCCATCGTTGCTGGCATTGTCTGAAATGATGACGTGTGGGCAGTGCTGCAACAGGGCATTCAAACCCTCCAGGCAATGGGCACTGTGGTGGGTCACCACCACCACCGTCACATGTTCCAGGCCAAACACGGGCATGCTCAATGCGCCGCAGCTTGAATTTGCGCATCGGGCTTGACCGTGCGCAGCAGCGCGAGCATCTCGGCCTCGATTCGGTGCAACGCAGCTTCGGTCTGACCCTCAAAGCGCAACACCAGCACCGGTGTGGTGTTGGAGGCGCGGATCAGGCCAAAGCCGTCGGGCCAATCGACACGCAAGCCGTCGATGGCGCAAACCTGGGCTGGCACCTTGAATGCATCGCCCGCCAGCCCCTGCAAAGCCCGGGTCACGTTGTGTGGCTCACCTTCGGTGCAGGCCACATTCAGCTCGGGCGTGCTGAAACTGGTGGGCAAGGCATTCAGTACCACGTTGGCATCGGGGGATTGGCTGACGATTTCGAGCAAGCGGCAACCGGCGTAGGTGCCGTCGTCAAAACCGTACCAGCGCTCTTTGAAAAAAATGTGGCCACTCATCTCGCCGCCCAGGGGGGCCTGCCCGCCTTCGGCCTCAATCGCCTTCATCTTGGCCTTGATGAGCGAGTGACCGGTTTTGTACATCAGCGGCTTGCCGCCTGCGGCCTCGATGGCGGGGGCCAGGCGCTGGGAGCACTTCACGTCAAACAAAATGGTGCCTCCCGGCACGCGGCTGAGCACGTCTTGTGCAAACAGTTGCATCTGGCGGTCGGGGTAAATGTTTTTGCCGTCTTGGGTCACAATGCCCAATCGGTCGCCGTCACCGTCAAAGGCCAGGCCCAGCTCGGCGCCGCTGGTTTTCAGGGCCGCGATCAGGTCTTGCAGGTTTTCCGGCTTGCTGGGGTCAGGGTGGTGGTTGGGAAAGTTGCCGTCCACCTCGCTGAACAGCTCGATCACTTCGCAACCCAAAGCGCGGAAGATGCCGGGGGCCGAGGCACCCGCAATGCCATTGCCCGAGTCGATCACGATCTTCATCGGGCGCGACAACTTCACGTCGCTCACGATGCGCTGCGTGTAGTCGGCCAGAACGTCCAAATGCCTCACGCTGCCGCCATCCATCAGCTGCCAGGTTTCGTCTTCCATCATCTGGCGCAGACCCTGGATTTCGTCGCCATAAATGGCGCGGCCACCCAGCACCATCTTGAAACCGTTGTAGTCCTTGGGGTTGTGGCTGCCCGTCACCTGGATACCACTTTGGCAAGTGGTACTGGCCGCAAAGTAGAGCAAGGGCGTCGTGGCAAGACCGATGTCGATCACCTGCACGCCAGCAGCCAACAAACCACGAATCAGCGCGGCCGACAATGCAGGGCCACTCAGGCGGCCGTCGCGCCCCACAGCCACCATGCTTTGGCCTTGGGCCAGAGCGTGCGTGCCAAAGGCCTTGCCCAGGCCCTCGGCCACTTGTTCATTCAAGGTCGACGGCACCACGCCGCGTATGTCGTAGGCTTTGAAAATCGTAGAGGTGACTTGCATGGCGTCTGGGTTTCGTCTGGGTAGGAGAGGTTTCAGCCTGGCCGCTGGGAAGATCAGCGCGTTGTATTGTAGGTGCTGAGCCTCGCCAGCCAGCCGAAACCACAGGTCCGCAAACGGCACAACCCAAGCGTCCGTAAAGCGCCTTTTGTGGCTAACATGGCCTTCATGAAAAGCCATCAGCTGCATCCCCCACAAGTCCGGCCTGAATCGGCACAGGGCTTGGACAGGGATCGCTGCTACCAAGCTATGTCTGAAAGGGATGCCGCATGGGACGGTATTTTTTTCACTGGCGTCACCTCCACCGGCATTTATTGCCGCCCAGTCTGCCGGGTGAAACTGCCCCGCGCTACAAATTGCCACTTTTTTGAAACACCAGCGCAAGCCGAGTCCCATGGGTTCAGGCCCTGTCTGCGTTGCCGCCCTGAGCTGGCCCCTGCGCGGCGCTTTTGGTCCACCACCGATGCGCAGGCCGTTGTGGCCGAATTTGCAGCCAAGCAGCTGCACATGGCCATCCACCACAGCCGCAAACCCCCGACGATGACCGCCTTGGCGGCGCAGCTGGGCGTGAGCGACCGGCACCTGCGCCGCATGTTCACGCTGCATTGGCAAGTCTCGCCGCTGCAATACCTGCAAACCCAACGCCTGCTGCGCGCCAAACAGTGGTTGCACGACAGCCCGATGTCCGTGGCCCAGGTGGCCCAAGCCAGTGGTTTTGGTTCGGCCCGGCGAATGTATGCGGCTTTTTCAAAGCGTTACCAACTCAGCCCTGGCCAACTGCGCCCAGCACGCACGCAGCGCCTTAACGCGTCGGAAAGTGGCACGCCATTGGCCCTGGTGCTGCACTACCGGCCGCCCTACCAGATCGCTGGGCTGTGGCAGTTTTTCAAAGACCGATCGCTGGAGGGCATGGAGATCTGGAGCAGCGAAGGTCCGCAAGCCGAGTGGCGCCGAACCGTGCGCTGGCCCCATGGCGCCAGCGTGATCAGCGGCTGGCTGGCGGTATGCTGGGACACCGTTCATCCGTGGGTCCATCTTCGCATCAGCCCCAACTTGCTGCCCGTGCTGCCCGCTCTGGTGGCGCAGGTGCGGGACTGGCTGGACCTGGATGCAGAGCCGGCCGCCATCGCCCAGGTGCTTGAGCCCGCATTCCCACACGCCCTGGGCCAGCGCTTGCCGGGGGGCCTGGATGGGTTCGAGCTGGCCGTGCGCGCCATCCTGGGTCAGCAAATCACCGTCAAGGCCGCACGAACCCTGGGGCAGCGCTTGGTCCATGCGTTGGGCACGCCTTGCGAAACACCCTGGCCTGAACTGAACCGAACCTTTCCCAGCCCGGCGTGCCTGGCGCTGGATGAAAACGCCCCCCTCATGGGCAGCCTCGGGGTGGTGCGTCAACGGCAAAAAGCCATTCAGGCACTGGCTCAGGCCGTCGAATCGGGCGCGGTCCAGCTGAATCCCCAAGCCCCACTGGAGGCCACTTTGCAGGCGCTGATGGCCTTGCCCGGCATCGGCCCCTGGACGGCGCATTACATCGCCATGCGCGCCTTGCGTTGGCTGGATGCCTGGCCCGTGCAGGATGTGGCCTTGCAATCCGCCTTGGGCGTGCGCCAAGACCCCCGCCCGACGAAGGCATTGGAACAACTCGGGCAGCAATGGCGACCTTTTCGCAGCTACGCCCTGATTGCGGCTTGGCAGAGCCTGTCATCCTCACCCCACACACCACCATGAAAACCATCTCCACGCAACCACTGAACGGCCCTTTGGGGCCCATGATCCTGGCCGCATCGCCGCAAGGCCTGTGCGGCGTGTGGTTTGAAGGCCAACGCCACGGCCCAACAGAGGCCCGAATGCAAAGCTGGACGTCCGACAGCGCACACACGCTGCTGCAAAACGCCGAGCAACAACTGCAGGCCTACTTTGCCGGCGATTTGACGGCGTTTGATGTGCCTTTGGACCTGTCGGCAGGCACGCCATTTCAACAATCGGTCTGGCGCGTTTTACTGTCCATCCCCTCTGGCGCGCATCAAAGCTATGGCTTTGTGGCCGGTCAATTGAACAACCCTCAGGCTGTTCGTGCCGTCGGCGCGGCCGTGGGGCGCAATCCGCTGAGTATCATCGTGCCTTGCCACCGCGTGCTGGGTGCCGGTGGCCAACTCACGGGTTATGCAGGCGGGCTGTGGCGCAAACAGGCGCTGCTCAAACTGGAAGGCCACCCGCTCGCCCTGACATCGACTGTTCCCCTCTTTCCTGAATGACCTCTTCTCACGCCAAAGGCTGGCTGGCCGACTTTCTGATCCTGGCCGCCATTTGGGGTTCGTCCTTTTTGTTCATGCGCATAGCGGCCGTCGAATTGGGCCCCCTGCCCACAGCCGCCATCCGGGTGGCCATTGCCGCGATTTTTTTGCTGCCGATCATGCTGGCCAAAGGCCACTGGGCGCAATTGCGCAGGCATTGGAAGCCGGTGCTCTTTGTCGGGGCGCTCAACAGCGGCGTCCCCTTTGCCTTGTATGCCTTTGCAGTCCTGCACATCACCACGGGTTTTTCCTCCATCCTGAACGCGACGGTGCCCTTGTTTGGCGCGGTTGTCGCCTGGATTTGGCTGGGGGACAAACCAACCCTCTCGCGGATCGTGGGCCTGGCCATCGGCTTTGGGGGCGTGCTGCTGCTGGCCGGGGGCCAAGCGAGCTTCAAGCCCAACGACTCGGGCATTGCCCCTGCATGGGCAGTCGCCGCTTGTCTGGCCGCGACCACCTGTTATGCATTGGCCGCGAGTTTCACCAAAAAACACATTCCCAGCCTGCCCCCGCTGGTCACCGCCACCGGCAGCCAGATCGGGGCCACTTTGGTGCTGGCGTTGCCCGCGCTGTGGTATTGCCCTGATCACATGCCGAGCGCCTCGGTCTGGTGGTCCTTGCTGGTGGTGGGGGTCTTGTGCACCGGCGTGGCCTACATCCTGTACTTCAAGCTGATCGAAAACTCGGGGCCTGCACGGGCGCTGACCGTCACCTTTTTGGTGCCGGTGTTTGCCATCGCTTACGGTGTGCTTTTTTTGGGCGAGCGCGTGACGGCCTGGATGCTGCTGTGCGGCGCGGTGATTTTGCTCGGGACTTCGCTCTCCAGCGGCTTGATCAAGCTGCCGGGACGTTGATGGGCCGGTGAAAGGTCATGGTTTGTTCGCGCTGCACATCGCGGGCCCTGAGTTGGCCACAGCCCCCGTCCACATCCTGCCCCGCTGACTGGCGCAACTTGGTCAGCACGCCGCGCTGGTGCAGCGTGCGGGCGATGGCCGCAGCCTTCTCCCAGCTCGGCCTGGCATAAGGCAAGTCAGGCACCGCGTTGTACGGGATCAGGTTCATCAGCGCGTATTTGCCTTGCAGCAAGCGAACGATGCTGTCGATCTCTTCATCGCTGTCGTTCACACCTTCGATCAAAGTCCATTGGTACTGGATCGGGTAGCCGGTGGCGCGGGCATAGGCCTCGCCTGCTTCCACCAGGTCTTGCGGGTCAAAACGCGGCGCACGGGGCAGCAACTGTGCACGCAAATCGGGCCGCGTGCTGTGCAGTGACAAGGCCAAGGCAGGCTTGACGCGGCCCTGTGGCAAGCGCTCAAACACCCGCAGATCGCCCACGGTGGAAAAAACCAAATTCTTGTGCCCGATGTTGCCCACCGTGCCCAGCAGGTCAATGGCCTCCATCACCGCGTCCAGGTTGTGAGCGGGCTCGCCCATGCCCATGAACACGACTTTCTTGACGGGCCTGAGCGTGCGCGCCAAAGCCACTTGCGCCACGATTTCGGCGCTGCCCACCTGCCGAATCAGGCCCTCACGCCCGGTCATGCAAAACACGCAGCCCACCGCGCAGCCCACCTGGCTTGAAACGCACAAACCGTCGCGCGGCAACAGAACGCTTTCCACCGTCAGGCCGTCTTGCAGGCCCACAAGCAAACGGGCCGAGCCGTCTTGCCCCGGGTGCTGCTCGCGCAGCGTGGCCAGACCTGCAAGCGCAGTGCTAAGCCCAGGCAAATCCTGGCGCACCGCCGTGGGCATGAAGCTTTCCAGTGGTCTGAGACCGCTGTCTTGCGGCTTGGCCTGCGCCCACAGGCGCAGAATGCGCTGCTCATGCAAGGCATTGGCCCCCAGTGCGCGCAAGTGATCGCGGATGTCCTGAACGCTGTGGAAGTTCATCAGTAATGCGGCGGGATTTCGTCGCGCAGGTTGCGCATTTCGGTGCCGCCACCCGACTCGGGCAGACGGTCACGCATCTGGCGCAGCTCCTGAATCAGCGCGTCGATTTGCTGCTGCTGGCGGTAAACCTGCGCACTGAGCTGGTCGAGCAGGTCTTCGGTGAAGCCTGCCTTGATTTCCAAGTCAACCAGGCGGTTTTCAATTGGGGTGGGAATGTCCATGGGCTCTATTGGACATGATTTCCAGCAGGGCTCTGACATCTTTTATAATCAGAACATCGCCGAGTTATTTGAACTACTTGCAGGGCGATTCATAAATTCTGCTAAAGCGTTCGCCAGGCTCCGGGTTATCAGGGTCGGCAACGCCGACAAACTACTGAAACTTTAGGAGCTTTTTTCATGTCCAGCAATTTCCTCTTCACCTCGGAATCCGTCTCCGAAGGCCATCCCGACAAAGTCGCCGACCAGATCTCGGACGCAATTCTCGATGCCATCTTCGAGCAAGACCCCCGTAGCCGCGTGGCCGCCGAAACCCTGACCAACACGGGTCTTGTCGTATTGGCCGGCGAGATCACCACCAACGCACACGTCGACTACATCCAGGTCGCACGTGACACCATCAAGCGCATCGGCTACGACAACACCGACTACGGCATCGACTACAAGGGTTGCGCCGTGATGGTCTGCTACGACAAGCAGAGCAATGACATCGCCCAAGGCGTTAACCACGCGTCTGATGACCACCTCAACATCGGTGCGGGCGACCAAGGTCTGATGTTCGGCTACGCCTGCTCGGAAACCCCTGAGCTCATGCCCGCCCCCATTTACTACGCCCACCGCCTGGTCGAGCGCCAGGCCCAGCTGCGCAAAGACGGCCGTTTGCCTTTCTTGCGCCCCGACGCCAAGAGCCAAGTGACCATGCGCTATGTGGACGGCAAGCCCCACAGCATCGACACCGTGGTGCTGTCCACCCAGCACAGCCCCGACCAGTCCGAAACATCCACCAAGATGAAGGCCAGCTTCACCGAAGCCATCATCGAGGAGATCATCAAGCCCGTGCTGCCCAAAGAGTGGTTGCTGGACACCAAGTATTTGATCAACCCCACCGGCCGTTTCGTCATCGGCGGCCCCCAGGGTGATTGCGGCCTCACAGGTCGCAAGATCATCGTCGACACCTACGGCGGCGCATGCCCGCACGGTGGCGGTGCGTTCTCGGGCAAAGACCCCTCCAAGGTGGACCGCTCAGCGGCCTACGCTGCACGTTACGTGGCCAAAAACATCGTGGCTGCAGGCTTGGCAACGAAGTGCCAAATTCAGGTGGCTTACGCGATTGGTGTGGCACGCCCCATGAACATCACGGTGAACACCGAAGGCACTGGCGTGATCTCTGACGACAAAATCGCCGCCTTGATCGCCGAGCACTTTGACCTGCGACCCAAAGGCATCATCCAGATGCTGGACCTGCTGCGCCCGATCTACAGCAAGACCGCTGCCTACGGCCACTTTGGCCGCGACGAGCCTGACTTCACTTGGGAGCGCACCGATAAGGCGCAAGCGCTGCGCGCAGCGGCCGGGCTGTAAGCTCAGCACGTTCTGGGGGCCCTGCGCTTCAGGCGGCGGTGCTGTAAGCCCCATCTCTGCAGGGCCCGTGAAGACGGCCCCATTCAGCAGCAAAGCCTCAGCGGCAAAGGCTCAGCCGCTGGGCCTCAGTCTTTGCTAACGTGCACCTCGGGCAAACGGCCCCCGTTCCACCGGCCACCCAATGCCCGTTCGATTTGCGCGGCCAACTGCAGCAACATGCCGTCGTTGGCTTGTTTGGCCTGCGCATGAATGCCCAAAGGCAAACCGTTTTGCTGCATCGCCATGGGCAGTGAGATGCCAGGCATGCCACACAAATTGGTCAAGGGAGTGTAGGCAAAATTGCGCCAAAGGTTGGCAAACCAATCAAGTACGCTGGGGTTGTCGCTCGTCGTGAGGTATTCCACCGTGCCCAGCTTGGGCGTGGGCAAGGCCGTGATCGGTGTAAGGATGATGTCCCAGTCTTCAAAAAACTGTCCAAACGCCCGCGAGGTGGTGTTGAACACCGCCTGCATGCGAGCGCGCTCGGTGAAGCTGGTGTTCAGGCCCATTTCCCAAATCTTGATGTTGATCGGCTCGACCAGATCTGCTGGCGGACGCGCCAAGCCCCGAGGGGCCAGCAAGTTGGAGATGGTCTGCGCGAAATTGCTGATGTAGCACGTCGTCTGCGCTTCAAACGCGGCCCGAAAATCCACCTCAGGCAAAGCCCAATCGACCTGGTGGCCCAGCCCCTCTAAAAAGTGCCCCACGCGCTGGAGCTCGTCCACAAAATGCGGTACCGCCCGAAAATCTCCCCACTCGTGCGACAGCGCAATGCGCAGGCGCGGCGGGTCACGCCGAATCAATTCGCTGAAGGGCTCGGGGGGCATCCAGTAAGGCATGAACTCGCCCGGCGCACCGCCCCGGCAATGGTCAACAAACGCAGCCGTGTCGCGCACCGTGCGGCTTTGGCATCCTTGTGTGGAGACCAGACCCGTCAGATCCGACGCTGCAGGCGCGATCGAAAACACCCCACGTGAAGGCTTCAAACCAATGTTGCCATTGGCCCCCGCCGGTATGCGGATCGAGCCGCCCCCATCGGTGGCATGGGACAGCGGTAGCACGCCCGCCGCCAAGGCCACTGCCGTGCCCGCAGATGAGCCGTAACTGGTGTATTCGGGATTCCAGGGATTGCGCGTGACATACACCGCCGGATTTTCGGCCGAGCTGCAGACCCCGAATTCGGGCGTGGTGGTGCGGCCGATGATGTTCAGGCCCGCCCGCCGAATTTGCGACGTCAAAAAAGTGTCTGCAGTGGCCCGGTTGCCACGCATCATCAAGGAGCCCATTTCCTGCAAACGCCCCTTGAGGGTGGGCCCCAAGTCTTTCATGAAAAAAGGCACACCCGCAAAAGGCCCCGCCGGGTCGAGGCCGTCCTGCAGCGGGTTGGCCACGACGTCGTCAAACACCTCGGCCACCGCATGCACCGCTGGATTGATTTTGGCAACGCCAGCCGCCGCCTGCGCGGCCAATTCAGCGGCCGAGACATCGCCGCGCCGCACGCATTCGGCCAGCCCCACCGCGTCGTGCTCTACCCACTCTTGCCAGGTCATTGCCAAAGTCATTCCTGCCATCCTTGCACTTGTACTTTTAATGTCATTAGGATACGCAAATTTGTCACTGCGCCGCCCACCCCATCACGCCATTGTCCGGGGTTTGCGCTTGGCTAAGCCCCCAGGACTTCAAGCGGACACTTCTTCGGTGGTTGCACGCCTGAGCTCACGCCTTTCGGTGAAGTCAAACCAACGGCCCCGATGCACTGTGGAGGTGTTGTCCCACATCACAAGGTCACCAACTTGCCAACGATGCTGGTAAACAAATTGACGTTGCGTTGCATGCTCCATCAGGTCCAGCAACAGCATTCTCCCTTCAGCCAAGGTCATGCCTTCGATCTCGCAAGCGTGGATGCCGACAAAAAGAATCTTGCGGCCGGTGCGGGGATCCGTTTGGACCAAGGGCCAGCTTGCCGGTGGAATGGCTTTACGTTGCTCTTCGGTGTATTGGGTGTCGCCGAGTAAAAAACGCGAGTGCAATGCGTAGTGAATCGCTTGAAGTCCATCAACTTGGCGTTGACGCCAATCCGGAAGGCCATCCCACGCCATTCGCAGATCCGCGAACTCGGTTTCGCCGCCAAAGTCCGGCACGGTGACTGCAGACAACATCGAATACTTTGCACGCGGCTTTTGGAAAGAACTGTCGCTGTGCCAAAGCTGATTTGCGACGTTGCCGACTATTTTGGCGTGCGCCCGATCTGCCACCTCGCCATCAACCTTCACGTTAGAGATGTCGGCCAACTCAGCGTACTCCAGACGGTGCGGCCCACCCTTGAGTTTGCGCAGGCCCATGTCCAGCGGTCCCAAAGATTTGGCAAATTCGATTTGCTGAGTCTGGCTCAAATGCTGATGACGAAACACCAGCACAGCGTGCTGGTCCATCGCCTCTTCGACTGCTTTGATCTGAGCAGGCGTGAGCGGATCACGCAGATCGATTCCAGTGGCTTCGGCTGCGAATGGCTGCAGAGGATTGAGGTGAAGCATGCTCATGATTTACCCCATCAGTCCAGCTTGATGCCGGCAGATTTGACAATTGCAGCCCACTTGTCGATGTCCTGACGGATCTGCGCTGTGTAATGCTCGGAAGTGGATCCCACAGGCTCCATGCCCAACTGCTGCATACGGGAGACCACCTCTGCACTGCGCACCACTTGGCCAATGTCGGCGCTGATCTTTTGCAACAACGCGGGTGGCATTCCGGCTGGCCCAATGATCCCGATGGCACTGACGGCACTGAAACCCGGGACGGTCTCGGCAAT
The DNA here is from genome assembly GCF_003063645.1 of Limnohabitans sp. 2KL-51. Lineage (GTDB taxonomy): Bacteria > Pseudomonadota > Gammaproteobacteria > Burkholderiales > Burkholderiaceae_C > Limnohabitans_A. Next base: position 204,587 of record NZ_NESJ01000008.1, read on the forward strand.
CAATGGAATCTCAGGACTTGACGCCGCGCGTTTGGGGCTGGACAAGGCAATCACCTTCATGCGATTGTCTTTGACGAACGGCATAGAGGAAAACAGCACGTCAAACAACAAAGGCACGCGACCGCCGATCATGTCCTGTTGCGCTGGCGCGCTGCCCTTGTAGGGTATGTGCAGAAGGCGAATGCCAGCCATGCTGGCCAACATCTCGCCCGCCAAATGCGTACCGGTACCAGTGCCGGGAGTCGCGTAGCTCAGCGCATTTGGATTTTTCTTGGCGTAGGCGATGAGCTCCTGCATGTTATTGAAGGGCTGCGACGGGTGTGCAAAAAGTCCAAAATGCGCCTGCGCCACTTGAGACACGCCCACCAGATCTTTTTTGGTGTCATACGGTAGATTGGGTTGCAGGCTTGGATTGATCGTCAAGGCCGTGATCGCCATCCCCAAGGTGTAGCCGTCGGCGGTTGACTTGGCCACCAAATTCGTGCCCAGCGTCGTGCCAGCGCCGGGTTTGTAGTCAACAACAACAGGTTGCTTCCACAGCGTCTGCAGTCCAGTCGAGATAATTCGAGCAACCGTATCAGTGGGTCCGCCCGGTGGAAAAGGAACGATCAGTTTGACGGGCTTGTCGGGCCAAGCCTCAACGGCTTGCGCGGCCACGAAAGTAGGCGCAAGCAACATGGCAGCCGCCATCAAAAAAACACGGCGTGGCGAAAAATGAAACATGTGTGCGTCTCCTGACAGTGCATGGCTTTCTGGAATCGGCTTTCAACAAAGTGAACCATAAGCGCAAGAATTAAATCACCAGAATTAACACATGGCAATCAGCGCAACAGTTCAACCGCTGATAACTTTTTCTTGTTCCAGCCAAAATGAATGAGGCTCTTATTTTGACGGGACCTTATCTGTTTGGCTGAGCACTGGAGACACATCAAGAATTCATTAGGGTTTGCGGCTCACGGTGGATACATGAAAAAAGCTGCTAACGGTATACCGTTAGCAGCTTTTAAACAGGTTAGTGGTGGAGCTGGGGGGATTTGAAGGTATGACTTTAAAAGCATTTCCGCCCCAATTTCCGCCCCGTGCTTGACAACAACCACCACGCGAGGGAATTTTTTGGCCCTCCCCCTGTAAAAATCTCCCCCTTGAGGCACTTTTTCCCCTCCGACCACGATTTGATCAGGGGGGCGATTTCAGTTTGACCAGTGCGTGCCCAATGAATGGCTTGGACTCAGCTCGATTGACACTTTCCCGCCGCGCATCGATGAGACCCCCAGGTCGCAGATGGCGGATTTAAAAAATAATGTCATAGGTGCTCCAGAATCGGCATAGGGGGGCCGCAATTATTGCAGCCACCCCTGCCACACCACCGGGCATGCGGGTCCGCACCCGGCGGTTCGAGAGCTTGAGGTCATGACAGCCTTGGCACTCCCAACCTATCAAA
>NZ_NESJ01000009.1 GCF_003063645.1 Limnohabitans sp. 2KL-51
ATCTTGTCGGTCTCGGTATTCGAGAAAACCGAGGTTTCAAGCGCCTTGCAGCTCGATGGCAACACAATCGACAACCCGTCCGACGCTAACCAGTTGAATTTATTCACTTTTTAACCGGACACTACTGATTTAAAAGTATACATTTTTAAAATTTAACATCGAGCCAATTGAACCCATATTTCATTTACTCTGCTTGACTTCAATATTAACGTTACTACAATAAATGCACCGCCATGCACGTACTTTGGGACCCAGAAAAACGGCAAACTAATTTGGACAAGCACGGTTTGGACTTCATTGACGCCGTTGCAGTGCTGGAAAGCCTGTATCGCCTTGATGTGCAGAGCGTGCGAAACCGGGAGCTAAGGACCCAATCATTGGCCTACGTGTTCGATGTGCTGGCGGTATTGACTGTGGTGCATGTCTCGCGTGAAAACTCGATGAGGATCATGAGCTTCAGACCCGCGAGTGAAATAGAAAGGACCGCTTACCATGACTGGCTTGAAAACGACTTCAATGACGAGCACTGAATTGCGTGAGGCCTCTGTCATGGGCAAAAGCAAGACGCAGAAAACCCGTGCCCAGGCCGCAACACCCTATGTATGGGACGGTGAGGATGAAGACGATCGACCGCTGACGCGTGAAGAAATGCAGGCGGGCATCGAAACCTACCGCCGACAACGCGGACGCCCCACAGGCAGCGACAAAGAATCCACAACCATACGCTTTGATCGTGACGTGCTAGCCGCCTTTCGCGCAGGAGGTCCCGGCTGGCAAACCCGCATGAACGCTGTGCTGCGTGATTGGCTCAAGACGCAATCGCCAGTTTGAGACACAGACTTTTAAAAACATTTTTCAGCTTTTAGACACCAACCGAAAACTGTCCCCCAGTTGGTCCGTATTGGATCTGCGTCAACAGGTAACGATCCACCCCTCCAGCGGGTCAAACGGCGGCAGCCCGTATTGAGGGTGCCCGGCTTCGTGCTGTTGCTGCGCCCAGGCCGCTTGCATCAGGCACAGGGTGGCGTCGAGGGAATCTCCGCTGGCGTCATCGGCCAGGCGCCCCAGCAGCGCATTGCTGGCCACCAGGCGCAGGCCCAGGCGGGTTTGGCCGCGTTCCAGCGCGCTCATCAGTTCGCGCCGCGCCAGCAGTCGCTCGGTAGTTTGCTTGGCTTTGTCGTCACTCTTGTAGCTTTGGTTGCCCAGCACCTCACGCGCGAGCAGGCCGGGGTAGGCTTCCAGCGCCACGCGGCGTACATCGCCCGCGTGCAACCCTGGCAAGTGCACGCCCGCATGGCGCAAAAGCGGCACACCCGCGTGCAGCATGTAGGCCACGGGCGGGTTGACCCATTTCATGGAAGGGCTGGATCCAGCGGGCCGGTCGGCGGCGCGGTGGGCAAACTTGCCGCCTACGGGGCGGGCGTTGCAAAACGCCGCAAACTGCTCGCGAATTTGGGCGCGTTCCAGCGCGCAGTAATGGTCCATGCAGGCGGCCCAATCGGTGGGCCAGTCCAGGGTTTCGACCAGTTCACGCGGCAGGCCAAAAGGCAAGTCAAAACCGCCTACCCAATCGGCAGGCTGTACCAACCAGTTGCCAAACGCGACCAGCGTGTCACAGGTTTGCAGCGCCTGCAGTTGCACCCTGCCCTGCCGGGCTTGCCCCAGCGCCAGCACGATGGGTTTGCGTTTGGATGGGCTGCTGGAAAAATCGCAACCGATCAATGACACGGCGTTCATCTCACCACCCCAAGGCCATGACACCTGCTGCAATCAGCACGGCACCTGCGATGCGCGGGCCACGGTCTTTTTCGCCCAGCAAGTGCCCCCCCAACAAGGCGGCAAACAGCATGGACACCTCTCGCGCTGGGGCCACATGCGACAGCGGTGCCACCTGCAGGGCGTACAGCACCAGCACGTAAGACACGGGGCTGAAGATGCCGACGATCAAGGCGTAGCGCCTTTGCTGCAACCACAGCGCCCACACGGCCGGACGGTCGCGCAGCAAAGTGGGTGTCAAAAAAACCAGGCGCAACAGGTTGCCAAAATACTCCACCAAAATGGGCGACATCAGCGCCACCTTGATGGCATAGCCATCGACCACGGTGTAACTGGCGATGAACAAGCCCGTGATGCCGCCATAAAAAATGCCGGTGCGCACACGCACTTGCTGGAGCGGGTCTTGCGCGGCTTGCCAAAGCCCCGGGCCGCCCGCGATCAAAAACACGCCACCCACCACGCCCAAAATGCCGATCAGGCCCAGCGCCGAAATTTGCTCACCCAAGAAGAAAATCGCTACCATGGACGACAGCAGCGGCCCCGAGCCCCGCGCCAGCGGGTAAACCACCGTCAGGTCTGCCTTGCGGTAGCCGCGCAACAACACGATGAAATAAACAATGTGCAGCAAGGCGCTGGCCAGCACCAAGCCCCACTCCTGCAGACCCCAGGCTGTCACCTGCGCCCAACCCACCCACAGGCCCACAGGTGCCCAAAACACCATCAGCACCACCGAAGTGAAGGCGATAAAGCGCACGTCGCCACCGGCTTTTTTGGCCGCAATGTTCCAACAGGCATGGATGAAACCCGCCAGAACGACCAGGGCAAGCGCACTCAGGGGCATGGGCGTGAAAAAGCCCCTTGCGGGGCTTGGGGTGAAGGGGATTTAAGCGCGCCCGATGATGGACGCGGTGGCCATGAGTTCTTCGAGCAAGGCCAGTGAGACTTTTCCAGACACGTTGTACGGATCCAGCTCTGCCCGCTCGGAATATTTGAGCAAGATGTTGGTGTTCACCCGCGAGGCGTCGACCAAGCCCATAGTCCAGCCGCCGAAGCGGCGCTCAGAAATTTCTTCGTAATGCAACAGCACCACATCCTTGTGACGCGCATCTTTCTGGATGTGACCATAGAGCTCGCTCACCGCATTGCGCCCACCTTCGATGGCCTGCAAAAAGATGCCGCCGCCGTAACACAGTATGCCGGTGATCCCGCTGCTCGGGTTGAACTGGCGAGATTGGGCCAAGATGGCATCGATGGTCTCGGCACTGGGATCGACCGTGCGGCTGGCGTAAAGCAAACGGACCAACATGGTGTCAACTCCTTCCGGGAATCAGTGACAAAAATTCGCGGCGCAGATTCACGTCTTTGAGGAAGGCACCGCGCATGACCGAGTTGATCATCTTGCTGTCCATGTCCTTCACGCCGCGCCAGCCCATGCAGTAGTGGCTGGCCTCCATGACGATGGCCAAACCATCGGGCTGGGTTTTGCGCTGAATCAAGTCAGCCAGTTGAACCACGGCCTCTTCTTGAATTTGCGGGCGCCCCATGATCCATTCGGCCAGGCGGGCGTACTTGGACAGGCCAATCACGTTGGTGTGTTCGTTGGGCAGCACGCCGATCCATATCTTGCCAATGACAGGGCAAAAGTGGTGACTGCAAGCGCTGCGCACGGTGATGGGGCCGACGATCATCAGCTCATTCAGGTGTTCGGCGTTGGGGAATTCGGTGATCTCAGGGCCTTCGACATAGCGGCCCTTGAACACTTCTTTCAGATACATCTTGGCCACACGGCGGGCGGTGTCGCCGGTGTTGTGGTCGTTCACGGTGTCAATCACCAAGCTATCGAGCACGCCCGCCATCTTGGCGGCGACCTCGTCGAGCAACTTTTCCAGCTCGCCGGGTTCAATGAATTCAGCAATGTTGTCGTTGGCGTGGAAACGTTTGCGGGCAGCCTGGATGCGCTCGCGGATCTTCACCGATACAGGAACACCCTCGTCTTCGGGCGTGGCAGCAGAAGCAGTCATGGCGTCTGTAGATTTCATTAACATGGGAGTTGATCGTAACAGCGATTGATCGGCGCACAGCGATCAGGGGGTTTGGCCCCTTTTCTTCTTTGTCTGCTTTCTACCCGCCCTTCAATACCGGTGCCCTGTGAGGAAAAGTGCCATGCGCATGAGGCCAAAAGCCAGGCGATCGCGCAGTCGCTGGCGCCAATGCCTTTGGCCAAATGTGGCTGAAACAGGCGTGCTTTGTGACGCAATCACCTGAATCAAGCGCCGGTGCAGTTGTTGCGCAAACAGGCGGTCGGCCACCACCACATTGGCCTCTCGCGCCAGCAGGAGGCTGAGGGGGTCCAGGTTGGACGAGCCCACCGTGGCCCAAGGACGCTCGTTGTCGGGGTCCACCACGGCCACTTTGGCGTGTAAAAAACTCGCGTCGTATTCGTAGATCTCAACCCCTGCGGCCAACAAGGTGCCGTAGACCGGACGGGCTGCGTGGTATTGCATGAAGTATTCATAACGCCCTTGCAGCAGCAAGCGCACGCGCACGCCACGCCGGGCGGCGTGTACCAAAGCCTGACGCAACCTGCGCCCCGGCAAAAAATAGGCGTTGGCGATCAGCACTTCGTGCCGGGCCAGACCAATGGCCTTGAGGTAGGCGCGCTCGATCTGGGTGCGGTGCAGCACGTTGTCGCGCAGCAGCAAAGCCGCCCGGCTGGGCGGTGGTGAGCCATCGGGCAAGGGCAGCGGCTGCTTCCAGGGCAGCGGCAGACCCGCTGTTCTGAACGAGTGCAGCGCCTGTGGAAGCTTGCGTTCGCGGGCGTTTTTTGCGCCTTGCAAACGCCACCACAGTTGGGTCATGCTGTCTTGGATGAGACCCACCAGTTCGCCCTGCGCACTGACCGCGAAGTCCAGCCGGGGCCGGGCCAGGCTGCCGTGGTGTGGGTCGTACCAATCGTCCAGGATGTTGATGCCGCCACAAAAAGCGGTGCGCCCGTCTACCACGCACAGTTTGCGGTGCAGCCGACGCCAGCGGCTGGGAAGGAGCAAGCCCATGGTGCCCAAGGGGGCATACACGCGCCAATCCACCCCCGATTGGGCAAAGCGCGCGCGCCAGACCTCTGGCAGCTGGGGCGTGCCCACACCGTCGACCACCAGCCACACACGCACGCCGCGCAAGGCAGCCCGCTCCAGCGCCTCGGCCACTTGCACGGCAGCCCCGTGGAGGTCAAAAATATAAGTTTCCAACAGCACATGCGAGCGGGCTTGGTCGAGTGCTGTGACCAAGGCCTCAAAGTAATCTTGCCCCCCCTCAATAAGGCGGATCTGATGGCCGTCGCGCAGCGCTGGGTTGTGCCGCATGCTCAGTCGTTCCAGGCAAATTCAGCCACCAGTGGCAAATGGTCAGACATGCGCTGCCAGATGCGCCCCGATGGCACCATGGCGTGCACAGGCGTGAGGCCCCGGGCGTACACATGGTCGAGCTGGTTCAAAGGCAAGCGCGAGGGGTAAGTGGGTGTGGGCTGCTCGCGCCATTCCCGAAACCCGGCCTGCGCCATGCGCCGCCCCAGACCGGTGCCCCAGTCATTGAAGTCGCCTGCCACCAGCACCGGCTCGTGGTCCGGGATGTCTTTCGAAATGTGGGCCAGCAGCAAGGCCACTTGGCGCACGCGGCTGGCGGGCACCAGCCCCAAGTGCACCACCAACACATGCACCACACGGTCCACCACCTCCACCTGGATGTGCAAAAAACCGCGTTGCTCAAAGCGGTGGTCCGAGATGTCGCGGTGCTGGTGCGAAAGCACAGGCCAGCGCGAGAGCAAAGCGTTGCCGTGCTCGCCATGGCGCGTGATGGCGTTGGTGCGGTAGACAACCTCGTAACCTTCGGGAGCCAAATACTCGGCTTGTGGCTGACTGGGCCAGTGCCTGAAATATGCCGCCTCGCGACGGTGCTCGCGGCGCACCTCTTGCAGGCACACGATGTCGGCGTCGAGCTGCTCCACCGCATGGCCCAAGTTGTGGATCTCCAGCCGCCGGGCCGGCCCCAGGCCTTGTACGCCTTTGTGGATGTTGTAAGTGGCCACTCGCAAAACCGGGTGTTCGTGGCGTTCTGGCTTCATGCCGGGATTTTCGGTAGAAAACGCGGCAGCATCAGGATGGCTTCAGCGTTGGAGGGGGAAAAACACTGGTCGGCCGCAGCTTGCCAGGGCAACCATTGCGCTTCGGTGTGCTCGCGCGGGCTGAGCAACACAGGCATGCGTTGCGGCACACACAGGCCAAACACCCGCTCGGTGTTGCGGCTGACTTCGGGCGCATAGCGCCAGCGCCAAGCGGGGTAAATGTCGTACACGTTTTCCAGTTGCCAGTCTTGCAGGTGGCAACTCGGGTGGCAGGCGTCGATGCCTGTTTCTTCCTGCACTTCGCGGATGGCTGTGTCGAGCCAGCTTTCTTCGGGGTGGTCTTTGCTGCCCGTGACCGATTGCCAGGTGCCCCAGTCGGTGCGTCGGATCAGCAAGACGTCTTGCTCAGGTGTGTAAATGACGACCAGCACCGACTCCGGGATTTTGAAAGCAGCAGGCGATGGGTGGAGCGGTTGCAACATGGACGGGGCAGACGCCAAATGAATGACCAGAAGTTCAATTCATTGTAGTCAGCCCCTTGACTGACACTGCGTTGCGCAGCACGGCGTGCATCAAGCTTGGCGACGTTTGTGCGGCATGACCGCCAACAACTGTGTTTTTTGCAGGGGTTTGGACAAAAAGGCGTTCATGCCAGCAGCCGTGGCCTGTTCAGCCGCGTCGTTCATCACATCGGCCGTGAGTGCCACGATGGGCACCTGCCCCCGCGCTCCAGTCAGGGCACGAATCTGGCGGGCACTGCTCAGGCCATCCATGACGGGCATGTGAATGTCCATCAACACCAGATCGAAATCGGACTGACTGGCCTGCGTGAGCGCTTGTTGGCCGTCCTCGGCAAAACTGACCTGATGGCCCATGCTTTGCAGCAACAAGCCCACCACTTTGCGGTTGACCGGATGGTCTTCCGCCACCAGAACACGCAAGGGCTCAGTGGCTGAGACTTGATGGGCGGCGTCATGGACCGGGCTGGCCCCTGCAGGGGTTGCTGGGGCAGGTGCGGTCGACTGATCTGCCCAAGGGGTTCTCAAGCTCAGGGTGAACACCGAGCCTTGGCCCAACTGGCTGCGGGCACTCAACTCGCCGCCCATCAGGCGGGCCAAGGATCTGGATATCTCCAGTCCCAAACCCGATCCCGATTGTTTGCGCGTCAGTGAGGCGTCGCCCCAATGAAAGCGCTCAAACAAACCTTGTTGGGTGGCATCGCTCATGCCGATGCCGGTGTCGGCGATGTCGATCTGCCACTGCACGCCATCGCTCAGCGATTCACGGCGAACACGGATATCGACCTGCCCCTGATCGGTGTACTTGATGGCATTGCCGAGCACATTGAACAGAATTTGCCGCAAGCGCAAAGGGTCGAGCATCACGACACGCGGCTTGTGCAGTTCGCCCGTCAGTTGCAGTTGCAAGCCTTTGTTGATCGCTTGCACCCGCATGAAACTTTGCACTTGCTGCAAAAAGTCTTCCATGTCCGTGGGTTCCGGGTTCACTTGAATTTTGCCGGACTCCAGGGCCGAGACCTCCAGCACATCGTTGAGCACAGCCAACAAGTGGGATGCGCTGCCCATGGCGGTCTGAATCAAATCGGCCTGTTCGGATCCGGTCTGGGTTTTCTCGAGCAATCCCAGCATGCCCAATATGCCGTTGAAAGGTGTGCGCAACTCGTGACTCATGTTGGCGAGAAAACGACTTTTTCCTTGATTGGCGCTTTCGGCTTGTTCTTTGGCTTGCAACAACTGGGCATACAAAAGTTGCTGCGCCCTTTGTGCTTGGGTTTGCTTGCGCTCATGCGCATACAAGCCCACAGCGCCCAACACCAAACCCAGGATCTGCGCCAACGTTAGCCAGGCGATCCATTGGCTTTGTTCGCGCACAGTGGCCACTTGTTTTTGTACCCATTCGCCCATGACAATGTCCGAGGCTGAGTTCAGGGCCTGAACCTCAGGCGCCATTTGCTGAAGCTCTGTCATGAGCTCAGACCACGCGGGTGATGCCCAGTCTTGCCCATCGGCCAAGGGGGTGGATCTGGCCACCCAGCTGACCAAACGGGGGGCCAAGGCGGTGTATTCCTCGCGGTGGTGCACGCGTTCAAGACTGGGACTGTTGAGCAACAAATCGACACGGCTGACCAAAATATCAAAGCGCAAAGACCGCTCCGCTGCAAAGTCCGGCGGGGTCATGCCCGGCCGAGCGAGGTCTGCACGCATCATGGCCGCATTAAAACGCCACAACTCGCGCTCCAGATTGGTGGTGATGGCCGTGAAAGAGTCGTCCTGCAGCCGCGCAGCAGCTTCCAGCGCCTGTGCTTGACGCCATTGCACGGTAGTGGCCACCACCAATGCAGAAATCACCAGGACCGCCACGAAGGCCAGGCCCCAAAAGAAACGAGACGGTGCAAGGCCTTTCAGGCCTGGAGTCTCAGGCGTGGTGTCGCGCGTTTGCATCACTTCACCTCAATGGCTTTGAGCTGCCAGATGGAGCGCTCGTAGTAGGTCTTGTGCTGGAGTTCTTTTTTGGCGTCGAAGGGGTAGACGATGAACAAAGGCCCTTTGGTGCGCACCGGGATCGCTTGGCCATTCATGAGCACAGCCACCACCACATCGTGATCACGCGCATCGGACACGGGCAACTTCACACGGTAATCGTTGAGCGCCACCGCCCGGATGTGCTGGCCTTTGGCCTTGACCAGCTGCAAGACATCGCGCAGCAAGGGGCCGCTGAAGGTCACGGGCTTTTGATCCCAAGGTGTCCGGGTGGTGAGGCTTTTTTGCGGCAAAGCCTGCAAAGCCTTCATGTCTAAAACCGCCACTTTGCCCTGGTTATGTGCCTCGATCAGACCCGATACCTTCAGAACCACTGGCCCTTGGGGCGCATCCAGGGCCCAAACGGCTGAGCCAGAGAACATGGCCAATATGACACCGAGCACGCCCATTTTGCTCCTCAAATTCGGCAAGACTGTTTTTGTCTTTTCGCCGACTTCCAACAAATTGCTTGTGCACATGATTATTTTTCCGTTATTCGACAATTGAACTATTAAGAATTGTATTTACTAATATAAAACATTAAAAATAATTTGTTTCAATGTGCAAAAGTACGATTCAATTGTTGCCAAATTCCAAACGCGCGGTCTCCGTTGGGCCTGCTGCTAGCATGCAGGTCATGCTGAAACAGTCTGCTGACCACGTCCCAAAGGCCATGAACACTGTACTGAGCGTCACCGGCCTCAGCGGAGGACCGGCCGAACTGCCGTTTTTCCGCGATTTCAACCTGCAATTGCCTGCAGGTCTTTCCGCCTTGCTGGGCGACGAGGGCACGGGCAAGACCAGCTTGATGCGCTTGCTCAGCGGTGATTTGGCACCCACTGCAGGGCAGCTGCGCCTGATGTGCGAGGCCACCCCTTTGGTCCTGCCCCGGCATTCGGCGGTTTTTTGGACCGACCTGCGTTTGCCGCTGCACGACAGCGATACACCCGCGCAATGCTGGGCGCACTTTCGCGTGTCTTTACCCGCCTGGTCTGACGCCACGCAAAAAGAACTGGTCGAGACCTTGCAGTTGGCCCCACACCTGGACAAAAGGCTCAACATGCTGTCGACCGGTAGTCGCCGCAAAGTGGGCCTGGTGACAGCGCTGGCCAGCGGCGCCACGGTCACTCTGCTGGACCAGCCTTTCGTCTCGTTGGATCAGGCCTCCATCCGTAGCCTTCAAGCGTATTTGGCGCGAGTGGGTCAAAACACCGAGCGCGCTTGGCTGATCGCCGACTACGAAAAGCCTGCCTTTCTGCCGCTGGCATCGGTGCACCAGCTCTGAGGTCTGGTGATGAGGCCGCCTGCTCGTCCGGCGGGCTTGGGGCTCAAGAGAACTGTCGCCGTGCCGATGCACAAACAAGAGCTGATTTGCCCGATCTTCACGAACCTTGAGTGCCCCCTACCTTGTTGCGATTTGACTTTCAGCATCCTGCTGCCTTTTGCATGTGTGTGCTGACGTGGGCGCACGCCGCAGCCCATGCCCAAACCCCGACCGAAGCCAAGCCGGCTGCTGACCAATGCCTCATGCCGGCCGCGCAACGCCATGGTGTCAACCCGCACATCCTGAGGGCCATCTTGCAAGTCGAGTCGGGCATGCGCCCCCATGTGGTAAATCGCAACCGCAATGGCAGCATCGATGTGGGCATGGCCCAAATCAACTCGATTCACTTTCGTGAACTGTCGCAATGGGGCATCACGCCCGATCGGCTGCTGGACCCCTGCGTGGCCACGCATGTGGCAGCCTGGCATCTCAAACGCGTCATGCTTGTCCACGGCAACACCTGGTTTGGCGTGGCCGCCTACCACTCGGTTACGCCTGTCCACAACCTGCGATATCAGGGTTTGGTGCGGCAAGAGTTGGTGCGCACTGGTGTTTGGCGCTGAAGTCGGTCAGGTCTGACTACGAGGTCTGGCCAATGGGCTTGACCTCTCTAGCAGCGCACTCGTGGTGTTAAAAGACACATGAGGGCTCTTAAAAACAAGGTTAATCACGAAACATTGACAAAATTTGGTGCTATTTTGACGCTATGCCCCATAATCTGATAGTGCACGTTAATAAAACGTCACATTTGAGGTGATCGGTCAGTTTCGCGCGCTACGGCGGCACTTTTCAGGTTTGTTGTGCTTTCGGGACCCCATCGCTTTTGTTTTCATGTGTTTTTCAGGAGTCCCCATGGGCAATAAACTTTACGTCGGCAACCTGCCGTACACCGTTCGCGACGAAGACCTGCAGCAGGCTTTCGGCGAATTCGGCGCCATCACCAGCGCCAAAGTCATGATGGAGCGCGACACAGGCCGCTCTAAAGGTTTCGGTTTTGTGGAAATGGGCAGCGATGCCGAAGCCCAAGCCGCTATCGCTGGCATGAACGGTCAATCTTTGGGTGGCCGCAGCATCACTGTGAACGAAGCCCGTCCGATGGAGGCACGTCCTCCTCGCACCGGTGGTTTCGGTGGTGGTGGCGGTTACGGTGGTGGTGGCGGTGGCGGTGACCGCTCCGGCGGTGGCGGCTACGGCGGCGGCGGTGGTGGCGGACGCTCCGGCGGCGGCGGCTACGGCGGTGGTGGTGGCGATCGCTCCGGCGGTGGCGGCTACGGCGGTGGCGGCGGCGGTCGCGGCGGCTACTAAGCCCTGCAAACCCAGTCAACAGCAGTAATGCCGTTACAAAATTTCTAAACTAGCTTAGCGCTGGTTAAGACATCTAAGGCTTCAAGACTTCGGTTTTGGAGCCTTTTTTGTATGTCAATCCGACCTGGCCCACGGGCGATGCGTCCGCGGCCCCGCCTGAACTGCCCACAAGCGTGAACCCAAAAAGCCAACGCCACCCGAAGGTGGCGTTGGCTTTTGGCGGGTCTGGGGCAGATTACGCTGTTTTGACCGCATCCAGATTGCGCAAGCGGATGTGCAATTCACGCAACTGCTTTTCGTCCACCGGGCTGGGGGCTTGGGTCAACAAGCACTGAGCGCGTTGGGTCTTGGGGAAAGCAATCACGTCGCGGATGGACTCGGCACCGGTCATGAGCGTGACGATGCGGTCCAGACCGAAGGCCAAGCCGCCGTGAGGAGGCGCACCGTATTGCAGGGCGTCGAGCAAGAAGCCGAACTTGAGCTGCGCTTCTTCGGGGGTGATCTTAAGGGCGTCAAATACTTTTTGCTGCACATCAGCGCGGTGGATACGCACCGAGCCGCCGCCCATCTCCCATCCGTTCAACACCATGTCGTAGCCCTTGGAGATGCACTTCTCGGGGGCGGTGACCATCCAGTCTTCGTGACCGTCTTTGGGCGCGGTGAAGGGGTGGTGCACAGCGGTGTAGCGCTGGTTTTCATCGTCGTATTCGAACATCGGAAAGTCGACCACCCACAGCGGGGCCCAACGGTTTTCGAACAAACCGTTGGCTTTGCCGAACACGCTGTGGCCGATCTTGATGCGCAGCGCACCGATGGCGTCATTGACGATTTTTTCCTTGTCGGCACCAAAGAAAATCAGGTCGCCGTTTTGTGCACCCGAACGCTCCAAGACGGCGTTGAGCGCTGTGTCGTGGATGTTTTTGACGATAGGCGATTGCAGACCGTCACGACCCTTGGACAGGTCGTTGACACGGATGTAGGCCAGTCCCTTGGCGCCGTAGATTTTGACGAACTCGGTGTAGGCGTCGATCTCGCCGCGGCTGATGCCACCGCCTTCGACCGAACCACCCGGCACGCGCAGGGCCACCACACGGCCGCCCTTCATGTTGGCCGCGCCCGAGAACACTTTGAAGTCCACATCGCCCATGACATCGGTGACTTCTGTGAACTTCAACTTCACGCGCAGGTCGGGCTTGTCAGAGCCATAAATGTGCATGGCGTCTTGGTAGGTCATGACCGGGAATTTGCCCAAGTCAACGCCGATGGTTTTTTGGAACACGCGCTCGATCATGCTTTGGAACATGTCGCGAATTTCTTCTTCAGTCAGGAACGATGTTTCGATATCGATCTGGGTGAATTCGGGCTGGCGGTCAGCACGCAAGTCTTCGTCGCGAAAGCACTTGGTGATCTGGTAATAGCGGTCGTAGCCCGCCACCATGAGCAATTGCTTGAACAACTGGGGCGACTGGGGCAAGGCAAAAAACTGGCCATCGTGCACGCGGCTGGGCACCAGATAATCACGCGCACCTTCGGGCGTGCTCTTGGTGAGCATGGGGGTTTCGATGTCGACAAAGCCGTTTTCATCCAGGTACTTGCGCACTTCCATGGCCACTTTGTAGCGCAGCATCAGGTTGTTTTGCATGTACGGGCGGCGCAGGTCCAGCACGCGGTGCGTCAGGCGGGTCGTCTCGGACAGGTTATCTTCGTCGATCTGAAACGGAGGCGTGACCGACTCGTTCAGGACGATCAGCTCATGGCACAGCACCTCGATCTTGCCGCTTTTGAGGCCTTCGTTGGTTGTGCCATCGGGGCGGGCACGCACGATGCCTTTGATCTGCACGCAGTATTCGTTGCGCACTTCTTCGGCCACCTTGAACATGTCTGGGCGGTCCGGGTCGCACACCACCTGCACATAACCTTCGCGGTCGCGCAGGTCAATAAAGATCACACCGCCGTGGTCACGGCGGCGGTTGACCCAGCCGCACAGGCTCACGGCTTGACCGGTTAGGGCTTCGGTCACCAGACCGCAATAGTGGGAACGCATGGACATGTTGTGGGACTTTCAGGATTCGCAGGAAAAGGATTCGGGAAAAGGCGTCAGCCCAACTGGGGCTGAGATGCAGGTGGCTTCGGGACAGGGGTGCCGGGCACGACCACACCCATCGAGATGATGTACTTCAAAGCATCGTCAACGCTCATATCCAATTCGATCACTTCGGCTTTGGGCATCATCAAAAAGAAGCCAGACGTCGGGTTGGGCGTGGTGGGCACATAAACGCTGACCAAGGGCTGATCGAAGTGGCTCGCCACTTCACCTTCGGGTGTTCCCGTGAGGAAGGCGATGGTCCAAGAACCATGCCGCGGATACTGCACCAGCAAGGCCTTCGAGAAGGCATGGCCACTGCCCGAAAACAAGGTGTCGGCCACCTGCTTGACGCTGGTGTAGATGCTGCGCACCACGGGAATGCGGTTCATCAGGCCGTGCCATTTGCGCAGGGCCCACTGGCCAAACATGTTGGCCACAAATACGCCGGTGGCGAAGATCACCAATGCCACGATGGCCACGCCCAAACCGGGCACGCTGCGCAGGTATTCGGCACTGGCGTGCACGCCGGGAATCAGCGTATCGGCAGCATGCAGCACGACCAGGAAAATGGCGTCGAGCATGCCCACCAACCACATGAGCACCCACACCGTGATACCCATAGGCAGCCACACCAGCAAGCCGGTGATGAAGTACTGTTTGAAGCTGCGTTTTTTCATGGAGAGGCAATCGTTGAGTTCAGGGCTCAAAAAATCAATGGCAGGCGCAAGAGGCCGCACAGGCCCCGGCACTGCTGGAGGTGGTCGAGGGAGACGCCGCGTCACCGCCCGTAGATACGGCAGGTGCAGGTGCTGAGGGTGATGCCACAGCGTCGGCTGCAGCAGGCACCGCAGGGGCTGCAGTGCCGCCACCTTTGAAATCAGTGGCGTACCAACCCGTGCCTTTGAGTTGAAAGCCTGGCGCTGTCAGCTGTTTGTTGAATTTCGGCGCACCGCAAACAGGGCAATCGGTCAACGGCGAGTCGCTCATTTTTTGCAGAACATCCTTGGCATGGCCGCAGGCGTCGCATTTGTAGGCGTAAATGGGCATGTGAGAGCCTTTGAAGGTGATGCAAGAAAACCTTCAATTATAGGCTTGGCATGGCCCTTCAAGGCCTGACCGATTCTCGCTGCCAACGCTTCGTGTGCAGCGGCTGTGTCTAATCAATTGACAGATGAGTCTTTATCGGCGTGACCCAAGGCGCTGGCCAAGGACTGTCCCCGATTCGCAATCAGCGCTGGGGCGAGAGAACCCAGCAGCATGCCGACAAAGGAAGCCGCCAAACCCAGCAAGTTGGCAGGCACCAGAGTCTCGGGTGCCAGAAAGTTGAATGCCAGCCAAGTGCCCACACCCAGCACCACCGAGCACAAAGCACCTTGGGTGTTGGCGCGCCGCCAAAAAGCACCCGCCATCAGAGGCACAAAGGCCCCGGTCAGGGTGACGTTGTAGGCGTTTTGCACCATCTCATACATGGTGCTTGTGCTGTTCATGGCGAACAACAAGGCGCAAGCCGTGAAGGCGACCAAAATGACGCGTAAGAGCAGCAAGAACTGGCGGTCGCTCATGTGGGGCACAAAAGGCTTGAGCACCTTCTCGGTGAAGGTGGCCGTGGGGGCTAGCAAAGCCCCGCTGGCAGTCGACAAAATGGCTGAGAGCAAAGCGCCAAAGAACAGGATCTGCGCCCACATGGGCATCTGACCCAGCACCAGATCGGGCAGGATGCGCTGGATGGTGCGGGCGTCTTCCGACTCGAACAAGGCCTTGAGCTCGGGGTGGGCGATCAGCGCCGCATAAGCGATGTACAGGGGGATGAAAGCGATCACGAAGTACATCAAGCCCCCGATGAGCGTGCCGCGCACGGCGGTTTTTTCGTCCTTGGCACTGGTCATGCGCTGAAACACATCCTGCTGGGGGATGGAACCAAAGGCAAACGCAAAGAACGCACCCGCCATGGCCCACCAAGCGGCAGCGTCCATGTCGGCTGGGAACATGTCGAACTTGCCATCGGCTGCGGCTTGGGCAATGACTTTGTCAAATCCGCCCGCATTACCGCCCACCAGCAAAGCCACCGAAATCAGGCCCACCACGATCACCACGGTCTGAAACAAATCGGTGAAAGCCACCGACCACATGCCGCCAAACACGGTGTAGACCAGCACCACGGCCGCGCCCAGCATGATGGCGTGGTTCAGTTCAATGGCCCCGGACGAGAGCACATGGATAACCAAGCCCAACGCCGTCAACTGCGCCGAGGTCCAACCCAGATAAGACAGAACAATCGCCACGCTCGTCAGTACTTCGACCGACTTGCCGTAGCGCACCTTGTAGAAGTCGCCGATGGTCAGCAGGTTCAGGCGGTAAAACAACTTGGCGAACAACAAAGCCGCCAGCACCAGGCAGACGGTGGCACCAAACGGGTCACCGGGAATACCGTTCAGGCCGTCTTTGGCAAAGGTGGCCGACACCGACAAGACGGTCTCAGCCCCGAACCAGGTGGCGAACACGGTGGCCACATTCATGTAAAGGGGCAAACTGCGCCCTGCCACCAGGTAATCCTTGGCCCCGTGAACCCGGCGCGCAGCCAACAAGCCGATGCCGATGGTCACGGCCAAATAAGCGATCACAAAAGTCAGCAGCACCTTCGTACCCTCCAAGATCGGGACTTATGAGAAAAGATGCAGGTGCATGCCCACCTGCATAACCAGCAAGGAGAACACAAAGCCCATACCTGCGTAAATCAGGGTTTGCAGCAATTTGTTGGTTCGGCGTTGCTCGGTCAACAACTGCTCGATCTGCCGCGTATCGTTTTTCTGCGGCTGCTGCAAATAGCCGTGCAGCAATCGAGGCAACTGCGGCAGCAGTTTGGCGTAGAGCGGCGCCTGCGACTTGAGTTCTTCCCACAGCTTTTTGGGACCGATTTGCGCCAGCATCCATTTTTCGAGGAAAGGCTTGGCCGTGCTCCACAGGTCCAGCTCAGGGTCCAGATCGCGACCGAGGCCCTCAATGTTGAGCAGGGTCTTTTGCAGCAGCACCAGCTGCGGCTGGATCTCGACCTGAAAGCGGCGCGAGGTCTGGAACAGGCGCATCAGCACCATGCCCAGCGAAATTTCCTTGAGTGGGCGGTCAAAGTAAGGCTCGCAGACGGCGCGGATGGCCGACTCCAGCTCGTCCACCCGCGTCTCGGGCGGAACCCAGCCGGACTCGATGTGCAGCTCGGCCACGCGCTTGTAGTCGCGGCGGAAAAACGCAGTGAAGTTTTGCGCCAGATATTCTTTGTCGTACTCGGTGAGCGTGCCCACGATGCCAAAGTCCAGCGAGATGTAGCGGCCGAAGGTCTCGGGCGCCAAGCTGACCTGGATGTTGCCGGGGTGCATGTCGGCGTGGAAAAATCCATCGCGAAAGACTTGCGTGAAAAACAGGGTCACACCATCGCGGGCCAGTTTGGGGATGTCCACGCCCGCTGCACGCAAACGGTCCACCTGGCTGATGGGCACGCCATGCATGCGCTCCATGACGATGACCTCGGGGTGGCAAAAGTCCCAGATCATCTCGGGGATCAGCACCAGATCAAGCCCTTGCATGTTGCGGCGCAACTGCGCGGCGTTGGCCGCTTCACGCACCAAGTCCAGCTCGTCGTGCAGGTATTTGTCAAATTCAGCCACCACTTCGCGAGGCTTGAGGCGTTTGCCATCAGCGCTCAGACTCTCCACCCAGCCGGCCATCATGCGCATGAGGCTCAGGTCTTTGTCAATGACAGGCAGCATGCCCGGTCGCAAGACCTTGATCGCCACCTCGCGCAACACGCCCCCTTTGCCACGCAAAGTGGCAAAGTGCACTTGCGCGATCGAAGCACTGGCCACAGGCTCGCGCTCAAAAGTCTCGAAAATGTCATCCACCTTGCGGTTGAAAGCCCGCTCGATCGACGCCACCGCGATGGCCGAGCTGAAAGGCGGGACCCGGTCTTGCAGCTTGGCCAACTCCTCTGCGATATCGGGCGCCAGCAAGTCACGACGCGTGGACAACACTTGGCCGAATTTCACAAAAATCGGGCCCAAGCGTTCGAGCGCTTCGCGCAGACGCACCCCTCGGGGCGAGCGCAAATCACGGCCTAACGAGAGCACGCGGGCCAACAGGCGGATCCAGGGTTTTTGAAAGCTTGACAGCACCAACTCGTCAAGGCCGTAGCGCAAGACGATGAAAACGATGAAAGCGCCTCGACCGAAACGGCCCCAGCGCTTCATGCTGCGCTGCCCGTGCGCAGCCCGGTGCCTGGCCGCTGGGCGACAAAACTGCGCAAAGCTGCCATGGCCTGTCGCGCGGCTTGCGCCATGGTGTGGGCTGGGGCGTCGCCGATCATGCGGGCCAGATCCTCTTCGGCATCCCAGCGCACATGGTCGATCAACCAGTTGACCTCGGCAGCCAGTTGCACATCGCCTTCGATGCGGACTTTGGGTTTGTCACCCCGGGCCAATGCCGAGGCGAGTGAGACAGGCGATTCTTCGGTCACCGTGAGGCGCAGGTCAAAGCCTTCAAAGCGGCCTCGCTCCAGCAATCCTGCAGGTGTTGGCGTCAGTTGCAGTTGCATGCGGTCCCAGACCAGCTCGATGCGTTGCCCTTTTTGGCGGGCCAATCGGGCCATGGCCTCAGGCTCGCTCATCAGCACATGGTTAAGGAACAAAACAAGGCGGTTGACGCTCTCGTCCACCACCCAAGCCGGAGGCTGGAAGTTGGCCGCAAGGCGGTTGACCACATCGGGGAGAGCCTGAGCGGCCCATGAAAAAGGGGACTGTGTTGCCATAGTCCCCGATTATTCCCGAAAGTACAGGCCACCCCTAGGGGGCGGGCTTTATTGCAGCGCTTGCACGCCAGCCACCAACCAGCCACCACCTTGCTTGGATTTGGTCATGTTCCAGACTTCACGGAATGGGCTGGGGCCGGAAGCTGCATCTTCGCGGATCATTCCGTTGAACTCGACGCTGGCCAGGTAGGCATCGGCCTGCTCTTCAATCCCTAAAAGTTGAGCCTCGAGCATGACCACTTCAGTCTTGTTGGGCTGTCCGGGAAACTGTGCTTCGCGCTCAGACAACTGGTTGCGAATTTCCAACACCATGGTATCGGTCATCATGGAGCGCAGAGCGCTGATGTCCGAGCGGTCCCAGGCGTCTTGCAAGGTCACGAAGTTACGCTTTGCGGCCGTCAAGAAGTTGTCGACATCAAAACCAGCGGGAATGCCCCAGGTCTCCGATCCACCCAGGCCAGAGCCAATGCCCGAACCGATCATGGAGCCGGTCGATGATGCGGCAGCAGAGCTGTCAAAACGGGTGCTTTGACCTTCCCATGGGCGGGCTGAAGCATCGTTGCCGACGTTTTGAGGGCTGTATTGTTTGTAGGTGGCAGGGTTTTCAGCCGAGGCACCTGCACCTTGGTAAGCCAGACCTCCGTTACCAGCCGTCTGAGCAGCACCCCCTCGGCGGGCCCGCATGATCATGCCAATCACGGCGATGACGGCTACGCCAATCAACAAAGCCATCAAGATGTTGCCAAAGGCTTCACCCATACCGAGTGAGCTGGCCAACCAAGCCAAACCCAGACCAGCAGCCAAGCCACCCAACATGGCGCCCCATGGGCGCTTGGGCGCAGCCGCGGCAGGCGCAGCACCGGGTTTGGCAGCGTTGGCAGGTGCCGCGTTTTGCGCGGGTGCAGCCGGTGTTTGGGGTGCGGCATCGCGCTTGGTCACTTGGTTGGATTGCTGTCCGACAGACTTGCCGCCACCCATGCGGCGTGCAGCCTCGGCATTCAGACTGCCCAAGGCCATCACGCCAGCGAGCATCAGGGTTACAAGTTTGCTGTTCATGGTGTCTCCATCTCAGTAAATTCGGTTTTCAGGCTTCAACATTTGATGCCCATATGCAAGGCTACCACCCCCGCCGACAAGTTGTGAAAATCCACATGCCCAAATCCGGCATTTTTAATAAGGGTTTTCAGATCTTCCTGTCCTGGGTGCATCCGAATCGATTCGGCGAGGTAGCGGTAACTGTCAGCGTCGCCCGCCACCAACTTGCCCAAATTGGGCAGGATATTGAAGCTGTACCAGTCGTAGGCTTTTTCCAGCGGCTTGGCCACCTTGGAGAACTCCAGTACCAGCAATTTGCCGCCGGGCTTGAGCACGCGACACATTTCCTTGAGCGCGACATCCTTGTGCGTCATGTTGCGCAGGCCAAAGGCCACGCTGACCACGTTGAAGTGGGCATCTGGAAAGGGCAGCTTTTCGGCATCGCACACCAGCGTGGGCAAGGCCAAGCCTTGGTCGACCAGGCGATCACGCCCGGTGGAGAGCATGGCTTCGTTGATGTCGGTGTGCACCACGCGGCCGGTGGCGCCCACCTTTTTGGCAAACGCCATGGCCAAGTCGCCCGTGCCACCCGCAATATCCAGTACCTGATCGCCCTCTTTGAGGTTGGCCACCTGCACGGTGTAAGCCTTCCACACGCGGTGCAGGCCCATGGACATCAGGTCGTTCATCACATCGTATTTGGACGCGACCGAGTTGAACACGCCACGCACGTGCTTGGCTTTTTCGGTCTCGTCGACGGTTTTGAAACCGAAGTGAGTGCTGCTCATGCCTGTGCCCTCAATGTTTGTGACCGCAGCTGCCGCCCGCTGAAGCTTCGATCATGGGCGCGTCGCGACTCATGCCCGCGGCCTGCAGGCGGTCTTCGTACTGCTTCCAAAGAGCGGTTTCTTGGTCGCCCAAAAAGTACAGGTATTCCCAAGTGAATAGGCCCGATTCGTGCCCATCCGTGAAGGTGGGTTTCACGGCGTAATTGCCCACAGGCTCGATTTCGGCAATGCCGATCTCACGCTTGCCAGTTTGCAGCACTTCCTGGCCGGGGCCGTGGCCTTGCACTTCGGCCGAGGGAGAGTACACGCGCATCAGCTCGAAGGGGATGCGGAACTGCGCTCCATCGGAAAAACCGATTTCCAGCACCCGGGTCTGACCGTGCAGGGTCAGCGACTCGGGGTGGGGCATGTCTTTTTTCAATCCGGCCATCATTTGCTTTCGAAATTTTGCTGTCGTTTTTTGCGCTGGGTTTACACCAGCACACGCTCTATGCCGCCTGCGTTGGCAGCGCTCACGTACTCGGGCATCCACTCTTCACCCAGGATGTGCTTGGCCATTTCGACCACGATGTAGTCCGCTTCGAGCAGGCCATTTTTCATGTCATCGCCAAAGCGAGACAAGCCTTGCAGGCAGCTGGGGCAGCTGGTCAAAATCTTCACATTCGCCTGTGGCGCCAGCGCGCCGCTGTTGCGCAATGCGGCTTCGCCTTTGAGCAGCTCTTCTTCCTTGCGAAAGCGCACCTGGGTCGAAATGTCCGGGCGCGACACGCCCAAAGTGCCCGACTCGCCGCAACAGCGTTTACTCTCCAGCACGTTGTCGCCCATCAAGGCCTTGACAGTCTTCATGGGCTCTTGCAGCTTCATGGGCGTGTGGCAAGGATCATGGTAAAGATAGGCCCCGCCCGCGTCCAGCTTCATGCCTTTTTCCAGCAAGAACTCATGGATGTCAATGATGCGGCAGCCGGGGAAAATTTTGTCGAACTCATAGCCTTGTAACTGGTCATAACAGGTGCCGCAGCTCACCACCACTGTTTTGATGTCGAGGTAATTGAGTGTGTTGGCCACGCGGTGGAACAGCACCCTGTTGTCGGTGATGATTTTTTCGGCCTTGTCGAATTGGCCCGAACCTTTTTGCGGGTAACCGCAACACAAATAGCCTGGCGGAAGCACCGTCTGCACGCCCACATGCCAGAGCATGGCTTGGGTGGCCAAGCCCACTTGGCTGAACAAACGCTCCGAACCGCACCCAGGGAAATAGAACACCGCTTCCGTCTCCGACGTGGTGGTCTGGGGGTTGCGAATGATGGGCACGTAATCGTTGTCTTCGATGTCCAACAAGGCACGCGCTGTCTTTTTGGGCAAGTTGCCGGGCATCTTCTTGTTGATGAAGTGAATCACCTGCTCTTTGATGGGCGCCGTGCCCACCGAGGCGGGCGGTGCGCTGGTTTGCTTACGGGCCACGCCTTTGAGCAAGCCGGCTACGAAGCGCTGCGCCCGCATCCCCACATCGACCATGGCCAAGCGCGCGAGCTTGATGGTTTCGGGGTTGGTGGCGTTCAGCATGAACATGGCCGCCGCATTACCGGGACGAAAGGTCTTTTGCCCCATCTTGCGCAACAGGTTGCGCATGTTCATCGACACCTCGCCAAAGTCGATGTTGACCGGGCAAGGCGACAGACACTTGTGGCATACGGTGCAGTGGTCTGCCACGTCTTCAAATTCCTGCCAGTGCTTGATAGAGATGCCACGGCGGGTTTGCTCTTCGTAAAGGAAAGCCTCGACCAACAAAGAGGTGGCCAAAATTTTGTTGCGCGGGCTGTACAGCAAATTGGCGCGCGGCACATGGGTGGCACACACGGGTTTGCACTTGCCGCAGCGCAGGCAATCTTTCACACTGGCCGCAATCGCGCCAATGTCCGACTGCTGCATGATCAACGACTCGTGGCCCATCAGGCCAAAGCTGGGGGTGTAGGCGTGCGTCAGGTCGGCCGCGTGCACATCGTCACCCAAGCCAGTCAGGGCAGCCCCGCGCAGCAACTTGCCTTTGTTGAAGCGTCCTTCGGGGTCCACTTTGGCTTTGTAAGCCGTGAAGTTGGCCAACTCGGCGTCGGTCAAAAACTCCAGCTTTGTGATACCAATGCCGTGCTCGCCCGAGATCACGCCGTCCAAGCTGCGCGCCAGCACCATGATGCGGGCCACCGCTTCGTGCGCGGTTTGCAGCATCTCGTAGTTGTCGGAGTTGACCGGAATGTTGGTGTGCACATTGCCGTCACCGGCGTGCATGTGCAGTGCCACCCACACACGACCCTTGAGAACGCGCTGGTGAATGGCAATGACCTCATTCAGGATCGGCAAAAAGGCCGAGCCCGAAAAGATGTTCTGGAACGCCGGACGGATTTGCGTCTTCCAGCTGGCGCGCAGGCTGTGCTCTTGCAGCTGAGGGAACAGCGTGTCGACATCAGTCAACCAACCTTGCCATTGATCACGCACCTCGCGCACCACCGTCAAGGCTTGCGCCACGCGGTCTTCCAGCAACTCGGCCGACGGGATGTCGTTGGCGTCGTCTTGCTTGCCCAAAGGCAGGTTGCCCCGCTCCAAAAAGGCTTCGATTTCGCGGCACAGCTTGAGCTTGTTGCGCAGACTCAACTCGATGTTGATGCGCTCGATGCCATCGGTGTACTCGGCCATGCGCGGCAGCGGAATCACCACGTCTTCGTTGACCTTGAAGGCGTTGGTGTGGCGCGAAATGGCGGCGGTCTTCTTACGGTCCAACCAGAACTTTTTGCGCGCCTCGGGGCTGATGGCAATGAAGCCTTCGCCGCTGCGCGAGTTGGCAATGCGGACGATCTCGGATGTCGCCTTGGCCACGTCGTCGGCGTTGTCACCGGCGATGTCACCGATCAACACCATTTTGGGGAAACCACCACGCTTGCTCTTGGTGGAATAACCCACCGCCCGCAAATAGCGGTCGTCCAAATGCTCCAAGCCTGCCATCACGGTGCCGGTGCGCTTTTGCTCGGCAAACATGAAATCTTTGATCTCGACGATGCTGGGCACTGCCTCTCGGGCGTGGCCAAAGAACTCCATGCACACCGTGCGGGTGTGCGTGGGCATGCGGTGCATGACCCAGCGGGCGCTGGTGATCAAGCCGTCGCAGCCTTCTTTTTGCACCCCCGGCAGGCCCGAGAGGAACTTGTCGGTCACGTCCTTGCCCAGGCCTTCCTTGCGGAAGGTTTTGCCGGGGATGACCAAGGTTTCGGTGCGGATCGGGGTTTTGCCATCGGCTTTGAAGTAGCGCAACTCAAACGTGGCGACTTCGGCGTCGTGGATCTTGCCCATGTTGTGGTCCATGCGAACCACATCCAGCCATTCGGCGTCGGGGGTGACCATGCGCCAGCTGGCCAGGTTGTCGAGGGCTGTCCCCCAGAGCACCGCCTTTTTGCCGCCCGCGTTCATGGCGATGTTGCCGCCAATGCAGCTGGCTTCGGCAGAAGTTGGGTCGACCGCGAACACAAAACCACCGCGCTCGGCCGCATCGGCCACGCGCTGGGTGACCACACCGGCTTCGGTCCAGATGGTGGGAATCGGGTGGGCCACGCCGGGCAGGTCGAACATCTCGACCTCGGTCATGGCTTCGAGTTTTTCGGTGTTCATCACCGCGCTCTTCCAGGTCAACGGGATCGCACCACCGGTGTAGCCCGTGCCGCCGCCCCGGGGCACGATGGTCAGGCCCAGGTCGATACAGCCCTTGACCAGACCCGCCATTTCTTCTTCTGAGTCAGGGGTCAGCACCACAAAGGGGTATTCCACGCGCCAGTCGGTGGCATCGGTCACGTGGCTAACGCGGGAGAGGCCATCGAACTTGATGTTGTCTTTGGCCGTCAAGCGGCCCAACGTCTTTTGCACCTGGCTGCGCAGCTTGGCCATGCGGCCAAAGCGCTCATTGAACTGCGTCACGGACTGGGCGGCCATGGCCAGCAATTGGCCGACCAAGGCGTCGCGGGTGGCGTCCACGCTCGGGGTGCGGCGCTTTTGCACCTCGCCCAAGCGGTGCTGCAAAGCTTCCACCAACAGTTTGCGGCGGGCCGGGTTGTCCAGCAGGTCGTCTTGCAAATAGGGGTTGCGCTCCACCACCCAAATGTCCCCCAGCACTTCATACAGCATGCGGGCAGAGCGGCCCGTCCCGCGCTCCCGGCGCAACTGGTTCAACAGGTCCCAAGCCGACTCGCCCAGCAAGCGCAGCACAATTTCACGGTCTGAAAAGCTGGTGTAGTTGTAAGGAATCTCGCGCAAGCGCGGCGCATCGGCGTCGGCTTGCATCAAATGTTGGAGCGTGGTGGGTGCATTCATGGGTGTGGCGCAGTCAAAGGCGTCGCTGTTGACGCTGTCAGCCAGACCCGAAAGGTATCAAAGCGGCTGAGGTTGAATGTTACCGCAGTGATACAAACACGCGCCGGGGGTGGGGGCACCTGTCACAGAGGGGTCCGGACTCATGGAAAGCCCGTATTGTCATAATTTTTTCATGCCACTTTAATACTTACGTCATCTTCAAAAGGCACAGTACGTATGAGTCTATGATCTTTTGACAACTCAGTTTTCACGTTCATTGCCACTTTTACAGGACCCACCATGAAACTCAAACTCACACTGTCCGCCCTGGCTCTGGGTCTGGCCAGCTTGTCCGCCCAGGCCCAAACCGAAGTCCAATGGTGGCACTCCATGGGCGGCGCCCTCGGTGAGTGGGTCAACGACCTGGCCAAAGACTTCAACAACAGCCAAAAAGATTACAAGATCGTGCCCACCTTCAAGGGCAGCTACGACGAGTCCATGACCGCCGCCATCGCCGCCTTCCGTGCCGGCAATGCGCCGCACATCCTGCAGGTGTTCGAAGTGGGCACCGCCACCATGATGGCCAGCAAGGGGGCCATCGTGCCCGTGGGCGAGGTCATGAAAAAAGCTGGGGTCACCTTTGACGCCAATGCCTACGTGCCTGCTGTGGCTGGCTATTACACCGCGCCCAATGGACAGATGTTGAGCTTTCCGTTCAACAGCTCGACCACCGTTTTCCATTACAACAAGGACGCCTTCAAAGCCGCTGGCCTGGACCCCGAAAATCCACCCAAAACCTGGCCCGAAGTGGCGCTGGCTGCTGGCAAGCTCAAGGCTTCGGGACATAAATGCCCCTTCACCACCAGCTGGGTCAGCTGGACGCAACTCGAAAGCTTCTCGGCCTGGCACAACACCGAATTCGCCACCAAGGGCAACGGCATGCGCGGCATCGACGCCCGCCTGAACTTCAACAGCCCCTTGCATGTGCGCCACATCGAGAACCTGGCCAACATGGCCAAAACCGGCTTGTTCGTCTACAAGGGCCGGGGCAACGCGGCCGATGCGGTGTTTGTGTCAGGCGAGTGCGCCATGACCACCGGTTCGTCTGCGCTGTACGGCAACATCAAGCGCAACTCCAAATTCGCTTCGGGCATCTCCGCCCTGCCTTACTACCCTGATGTGACGGGCGCGCCCCAGAACACCGTCATTGGCGGCGCCAGCCTGTGGGTCATGTCGGGCAAGAAGGACAACGAATACAAGGGCGTGGCCCAGTTCTTCGCCCACCTGTCCAAAGCCGAAGAAGCGGCCAAGAGCCACCAGCGCACAGGCTACCTGCCTCTGACCAAGGCTTCGTATGAGATGACCGAGAAATCGGGCTTTTACAAGCAAAACCCTGGCACCGACGTGTCCGTGGAACAGATGATCCGCAAGACCACCGAAAAGTCACGCGGCATCCGCTTGGGTAACTTCGTGCAGATCCGCACCATCAACGACGAGGAACTTGAACAAGTCTGGGCGGGCAAGAAGGCGCCCAAAGAAGCCCTGGATGCCGCCGTCAAACGTGGCAACGAGCAACTCGAGCGCTTCCAAAAAGCCAACAAGTGAGCCGACGTCCCGGGCCATCTGCTCGGGTCTTGTCTTGAAAGCAGGGGTCACGCGCCCCTGCTTTTTGTTCTTTTGTGGCTCGCCTAAACTCTGCCCTTATGGAAAAACGCGTTCGCTTTCAGTCCCGCTGGTTACCCTGGTTGCTGTTGGCACCCCAAATGGCCATCGTGCTGGTGTTTTTTTTCTGGCCCGCCGGCCAGGCGCTTTACCAAAGCGTGTTGTCGCAGGACGCTTTTGGCATCAGCACCGAATTTGTCGGCATGGAGAATTTTGAGCGGCTGTTTGCTGACAGCACCTACCTCGAATCCTTCAAAACCACAGCTGTTTTTTCTTTGCTGGTGGCCGTTTCTGGCCTGGTCATTTCGCTCTTGCTGGCCGTCATGGCCGACCGCGTGCTCAAAGGCGCCGCCATTTACAAAACCTTGCTCATTTGGCCTTACGCCGTGGCTCCGGTGGTGGCGGGCGTACTGTGGCTGTTCATGTTCGCTTCACCCATGGGCGTGATCGCCTTTTACCTGCGCTCGGTGGGTATCGAATGGAACCACCTGCTCGATTCGGGCCACGCCATGACCTTGATCGTGGTGGCTGCCGTGTGGAAGCAAATTTCCTACAACTTCCTGTTCTTTTTGGCCGGTCTGCAGTCCATCCCCAAATCGCTGCTGGAGGCGGCGGCCATCGACGGGGCCAGTCCCTGGCACCGCTTTTGGACCATCGTGTTTCCGCTCTTGTCGCCCACCACGTTTTTTCTCTTGGTCATCAACGTGGTCTACGCCTTTTTTGACACCTTCGGCATCATCGACGCCACCACCCAAGGCGGCCCCGGCAAAGATACCGCCATCCTGGTCTACAAGGTCTATTACGATGGCTTCAAGGCGCTGGACATGGGCGGCTCGGCCGCGCAGTCGGTGATCCTGATGTTGATCGTGGTAGCGCTGACGGTGGTGCAGTTCCGTTTTGTCGAGAAAAAAGTCCAGTACTGAGCCCGCACCATGATTGAAAAACGCCCCGGCCTCACGGTCCTGTCCCACTTGGTGCTGATTCTGGGGGTGGTGATCGTGGCCTTCCCGCTGTACCTGACTTTTGTGGCCTCGACCCAAAGCGCCACTGAGATCGCCCAGTCGGTGCCCATGTCCATGTGGCCCGGCAGCCACGCGCTGGAGACCTACAAAACCGCCTTGTTTGGCGGCGAAACCAGCGCCGGCAGCCGCATCCCGGCGGCAGCGCCCATGATGTGGGTCAGCCTGGTCAGCGCGCTGGTGATTGCCATTGGCAAGATCGCCATTTCTTTGTTGTCGGCCTTTGCCATCGTGTATTTCCGCTTTCCGCTGCGCAATCTGGTGTTCTGGATGATTTTTGTCACCCTGATGCTGCCGGTCGAAGTCCGCATCGGCCCCACTTACGAGGTGGTCTCCAACCTGGGCATGCTCAACAGCTACGCGGGCCTGACGGTGCCGCTGATCGCCTCGGCCACAGCCACGTTTTTGTTTCGGCAGTTTTTCCTGACGGTTCCAGACGAATTGGTAGAAGCCGCCCGCATGGACGGCGCGGGGCCGATGCGCTTTTTCATCGACATACTGCTGCCATTGACACGCACATCAATCGCCGCCCTGTTCGTGATCCAGTTCATTTATGGCTGGAACCAATACCTGTGGCCACTCTTGGTGACCACAAACGAAGACATGTACCCAGTGGTGATGGGCATCAAGCGCCTGATCGCAGGAGAGGCCTATACCGAATGGAACGTGGTCATGGCCACCGCCATCTTGGCCATGCTGCCCCCTGCGCTGGTAGTCATCCTGATGCAAAAATGGTTCGTCAAGGGCCTGGTTGATACGGAAAAATAATAACCCCGGGGACAGACCAATGCGAAGCGTTGCTCTGTCCTCGTCGAATTAACAAGCCGGGGACAGACCCACGCGAAGCGTTAATCTGTCCTCGTCTGATCAAAAAAAATATGGCTGCCATCACCCTCTCTCACATCCTCAAAACCTATGGCCAAGGGGCCAAGGCCAACACCGTCATCCACGACCTGAGCGCTCAAATCGCGCACGGTGAATTTGTCGTCATCGTCGGCCCCTCGGGCTGCGGCAAATCCACACTGCTGCGCATGGTGGCGGGCCTTGAAGACATCTCGGGCGGCACCATCTCAATTGGTGAACGGGTCGTCAACGACCTGGAACCGGCCGAGCGCGACATCGCCATGGTATTTCAGAACTATGCGCTGTACCCGCACATGAGCGTGTTCGACAACATGGCCTACGGCCTGAAAATCGCCAAAGTGCCGTTGGCCGAGATCAAAACCCGAGTGGATAAGGCCGCAGCGATTTTGGAGTTGTCTCAGCTGCTGCAGCGAAAGCCGCGTGAGCTGTCCGGTGGCCAGCGCCAGCGCGTGGCCATGGGCCGCGCCATCGTGCGCCAGCCACAGGTGTTCTTGTTCGACGAACCCCTGTCCAACCTGGACGCCAAACTGCGTGCCCAGACACGGCTCGAGATTCAAAAATTGCACCGCGAATTGGGCATCACCAGCCTGTTCGTGACGCACGACCAGGTCGAAGCCATGACGCTGGCCCAGCGCATGATCGTGATGAACGGCGGCCGTATGGAACAGTTCGGCACGCCCGAAGAGGTCTACAACCGCCCCGCCAGCACCTTTGTGGCCAGCTTCATCGGTTCACCGCCCATGAACCTGATACAGCACGCACCGGGCACACCGGCAGGCCGCATCCTTGGCATTCGCCCCGAGCACATGGACATCACCCAAACGGGTTGGCCTTTGCAGGTGGAAACCGTGGAGCTGCTCGGGGCTGAACGGCTGGTGCACGCCCGTTTGGGTTCGGAAAGCCTGACGCTGCGCTTGGACGCCTCCCTACCAGCTCCCACGGCTGGCGAGTCCTTTTGCATCACCCCCCGCGCGGACAAACTGCACTGGTTTGACGCCAAAACCGGTCAACGCATCGCCACCGCATGAAACCCGACATCGCCACCCTCCCCGCTTGGCCCTACCCGCTTTGGATCGCGCACCGGGGTGCGGGCAAGCTCGCTCCGGAAAATACCCTGGTCGCCTTCCGGCTGGGCGCGGCGCACGGCTACCGTATGTTTGAATGCGACGCCAAGCTCAGCGCCGACGGCGTGGTGTTCTTGATGCACGACGCTACACTGGCGCGCACCACCAACGGACAAGGCATTGGCGGTGAGCTGCCCTGGCATGCCCTGTCGCAACTAGACGCGGGCAGCTGGCATTCACGCGCTTTTGCCGGCGAGGCTCTGCCCGCGCTCGAAGCCCTGGCACGGTTTTGCCTCATCAATGGCCACCTGCTGAACATCGAAATCAAACCCACGCCGGGCACCGAAGCAGCCACGGGCGAAGCTGTGGCCCGTGTGGCCGCTCGCCTGTGGGCGGGTGCTGACGTGCCACCGCTCCTGACCTCGTTCAAGCCCGACGCCTTGGCCGCCGCGCAGCAAACCGCCCCCGAATTGCCACGCGGCTTGCTGGTCGACACGCTGTGGGAGGGTTGGCTTGAAAAAGCCATTGCGCTTCAGTGTGTGGCCGTGGTGGCCAACTACGCCTTGTGGGACGCTGCCACCGTGGCCCAGGTCCATGGCGCAGGCATGCGGTGCCTCAGCTACACCGTCAACGACGACTGGGCTGCCCAGCACCTGCTGGCCCTGGGCACCGACGGCATCATCACCGACCGGGTGGATTTGTTCAGTCCGATTTGAAAATGTGGACAACCCGCCCCTGACCGAAAGCGTCTCGTGCTGACTCAGTTACTTGCTGGCCCAGCCCCTCTGCAGCAGCCACTCGACTGTGGCGGCCACCAGTAGCAGGGCGATGTAGGTACTCATCTTGCCATCCTGGCCGTGCAGCCATAGCCCGGTGACCAGCACGGCCAGCCCGCTCAGGACATGCACCCCCATGCGGCGACCCAAGCTGGTCCGACCCGGCCCCATAACCCAGCCCCCAGCCAAAGGCAAGAAGATCGCCAAGGCCAAAGCGGGCAGTAGAAAATTGAAAAGGTGCAATCCCAATTGCCAAAACGTCATGAAGTCTCGCTCCGGTTGTTCCGAGCACGCCCGCAAGGTGTGCCACACCCTGAAATTGTGCATGCAAAACCACGTTCACCGACATCGCTTGTGTTGTGTCAATAGAGGTTGACAGTCCATGCCTATAATGAGTTGTATGGCTGTATGGACCTTGGGTTTGAACCACACCACTGCACCGCTGGATTTGCGCGGGCGGTTCGCGTTCGCCGTGGACAAACTGGTGCCCACGCTGCACGGTTTGCGCCAGGACTTGGCCAGCTACACGGCACAAGCGCCCGAAGCGGCTATTCTTTCGACCTGCAACCGCACCGAAATTTATTGTGCCGCCGACCAGGCTGCCACCGGCGACACCCTGCGTTGGTTGGCCCAGGCCGGTGGTGTGAGCGCGTCCGAACTGCACGCCCACACTTACTTGCTCGAAGGCAATGAGGCGGCCCGCCATGCTTTTCGCGTGGCCAGTGGCCTCGACTCCATGGTGTTGGGCGAAGCCCAGATTCTTGGCCAACTCAAGGACGCCGTGCGTGCAGCCGAGCAAGCCGGCGCTCTGGGCAGCACCCTCAACCAGTTGTTTCAACGCAGCTTTGCGGTGGCCAAAGAAGTGCGCAGCTCCACCGAAATAGGTGCCCATTCCATCAGCATGGCCGCTGCCTCAGTGCGCCTGGCCAGCCAGTTATTCGAAGACATCAAAGACATCCGCATCCTGTTTGTCGGTGCGGGGGAAATGAACGAGTTGGTGGCCACCCACTTTGCAGCCAAGCAGCCCAAAAGCATGGTGATTTCCAACCGCAGCCTGGACCGCGCCGAGTTGCTGGCCCACCGATTTGGGGCGGGGGTCATGCCCTTGGCCGACCTGCCCACGCGCCTGCACGAATTTGACGCGGTCATCAGCTGCACCGCCAGCACCCTGCCCCTGATCGGTTTGGGTGCGGTCGAACGTGCCCTGAAAAAACGCAAATACCGTCCCATGTTCATGGTCGATCTGGCGGTGCCGCGTGACATCGAGCCCGAAGTCAAGGCCCTGCAAGACGTTTACCTGTACACCGTGGACGACTTGGCCAGCGTGGTGCAGGCAGGTCAGGCGCACCGGCAAGCGGCTGTGGCCGAAGCCGAAGTGATCATCGACGCGGGTGTGCAAAGTTTCATGCACTGGATGGGTCAGCGCGGCACCGTGCCCCTGATCCAGCAGCTGCAAAACCAAGCCGACGCTTGGCGCGAAACTGAAATGGCCCGTGCCCGCAAGCTGTTGGCCCGGGGAGATGACCCGATCGCCGTGATGGAGGCCCTGTCCAAAGGCCTGACCCAGAAAATGCTGCACGGCGCCCTGGCTGAATTGCGCGGGACCGACTCCGAAAACCGAGAGCACACCATTCAAACTGTGCATCGCGTCTTCTTGCGCAAAGAGCGTTAGCGCCACTGCCCTCTCCTGCGCCGGATCATTGGATCACGGCGATACCCTCTCTCACCGTCACTGCGACAGCAACGCGGTAGTCAAACCCTTCAAGCTGCTAAGACCAAAGACATTGGATCGCCACGCTTCGCTCGCGATGACACCCATCCTGCCCACCGCTTGCAAGTTGCGCCTTCCATTCACCCTCTGCACCGCATGAAACCCTTTCTCATCCAGCAACTGAAACGCTACGCCCTGCGCTTGACCGAGCTGGACTTTTTGCTGTCCCGCGAAGACATCATGGCGGACATGTCGCAGTTCCTGAAGCTCTCGCGGGAACATGCCGAGGTCAGCGCCGTGGCCTCGCGCTTTGCCCGCTTTCAGCAGCGCAGCGCTGACCTGATCACAGCCCAGGCCATGATGGACGAAGAAGAAATGCGCGAGATGGCCGAAGAAGAAGCGGCCAGCGCCAGCGCCGAGCTGCAAAGCCTGGAGGCCGAACTGCAGCGCATGCTGCTGCCCAAAGACCCAGACGATGCACGTCCGGCTTTTGTGGAAATCCGCGCAGGCACCGGGGGCGACGAATCGGCCCTGTTTGCGGGCGACTTGTTGCGCATGTACACACGCTTTGCCGAAAGCCAAGCTTGGCGTTGCGAGATCGTGTCTGAATCGGTGAGCGAGCTGGGCGGCTACAAAGAAGTCGTCGTACGCATCGAAGGCGACCAGGTTTACGGCGCACTTAAGTTCGAGTCAGGAGGTCACCGGGTACAGCGTGTGCCCGCCACCGAAACCCAGGGCCGTATCCACACCAGCGCCTGCACGGTGGCGGTATTGGCCGAGCCGGACGAAGCCGAAGCCATCAAAATCAACCCAGCCGACTTGCGCATTGACACCTACCGCGCCAGCGGAGCGGGTGGACAGCACATCAACAAAACCGATTCAGCGGTGCGCATCACCCACTTGCCCACAGGCATCATAGCCGAATGCCAAGACGGCCGCAGCCAGCACAGCAACAAGGCGCAAGCCCTGAAAGTGCTGACCGCCCGCATTCAGGAAAAAGACCGGTCCGAACGCGCCGCCAAAGACGCCGCCGAGCGCAAAAGCCTGATCGGCAGCGGCGACCGCTCCGACCGTATCCGCACCTACAACTTCCCGCAAGGGCGCCTGACCGACCACCGCATCAACCTGACTTTGTACAAGCTGCTCACCATCATGGAGGGCGATTTGAAAGACGTGATCTATGCGCTGCAAGCCTACGAAGCCGCAGAACAACTGGCTGTACTGGAAATCGGAGCGACTGCGTGATGGCCTCGCACGCAAGCCCCAGCGTGGCCGATTGCCTGCAACAAGCCCACAGACAAGGGCTGGCCCGCGTGGACGCACAGATACTGCTGCTGCATGCCTTGGGGCGCCCGCTGCATGACCGCGCCTGGCTACTGGCCCACGATACCGAGGTGCTGAACGAGGTGCAACAACACAGCTGGGGCCAAGCCCTGCTTCGCCGCCTGCAGGGCGAGCCTGTGGCCTACATCACCGGGTGCAAAGACTTTTTTGGCCTAACGCTGAAGGTGGACGCCCGGGTGCTGGACCCGCGCCCCGACACGGAAATCCTGGTCGAATGGGCGCTGGAATTACTGCTTTCGGATAAACCAGCTCGCGTGTTGGACCTGGGCACGGGCAGTGGGGCCGTGGCGCTGGCCCTGCAGCACCAGCGTCCTACTGCGCAGGTCACTGCGGTGGACGCCAGTGCCGACGCCCTGGCCGTGGCCCGTGCCTACGCCCAGCGCCTAGGCTTGCCGGTCCAGTGCGTGCTGAGCCACTGGATGGACGCCGTGCCGGGCCCGTTTGAGCTGATCGTGTCCAACCCACCTTATGTGGCCGAAGGTGACCCGCACCTGACCGCCCTGACCCATGAGCCCATGAGCGCGCTCTTGAGTGGTGCCGATGGCCTCGATGACATCCGTCAAATCATTGCCCAAGCCCCCAGCTGCCTAACCCCGGGCGGCTGGCTGCTGCTGGAACATGGCTGGGACCAGGCTGCCTTGGTGCAGGCCCTGCTGCGCGAAGCCGGTTTTGTGCAGGTGCAGTCGCGGCGCGATTTGGGCGGGATCGAGCGCTGCACAGGCGCGGTGATGCCTGATTGACAGCAACATCCCTGCAAAAATGGCAGACTTTCAATCAGAGACATAATTCATCTCATCTGACACCGACCCCACTTGGAGCAACAACATGAGCGACACCCAACAACGCATCGACGAAATCGTCAAAGGCAACGAGATCACCCTGTTCATGAAAGGCAACGCCAACTTTCCCATGTGTGGTTTTTCGGGCCGCGCCATCCAACTGTTAAAAGCTTGCGGCGTTGACCCCAAGACGGTCAAAACCGTGAACGTGCTGGACGATGCTGAAATCCGCCAAGGCATCAAGGAATACAGCAACTGGCCCACCATCCCCCAGCTCTACGTCAAAGGCGAATTCATCGGCGGCTCGGACATCATGATGGAAATGTACGAATCGGGTGAACTGCAGCAAGTGATCAACGGCCAAGCCTGATCGGTCGACTCACCCAAGGGCTCAACCGCACCAAAGCCACCTTCGGGTGGCTTTTTTTCGCCTCAATCGGCTGGATGCACCCACCCGCGCTGCGCCGCCAGCACCGCTTGCGGGTAGACCGCTTGCCCCCGGCTGCCGTTGTAACGACCCAGCCCCATGAAAATGTCACCCCGTTCCCGGTCCAGGTAGTGGCGCAGGATGACGCAACCAAAACGCAGGTTGGTCTGCATGTGGAACAGGCGGCTGTCGTCGCCGTCGCCAATCAGGCGCGCCCAAAAGGGCATGACTTGCATGTAACCGCGTGCCCCGGCGCTGGAAATGGCATATTTGCGAAACGCGCTTTCGACCTGCACCACGCCCAGCACCAGCGACAGCGGCAGGCCTGCGCGGCGGGCTTCGTACCAAAGGGTTTGCAAGAATTCTTGCCGCTCTGTGGGGTTTTTTTTGTGGCGCGCCAGACGCTGACTACTGGCCGCTTGCCACTGCGCATAAGCCTGCTGATCAGCGGCGGTGGACAGCCAGGGCTCAGGGGGTGCTGCCGCCACCGCTGCGCTCAGGGCCGTACGCACAGAGTGCGACAGGGGCTCTTCGATTTGCCGTCCGGCATGCGTCAGCCCAGCGGGCAACAAAGTCCCACACAGACTGAGCAAACAAGCCCGGCGGCTGGGCAAGACCGGGCGTTTCATGGGCCGGGACGTGCGGTTCAGGGGGCCAAACGCCCCTTGAGGTGACCCAGAATATCGGCCACAGCCACTTTGCTGGGTTCGGCATCGCGTCGGTGCTGGTATTCAACCAGACCGTCTTTCAACCCCTTGTCGCCAATCGTGATGCGGTGCGGCACGCCGATCAGCTCCCAGTCGGCGAACATGGCACCCGGGCGCTCGCCACGGTCATCTAGGATCACGTCCACGCCATCGGCCAACAAGGCGGCGTAGATGCGCTCGGCTTCTAGCTTGACGGCTTCGCTGCGGTCCATGCCGATGGGGCAGACCACCACGGTGAAGGGGGCAATCGCGTCGGGCCAGATGATGCCGCGTTCGTCGTGGTTTTGCTCGATGGCGGCGGCGGGCAGGCGGGTGATGCCGATGCCGTAGCAGCCCATTTCCAGAAACTGCGGCTTGCCGGTTTCGTCCAGGAAGGTGGCGTTCATGGCCTTGGAGTATTTGGTGCCCAGGTAGAACACATGGCCCACTTCAATGCCGCGCTCGATGGCCAACTCTCCATGGCCGTCGGGCGACTTGTCACCGGCCACCACGTTGCGGATGTCGGCCACCAGCGCAGGCTCGGGCAAGTCGCGGCCCCAGTTGACGCCGGTGATGTGAAAGTCTTCTTCGTTGGCCCCGCAGATCCAGTCGGCCATCACGGCCACATCACGGTCGGCCACCAGGTGCACGGGCTTTTTCAGGTTCAGCGGGCCAAGGTAGCCGGGCTTGCAGCCAAAGTGCTCTTCGATCTCGATCAGCGTGGCAAAGCGGAAGCCACCTTCCATGCCGGGCAGTTTGCCGACCTTGACTTCGTTCATGTCGTGGTCGCCGCGCAGCAGCAGCAGCCAGACTTGCGATTGGACGATCTCGCCCTGTTCGCTCAGGGTGTCTGTGGCCAATACCAGCGATTTAACGGTGGTGGACAGGGGCACAGTCAGCATAGCAGCCACGTCTTCG
This sequence comes from Limnohabitans sp. 2KL-51, assembly GCF_003063645.1. Classification (GTDB taxonomy): domain Bacteria; phylum Pseudomonadota; class Gammaproteobacteria; order Burkholderiales; family Burkholderiaceae_C; genus Limnohabitans_A. The sequence goes on from NZ_NESJ01000009.1 coordinate 35,346, forward strand.
CAGGTGCTCTTGCCCGGTGTGGGGGTCTTGGTCAGCGCTTGCGATGCTGCGCCACGTGGTTGACTGGGAGCCAGGGCTTCTGCTTTTTCGATGTTGGCGGCGTAGCTGCTGCTGGGGCAATACACGATGGCGTCTTCGCCGGTGGCAGCGATCACCTGAAACTCTTCGCTCAAATCGCCCCCGATGGCCCCACTGTCAGCGGCCACAGCGCGGTAAGTCAGGCCAAAGCGGTCGAAAATCTTGCGGTAAGCCCCCGCCATCACCTGGTAGCTGGCCTTGGCGCTGGCCACGTCACGGTCAAAGCTGTAGGCGTCTTTCATGGTGAATTCGCGCCCACGCATCAGGCCAAAGCGGGGGCGGCGCTCGTCGCGGAACTTGGTCTGGATTTGGTAGAAGTTTTTGGGGAGCTGTTTGTAGCTGCGCACTTCTTGGCGCACAACGTCGGTCACCACTTCTTCGCTGGTGGGCTGGATCACGAAATCGCGACCGTGGCGGTCCTTGATGCGCAGCAACTCGGGGCCCATCTTGTCAAAACGACCCGTTTCATGCCACAGCTCAGCGGGTTGCACCACGGGCATGGTCATCTCGATGGCACCGGCACGGTTCATTTCTTCTCGAACAATGGCCTCGACTTTGCGGATCACACGCAGGCCCATGGGCATGTAGTTGTAGATGCCCGCACCCAGCTTTTTGATCATGCCGGCGCGGGTCATCAGTTTGTGGCTGACCACCTCGGCATCGGCTGGGGCTTCCTTGAGGGTGGAAATGAGGAACTGGGAGGCTTTCATCGCGACGGGCTAACTCAGACTAGGGGGATCAGGGAAACATCCAACATCCAGCGGCGATGCGCCGTGCATAATGGACACAATTTAAAAATTTGAGGTTGATTATGCTTGACCGTGAAGGCTTTAGGCCGAACGTCGGCATCATTCTGCTCAACCAGAAAAACCAGGTTTTCTGGGGCAAGCGCATACGCACCCACAGCTGGCAGTTTCCGCAGGGTGGCATTGACCGGGGTGAAAGCCCTGAACAAGCCATGTTCCGCGAATTGCACGAAGAAGTGGGGCTCCACCCGGAGCATGTGCGCATCGTGGCCCGAACCCGTGACTGGTTGCGCTATGAGGTGCCGGACCGCTTCATCCGACGGGATGCACGCGGCTTTTACAAGGGCCAGAAACAGATCTGGTTCCTGTTGCAGATGGTGACGCACGACCACCACCTGAACTTGCGCGCCACCGAACACCCCGAATTTGACGCTTGGCGTTGGAACGACTACTGGGTGCCGCTGGACGTGGTGGTGGAGTTCAAGCGTGGCGTGTACGAAATGGCGCTGACTGAGTTGGCCCGCTACTTGCCCCGGCAGGAGCGGCAAAACCGTTATTTGCGTGGCGGCAGTCGCTCGCCACGTGATCACGGCGTAGACCACGATCAGGGCGAGATGCAGCCTCCCTTGCACATGGAGTTGCCCCCGGGCGCCAGCTTCGACCCAAACCCGCAAGGCTGACCCATCTGGCGAAGGCTGGCTCTGCCTCCCGTGACTTCAGCGGCTCAGGATCAAGTTGTCCCGGTGCACCATCTCGGGTTCTGCGGTGTAGCCCAGCAAGGCCTCGTATTCGTGTGAGGGCTTGCGGCACAACAAGCGGGCTTCGGCGCTGGCGTAATTGGCCAGGCCCCGGGCAATTTCAATACCCTGATCGTCCCGGATGGCGATCACATCGCCGCGTGAAAAATCACCCGCGACGCCCGTCATGCCAATCGGCAGCAGACTCTTGCCTTCGGTCAGCACTTTGTGCGCTGCACCCGCATCCACCGTGACCGAGCCCCGCATTTGCAGGTGGTCGGCCATCCATTGTTTGCGGGCTTGTTGTTTGGCCGTCTGGGCAACCAGCAGGGTGCCTATGTTGTCGCCCTGGCACAGACGCAACAAGGCATCGGGCTCGCGCCCCCAGGCGATCACGGTGGACGCGCCCGAACCAGCAGCCCGTTTGGCAGCCAGGATTTTGGTGATCATGCCGCCCCGACCAATGCTGGAGCCCGCACCGCCCGCCATGGCTTCCAAGGCCAAATCACCCGCATGGGCCTCGTGCACGAAGGTAGCCAAGGGGTCTTTGCGCGGGTCGGCGGTGTACAAGCCTTTTTGGTCGGTCAGGATGATCAGCAAGTCGGCTTCGATCAGGTTGGCCACCAAGGCCCCCAAAGTGTCGTTGTCGCCAAATTTGATCTCGTCGTTGACCACCGTGTCGTTTTCATTGATCACAGGCAGCACGCGGTGCTGGAGCAAGGTGAGCAAAGTCGAGCGGGCGTTGAGGTAGCGCTCGCGGTCGGCCAGATCGGCATGCGTGAGCAAGACCTGTGCGCTGCGCATGCCGTTTTCGCGCAGCTTGGTTTCGTACATTTGCGCCAAGCCCATCTGCCCCACAGCGGCAGCGGCTTGCAAGGCAGGGACTTCGCTTGGGCGGGTGGTCCAACCCAGTCGCTTCATGCCTTCTGCAATCGCACCGCTGGAGACCATGACCACTTCCTTGCCTTGGGCACTGAGCAAGGCCATTTGACGGCACCACTCGCCAATGGCGGCCTCGTCCAGCCCCCGGCCTTCGTTGGTCACCAGGCTGGAGCCGACTTTGACGACGATGCGACGGGCATCGCGCAACAGGGTGAAAACGGCGGCAGAAGTCATGCTGGGGGATTACAGGGCTTGAAGGAAAGAGGAACTAAATAGAGGCGCACGCCGCCGGATCAATCAGCATCAGACGGCAGCGGCTTGAAACGCGGGTCATCGGCATCCGGCTCTTGTGGCTTGTCCTGCTCGGTGAAGCGGGGATCAATCTCCACAATGCCCTGCTCGATGATTTGCTGGGCACGGATGTGTTTGTAGATTTCCTTGATCAGCGGCTCGCAACCTTCACGGGTCAAGGCAGAAATCTGAAAGACGGGGCCTTTGTAACGCATGCGCTTGATGAAATCCTTCACCCGCGCTTCGCGCTCTTCGGCGGGCACCATGTCCAGCTTGTTCAACACCAGCCAGCGGGGCTTGTTGTACAAACCGGGATCGTATTTTTTAAGCTCCGCCACGATGGCCTTGGCTTGCTGTACAGGATCGACGTTCTCGTCAAACGGCGCAAAATCGACCACATGCAAGAGCAAACGGGTACGCTGCAAATGGCGCAGGAACAAATGGCCCAAGCCAGCGCCTTCCGAAGCGCCTTCGATCAGGCCCGGCACATCGGCCACTACAAAGCTTTGCTCGGGGCCGACGCGCACCACACCCAAGTTGGGATGCAAGGTGGTGAAGGGGTAATCGGCGATTTTGGGACGGGCGTTGGAGACGGCCGCGATGAAGGTGGACTTGCCCGCGTTGGGCATGCCCAGCAGGCCCACGTCGGCCAGCACTTTCAATTCGAGCTTGAGCTCTTTCTTTTCACCGAGCCAACCCGGTGTCTTTTGGCGCGGGGCGCGGTTGATCGCGCTTTTGAAGCGCATGTTGCCAAAACCACCGTCACCGCCCTTGGCGATCATGATGGTTTCACCCGGCACCAGCAGTTCATACAGCACTTCGCCGGTTTCGGCGTCGGTGATGATGGTGCCCACGGGCATTTTGAGGGTCACGTCGTCGCCGGCAGCGCCGAACATGTCGGAGCCCATGCCGTGCTGCCCACGTTTGGCATCGTGCCTGCGCGAGTAACGGTAATCGACCAAGGTGTTCAGGTTGATGTCGGCAAAGGCGAACACATGACCGCCCCGCCCACCATCACCCCCGTTAGGACCACCGAATTCTTTGTACTTTTCATGGCGGAACGAGACGCAGCCGTTCCCGCCGTCACCTGCGGAGATGTCAATATAGGCTTCGTCAACGAACTTCATGGGGTATCCAGTGTAGCGGTGGGCCCGAGATCAAAAGGTCAGCGGGCCAGAATGCGAAAAGCCCCGGCATGCGGGGCTCCTCTTCGCCATGGGCGCAACGGGCTTAAACAGCCGGCGTCACGTTGACCATGTGCTTGCTCAGTTCGCCTTTGGTAGAAAACGACACATGGCCGTCCACCAGGGCAAACAAAGTGTGGTCTTTGCCGATGCCGACATTGTTGCCTGCATGGAACTTGGTGCCACGTTGACGAACGATGATCGAGCCAGCGCTGATCAGTTCACCACCAAAAGCCTTGACGCCGAGCATTTTTGGCTTGGAATCACGACCGTTGCGCGTAGAGCCGCCGCCTTTTTTCTGTGCCATGACCTATTCTCCTCAGGCAGCGATCACGCCGATTTGCAGTTCGGTGAACTGCTGGCGGTGACCCTGACGTTTCTGATAGTGCTTGCGACGGCGCATCTTGAAGATGTGCACTTTGTCATGCTTGCCATGAGCCAACACTGTGACTGTGACTGTTGCGCCGGACACCAGGGGCGTGCCGATCTTCAGATCTGCGCCGTTGCCGACTGCGAGAACTTGATCAATCACGATTTCCTGGCCAACGTCCGCAGCAATCTGTTCTACTTTAATTTTTTCGCCAGCGACAACACGATACTGTTTGCCACCGGTTTTTATGACCGCGTACATAAATGACCTCTTTGAATGGAAGTTTCCGAGGGCTAATCCCCAAGGAACCTGAAATTCTAGCACGGCAACCCATGACTGGCAAATCTGTCGCCTCCCGAATGCACCTGATTCAGGGGGCCAAGCGGGACGGTCTCTATAATATACACATGAATTGGGTGTGTTTTATTCCACCCGCCTAGGCTCCACCGAGCTCCCCTGCCGGATCTTCCATTTGTCTGCCTCAGAAAACAGCACCGCAGCCGTTCTAGAACTGGTGGCCCCAGACATGGCCATGGTCGACCATGTCATTGCCCAGCGCCTCGATTCCGGTGTGCCCTTGGTGGGAGAAGTGGCCCGTTACATCATTTCAGCTGGAGGTAAGCGCCTTCGACCGGTCCTGCTGCTGCTCACTTGCGGGGCCTTGGGCTACACCGGTGGCCAGCGCCACAACCTGGCGGCCGTGGTCGAATTCATCCACACCGCCACCTTGTTGCACGACGATGTGGTGGACGAGTCCACCCTCAGGCGCGGCAGGCCCACGGCGAATGAACGCTTTGGTAACCCGGCCAGCGTGCTGGTGGGTGATTTTTTGTATTCGCGCGCCTTTCAGATGATGGTGGATGCAGACAGCATGAGGGTGATGCAAACCCTGGCCGATGCCACCAACGTGATCGCCGAAGGCGAAGTGCTGCAACTGATGAACATGCACGATGCCTCGCTGGACGAAGAAGGCTATCTGCGCGTGATCCGATCCAAAACCGCCAAACTGTTTGAAGCCAGCGCCCGACTGGGTGCGATCTTGGCAGGAAGCCCCGCAGCCATTGAAGCCGCGTGCGCTGATTACGGTCAGGCCTTGGGAACTGCCTTTCAGGTGATCGACGATGTGCTTGACTACGATGGCAACACCACGGAGATGGGCAAAAACCTGGGCGATGACCTGCGCGAGGGCAAGGCCACCTTGCCTTTGATTCTGGCCATTCAGCGCGGCAACACCTCACAAAGTCAAACCGTGCGCGAGGCCATTGAAACCGGTAGCGTTGAACGCCTGGCCGACATCGTGACCATCGTGCGCGAAACCGGAGCCCTGGAAGCCACCCGGGATGCCGCCGCCGCCGAGGCCCAAAGGGCCATCGATGCTGCCCTCCAGCTGCCCGACAACGCACACCGTCAGGCCATGGTGCTGCTGGCATCGCAGTTGCTTGCTCGGCGCACCTGAGCGAAGAGTCCGGCAAGAATGAACATGACATATTTCAAAATATTTACCATCGTGCTCATCGCCTTGTCCAGCGCTTTGGCAGCTCCTGCCATGGCTGCGCCCAAATGGGAAGTCATCGTTTTGAACGATCAAGGCATGTTCTACATCGATGCCAACTCCGTCACGCAAGAAGCTGGCCGCAAGGTCTTGTGGAGTGCGATCGATTACAAAAAAACTCAAACGACCGCTCAAGGCCAGCCTTACCTGTCGGCCCAGACTCAGTTGATGGTCAACTGCGAAGCCAAGATGGCACGCGTGATGCATTTGACCCATTACAGTGGTGCCATGTTGACGGGCAAGGTGGTCAGTCGCCAGGGCATGTTGCACGATTGGATGGACATCGATCCCACATCGGCCATTCAAAGAATCGCTCGGCGCGTCTGCTGAAGCACTTGCGGCCATGAGCTTGTCACTTTGGTGATGCGTCGGGTCAATTGACTTGTGTGATAGTGATTTTTCTTCCTGCTCTGCACAGTCAGGAGGTCACAACCACAAGGAGACTTCATGCGTTCGATACCTCAAAAATGGCGCCAAATCTGCGCCTCTGGCTTGTTGGGCCTGGTGACGCTTGCGCTTCACCCTGTGAGCCTGGCGCAGTCCTACCCCAGCAAACCCATCAAGATGATCGTGCCTTTCCCTGCAGGGGGCACCACCGACATTGTTGCCCGCATCGTGGCGCAAAAAATGAGCGAATCCATGGGGCAACCCGTCACGGTGGACAACCGGGGCGGAGCTGGCGGTGCCATTGGTGCTGACTTGATGGCCAAAGCGGCCCCCGATGGTTACACCATCTTGATGCACAACCTGTCGTTTCCGCTGGCCTCGGTGGCGCAAGCCCTGGCCAACCGTTCCCCCTTCAATGTGGACACCGACTTTGCTGGGGTCTCGATCGCCGTGTATGTGCCTTTTGTCTGGACGGCCAGCCCCAGCGTACCCGCCAAAGACCTGAAAGAACTGGCCAACTTGCTGCGCACCAACCCTGCGCTGCAATACAACTATGGTTCGACGGGCCCGGGCTCCACCATGCACGTGTTGGGTGAGGCCTTCAAAAAAGAAGGCAAAGTTAATATCACCCACATTCCTTTCAAGGGCGCGGCCCCTCTCAAGCAGGAATTGCTGGCGGGTCGACTCCAGGTCGGTGGCGATCAGTTGTCTTCCTCCTTGGGCGAGATCAAGGCCGGTACGTTAAAGGCCATCGCCACAACGGCATCCAAACGCATCCCGGGCCTGCCCGATGTGCCCACCGTCAGGGAGTTGGGCTTTCCCAACCTGGAACTGGAAGGTTGGAACGGTGTCTTTGCCCCAGCCAAAACACCCAAGGACATCATTGAACGGCTGAACAAGGAAGTGATCGCCGCTGTGCGCCACCCCGATGTGGTCAAGCGCCTGAACGACCTGGGTGCCGAGGGCGTGGGCTCAACACCGGCCGAACAAGACGCCATGCTGCGCCGGCAGATGGACCAGTTCCGCGCCATCATCCGGGAAATGCGCCTCGAGTGAGGCCTGCATCCAGGGGGCTGCGCACGAATCAGGCGCGGCCACCTTGTGACAACCACCACACCAGCAGCTCTGAACAATCCTTCGCATCCAGTCCGCTCTGTGCGGCAGCTTCGAACTTTTGCAGGGCCAAAGCCGTCAGGGGCAGGTTTTTGCGCGTCGCCGATCCCAAGTCCAGCATGGCTTGCATGTCTTTGCGCATCGTCGCCACATTGACCGTGACCTGATCACTTTTTTGCTGACTCAGGGTCTTGGCAATCATGCCGCCACGCACCTTGAGCATGTTGGGCCCGCCCGATGACTCCGACAGAATGTCGATCACGCGCTGGGGATCGAGTCCCAAGGGCTCAACCAAAGACAGTGCCTCGCCCAAGGTTTGCCAATACACCATCAAAGGCAAATTGACAGCCAGTTTCATGGTGGCGCCCGCCCCGTGCGGCCCCACATGCTCCACACGGCGGCACATCACGTCGAGCAAGGCCTGGACCTTTTGCAAGTCCTGCGCGTCGCCACCGACAAAGCCCAACAATTTGCCCTCTTTGGCGGGCCCCACACTACCGCCCACCGGACACTCCAGAAAACGGGCTTGGACCGCTTGCGCACGCCGGGCCATTTCTTGCGGCTTGGCAGGGCGAACGGTGCTCATGTCGATGAACACCTTGTCATGAACTTGGCCCGCGAGCAAACCCGACGCCGAACCATAAACGTCGTCGAGCGCCGCCTCATTGGTCAGCACAGTGATGACCACATCGACCGACTCAGCCAAGGCTTTGGGTGATTCAGCCCAACGAGCTCCTGTATCCAACAAGGGCTGGGCACGCTCAGCGGTGCGGTTCCAAACCGTCACGGGCATACCCAGTGACAACAACCGCGACCCAATCGCTGCGCCCATCTTGCCGATGCCTGCAATACCCACGTGCATGTTTGTCTCCTGTTGTCCCATTGAATGGCCATTATTTTGAGGGAAGTGCGAAAGACTCACTGCAACAGAGGTCCTTGACGGGTCGCTTTTTTGAGTGCTCTCTTCGGCCAAGCAAGAACCGGCAAATCCATGACGAGGGATTTACAAATCACGCACCAAGCGCCATGATTTGAGTTTTTTAGTATTCAATAAATAGGCTGCATCTCATGGATTCTGTTAAAACACGACCGCCCCTGACCGGGCACGATGACGCCCCAGTGGTCAGCTATGTTCAAAAACTATTGGAAGATGCGGTGGCGCTGAAAGCCTCTGACCTGCACTTTGAGCCTTATGAACACCAGTACCGGGTACGCATGCGCATTGATGGAGAACTGCGCGAGGTGGCCTCACCGCACATGGCCCTGAAGGACCGTTTGGCATCGCGCATCAAAGTGATGTCACGTCTGGACATTGCCGAGAAACGCCTGCCGCAAGACGGCCGCATGAAACTGCAATTGGACCAAGGGCGGGAGCTGGACTTGCGTGTCAGCACCTTGCCCACCTTGTTTGGTGAAAAACTGGTGATTCGGGTGCTGGACTCCGCTCAGTCTCAACTGGACTTGAGCCTTCTGGGCTACGAAGCAGAAGACCTCGAGCGCTTGCTGGCCGCTATCCGCGCACCACACGGCTTGGTGCTGGTGACAGGCCCCACCGGCTCGGGCAAGACGCAATCCTTGTATGCCTGTCTGAACCTGCTGAACACACCCGAGGTGAACATCGCCACGGTGGAAGACCCCTGCGAGATCCAGCTCGAGGGCGTCAACCAGGTCAATGTGCAGGACAAACCCGGCCTGAGCTTTGCCGTGGCCTTGCGTGCTTTTTTGCGGCAAGACCCGGACATTTTGATGGTGGGCGAAGTGCGTGATCTGGAGACCGCCAACATCGCCATCCAGGCAGCGCAAACCGGGCACCTCGTGCTCTCGACCTTGCACACCAACGACGCCCCTGCCACCTTGGTGCGCTTGCGCAACATGGGCACAGCCCCCTACAACATCGCTGCCAGTGTGAGCCTGATCACGGCGCAACGCTTGGTGCGCTGCCTGTGCCCGCACTGCAAGCGCGCGTCCAGCGTACCCGCCGTGATTTGGCACAAAGCAGGGTGGCCACCCCGTCTGCACCTAGCAGACCCCGTGCCCGTGTTCGAGCCCGTGGGCTGCCCGCTATGCCACAAAGGCTTTGCCGGGCGAACCGGGATTTTCCAGGTCATGCTCGTGAGCGCCGAAATGCAGAAACTGGTCTTACAAGAAGCTGGGATACAAGAGATGACGCGTCAAGCTCGAAGCGAAGGGATGAGCAGTTTGCGCATGGCCGGCTTACGCAAAGTGCTGCAAGGCATCACCTCGCTGGACGAGGTACTGGCCGCTACGCGAGAAAGCACATGAGCGCCCCACCTTCTGCTCGCGCCACAACGGTCTTTCGATGGACCGGCAGCGACCGTCAAGGCCATGCCCAAAGCGGCCAAATTCAGGCCCTGAACGCCGACTTGGCCCGTGTACAGCTGCGCAGGCAGGGGCTACAACAAGTACAGGTTCAGCGCCTGTGGTGGTCGCCGCCGGATACCGTCAAAGCCAAAGACCTGGCCGTCATGACCCGCCAATGGGCGGCCATGCTGCGGGCAGGCGTGCCCGTTGTACAGGCCCTGGGCATGCTGTGCCGCAGCATGAGCGCCAAAGGCCTGGTGATCGTGATGAACAAAGTGCGCAGCGAAGTGGAAGCCGGCGTGGCCCTGCACGACGCCCTGGCCAAACACCCGAAACATTTCAGCGGCCTTTATGTGCACATGGTGCAAGCCGGCGAAGCCGCCGGGATTCTGGACACGATGATGGAGCGGCTGTCTTTGACGCTGGAAAAAAACGAAGCGATGCGCTCCAAAATTCGTTCGGCCTTGATGTACCCCATCGCCGTGATGGCCGTGGCCTTGGGTATTTTGGTGCTGATACTGGTGCTGGTGGTGCCGGTTTTCCAGGATGTGTTCCAGTCCTTTGGGGCCGAATTGCCCTTGGCCACGCAACTGGTGGTCGGCATGAGCAACGCGCTGGTTCGGGCCTGGCCTGCGGGTGTGCCCTTGGTCTTGATGCTCCTTTGGGCAGCACAACACAAAAGCCCGGCAGCCAGCCGCATGCGTCAGTGGTTGGCGCGTTGGTGGCTGCACTGGCCAGTGCTCGGGCCGCTGTTGACCACGTCGGTGGTGGCGCGTTGGGCGCAGACCCTGTCGGCCTTGCTGGCTGCGGGTGTACCCTTGACCGAAGCCTTAGGGCCCACAGCCCAGGCATGCGATCATGCAGTTTTTGCGCACATCACATTGCAAATCCAGCGCCAAGTAGTGCAAGGCCACAGTTTGAGCGAGAGCATGGCCCAAAGCGGGCGTTTTCCGGCGATGATCGTGCAGTTGTGCGCCACAGGTGAAGAAACCGGGGCCTTGGACAGCTTACTGGGCAGGGCGGGTGCCCTGATGGAAAGCGAGCTCGACGACCAGGTCAATGGCCTGAGCAGTTTGCTGGAGCCGCTGATCATCGTGGTGCTCGGCGGCTTCATTGGGGCCATCTTGGTGGCCATGTACTTACCAATATTCAGTTTGGGGCAGGTTTTTTGACATGAACGACAGCGTTTTGGCACTCGGCCTGGCGACTTTGCTGGGTTTGATGATCGGCAGTTTCCTGAACGTGGTGATCTACCGCCTACCCCTCATGCTGCAAGCGCAGTGGGATGCCCCGCTGGGCGATACCCCGCCAGATGCGCCCCACTTCAATCTGGCAGTGCCCCGCTCGCACTGCCCCCACTGCCAGCACGCCTTGGCATGGCACGAGAACATTCCGCTGCTGAGTTTCCTTCGACTGCGCGGCCGATGCGCCCACTGCCAGGCCCCCATTGGTTGGCGATATCCGGCCATCGAACTGATCACTAGCGGTCTGTTCATGTGGTCAGCGGCTGAACACGGCTTGGGTTTTCAGGCGCTCGCCTGGGCCGGCTTTGCAGCCGCTTTGGTGGCATTGGCCGCCATTGATGCCGACACGCGCTTGCTGCCCGACGCCATCACCCAACCCCTGGTATGGGCGGGTATGCTCGCTGCCAGTCTGGGGCTGACGGGCATTGGGCTGAACGAAGCCCTCTGGGGAGCTGCTGCAGGCTACTTGTTTTTATGGACGGTGTTCTGGTTGTTCAAAGCCGTGACTGGCAAAGAGGGCATGGGTCAGGGCGACTTCAAGCTGCTCGCCGCTTTGGGGGCCTGGCTGGGTTGGCCCGCACTGTTGTCCTTGATCTTGATCGCCTCTTTTTCCGGGGCGATCGGTGGCCTCTGGCTCAAGTTGCGAGGTCAATTGGACGACAATGGCCAACTGGCTTTCGGGCCTTTTTTGGTGTTGGCAGGTTTGTGGGTCATGGCCTTTGGTCCTCTGCCCTGGTTTTTGATCTGAACGTCCATGACACAACGCACCTGGCGCATTGGCCTGACCGGCGGCATTGGCAGCGGCAAAAGCACCGTGGCGGGCTTTTTGGCGCGGCGCGGCGCGGCCATCATCGACGCCGATGCCATTTCTCGCAGCCTCACGGCACCGGGCGGCAGGGCCATGGCAGACATCGCACACACCTTCGGTAAAGCCTTGCTCAGCCCGGATGGCGCCATGGACCGACAGGCCATGCGCGAGCGCATCTTCCGTGACTCACAAGCCAAGCGCCAACTCGAACAGATCGTCCACCCTCTGGTCAGCCAGATCACGGCCGAGCAAGCTCAAGCGGCTATGCAAAATGGCCACCGTGTCTTGGTGTTTGATGTGCCCTTGCTGGTGGAATCGGGTGAGCGTTGGCGCAAACAGGTGGACCGCGTGATCGTGGTGGACTGCGATACCGAGACCCAAACGCAAAGGGTCATGGCCCGCAGTGGCCTGGTCAGCGCAGAAGTAGCACGCATCATGGCTCAACAAGCCTCGCGGTCACAACGCTTGGCCTGCGCCGATGCCATTCTTGTTAATCAAGGTCTCAGTTTTGATGATCTAGATGCCCAAGTGGCTCAGCTTGCCGCCGACTTCGGGCTATGATGGCGGCATTGGAAAATGCCGCGTGATACTGTACGAATACCCATTTAATGAACGCATTCGCACCTATTTGCGACTGCAGCAGCTGTTTTCCCGTTTGGGTGAACTTGTCGGTCGCGATCAGGCTCTGGACCACCATTTCGCCTTGATCACTCTCTTTGAAATCATGGAGGTGGGGGGCCGATCGGAACTCAAGTCCGAGGTGCTCAAAGACCTCGAACGACAAAAGCAAGTTTATAGCGCTTACAGGGGGAATCCCGCTATTTCTGAAAAGGCGCTAGACGGGCTGATTGCCCAACTCGATCACCTCTTTGAAGCCCTCAATCATGTGGCCGGAAAAATGGGACAAAGCTTAACGGATCATGATTTCCTGATGGCCCTCAGAAGCCGTGTGGCCATCCCGGGGGGCACTTGCGAATTTGACTTGCCCGCCTACCACGCTTGGCAGCACCATGATGCAAGCAGCCGTACCCGTGATTTGCAACAATGGATTTTGCCTTTTGCACCTTGGGCTCAAGCCATTGAGCAGTTGTTGCAAATGCTGCGCGAATCAGGCTCCAGCCAAAAAGTCATGGCCACTTCAGGTCAGTTGCAACAAAACCTGCCCCAAGGGCGAAGCTTTCAGCTGCTGCGCCTGAAGATCGACCCCTCTTTGGGCTTGACGCCCGAGATCAGTTGCAATCGCTTGCTGGTGGTGATTCGCATGATGCGCCAGCAAAGCGACGGCAAATTGGTGGCCACGACCGATGACGTGCCCTTCGAGATGACTTTGTGCGCATGAGCGTCGTGAACCCGCCTGAATCTTTCAAACCACGCCAAGTGCGTTGCCCGGCCTGCGCTGGTACCAGCTTTTACAGCCCCAGCAATCCTTACCGTCCGTTTTGCAGCGCACGCTGCAAAGGCGTGGACTTGGGGGCCTGGGCCAGCGAAGAATTCAAACTGCCCGACGAGACCCCACCCGACGAGACTTTTGGCGATCCACGTCTGCAGTGACGAGATGCCTAGGCGTGTGCGCCCTCGTGTGTGTGTCCTTTGAATTGCCGCTCTTCGGCCAACCAAGCCAACACGGGGACGGTGCCCGGCAATACCGGCACAACCGCTACGGGCAGGGACTGCCAAGCGTGTGATTGCGCTTCCCGCATTTGCAATTCACCCTGCCAGTCCCACACCTTGCAAAAGTGCAGCCGCACCAAGGCGTGGGGGTAATCGACCATCTGGTTTTTCCAAACCTGCGCTTGCCCGATGGTGATGCCCAGCTCTTCTTGCAGTTCACGGCGAAGCGCTTGCTCAACCGACTCGCCCGCTTCGAGTTTTCCGCCAGGGAATTCCCAATAGCCTGCATAAACTTTGCCTTCGGGGCGCGAGGTCAGCAAAAACTGGCCATCGGCTTGCAGCAACACGCCCACCGCCACATCGACCACGGCGCGCTCGGCTTGGCCTGCAGTCAGGTCTTGCCGCACTCGCTCGCCGTCTGCGACCAGCAGGCCTGCGCTCATGCGCGGTCCGATTGGCGGCCCATCATGTCTCGGGCAAACTGGTAGGCCACACGGCCGCTGCGTGAGCCGCGTTCCAAAGCCCAGAGCAAAGCATCGGGACGCGCCGCATCGATTTGCGCGGGCGTGGCACCCAAAGCACTGAGCCATTGGCCTGCGATGGTCAGGTACTCGTCTTGCGAGAAAGGGTAGAAACTGATCCACAGGCCAAAGCGCTCTGACAGGGAAATTTTCTCTTCCACGCCTTCACCCGGGTGCACTTCGCCGTCGTCAGTGTGCTTATAGGTGAGGTTCTCGCTCATGTACTCGGGCAAGAGGTGGCGGCGGTTGCTGGTCGCGTACACCAGCACATTGGGAGTCGAGGCGGCCACGGTCCCGTCCAAAATGGACTTGAGCGCCTTGTAGCCCGGCTCACCGTCTTCAAAGCTCAAGTCGTCGCAGTACACAATGAACTTTTCATCCCGCCCGGCCACCACCTCGATGATGTCGGGCAAATCGGTCAGGTCTTCCTTGTCCACCTCGATCAGGCGCAAGCCTTGCGGTGCATAGGTGTTCAGACAGGCCTTGATGAGCGAGGATTTGCCGGTGCCGCGTGCGCCCGTGAGCAGCACATTGTTGGCCGGATGGCCATGCACAAACTGCTCGGTGTTGCGTTGCAGCTTTTCTTTTTGGTCGTCGATTTCCTTGAGATCATCGAGCGTCATGGCCGCCACATGGCGCACCGGCTCCATCACACCATGGCCTGAAGAACGCTTGCGGTAGCGCCAGGCAATGGCCTGCGTCCAGTCGGGGGCCGACAGGGGTTGGGGCAAGACCGACTCGATGCGGTCCACCAATTGGCTAACTTTGGCCAGCAGTTGGTCCAGGGCTGAAGAAGAAGGAGAGTTCATGAACGGTAGTCCGCGTTGATGGTGACGTAATCGTGGCTCAGGTCGCAGGTCCAGACGGTGTCGCTGGCCGTGCCACGGCCCAAGCCCACGCGCACGGTGATTTCACTGCCCTTCATGACACGCTGACCGTCTTGTTCGCGGTACTCGGCGCGACGACCGCCTTGCGAGACCACATGCACGTCGTCCAGGTGCAGCTCGATCAAACCTTGGTCCAGGTCTTCGATGCCCGCATAACCCACCGCGGCCAGGATGCGGCCCAGGTTCGGGTCACTGGCGAAGAAGGCGGTTTTTACAAGCGGCGAATGCGCGATCGCATAGGCCACTTGGCGGCATTCCTCGGCCGTGCGGCCGCCTTCGACCTGCACCGTGATGAACTTGGTGGCGCCCTCACCATCGCGCACGATGGCATGAGCCAACTGACGGGCCACTTGCATCAAGCCCTGCAACAAGGCTTGGCCTTCGGCACTGTCCAGCGAGGTGATAGGGGTATGCGCCGCCTTGTGCGTGGCGATCAGCATGAGGGAATCGTTGGTGGAAGTGTCGCCATCGATGGTGATGCGGTTGAACGAACCATCGGCCAGTTGCTTGGCCAGCTCAGGCAACAGGGACGGGGCGA
The DNA here is from genome assembly GCF_003063645.1 of Limnohabitans sp. 2KL-51. Classification (GTDB taxonomy): domain Bacteria; phylum Pseudomonadota; class Gammaproteobacteria; order Burkholderiales; family Burkholderiaceae_C; genus Limnohabitans_A. Next base: position 50,617 of record NZ_NESJ01000009.1, read on the forward strand.
TACAGGCATCGGTGGCCACAAAACCCAGCATGGTGGCCATGTTGGGTCGGATCATCCCCGCGCCTTTGCTAATGCCCGTAATGCTGATGGTCTGCCCTCCAACTTGCACCTCCACACTCGAAGCCTTGGGCACGGTGTCGGTGGTCATGATGCCTTCTGCCGCCTCGGCCCAGTGGGCGGCTTGCGCATCGACCAGCGCAGCAGGCAGGCTCGCTACGATGCGGTCCACCGGCAGCGGTTCCATGATCACACCTGTCGAAAACGGCAACACTTGTGCGGGCGTGCAGTGAAGCAATTTGGCCAAGGCCTCACAAGTCTGGCGGGCATGGGCCAAGCCCGGCGCACCCGTGCCCGCATTGGCGTTGCCGGTATTGATGACCAAGGCGCGCACGGCACTGCCCGCGGCCAGGTGCTCACGGCAGACCTGCACAGGGGCGGCGCAAAAACGGTTGCGAGTGAACACGCCCGCCACGCTTGCACCCTCATCCAGCAAAAATACAGTGAGGTCTTTTCGGTTGGCTTTGCGCACACCTGCTTGCGCGATGCCGATGCGCACGCCAGCGATAGGTTTGAGTTGTGTCGAATCAAGGGGGGGCAGGTTCACGGGCATGTCGGTCCTTCACAAAAGCAGGAGTTCTCAGCACAAGCGGGGTAGCTCAAAGAAAACGGGCCGAAGCCCGCTTCATAAGCTCAGCCTTTTCAAGCCAGTTTGCCGTGGCATTGTTTGAATTTTTTGCCACTGCCACAAGGGCAAGGTTCATTGCGCCCAACCTGGCCCCAAGTGCTGGCCAAATCAGCAAGCCCACCTGCAGCCGCAGCAGCTCCGGCAGCCTGCACTTGTGGTTGTCCTGTTTCATCCGGGGCGGTATAAGTCACATTGCTGATCTGCTCAGCCCGCTCCTCAATGGCTTGGGCTGCTTGCTGCATTTGGTCGCCCGAATCGATGCGCACCATCATCAAAGTCTTGGTGACTTCGTTTTTCACAGCGTCGAGCAATTGGCCAAACAACTCAAACGCTTCACGTTTGTATTCCTGTTTGGGTTGCTTTTGCGCATAGCCCCGCAGGTGAATGCCCTGACGCAGGTAATCCAAAGCGCTCAAGTGTTCGCGCCAATGGGTATCGATGCTCTGCAACAAGATCATGCGTTCAAAGGACACGAAACTCTCGGCCCCCACTTGGTCGAGCTTGGACTGAAACTGTGCATGGGCAGCAGTCACGACCGTCTCCAGCAGGTCTTCGTCCGAAATTGCGCTGGAAGCTTGGACTTTGCCTTGCAAATCAAGCGTCATGCTCCACTCTTCAGCCAACACTTTTTCCAGACCCGGCAGATCCCATTGCTCTTCTACCGACTCGGCCGGAACAAACTGGCGCACCAGATCGGTAAAGCAACCTTCGCGCAAGGCCGTGATCTGGGCGTGCATGTCTTGCGCATCCAGAATGTCGTTGCGCTGCTGGTAAATCACCTTGCGTTGGTCATTGGACACGTCGTCGTATTCGAGCAGCTGTTTACGGACGTCAAAGTTGCGCGCCTCCACTTTGCGCTGGGCACTTTCGATGCTGCGTGTGACGATTCCCGCTTCGATTGCCTCGCCCTCGGGCATCTTCAACCGGTCCATGATGGAGCGCACACGGTCACCCGCAAAAATGCGCATCAAAGGGTCGTCCAAGCTCAGGTAAAAACGTGAAGAACCTGGGTCGCCTTGGCGGCCCGAACGGCCGCGCAGCTGGTTGTCGATGCGGCGCGACTCATGCCGCTCAGTCGCGATGATGCGCAATCCGCCCAAGGACTTGACCTGCTCATGCACGGCTTTCCACTGCTCACGCAGCTGGGCCACTTTTTCATGGCGGGCCGCCTCTGGCAGGCTCGCATCTTCTTCAATGGCCTGAACGTCTTTTTCAATGTTTCCGCCGAGCACGATGTCCGTGCCACGACCGGCCATGTTGGTGGCAATCGTGATCATGCCGGGTCGTCCGGCCTGGGCCACGATGTCCGCCTCGCGTGCGTGCTGTTTGGCGTTGAGCACCTGGTGAGGCAGCTTTTGCTGTGTTAGCAGTTGCGCAATCAGCTCCGAGTTTTCAATCGAAGTGGTGCCCACCAGCACCGGCTGGCCTCGCTCGAAGCATTCTCGGATGTCCGCAATGGCCGCGGTGTAACGCTCTTGCGAGGTTTTGTATACCCGGTCCAGCTGGTCTTCGCGCTGGCTCTTGCGGTGCGGCGGAATTACCATGGTCTCTAGGCCATAGATTTCCTGGAACTCATAAGCCTCTGTATCGGCCGTGCCCGTCATGCCACCGATCTTGTTGTACAAGCGGAAATAGTTCTGGAAGGTGATGGAGGCCAGCGTCTGGTTTTCGGCCTGGATTTGCACGCCCTCTTTGGCTTCCACCGCCTGATGCAAGCCATCACTCCAGCGGCGGCCCGTCATCAAACGGCCGGTGAATTCGTCGACGATGATGATCTCGCCGTCCTGCACCACATAGTGCTGATCGCGGTGGTAAAGGTGTCGAGAACGCAAAGCAGCGCTCAAGTGGTGCATCAGCGTGATGTTGGCCGGGTCGTACAGGCTCGTGCCTGCTGGGATCAATCCCATTTGCGCGAGCACAGCTTCGGCTTTTTCATGGCCATCTTCGGTCAAGAAGACTTGGTGCGATTTTTCATCGACCGTGAAGTCGCCGGGTGTGATGATGCCCTCGCCAGTGCGTGGGTCGGCCTCGCCTTCCTGGCGGGTGAGCAGCGGCACGACCTGGTTCATAGCCAAGTAAGTGGCTGTGTGGTCTTCCGCCTGCCCACTGATGATCAAGGGCGTACGGGCCTCGTCGATCAGGATCGAGTCCACCTCGTCCACGATGGCATAGTTGAGCGGACGCTGCACACGGTCATGGGCTTCGTAGACCATGTTGTCGCGCAAGTAATCGAAACCGTATTCGTTGTTCGTGCCGTAGGTGATGTCAGCGTTGTAAGCGGCTTGCTTGTCTTCTCGCGGCAGTTGAGGCAAATTAATGCCAACCTTGAGCCCCAGGAAGTTGTAGAGCTTGCCCATCCATGTGGCGTCACGGCTGGCCAAGTAGTCGTTCACCGTGACCACATGCACACCCTTACCTGCGATGGCGTTGAGGTAGGCCGGCAGCGTCGAGGTCAGGGTTTTGCCCTCGCCCGTACCCATCTCGGCAATCTTGCCGTTGTGCAAGGCGATGCCACCGGCAAGCTGCACATCGAAGTGGCGCATCTTCATGACCCGCTTGGAGCCCTCACGCACCACGGCAAAAGCCTCGGGCAACAAGGCATCCAGGCTCTCACCAGCGGCTGCACGATCGCGGAAGCTTTGCGTTTTGGCCCTCAGCTCATCGTCGCTCAGGCTTTCGAGTCCAGCCTCCATGGCGTTGATACGCTCGACGGTTTTGCGGTAAGTTTTGAGCAGGCGGTCATTGCGACTGCCGAAAATCTTGGTGAGGAATGGGATGGCCATGTCAATTAGATCCACATTCAGCACAGAGGCTGAAAAACAGACCGTCTATCCTGTCTGGTTAAAAGTTTCATGAAATCCGGGCTTGCAGGGCAAAAGTCCCCATCAACCCGACAAGCCACCCAAGGGCAACCTGCATAACCAGATGATTTTAGCCGCTTGACCAGCCCTCCTCGAAAGCCTTTTCATGGCACTGTGCCGAGGCTTCACGCCTTGCCAGATAATCGAGGCCAAAGACAAGCCATGCAAAGACGCCACCAAGCCATTCCCCTGCAACAAGCTGCCCAAGAGTCCCCCACCTTTTCGCTGCTGATGGGACGGGTGCGCGATTCGTCCGATCGCCTGCAGGCCATTGGCAGTTTGCTGCCTGCGCCTTTGCGTGCCGGCATCCAAGCCGGCCCCATTGAAGATGGCGCCTGGTGTCTGCTGGTGAGCTCGAACGCCGTGGCCGCCAAGCTGCGTCAATTGCTGCCCGCCTTGCAAGAGCATCTCAACGTCCAAGGTCTTGGTGTGTCTTCGATCCGCATCAAGGTGCAAAACCGCTGAGGCCCCACCGTATTAGCTTCAAATTCGGAACACAAAAAAGCCCTGACTTTTGAAGGGTCAGGGCTGAAGTTTTGGTGCCGCTTGTCGGATTCGAACTGACGACCTACCGCTTACAAGGCGGGTGCTCTACCAACTGAGCTAAAGCGGCACGGGCTGAATTTTAACGTGCTCTAGGGCTGACTTTGCACACGACCTTAATTTTTATTTGATACGCTTGAGTGCGGGTCTACCGGGGCTGGGTGCTGCGGGCTTGTCTTCACTGTCGGCACTTGCAAGCAAAGGGCTATCGATCGAGGACAAAGCGGCAGGAGGCGCTTGTTCATCACTCACAGGAAAAGCCATGCCCTGCCCATTTTCACGGGCGTAGATGGCCATGACCCGGTGGATAGGCACCATGATTTCACGCGGCTTGCCACCAAAGCGGGCTTTGAACTCGATGAAGTCGTTGCCCAGCTTCAATGAACTGGTGGCGTCCATGCTGACGTTCAGCACAATCTCGCCCCCTTGCACATACTCACGCGGCACTTGAACCGAGTTGTCTACCTTCACCGCAACATAGGGTGTGAAGCCGTTTTCGGAACACCAGTCGTACAAGGCGCGAATCAGGTATGGCCTGGTTGATGGCAGTTCGGTATTGCTGATCATGCGTTGTCCTCCGTCGCCATTATTTACCCGAAAACACCCGGCTTTACTTGCGCATGACCTTTTCAGAAGGCGTCAGCGCCTCGATGTAGGCAGGACGCGAAAAAATGCGCTCAGCGTACTTGAGCAACGGGGCTGCATTTTTGCTGAGTTCAATACCGTAGTAGTCCAGACGCCACAACAAAGGTGCAATGGCCACATCCAGCATGGAAAAGTTGTCGCCCAGCATGAACTTGTTTTTCAGGAACACCGGGGCCAACTGGGTCAGGCGGTCGCGGATGTGCGAGCGGGCTTTTTCCAGCGCCTTGTCGTTGCCTTTGAGCGCACGATTTTCCAAGGTCAGTACATGGGTGAACAGTTCTTTTTCGAAGTTGAGCAAAAACAAGCGCACCCGGGCGCGGTCCACCGGGTCACCGGGCATCAACTGGGGATGCGGAAAGCGCTCGTCGATGTACTCATTGATGATGTTCGACTCATACAGGATCAGGTCGCGCTCAACCAAAATCGGCACCTGACCGTAGGGGTTCATCACATTGATGTCTTCTTGCTTGTTGTACAAGTCCACATCGCGAATCTCGAAGTCCATGCCTTTTTCAAACAGCACAAAGCGGCAGCGGTGTGAAAAAGGGCAAGTCGTTCCGGAATAAAGCACCATCATGGTGGAGGCTCCTCAAAAAATCAAAAAGAGTGGGAGGCCCAAAGACCTGCCACTCCAAAGGACCCGGCTGAATAGCCGGGTGAAAGATCAGTTACTTGATGTCTTTCCAGTATGCCGCATTCAAACGCCAGGCAATGAAGGTAAAGAAGGACAAGAAAATCAAAACCCATACACCAATGCGCACACGGGTGTTTTGGTCAGGCTCGGCCATCCATTGCATGTATCCGACCAAGTCTCCAATGGCTTGATCGTATTCCAAAGGCGTCATGGTGCCGGGCTTGACTTGCTTCCAGCCAGAAAAGATTTGGACTTTGTGACCATGCTCTTCTTTTTCCACATAAACGGGCTCTCGCTCGCCTTGCAGTTCCCACAGCGGATTGGGCATGCCCACGTTGGGCAGGGCCAGGTTGTTCCAACCTGTAGGTTTGGTCGAATCACGGTAATAAGTGCGCAAATAGGTGTAGAGGTAGTCTGCACCTGTGCCGCCAGGCCCTGAACGCGAGCGGGCCATCAACGTCAAGTCGGGTGGGTTCTTGCCGAACCAGTCTTTGGCCAACACAGGATCCACAGCCACTTTCATGTTGTCGCCAACGCGCTCGGTGGCAAACATCAGGTTGTCCTTGATCTGCTGATCGGTCAAGCCGATGTCTTTCAGGCGGTTGTAGCGCATGTAAGCCGCAGAGTGGCAATTGAGACAGTAGTTGACGAACAATTTGGCGCCATTTTGCAAAGCAGCTAAATCGTTGGTTTTGTGAGGTGCTTTATCCCAGGCAATGCCGCCGCCTGCAGCGTGGACACCGGCCACCAGGCCCAGCGCCATCACAAAGCCCAATGCGAGTTTCTTGAGGTTTTTCATGTTCTTGACTCTCCGTGATCTCAGTGAGGCGTGAAGGTCACGCGGTCGGGCACTTGCTTGAACGTGCCCAGCTTGCTCCACCAAGGCATCAACAGGAAGAAGCCGAAATAGAACAAGGTACCCACTTGGGACACGCGCTCACCGATGGGCGAGGGCGGCTTGACGCCCAAGTAGCCCAAGATCAGGAAGTTGATCACAAACACTGCATAGACATATTTGTGCCAGTCAGGACGGTAGCGGATCGACTTGGCGGGGCTGTAATCGAGCCAAGGCAAGAAGAACATGATGATCACGGCGCCGCCCATGACCACCACACCCCAGAACTTGGCGTCAATGGACAAAAGCAACACACAAATCACAATGCTTGCACCCACCAAACCACCTTTGAGCAAAGTTGGCAGCTTGCCCTTGGCCACAGCCAAGAACGCCCCCACCACCACACACAACACCAACACATACATCATCTCTGTCGTGATGGCGCGCAGCATGGAGTAGTAAGGGGTGAAGTACCAGACCGGCGCAATGTGCAAAGGCGTGGTCAGTGGATCGGCCGGAATGAAGTTGTTGTACTCCAGGAAATAACCACCGAATTCAGGCGCAAAGAACACGATCGCTGTGAACGCCATCAAGAAGACGCTGACAGAAAAAATGTCGTGCACGGTGTAGTAAGGGTGGAACGGAATGCCATCCAGAGGATTGCCTTTGGCGTCCTTGGGGGCATCTGCAGCCTTGATTTCAACGCCATCGGGGTTGTTGGAGCCCACTTCGTGCAGCGCAATGATGTGCGCCACCACCAAGCCCAAAAGTACCAAGGGCACGGCAATCACGTGGAAACTGAAGAACCGGTTCAAGGTGGCATCTCCCACCACGAAGTCGCCGCGAATCAACAACGCCAAGTCTGGGCCAATTACAGGCACAGCCGAGAACAGATTCACGATCACCTGAGCGCCCCAGTAGGACATCTGGCCCCAAGGCAGCAAGTAACCCATGAAAGCTTCGGCCATGAGCACCAAGAAGATGCCGCAACCGAAGATCCAAACCAGTTCGCGCGGCTTGCGGTACGAGCCGTACATCAAACCCCGGAACATGTGCAGGTACACCACAACGAAGAACGCTGAGGCGCCAGTCGAGTGCATGTAGCGGATCAACCAGCCCCAGGGCACATCGCGCATGATGTACTCGACCGAGGCGAACGCCAATGCTGCATCTGGTTTGTAATGCATGACCAAAAAGATGCCGGTCACGATTTGGATCACCAAAACCAAGAGCGACAGAGCGCCAAAAACGTACCAAATGTTCAGGTTTTTGGACGCGTAATACTCGGACAAATGGTCCTTGTACAGCTTGGACAAAGGAAAGCGGTTGTCTACCCAGTTGAGCAACTTTTCGCCAGCGGGGGCGTTCGGAGAAATTTCTTTGAATTGAGCCATGTTTTTCTCCATCAAGCCTTCTTGTCTTCACCAATGATCAGTTTGGTGTCAGACAGGTACATGTGAGGCGGCACTTCGAGGTTATCGGGCGCGGGCTTGTTCTTGAACACGCGTCCGGCCAGATCAAAGGTGGAACCATGGCAGGCGCACAAGAAGCCGCCATTCCAGTCATCAGGCAAAGAAGGCTGAGGACCAGCGGCGAACTTATCGGCTGGCGAGCAACCCAAGTGGGTGCAAATGCCCACAGCCACCATGATTTCAGGCTTGATCGAGCGATGGCCGTTTTTGGCGTACTCAGGCGTGGGATACGCGGTGCGATCTGAGGCAGGGTCGGCCAGTTGGCCTTCGATTTTTTTCAGTGATTCGAGCTGCTCAGGCGAGCGCTTCATGATCCACACGGGTTTGCCGCGCCATTCGACCGTGAGCTTTTCGCCCGGATTCAAGGCGGAAATGTCCACCTCTACGGCCGCACCGGCCGCTTTGGCCCGCTCGGATGGTTGGAAGCTGCTGACGAAGGGGGTGGCCACAAAGCCAGCGCCTACGGCACCTGCGCAAGTGGAGGCAATCAGCCACGTCCGCTTGCTGCTGTCGACTGGGGTGTCACTCATGGGAATCCTCTTGGCGAGTCGTTATCAGGGTCAACCCGCGATTGTAGCGGAGTGAAACAAGCTAACGACTTACAACCCGATAAGCTTCCTTTTGAGTGGGGCACAATAGCCATCACTTTGTTCTTTTTGGAGATTTAAGATGTCATTTGTTCAAGAATTCAAATCTTTTGCCGTGAAGGGCAACGTCATGGACCTGGCGGTGGGCGTGATCATCGGGGCGGCCTTTGGCAAAATCGTCGATTCCTTGGTGGCCGATCTGATCATGCCTTTTGTGAGTTTGGTGTTTGGTGGTCTCGACTTCGCAAACTACTACCTGCCGCTGGCCGGACAAGCAGCCAGTTTGACATTGGCAGAGGCTAAAAAGCTCGGGGCCGTTTTTGCCTACGGCAGTTTCGTCACGGTCACCTTGAACTTCTTTATTTTGGCTTTTGTGATTTTTGTGATGGTGCGCCAGATCAACCGCCTCAAAGCCAGTGACACCGCCACAGTAGCACCAGAAGCGGCGCCCATCCCACCTGAAGACGTGTTGCTGCTGCGTGAAATCCGCGACAGTCTGAAAAACAAGGCCTGAAACTTCCGGACTCAAGCCTCGCCATGGGCCTTGCCCGCCACCAACTGACGCGCCATTCGAATGGCCTGGACCATGCTGCTGGCATCGGCCCTGCCCTGCCCAGCCACGTCCATGGCCGTGCCGTGGTCCGGGCTGGTCCTGATCAAGGGCAGGCCCAGGGTCACGTTCACCCCCTGCTCCACCCCTAGGTACTTCACAGGGATCAAACCTTGATCGTGGTACATGGCCACCACCACATCGAATTCACGCTGAATGCCTGGTTTTTGGCGAGCCCGCATGAACACCGTGTCGGGCGCAAAGGGGCCGTGCACATCCAGACCCTCTTGGCGGGCCCGCGACATGGCTGGCTGCAAGACCTCGATTTCTTCCCGTCCAAACAAGCCGCCCTCGCCCGCATGGGGGTTGACACCCGCCACCGCGATGCGTGGCCTGCGGCTCAGCAAAGCTGACAAAGCCGATTGGGTGATGCGCAAGGTCTCCAGAACCCGATCCACGGTAATCGCGTCGAGCGCCTCACGCATGGAAACATGGATGCTGACCAGCACCGTGCGCAACTCGTTGTTGGCCAGCATCATGCGCACGGGCATTTGCGCGAGCTTCACCCCAGCATACCGGGCCGACTCGGCCTGCAGCAACTCGGTGTGGCCCGGGTATTGGTCGTACGGTGCGCCTGCAGCGTGCAAGGCCTCTTTGTGCAAAGGGGCGGTGACCAGCGCGGCCACCTCGCCTCTCAAGGCCGCACGCGTGGCCCACAGCACGGCCTCGCCCGCCAACTGCCCGGCACGGCCATCGACTTGGCCCCATGGCATCTCGGGTAGGACCGGCACCACTTGCAGCACGGGCAAACACCTCGGGGGCACTACAAGGGCTTGCGCGGGTGTTTCGATTTCACAAACCGGATAGCTCACTGACGGCTGAACCAAGGCCATGGCGCGGCGCATCAGGCCCACATCGCCCGCCACAAAGCAGCCCCGGGTCAGTTCAGGCGCAATGCACCAGGCCCGGGCGATGATTTCGGGGCCAATGCCGCAAGGGTCACCGGGCGTGATGGCGATGGGGCGGGACAGTTCAGGCAGGTTCATGGCGCAAAAGGACGGCATCAGGCCGGGTTGTCGATCTCAATGAAACGGTGCGCAATGCCCAGCGCCTGCGCCACATGCGCGCCCAAGGCGGGTGCACCATAGCGCTCGGTGGCATGGTGGCCGCAGGCCAGAAACGCCACACCGGTTTCGCGAGCCAAATGGGCTTGCGGCTCGGAAATTTCGCCGGTGATGAACGCATCCACGCCTTGGGCAATGGCCGACTCGAAGTAACTTTGAGCACCGCCCGTGCACCAGGCCACCCGTCGAACAGGCCGATCGGCATCGCCCACGCAGGTCACCGGGCGCGCCAGCAAGGCGGCTACATGCTCGGCCAGGGCCTGAGGCCGCTCCCAAGTCTGTGTGCCCATCCCGACAAAACCCAGGTCTTGTTCGCCAAACCGGCCATCGGCCTGCAATCCGAGCACCCGGGCCAGTTGAGCGTTGTTACCCAATTCGGGGTGTGCGTCCAGCGGCAGGTGGTAAGCAAACAAGTGAATGCCATGCACCAACAGCAAACGCAAACGCTCACGCATCCAGCCCGTGACGCGCCCATCTTGACCACGCCAGAACAAGCCGTGGTGCACCAAGATGGCGTCGGCTTGGGCGTCAATCGCCGCTTCGATCAGGGCACGGCTGGCGGTGACACCGCTGACCAGCAGCCGCACCTCACGGTCGCCTTCGACCTGCAGGCCGTTGGGACCGTAATCGCGGAATTTTTCGGGTTGGAGCAAGGCATCAAAAGCTTGGCCCAAGGTTTTGGCATTGGTCATGATGACTGATTTGACTAAGCTTGGATGTGCCATTGTGGCTCAGGTCGGTCTGTGTCACGTCCTTGCATCTGTGCTGGTTGATGCGCACAGTTTGAAGTGCGACTCAACCGAATCAAGGACAATCTGCAACCATGAAACGTTATTGGCTTTTATTTTCCCAATGGGTGACCGTTTTGTTGGCCATCTGGTTTGTGGTGGCCACGCTCCAGCCTGAATGGCTCCGCCGTGCTCCACGCTCGGTGGACGGCATGACTTTGCTGCAAGCACCACCGGCTGCCAGCGGCAACCGGCCCGTCGGCAGTCTGAGCGGGCCAGCGCAAAAAGCCTCCCCAGCGGTGGTGAGCATCAATACCCGTCAAGGCAAAAGCAAAAACCCGCATGGCCAAGACCCTTGGTTCAAGTTCTTCTATGGAGAACAGGAAGAGCAGAACCCAGGTGGCCTGGGCAGCGGCGTGATCATCAGCGCCGAGGGTCACATCCTGACCAACAACCATGTCATCGAAGACGCCGACAACATCGAGGTAGTGCTCAGCGATGGCCGCAAAACCTTGGCCAAAGTGATCGGCACTGACCCGGACACCGATCTGGCCTTGCTGAAAATCTCTCTGGATAAACTGCCCGTGATCGTTTTGGGTCAGCTGCAAGACCTGCAAGTGGGCGATGTGGTGCTGGCCATTGGCAATCCCTTTGGTGTGGGCCAGACCGTCACCTCGGGCATCGTCAGCGCCTTGGGCCGCAGCCAACTGGGCATCAACACTTTTGAAAACTTCATCCAGACCGACGCCGCCATCAACCCTGGCAACTCCGGCGGGGCGCTGGTCGATGTGAATGGCCACCTTATGGGCATCAACACCGCCATCTACTCCCGCTCTGGTGGCAGCATGGGCATTGGCTTTGCCATCCCGATCTCGACGGCCAAGCAGGTCATGCAGGATTTGCTGCAAAACGGCAAGGTCATCCGGGGCTGGATCGGGGTTGAACCGCAAGACATGTCGCCGGAACTGGCCGAAAGCTTTCAGCTTCCCAAGGTGAAATCCGATCAAAGCCAACAGGGTGTCGTCATCACCGGCGTTTTGCAAAACGGCCCAGCAGCCAAGGCGGGCGTTCGTCCCGGGGACGTGATCCTGCAAGTGGCCAAGCAACCAGTGGGCAGCGTTTCAGACCTGCTCAATCAGGTCGCCAGCCTGAAGCCGGGCGAGCCCGCCGAGGTGCTGATATGGCGTCAACAAGCCCAACTGTCTTTGCGTCTAACCCCTGCGGAAAGACCCTCTCCTAAAAAGAAAGCGCCTTGAAAGAGATGCAAGCTTTGAGGTGTACATAAAAAAGGGCCTGGCGGCCCTTTTCCATTTGACATCTAAACACACACATCAGCTGCCATCGGCAGCCGCATCCGGGGCCTGGGTGTGCTTGATGAAAATTTGCGCAGCCCATATCCCCAACTCATAAAGCAAGCACATGGGTATGGCCAGCGCCAGCTGAGACACCACATCGGGCGGCGTGACCACAGCGGCAATCACAAAAGCCAGCACCACGAAGTAGCCTCGGAAATCCTTGAGCTTTTGAATGGTGACCACGCCCATGCGGGCCAACACCACCACGGCCACGGGCACTTCAAATGCCAGACCGAAAGCCAAGAACATGGAGAGCACAAAGCTCAGGTAAGCCTCGATGTCAGGCGCGGCGGTGATACTTTTGGGGGCGAAGCTCTGAATGAAGCTGAACACCTGGCCGAACACAAAGAAATAACAAAAAGCCACCCCGATGAAAAACAGCAAGGTGCTGGAGACCACCAAAGGCATGACCAGCTTTTTCTCATGGCTGTAAAGGCCAGGCGCAATGAAGCCCCAAACTTGGTACAAGACCACCGGCAAAGCAACGAGGAAAGCACTCATCAGCAAAATCTTGAGCGGCACCATGAAAGGCGAAATCACAGACGTCGCGATCAAGGTGGCACCTTTGGGCAGATGCACCACCAGGGGAGCCGCCAAGATGTCGTACAAATTGCCCGGCCCTGGGTAAATGGCCAAAGCTGCGGCAGCGACGGCCACAGCAGCCACGGCCCACATCAACCTGTCTCGCAACTCGATCAAATGCGCCACAAAAGGTTGCTCTGAACCTTTGAGTTCGTCGTCGGGCTGGGAAGGGGTTTCAGACATGGGATGGGGCAGTCTAGCGGGCGCGCAGCAAGCGCGCCAACATCAAAAGGAATTAAGAGGCTTGGGCCGGTAACGGGCCACGCGGGCAGCACCCGACAAGGCTTTGGTGCGCACCCCAGAACGCGCTTTGTACCACTGGGGCATCGCACCCCGTTTGAGACGCCAGTTCTTTTCGGGACGTTTGTAGTAGGGAGGCGGAGGCTCGATGGCGGGCAAATCGCTGTTCAATCCCGCCGTGGTGTCGGCCCAGTCTTTTTCAAAATCAGAGGCCGTTGTTTGGACGGTTTGCTCGACATCGCGAGCCGCCGTCTCCATGGTCTCTTTCATCTTTTTGAGTTCTTCGAGGTCCATGGACCGGTTGACCTCGGCTTTGACGTCAGCCACATAGCGCTGCGCTTTGCCCAGCAAAGCACCCAGCGTGCGGGCAACTTTGGGCAACTTTTCAGGGCCGATGACGATCAACGCCACCACCCCGATGAGGGCCATTTTCGAAAAACTTAAGTCCAGCACAGTGCAGCGTTCAGTCGTTCAAAAGCTCAAGACTTGGTCTTGGCTTCAACGTCGATGGTGGTTTTTTCGGTTTGAGCTGTGGTCGAAGCTGTGACCTGGCCGGCAATGGGGGCCGCGCCATCTTCGGGCTTGACGCCACCTTCTTTCATACCGTCTTTGAAGCCTTTGACAGCACCGCCAAGGTCAGAGCCCATGTTTCTGAGCTTTTTGGTGCCGAACACCATGACCACGATCAGCAGCACGATCAGCCAGTGCCAAATGGAAAAAGTACCCATGAAAATCTCCTAAGCTAGTTGGTCAATTCTAAGGGCTGAAGCCCTGCCAAAAAAACTGCCTTGATTAGACAAGGATTTGATGACAATTCCAAATTTCAGCCGCGCAACCATGGCCGCGGACCTCCCATGATGTGCATGTGCAGGTGGTGCACTTCCTGTCCGCCCTCCGTCCCGCTGTTGATCACCGTGCGGAAACCGCCCTCCGGGTACGGGTTGCAACCCTCCTGCGCGGCCAGTTTGGGAGCCAGAGTCATCATATGCCCCATCAAAGCAGCGTGCTCAGGAGCCAACTGCGCCAATGACGGGATGTGCAGCTTGGGAATGATCAGGAAATGGATGGGTGCCCAGGGGTTGATGTCGTGAAAGGCGAACACATGCTCATCCTCATGCACCTTTCGCGAAGGAATCTTGCCCGCGATGATTTTGCAAAAAATACATTTCTCGTCGATCATGGTCTGCTCAGCTTAAAAAGATCAATCCATCACGGGTCGCTGCCCGTTCAAGCGCACCATGCCCAGCACGATGCGGTACAAAAACCAAATGGAAATGGCCACCCAAGCCAGCCATCCAGGGAAAAACATCAACAAAAACAAAGGTGCCGTGACCAAGTACAGCAAAGCTGCCCAGATCACGGTGCGGATGCGGTAGCTGAAATGCGTGGCTTCCCAGCCTGGGGCATCGCCCTTTTTGACCAAATCGATGATCAGCGCCACCACCAGCAAGGCCGGGCCCATCTGCGCCCCGGGAATCACGGCGCTCACCGCCACGATCAGGTGCAGGATGTAGCTGATCCAGCTGATGGTTTGGGTGCTGTCATCGATGGGTTGGTGGTTCATGGTTTGTTGGTCCAGTCGTCCAGTTTATTCGCCCAAGCGCTCACGCTCTTGCACTTTGCGCAGGGCTTTTTCTTCCAAGCCGCTCAGGCCTTCGCGGCGGGCCAGCTCGTTGACCACGTCGGCGGGTGACAGGCCATAGTGCGCCAGCGCGATCATGCTGTGGAACCACAGGTCGGCCACTTCATAAACCAGCTTGGAGGCATCGCCGCCGTGGTCCACGTCTTTGGCGGCCATCACGGTTTCGGTGGCTTCTTCGCCGATTTTCTTCAAAAAGGCGTCGGGCCCTTTGTGAAGCAGGCGGGCCACATAGCTGGTGTCGGGATCGCCGCCGTTGGCCGCTTTGCGGCTTTCGATGATGGCGGCCAAACGGGCCAGGGTGTCGGTAGAACTCATCGCGTTCACTTGTAAATGGTTTCAGGGTCCTTCAGGACAGGATGAACAGTCTGCCAGCCGTCCGGCTGCAAGCTCTGAAAGAAGCAACTGTGGCGCCCCGTGTGACAGGCAATGCCTGGCTCGTGCCCCAACTGCGTCACCATGAGCAGCACCACATCATTGTCGCAGTCGATGCGGATGTCGTGCACCGTCTGCACGTGGCCCGACTCCTCGCCCTTGAACCACAGCTTGTTGCGGGAGCGGCTGAAATACACCGCCCTTTTCAGCTCGGCCGTCTTTTGCAGCGCCTCGCGGTTCATCCAGGCGAACATCAACACGTCGCCGGAGCTTTGTTCTTGGGCAATGACCGGCACCAGGCCTTTGTCATCCCATTTGATTTGATCGAGCCAGTTCATAGGGGGGTGATCTTAAGACATTGGGGTGTCAGGACTGCATTCGCACCTCATAGCACCGTTAATCAAGCTACTTCAAAGCCTTACCAGGTTGCACAAAACACTCATTGGTTGCAAAATACAACCCATCAAGGAGAAGCACCATGGCTGTTGCAATGAAACTGTCTGACGAATTGGTCGAAGACGCCAAACCCTATGCTGCGGCGGAGCACCGTTCGGTGCCCCGACAAATTGAATATTGGGCCCGCATCGGCAAAGCCGTGATCGACAACCCTGACATGCCTTTGCGGGTAATTCAAGACACCATGCTCTCGCGTGAAGAAGTCAAAGCGGGACTGGCTGCGCCTTATGAGTTTGGCTGATGCTGCAAGTCAGCGCCTCACCATCGTTCAACCGGGTGGCCAAAAAACTGCGCGAACGCGACAAAAAAACACTGGATGAAGCCATCAAGGCCATTCTTCAGACTCCGCAGCTGGGCGAAGAAAAGAAAGGCGACCTCGCTGGTGTTTTTGTCTCCAAGTTCAAACTGAACGGTCAGGAAACACTGCTGGCCTATGAACTGCAGCCGCACAAAACAGCTCCCACTGAAGCCATGCTGCTGGCGGTCGGGCCGCATGAAAATTTCTATGCGGGGTTGAAGCGGTGATAGCTGGTGGTACTCATGCTGGTGACATTTGGAACTACGCCGACAAATGCTCACGTAGCCCGATGCGCCGCCGTCATATCGCTTGAGTCCCGAGAATGCTCGATCACACAGGCAAGACAAAAAGATGTTTTCTCTAGGGCTCAAACCACCGCTCAGAACCGGGCTTGTTAAACAAACGGATCTGGTCTCGGCTTCGCGTGACCTATCCTTTCGTTAGAAGTTAGCGCGTGCATTGGATATACGCATAGTCGCCAAGCTCGGTGGCGTATGTCGCTGCAATGCTTGGGAAGGCGCCGCTTTTGATGTCGACGCTAAGCCGATCTAATCCGATCCGTACTTCAGATTCAGAAGAGAGTCGCGCGAAAGAACTGATGTTTGCCCTGACGGCCGGATCCAGGTAGAGACTCGGTCGGTGCTTACCAGAGTAGAGAAATAGATCCTGAAGCTCGTTGGTAACAAAAAACGGTTCGACAGTCACCGACTTGAAGCCCGCCTCCTGTAAAGCTTCACATATCTTGGTTTCTGTCGGCATGTTCGCGATGGACCGCTCCATCATCTCCGGAAAGTAGTGGCGCAACCAGTAGTGCCGCATTTGTTCGGCAAGACCCGTAAAGAGGACAAATTTTCCGCCTCTCAGGGTTCTGTGGACCTCGGCGAAAGGCCTTGTTAGATCAGAGAAGTGGTGGATGGCAAGAGTGCAGATGGCCCCGTCAAAGTACCCGTCGGGAAAAGGAAGGTCGTCCGCGCTGGACTGAATCCAAGACACAGCGTTGTCCTTCTCTCTTGCTTGCGTGAGCATGACGGTCGATACATCAATGGCGCTCCACTTACCGCCGAGACCGCTTAGGGCGACGGTGTAGTTGCCGGTCCCGCACGCAAGGTCCAGATAGGCGCGTGACGACTGAAGATCTAGAGTCTGCGAGAGGGTCTTGACGATTTCAGGGTCAGCGTGACGCGACCTGGTGTAAGTCCTGCCGATGGAGTCATAGAGTTGTTGCATCTGTAGCCTATCGTGATATGGCCCGCTAGGCTCGGTTAATACTTCCGAGCAGAAACGATACATCTTTTTGGTGAATTGCCTGCAAGCCGCCTGCGCCTAGGCATACAGATTCATGCATCGTGATTTCGCACTGGTACAAATTTGTCATGAAACCCGGTGCTCCTTCCGTGTAATTCACCCGCGTGAGTTGGGGTGACCGACGTCGAGGTGTTTTTGTCTATGCTGGCCAATGAGCGCAAGGGAGAACAAAACAGCACTCGCAGCCCACTGGATGACTTGCTTTCAACGTGATTGATTGATCAGCGCATCACAAACGAACAGGAATCCCCCGCTCCCGCATCCGCTCTTTGGCCTGCTGCACCGTGTATTCACCGTAGTGGAAGATGCTGGCCGCCAGTACCGCATCCGCGCCGCCGATGCTCACGCCGTCGGCCAAGTGGTCGAGGTTGCCCACGCCGCCCGATGCGATGACGGGCACGCTGACTGCATCGCTCACGGCGCGGGTCAGCTGCAGGTCAAAGCCGCTTTTGGTGCCGTCGCGGTCCATGCTGGTGAGCAGGATTTCACCCGCGCCGTATTCGGCCATTTGGGTGGCCCAAACCACCGCGTCCAGGCCCACGTTTTTGCGGCCGCCATGGCTGTACACGTCCCAGCCGGGGCCCATGGGCAGACCGTGGGTGCCGACGCGCTGTTCGTCCTCTGCTCTGCGGCGTTTGGCGTCGATGGCGACCACGATGCATTGCGCGCCGTATTTGGCAGACGCTTCGCGGATGACTTGCGGGTTGGCAATGGCGGCCGAGTTGAAGCTGGTTTTGTCGGCACCGGCGTTGAGCAAACGGCGCACGTCTTCCACCGTGCGCACACCACCGCCCACAGTGAGCGGAATGAAGACCTGGCTGGCCACGGCTTCGATGATGTGCAGGATCACGTCGCGACCGTCGCTGGTGGCGGTGATATCCAAAAACGTGAGTTCGTCAGCGCCTTGCTCGTTGTAGCGGGCCGCGATTTCGACCGGGTCTCCGGCGTCGCGCAGTTCGACAAAGTTGACGCCCTTGACCACGCGACCGCCGGTCACGTCGAGGCAAGGGATGATGCGTTTGGCGAGCATGGAGACTTCTCTTGTTGAATGGGTTCAGGGTTTTAGGGTTTCAGCACTTGTAAGCGCTGCCAGCCCGCCCAACGCCCGCCCGCAGGCAAGGTGATGGGCGTGTAGACCTGGGCTGCTTCGACGCACAGCATGTGCCGCCAGCCGTCTTCGGGCATGTCGGGCAGGCGCTTGCACAGGTCTTGCGCGGGGTTCCAGACCACCGTATTGGCCCAGCTGGGGCTTTGGCTGATGTGCAATGTATCGTTCAGCGTCAGGGGCTTTGGCCCGGCTTCGTAGACGCGGTCAAATTCGACGGCGAAGCGGATCGTGTCGGCCGCTTGTGCATGGGTGTCGGTCAGCGAATCCCACTCGGGCTGAACGCCCAAGCCCTGCAGCGTGGCCTGCGTCACGTCGGGCACGGCCAAATAGGTGTGCAGTGCGCCAGAGAACGCCAGCGCTTGGGTGTCTGTGTTGTGAACGTCCAGCGTCAGTTGCACGGCACCCGGGCTCAGGTCGATGTGCAGCGCCAAGGCAAAGGCTTGGGGCCACCAGGTGCGGGTCTGGATGTTGTCATTCAGGCGCAGCGTGAGGCGGGCATGCTCGGCACCAAGTTCGGGCGCATCAGCCTGCCAGGCCACGTTGCGGGCAAAGCCGTGTTTGGGCAAACGGTCGGCCATGGGGCCGCGTTGGTTGAACTGCGGAAAGCACACGGGCACACCGCCACGGATGGCGGCTTGGCCGTCCAAAATGCTTTGGGGGCTGAGGTACAGGCGCTCTTGCCCGCCCGACACCCAAGACAGCACATGCGCACCGTGCAGCGCCACCAGCAGGCGGTCGCCTTGCGGCAGGGTCAATTCGCAAGCGGGCAGGCCCGCGAACGCGGTGTCGCGACAAGTGGCCTGAGCGCTCATGTGCAATCGCGAGGGGATGGATCAGCCGTTGAGTTCGTCGGCGCGTTGCTGCGCCAGCGCGAAGTCGAGGTCACCCGAATACACGGCGCGGCCGCAGATCACGCCTTCCACGCCTTCGTCCTCCACCGCGCACAACTGCTCGATGTCGGCCATGTTGGACAGGCCGCCCGATGCGATCACGGGGATGGTCAGAGCTTGGGCAAGCTTGACGGTGGCATCGATGTTGATGCCGCTGAGCATGCCGTCACGGCCGATGTCGGTGTAAATGATGGACTCAACGCCCCAGTCCTCGAACTTCTTGGCCAGGTCCACCACTTCGTGGCCGGTGAGCTTGCTCCAGCCGTCGGTGGCGACTTTGCCGTCTTTGGCGTCCAGGCCGACGATGATGTGGCCGCCAAAGGCGGTGCAGGCGTCTTTCAAAAAGCCGGGGTTCTTGACAGCTGCAGTGCCGATGATGACGTAGCGCAGGCCGCTGTCGATGTATTTTTCAATCGTGTCCAGATCGCGGATGCCACCACCGAGCTGCACCGGGATGTCGTCGCCCACGGCCTTGAGGATGGACTTGATGGCGCTGAAGTTTTGCGGCTTGCCCGCGAACGCGCCATTCAGATCCACCAGGTGCAGGCGGCGTGCGCCTTTTTCGAGCCAGGTGCGCGCCATGGCAGCGGGGTCTTCACCGAAGGTCGTGGCTTGGTCCATATCGCCTTGCTTGAGGCGAACGCAGTGGCCGTCTTTGAGGTCAATGGCGGGGATCAGAATCATGGCGAATTAAAAAAGGCTGAGGGCTGAAAAACGGCAGTGAAAACTTCTCAAGGCTGCCAGTGGAGGAAATTGCGGAACAAGGCCAAACCTTGGGCCGCGCTTTTTTCGGGGTGAAACTGGGTGGCAAATATGTTGTCACGGGCAATGGCGCAAGCAAAGCGGCTGCCGTAATCGGTCTGGGCCGCGCTGTGCGCCGGGTTGGCCACCTGGGCATAGAAGCTGTGCACAAAATAATACCAGCTGCCGTCCTCGACGCCTTGCCACAGGGCATGCGCTGGTTGGTCTTGCCAAACTTGGTTCCAGCCCATTTGCGGCACTTTGTAGCGGGTGCCATCGGGCTGGATGCGTCCGGCCAAATCGAACTTGACCACGCGCCCGGGGATCAAGCCGAGGCCCGGCGTATCACCTTCGTCGCTGTGGTCCAGCAGCATTTGCATGCCCACACACACACCAAACAGGGGTTTGCTGGCAGCGGCTTCAAGCACGGCGTCCAGCAAACCCGACTCGCGCAACTCGCGCATGCAGTCGGGCATGGCGCCCTGCCCTGGCAAGACAACCCGGTGCGCGTTGCGCACGACTTGCGGATCACTGGTGACGGTGACTTCGGCATGGTCCACGCTGGAGGCGGCGTGCATCACCGCCTGCGCCACGCTGCGCAGGTTGCCCATGCCGTAGTCCACAACGGCGACGCGGTTGACGCTCATGTTCAGAGACTGCCTTTGGTGGAAGGGATCACGCCCGCCGAGCGTGGATCGAGTTCGAGCGCGGCACGCACGGCACGGGCGAAGGCCTTGAAAATCGTCTCGCACTGGTGGTGTGCGTTCACGCCCTTGAGGTTGTCGATGTGCAAGGTGCACAGCGCGTGGTTCACAAAGCCTTGGAAAAATTCGTAAATCAACTGGGTGTCGAGCGAGCCCAGCGAGCCGGAGGTGAAGTTCACGTCCATGTGCAAACCGGGGCGGCCTGAAAAGTCCACCACCACGCGGCTCAAAGCTTCATCAAGCGGCACATAGGCTTGGCCATAACGGCGAATGCCTTTTTTGTCGCCAATGGCCTGCGCGAAAGCTTGACCCAAGGTGATGCCAATGTCTTCCACCGTGTGGTGGCCGTCGATGTGCAGGTCGCCTTCGCAGGCGATGTCCAGATCAATCAAGCCGTGGCGAGCGATCTGGTCGAGCATGTGGTCCAGAAAACCGATGCCGCTGGCCAGCTTGGCCTGGCCTGTGCCGTCCAGGTTGATGGCGACGCGGATGTTCGTCTCGGCCGTCTTGCGGGTCACGTTTGCTGTACGGTTCATAAGGAGACTTTCAGAGCAGCAAGGAGTTGGTCGTTTTCTGCAGCGGTGCCCACCGTCAGGCGCAGGCAATTGGCCAGCAATGGATGCATTTTAGAAATGTTCTTGATCAGCACACCGTGGGCCTTCAGACCGTCAAAGGTTTTGGCCGCATCGGGCACGCGGGCCAGGATCATGTTGGCCTCGCTGGGGAAAGGCTGCACGCCGGGCAATGCCGTCAGTGCTTGCAGCAAGCGTGTGCGCTCTTGACGCAGGTCTTGAGCCTGTGCGGCAAACACCTCGGCATGCTCCAGGGCAAACAGGGCGCACTCGGCATTGAGCACGCTGATGTTGTAAGGCGGGCGTACCTTGTCCACCTCGGCCACCAAAGCCTTGGGGCCGATCATGTAGCCCAGACGCACACCCGCCAAGCCAAACTTGGACAGCGTGCGCATGAGCAAGACATGCGAATGGTGCGTGATGCGGTCGATGTAGCTGCGGCTGGCAAAGGGCTGGTAGGCCTCGTCCATGACCACCAGGCCGCCTTGCGCGCCCTGGGCCAGCACGATCTTTTCGATCGTGTCGTCGTTCCACAGGTTGCCCGTGGGGTTGTTGGGGTAAGCCAGGTACACGATAGACGGCTTGTGTTGATGAATAGCGGCCAGCATGGTGTCTTCGTCGAGTTCAAAGTCGGCAGTGAGCGGCACGCCATGGAACGCCAAGCCTTGCAGCTGAGCGCTCATGGCGTACATCACAAAGCCCGGCAAGGGCGACAGGATGGAAGCGCCGGGCACGTCGCAGGCCATGGCCAGCAAAGAGATCAATTCGTCCGAGCCGTTGCCCAGCATGATGTCGAAGCCTTCGGGCATGCGGGCGTGCTGGGCCAAAGCATGGCGCAGTTCGTTCACGCGGCCGTCGGGGTAGCGGTTGAGCGCCAAAGCGCCCAGTCGCTCGCCCAAAACCTTTTGCAAATCAGCAGGCAAACGGTGCGGGTTTTCCATCGCGTCGAGCTTGACCATGCCGACCGAGTCCTGGATGGCGTAGGCGTGCATGGACTTCACGTCCTGGCGGATGCGTTGCATCAGTTGGGGGCTCACGGTCATGTCGGCTCTCGCATGGGGGGAACAGGGTTCAAACGCAATTCGGCAGCGCGGGCGTGGGCTTGCAGGCCTTCGCCATAGGCCAGCTCGGCGGCGATGCGGCCCAGAGGCTGGGCACCGGCTTCGCTCACCTCAATCAGGCTGCTGCGTTTTTGGAAGTCGTACACGCCCAAAGGCGAGGAAAAACGCGCCGTGCCGCTGGTGGGCAGCACATGGTTGGGGCCAGCGCAGTAGTCGCCCAGCGATTCGCTGGTGAACGCGCCCAAAAAGATAGCCCCTGCGTGGCGCAGCAAAGGCTCCCAGCGGTGCGGCTCGCTGCTCGACACCTCCAGGTGCTCGGGCGCGATGCGGTTGCTAATGGCGCAGGCTTCTTCCATGCTGCGCGTGAGGATCAGCGCACCACGGTCGTTCAGGCTCTTGGCGATGATCTCGCGGCGGGGCATGGTGGGCAGCAGGCGGTCAATGGCGGCTTGCACTTCGGAGATGTAGGCCGCATCGGGGCACAGCAAAATGCTTTGCGCCAACTCGTCGTGCTCGGCCTGGCTGAACAAATCCATCGCCACCCATTCGGCGGGCGTGCTGCCATCGGCCAAGACCAGAATTTCAGAGGGGCCCGCAATCATGTCGATGCCCACGGTGCCGAACACACGCTTTTTGGCGCTGGCCACATAGGCGTTGCCCGGGCCGGTGATCTTGTCGACCTTGGGGATGGTGGCCGTGCCGTAGGCCAAAGCCCCCACCGCTTGTGCACCGCCCACGGTGAAGGCACGCGTGACGCCCGCCACATAGGCGGCGGCCAACACGAGTTCATTGCGTTCGCCCAGGCTGGAAGCGGCCGCCTCTCCAGATCCTCCCGTGGCCACGCTGCCGCGCACGGGCGTGGGCACGACCATGATGATGTCTTGCACCCCGGCCACATGGGCGGGAATGGCATTCATCAACACCGAAGAGGGGTAAGCGGCTTTGCCACCGGGCACATAAATGCCCACGCGGTCGAGCGGTGTGACTTTTTGGCCGAGCAGCGTGCCGTCTTCGTCGCGGTAGCTCCAGCTCTCGCCAGAGGCTTTCTTTTGCGCTTCGTGGTACTTGCGCACCCGGCTTGCTGCGGCTTGCAGGGCTTCGCGTTGTGCGGCGGGCAGGCTGTCGAGTGCCGCTTTCAGTTCGGCCTGGGTGATCTCCAAAGCTTTCACATCGGGCGCTTGCAGGCCGTCAAAGCGCTGGGTGTATTCCAGCACGGCGTTATCGCCACGCTTTTGCACATCGGCCAGGATATCGGCCACGCGCTGCTCGATGGCGGCGTCGGTGTCGGCAGACCAATGCAGGCGGGCCGCAAAGGCCGCTTCAAAACCGGCATCGGCCGTGTTCAGTTGCAAGGGTTTGGCTTGCAGGCCCAACGAGTCCATGTTGTTCAGTCTTTCTTCACTGCGCCCGCAAAGGCGTCGATGATGGCGCGGATCGGTGCTTGCTTGAGTTTGAGTGCAGCTTGGTTGACCACCAAGCGCGAGCTGATGTCCATGATGCGTTCGACTTCAATCAAGTGGTTGGCCTTGAGCGTGTTGCCCGTCGATACCAAGTCAACGATGGCGTCGGCCAGGCCCGTGAGCGGGGCCAGTTCCATGCTGCCGTAAAGTTTGATCAGGTCAACGTGCACACCCTTGGTCGCAAAAAAATCACGGGCGATGGCTGTGTATTTGGTGGCCACCTTCAGACGTGCCCCGGTGCGAACCAGCGCGGCGTAGTCGTCATCGGCGCGCACGGCCACGCTCATGCGGCATTTGGCAATATTCAGGTCCAGCGGCTGGTACAGGCCCTGGCCGCCGTGCTCGATCAAGGTATCCAAACCCGTCACGCCCAGATCGGCACCACCGTATTCCACATAGGTGGGCACATCGCTGGCACGCACCAACACCACGCGCACGTTCGGCTGATTCGTGGGCAAGATCAGTTTGCGAGATTTTTCGGGGTCTTCCAGCACCTCGATGCCTGCGGCTTTGAGCAGCGGCAGGGTTTCGTCAAAGATGCGTCCTTTGGACAGGGCCAGCGTGATCATTTCACTCTTTCGATGTCGGCACCAAGTGCGCGCAATTTGGCTTCCATGCGGTCGTAACCTCGATCCAGGTGGTAAATGCGCTCGACGGTGGTTTCACCTTCGGCCACCAAGCCAGCAATAACCAGGCTGGCCGAGGCGCGCAAGTCAGTGGCCATCACAGTCGCGCCAGACAATTTTGGCACGCCTTCGATCACGGAGACCTTGCCCTCGATCTGGATGTGCGCGCCAAGGCGCACCAGCTCGTTGACATGCATGAAGCGGTTTTCAAAAATCGTTTCAGTCACTTTGCTGGCCCCTTGCGAGATGCAGTTGAGCGCCATGAACTGCGCCTGCATGTCGGTCGGAAAACCCGGGTATTCGGTGGTGCGAAAGCTCTGGGCTTTCAAGCGGCCTTCGGATTTGACGCGGATGAAGCCCTCACCCACTTCGATGGTGGCACCGGCTTCACGGAGTTTTTCGATGACCACTTCGAGGTGGTCGGCTCGGCCGTGGCGCAGCACCACGTCACCACCCGTGGCAGCGACCGCGCAAAGGAATGTGCCCGCCTCGATGCGGTCAGCCACCACTTGGTGCTGAGCGCCGTGCAAGCGGTCGACACCTTGAATGCGGATGCGGCGTGTGCCTTGGCCTTCGATCTTCGCGCCCATTTGGATCAGCATCTCAGCCAGGTCCGGAATTTCAGGCTCTTGCGCGGCGTTTTCCAGCACAGTCTCGCCTTCAGCCAAGGCGGCTGCCATCATGAAGTTTTCGGTGCCCGTCACCGTCACCATGTCGGTGGTGATGTGCGCACCTTTGAGGCGTGTGCGGCCAGCAGGCAAGCTGGCCAACATGTAGCCGTGGTCCACCGTGATCACCGCGCCCATGGCTTGCAGGCCTTTGATGTGTTGGTCCACTGGGCGCGAACCGATGGCGCAACCGCCAGGCAAGGACACCTTGGCATGGCCAAAGCGGGCCAACAAGGGGCCCAGTGCCAGCACCGAGGCGCGCATGGTTTTCACCAGTTCGTAAGGGGCTTCGGGGTTGTTCAGGGCGCCGGCATTGAGGGTGACGCGGCCGTCTTCGTGGTGCTCGGCCGTCACGCCCATGTTGCGTATCAGCTTGAGCATGGTCGACACGTCTTGAAGCCGCGGCACATTGCTCAGGGAGACGGGCTCGGCGCTCAGCAGCGCAGCACACAGCTCGGGCAGGGCCGCGTTTTTGGCCCCTGCCACATCGAGCGTGCCTTGCAGGCGTTTGCCGCCGCGAATAATCAGTTTGTCCATGGGTCAGGTCAGTGCGTTGCGGCCCGAAGGCCTTCGTTTCATTTCGCTTGCGCAGCCCATTCGGCGGGCGTGAATGTTTTCATCGACAAGGCGTGCACCTCATCGGTGTGCATTTTCTGGCCCAGCGTGGCGTACACCCGTTGGTGCCGCGCAATCGGGCGCATGCCGGCAAAGGCTTCGGACACCACCACGGCGCTCCAGTGGCGGCCATCGCCATCCACTGTCAGGTGGGTGCAGTCAAGACCTGCGGCAATGATGGCTTGAAGTTGGTCAGCGTTCATGGGGGGTCAGCTCCGGATTTTGTAGCCGATGCGCAAAAGGTGAAGGGTCAGGCCGCTGATGGCGGCCAGGGCAGTGCCCACCACCGCCAGACTGAGCCAGGGGGAGACGTCGCTTTGGCCAAAAAAGCCGTAACGGAAACCGTCGATCATGTAGAAAAACGGGTTCAGGTGGCTGAGTTTTTGCCAAAATGGCGGCAGCGAATGGATGGAATAAAACACGCCCGACAAGAACGTCATGGGCATGATGATGAAGTTCTGGAAGGCGGCCATCTGGTCGAACTTTTCAGCCCACAGCCCAGCGATCACGCCCAAAGCGCCCATCATGGCCGCACCCATGCAGGCGAAGGCCAAAATCCACAGCGGGTTCACGAAGGTGATGTTGACCATCCAGCCGGTGATGACAAACACGCCCAGACCCACGGCCAAGCCGCGCACGATGGACGAGCCCACATAGGCCACGAACCAGCTTCGGTGAGACAAGGGCGTGAGCAGCAAAAACACCAAGCTGCCCATGATCTTGCTTTGCACCAAACTGGACGAGCTGTTGGCAAACGCGTTTTGCAACACGCCCATCATGATCAGGCCCGGCAGCAAAAACGAGGTGTAGGCCACGTTGTCATAAACCTTGACATGGTCCTCGAGCACATGGCCAAAGATCAGCATGTAAAGCACCGACGTCAACACCGGCGCGCCCACAGTCTGGAAAGCGACTTTCCAAAAACGAAGCACTTCTTTGTAGAGCAGGGTTTGCCAGCCGGTCATGCCAAAGCTCCGGTGGCGGTTTGTTTGCGGTTCATCACTTCCAGGAAAACGTCTTCCAGATCGGCTTGGCGGATCTCCACGTCTTCGACCACCAGACCCGCTGTGCGCAGGGTTGTCAGATAATTTTCGATCTCGACCGCGTTGTGAACCGGCAACTGCACGATGCGACCCGTCACCCGGGCGATAGACGCCACGGCTGGGGGCAAGTCGCCATCCAGCTTGAAGCGCAACACCTGGCTGGTGGCAGAACGGAGCAAATCAGAGGTGCGCTCCAGCGCCAGCAACTGCCCGCGCTTGAGCATGGCAATGCGTCCGCACAAGGCTTCGGCCTCTTCAAGGTAATGGGTGGTGAGCAAGACGGTGTGGCCTTGCTTGTTGAGTTTGGCGATGAACGCCCACAAGGTCTGGCGCAGCTCCACATCGACCCCGGCGGTGGGCTCGTCAAGCACGATCACGCGGGGCTTGTGCACCAAGGCTTGTGCCACCAGCACCCTGCGTTTCATGCCGCCTGAGAGTTGACGCATGTTGGCGCCCGCCTTGTCGGCCAGGCCCAGGCTGTCCAGCAGTTCATCGATCCAGGCTTCGTTTTTCTTGACGCCAAAATACCCCGACTGGATGCGCAAAGCTTCGCGCACGGTGAAAAACGGGTCAAACACCAGCTCTTGCGGCACCACGCCCAGCAGGCGGCGCGCAGCCGCATAGTCGGTTTGCACGTCGTGGCCATGCACCAAAACACGGCCGGTGCTGGGGCGACTCAAGCCTGCCAAAGTGCTGATCAGGGTGGTTTTGCCAGCACCGTTGGGGCCGAGCAGGCCAAAAAACTCGCCCTCCTCCACATCAAAGCTGACCTGGTCAAGGGCTTTGAATGCGGCTGCGCCCGCCTGTTTGGCCGGATAAATCTTGGAAACGGATTGGAATGAGAGCGCTGGCATGGAAGAGGTCTATTTTAAGTGCTGGCCCGCGGGCCCTGTAGGGCTGCCCTTGCAGTGGCCCCAAAAGACATAAAAACCACGCATTCAAGCGGGCTGGAGCAGATCCATCACCCCGTACAAACTGGCCAGTTCGCGCAAGCGCGGCGTCATGCCCTCGACCCGCAGCACACTGCCTTTTTGGGTCAATACCCGGCGCAAGCCCAGCAACACGGCCAGCGCAGAGGAGTCAAACTCTGCCAATCCAGAAGCGTCCAGGGCCACAGAAGGCGGCAAGTCCTCCGGCAATTGCTTCACCCATTGCGCCAAGCAAGCCTCGGCCTGGTCGTGCAGCAAGCTGGCGGGCAATTTCAGAGCGCTCATGTCAATCGGATCAAGAAGCTTTGGCGTTGGACTTGTTGCGGGCGGCCAAACTGGCAATCAGCGCATCGATGCCCCCGGCATTGATCTCTTTGGTGAACTGGTTGCGGTAGTTTTCGATCAGCCAAACGCCCAGCACGTTCAGGTCAAAAATCATCCAGCCTGCGCCTTGACCCGGGGTTTTTTCGAGTCGGTAGTCCAACTGAATCGGGTCCGCTTTGCCGCGCACCTCGGTGTTCACCACCAGGTTTTTGTCTTCCTGGCCGGCGCGCAGGGGCTTGACCACCACCACTTGGTCAGTGATCTGGCTGAGCGCACCCGAATAGGTGCGCACCAACAAAATCTTGAATTCTTCTTGCAGGCGTTTTTGTTGCTCAGGCGTGGCTTTGCGCCAAGCTGGGCCAGTGGCCAGCGCGGTCATGCGGCGAAAATTCACATGCGGCATCAGTTGCGTGTCGACCAGCTGCATGATTTTGCCGATGTCGCCGCTGCGCAGCGCTTTGTCGGCCTTGATGGCGTTGAGCGTTTCGTTGGTGATGCGCTGGATCAAGGCCTCGGGCGCTTCATCGGCAGCCATGGACAGGCCCGAAGCGCCCAGAAGGCTTGCGGCACAGGCGGCCACAAGCACATGGCGGCGGTTCAGGAAAAGAGCGTTATCGGATTTAGACATGAAATAACTATACGGCCTGCGGCCAAAATGCGTGTGAACAACTGTAACGGGCTTATTTCGGATCGGCCTCGCCATCACCGTAGTCAAAACTTGAGGGTGGGTTGCCGTCGTGTATGTCGTTGCGGCGTTTTTGCAGGTAGCCGTCACGCACAAACGAGTAAGGGTCCAGCGATGCGGCCATGACCACGTCCACGGTTTGCAGCAGTCCCGAGCGGATGTCCAAAACGCGTGTCGCGGTCAAAGCATTGCGGGTGGCCTCATCCGAAAACTGCCGCGAAACATCGCCCTGCATGTCCAGGGGCAAGGCCAGGGTGTCGCGCAGCGTGGACGGCCCCAGCAAAGGCAGCACCACATAGGGGCCAGGCTTGACACCCCAGTAACCCAAGGTCTGCCCGAAGTCTTCCTTGCGCTTTTCAAGGCGCATTTCGGTGGCCACATCCAGCAAGCCGCCCAGACCGAAAAAAGTGTTCACGTGGATGCGCATCAAAGTTTCCACCGTGGCCTGGCCCTTGAGCTGCAGGGCGCTGTTGGCCATGGACCACACATCGCCCAGATTCCCCAAAAAGTTGCCCACACCCTTGCGCACAAAGCTGGGCAGCACTTTCACATACAGCTGGGCTGCAGGCTTGATGGCCATGGTGTCCACCACGTCGTTGAACTGGAAGACGCTGCGGTTCATCGACTCCCAAGGGTCACGCGCATCGGCTGTTTTCACGGTGGCGCAGCCTTGCAAGGCCACAAGGCTGAACAACAGGGCCAGCGAGGCAAAGCGTTTCGTCCAGGCGATCATGGTTTTTTGCTTTCAGTGGTGGGTTTCTCGGCCTGGCTGAACAGAAACTGGCTGATCAGGTTTTCCAGGATGACGGCCGATTGGGTGGAGCCGATGCGGTCTCCGGCGGCCAGATTTTTCTCGTCCGCGCCAGGCGCGACATCGAGGTATTGCTCGCCCAGCAAACCGCTGGTCAGGATTTTCAGGGAGCTGTCTTGAGGAAAGGCGTGCTGGGTCTGCATGCCCAGCGTGACCTTGGCCTGGAAGGACTCGCCGTCAAATTCGATTTTCTTCACGCGCCCAACCACCACACCGGCGCTCTTGACAGCAGCGCCGGGCTTGAGCCCGCCAATATTGTCGAACTTGGCCGTGACTTCGTAGTCCTGGCTGAAACTCCAGGTGAGCAAGTTGGCTGCCTTGAGCGCCAAAAACAGCACGGCGATAGCACCGATCAACACAAACAAACCCACCCAAACATCATTTTTTGAACGTTGCATGCCGTCCTCCTCAAATGCTGAACATCATCGCGGTCAGGATGAAATCCAGCCCCAATACCGACAAAGAAGAAACCACCACACTGCGTGTGGTGGCACTGGCCACACCTTCGGGCGTGGGCTTGGCCACATAGCCTTGCAGCAAGGCGATGAAGGTCACGGCCACTCCAAACACAACACTCTTGACGATGCCGTTGCCCACGTCCTTGAACACATCCACGCCGCCTTGCATCTGGCTCCAAAAAGCACCCGAGTCGACACCGATGAGCAACACGCCCACCACGTAGCCACCCAAAATGCCCACCGCACTGAACACTGCCGCGAGCAATGGCAAGGCGATGATGCCGCCCCAAAAACGTGGTGCCAAAATGCGCTGCACCGGGTCTACCGCCATCATTTCCAGGGCGGTTAGCTGCTCACCGGCCCGCATGAGGCCAATCTCGGCCGTGAGGGATGCCCCGGCGCGTCCTGCAAACAACAAAGCTGCAACGACCGGACCCAACTCGCGCACCAGGCTCAGTGCCACCAGCAGGCCCAGCGCCTCAGCCGAGCCGTAACGCTGCAGCGTGTAGTAGCCCTGCAAGCCCAGCACAAAGCCCACAAACAAGCCCGACACGGTGATGATGGCCAGCGAGTAATTGCCCAAAAAATGCACCTGGTCCCGCACCAGGCCAAAGCGCTTGAGCGCCGCGCCCGACATGCCCAGCAACTTGAAAAACAGCCGAGCGGCAAAACCCCAATTGGCCAGCATCTGCCGGGTGGACGTACCCAAAGCGCCCAGCATGTCGGTGATCATGCCGACCTCCCGTTGTAGTCTTGCGCGGCCGAAGGGGCAGGGTAGTGGAAGGGCACCGGCCCATCGCTCAAGGCATGCACAAACTGGTAAATCAACGGGTCGGTGCTGGCCCGCAGCTCGGCAGGCGTGCCCTGCGCGGCCACACCGCCGTGAGCCAGAATGACCACATGGTCGGCGATCTCAAAAGTCTCCGTCACGTCGTGCGACACCACGATGCTGGTGATGCCCAGGCTGTCGTTCAGGCGGCGAATCAATCGGGCCGCCGTGCCCAGCGAAATCGGGTCGAGGCCGGCAAAGGGCTCGTCGTACATGATCAGGTCCGGGTCCAGCGCAATGGCACGGGCCAGGGCCACGCGGCGGCTCATGCCGCCAGATATCTCGGAAGGCTTCAGGTCTCGCGCGCCGCGCAAACCCACCGCATCCAGCTTCATGAGCACGATGTCGCGGATCAGGTCTTCCGACAAACGGGTGTGTTCGCGCAAGGGAAAAGCCACGTTGTCGAACACGCTCATGTCGGTGAACAAAGCCCCAAATTGAAACAGCATGCCCATGCGACGACGGGCCGCATACAGCTCGGCTTGACGCATAGGGGTGACGTCTTGGCCATCAAACAAGAGCTGCCCTTGGCTCGAACGGATCTGGCCGCCAATAAGCCGCAGCACCGTGGTCTTGCCACCACCAGACACACCCATCAGGGCCGTGACTTGGCCACGCGGCACATTGAAGCTGAGATTCTTCAAAATGACACGGTTGCCGTACCCGAAAGTCAGGTCGCGCAGCTCAACAAGTGGCGGTGGTGTGGATGGGGTGTTCATGAAAAACAAAAGCCGGAGGGGTCCGGCTCTTGTGATGTTAACGAACCAAGGTATACGCTTTGTAAACCTTAGCGGTATAGGGATTTTACCTATAAGCAGGTAGCCTTAGCGTGGCAGGTCGCTCTGACCCATTAGGAACTCGTCCACCGATCGCGCCGCTTGGCGTCCTTCGCGAATGGCCCAGACCACCAGCGACTGACCACGGCGCATGTCGCCAGCGGCAAAGACCTTGGGCACGTTGGTGGCGTAGCCACCAGTGAAGTCGGTGCTGGCCTTGGCGTTGCCACGGGCGTCCTTGTCAATGCCAAAGGCATCGAGCACGGTGGCCACCGGGTTGGTGAAGCCCATGGCCAGCAAAACCATGTCGGCTTTGTATTCTTTCTCGGTGCCGGGCACCTCGACCATCTTGCCGTCCTTGAATTCAACGTGCACCGTCTTCAAGCCGGTGAGCTTGCCTTTTTCACCGATGAACGCTTTGGTGGAGATGGCGAATTCGCGTTGCAACAGACCTTTTTCGGCGCTCTCGTCGTGGCTGGAGCTGGTGCGCAGCTTCATTGGCCAATAGGGCCAAATCATGGCCTTGTCTTCTTTTTCGGGAGGCTCGGGCATCACCTCGAACTGGGTCACGCTGACTGCGCCATGGCGTGTGCTGGTGCCCACGCAGTCGCTGCCGGTGTCTCCTCCACCGATCACGATGACGTTTTTAGCGTCGGCACGCAACTGGCCCTGGACCTTGTCGCCTGCATTGACCTTGTTTTGCTGCGGCAAGAATTCCATCGCGAAATGGATACCGTCCAGGTCGCGACCGGGCACGGGCAAATCACGCGACTGCTCGGAACCGCCCGTGAGCAACACGGCATCAAAGTCTTTCTTGAGCTGCTCGGCGCTGATGGTTTCCTTGGCCCAGTTGGTGACCTTGGAATCCTTGGGCCACTCGCCGACCAGCACGCTGGCTCGGATCTTCACGCCTTCGGCTTCGAGCTGCTGCACTCGGCGGTCGATGTGCGTCTTTTCCATCTTGAAGTCAGGGATGCCGTAACGCAGCAAACCACCCACGCGGTCGTTCTTTTCGAACAAGGTCACAGCATGACCCGCTCGCGCCAGCTGCTGCGCAGCAGCCAGGCCTGCGGGGCCTGCGCCGATCACAGCCACGGTCTTGCCGGTCTTGACTTTGGCGGGACGGGGCGTGACCCAGCCTTCGGCCCAAGCGCGGTCGATGATGGCGTGCTCAATCGACTTGATGCCCACGGCATCGTCGTTGAAGTTGACCACGCAAGCGGCTTCGCAAGGCGCGGGGCAAATACGGCCGGTGAACTCGGGGAAATTGTTGGTGCTGTGCAGGACCTCGATCGCGTTTTTCCAGTCGCCTTCAAACACCAGGTTGTTGAAGTCCGGAATGATGTTGTTGACTGGGCAGCCGCTGTTGCAAAACGGTGTGCCGCAGTCCATGCAGCGTGCTGCTTGGGTTTTGGATTGCTCTTCGGTCAAACCGATCACGAATTCGCCGTAGTTTTTCAGGCGCTCGGTGACGGGTTTGTAGCCCTCTTCGATGCGCTCAAATTCCATGAAGCCGGTGATTTTTCCCATGATGCTATTCCTTCAATCTTGACGTTCGGCTCAGGCGGCCACGGGCTGGGCGGCCTTGGCCGCGCTCGCCACTTTGCGCGCGTTGATCTCGCCCAAGGCGCGCTTGTATTCGTTCGGGAACACTTTCACGAACTTGGCGCGTGCCGTGGCCCAGTGGTCCAGCAGTTCGCGCGCACGCTGGCTGCCGGTCCACTTGTGGTGGTCTTCCAGCAGTTTCTTGAGTTGCGCTTCGTCGGCTTGGTCGCGGTGCCAGACCTTGCGGTCCACTTGCGCTTCTTGCTCGGTCGCTGTCAGCACTTTTTCCATGCTGACCATGGCGGTGTTGCAGCGCGAAGCGAACTCGCCGTCTTCGTCGTACACATAAGCGATACCGCCGCTCATGCCTGCGCCGAAGTTGCGGCCGGTTTTACCCAAGACCGCGACAGTGCCGCCGGTCATGTATTCGCAACCGTGGTCGCCAGTGCCTTCGACGACCGCCGTCGCGCCCGACAGGCGTACCGCGAAACGCTCACCGGCCACGCCCGCGAAGAAGGCTTCACCGGTGGTCGCGCCGTACATGACGGTGTTGCCCACGATGATGTTTTGCGAGGCCACGCCACGGAACTCCAAGCTCGGGCGCACCACGATGCGACCGCCCGACAAACCTTTGCCGGTGTAGTCGTTGGCCTCACCAATCAGGTACAGCGTAATGCCCTTGGCCAGGAATGCACCAAAGGACTGACCGCCCGTGCCTTCGAGCTGGATGCGCAGGGTGTCATCAGGCAAACCTTCGGGGTGCACCTTGGTCACCGCACCGGACAACATGGCACCGACCGAGCGGTTCACGTTGCGGGCGACTTCCATGAACTGGACTTTTTCGCCCTTGTCGATGGCAGCGCGGCTCTTGGCGATCAGCACGTTGTCCAGGGCTTTTTCGAGGCCGTGGTCTTGGGTGTCCACATGGCGCACAGCCACAGTAGAGGACACTTGCGGCACAGCCAGCAAGCGACCAAAGTCCAGGCCCTTGGCTTTCCAGTGTTCCACACCGCTCTTCATGTCGAGCAGGTCGGCGCGACCCACCAAGTCGTCAAACTTGGCAATGCCCAGCTGAGCCATGATCTGGCGCACTTCTTCGGCGATGAAGAAGAAATAGTTCACGACATGCTCGGGCTTGCCGGTGAACTTGGCGCGCAAAGTCGGGTCTTGCGTGGCCACGCCCACGGGGCAGGTGTTCAGATGGCATTTGCGCATCATGATGCAGCCCTCGACCACCAGCGGTGCGGTGGCAAATCCGAACTCGTCAGCGCCCAATAAAGCACCAATCGCCACGTCACGGCCGGTCTTCATCTGGCCATCAGCCTGCACACGGATACGACCACGCAGGCCGTTGAGCACCAGGGTCTGCTGGGTTTCGGCCAGTCCGATTTCCCAAGGTGAGCCAGCATGCTTGACCGACGACCAGGGCGATGCGCCCGTGCCGCCGTCGTGGCCAGCGATCACCACGTGGTCGGCCTTGCACTTGGCCACACCGGCGGCAATCGTGCCCACGCCGATTTCGGACACGAGTTTCACGCTGATGTCGCTGTGCGGGGCCACGTTCTTCAGGTCGTGGATCAGCTGGGCCAAGTCCTCGATGGAGTAGATGTCATGGTGCGGAGGTGGCGAGATCAAACCGACACCGGGCACCGAATGGCGCAGCTTGCCGATGTAATCGGACACTTTACCGCCAGGCAACTGGCCGCCTTCACCGGGTTTGGCACCCTGGGCCATCTTGATCTGGATCTGGTCGGCGCTGGACAGGTATTCGGCCGTCACACCGAAGCGGCCCGACGCGACTTGTTTGATCTTGGAGCGCAGGCTGTCACCGGCGGCCAAAGGCATGTCCACTTCGACGTTTTCTGCACCGATCACACTCTTCAAGGAATCGCCCAACTTGATCGGGATGCCTCTGAGTTCGTTGCGGTAACGGTTGGCGTCTTCACCGCCCTCGCCCGTGTTGCTCTTGCCGCCGATGCGGTTCATGGCCACGGCCAGAGTGGCGTGCGCTTCGGTGGAGATCGAGCCCAGCGACATCGCGCCGGTGGCGAAACGTTTGACGATTTCGGCCGCAGGCTCGACTTGCTCCAGCGGGATGGCTTTGGACGGGTCGATCTTGAACTCGAACAGGCCGCGCAGCGTCATGTGGCGCTTGCTTTGGTCGTTGATGATCTGCGCGTATTCCTTGTAGGTGCTGAAGTTGTTGGCACGGGTGGAGTGCTGCAACTTGGCGATCGCATCCGGCGTCCACATGTGCTCTTCACCACGGGCGCGCCAGGCGTATTCGCCGCCAGCGTCGAGCATGGTGGCCAGGATCGGGTCGTCGCCAAATGCAGCGGCGTGCATCCGGAAGGCTTCTTCGGCGATCTCGAACACGCCAATGCCGCCCACGCGGCTGGAAGTGCCGGTGAAGTACTTGTTGATGGTTTCGGTGTTGATCCCAATGGCTTCAAACAACTGTGAACCGCAATACGACATGTAGGTCGACACGCCCATCTTGGACATGATCTTGGACAGGCCCTTGCCGATCGCCTTGACGTAGTTGTAGAGGGCTTTCTCGGCGGACAAATCGCCGGGCAACTCTTTGTGCAGCGCGGCCAAGGTTTCCATGGCCAGGTAAGGGTGCACGGCTTCGGCGCCGTAACCGGCCAGCACCGCAAAGTGGTGCACTTCGCGGGCAGTGCCGGTCTCGACCACCAAACCAGCCGTGGTGCGCAGGCCCGCAGTGACCAGGTGCTGGTGGATGCTGGAGAGCGCCAGCAGTGCGGGCACGGCCACTTGGGTGGCGTTCACGCCCCGGTCGCTGATGATCAAGATGTTGTGGCCGCCCTTGATGGCGTCCACTGCTTCGGCGCACAGCGATGCCAGCTTGGCTTCCACGCCTTCGCGGCCCCACAACGCGGGGTAAGTGATGTCCAGCGTCGCACTCTTGAACTTGCCCTTAGTGGCTTGCTCGATGTTGCGCAGCTTGGCCATGTCGGCGAAGTCCAGGATCGGCTGGCTCACTTCGAGGCGCATAGGCGGGTTGACCTGGTTGATGTCCAGCAAGTTCGGCTTGGGGCCGATGAAGGACACCAGCGACATCACGATCGCTTCGCGGATCGGGTCAATCGGGGGGTTGGTCACCTGCGCGAACAACTGCTTGAAGTAGTTGTACAGCGGCTTGTTTTTGTCGGACAGAACGGCCAGTGGGCTGTCGTTGCCCATGGAGCCAATGGCTTCTTCACCGGCCGAGGCCATGGGGGCCAACAAGAACTTGATGTCTTCTTGTGTGGTGCCAAAGGCTTGTTGCAGGTCGAGCAAGGCCACATCAGAAGCGGGGGCCAAAGGGGCCGCGGCGACGTCGTCCAGCTTGACGCGCAGGTTTTCTATCCACTGCTTGTAAGGTTTGGCGCTGGCCAAACCGGCCTTCAACTCTTCGTCGTTGATCATGCGGCCTTGTTCCAGATCGATCAGGAACATCTTGCCCGGCTGCAGACGCCACTTGCGCACGATCTTGCTTTCAGGAATCGGCAGCACGCCGGTCTCCGAACCCATGATGACCATGTCGTCGTCGGTGATGATGTAGCGCGATGGGCGCAGGCCGTTGCGGTCCAGTGTGGCGCCAATCTGGCGGCCGTCGGTGAACACGATCGAGGCGGGGCCGTCCCAGGGCTCCAGCATCGCGGCGTGGTATTCATAAAAGGCCTTGCGGCGCTCGTCCATGGTGGTGTGCTGCTCCCAAGGCTCGGGGATCATCATCATCACGGCCTGGCTGATGGGGTAGCCCGCCATCGTCAGCAGTTCTAGGCAGTTGTCAAAGGTAGCGGTGTCAGACTGACCGGCGAAGCTGATGGGGTAGAGCTTTTGCAGGTCGGCGGCCAACACGGGCGAAGACATCACGCCTTCACGCGCCTTCATCCAGTTGTAGTTGCCCTTGACGGTGTTGATCTCACCGTTGTGCGCTACATAGCGGTAGGGGTGGGCCAATGGCCACTCGGGGAAGGTGTTGGTGGAAAAACGCTGGTGCACCAGGCCCAGGGCCGAGACGCAGCGCTCGTCTTGCAGATCCAGGTAATAGGTGCCCACTTGGTCGGCAAGCAGCAAGCCCTTGTACACCGCGGTGCGGCTGGACATGCTGGGGATGTAGTACTCGTTGCTGTGCGTCAAGTTCAGTGCCTGGATGGCGGCACTGGCCGTCTTGCGGATCACGTACAGCTTGCGCTCCAGCGCGTCTTGCACGATCACATCGGCACCACGTCCGATGAAAATCTGCCGCATGACCGGCTCTTTTTCACGCACGGTGGGCGACATGGGCATGTCGCGGTTCACAGGCACATCGCGCCAGCCCAGCACCACTTGGCCTTCGGCCTTGACCGCGCGTTCCAGCTCTTGCTCGCAAGCCATGCGTGAAGCATGTTCTTTGGGCAAGAAGACCATGCCGACGCCGTATTCACCAAAGGGTGGCAGCGCCACGCCCACAGAGCCGTCAGGGGCCGTTCCAGCCCGGGCCATCTCTTCGCGGTACAGCGCATCGGGCAGCTGAATCAAGATACCAGCACCGTCGCCCATGAGCGCATCGGCGCCCACCGCACCCCGGTGGTCCAGGTTTTGCAAAATCTGCAGTGCCTGGGTGACGATGGCGTGCGTCTTGTGTCCTTTAATGTGGGCGACAAAGCCGACACCGCAAGCATCGTGTTCATTGGCCGGATCGTACAAACCGGTCGATTGGAAATGTTCTTTTGCACTGGCCGAAGTCATGGGCGCTCCTAAGGGTTTTCACGCAGACCGAGGAGTGTAGTGCACAGCAGCATCCATGCCAAACATTTTAATTGGGGTCAGATCCCAATTAATTTCGCTTTTGGGTCGACTTTGATTTAATTGGGGACAGATTCAATTGGGCATTTTATTAAATGGCCGCCCGGCCTTGCCTGGCATTAGTCGGCGCGCTGTGGATTGCTGCAATTGCCCTACAAAATCGGCCGTCCCCAAGGCCCAACCCGACAAAGCGCTTTGCGTCAACTGCTCCTTTTGGGACTGCGCCAAACCGCTTTGCACCAAATCGGCATAGGCCGCTTCGCGCGCAAATGGCGTGTTGCCCAAGCCCCAAAACAGGGCGTGCGGCGTCACCCACTTGTCACTCAACTGCCCAATACAGTGCCTATGACTGGACCATTTGAAGTCAGCAGCCTGCCCAACCATGCCTGCCCGCACCGGGTTCAGGTCGATGTAAACCATGCACGCCAAAAGATAACGCTCACTCTCAATCAGGTTGCTGCGGTAGCGCCCTTCCCACAATGTGCCGGTGCGCTGGTGCCGTAAATTGAAGTAACGCACATAGGCCCGGCCTACAGCCTGCATCATCTGCGGCAAGCCAGTGTCGGTTTCGGGTGTGAGCAGCAAATGAAAATGGTTGTCCATGATCACGTAAGCATGGATGGCCACCTTGAAAGTTTGCGCATGCTCTTGCCACAGCGTCAGCAAACGCTCGCGGTCCGCATCGTCGCGCACGATGGCCTGGCGGTCATTGCCGCGCTGGATGATGTGGTGGGAATAGCCTGCAACGGTCAGGCGGGGTTGGCGTGCCATGAGAAAACTCCCGAATTGATAGCGCCAGTTTAATTGGGATCTGACCCTAATTAACCAATTAGTTCCAGGTCAGACTGCCTGAGGTTGAGCGATCAGGGTATAGCGCCCCCCCATCAGTGCCTCCACCCCAAACTCCTGGAGCAGAGCCTGCAAGCGCTCTCCTGATGCGCGCTTTTTCTGCCCGATGTACTTCGCCAGAATCAACTCGTTCTTCATCGAGTGCTCCCAGCCCACCAGTTCGGTCACGGTCACTTGGTAGCCTTGTGACTCCAGGTAAAGGCAACGCAGCACGTTGGTGAGCTGACTGCCAATTTCGCGGGTGTGCAGGGGGTGACGCCACAGTTCGGCCAAAGGCGTGCGCTGCAAATTGAGCGCCTTGTTCTGGTTGAGTGCCCGGGCCAGTTCGGCCTGGCAACAAGGCACCAGCACCATGAAGCGGGCCTTCTTTTGCAGGCCAAAGGCGATGGCGTCGTCGGTGGCGGTGTCGCAGGCATGCAGCGCGGTGACCACGTCGATCTGTTCCGGCAAGTCGGTGCTTTGGGTGGAGTCGGCCACGCTGACGTTCAAAAAGCGCATGCGATCAAAGCCCAATTTTTGAGCCAACGCTTTCGACGATTCCACCAGTTCGCTGCGCGTTTCGATGCCGTAGATCGTGCCCCGACCCAGGGCTTTGAAAAACAAGTCGTAAATGATGAAGCCCAGATACGACTTACCCGCACCATGATCGGCCAGCGTGGGACCGGTGTCGCTGGCGGGCAACTCTTTGAGCAGTTTTTCGATGAACTGGAACAGGTGGTAAACCTGCTTGAGCTTGCGGCGCGAGTCCTGGTTGAGCTTACCCTCGCGGGTCAGGATGTGCAGTTCTTTGAGCAGCTCCAGCGACTGACCAGGTCTAAGATCGAGGTCCAGTGGTTTGGGGTCAATGCTGAGTTTGTGTTTTGGCATGTATCCATTGAACCTATTTTTTGACTTTTCATTTAGACAGATTGATGCCGTTGCAACCCTGTATTTCTTCCACAACTTGGAAGAATTTCATGGTTGAGCCCCCTCGGTCGCCATGCAAACGGTGTGCGCATCACTGCAGGCAACATCTTGATTGGGGACAACACCACCAAATGACACTCTATTCGGGGTTTACGAATGACCGACTCAGTCGTGTGGCCCTACATCCAACTTTTTCCAGCCCTCAGCCCCCAGCTTGTCCATCGTCTGAATGTTGGTTTGATAAATCATTTCGGCTTCGGGGAAAGCCTCCACCGCCCGGTCGATGCTTTCCTCGCGCAGCAGGTGCAACGTGGGGTAAGGCGAGCGGTTGGTGAAATTGCCGATGTCATCCGGCTCGGTGTCGGCAAACTGGAATTGCGGGTGAAAACTCGCCACCTGAAACACGCCCTCCAAATCGAGCTCTTGCAAAACGGCGTCGGCTTCGTCCAGAAAATCGTTGAACTCCAGAAAATCCTGCAGCATTTGCGGCACGATCAAGAGCACGGTCTCACGCTTTTCGGCTTCCATAGCGACCAGTGCCTGTAACTGCTCAATCAACTCGTCGCGCAGGCCCTCAAGGCCTTTGGCCTCGCTCAGCACGTAATGGATCTGGCCCTTGACATGCGGGGCTTTGGCAAAAGGGCACAGGTTGAGGCCAATCACGGCGCGCTCAAGCCAGCGCACGGTGTCGACAATTTCGGGGATGTTCAGGTCGGTCATGAGCGAGATTGTGCCTGCGAGAGCAAGCGCCCAGCGGCCCAAGCCAGCACCGCACCCACCGCACAACACCCCAGGGTCAAAAGCGGGGTGAGTTGCCAGCCGCCAGCGTGCGCCGCCAAGGCCGCCACCACGGGCGGTCCCACAAACTGGCCCAGAGCAGACAACTGCTGCACCCAGCCCACTGTGGTGGCCACTTGCTGCTCACCCGGGGCCAGACGCACCGCCAGGCTGAACAGCGTGCCCGGCACCAAGCCGCCCATGCCCGAGAAGAACAGCACCCCGGCAAAGCGCAGCCACGGCCACCCCTCGGTAACGGCGGCAAATGCCAGCGTGCTGCCCAAAGCCATGGCGCCAAAGCCCAGCCACAGCGTGGTGCGGGGGGCCCAGCCGCGTTGCAGCAATCGACCAGACGCCATGTTGCCGGCGATGTTCACCGCAGCCGCCAGCGCCGTGAGCACACCCAGCAGCGCCCCGCTCACGCCAGCGGCGGCATAAATGGACGGCAAAAACCCGACCACCGCCAACCACTGCCCGGAATACATGCCAAAGGTGAGCGCCACCAGCCAGGGGCCGCGAGCCCCCAAGGTGCTGCGCAAGCGCTGCCAGGACCCTACCGCGCCATGCGATTGCCGTGGTTGTGCAGCCACCGGATCGGCGGGCACCGCCCGCAGCAAAGCCGCCGCCATGGCCAGCGACACCATCGCAAACAAACCCCACCAAGCATTCCAGCCCCAAGCCGGAATGAACAGCGGCCCGGCCAACAGGGCCAGCGCCGTCCCCGTGGGCATGTACGCGCCCCACACGCCCAGCATGCCGGGCAGTTGGGCCACAGGCACCAGGCGACGAATCAAGGCGGGAGCGGGCAAGGCTACCAGCAAAAAACCCAAGCCTTCGATGGCCCGCAGTGCCAGCAAAGCGGTGACCGAGGTCGCGAATGCGCCCAAGCCACTGGCCAGCGCCAGCAGGCACAAGCCGCGCACCATGCTGCGCCGAAGGCCCATGCCATCGGCCCACAAGCCCATGAACACCGCCAGGCTCATGCCGGCGAGCTGCACCATGGACAAGAGGAAACCGGACTGCACCAGCGTCAGGCCCAGCTCGGCCTGCAGCGCCGGCAAGGCGGGCGGCAGCTTGCCTACCTGCAAGGCCGCCACGCCGCCTGCGAGGACGACAATCCAGGCGGCGCGCTGGGCGGGCACCAGACTCACAGCAACTTGCGCCCCGTCAGGCGTTCGTGTTCGCGCAGGGCGAAGCGGTCGGTCATGCCGGCAATGTAGTCGGCCACTGTGCGATGCACGTGGGTGGCAGCGGCAAAGTCGGTGGGCATTTCTGCAGGCTGGGCCACATAAGCGGCAAACAACTCGTGCACCACCTGCTGCGCCTGTACGGTGGTGTGCATGACTTGCGGGTGGCGATACAGCTGCGCAAACAAAAACTTCTGCAGCTCGCTGCTGCGCGACTTCATGTCGGTGCTGAAAGCCACCAACGGGCCAGCGCGACGGGCATCGTTGAGCGTGTGCACACCAGCTTGGATCACCGCTTGCCGCGTGGTGTCGATCACGTCGTACACCTGATCGCTCAGCATGCGTCGGATGGTTTCATACAGCAGTCGTCGCGGCTTGGTCGACAAACCAGGGTGCTCGGCCAAGGTTTGCTGGTGGTAATACGCAAACAGCTTCACCTCCAGCAATTGCGCCACCGTGATCAGCCCCGATCGCACACCATCGTCGATGTCGTGCGCGTTGTAGGCAATCGCATCGGCCAGATTGCACAGCTGAGCCTCCAGACTGGGTTGGGTGCGGTCAATGAAGCGACGCGCCACACCACCGGGCTCGGCCCGCTCCAGCTGCTCGGCATTGGCGCGTGAGCAGTGCTTGAGAACGCCTTCGCGGGTTTCAAAGCTCAGATTCAGACCGTCAAACGCCGGGTAGCGCTCTTCGAGTTGGTCGACCACGCGCAGGCTTTGCAGGTTGTGTTCAAAGCCGCCGTGCTCGGCCATGCATTCATTCAGTGCATCTTGTCCCGCATGTCCAAAAGGCGTGTGGCCCAGGTCGTGCGCCAGCGCAATAGCTTCCACCAAATCCTCGTTCAGGCCAAGGGCCCTTGCAATCGAGCGGCCCAGCTGCGCGACCTCGAGCGAGTGCGTGAGCCGCGTGCGGAACAAGTCACCTTCGTGGTTAAGGAACACCTGCGTCTTGTAGACCAGCCGCCGAAACGCGGTGGAGTGCACGATACGGTCACGGTCTCTTTGATACGCATTGCGCGTGGGCGCTGGCGGCTCGGCAAAGCGGCGCCCCCGGGTGTGCGCCGGGTCGCAGGCCAAGGCCGACAAAGGACCGACTGCTTGCACAGACCCGGGTGACAAATCGCTGAGCAACATCGCAGCGCCTCAGGCGCAGCAGGTGTTGATCACTTCGCGCACCATCGCGTCGGGCGTACCGCAAACCGTGGCATGACCAGGCCCATCGATCACCACAAACTGGATGTCGCCACCGATGGCTTTCTTGTCCAGCCGCATGTGTTCGATGTAATGTCCTGCGTTGTCGGCCGCGTCAATGACCGGGCCGCGCACCGGCAAGCCTGCACGCGAAATCAAAGCCCTCAGACGCGCCACAAAAGCAGCATCGACTTTGCCCAGGCGCTGCGACAGCTCGGCGGCCATGACCATGCCGCAGCCCACGGCCTCGCCGTGCAGCCAGACGCCAAAGCCCAAACCGGCTTCGATGGCGTGGCCAAAGGTGTGACCAAAATTCAGGATGGCCCGCAGACCCGCTTCGCGCTCGTCCTGCCCCACCACCCAGGCCTTGATCTCGCAGCTGCGCTTGACGGCATGGGCCAGCGCAGCCGGGTCTTGCGCCATCAAGGCGTCGATGTTCGCCTCGATCCAGTCGAGGAAGGCCATGTCGGCAATCGGGCCGTATTTGATGACTTCGGCCAGGCCCGCGCTCAACTCACGCGGAGGCAAGGTGGCCAAGGTGTTCAGGTCGCACACCACCCGCACTGGCTGGTAAAACGCGCCGATCATATTTTTGCCCAGCGGGTGGTTGATGGCGGTCTTGCCGCCCACCGACGAATCCACCTGCGACAAAAGTGTGGTCGGCACCTGCACAAAAGGAACACCACGCATGTAACTGGCGGCCGCAAAGCCGGTCGTATCGCCCACCACACCGCCACCCAGTGCGAACAGCACGGTTTTGCGGTCGCAACCATAACCCAGCAGCGCGTCAAAAATCAGGTTCAGGGTTGGCCAGTCTTTGTGCGCCTCACCGTCCGGCAGCACTACGGTGTGTACTTTTTTGTAGTGCGGGGCAATGACGCTGCGCAATGCGGCTTCGTAAAGCGGGGAAATCGTGTCGTTGGTCACGATCATCGCGGTCTGCGCTTTGGGCAAACCGGCCCAAGCTTCAGGGCGGCTCAGCAGGCCTTGGCCAATCTGGATGTCGTAACTGCGGTCGTCCAGCGAAATGGCGACCGTTTGAACAGGAGCGGTTTGGAGGGGGAATGTGGGCTCGGACATAGACCCCAAGTGTAGATGTTTCGCGTGAAGATCCCACTGCTCCAGCGAACCGGTGCTGAGCGCACGCTGATGTGCAGCCCATCAAACGGGCGGACGCATGCCCGGGCAGAAGGCCCGGGCCATGCGCCTTGTCGGTGTCTCAGAGCTTGAAGGCCACCACTTTCTGAGTTTGCTCGCCCAGACCATCAATGCCCAAACGCATCACGTCGCCACGCTTCAAGTACACAGGTGCAGACTTGCCGTCGACTTTGACGCCCATGCCCACGCCCGGTGGTGTGCCGGTGGTGATGATGTCGCCTGGCTCGAGGGTCATGAACTGGCTCACATAGCTTACGAGCTTGGCCACGCCAAAAATCATGGTCTTGGTGTTGCCGGTTTGAAAGCGCACACCGTTCACATCAAGCCACATGCCCAAAGCTTGCGGGTTGGGCACTTCGTCGCGCGTGACCAGCCAAGGGCCCACGGGACCGAAG
Organism: Limnohabitans sp. 2KL-51; assembly: GCF_003063645.1. Lineage (GTDB taxonomy): Bacteria > Pseudomonadota > Gammaproteobacteria > Burkholderiales > Burkholderiaceae_C > Limnohabitans_A. The sequence continues at coordinate 94,638 of NZ_NESJ01000009.1, forward strand.
GTGTCGCAACCCTTGCCCTTGTCCCACGTGGCGCCGCGCTCGAGTTGGTATTCGCGCTCGCTCACGTCGTTGACCACGCAGTAACCGGCCACGTGGTTCAGGGCGTCTTTTTGCGTGACATAGCGCGTGCGGGTACCAATGACGATGCCCAGCTCGACTTCCCAGTCGGTTTTCTTGGAGCCTTTGGGCAGCATCACGTCGTCATCAGCACCTTGAATGCAAGAAATGGTTTTAGTGAAGACGATCGGCTCGGCCGGGATGGGCATGTTGGACTCGGCCGCGTGGTCGGCGTAGTTCAGGCCGATGGCGATGAACTTGCTGGTGTATGAGATGGGCGTGCCGAAGCGTTTTTTGCCACGCACCAGGGGCAGCTTGTCGGTTTTGACCTTGGCCAACTTGGCCAAAGCTTTGTCATTCAGTTGGTCGGGCGAGATGTCTTTGACCACGCCACTCAAGTCGCGCAAGCGGCCGTCGGCGTCGATCAGGCCTGGTTTTTCTTTGCCGGGTTGGCCATAGCGAACGAGTTTCATAGTTGCCTTTCAGTGTTTAAAAAATCAATAAGTGGAGCGGCCGCCGGACAGATCAAAGACCGCGCCAGTGGAGAAGGAACATTCTTCGGTGCTCAGCCAGGTGACCATGGCGGCGACTTCTTCGGGCTCGCCAAAGCGGGCCATCGGAATCTTGGAGAGCATGAACTGGATGTGCTCGGGCGTCATTTGATCAAAAATCGCCGTCTTCACAGCCGCCGGGGTGACACAGTTGACGCGCACACCCGTGTCGGCCAACTCCTTGCCCAACGATTTGGTGAGGCCAATCACGGCGGCTTTACTCGCGCTGTACGCGCTGGCGTTGGGGTTGCCGTCTTTGCCCGCGACCGAGGCGATGTTGACGATGCGCCCGTAGTTGCGCGACTTCATGTGGGCGCTGAGTTCGCGGCAGCAATGGAACAAGCCGTGCACGTTCACATCGAACACCTGCTTCCAGGCATCGACCGGGTAGTCCCACACTTTGACGTTGGGGCCGGTGATGCCGGCGCTGTTGACCAGCACATCGACGCCCGCCAACGCCGTGGTCTGCCCCGTGGCTTGCACCACAGAGGCGTGATCGGCCACATCGACCTGCACGGTGTTGACCAACGCACCCAACTGGCCCTTGCGCAGTTGCTCGGCCGCATGGGTCATGCCGGCTACATCGCGGTCCCAGATGGTGACCCGTGCACCTGATGCGAGCATGCGCTGTGCGATGGCATAGCCCAAACCGGTAGCCCCACCGGTGATGACCGCGTGGCGGCCTTTCATGTCGAGCAAGTTCATGTGTGTCTTTCTGCGGTTGAAGTGGGGTTTATCAAATGGTCATGCCACCGTCGACCATGTAGGCATTGCCGGTGGCGAAGATGGATTCGTCGGAAGCGAGGAAGGTGACGATGGGCGCGATCTCGTGCGCTTGGGCCAAACGGCCCATGGGCTGGCGGTTGATGAAATCTTGGCGAGCCTGCACCGGGTCGGCATAGCTGTTGATGCGGTCTTGCAGCGAGGGCGTGTCCACCGTGCCGGGGCAAATGCAATTGCAGCGAATGCCCTTGCGCACGTAATCGGCCGCCACGCTTTTGGTCAAACCAATGACGGCCGCTTTGCTCGCGCCATAGATGAAACGGTTGGGCAGGCCGCGAACGCTGGAGCACACGCTGGCCATGTTGATGATGCTGCCACCCTGGCCGTCTTTTTCGAACTGCGACAGCATTTTGGGGATGGCCGCCTGGATCATCCAGAACTGCGATCGCACGTTCAGGTTGAAGGCAAATTCCCAGTCTTCGTCGGTGGCCAGTTCGATGTTGCCGTTGTGCACAAAGCCTGCGCAGTTAAAGATGATGTCAATTCGCGTGAGGCTGGCCACTTGGGCGGCAATCGCTTTTTTGTCCAGCACGTTCAGAACGGCAGTGTGAACGTTCGCCACACCTTGGTAAGACTTGAGCAGCTCGGCGTTCACATCGGTGGCGTACACGGTGGCGCCTTCAGCGGCCATGGCCAATGCGGCGGCTTGGCCAATGCCTTGCCCGGCGGCAGTGACGAGTGCAATTTTTCCTTTGAGTCTCATGGTGCTTTGATCTCCAGTTGGGTGATTTGTCTTGCGGTGATGGCCGCCCAGTCCCAGGCGATGCCCAGGCCGGGGGTTTCGGGTGGCAGGGCATAACCGCCCTGCACCTGCATGCGCGAGGTGGTGATGTCGTCGAGTTGCGGGATGTATTCGACCCATGTGGCATTGGGCACGGCGGCGCAAAGGCTCACATGCAACTCCATCAAAAAGTGCGGACAAACCGCCACGTCAAAAGTTTCGGCCAAGTGCGCAGTTTTGATCCAAGGCGTGATGCCACCAATGCGGGCCACATCGGGCTGCACGATGGAGCAAGCGCCCTGCTCCAGGTATTCGCGAAACTGCATCGGGTGGTACATCGATTCGCCCACCGCCACGGGGATGGTGGTGTGCTCGCGCAACTGGCGGTGCCCCGACACGTCTTCGGCGGGCATGGGCTCTTCCATCCACGCCAAGCCCAACCCGTCAAAAGCCCGCGCCCGGCGCACAGCCTCTGCCCGGTTGAAGCCTTGGTTGGCATCGGTCATCAAGTCAAAGCCCGGCCCCACCGCATCGCGCACCGCGCTCAGACGGGCCACATCTTCGCTCACATGGGGGCGGCCAATCTTGATCTTGGCGCCTTTGAAGCCTTGCGCTTGCGCTTCCAGCGTTTGGTCCACCAGCGCCTGGGGCGACAAATGCAACCAACCGCCTTCGGTGGTGTACAGCGGCACACGCGGCTGCGCCCCGCCCAGCAACTGCCACAGCGGCAAGCCCTGGCTTTGCGCCCGCCAGTCCCACAAAGCGGTGTCCACACAAGCCAGCGCCAAGCTGGTCATGGCCCCCACAGCGGTGGCATGGGTGTGGAAAAACAGGTCTTTCCAGATGGCTTCGACCAAGACCGGGTTGCGCCCGATCAGTCGCGGCGCCAGGTGGTCCTTGAGCAAGGCCATGACCGAAGAGCCACCGGTGCCAATCGTGTAGGCGTAGCCCGTGGCCGGGATGCCATCGCTGCAGTGCAGCGTGAGCAAAATGGTCTCTTGCGTCACAAAGGACTGGATGGCGTCGGTGCGCAAGACCTTGGGTGGCAAGTTGACTTGCCGAAGGCTCACGCGATCAATGGTGACGGGGGTCATGTGGGGCAGCAAGGAGGGTAAAAAAACAGGCGAAGAAGATCAACAGCCAGCAGCGGTACCAGCAGCGGCACCTGCAAGGACATGGGTTTCAAGGCCTTGAAGCATGCGACACCCCCGCAGCAACACACGTCGTTTGCGTGACAGCCGCCATGCGGGTTTGTGCGGAGTTGCAATAGCTTTTGATCATGTGATGATTGTGCAACTGGTCTGACCACTTGTCCAATTCACGTTATCCCTGATTCCCTATGCCCTTGCATACCGTGGCCCCACAGCGCTTGTACCGCCAGATTGCCGAACAACTTCGGCAGCTGATGGTGTCGGGCGAGTTCGGGCTGGGTTCGCGTCTGCCGGCCGAGCGCGACCTGGCCGTGCAGCTGGGCGTGAGCCGCCCTTCGGTGCGCGAAGCCCTGATCGCGCTGGAAGTGGAAGGCATGATCGAGGTGCGCACGGGGTCTGGCATTTATGTGCGGCAAAACACAGGGACCAAGTCGACAGCGTCCACGGCAGAGTTGGACGACAACACCCCTGCCAACTGGGGGCCTCTGGAGGTCATGAGCGCCCGCATTCTGGTCGAGGCCGAAGTGGCGGCCCTTGCCGCTGCCAACGCCCAAAAGGGCGACCTCAAAGCCATCAAGAGCGGACTGCAACAAATGAAGCTCGAAGCCGCGCGGGATGAAGTGCCTCGCCAAGGCGATGAAGCGTTTCACGAAGCCATCGCCCAAGCCTGCGGTAACAGCGTGCTGCTCGACACGGTGCAGCGCTACTGGATGGCCCGTAACGGGCCCTTGTTTGAACGGCTGGGTGATTATTTTGAACACCCCGTCTCATGGCAAACCGCCATTGCAGAACACATGGAAGTGATGCAGGCTATCGAGGCGCGTGACAGCAGCGCGGCCCGAAAAGCCATGCAAAAGCACCTGAAACAAGCCCACAAAAGATACAGCGCGAGCTGGCGCCGCGCACCCGCCCGTTAGGGTGGTTTTTCTGTTCCCGCGTCAGCAAATTTCAAACCCCAATGAGGAGACCAAGATGAGCAAACGATTCACACTGAAAACCCTGGCCGCCGTCGGCGCCATAACCATGGGCACGCTGCTGGTCAGCACCGGCGCCATGGCCCAACAAAAAATCAAATGGGCCCACGTCTACGAAACATCAGAGCCGTACCACAGCGAATCGGTATGGGCCGCCGAAGAGATCAAAAAGCGCAGCAACGGCAAGTTCGATATCCAGGTCTTCCCGGCCTCCACACTGGGCAAAGAGACCGACATCAACCAGGGCCTGACGCTGGGCACGGTGGACATGATCATCAGCGGCTCTTCGTTTGCGGCACGCAATTACCCACGGTTTGGTATCGCTTACTACCCCTTCATCTTTCGGGATGATGCACATTTAATCGCCTACTCCAAAAGTCCAATTTTCCAGGAAATGGTCAACGAATTTCGCGCCAAGACCGGCATCCAGGTCACGGCCTACACCTACTACGGAGCACGCCACACCACGGCTCAAAAAGCATTCACCAATTGCGAAGGCATGAAGGGCATCAAGATCCGTGTGCCCGACGTGCCCGCCTATCGCGCCACACCTGAGTCCTGCGGCGCCAACCCCACGCCCATCGCTTTTGCCGAGGTGTATCTGGCCCTGCAAAACGGGACCGTGGAAGCGCAAGAAAACCCCTTGACCACCATCGAAGCCAAGAAGTTTTTTGAAGTGCAAAAAGCCATCATGTTGACAGGTCACATCGTGGACGGTTTGATCACTCAAGTTGCGCCTCACTTATGGAATAAATTGAGCGATGCAGAAAAAAGAATGTTCACTGAAGTGACGCAGCAAGCTGCAGCGCGTGCCACCGCCAAGATCAAAGCGCGAGAAGTCGAGTTGGTGGACGAGTTCAAGAAAAAAGGCCTGCAAATCGTACAGGTGGACCGCAAATCTTTCCAGGATGCTGTCCTGAAAAACAAACCCCTGACCTCCATGGGTTTCACGCAGTCTGACTTTGACAAGATCCAAGCGGCCAAGTAAGCCAGAGAAGCCCTTTGGCTGAACAGGTCGGACCCGCAGGGTCCGACCTGCTGCGTTTTTTCGATTTCAAGGATTCCCCCATGAGCAAACTCCCCGACCTCGACGCCATGCCCAAAGTCATGGGCGACGACGGCCAGTTTCACGCGACCGATGACGAAGTCGATCTCTCGGGCACGCCGATCGAAGCCTGGGTGGCCTTGGCCTTCTTCTGGGCCTTGGGGCTGACGGTTTTTTACCAATTTTTCACGCGCTACGTGATGAACAACTCGGCCTCTTGGACCGAAGAAATTGCACGTTATTTGCTGATCGCAGCCGTGTTCACAGGGGCCACGATCGGCGTGGCCAAAAACAACCACATCCAGGTGGACTTTTTCTTTCGCTTCATGCCCGACTGGATGGGCCGCGCCATGGGCACTGTGGTCGATGTGATGCGCATCGCCTTCTTTGGGGCCGCCACCTTCCTCACGGGCCAGATGATGCAAAAGCTGGGCAGCTACAAGATGACCATCATCGACTTGCCCATGAACCTGGTTTATGGCGTGGTGATGGCCGGTTTTGCCGCCATGTGCCTGCGTGCCGTGTGGGTGGCCAAGGTCCATTGGCAACGCGGCTACACCGTGCTGCAACGCCCCGAATCCGAAATGACCGACCGCTGAAACGCCCTTAGAAAGTTCTCCATGTTGAAGATCCTTTTCCTTATCCTCATGAGTGGCGGCATCCCGGTGGCCATTGCCATGGCGGGCGCGTCACTGATTTACCTTTTGTTTGTCGAAAGTTCGCCACCCTTTGTGGTGATCCACCGCATGGTCTCGGGCATCGACAGCTTTCCGCTGCTGGCCGTGCCCTTCTTCATTCTGGCGGGCAACCTGATGAACAACGCGGGCATCACCAACCGCATCTACAACTATGCGCTGGCCCTGGTGGGCTGGCTCAAGGGCGGTCTCGGTCACGTCAACGTGGTGGGCTCGGTCGTGTTTGCGGGCATGAGCGGCACGGCCATTGCCGACGCTGCAGGCCTGGGCACCATTGAAATCAAAGCCATGAAAGACCATGGCTACAGCACCGAGTTTGCAGTAGGCGTGACAGCGGCTTCAGCCACGTTGGGCCCCATCATTCCGCCCAGCTTGCCCTTTGTGATCTACGGCATGATGGCTAACGTCTCGGTGGGTGCGCTGTTCCTCGCAGGCATCTTGCCCGGCATCTTGATGGCGCTGCTGATGATGCTGACGGTGGCCTATTTCGCGCACAAAAACGGCTGGGGCGCCGATGTGAAATTCGAGTGGCCCAAAGTCATCAAGGCCCTGGCCGAAACCGCTGTGGTGATTGGCTGGCCAATGGCGATTTGGTGGCTGGTCAAAACCATGGGCACACCGCCGCAGATCACCGTGTTTGCGGCCCTGATCGTTTTGTTTGCTGCCGATAAGTTTTTCAACTTCCAGGCCGTGTTGCCCATCATGACCCCGGTGATCCTGATTGGCGGCATGACCACCGGCGTGTTCACCCCCACCGAAGGCGCGATTGCCGCCTGTGTTTGGGCGATCGTCTTGGGCTTCTTCTGGTACCGGTCACTGAACTTCAAAATGTTCGTCAAGATCAGTCTGGACACCGTGGAAACCACCGCCACCGTGCTGTTCATTGTGGCGGCTGCCAGCATTTTTGGCTGGATGCTCACCGCCACAGGTGTGACCACCGCCATCTCTGCTTGGGTACTGGGCTTCACGCAAGAACCTTGGGTGTTTTTGCTGCTGGCCAATGCGCTGATGCTGTTTGTCGGCTGCTTCCTCGAGCCCACTGCCGCCATCACCATACTTGTACCCATCCTGGTGCCGATTTGCCAGCAGCTGGGCATTGACCTGGTGCACTTCGGTCTGATCATGGTGCTCAATTTGATGATTGGCCTGTTGCACCCGCCCATGGGCATGGTGCTCTTTGTGTTGGCCCGCGTGGCCAAGCTCAGCGTGGAGCGAACGACGATTGCCATCTTGCCCTGGCTGTTCCCCTTGCTGGGCAGCCTGGCGGTCATCACCTACATGCCCAGCCTGGTGCTGTGGTTGCCCAAGCAGTTTTATTGACCTTGAGGGACAGCTGTTCAGCGCAGCCCCCAACTGATTAAAAAATATGTCCACTTCATTCATCCGCCTGCACCCGTCTGACGACGTGGTCATCGCCCGCAGCCAACTCATGAGCGGCAACGCCGTGGAGGGCGTGCCCGTGCGCGGCCTGATTCCGCCGGGCCACAAAATCGCCACACGCGCCATCGCCGTGGGTGAGCCGGTGCGCCGCTACAACCAGATCATTGGCTTTGCGCACCAGCCCATTGCGCCGGGCGAGCATGTGCACACGCAGAACCTGAACATGGGTGCTGAAAAAGGCAACTTCGAGCGCGATTACGCCATCGGGCAAGACGTGACACCCGAACCTGCCCGCAAGCAGGCCACCTTCATGGGCTACAAGCGCGCAGACGGCCGCGTGGCCACACGCAACTACATCGGCGTGCTGTCGAGCGTGAACTGCTCGGCCACGGCGGCTCGCGCCATTGCCGACCATTTTTCCAAACGCAGCAACCCCGCCGCGCTGGCCAACTTTACAAATGTGGACGGGGTGGTGGCACTGACCCACGGCACCGGCTGCGGCATGGACACCGAAGGTCTGGGCATGCAGTTGCTCGAGCGCACGCTGGCCGGTTATGCCACACACGCCAACTTCTGGGGCGTGGTGGTGGTGGGCCTGGGCTGCGAGTCCAACCAACTGGGCACCTGGCTGTCACGCAGCAGCTTGCGCGTGGGAGACACGCTCAAGGTCTTCAACATCCAGGACACAGGCGGCACACGCCTGACGGTGGAAAAGGGCATCCTGCTTATCGAAGAGATGCTGCCCCGCGCCAACGCCACCCAACGCGAGCCTTGCAGTGCCGAACACATCACCATCGGTCTGCAGTGCGGCGGCTCTGACGGTTATTCAGGCATCAGCGCCAACCCGGCTTTAGGCGCAGCGGTGGACTTGCTGGTGCAGCACGGCGGCACCGCGATCCTGAGCGAAACGCCTGAGATTTATGGTGCCGAGCATTTGCTCACGCGCCGCGCTGTCAAGCCCGAAGTGGCGCACAAACTCATCGAGCGCATCCGCTGGTGGGAAAACTACACCGCCATCAACGGCGGCGAGATGAACAACAACCCATCCCCCGGCAACAAGGCGGGTGGCCTGACCACCATCCTGGAGAAATCATTGGGCGCGGTGGCCAAAGGTGGCACCAGCAACCTGCAAGCTGTGTACGAATACGCCGAGCCGGTCACGGCCAAAGGCTTTGTCTACATGGACACGCCGGGCTATGACCCGGTGAGCGCCACGGGCCAAGTCGCGGGTGGGGCCAACTTGATTTGCTTTACCACCGGGCGCGGCAGCGCTTATGGCTGCGCGCCATCGCCCAGCCTCAAGTTCTCGACCAACACCGCTTTGTGGAAAAAACAGGAAGAAGACATGGATCTGAACTGCGGCGAGATCGTGGACGGCGGCGTGAGCATCGCCGACATGGGACAACGCATTTTCGAGATGATCCTGGCCGCCGCGTCGGGCGAACCGACCAAGAGCGAGCGCCACGGCTATGGGCAAAACGAGTTCGTGCCGTGGCAAGTTGGTGCGGTGATGTGAACACATTGACCCGCATTGCGGCTCGCCCCACATCGCGCACGGGGTGCGCTCCTACAAATACCCACAGCCTCCATGTAGGAGCCCACCCCGTGGGCGATGGGCGTGGCACACGCCCCAAAAAAACATCGCGCACAGGAGTGCGCTCCTACAACCTCTTCGTATTGAAAGCCCCCTCATGAGCCAACTCATCCAAGCCACCGATCTGCGCCAATACATCACCCGCATCATCGCGATGACCGGCAGCGCCCCGGCCGAGGCCGCGCAAGTGGCCGACAACCTGGTCATGGCCAACCTGAGTGGCCACGACTCGCACGGCGTGGGCATGGCGCCGCGCTATGTGGACGCGGTGCTCGAAGGGGGGTTGTCGCCCAACACGGGTGTCAAGGTCTTGCTGGACACCGGGCCCTTGCTGAACCTTGACGGCCAGCGTGGCTATGGCCAGATCACCGGTGCGCAAGCCATGCAAATGGGCATTGAGCGGGCCAAGCAACACGGCGTGTGCACCGTGGCCCTGAGCCGATCTCACCACCTGGGCCGCATCGGCCACTTGGCCGAAATGGCCGTGGCCCAAGGCTTGGTGTCGATTCATTTTGTGAACGTGCTCGCGCGCCCTGTGGTCGCGCCCTTTGGTGGTGGCGACGGCCGCTTTGGCACCAACCCCTGTTGCATCGCCGTGCCCATGGGCAAACGCGCCCCCTTTGTGCTGGACTTTGCCACCAGCCGCGTGGCGCAAGGCAAGATGCGCGTAGCGCACAACAAGGGCGAACAAGTGCCGCCTGGCTATTTGATTGACGAACACGGCCACCCCACCACCAACCCCGGCGTGGTGGTGGTGCCGCAGTCCAACGGCCTGTTCGGAGCGCTCATGACCTTTGGCGACCACAAAGGCTTTGGCATGGCCATGGCCTGCGAGCTGCTGGGCGGCGCGCTGACCGGTGGTGGCACTTGGCACCGCGAAGCCGACCACCAACGGACGGTACTCAACGGCATGCTGACCATGCTGATCGACCCAGTGCGCCTGGGCACACAAGCCGTGTTCGAGCAAGAAGCCCTGGCCTTTGACGACTGGCTGCGCCAAAGCCCTGATGCCCCTGGCAGCGATGGCGTGCGCATGGCGGGCGATCCCGAACGCGCAGCCCGCGCTGACCGCGAGAAAAACGGCATCTGGATCGACGACGCCACCTGGGCCGAGATCGAAGCGTCTGAGAAAAAGTTGGCAGGGCGTTAAGCGTTGCCTGACCAAGACCTCCCTCGTAGGAGCCCACCGCGTGAGCGATTGGGACGATTGCGGCACACATGACTGACCAACTCCCAAACCCATCGCGCACAGGGGTGCGCTCCTACAACTCCATGAACTGTTCACCCCTCTGACACCATGCACCTCTCAGCCCTCGCCCTGGCATCGCTGCCCGCCGATATCGTCACCCCCATTTATGACCGCCGCCACCACGCCCCCGGCGTGGTGCACTTAGGCTTGGGAGCTTTTCACCGGGCGCACCAGGCCATGGTCTTTGACCAGCTGCTGGCCGGTGGTGACACACGCTGGGGCATACACGGTGTGGGCATGACACGGCCGGATCTGGTGAACCAACTCAAAACGCAAGACGGCCTGTACGCGGTGCGCGTGGCCGATGGTCAGGGCGTGAAATGGCAAGTGCCCGGCGCTTTGTGGCGGACCAACGTGGCCACCACCGAGCGCGATGCGGTGGTGCAAGCCATCGCCGCGCCAAGCACCCGCTGGGTCACGCTCACCGTTACCGAAAAAGGCTACATGCCTAATCTGGCCCAACTGCTGCTGGACGGCTTGCGCCTGCGCCAGCAAGCAGGTCTTTCGGGCATCACCATCGCATCGTGCGACAACCTGCAAGGCAACGGGCACAAGCTGCAGGCTTTGGTGAAAGCCGCCGCTGCGCCACAAGACTCCGAGGTGCTGAGTTGGCTCGATGCGCAGTGTGCCTTTCCGTGCAGCATGGTCGACCGCATCGTGCCCGCTGCCACACCTGAAGTGCTGGCCGCAGCGCACGAGGCACTGGGCGTTAAAGACCACTGCGCTTTGAGCACTGAGGGCTTTTGGGAATGGGTGATTGAAGACCGCTTTGCCGACCCGGCAGATGCTGCCCTGTTGCAAAGCGCAGGCGTGCGTGTCACGGCCGATGTGCACAGCTACGAAGAGGCCAAGCTGCGCATGCTCAATGGCAGCCACACGGCCATGGCGCTGATGGGCGCGGTCACGGGCAGGCCTTTTATTGCCAGCTGCATTGGCGTGCCACACATCCGAGAATTTGTGTTCCGCTTGATGGGCCATGAAGTTGCGCCACACCTGAGCCGCAGCGACTGGGCTGATTACCGAACTGCGCTGATCGCCCGCTTTGGCAACCCGTATCTGAAACACAGCGTGCACCAGATTGCCACCGACAGCTCGCAAAAAATTCCGCAGCGCTGGCCGCCTTCAGTTCTAGGGCAAATCGCGCAAGGCGCTACTTTTGAACACCACGCGCTGGCCGCGGCCGTGTTTGTGCGCTACACGCTGGGTGTGGACGAGCAAGGCCAAACCTATAACCTGAACGACCCACAAGCCCAGAGCCTGATGGCATTGGGTGCCGCGCAACGGACTACACCTGAGGCCTGCGTGCGCACCCTGCTAGCCCGCGAAGACCTGTGGGGCAGCGCCCTGCCCCAAGACGCAGCCTGGACGGCTCGCGTTAAGCACTGGCACCAACACATCCTGCAGCACGGCGTGGACCACGCTGTCCAGCAACTGACCGGGACCTGAGCCATGAAAATCACCGCCGCCCGCGTCATCGTCTGCAGCCCCGGCCGCAACTTCGTCACCCTTAAGATCGAGACTGACCAAGGCGTTTACGGCATCGGCGACGCCACACTCAACGGCCGCGAACTGGCGGTGGTCAGCTACCTCGAGGACCATGTTCTGCCCTGCCTGATCGGGCGCGACCCGCAGCAGATCGAAGACATCTGGCAATACCTCTACAAAGGCGCTTACTGGCGGCGCGGTCCGGTGACCATGAGCGCCATTGCGGCGGTGGACACCGCGCTGTGGGACATCAAGGCCAAGATAGCCAACATGCCGCTGTACCAGCTGCTGGGCGGTCGCAGCCGCACTGGCGTGATGGTCTACGGCCACGCCAATGGCCGCGACACAGCAGAAACCGTAGACGAAGTTTTACGCCACAAGGAAGAAGGTTACATGGCGATACGCGCCCAAAGCGGCGTGCCCGGCCTGAACAAGGTCTATGGTGTGAGTGGCACAAACCATCTGTACGAACCCGCCGACGGCAACTTGCCCGGCGAGCACGACTGGAGCACTGAAAAGTATTTGCGCCACACGCCCGGCCTGTTTGAAGTCGTGCGCGAAGCCGTGGGCCCCGACATCCATTTGCTGCACGACGTGCACCACCGCCTGACGCCGATCGAGTCAGCGCAACTGGGCAAGGCGCTGGAGCCTGTGCGCATGTTCTGGATGGAAGACCCCACCCCGGCCGAGAACCAGGAAGCATTTCAGTGGATACGCCACCACACCACCACGCCGATCGCGGTTGGCGAGATTTTCAACAGCATCTGGGACTGCAAGGCGCTGATCGAAAAGCAACTGATCGACTACATCCGCACCACCGTGGTCCACGCGGGCGGCATCACTCACTTGCGGCAAATCGCCAACCTGGCCAGCCTGTACCAAGTGCGCACCGGCTGCCACGGCGCGACCGACTTGTCACCCGTGTGCATGGGCGCAGCCCTGCACTTTGACACCTGGGTGCCCAACTTTGGCGTGCAAGAGTTCATGCCGCACAGCAAAGAAATGCTCTCGGTCTTTCCGCACGATTACCGCTTTGAGCGCGGCATGATGCACTGCGGCGAGTCACCCGGTCACGGTGTGGACATCGACGAGAAGCTGGCCGCCAAGTACCCGTATCAGAGGGCTTATTTGCCGGTGAACCGGCTGCAGCATGATGGGACTTTGTGGAATTGGTGAGGTGCTTTGAATGAGGGGGCTGGTTGCTGGGGTGGCAGGCCTCAAGGTCTTTGCATCTTTAAACGCAGGATCTCTTGTCATTTATGCCATCTTTTTGGGACTGCCACCAAGCCACGCAGGCTGTAGCCAGTGCCGCAGTGCTGTCAACACACTGCGTGCGAAGCGGTGATTGGATCGCATCCAGCGCCAAAGGTGTTTCGGTGCAAGCCAGAATCACTGCGCTTACGCCCTGGTTCAGCAGTGATTCAACGGCTTTCTCAATGAGCTTTCCTGCGCTCAAAGCGTCGCCAGCCTTGACCCGCTCAATCCCAGGCAAAACCAAGGTGCTCATTGCGATCTCGTCTGGCAAAACGACGGTATAGCCCGCGCGGTGGAGTACTGGATCAAAAATTTGGGCCGCCAAAGTAGCGCGTGTGGCGATCACGCCAATTTTTGAACCCACATCAGCCAGCAGCGTGAGCTGATTGACACTCGCATCCACAATGCTTAGAAAAGGAACTGCACATCCCTTCAGAAGATCAGGGTACCAAAAATGTGCGGTGTTGCATGGCATGGCCAAGGCCATGGCGCCAGCTGAAATCAGGCGGTCTCTCCCGGCCATCAATTCAGGCAGTGGCGAACGCCCCCCATTGAGAATTGCTGCTGGTCGCGGCGCAATACGAGGGTCGGACTGCATCAGCATCGGTACATGATCGGCATCTTCTTTGGCATGGGTTGCCGAGATCACTTTGCTGAAGAAATCAAGGGTTGCCAAGGGTCCCATCCCGCCTAAAACTCCGATCATGATCGGTGACTCCTTCAGATATTGCTCATTGAACGGCGATCAAATAGCCACCCGCCACAAAAGCCAAGCCCAGCTTGACTCAAAAAAATCATGGCCACTGGCCTCCAGACGAACTGAGTGACCTCTTTAAGGAAGGTCTTCAAACCCACGCCGGTGCACGTGATTGTGTGAACTCAAAAGCAAAACCCGGCGCAAGCGTCGTCATCAAGGCAGGATTCAAAGAGGTTTCAAACCACTAAAAGCATCCATGTAACCGTAAAGCGCTACCGAGCCACCGGTGTGAAGGAAAACGACGTTTTCTCCCTTCTTGAAATGCCCCTTGCGGCACAGATCAATCAGGCCGGCCATGCCCTTACCCGAATACACGGGGTCAAGCAAAATCCCTTCGAGTCTGGCCATCATCGTCACGGCTTCAACCATGCCGTCTGTCGGGACGCCGTAACCACCACCTACATAGTCGCAGTTGGCTTTCACGCTGTCGCGACTGATGCTGCCGGGGACGCCCAAGAGTTCTGCTGTTTTGACGGCCAAGTTGTAGACATTGTTTTCCTGAGCCTCTTTAGGAGCACGTACGCCAATGCCGAGTACCGGAATTTGACTGCGTGTGCCTTCAAATCCTGCCACCAAACCAGCCTGTGTGCCGGCACTTCCGGTGGCGTGCACCACGCTACTGACATTCAGGCCCAGGGTATTGAACTGGTCGACCAACTCCAATGCGCAAACCACATAACCCAGTGCGCCAATGGGGTTGGAGCCGCCGCCAGGAATGATGTAAGGCTTCTGGCCTTTGGCAACCAGCTCTTCGGCCAGCTTGGCCATAGCGGAATTCATGTCTGTTCCACCTGGCACTTCTTGCACGTTGGCACCATATAAAAGATCGAGGAATACGTTTCCAGATTTTTTGTAATTTTCTACTTTAGAACCGGTGCGATCTTCGAGCAGTATTTCGCACTTCATGCCCATCTTTGCTGCGATGGCCACGGTTTGGCGTGCGTGATTCGATTGGGTGGCACCCTGCGTGATGATGGTGTCTGCACCATGCTTGACAGCATCGGCCATCAAAAACTCAAGCTTGCGCGTTTTGTTACCACCAGAGCCCAGGCCAGTGCAGTCGTCTCGCTTGATGTAAAGATTGGGGCCACCCAATGCCTCCGACATGCGGGGCATGAATTCAAGCGGTGTAGGACCATGGGTGATGCGTACTCGGGGGAAGTTGGTGATTTTCATTTGTGCTTTCTTTTGTGGTTTGAAATGGATGCAGTACCCGTGGTCTCTAAGTGGCTGCGGCTATCTGGGTAGAAACCAAGACAATTTTCCCGATCAAAACGCAGTCCTCGTCAGTCAGCGACAAGGGCGTTCGTAAATCCAGCAATTGATCCAAAACGGCCTTTGAATTTGGAATTTCTGGCTTGCAGGCAAGGTAATGCCAGTGCTCGTAATTGCTGGTAAATGCGACTGGTGCAGGGGTGCCAAACCACTTGATGTAGAGCCCACGCAAACCGCATTGCTTGAGAAATTGCTCAATTTGATGTGGCTTTAGATTCAGAGTGAATTGAATCGAGCTGGCAATGAAATCTTCCCTTGCATCCCGCGCTGGGATCGACACGTGTTGAGCTTTTGTCAGCTCGCGTTCAAGTGTGGCGTAAATGTGATTCCAACGGCGGCCACGATCAGCCAACTGCCCAATTTGGGGACGCAGCAACGCAGCGGCCAAGTTTGACATGCGCATACTGAAATTGGGTGTGACGTACTTCCAGCGCTCAAACACCTCTGCATTGGGCTTGAGGACATGCTGGTCGTACATCATGTAACAACCCGACATCAATATGGCTTGGGCAGCGACATCATCGTCATCGGTCACCAGCAAACCACCTTCACCCGAGTTGATGTGTTTGTAGGTTTGCGCGCTGTAGCAACCCACATTGCCCCAAGTACCCGTGTGTTTCCCATCCCATTTTGCACCCATGGTGTGAGCGCAGTCTTCCACTATCGCGATGCCGTTTTGATCGCAAATGACTTTGATGGCTTGCAAGTCAGCAATGTGGCCGCGCATGTGCGAGAGCAAAAAAACTTTGGCACCACTTGTCGAGGCCTTGCGCTCCAGGTCAGCCAAGTCAGTCATGTAGTTGTCGCTGGTTTCGACCAAAATCGCATCAGCGCCAGCATGGGCAATGGCCCCCGGTACAGGTGACAGTGTGAAGGTATTGGTTAACACCTTGTCGCCCGTTTTCACACCCAGCGCCTTGAGCGCAATGAACATTGCCGCACCGCAGGAACTGACTGCCACACAGTATTTGCTGCCCACATACTCAGCGTACTCTTGCTCGAGCAGCGAAGGCTCGGGGTAACCCTTGCCTTGCTCACCATAACGGTGCAAGCGTCCCGAGCGCATCAGGGCAATGGCGCGCTCGATGGCTTCTTCAGGTATCGGCTCGCTGGTGCTCAAGTCTTTGCCGAACCACAGGCCGTCAGGCTCAAGCAGCATGGCTGAAGAGGGTGTGGAAATCGTTGAGGACATGGCTTGATCAGGGCTGATGACCCGCTAAGGTGCCCAGCTCAAAGGCCTCCTGCGGATAGTATTTTTTCAATCGGATGTCACCGGTGCGCGCATGACCCTCCATGCCTTCAAGGCGCGAAATTCTGGCGGCAACCTGCCCTACAGCACGACTGGCGCCTTGCGTGAGACGCTGGTAAGTCACGGTTTTGATGAACTTGCCGACGCTAAGACCCCCTGAGTAGCGAGCAGCGCCACGTGTCGGCAAGATATGGTTCGGGCCAGCGCATTTGTCACCATAAGCCACCGTGGTTTCTTCACCCAAAAACAATGAACCGTAATTGGTCAAATGGCTCAGCCACCAGTCAAGGTCTTTGGCAAAAACTTGTAAATGTTCCGGCGCGTATTGGTCACTGACCTCTACCATTTCCTCGCGGCTTCCGACCAACACGACCTCGCCATAATCATGCCATGCAGCCGTAGCGGCGTTACGCGCCAATTCGGGCAGCGCGGCAATCACGGAGGGCATGAGATCGATGACCTTGAGCCCCAACTCGCGTGAAGTGGTGTACAGCCATACTGGGGAATCCGGGCCATGTTCAGCTTGACCAGCAAGATCGGCTGCAACCAAATTCACATCGGCTGTTTCATCCGCAATGATGGCCGACTCTGTAGGCCCAGCCAGAACATCAATACCGATGCGGCCAAATAATGCGCGCTTGGCCTCTGCCACAAAGCGGTTGCCCGGGCCCACGATCACATCGGCAGGTTTGGGTGAATACAAGCCATAGGCCATCGCAGCAATGCCTTGTACACCACCCAGTGCCAAAACAATGTCGGCACCACACAACTTCATGGTGTGCAAAATGGCGGGGTTGATGCCCACATCCTTGTGACCCGGTGAGGTGGCCACAATGTTGGGCACACCAGCCACCTTGGCCGTGCAGACGCTCATGATGGCTGATGCAGCGTGAGCATATCTACCCCCTGGTACGTAGCAGCCAGCCGTATTGACCGGGATCAGTTTTTGCCCTGCAATGAGGCCGTCTATCAGTTCGACTTCAAATTCATGCAGTGATTCCCGCTGACGTAAAGCAAAGTCCTTGATGCGAGCGTGCGCAAAGACGATGTCATCTTTCACACCTTGTGATAACTTTTTTGAAGCATTCACAAAGTCATCTTCGCTCACCACGATACTGCCGTGCCAGCCATCCAAGTCGCGTGCATATTTCTCAACGGCTTCGCGGCCATTCTTTTGGATATCTGCCAGCAAAAGCTGCACCGTCTCGGACGTTGCCGTGTCTATGGCCAGTTGCGAGGGGGTGGCTTTTTTCAAATATTCAATTGTCATGCCGTACTTTCAAAAAAGTTTGAATTGAATCACCCACGCCCCTTCCAGGGCACAACGCGGCGCTCAACAAAACGCACGAGGTGGTCAAAGGCGTAAGCAATTGCAGCGATCACCACAATCCCCATGATGACAATCGGCGTCTGCAAAAATCGGGATGCTGACAACACCGTGTACCCCAAACCAGAGGTGGCAGCAACCATTTCGGCGGCCACGAGTGTTGTCCAGCCAAAACCGATGCCAACACGCATCGCTGTAAAAATTTCTGGCATCGCAGACGGTAATACGACCAGGCGAATCACTTGCCAGCGGGTTGCACCAAATGAATAGGCGGCATGAATTTGTTCTATTGCGGCCGACTTGACACCAGCACGGGCACCCAAAGCCATAGGGGCGAGTACAGAAAGAAAAATCAGTAAAACCTTAGACAGCTCATCAATGCCAAACCAGATGATCATGAGCGGCAAGTAAGCCAATGGTGGAATGGGTCGGTAGAACTCAATAGGAGGGTCAAAAATACCGCGTGCAATTGGGCTCATCCCCATCGCAATACCCAGTGGGATACCGACGATACAGGCCAACAAGAAGGCACTGAAAACCCTCAGTGTGCTGACCCAAGTGTGCTCCCAAAAGCTGGCCCCTGTAAATCCGTCTCTCAAGATGACCAGAAAAGCGTCAATGACGCCCATGGGTGATGGCAGAAAAAGTGGTTTGATGTAACCAGCGTAAGTCACTAACCACCATACAAAGATCAAGCCAGCAATCACTACAATGCTGATCTTGAGGCTTTCGCCTTGACCTGGTACACCATAAATTTCACCCGGCTTGGCGGGTTTGGCTTTCATCCAACTTGCCTTGATGCCTTTGCCAGTCGTTGAACGGTTGTCACTCATCGTCAGCTCCTGCCTCATCAGCAAAGATGATCTGTAATATTTCTTCTCTCAGTTCAATAAATTCAGAGGACGCTTTGATGGCTCTGGCATTGCCCGTTTCAAAATACCGTTGACTAAACGGCAAGTCAAAGACGTGTGATATTCGACCGGGACGAGGTGACATCACAATCAATTTTGTCCCCATGAACAACGCTTCTTCAACGCTGTGGGTGATGAAAAAAACCATTTTTCCTGTGTCGCGCCAAACTTTCAAAATCAGCTCTTGCGCTCGCTCTCGGGTCAGCGCATCCAATGCACCCAATGGCTCGTCCATCAGCAAGATAGCCGGGTCACTGGTCAGTGCCCGAGCGATCCCGACGCGTTGCTGCATTCCTCCCGACAACTCATACGTAGCCGATTGCTCAAATTGCTCTAGACCCAGTAGCTTGATGAACTCGCGCGCAATACCCTCTCGCTTGACCTTGCCATGGCCTTGAATTTTCAAGCCGAAAGCGACGTTGTCCAGCACATTCAGCCAGGGCAACAGGGCGTGTTTTTGAAACACCACAGAGCGATCAGCGCCTGGGCCCGTGACAACCTCACCGTTCAGAGATATCTCCCCTTCACTTGGGGCCATGAATCCTGCGATCAGATTCAACAGCGTTGATTTGCCACAGCCAGATGCACCCAATGCCACCACAAAATCTTTTTCATGAATCTCGAGGTTGATGCTTTGGAGAGCATGAACGGGTGGTTTGCCAGGAACAGGGTAATAGACCGACGCGTTTTTAATGGCAAGTGCTGTCATGGAGGACCTCGAAAGGTTTGAGCCACGTGCTGAGCCAGCCTGAACAGGTCAGCGCAGCACGCGGTACGTGCAAAGCCAATTACTTGCCAGCGGCGGCTTTGGCGAATTCGGGATTCACGAACTTGGTATAGCTGTCAGCGGCTGCGCTGATACGGCCCGCGCCCTTAAGGAAGTCGGCGGTGGATTTAATGGTCGTGGCTGCACCACCGCCCATCCAGTTTGCTGACATATTCAACTCGCCATCTGGGTAGATGGCACCTTCCAATGCCGACACGACGGCAGCGGGTGTTATGCCTACATTGGTGGCGACCGCCTTGGTTTTAGGCGAATCCACTGTCCATGCAGCTCTGTTCTTGCTGTAGTCACCATTGATTTGGTTCATGGCCTTCAAAAAGTTCACCAAACCAGCACGGTTTGCCGCAGCAAATTTGTTGGTGGCAACCCATCCATTGAAAGTAGGGAAACCGGTTTTGGCAATGGCTCCTGCGGTCGTCATGACCTTACCGTTTTCACGAATCTTGGCTTGGACCGGATACCAGACGAAAGCTGCATCCACCGCGTTTTGAGCCCAGGCGGCTGCGATTTCAGCGGGCGACATGCCGACGACCGTCACGTCTTTCTCTGTCAAGTTGTACATCTTCAATGCGCCCATCAGCGAGAAGTGCGCGGTGGATCCGATCGGCACAGCGATGCGCTTGCCTTTCAAATCTGCGGGCTTGTCAATACCTGCCCCATTTCGGGTCACCAAAGCCTCTGAACTATCAATGACCTTGCCGACAGAAATCATCTGATAGTCCAGACCCGAGCTCAGGCCTGCTGACAGGGGAGAAGAGCCGATCTCGGAGATCACAATGCCGCCAGAGGCCATGGCCGCGTTGACCTCAGCACCAGAAGCGAATTGACGCCATTCAATGGTCCAGCCAGTCGCTTTTTCAAGTGTTCCGTCTGCAACGATGGCTTTGTAGGGTGCCGGGTCACCAAAGTGGCCAATCACCACCTTGGTTTGCGCTACGGCAAGTGACACGAGACCGAAAGTGAATGCTGAGCCGACTAGCAGTGTTTTGAGCAGATTTTTCATGGTGTTTTTTCAGTAAAAAAGTTGCGGGAATATGATGGACTGAAATCGGTTCACATGCTTTCATCACACATGACCTCATGGAATGTTAGATACAGCTATTTTTAAAAAATAGTGCCAGATTAATTTTTGTTTAGTGCCAAAATTGAATAAGTTGAAATTTGCTTGGCTTCACAAGCAAAACTTCGGAGCAACCCTCAAACTATTCCGGGTTAACCCTTGATTGATGCCAACAGATCAACCAGGTGTAGCCATGATGACGTTTTAATTGGAAAAAAGCATGCGGCAAAAGCAGGAAATCACTGATATTTGGGCCAAACTTTTTCCAAAATTTTCTGGCAACAGTGCCACGCTTCAAGGTCGAGTGCGAGAGATGATGGTGCACTCCATTTTGATGGGCCTGATTCCGCCTGGCGCAAAAGTCCCAACCAGTCGCGCGCTGTCGAACGCATTAGGCTTGTCTCGAAACACGGTTTCACTGGCTTTGCAAGTACTCGTTGACAAGGGTTTTTTGATTGCCAGTCCTCGAAGCGGGCTGATCGTCAATGGCGATATTTTGCTTGGCCAGGTAGACCGATCGGCCCCTTCAGAACCTATGACCTCAGGCTTGAAGTGGTCCGAAAGGTTTAAATCTCACCTCATCCATCAACGCAACATCATCAAACCTGCCAACTGGCAGGATTACGCTTACCCTTTTGTTTATGGTCAATTTGACGCAAGTTTGGTGCCGCTCAAAGACTGGCGAGCCTGCTCTCACCAAGCCTTGTTTGTACCGGCTGTCAAGAAATGGGCTCAGAACCATATTGACCGCGACTCTGAGGCCTTGGTAGAGCAAATTCAACACCGATTGTTGCCTGCACGCGGCATCATGGCCAGGCGCGATGAAATTCTCGTGACCGCGGGCTCGCAAATGGCCTGCTACCTGTTGGCCAATGTGTTGGTGGATAAACAAACCGTTGTTGGCATTGAAGACCCTGGGTACCCGGATGCGCGCAATAACTTTTTGCTGCGCAGCGACCATGTCAAAGCACTGCCCATAGATGCCGATGGACTGACTGCCTCTCGTGCCATGGGTCAATGTGCCTATGTTTTCGTGACTCCCAGTCATCAGTGCCCCACCACCGTCACCATGCCGTTAAGTCGCAGGCAGGAGATTCTGGAGTTGGCCAAAAAACGTGATGTTGTTTTGTTTGAAGACGACCATGAGAGTGAGTTGAACTTTTCTGGTCGCCCTCTGCCTGCGCTGAAAAGTCTGGATACGGATGGTCGGGTTATTTACCTTGGCAGCCTGTCCAAAACACTGGTACACGGCTTGAGAATTGGCTACATCGTTGCACCTGCTGAATTGATACGCGAGCTTCGGGCCTTGCGTCGATTGATCATGCGCCATGAACCCACCAACAACTCGCACACAGCCAGCTTGTTTATTGCACAAGGGCACCATGATGCATTCATGCGCAAGTTGAACGTGACCTACAAAGAGCGACGCGAAATTTTGACCAATGCATTTTCAAAATATTTGCCGCAATTTGAAATTGCGCCCTCACTGGGCGGTTCTGGCGCCTGGATCAAAGGGCCTGAAAGTTTTAACAGCCAGTCTTTGGCAGAGCTATGCGCCGCTCGAGGCGTCCTGATAGAGCCGGGTGATATCTTCTTCAATAAATCTTCGAATAAGAACCAAGCTTACTTTCGTTTAGGCTATTCAGCCATCCATGGCTCATTGATCGATGCTGGTGTACGTGAAATTCAACAAGCTTACAAAGACATCAATATTCATTCATGACTCAACTTGAAGCATGATGTTAAAAATGACTTGTCATGTTGCACCAATGTGCAATAAGTTCAGGCCTTCGACGCCGTACGGGGCAAAGCTCGAGGTGTTTTACCAACACACCATGCCCTGTGACGCTTTCATCACTGTGCTTCGATCCCCAATTCCTTGATGCGCCGGGTAATGACATCAAATTCAAGCTTGTAGTTGGCTTGTGCCTGTTCGGGTGTTGTCACCATCATTTCAAACCCCCGCTCCACCAGCTGATTTCTAACCTCTGGTGAGTTGGCAATGGCACGCATTTCCTGTCCAAGCCTCTGAACAATGGCGTTTGGCGTTTTGGCTGGTGCCAGTATGGCCATCCAAACACTGTTGAGGTAAAGGGGATCGGTCAACCCCAATTCTTTGAGCGTGGGCACCTGGGGCAAGGCTTGCGAGCGGTCTGCGCCCATCATGGCAATGGGCACGATCTTGCCTGTGGCCACGTGCTGTCGGGCGGTGGCTACAGAAGACAACCCCAGGGTGAGGGTTTGGTTCAGCAAGTCAGTCACCACCGGGCCTTCGCCACGCTGGGGGACGTGCACCATTTCAGCCTTGAGGTCGCGGTTGAGCGACTCACCGGCCAAATGTCCCAACCCCCCGACACCCCATGAGCCGTAGCTGTATTTGGCGTTGGGCACGGCCATGCGCTTGAGATCTGCAAAATTCTTGATGCCACTGAGGTGCTGCTAGAAATCAGTGCAGGACTGCGCAGTATTTGGCCAACAAAGACCAGGTCTTTTTGAGGATCAAAAGGCAAACTTTTGAACAAGGCCACATTGTTGATCAGTGGATCATTGATCGACAGAAGCAAGGTGTGCCCATCCCCCTCAGCCTTGGCGACTTCTGCGACACCGATGTTGCCAGCTGCGCCCGACTTATTGTCCACCACCACGGGCTGCCCCAGAGATTTGGAGAGTTTTTCACCAAAGAGTCTGGCCACGAAATCTGTGGCGCCTCCTGCTGGGTAAGGTACAACGAGGCGGATGGTTTTGGTCGGGTAAGTTTGTGCATGCCCTGTCAGGCAAAGCAAAGTCGCAAACAGTCCCAAAGCGAGGGGCTTGATCAATTGTTTCATAGGGTCTCCTGGTGTGTTAAAGGATTTAAACGGTCATGCCGCGAGGTCTTCGGCGCTTTTTTCGTCAGAAAGTGTCTTTCTGAACTGCATCAACGCGGCATCGAAATGCAAAGGCAGCATGGGGTTGAATGCAGGTGTTTGCATGTTCAGGTGCTGCGCGGTGATCATGTTCCGGTCTTCTTCAAAGGCCTGGACCAAGGAGTTGTAGATGCTTTGTGTAACCGTTTCATCGCCCAGATCGCTTTGGTGGGACTGCTGAAAGAAGTAGTGGGTACTGTTTTCGGTTTCAGGGGTCAGTGTCTGGCAGCTGTGAAGTTGGACAGCTTGACTCATGTCACCAGGTGCGGTGCCTACGGGCTTGCCACCCGAGTGCATCAACAAGGTTGCAGGCAGTAAAAATTCATAATCGAACCAACGGTCGAGATGGGTTGTAAAGGTCCTGAAGCGTTGGTAAAAAGGCGGTGACGGCACGTCAGGAATGTGCCGAATGACGCGAATTCCACGCTGCCCAGGCTGGGTGACCTTCTCGATTGTCGGCCTGGCTTGGGCAATGGCCGTTGAACCACCTAGAGTTTTTTCATGCACATAACTCAGGTGAGAAAAATCCAGCAGGTTGTCACAGATAAGAAGGTAAGGGGTGTCGTAGTGCAGGTAACCAGGGATGTTTTTCCAAGCCGGGTCACTGCACGAAAAATTGTCTGGCAAAAAGGCTTCATCTGCTTTGGTCGGGTCGCCCATCCAGACAAACACCCAGTTATTTTTGGTGACCACGGGGTAAGCGCGCACACAGGCTTTTGAGGGCACCTTGTCGGCTCCCGGGATTTCGGTGCAATGCCCTTGGGCATTGAACTTGAGGCCGTGATAACCACAGCGGATGCTGTCACCTTCGCGGCGACCGGCTGACAGGGGTGCGTGTCGATGGCAGCATCTGTTTTCAAGGGCGGCCAATTTGCCGTCTTGCTTGCGATACACCACGACGGGCTCATTAAGAACCTTTCGCTGGAATAACTCTGTTGATTCAGCCGATGGTATTTCATGCTCCCAAGCAATCACATACCAGCAATTTTTAATCCACATGCATGAACCTTGTTGTTGCCGTTTGACCCACGTCATCAATCAATGTACGAGCATGAGAAAAAGCTGTCTGTCCCCTTCGAAAGGGACAACGCTAGGATCTTGGACGGCTTTTGCGAAGCTGTTCAGCTGACCGTAAGCCAGCGAACCAAACGCAAACGGTCGCTGGGACCCCCTTGCGCTTGAAGCTTGGCATAGGCACGCTTGCGCAGCGTCATCACAGTCGAAGGTGCAACGCCCAGGTCGACAGCAATGCCATCCACACTCATGCCTGAAGCAATGCGTGCGCACACGGCCCTTTCCCGGGCCGACAGACCTGGCGCACGGGCATGCAGAGCATCTTCCAATTGCTCCGCCGTTGTGGCACCACTGAAAATCTTGAGCCCAGCAAGGCGCGACCTGAAAACCTGTGCGATCAGTGCCCCTAGGGGAAGCAGTGTCTCAAGTTCACCCGGGGTGAAGTGACCCTGTTTGGCAGAGCGGTAAAGATTCACAGCCAAGCGATGCTCGGGTGAGGGAGAAAACAGAAACGACAAGCGGTCTGGCAAATTTTCACGTTCGTAAATGTCACGTTTCCAAGCGTTGTCTGGAATATCTTCACGCATCACATGCAAGGCAGCAACACCCTCGCACTTTTTATCATGGGCGTGCATTTGGTCCAGCAGGTGCGTGACCGGATCTTGTTTGAAGTACAAGTTTCGGTAACGTTCAAAACATTCTCTTGTGACATCACGGTTCGGCTGGCTTTCT
Organism: Limnohabitans sp. 2KL-51; assembly: GCF_003063645.1. Taxonomy (GTDB): domain Bacteria; phylum Pseudomonadota; class Gammaproteobacteria; order Burkholderiales; family Burkholderiaceae_C; genus Limnohabitans_A. The sequence goes on from NZ_NESJ01000009.1 coordinate 119,592, forward strand.
TTGGTCGCGTAGGCAAACTGAATCGGTTTTTGACCCGAAGAGGGATGCTCAACCAGGGAGATGTAATCAACGTCGCTGATCTGGTTGATGGCTTGAAGTATGGGCTGGCTGATGGTCAGAACGCTCACATTCAGCAGGTTCGACAAAACCGATACGGGCATCTTGGCTGTACCCGTTGTCTTGGAAAAGTCCCAAAATTCTTGCATGGATCGTTTATACGTCAGCCCATGACCCTTGTCATCAGGACTTGCGATCGTGGGGGACTTGATGCCTGCCTAAATCATCCGCCCCAACGCCGCCTGCAAATGCTCTGACGGCAAACGCTTGAAGCCCGAATGGGCAAAGCGCTGCAAGCGCCCCTGAATGAAGGCCACCAGCAAGGATGCGGTCACTTGGGCATTGGCCGTTGGCGTGGCGGACTCGGTGCCTTTGAGGGATTGGCGCAGTTGCGCTTCGATCTTGTCAAACAGCAAGTTGATGCGCTCTTGCAAGCGCTCGTGCTCCAGCACCAGCGCATCGCCGTTCATGACGCGGCACATGCCGGGGTTTTTTTCGGCGAACTGCAGCAGCAGTGTCACGATGCGCGTGGCTTGGTTGGGGCCCACAGGTTCGCGGTCGGTGACTTGCCGAATCAAACCGATCACGGACTGGTCCACAAAGTCGATCAGGCCTTCGAACATCTGCGCCTTGCTGGCAAAGTGACGGTACAAGGCCGCTTCGCTCACGCCGATTTTGGTGGCCAAGCCTGCGGTGGTGACGCGTTCGGCACCGGGCTGCTCGAGCATGGCCACCAGGGTTTGCAATATCTGCAACCGGCGTTCACCGGGGCGTGGCCGTTTGCGTGCCAGCGTCGCGTCCTCGTCGCGCTCGTGCTCGTGCTTTGAGGATGGATCTGAAACTGCCATGTCTTCCCTTTGTGGTGTCGCCGCGCTTGCTGTCGGTCTGGTTTTATCGGCTGCGGATCATGGTGCCAAAAGCTTGCTCAGAAAGCACCTCGAGCAGCATGGCATGGGGCACACGGCCGTCGATGATGTGCACCGCGTTGACGCCGCTTTTGGCGGCATCGAGCGCGCCCGCAATTTTGGGGATCATGCCGCCGCTGATGGTGCCGTCGGCACACAATTCGTCAATGCGGCTGGGGGTCAGATCGGTGAGCAAGTTGCCTTCTTTGTCGAGCACACCCCGGATGTTGGTGAGCATGAGCAACTTTTCGGCTTGCAGCACGGCGGCCAGCTTGGCGGCCACCACGTCGGCGTTGATGTTGTAGCTTTCATTGTTGACACCAAAACCAATGGGGCTGACCACCGGAATGAAGGCGTCGTCTTGCAGGCATTGGAGGATAGAGGGGTCAATGCTTTCAATCTCGCCGACCTGGCCCACGTCGTGTTCTTTGGTGGGGTCTTGACTGTCGATCAGGCGCAGTTTTTTGGCACGAATCAGGCCACCGTCTCGACCCGTCAGGCCCACGGCTTTGCCGCCGGCGCGGTTGATCATGCCGACGATGTCTTGCTGCACTTCGCCGCCCAGCACCCACTCGACCACTTCCATGGTTTCGGCATCGGTCACGCGCATGCCTTGGATGAATTCGCCGGTTTTGCCCAGGCGCTTCAAGGCCGTTTCGATCTGTGGGCCGCCGCCGTGCACCACCACCGGGTTCATGCCCACCAGTTTGAGCAGCACCACGTCTTCGGCAAAGGCTTGCTGCAGGGCCGGGTCGGTCATGGCGTTGCCGCCGTATTTGATGACCAGTGTCTTGCCGTGGAACTTGCGGATGTAGGGCATGGCCTGCGCCAGGATCTGGGCTTGGTCATGCGGTGCAACGGTGGAGGCAGCAGTGGTGTCGGTCATGGTTCGAAACGGGGTTGTCGAAGAAGGTTCACAAAGTTCTGGAGATTGTGCCGCAAGCCCAAGACAGCTCAGAGAATCTCGGCCAGCATGCGGTTGACACCTTGCTGCCAGGGCGGCAACACCAGCCCAAAGGCTTGCTGCAGTTTGTGGGTGCTGAGGCGCGAATTGAAAGGCCGCTTGGCCGGCGTCGGGAAAGCCGAAGTGGGCACGGGGGCGATGTCGGTCACTTTCAGGCCCTGCTCGGGATGGAGGTGCCGCGCCTGCGCGATCACATGGCTGGCATAGCCGTGCCAACTGGTTTCACCCGAAGCCACCAGGTGGTAAATGCCTGCCAAAGCCGGTGTCGGGTTGGCCATGGCTTGGCGGATGGCGTGGGCCGTCACATCGGCGATCAGGTCTGCGCCGGTGGGCGCGCCGTGTTGGTCATCGATCACCGTGAGGCGTTCGCGTTCACCAGCCAGGCGCAGCATGGTCTTGGCAAAGTTACCGCCCCGCGCTGCATACACCCAGCTGGTGCGAAAAATCAGGTGTTTGCAACCACTGGCAACAATGGCTTGCTCGCCTTCGAGTTTGGTCTGGCCGTATACGCTGAGCGGCCCGGTGGCATCGCCCTCTTGCCAAGCTTGATTGCCTTGGCCGCTGAACACGTAGTCGGTCGAGTAATGCACCAGCCAGGCACCGATTGCGGCAGCGGACTGCGCCAGCGCGGCGGGGGCGGTGGCGTTCAGGCAGCGGGCCAGGTCGGGTTCGGACTCGGCCTTGTCGACTGCCGTGTGGGCGGCGGCGTTGACGATGACGTCGGGACGCCAGTCGCGCACCGTTTGCGCCAGGCGCTCCGGGTGGTTCAAGTCACCGCAAAAGTCTGTGCTGTGCCGGTCCAGCGCCAACACTGGGCCCAAGGGGGCCAGGCTGCGCTGCAATTCCCAGCCGACCTGGCCATTTTTTCCAAGCAATAGGATTTTCATGAGGCTTGGTATTGTTTTTGGACCCAGTCGCGGTAGGCGCCGCTTTGCACATTGCTGACCCATTGCGGGTTGGCCAGGTACCACTGCACGGTTTTGCGGATGCCGGTTTCAAAGGTCTCGGCCGGCTTCCAGCCCAACTCGGCCTCGATCTTGTGGGCATCGATGGCATAGCGCCGGTCATGGCCGGGGCGGTCGGTCACGTAGCTGATTTGCTGGGCGTAGGGCTGGCCGTCGGCGCGGGGGCGCAACTCGTCCAGCAGCGCGCACACCGTTTTCACAATCTCGATGTTGGGCTTTTCGTTCCAGCCGCCCACGTTGTAGGTCTCGCCCAGGCGGCCAGCTTCGAGCACGCGGCGAATCGCGCTGCAGTGGTCCTTCACATACAGCCAGTCACGGATCTGCATGCCGTCTCCGTAGACCGGCAAAGGCTTGCCCGCCAATGCATTGACGATCATGAGTGGGATGAGTTTTTCGGGAAAGTGATACGGGCCGTAGTTGTTGGAGCAGTTGGTGGTGAGCACCGGCAGGCCATAGGTGTGGTGCCAGGCGCGCACCAGGTGGTCAGATGCGGCCTTGCTTGCGCTGTAGGGGCTGTTGGGCTCGTAGCGGTGCGTCTCGGCAAAGGCGGGGTCGTCTTTGGCCAGCGAGCCGTAGACCTCGTCGGTGGAGACGTGCAAAAAACGGAAAGCCGATTTGCGACTTTCAGGCAAAGCCGACCAGTACCCACGCACCGATTCCAGCAATCGGAAGGTGCCCACGATGTTCGTTTCGATGAAGTCTACCGGGCCATGGATGGAGCGGTCCACATGGCTTTCGGCGGCGAAGTTGAGCACAGCGCGGGGTTGGTGCTCGGCCAGCAATCGGCTGACCAGTTCGGCGTCACCGATGTCACCTTGCACAAAGACATGCCGCGCATCGCCTTGCAGGCTGGACAAGGTTTCCAGATTGCCCGCGTAGGTGAGTTTGTCGAGGTTGATGATGGGCTCTTGGCTGGATGCCAGCCAGTCCAGCACAAAGTTGGCGCCAATGAATCCGGCCGCGCCGGTGACAAGAAGGGTCATGGATGAGGTCTGCTCAAGGGTGCCACGGGAGGCTGCACCAACAAATGCTGATTTTAGAAGCATCGCCGGGTGATTCCGACAAACAGCGGCTGGCTGCAACCCAGAGCCCAAAGTAGCGGCATCAGGTTACAGTGGCAGTCTGTTCAGGAAGTGCACCATGGCCTCATCAAAAGACACCCCCCACAAGACCCACCCCATGGCCAACGCCTCTGAAAGCGTGACGCCGCCAGCGCAGCATGTTTGGCTGGCAGGCTTGGGGGCGCTGGCCAAAGCGCAGCAAGAAGGCAGCAAAGCGATGGAGGCACTGGTGAACGACGGACTGGCTTTTCAGCGCAAAAGCCAGTCCGAGGCGCAACAACGCCTGCAAGAGGCCACTGAGCGCCTGAGCCACCTGACCACCGACTTTGGTCAATCTACCTCAGGGCGAGTGGACAAGCTGGAACACCTGTTTGAAGACCGCGTGGCCAAGGCCTTGCATCGGCTGGGCATGCCCTCGCTGCTGGACATCCAGATGCTCAACGACCGCGTGACCCAACTCGAAACGCAGTGGCTCGCCATGAGCGGCAGCACAAAACAGCAAGCCCAGGCGGCCGCCAAAAAGGCCAAGTCCTTGTCGAAGTCGGCACGCCAAGCCTCGGGCAAACCCATGGTCAAAGCTGTGGGCAAAACAGCCGCAAAAACTGCTGCCAAATCCGCCCCCAAGACTTCATCGGCCAGCGCCAAAAAGCAGCGCAGCAAATCGGCCTGATCGGCCTGGCCCACGCCGCTGACTTGCCATGGCCAAAAAAGCCCCCCGCCGCACCGCTGAGCGCATCGCCGAGGTGACGCTGGGCCTTTTCAACCGGTTCGGCGAACCAAATGTGTCAACCACGCTGATCTCGGCAGAACTGAGCATCAGCCCCGGCAACCTCTACTACCACTTTGCCTCCAAGGACGCACTGGTCAACCACCTGTTTGACCAGTACGAGAGCGCCATGCTGGCCCTGCTGGATGCTGCGCCGGATGTGCAAGACATTGAGGACGCCTGGTTTTTTCTGCACTCGCTTTTTGAGCGCGTCTGGAACCACCGCTTTTTGTACCGCGACCTGAACAATTTGTTGTCGGGCAACCGGCATCTGGAAATGCATTTTCATGCCGTGCTCACGCGCAAGACCCATGCGTTTCGGCAGATGCTGGAATCACTTGCGGCAGCGGGTCTGATGCGCATCGACCCGGACAGCATCGAAACCCTGTCAGCCAGCATGTCGGTGATGGTGACGTATTGGCTCAGCTACGAGTATGTTCGAGACCCACGACACGCCATGGAGCCCGCCAACTCAGGTTTGGCCCTGACCCGAGGGGCTCAGCATGTACTGGCCTTGCTGACGCCTTATATGGCCAGCGCTGACTTGCAAAATCACCTGCGCGGCCTGAGCACAGCCTACAGCGCGACTCAGCGCTGAAAGACCGCCTGACGGGCGCTGCGCTGCGGCCTTCAGGCAAAGCGCGATGCGGCTATGGCCAAGAGACCATCGAAAATCAGGTTGTCCACCAGCTCGAATTGCACCGACATGCTCGGGGCCATTTTCCAGCCTGCACCGCCCGTCATGATGCACATCGGCTCCAGGTGGGTGTGGTCTCGCAGGTGCTGCACCATGCGCTCGCACGCCCCGGCAATGGCGTAAGTGCCACCGCTGGTCAGGGCGTCGCTGGTGTTGGTGGGAAAAGGGGTCACCTCGCCCGTGGGCACATGCAACCCGGCTGTGCCCGACTCGAGGGCACGCAGCATGATGCCGTGGCCCGGCAGGATCAGGCCTCCCAAAAAGCGCCCTTCGGCGTCTATGGCCTCCACCGTGACGGCTGTGCCCACCATGACCACCACCAGCGGGCGCGCAGGACCTGACTGCGCCAGCATGCGCTGGCGCGCACCGATCATGGCCACCCAGCGGTCTGCACCCAAGCGCGAGGGGTAGTCGTAGCCGTTGATGAGCCCGGCTTCTTGCGAGCTGGGCACCACCCACTGGGGCGGGAAGTCCCACAACTCCATTTGCTCTTGCACCCGGCGCTTGATGGCATCACCCGCCACCACGCAGCCGAGCATATGGCGTGGCACTGGCAACTGGGCCCAAGAGCCTTCCGAAAGCCGGTCGATGTTTTCGAGGAATTCGGCGCCGTGGGCCACCAATTCAGCACGAGGACTGGGTTGCGCGTACAGCGCCCATTTCAGGCGGGTATTGCCTACGTCGATGGCTAAAAATGTCATCCGCCGATGATAATGATTTTTGACAACTGCCCTTTCGGGCTGTCCCTCAGTCAGGCTGCCCGGCAGTTTTGGCTTTGTGGATGGCAGCTTGAGCATCACGGCCCAAATTAGCTGGCACCTCATTCCCCTCAATCTGAAGCATCAGGCCCAGCAGGCGTGCACCATGCTCCACCGCCATGGAGGCGTATTTGATGTCGCCTTGAACCAGCGCACTGGCCATGAGTTCGACCCTCTCATAAGCATAGATATTGCCCGACACTTTGCCCGCCACGACGATGCGACTGGCCATGACATCTCCCTGGATTTCGCCATTGGATCCGATCACCACCGAGATGGCGGAGTCTTTGGGCGCTTCGATATTACCCACCACCTTGCCGTCAATTCGAACACTTTCATTCAGTTTCAGGCACCCATGGATTTCGGCATTACGCCCGATCAGCGTGTCGAACTTTTCATGGCCCATGACCAAAGGGGTATGTGTCGTTTTTTTTGAACCAAACATGTTTTCTCCTTTTCGCTTCGAATACCCGAGATTATCAGAGCTTGGCCCAAGCTGCCAAAGCTTTGGTAGGGTGCATGGCCACGCCGTTGTAAATGACTTCGTAATGCAAATGGGGTCCTGTGGAGCGGCCTGTGTTGCCCAAAGTGCCCACCTTTTGTTGGCGGACCAAGACATCACCTAGCTTGACCTCAATGCTCTGCATGTGAGCATAACGCGTTGTGAAACCATTGGCATGTAAAACATCCACCATGTTGCCATAGGCCCCCATGTATTCAGCACGCGAGACCACGCCTGGCGCTGTGACAAGGATGGAAGTTCCCACAACGGCTACAAAGTCAATGCCCTCGTGCAGGCTGGTTTGGTGGGTGATCGGGTCGGGCCTGAAGCCAAAACCGCTTGACAAAACGAACTCACCGGTCAAAGGCAATGTGGTGGGGAGTTGATCGAGCCGAACGAGGTCTTGTTGCCACAGATCGAGCATCTCTGTCATGGCTTGGTCGTACACCTGTACCCGTTTGAGTGCTTGTCCAATCCGGTGGTCAAGCCGCTCACCGTTGGAGCTCAAAGATCCGAGCAGGTTTAAGGGACCACCACGGCCCCAGATTGGGTTGTTTTTGGGGGTGCCAGTGGGCAGAAGCTTTTCCACGCCCAGTCGGCCCAGGGCATCGTTCTTGATGCTTTCAATCTCTTTGAGTTTATCGGCCAAAGTACCCAGTTGTTCGTTCAGTGCGTCGAGGCGTGCTTGGTGGCGGGCCTCCATTTTCATTTGCTCGGCCTGGCTTGTGACTCCGCCTATCCGGTGGGCCAGCTCAGGGACGTACTCTATGGCCAACCGCAGGCCGACAAAATGCGAGACAAAACCCAGGAGCATAAAAAAACTGGCCATGGCGGCCACCACCATCGCCATCTTTTGAGCCGTGATGGACAAGGTCACCACTTTTGAAGCCGAGCCGCTGACCCAAATCAATTGCATAAGAACTCCACTGACCCACAGGCCGAACGAAAGTCCTGTAAATTAAATCATAAAATATTATAAAAAAGTATTCATTTTAAATTTTATTAAATAATTAAAGTGAATTTATAGATTTAGCTGTCAAAGTCGCCAATAACACTCCCCATGCAGGGGTACGCCCTAGGTACGGCTTGCATGTCTGACAAGAAAGGGGCCTGTGCAATGACCCGATCTGCGCGTTCGTCAAATCTTTGGGCGGGCCACCGGCATCACCGACTCGTAAGCCCTTGCGGCGCGCAACACCAACGCGTCGCCAAACATGGGCCCCACGATCTGCAGACCCATGGGCAAGCCACTTTGGGTCAGGCCACAAGGCACGGTGATGGCGGGTTGCTGGGTGAGGTTGAAGGGGTAGCTGAAAGGCGTCCAGCCCAGCATGGACACCGGGTTCATGGTCACCATACCTGCCGCACGCGCCTCAAAGGCCGGGATGGACACCGCAGGTGTGACCAGCAGATCAAAGCGCTGCATGAACTGGCGCATGTGCGAGCCCAAAACGCCTCGGCGTTGGTTGAGTTGTTGGATTTGCAAGGCGCTCAGTTGCGCCCCCAGTTCGGCCTCGGTTTGGAAGTCGGGGTCGGCCACGGCCTGTTGCTCGGCGCTCAAGCCCTTCCACAAGGTGTAGGCGCCCAAAAACCAAAGGCCGGTGGTGATCTCGAGCGGGTCCTCGAAGCCGGGGTCGATCTTCTCCACATGCGCGCCCAGGGCTTGCAGTTGCTGCACTGCGGCTTCAACTGCAGCAGCGATTTCGGGGTGCACATTTTTTGCATAGCCCAAGGTGGGCGAATAGGCAATCTTCAAGCCTCGAATACCGTCTTCCAGGCCCACGGTGTAGTCGCTGGCGTCCGGTGGCAGCGATGTCCAGTCGCGGGCATCGGGCTGCTTGAGCACGTTGGTCATCAAGGCGGCATCGCGCACGCTCATGGTGTGTGGCCCCAAGTGCGCCACCGAGCCAAACGGTGACAGGGGGTAGGCCGGCACGCGGCCAAAGCTGGGTTTGAGGCCCACGTTGCCGCAAAAGGCCGCCGGAATGCGCACGCTGCCCGCACCATCGGTGCCCACGCCAATGGGCCCCAGGCCTGCGGCCACGGCGGCGGCTGTGCCGCCCGAGGAGCCGCCAGGCGTGTGGTTCAGGTTCCAGGGGTTGCGGGTGATGCCGGTAGCGGGCGAGTTGGTCTCGCCCTTGCAGCCAAATTCGGGGGTGGTGGTTTTGCCAAGCAACACGGCACCGGCCTCGCGCAGACGGGCGGTGGACGGGGCGTCAACATCCCAGGGCTGGTTCGGGTCAACCGTGCGGCTGCCGCGCAAGGTGGGCCAGCCTTGGGTCAGGATCAGGTCCTTGATGGAGGTGGGCACGCCATCCAGTGCGCCCACGGGCGTGCCTTGCTGGCGGTGTGCCTGCCAGCGGGCTTCGCTGGCGCGAGCGCTGGCCAGAGCCGCTTTTTCGTCGACCAGGCAAAACGCATTGATTTGCGGGTTGACGCGCTCGATGCGCGAAATCACCGCCTGCGTCACCTCGACCGGTGAGGCCTGGCCGCTGCGGTACAGCGCCAGCAGTTCGTGGGCGGGGGCTTGGGTCAGGTCTTGGGGTGTCGCGCTCATGGGGGTGCCTCTTCAAAAAATGATCAAAAACCTGACCGTCCAACCACTTCAAGGCCGGGTGCGGGTGTTCGGGCTGAGTTTTTTCCAGGGCAGATCGCCCGGATCGGCGGCCATAGGGCCTGCCGCTTTGGCCACCAGCACGCGGCTGGCGATGGGGGTGAAGTCGGCCCGGAAATGATTAGAGCTTTTGACCACGAGCAGCTTCATTTGCTCAGGGTGGATGCCCACGGCGCGAAACAGTTCGCGGTCGAGCATCTGGCATTTGCCGCTGGACACGGCGATGAACACGCCATCGATTTCAAGGCAAGCGCAAGGTCCGATCTTGGCTTTCATGCCGGTCATCATCGGGCCTTTGAGTTCGCAGTAATCTGGCCCCAAAGCCCGTACCGTGAAGCGTCCCTGCAAAGGCGGGTCGCTTGCCAGTCCCGTGAAGGTGGGCACGGCCTTACCCAAAGCCAGTTGCAAGCTGGCCCCCACCCCTGCGGCATGGGCCATGCGGGCGGCTTCGGGGTCGTATAACAAACCCACAGCCACTTGGCCAGGCCAGCGCTGGCCAGCGCCTTGTTGCAGCAGGGCATGCAGCATGCCGGTGGTGTTGCTGTCACCGCCTGCGCCCGGGTTGTCTTGTGTGTCGGCCATGACCACGGGGGCGGCAGACACCTCGGCCGTGGCCAGGGCTTGCGTCACCGCCTCGCGGGCGGGCAACACATCGGGACGCCACTGGCCGGGTTCGGCCACACGTTCAAACAAGCGCTGCACCGCAGCTTCCGCCTGCGGGCCATGGCCCCAGACCACGGGGCCACATTCATCAAAGTCAGACGCCGGAAAACCCATGCAAAAACTAAGCATGCAACCGGTTTGCGACTCCAGCGCGATCATCTCGTCGTAGAGGTCTTTGGCCGGGGACATCCAGGTGCTTTGCGCGTTGAGTGGTATCAAAAACGGCAGGCGACGCGCCTGCATCGGGCGCTTGGCGCCTGCGCGAAAATGCTCGCGCAGCAACATGGCGGCGCGCTCGCCGGTATCGGCCATGTCGATGTGCGGGTAGGTGCGGTAAGCCACCAGGCCATCGGACAACTGCAGCATGCGCTCGGTCACGTTGGCGTGCAGGTCCAGGCTGGCCACGATGGGCAGCTTGGGGCCGACCACGGCGCGGATGCGAGCGATCAGTTCGCCTTCGCTGTCGTCTGCGTTTTCAGCCACGGCTGCGCCATGCAGATCCAAGTACACACCGTCCAGCCCCTGCACCATGGCCGCTCGCACGTCATCCAGGATGGCGCTGCAAATGCGCTCGAACGCATCTTGCGTCACATAAGAAGATGGCGTAGCTCCGGCCCAAGCCGAGGGCACCAACTGCCAGCCTTCACGCCGGGCCACGTCGATGAAGCCACCCGCCGGAATGTTCACTCCCGTCATCTGGTCCAGCATGGCTTGCCCACGCACATAGGCCGGAAAGGCCTCGCCGCTTTGGAAGGCGGGCCAATCGGCAAGGCTGGGGGCAAAAGTGTTGGTCTCGTGCTGGTAACCAGCGATCAGGATACGGGTCATGGGGGGCCGTGTTCAGGGTTCAAATCAAGCTGACTGAAGCTGCGCTGTCTCGGTGGGACATCAAGGTGCAGCTTCAAGGGGCGGCAAAGCGGCAGGCGCTGCGTGCAGCAAGCGGCGCGTGTAATCTTGTTGGGGATTTGCGTAAAGCTCTGCGGTCGGGCCTTCTTCGACGATAAGGCCTTGGTGCATCACGATCACACGGTCGCACAACTGGGCGGCCACACGCAGGTCGTGCGTGATGAAGAGCAAACCCAGACCCAAGCGGCCCTGGATTTCGCGCAGCAAATTCAGAATCTGCGCCTGCACGCTCACATCCAGGGCACTCACCGCCTCATCGGCCACCAGCACCTGAGGGCGACAGGCCAGCGCTCGCGCGATGGCCAGGCGTTGGCGTTGACCACCGCTGAACTGGCTGGGGTAACGCTTAAGCGCCTCGACCGGCAAACGCACCTGCGCCATCAGCTCGGCTGCCAAGGCTTCGGCCTCGGCACGAGATTGGCCAAAGTTCATGGCCCCTTCGACCATGGACTGGCCCACCGTGCGGCGCGGGTTGAGGGACCGGTTGGGGTCTTGGAACACCACTTGCACACGGTTGCGCAAAGGACGCAAGCGACCCTCAGGCAAGGTGGCCACCTCGTCGTCACCCCACAAGATGCGACCCTCGGTCGGGTCGATCAAGCGGATCAGGCAACGGGCAAAGGTGGACTTGCCCGAACCGGACTCGCCCACAATGCCCACGGTCTCGCCGGCGTGCACCGCCACATGGGCGTTTTGCAGCGCGGCGGTGGCGCGGCTGCGGCCCATCCAGTCGCGGCTGGCGTAGGTTTTACCCACGCCTTGGCCCGACAACAAAGCCGAACCACTGAAGGCGGGTTTGGCCGCAGGCGGCGTCATGCCCGGCACGGCGGCGAGCAACTGGCGGGTGTACTCCGCCTTGGGTCGGCGCAGCACCTGCTCGCAAGGACCGCCCTCGACCGCTTCGCCCTGGTTCATCACCAGCACCTCGTCGGCGATCTCGGCCACCACCCCCATGTCGTGCGTGATGAAAAGCACCGCACTGCCCTGCTCGCGTTGCAGGTCGGCAATCAAGCGCAAAATTTCTTTTTGCGTGGTCACGTCGAGCGCCGTGGTCGGCTCGTCGCAAATGATCAAGGCCGGCTTGAGCACCACGGCCATGGCGATCACGATGCGTTGGCGCTGACCCCCACTCAGCTGGTGTGGGTAGCTGCGCAGCATGCGCTCAGGATCAGGCAAGCGAACACGCTCAAAGATGCGCAAAATTTCGGCGCGGCGTTGGTCACGGGGCCAATCGGTGTGCGTCGAGAGCAACTCGTCGACCTGGTCACCGCAATTCATTACCGGATTGAGCGCGGTCATGGGTTCCTGGAACACCATGCCCATGCTGCGCCCGCGCAAAGCGCGCAAACGCGAAGCCGAGGCATTTAGCAAGGACTCGCCTTGCAGCACGATCTCACCACCGCTGGCGCGCAGCTCCTTGGCCAGCAAACCCATCACCGTGGTGGCCATGACCGATTTGCCCGAGCCTGACTCGCCCACCACACACAATGTCTGCCCGGGATGGATCGTCAATGACACCTGGTGCACCGCGTGCGCCCGGTCACTGCCCGCAGGCAGCGCCACCGAGAGTTGTTGAATGGACAGGACCGGTTGAGGGGATGCTGTGCTCATCATGTCCCCCTCTTTGCAAACTTGGGGTCAAGCACGTCGCGCAAACCATCCCCCAACAAATTCACGGCCAGCACCGTGGGCACCAAAAACAAGGCGGGGTACAGCACGTTGCCGGGGTACTGGCTAAATTGCACACGCCCCTCGGCCATGATGTTGCCCCATGTGGGGATGTCGGGCGGCAGGCCCAGGCCCAGAAAACTCAGGATCGCCTCGGTCAAAACGGCCGATGCCGCCACAAAGGTGCCCTGCACGATCAAGGGGGCCAAAGCATTGGGCAGGATGTGCCGCCACAGGATCACGGACGTGGGCGTAGCCAGCGCTCGGGCCGCCTCCACAAAAGGCTCTTCACGCAGGCTCAGCACCAAAGAGCGCACCAAGCGCGTCACGCGCGGCACCTCGGGGATGGCGATGGCCACCACCACCGTCCACACTTGCGCGCCCAATGCCGCGACCAGCGCAATGGCCAGCAAGATGGCGGGAATGGCCATCAGGCCATCCATGAAGCGCATGAGCACCGCATCGACTTGCCGAAAGTAACCGGCCATCATGCCCAAAAATCCGCCCAGCGCCAGCGCCAGCGCGGCGGTGAATCCCCCCACCAGCAAAGACACTTGCGCCCCGTAGACCACGCGGCTGTAGAGGTCGCGGCCAAAACTGTCGGTTCCCAGCCAGAAGGTGTGCGCCACCGTGCTGCCGTCGACCAAGGTGAAGTCACCCTTGAGGCCCGCAGGCTTGTTGATGAAGTTGGAGTCCATGGCGGCTGGGTCCAAGGTGCCCAGCCAAGGTGCCAGCAAGGACACCAAGACCATGAACCCGAGCACCACGGCACCAAACCGGATCGAGCCGTTGGCCCATAAACGACGAGAGACTGACATCAGTAACGGATCCTCGGATCAAGAAAGAGGTAGCTCAAATCGACCAGCAGGTTGATGAACACGTAGGCACAGGAAAACAGCAGGACCAAACCCTGAATCACTGGAAAGTCGCGGTTGAGCACCGCGTCCACCGTCAACTGGCCCAGCCCCGGGATGGCGTACACCGTCTCGGTCACCACCACCCCGCCAATCAACAAGGCCACGCCAATGCCGATCACGGTGACGATGGGCACGGCCGCATTGGCCAGCGCGTGGCGCAGCAGCACCACCTGCTCGGTCAGGCCCTTAGCCCGTGCGGTGCGGATGTAGTCTTCGGTCAGGGCCTCGGACACGCTGGCCCGGGTGACCCGCGCAATCAGCGCCACATAAATCATGGCCAACGTCATCCAGGGCAGGATCAACTGCCGCATCCAATCCCATACGCCGACACTGCGCGGCCCGAACAAGGTCTTGTAGCCCTGTACCGGCAGCCATTCCAAACGAATGGCAAACAGGTAGATCAGCAGATAGCCCACCACAAACACCGGCACCGAAAACCCAGCCACCGAAAAACCGGACAGGATTTTGTCGAGCCAGCCCCCCATGCGCCAGGCCGCAATGGTCCCCAGCGGAATGGCCACGGCAATGGCCAGCACCAAGGTGCCCGCTGCCAGGGAAAGGGTCGGTTCGATGCGCTGCCCGATCAGCTCGGTGACGGGTTTGTTCAGGTAATACGAAAACCCCAGGTCGCCCTGAAACACCCGCCCGATCCAGATGAAGTATTGGGAAACGATGGAGCGATCCAGACCCAACTGTTCGCGGATGCGGTTGATGTCGTCGTTGGTGGCGCTGTTGCCGGCAATGACCGCAGCCGGGTCACCGGGGGCCAACCTCAGGATGAGGAAGACCACCAGCGACACGACGAGCAGGACCGGCAGCACCGCCAACAGGCGGCGCAGGACGAATTGAAACATCGCTCAGGACCTGATCAGTTTTTCTTGAGGTTCCACATGGCTGGGATACCGGGTGTTTCCAAAAGGCCACTCACATTGCTGCGAAGCACCGTGGGCTGACGGTATTGGCCCAAAGGTGCGTGGGTGGCTGTTTCAAAGGCCACGGCCTGAATCTGGCTGGCCAATTTCTTTTTCTCTTCGTTGGAGCCTGCACGGGCAAAACTGGCCTTCAATGTCTCAAGGCGCGGCTCGTTTTGCCAACCGAACCAACCAGTGTCACCCTTGGCATTCAGCATGGCCATGGCCAATGGGTTAGTGATGTCGCCGGCCGTCCAAGCGGTCAGGAAAGCATTCCAGCCACCCGCTGCAGGCGCGTCTTTCTTGGCGCGGCGGGCCAACAATGAAGCCCAGTCCATTTGCTGGAAGTCCACCTTGAAGCCAGCGGCTTCGAGTTGCTGCTTGGCCACCAACGGGATCTTGGCGATCGAGGCCAAATCGGTCGGGCGCATCAAGAGCACAGGGGTGTTGTCGTAACCCGCTTCTTTCAGCATTTCGCGGGCTTTGGCCGGGTTGGCGATGCCGGTGAAATAACCGGTGTTTTCATCCGCATAAATCGTACCGCAAGGGAAGATGCTGCGGCACAGCTTGCCCAACTCGGGCACGCCGATCTGGGTGTTGATGTAGGCCTGCTGACCGATGGCCACCATGGCCGCTTGGCGAATCTTGGGGTTGTCAAAAGGCTTGTGCAAGTGGTTGAAGCGCATGATGAACTGCAAGCCTGCTGGCGAGAAGTCATCGACCTTCAGGCCCTCGGTCTTCTTCAGGGTTTCGTACTGCTCAAAGCTGGGCTGCTCAATCATGTCCACTTCACCCGCCTTGATGGCGTTGAACTGGGTTTGCGGGTCGCGGATGATGACCCACTCCACACGGTCAAAGTTGACTGGACGGCCACCGGCCATGCCGCTGGGCGCTTCGGTGCGCGACCTGTATTTGGTGTTGCGTGTGTACACCACGAGGGCACCGGGCTTGAATTCATCGGCTTTGAAGATGAAGGGCCCCGAACCAATGTGCTCCTTGATTTGCTCAGCACCGGGTGTGGCCGCAATGCGTGCGGGCATGATGAACGGCACGTTGGACGAGGCCTTGCCCAAGGCGTCGATCACGATGCCGCTGGGCTCCTTGAGGATCATTCGGAAGGTGCTCGCATCGGGTGTTTCGTAGCGGTCGATGAAGGTGTTCAGGATGCCGCCCATGGCGTCGCGGCTGGCCCAGCGCTTGAGCGAGGCCACCACGTCTTCGCTGGTCACTGGCTTGCCGTCATGGAACTCCAAGCCAGCGCGAAGTTTAAAAGTCCAGGTCTTTCGGTCGGTCGAGGTGGTGTAGGTGTCCACCATCTGGGGCTTGATGTTGCCCTGCGCGTCTTCAGAGAACAGCGTGTCGTAAATCATGTACGCATGGTTGCGCGTCACGTAGGCGGTGGTCCAGATGGGGTCGAGCACCGCCAGGTTGGCATGGGGCACAAAACGGAACACCTTGTTGTCTTGGGCTTGTGCCACCACAGGGGCCAGCAGGCTCAAACCCAACAAGCCGGTGGCGGCAAACATTACACGTCTCTTCATGATCAGATCTCCAAAATAGGAACAGTTGAAAAATCATGATGACAGCTTTCAAAACGAACAAGCGTCACCTTTGCGCAAAACGGAGTCGGGGTTTTCACCAGTGGCCGATCGCCCTTCGAACGCTTTCATAATACAAACAAACCCGAGAGCATCACCACATGGTCAACCCTGATTCCTCTGCACTTAATTTGTCCCGCGCCATTCACATCAAGCAGGTGTCGTGCCAAGAAGTGATGCAATCCACCCTTGAACGCATTGCGCGCCTGAATCCGCAGTCCAATGCCATCGTCAGCCTGCAAGAACCCGAACTTTTGATGGCACAAGCGCGTGAGCGCGATGCGCAACTCGCACGCGGCGAATCGATGGGCTGGATGCACGGCATGCCCCAAGCCATCAAGGACTTGGCCAATGCCCAAGGCCTGCGCACCACTTTGGGCAGCCCGCTCATGAAAGACTTTGTGGCCAGCGAAGATGGCCTCATGGTCCAACGTATCAAAGCGGCGGGCGCTATCGTGATCGGCAAGACCAACACGCCTGAATTCGGCCTGGGTTCGCACACCTTCAACGAAGTGTTTGGACCCACCCGCAACGCCTGGGACCCGAGCAAAACGGCCGGTGGCAGCAGCGGCGGCGCGGCCGTGGCACTGGCGCAACGCCTGCTGCCGGTGGCCGACGGCTCGGACTTCATGGGCAGTTTGCGCAATCCCGCGGGCTGGAACCATGTGTTCGGCCTGCGCCCCTCGCAAGGCCGTGTGCCCATGTCGCCCGCGCAAGACGTGTTCATCGCCCAACTGGCCACCGAAGGCCCCATGGCCAGGCATGTGGCTGACTTGGCCCTGCTGCTGTCAACCCAAGCGGGGGCACACCCTTCAAGCCCCTTGAGCCTGACCGGTGACCCGGCCGTATTTGCGGGGTCCTTGGACAGCGACCCCAAAGGCCAGCGCATTGGGTGGCTGGGCAACCTGCAAGGCTATTTGCCTATGGAGGACGGCATTCTCGAAGTTTGCCAATCGGCGCTGAAAAGCTTTTCGGGCATGGGCTGTGCGGTGGATGAAGCGCGGCTGGGCATGCCGCCTGAGCAAATCTGGCAAGCCTGGTTGGTCTGGCGGCAGGCTTTGGTGGGGCCGCGCATCGCGCCTTTCCTGATCAACCCCGCCAACCGGACGCACATCAAAGCCGAGGCGCTGTGGGAGCATGACCAATCCCTGGGCTTAACGGGATCGCAATTGATGGCCGCTAGCGCCAG
Organism: Limnohabitans sp. 2KL-51; assembly: GCF_003063645.1. Taxonomy (GTDB): domain Bacteria; phylum Pseudomonadota; class Gammaproteobacteria; order Burkholderiales; family Burkholderiaceae_C; genus Limnohabitans_A. The sequence goes on from NZ_NESJ01000009.1 coordinate 136,733, forward strand.
CCGCACGCGTTTTTACCTGAGCATGCTGGCCTTGTTTGAAAAATTCGACGTGCTGGCCATTCCGGTGGCCCAGGTCTGGCCTTTTGATGCGTCGCTGCGCTGGCCGCGAAGCATTGCGGGCCACCCCATGGACACCTACCACCGCTGGATGGAGGTCGTGATTTACGCCACCTTTGCGGGGCTGCCCTCGATCAGCGTGCCTGCAGGCTTTGGGGCGAACGGATTGCCCATGGGCCTGGCGCTGATCGGCAAACCGCAGGGCGACATGGACTTGTTGAAACTGGCCCACGCCTACGAGATGGCGAACCTGGAGATGATCAATCAGCGGCCGCCGGGCGTTTGAATGCATGGACCCCGGGACTTCGCCCGGGGTGTCAACGCCGACTCAAAAAACGCCCCTCAGTTTTGCTGCCAAGGCAGGCCGCGATAGCGCCACCCACCCTTGAGACCCCGGTGCGCCTGCGCGTCCGGGTCGCCCTCAAAGCCTTCGAGGATGTTGTACGCCTGCACCCCCAGTTCGGTGGCTCGTTGGGCGGCGGCAATGGAGCGCACGCCGCTGCGGCACAGCAGCAACAACTTTTTGCCGCCAGCGCCCACCGCTTGCACGCCCGCGTCAAAGTCGGGGTTCATGGCCATGCCGGGCCATTGTTTCCAGGCCAAGGCGTGCGCGCCGGGCACAAAGCCCACCCAGGCACGTTCAGCATCACTGCGCACGTCCACCAGTTCGGCCTCCCCCGACTGCACCCAGGCCCAAGCCTGCTCGGGCGTCACATCACCGGCATAACCGTTGGCAGCGACGGGTTGGGACGTGGCGGATGAAGTCATGGCATTTGGTCCTGGTTGGTTGTATCAATCGGGTCTGAATCATAGCTTTGTGCAACCCAGCCCTACACCAAACGGCTGTCAGTGACAGGACAGGCTGCAGCGGCTAAGATGCGGGTTTTGGTTGACGTTTACGTCAACGTCAAAGCCCGAGTCAAAAACCGCTTGCCACCGGAGTCGCCCCATGACCGATCTGTCCGCCGAATTCAAAGCCCTGGCCGAATACCGCCCCACCCACAAGGTGCGTTTTGTCACCGCCGCTTCTCTGTTTGATGGCCACGACGCGGCCATCAACATCATGCGCCGCATTTTGCAGAGTATGGGTGCCGAAGTCATTCACCTGGGCCACAACCGCTCGGTAGACGAGGTGGTGACCGCCGCACTGCAAGAAGATGCGCAGGGCATCGCGATCAGTTCCTATCAGGGCGGGCACAACGAATATTTCAGCTACATGGTGGACCTGCTCAAAGCGCGGGGGGGTGAGCACATCCAAGTGTTTGGAGGCGGCGGTGGCGTGATCGTCCCGTCAGAAATACGGGCACTGGCGGCCCAAGGCGTGCGCATTTTCAGCCCCGAAGACGGCCAAAAAATGGGCTTGGCAGGGATGATCGGCGAGATGGTCATGCGCTGCGACAAAGACGTGAGCCCCCTGGCCCCCAAAGACGTGGCCGCGATTCAGGGCCACAGTGAAATGAACTGGCGCGCTTTGGCCCAGCTGATCACCGCGCTGGAGAACGACAAGGCCGACGCGAAGGTGGTGGCGGCTGTGCGTGAGCAGGCGGCGACCAAAAAAGTGCCCGTGCTGGGCATCACCGGCACCGGCGGTGCGGGCAAGTCATCCCTGACCGACGAGTTGATCCGCCGCCTGCGTTTGGACCAGGACGACGCGCTGCGCGTGGCGGTGATCTCGATCGACCCCTCGCGCCGCAAGAGCGGTGGCGCCTTGTTGGGCGACCGCATCCGCATGAACGCCATCGGCCCTTGGTCGCAAGGCCCGCGCGTGTTCATGCGTTCGCTGGCCACACGTGACTTTGGCAGTGAAATTTCAGCCGCTCTGCCCGATGTGGTGGCAGCCTGCAAGGTAGCGGGCTTTGACTTGATCGTGGTCGAGACCTCGGGCATTGGCCAGGGCGACGCCGCCATCGTGCCGCATGTTGACGTGCCCATGTACGTGATGACGCCCGAGTTCGGTGCGGCCAGCCAGCTCGAGAAGATTGACATGCTGGACTTTGCCGAGTTCGTGGCCATCAACAAATTTGACCGCAAGGGATCATCAGACGCTCTGCGCGATGTGGCCAAGCAAGTGCAGCGCAACAAAGAGGCCTGGACCGTGCCGACCGAGCAAATGCCGGTGTTTGGCACCATGGCGGCGCGCTTCAACGACGATGGCGTGACCGCACTGTACCAAGCCCTCAAAGCCCGATTGGCCGAACTGGGCATGAAGACGACCGAAGGCCGTTTGCCCTTGGTCAGCGTACGCTACAGCACCCACCAGAATCCAGTGGTTCCCGGGGCTCGCACACGCTATCTGGCCGAGATCAGCGACACGGTGCGTGGCTACAAAAAGCGCGCCATCGATCAATCGCGACTGGCCCGCGAGATTCAGCAACTGCGCGCTGCCGCCCGCATGCTCGAAGTCGGCAAATCCGGTCGCGCCAAAGCCGCCGAAGCCGCCATTGACCTGGCTGTGAGCCGCGAACAAACACAAGACCCCACAGCACGCAAGCTGCTGGCACAGTGGCCCGATATGCAAAAAGCCTACGCGGGCGACGAGTACGTGGTGAAAATCCGCGACAAAGAGATTCGCACGGCGATCACCACCAAGTCGCTGTCGGGCACCACCATCCGCAAGGTGGCGCTGCCCCAATACGAAGACGACGGCGAAATCCTCAAGTGGTTGATGCTGGACAACGTGCCCGGCAGCTACCCCTACACAGCTGGCACCTTTGCCTTCAAGCGCGAGGGCGAAGACCCGACCCGCATGTTCGCGGGCGAAGGCGACCCGTTCCGAACCAACCGCCGCTTCAAGTTGGTGAGCGAAGGCTTGCCGGCCAAGCGCTTGTCCACCGCGTTCGACTCGGTCACGCTGTACGGCAACGACCCCGACCTGCGCCCGGACATCTACGGCAAGATCGGCAATTCGGGCGTGAACGTGGCCACGCTCGACGACATGAAGGTGCTGTACTCGGGCTTTGACCTGTGCAACCCCACCACCTCGGTGTCGATGACGATCAACGGCCCCGCGCCGTCCATTCTCGCCATGTTCATGAACACGGCCATCGACCAGAATATCGACAAGTTCAAGACTGAGAACGGCTGCGAACCCACCGAGACCGAAACCGCCAAGATCAAGGATTGGGTTCTGGCCAACGTGCGCGGCACGGTGCAGGCCGACATCTTGAAAGAGGACCAGGGCCAAAACACCTGCATCTTCTCGACCGAATTTTCGCTCAAAGTGATGGGTGATGTGGCGCAGTATTTTGTGCACCACGACGTGCGCAACTTCTACTCGGTGTCCATCTCGGGTTACCACATCGCTGAAGCCGGGGCCAACCCGATTTCGCAACTGGCCTTCACGCTGTCCAACGGTTTCACCTTTGTGGAAGCCTACTTGGCGCGCGGCATGCACATCGACGACTTCGCGCCCAACTTGTCGTTCTTTTTCAGCAACGGCATGGACCCCGAGTACACCGTCATGGGCCGTGTAGCACGCCGAATCTGGGCGGTGGCGATGAAAGAGAAGTACGGCGCCAACGAGCGCAGCCAGAAGCTCAAGTACCACATCCAGACTTCTGGCCGTTCACTGCACGCACAAGAGATCCAGTTCAACGACATCCGCACCACGCTGCAAGCGCTGATCGCGATCTACGACAACTGCAACAGCCTGCACACCAACGCGTTTGACGAAGCCATCACCACGCCCACCGAAGACTCGGTGCGCCGTGCCATGGCGATCCAGATGATCATCAATCGCGAGTGGGGCTTGGCCAAAAACGAGAACCCGAGCCAAGGTGCCTTCATCATCGAAGAGCTGACCGAGTTGCTGGAAGAAGCCGTGCTGGCCGAGTTCGAAAAAATCGCCGAACGCGGCGGCGTGCTGGGCGCGATGGAAACCGGCTACCAGCGCGGCAAGATTCAAGACGAATCCATGCACTACGAGATGCTCAAGCACACCGGCGAGCTGCCCATCATCGGCGTGAACACCTTCCGCAACCCCAAGGGCGACGCAGTCATGGAAACCCTGGAACTGGCCCGCTCGACCGAAGAAGAAAAGCAGTCGCAGCTCCAGCGCTTGCAGGACTTCCACGCCCTGCACGCCAGTGAGTCGCCCGTAATGCTCAAACGCTTGCAAAAGGCCGTGATCGACAACGGCAACGTGTTCGAGGTGCTGATGGACGCGGTGCGGGTCTGCTCACTCGGCCAAATCACCAACGCCTTGTTCGAGGTGGGTGGTCAGTACCGACGCAACATGTGAACCTCAGAAGTTCACCCGATCCCCGCCCTTGAGCGCCAGCATGCTGCGGGCCTCATCGGGTGTGGCGATCTCCAGGTTCAGGGCTTCGAGCACGGTGCGGATGCGCTGGACCTGCTGAGCACTGGACTCGGCCAATTTTCCTGGGCCAATCCACAGCGAGTCTTCCAGCCCCACCCGCACGTTCGAGCCCATGGCCGCACCAATGCTGGCCAACGCGATCTGGCCTTTACCAGCCCCCAAAATCGACCACTGGTAATCGTTGCCAAACAGGCGGTCGGCCGTGCGGCGCATGTGCATCAGGTCTTCGGGGTGCGGGCCGATGCCACCCAAAATGCCGAACACCGATTGCACAAACAAAGGCCCCGTGACCAGCCCCCGGTCACGAAAGTGCGCCAAGTTGTACAGGTGGCTGATGTCGTAGCACTCGAACTCAAAGCGGGTGCCGTTTTCGGTGCCCAGGCGCAAGATGGTCTCGATGTCGTTGTAGGTGTTTTTGAACACCAGATCGCGGCTTTTTTCCAAGTGCTCGCGCTCCCACTCGTGCTCAAAATTTTTGAAGCGGTCGAGCATGGGGAACAAGCCGAAATTCATAGAACCCATGTTGAGCGAAGCCACCTCGGGCTTGAAGGTCAGGGCCGGTTGCATGCGCTCATGCACCGTCATGTGCGGGCTGCCGCCGGTGGTCAGGTTGATGACGGCGTTGGTGCGGGCCTTGATCTTTTGCAAAAACGGCACAAAAAACGCCGGGTCTTGCGTGGGGCGGCCATCGGCCGGGTCACGGGCATGCAGGTGCAAGATGGCAGCACCCGCCTCTGCGGCGGCAATCGCCGCGTCGGCAATCTCGTCGGCGGTCACCGGCAAATGAGGTGACATGCTGGGGGTGTGAATGGCGCCGGTGGGGGCACAGGTGATGATGACTTTGCGGGCTTGACGCATATATAGGCTCCTGAAAGGGCTGCCCCGACAGAGCAGGGTATGCCGCGCAGCTTGCCCGACCCGAGGCCCTTGCGTGGTCACCTAGGCAACACCCCCACCCGAGCTTGAAATGAGGTCAGACAAACGACATGGAGATGCAGCAAAATATCCAGACTTGATCCCATCAGATCGCCCGTCCAGGAATCTCCATGCAGCACCTGCCGCCTTTCATTGCCCCTTCTGAGCACCCAGATGCCGACAGCGCCTTGGCGCAAATCCAGCACATCTACCAGCACAGCGTGAACCACCTGCGCCAGGCCATGCGCGAGTTTGTGGCAGGCGCCGACATGGCCGGCACGCGGGTTCGGGCGTTTTACCCTTTTGTACGGGTACAGGTGACCAGCGCCAGCCGCAAAAGCGCGGGGCTGGACAGCCGCTTGAGCTATGGTTTTGTGGCCGAGCCGGGCCGCTTTGAGACGACCCTGACCCGTCCGGACCTGTTTGCATATTACATCCGCAAGCAGTTGACGCTGCTGCTGCAAAACCACGGCGTAAGCTTGCAAGTGGGCACCAGCAACCAGCCGATTCCGATCCACTTTTCTTTCGCCGACGACGAGCACATGGAAGGCAGCCTGAGTCGAGAGCGGCAGGCCCTGATGCGCGAGGTGTTTGACCTGCCCGACTTGGCAGCCATGGACGACGGCATTGCCAATGGCACGCACGAACCTGCAGCCTCTGAAGCCAGGCCGCTGTCGCTGTTCACCGCGCCGCGAATCGACTATTCACTGCAGCGCCTGCGACACTACACCGGCACCTCGCCGCGCTGGTTTCAAAACTACGTGCTGTTCACCAATTACCAGTTTTATATCGACGAATTCATCGCACTGGGCCGCGCCGAAATGCATAACCCGAGCAGCGAATACATCGCCTTTATAGAACCCGGCAACATGATCACGCACCGCATGGGTCTGCCCTTTGAAGAGGTGGACGCCCTGGGCCAAACACCACCGCGCTTGCCGCAAATGCCCGGCTACCACCTGGTTCGCAAGGGTCACAGCGGCATCACCATGGTCAACATCGGTGTGGGCCCTGCCAATGCCAAGACCATCACCGACCACATTGCCGTGCTGCGCCCGCACGCCTGGCTGATGCTGGGTCACTGCGCGGGCCTGCGCACCACGCAGCAACTGGGCGACTACGTACTGGCCCACGCCTATGTGCGCGAAGACCATGTGCTGGACGAAGAGTTGCCGCTATGGGTGCCGATCCCGGCTCTGGCTGAGGTGCAGGTAGCGCTGGAACGTGCCGTGTCCGAGGTCACCGGTTGTCATGGTGCAGACCTCAAACGCCTGATGCGCACCGGTACCGTGGCCAGCACAGACAACCGCAACTGGGAACTTCTACCCAACAACACCCCCCAACGGCGCTTCAGCCAAAGCCGCGCCGTGGCACTGGACATGGAAAGCGCCACGATTGCCGCCAACGGTTTTCGGTTTCGGGTGCCGTACGGCACGCTGCTGTGCGTGAGCGACAAACCGTTGCACGGCGAGATCAAACTGCCTGGCATGGCCAACCACTTTTACCGCGAGCGCGTCAACCAGCACCTGCAAATCGGCATCCGCACCGTGACCTTGCTGCGCAACGCCGGTCCCGAGCAACTTCACAGCCGCAAGTTGCGCAGCTTTGCCGAGGTGGCGTTTCAATAAGACGCTGCGGCGTCACGGTTTCCACCTTTTTTGTGACACAGTCCAGCCATGCACATTCTTTTCATTGCCGACCCCCTCGAGTCCTTCAAGATTTACAAGGACACCACCTTTGCCATGATGCGCGAAGCGCAAAAACGCGGCCACCAAGTTGTGGCCTGCCAGATGACCGATGTGCGCTGGCAGCATGGCGAAGCCGTGTCAGCCCAGGTGCGCGACATCACACTCACTGGACAACCAGATGCCTGGTTCAACCAGACCGCCACGCGCCGCGCCAACCTCAAGGATTTTGGTGCCGTCATCATGCGCACCGACCCGCCTTTTGACAGCGAATACTTTTACGCCACCCACCTGCTGAGCCAGGCCGAGCGTGAAGGCGCCAAGGTCTTCAACAGCCCGGCCGCGCTGCGCAACCATCCCGAAAAGCTGGCTATTCTGGAGTTTCCGCAGTTCATCGCGCCCACTTTGGTCACCCGCAGCGAAGCCGACATCCGCGCCTTCCATGCCACGCATGGCACCATCATCTTGAAGCCTCTGGACGGCATGGGTGGCACGGGCATCTTCAAAGTGGGAGCCGACGGTCTTAACTTGGGCGTGATCATCGAAACCCTCAACCGGGGTGGCGCACAAACCGTGATGGTGCAAAAGTTCTTGCCCGGTATCGCTCAAGGCGACAAGCGCGTGCTCTTGATCGGTGGCAAGCCCGTGCCGTTTTGTCTGGCGCGTATTCCTCAAGGTGGCGAGGTGCGTGGCAACCTGGCCGCAGGCGGCAAGGGCGTGGCACAACCCATCTCGGCGCGTGACCGCGAAATTGCCCAAGCCCTGGGCCCGATTTTGTTTGCACGCGGCCTGATGCTGGTGGGCCTGGACATCATTGGTGACAGCCTGACTGAGATCAACGTGACCAGCCCGACCTGCTTTCAGGAAATCACCGACCAGATGGGCTGCGACGTGGCAGCGCTGTTCATGGACGCAGTGGAAGCGGCGCTTTGAGACCCAAGGTCTGGCCGGCACACACCATCACTTCACGCCCGTGACGACGGCCTCCTGGATGCAGCGCAAGGGTGGTGCGTCAGTCACCACCAAATTCATGCGCATGACTTGGTCACTGACCGTCATCTTCGAAATGACGGCGCTGCCTACGGCGCCATCCTCGCACTGAAAGGTGCCGACTCCAGACACCTGCCCCCCCGCTTGGCTGGCTTTGAAGGCGATATCGCAACTGCCCGTCTGCAACAAATAGTCATTGGCTGACGTCTGTTTGACGATGCGCATCGTGCCGTAATCAATTTTATTTTTGTTATGCCCTAGGTAATCGCAACCGATGTAGGTGTTCTTGTTTACAAAATCCCAAGAGCCCGTGATGTCCATCGTGGCATACGTGAAGCGCTCCAATGCCATCGTGCCCTCCTTGCCGTCAAAGCTGTAATTGAATTGGGCATGGGTGTCAGTCCCAAAAGTAATGCTGGCCTCACCGACAAGAGTTTGCTTGACTTGCGAGGATGAGTAGCCTGGCCCCGGTGCAGGGCCTGTGCCTCTGTACAAACCGGCTTTTAATACTGTGCCATTCAAAGGTCCTGCCATGGTGAGGTAACTGGCCTTGCCGTCTTCGCCATAGTTGTACCAAGCCACCACCACGGTATTGCCTTGGTGACCCACATTGAAGCCCATGCCACTTTGCTGGGGGTCCCACCACCAATCCTGGTAGTTGCCAGCATGTGACAGCGCGCTGAAAAGCGCCAAGCAAGTACTTGTCAGAATTTGCCAAATTTTCAATCTCATTTTCTTTCTCACTTTGTGTCATTTCAGGGTGAATTCAGTTCACCGTCTGTGAACGTGTATACACGTCCAGCGGTCAAGGCAGTCCAAGATTCGTCGGTGGTCAAGGGCTCAGTCACCACAATGACCACGCGGTCAGTCTCGCGGGTGCACTCGGCAAAGTTCATGCTCAGGTCTTCGTCGCTCAGCGTGGCGCGGGTAAAAGGGTGCCTGCGCAGCACGTAGTGCAAATGGGTGCTGGCGTGTGACCACAGCGCTTGGCCGTTGGACAGCAAAAAGTTGAACGTGCCATGCCTGGCAATCTGCGGCACCAGCTCGCGCAGGGTGCAGCTGAGTTCGTTCACGCTGGGCACGCTGGCGTGCGACTTGGCCAGCTCTTGCATGAGCCAGCAAAATGCCCGCTCGCTGTCGGTCTGCCCCACAGGTTTGAAATTGCCGTGCAGGTGCGGCGCATAGTCCACCAAGTTGCCGTTGTGCGCGAACACCCAGTAGCGCCCCCACAGCTCACGAACAAAGGGGTGGCAGTTTTCCAGGCTCACTTCGCCCTGCGTGGCTTTGCGGATATGGGCAATCACGTTTTGGCTTTTGATCGGGTAGCGGCGGATAAGCTCGGCAATCGGCGAGCTGCTGGCGCTTTGGTGGTCCACAAAGTGGCGCACGCCCTGACCTTCAAAAAAGGCAATGCCCCAGCCGTCCCCGTGATGATCGGTGTGACCGCCGCGCTGGGCAAAGCCGCTGAAGCTGAAGGTCACATCGGTGGGGGTGTTGGCGTTCATACCGAGCAGTTGGCACATGGGTCAATCCTTGACGGTTGCGGCTACAGGCTCGGCCATTTTCCAGGCCGCAAGCAAAGCCAGCGCGGTCATGGTGGCCAGAAAAACAAAGGTCTCATTGAAGGCGCGCAAATCGGCGCTTGCCGGATGGCTTGACGCATGGGCGTACACCTCCAAACGCCACTCCAACACGATGGCGCAAATGCTCACGCCCGCCGCGCCGCCCAGCATGCGCACAAAGCCAATCACGCTGGAAGCCTGTGGGATCAGGTCCTTGGGCAAGCCGCGCAAAGCCCCCAGGTTGAGCGAAGGCAAGATGAAGCCCAGACCAATGCGCCCGAGGATGACCAAAATCCACAGCAAGGCCAAGCCGGCCGCCGGGTGGACCAAGGGCATGAGCGCAAACGACAGCGCCAACAAGGCCAGGCCCCAACTCACCCAATGGGCGGGCGGCATGCGGTGCGACAAACGCCCCACCGCCGCGATGGTCACGGCCAGCAAGATGCCGGCCGGCAACAAGGCGGCACCGATGTAGGACGGCGACAAACCCAGGCCCATCTGCATGTAGACCGGCAGCAAATACGTGGAGCCAAACAGTGCAATGCCGTAGGTGAAGGACACCAGCGCCCCCATGGCGAAATGGCGGTGGCCAAACACCTGCAGGTTCATGAGCGGGCCACGCCGGACTTGGCGGGCCTGGCGCAAGGACTTGGCTTTTCGGCTCGAAGAGGCGGGGCGCACGCGTCGGCGCGGCTTCAGCAAATGACGCTGCCAAACGACAAACACCGCCATGCCCAAGCCGGCCATCGCCAGCAGCACGAAGGCCACTGTTGCGTCATCGCCACGCAACTGCACCAGTCCGTTGAGCAGCATCAAGGTGGAGGCGCTGGCCAGCGCCAGCCCGATCCAGTCCAGCCCCGGGCTGTCAGCATCGGCCTGCACACCGCCCGGGGCCGATGTGGGCACATAGCGGCGCGACAGCCACAGCGCCACCATGGCCAGCGGCACCACCATGAAAAAAATCGAGCGCCAGCCGAACACATCGACCAGCACCCCGCCAATGCTGGGGCCAATGGCGGGGGCCATCACCACACCCACACCGAACAAGCCACTGGCGCGGCCCTGCTCTTCTGACGCAAAAGCACGCAAGATGATGATGGCCGGTATGGGCTGCACCACACCCGCAGCCAAGCCTTCGGCCACGCGTGCGGCCATGACCAGCGGAAAGTCGTTGGCCAAGCCGCCCACCACCCCGCCACCCAGCAGCAACCACATGCACACCTCGTACACCCGGCGGTAGCCGTAGCGCGACAGCAGCCAGGGGGTGGTGAGCATGGACACGGTCATGGCCACCATGAAACCCGATGTCACCCACTGCACCCGGCTTTGCCCCAGTGTGAAGTGCTGGCTCATGTCGGGAATCGCCACGTTCAAGATAGTGGACGACATCACCGCCGCCATGGAGCCGAGCATCACCGACAGCAGCAACAACCAGCGGTGCCGCTCGCCATAACGCGCTTGCAGGGCCTGCAAGCTGTGCGCGTCTTGGGCCTGGGTCATGCGCGCTCCTTCTGCAGGGAGTCTTGCGATGGTTCAAGACTTGGGGTGTGCGATGCGGCCACACAGGTCGCACAGATGCAGGCCTTGTTGCGCGCCGCCTCAGGCACCTGTTTCAATAAATCGGCGCTGAACTGCACCAACGTGCACCAGCAAGGGCCGGATACCACCCGGCCCGGCGTCGCCATGCCGCAGGCGTTGGGCTGGCCACACAAGGGACAGCGGCAAGGGTCCAGTGTGGTTAAGGGCTGGGTCATGGGATCACACACTCAGTCCTTGCCCTGACGGTGCTGCTGCTCATCGCGCCACAGGCGAATGGCCAAAACCACCAGGGGCGTGGTATGCAGGAAAAAGTCAAACATGTCGATGGGTTTGCTCAAGCTGCCGTTCAAAAGCAAGCGCCATTTTTCGGTCAAGTGCGGCTCGGGCACAAAGGGGGCTCCAGCCAAGTAAATGGCCACGACCACCAACAACCATTTGGGTATCCGGTCAATCCAGCGCATCGCGCCCTCCACAAAGCCCTATTTTCAGGCATGCCCGTCACCGCAGAGCATGACGCAAAGCAAAACGGCTCCCAAAGGAGCCGCTTCTTCAAGTGTCAGACCGCGTCCGACGCCAGCCTGTTCAGGCCGCTTTGACCTTCAAGCGCCAAGCGTGCAGCAAAGGCTCGGTGTAACCGGAAGGTTGCGCCTTGCCTTTGAAGACCAAGTCGCAAGCCGCTTTGTAAGCCGCCGACTTGGCAAAATTACCGGCCATCGGCTGGTAAGCCGCGTCGCCCGCGTTTTGTGCGTCCACCACAGCGGCCATGCGCTGCATGGTTTGCTTGACTTGCTTTTCGGTCACGACACCGTGCTGCATCCAGTTGGCCATGTGCTGGCTGGAGATGCGCAGGGTGGCGCGGTCTTCCATCAGGCCCACGCCGTTGATGTCGGGCACTTTGGAGCAGCCCACGCCTTGGTCCACCCAGCGCACCACATAACCCAAGATGCCTTGGGCGTTGTTGTCGAGTTCCTTTTGCTTGTCTTCAGCCGACCAGTTGGCGGCGTCTTTGGCCACCACAGGGAACTGCAACAAAGCGTTGAGCGTGTCTTCGCGCAGTTGTTTCGGGTCTTGCTTGGCAACCGCCTTTTCCATCTGCTTTTGCAGGGCGGGCACGTCCACTTGGTGGTAGTGCATGGCGTGCAGCGTGGCGGCAGTGGGGCTGGGCACCCAGGCGGTGTTGGCACCGGCCATGGGGTGACCGATCTTGGCTTTGAGCATGTCGGCCATCAGGTCGGGCATGGCCCACATGCCTTTGCCGATCTGGGCACGGCCGCGCAGGCCGCAGGCCAGGCCCACGTTGACGTTGTTCTTCTCGTAGGCACCCAACCAGGTGCTGTTCTTGATGTCGCCCTTGCGCATGACGGGACCCGCCAGCATGCAGGTGTGCATTTCGTCGCCGGTGCGGTCCAGGAAACCGGTGTTGATGAAGGCCACGCGGCTCTTGGCAGCGGCAATGCAGGCCTTGAGGTTGGCGCTGGTGCGGCGCTCTTCGTCCATGATGCCCAGCTTGACGGTGGAAGGCTTCATGCCGATGACTTTTTCCACACGGCCAAACAACTCGTCGGCGAACGCGACTTCGGCGGGGCCGTGCATTTTGGGCTTGACGATGTAGACGCTGCCCGTGCGGCTGTTGCGCAGGGGGTGCGAAGACTTTTTCTGCAAGTCGACCAAGGCGCAGGTCACGGTGACCATCGCGTCCAGGATGCCCTCTGGGATCTCATGGTTTTTGCCGTCCGCGCCTTTGTAAAGAATAGCGGGGTTGGTCATCAGGTGACCGACGTTGCGCACAAACATGAGCGAGCGGCCGTGCAACTTGACGGTGCCTTTGCCAGCGGGCTTGGTGTACTCGCGGTCACCGTTCATGGTGCGGGTGAACGTCTTGCCGCCCTTTTGCACTTCTTCGCTGAGGCTGCCTTGCAAGATGCCCAGCCAGTTGGCATAAGCCAGCACTTTGTCGTCGGCGTCCACAGCGGCGACCGAGTCTTCGAGGTCAAGGATGGTGGACAAAGCGCTTTCAGCGATCAGGTCGGACACGCCCGCCGGGTCGGTCTTGCCAATCGGCGTGGACTTGTTGATTTGCAAGTCGAGGTGGATGCCGTTGTGCACAAACAGCACCGAGGCCGGGGCCTTGGCCTCACCGGTGTAGCCCACGAACTGCTTGGCGTCGGCCAAGGTCGTGTTCTTGCCGTTGGCCAGGGTCACGACCAGCTTGCCCGCTTTCACGGCGTAGCCCTTGCTGCCCACATGCGAGCCGGTCTTGAGAGGTGCAGTGCAGTCGAGCACGTTGCGGCAGTAGTCGATGACTTTGGCGCCGCGCTGGGGGTTGTAGCCCGAGCCTTTTTCGCAACCGTCGGCCTCGCTGATCGCGTCGGTGCCGTAAAGCGCGTCGTACAAAGAACCCCAACGGGCGTTGGCGGCATTCAGTGCGTAACGGGCGTTCAAGATCGGCACGACCAACTGAGGGCCCGCCAGCTTGGCCAGTTCGGCGTCCACGTTGGCGGTGGTGGCTTGGGCGTTGCGCGGCTCGGGCACCAAGTAGCCTATTTGGGCGAGGTATTTGCGGTAGGCCTTCATGGCCTTGCCTTCGGCCACGGGGCCGGGGTTGGCGGTGTGCCACGCGTCCATGGCGGTCTGGATGCGGTCACGCTCGGCCAGCAAGGCGATGTTTTTCGGTGCCAAGTCGGCCACGATGTCGTTGAAGCCTTGCCAGAACGTGTCTTTGTCCACGCCGGTAGCGGGCAGCATCTGGTCGTTGATGAAACTCAGCAGTGGGTTGGCCACTTGCAGGTTGTGAATCGCGGTGCGTGCAGTCATGAAAACCTCTGAGGTCAAGTCAAAAAAATGGGAGGAGCCTCTGCTCAAAGCAAACAAGTTGCCATGTGGCCCATAGGATCAAAGACTTTATTCTAAATTTAGACGCCGATAAACCCGCCAGATCTTCATAGACTCATGACTTTTATGCACGAATGGTGGCCCATCTGTGCTCACCCATTGGCAATGCTTGTCACCCCGTGTCATATCTGTCACCCCGGGCTTTAACCGGGGGCCATCTTCTGAACTTTCACGACAGCTGACGGCAAAACATGGATCCCGGATCAAGTCCGGGACGACCGGTATTTGTCACCCCGCCCCCCCGAGCCGGGGTTCATGTTTTCGCCCTTTCAAAGCAATCCTGAATAACTGGATCCCGGTCCAAGTCTGGGATGACAAAACTGACGGCATCAGTCACGGATCAATAATTCAGGCATGACACGACTCCCAAGCCCAAAAATCCTGATCAGCGAAGTCGGCCCGCGCGATGGCCTGCAGTCGGTCAAGGCCATCATGCCCACCGCCGCAAAACTGCGCTGGATCGACGCACTAGCGGCGGCGGGCCTGCGCGAGATTGAAGTGGCCTCGTTTGTGCCCGCCCAACTCTTGCCGCAAATGGCCGATGCCGCGCAGGTGGTGCAACACGCACGGCGCCACAGCGGGGTGCGCATCATGGCGCTGGTGCCCAACGTGCGCGGCGCGCAGGCCGCTCTGGCTGCTGGCGCCCAAAAGCTCACCCTGCCCGTTTCGGCCAGCCCGGCCCACTCGATGGCCAATGTGCGCAAAACGCCCGAGGACATGGTCGAAGAAGTCAAGGCGGTTTTGCGCCTGAGAGACGAGATCGCTCCCGGCGTACCGGTAGAAGTGGGGATGTCCACCGCCTTTGGCTGCACCTTGCAAGGCCCAGTGCCTGAAGCCGATGTGCTGCGTTTGGCCCATTTGCTGGCCGAGGCTGGCGTGGACGAAATTGGCCTGTCGGACACCACCGGCATGGGCAACCCTGCGCAAGTGCAGCGTTTATTCAAACGCATGTTCCAGGAAATCGGCCCCCTCACAGGTGCCGCTCACCTGCACAACACCCGGGGCTTAGGGCTGGCCAATGCCTTGGCCGCTTACGAGGCGGGCGTGCGCTCGTTTGACAGCTCGCTCGGGGGTCTGGGCGGATGCCCTTATGCACCAGGGGCTTCGGGCAATGTGGTGACCGAAGACCTGGTGTTCATGTTTGAGGCCATGGGAATCAGCACCGGCATTGACCTGGACCTGCTCATCGCGGCACGCGATCCTTTGAGAGCCGGGCTGCCCGGCGAACCCCTGTACGGCATGACGCCCGCGGCGGGACTGCCCAAGGGCTGGCACAGCCTTTGAGCACGCTTTTTGCACCTCAATCACCCGTCAAGACGCTGGCATTACAACCTTGAACCCGCATAATCGGGCCCCATGGACAAGCTCAAAGCCTTCGAAACCTTCGTCGCGGTGGCCACCAAAGGGAGCCTGACCGCCGCCGCGCGCACCGAGGGCGTGGCCCCGGCCATCATCGGCCGCAGGCTCGATGCGCTGGAAGAAAACCTGGGTGTGAAGCTGTTGGTGCGCACCACGCGGCGCATCACGCTCACGCACGAAGGCAGTGCTTTTTTGGAAGATTGCCAGCGCTTGATCTCCGATGTGGCCAACGCAGAAGCCAGTGTGTCGGCTGGCGGCGTCAAAGCCAGCGGGCATTTGCGCATCACGGCTCCGGCCGGTTTCGGACGCAGGCATGTCGCCCCCTTGGTGCCACGCTTTCGCGAACTGCACCCCGATGTCTCCATATCGCTGAACCTGAGCGACCGGGTGGTGGACCTGGCGGCCGAAGGTTTTGACTGCGCGGTGCGCGTGGGCGACCTGCCCGACAGCTCTCTGGTAAGCGTGCGCATGGCCGACAACCGCCGCCTGTGCGTGGCCACACCGGGCTATCTGGCGCGGCATGGCACGCCCGCACAACCCTCGGACCTGCTGCAACACGATTGCCTGACCTTGTCGAGCGATGCCTCGCAAACCCGGGGCTGGGCCTTTCGCAGCCCAAAGGATGGTGGGCACGAGGTGGTGCACCTGCGTCCGGGTGGGCCGCTCAACTGCTCGGACGGGCAGGTGCTGCACGACTGGTGCCTGGCCGGTTACGGCATCGCCTGGCGCAGCACCTGGGAAGTAGAAAGCGAAATCCGCTCCGGTCAGCTGGTGGCCGTGCTGGAAGACTTTGCCGCCCCGCCCAATGGCATTTACGTGGTATTTCCGCAGCGCAAGCACTTGCCGCTGCGTGTGAGGCTGTGGATCGATGACTTGAAACACCATTACGCACAGCCCGGTTACTGGCAAGTGGCCAAAGACTGAGTGCACAGAGACCACCAAGGACCATGTCGTTAAGGGCGTGCGGCCTGTGTCCCATCGCCCGTCGTTATCGCCCACCCCAAAAACGAATGCGCCCGCGAGAGCGGGCGCATCACACTGGGCGAGAAACTTTCGACCTGCTTTTACTTCTTCAAGCACTCCGACATGAAGGCCTTGCGCTCGTCGCCTTTTTTGCCAGCGGCCTCGGCGTTACAGGTCTTCATTTTGTTTTGCTGCTTTTCTTGTTTGTTGGCACTCAGGCAGTCTTTCATGAAGGCTTTGCGCTCATCGCCCTTTTTGCCTTCAGCCTCTTTGTTGCAGGTGGCCATTTTGCTTTGCTGAGCTGTTTTATCGGCTGCAGGGGCAGATGCTGCTGGCGCAGCGGCAGTCGCAGCAGCCGCTGGCTTGACGGGGTCGGCGGCGAAAGCCACGCCAGAAACCAAGGCAAAACCCAAAGCGGCGATAGAAAAAGTATGACGCATGAGTGAACTCCCAAAAAATGATCCAAGAACAAAAACACCACACAGGTTTGTGCAGTTCACAAATTAACGCCTCACAGTGACCATTGGGCGACAGCAGTTGTGACCAACTGTAATGGCGGCATATAAAACCGCCCATGACGCCTGCCCTGCAGCGCTGACGTGTCCCGGCCCCGTAAAATCGTCCCCTATGCTTTCTGCCAAACAACATTTGCTCACGGCCCTGGCCGCCGAGCTTGAAAAACTCCAAACCGGCGCGGGTGTGCGTGCGGCCTTCGAATCGCCCAAAGTGGCCGCCCATGGCGACCTGGCCTGCACCGCCGCCATGCAGTTGGCCAAAGGTCTCAAGCAAAACCCCCGGCAGCTGTCCGAAACCCTGCGCAGCGCCTTACTGGCCACCCCCGCGTTCGAGCGCTGGGTCGACGCCATTGAGATCGCCGGGCCGGGCTTCATCAACATCCGTCTCAAAGACGCGGCCAAGCAGGCCGTGGTGCAAGAAGTGCTGCAAGCGGCCGAGTGTTTTGGCGAGCAAGCCGCCCAGTCCAACAAAGTACTGGTCGAATTCGTCTCGGCCAACCCCACCGGCCCGCTGCATGTGGGCCATGGCCGCCAAGCGGCTTTGGGCGACGCGATTTGTAACCTGCTGACCACGCAAGGTCAGCAGGTTTACCGCGAGTTTTATTACAACGATGCGGGTGTGCAGATCGGCACTTTGGCCAACTCCACCCAGCTGCGTGCGAAGGGCTTCAAGCCGGGCGATGCCGAGTGGCCCGAGGCTGCCTACAACGGCGACTACATCCAGGACATCGCCAACGACTTTTTGGCAGGCAAAACCGTTCAGTCTGACGACCGCAGCTGCACGGCCAGCGGCGATGTGAATGACCTGGACGGCATGCGTGAGTTCGCCGTGGCCTATTTGCGTCGCGAGCAAGACTTAGACCTCAAAGCCTTTGACGTTCGCTTTGACAACTACTACCTGGAGTCGAGCCTGTACACCAGCGGTAAGGTCGATGCCGCCGTGCAAAAGCTCAACGAAGCAGGCAAGACCTACGAGCAAGACGGCGCGCTGTGGCTCAAGTCCACCGACTACGGCGACGACAAAGACCGCGTCATGCGCAAGGGCGACGGCACCTACACCTACTTTGTGCCGGATGTGGCGTACCACATCGCCAAGTGGGCGCGCGGCTTCACCCGCGTGGTGAACATCCAGGGCACCGACCACCACGGCACGATTGCCCGTGTGCGGGCAGGCTTGCAGGCGGCGAATGTGGGTATTCCCGAAGGCTATCCCGACTACGTGCTGCACACCATGGTGCGCGTGATGCGCGGCGGCGAAGAGGTCAAGATCTCCAAGCGCGCGGGCAGCTATGTCACGCTTCGCGACCTGATCGAGTGGACCAGTAAGGACGCGGTGCGATTCTTTCTGCTGTCGCGCAAGCCCGACACCGAGTACATCTTCGACATTGATTTGGCGCTGGCGCAAAACAACGACAACCCGGTGTACTACGTGCAGTACGCGCACGCCCGCATCTGCTCGGTGCTGGCGGCTTGGAAAGAAAAAGACAGTGGTGACGTGGCCAAACTGGCCCAAGCTGACTTGTCGCCCCTGCAAAGCCCGCAGGCCCACGCGCTCATGTTGGCCCTGGCCAAATATCCCGAAATGCTGACATCTGCCGCCACCGACTTCGCGCCGCACGATGTGACCTTCTATTTGCGCGACCTGGCCTCGCAGTACCACAGCTACTACGATGCCGAGCGCATTCTGGTGGACGACGAAGCGGTCAAACAAGCGCGACTGGCCTTGGTCGCTGCCACCGCGCAGGTGTTGCGCAACGGCCTCAAAGTGCTGGGCGTGTCGGCCCCGCAAAAAATGTGAACGGATCTGTCATGAACATCCACAGCCAACGCGGCGGTACTTTTCTGGGCTTCATCATCGGTCTGGTGCTGGGCCTGGGCGTTGCATTGGCCGTGGCCATTTATGTGACCAAGGTGCCCACGCCTTTTTCCAACAAGAACCAGCCCCGCTCGACCGCCCAAGACGTGCAGGAAAACGAAAAGAACAAGGACTGGAATCCCAACAGCGTTTTGCAACCCAAGGCGCCCGCCGAACCGCCCTCGCCACCCGATGCCAGTGCAGCAACAACGCCCCAAACTGCAGACAAAGCCCCCGACAAAGCCCCTGCTAACCCCCGACCCGCCGTAACGGCCGACCCATTGGGCGATTTGGCCAAAGCCAAATCAGGACTGAACACACCTGCCACGCCTGCGGCCCCCGCCGATGCCAGCGACCCGTTTGACTACGTGGTGCAGGTCGGCGCTTACCGCACGGGCGCTGACGCGGATGCCCAAAAAGCCAAGCTCGCGCTATTGGGGCTGGACGCCAAGGTTTCTGAGCGGGATCAAGCCGGACGCGTGGTTTACCGCGTACGCTTGGGGCCTTTCAGTGATAAAAACGCCGCTGAACGCGTTCGCGCCCAGCTCGAGAGCAATGGCATCGACAACACCTTGGTTCGCATGCAACGCTGAACCACCCACTTCGCACCCCGGGGTGCACCGACTACAGGAGTTCAAATGAAACGACGCCTTTTTTCAACAGCTATGCTGTCCGTCACCGCGTGGCTGGGCCATACTTCGGCCTGGGCCCAACAAGCTTTCCGCTCAGGCAAGGACTACATCACCCTCGAGCGCTCCGTGGCGACCGAAGCGGGCACTGGCAAGATTGAAGTGCTGGAGTTCTTCTGGTACAGCTGCCCCCACTGCAATCAGTTCGAACCTGCGTTCGAGCAATGGACCAAAAACGCCCCCAAAGATGTGGTGGTGCGCCGCGTGCCCGTGGCCTTCCGGGATGACTTTGTACCCCAGCAGCGCCTGTATTACACGCTCGAAGCCATGAACCTGGTCGAGAAAATGCACATCCGGGTGTTTACCGCCATCCATGGTGAAAAGTTGATGCTCAACTCCGATGCGGCTGTGCTGGCATGGGCCGAAAAGCAAGGCATCGACAAAGCCAAGTTCGAACAGGCCTACAAGTCCTTTGGCGTGGCCACCAAAGCCAAGCGGGCCGTGCAGCTGCAAAACGACTTCAAGATCGAAGGCGTGCCTTCGCTGGGCGTGGCGGGCCGCTTCTACATCGACGGCACCCTGGCCGGCAGCATGCCACGTGCCCTGCAAGTAGCAGATGCGCTGATTGCCCAGAGCCGCCAGAACCGTTGAGCCTTCAGGCATCCCGCCCGGATGCCCGCAGCGTCAAACACAGCCAAAGCCTGCCGCAGATGCGCGCGGGCTTTTTTGTGCCTGCCCTTTGATTTTTTGCCCGGCTGCTGGCGCGAGGCGGGGCGCTTGCACCTACAATGGAACAGATTCACAGCAAGATTCATGCCCCTCAAAACACCTTCCTCTCTTTGCTTGAGCTTCTGGCACCTGTTGGCCCTGTGCGCCAGCTTGCTGGCCCTGCCCAGCCATGCTGAAAAAGCCGACCGCGATCAGCCCATGCAAATCGAAGCCGACAGCATGCGCCATGACCAGGCGCGTCAGTTGACCCAGTTCACCGGCAAGGTGCTAGCGACCAAGGGCACACTGGTTTTGCGCGCCGCCCGCATGGAGGTGCAGCAAGACGCCCAAGGCCGGCAGGTGGCACGTTTATGGGCCGCCCCCTCCGATCGGGTGTTTTTCAGGCAAAAGCGGGAAGGCGTGAACGAATTCACCGAGGGCGAGGCCGAACAGGTCACTTACGACAACCAGGCCGATGTCATAACCCTGAACCAACGAGCCGAAGTGCGCATCTTGCGTGGCAACCAGGTGGCCGACCAACTCAACGGCCACACCATTGTGTTCAACAACACCACTGAAGTCATGACCGTCGACGGCCAGGCCACCAGCGGCCCCGGGCAACGCGTGCGCGCCATCCTGACGCCCCGAAACACCCCGCCTGCACCCACCTCCGACACACCGATCGCACCCGCCTTGCGCGCCAGCCCCGGCCCTGTCCCCGCGCAAAAACCATGAGCATTGCCGTCGCCTCCGACAGTCGCCTGCAAGCGCGCCACCTAAAAAAAGCTTACGGCAGCCGAAAGGTGGTGCACGACGTGTCGGTGCAAGTGGAAAAGGGTGAAGTGGTGGGTTTGTTAGGCCCCAACGGCGCGGGCAAAACCACTTCGTTTTACATGATCGTGGGCCTGGTGCGGGCTGATGGCGGGCAGATCCTGATTGACGGCGAAGACGTCACCCGCATGCCCATCCACAAGCGCTCACGCATGGGCTTGTCGTATTTGCCGCAAGAAGCCTCCATCTTCCGCAAGCTGTCGGTGGCCGACAACGTGCGGGCCATTTTGGAACTGCAAACCGATGCACAAGGCCATGCTTTGAGCAGTGCCCAGGTGGAAAAACGCCTGAGCGAACTGCTGGCCGATTTGCGCGTTGACCACCTGCGCGACTCTCCCTCGTTAGCGCTGTCAGGCGGTGAGCGCCGACGCGTGGAGATTGCCCGCGCCTTGGCCACCGATCCGCGTTTTATCTTGTTGGACGAGCCTTTTGCCGGCATTGACCCGATCGCCGTGATCGAGATCCAGCGCATCATCGCCTTCCTCAAGCAGCGCGGCATCGGCGTACTCATCACCGACCACAACGTGCGCGAGACACTGGGCATTTGCGACCACGCCTACATCATCAGCGAAGGCCGCGTGCTGGCTCAAGGCACACCCGACGAGATCGTGGCCAACGCCGATGTGCGCCGGGTGTACCTGGGCGAACACTTCCGAATGTAATGAAGACAACACGCGTTCACGTCATGAAAGTGCAGGCATGAGACCCGGTCTGTCGCTGCGCATGTCCCAGCACCTGGCGCTCACGCCCCAGTTGCAACAATCGATCCGCCTGCTGCAGCTGTCCACGCTGGAGCTGTCGCAAGAGGTCGACCAGATGCTGGACGACAACCCCTTTTTGGAGCGCGCCGAAGAAGACGCGCCCGCCGAAGCCTTTGGCCTGGACCAAGCCGATGCCCATGTCAGCTTGGGCGATCGGGTGAGTGAAAGCGCCAGCACATCCAGCAGCAGCGACGACAGTCCCAGCGAAAACCGCGACGAAGCAGTGACCGACGTGGCCGAAAGTTGGGATGGCGATGGCAGCGTGGACATGCGCCCCGACGACAGCGAGTGGGGCGGCGACGCCACTCCACGCCAGAACAACGGCGAAGAAACCGCCGACGCCATCGACCTGGCCCGCAGCAGCGGCTCACTCACCGACTTTTTGCACCGCCAGGCCTTGTCGTTGCGCCTGTCCGAACTCGACCGCGCCGCACTGCGCTATCTGATCGAGTCGCTCAACGACGATGGTTACCTGACCGACACCCTGCCCGAACTGGCCGCAGGTCTTGCAGGCAGCGATGACTTTGAACAACTCGACGAGCTGGTGCACAGATTCACTGTGGCGCTGGGCTTGTTGCAATCGCTCGAACCCGTGGGCGTGGGCGCACGCGACCTGGCAGAGTGCCTGCGCATCCAGGTCAAGGCTTGGCTGCAAGACGACCCGGACGACGAAGTAGCCCAAGCGGCACTCGCCATCTGCACGCAACCACTGGACATGCTGGCCAAGCGCGACTTCAAACGCCTGTCGTTGTCGTGCGGGCTGAGCGAAGCCCTGGTCAAGGCCGCTATTCCGTTCATTGCGCGGCTCGAACCCAAGCCAGGCCGCCCCTTTGTTCAGGCCGAGCAAAACATCATCATCCCCGATGTGCTGGTGGTGAACACCAGCAAGACGGCGACACCCAGGTTCCGCATCCAGCTCAACCCCGATGTGATGCCCAAGCTGCGTGTACATGACATCTATGCCAATGCCCTGCGCGGCGGCAAAGGTGACAACCATGCGGGTCTGCAGCAGCGCTTGCAGGAAGCCCGCTGGTTCATCAAGAACATCCAGCAGCGCTTTGACACCATCTTGCGCGTGTCCACCGCCATCGTGGAGCGGCAGAAAAACTTTTTCACGCACGGCGCGCTGGCCATGCGCCCACTGGTGCTGCGCGAAATTGCCGACGAGCTGGGCATGCACGAGTCCACCATCAGTCGCGTCACCACAGCCAAATACATGTCCACGCCGCAAGGCACGTTTGAGCTGAAGTATTTCTTTGGCTCAGGCCTGGGCACGGACAGTGGCGGCGCGGCGTCGAGCACCGCGGTGCGGGCGCTGATCAAGCAATTCGTCGCCGCCGAAAAACCCGCCAAACCTCTGTCGGACAACCAGATTTCCGAGATGCTGAAAGAGCAAGGCATCGATTGCGCCCGCCGCACGGTGGCCAAGTACCGCGAAGCTTTGAAGATCGCCCCTGCGAACCTGCGCAAAACCCTTTGAGAGTATCTGAGTGAATTCATTGAACCTGTTCATGCCTTGCGCCGCTGGCGTTGAGGGCTTCTTGGCCGACGAGGTGCACGCCATCACCGGTCTCACGGGCCAAGACCTGATGACAGGCCGCGGCGGCGTGATGGCCCGCGCCTCGTGGCGCGATGCGATGCGCATCAACCTGCACAGCCGCCTGACCCAGCGCGTGCTGGTCCAGCTGTCGGTCACCGATTACCGCAACGAAAACGACCTGTACAACGCCGCCAGCGAAGTGGCCTGGGAAATCTGGTTCACGCCCAAGCAGACTTTCAAAATCGACATCACGGCGCAGCACAGCCCATTGACCAGCCTGAACTTTGCAGCCCTCAAAATCAAAGACGCGGTAGCCGACCGCTTTCGCAACAAACGCGGTGAGCGTCCCAATGTGGACACCACCTGGCCCGACGTGCGCATTTATGCCCACGTGACGCCCGAAACCCTCACGCTGTACATCGACACCTCGGGCGAGCCTTTGTTCAAGCGCGGTTGGCGCGCCGACAAAGGCGATGCGCCTTTGAAGGAAACCCTGGCCGCGGCCATGATCGCCGCCAGTGGCTGGGACGCCACCGTCCCGCTGTACGACCCCTGCTGCGGCAGCGGCACCATTCCGATCGAAGCGGCGCAAATCGCCTGCGGCATCGCGCCTGGTTTGCAGCGGCGCTTTGGTTTCGAGAAATTGCTCCCCTTCCAGAACCACGTTTGGCAAGGCCTGATCGAAGAAGCCCGTGACCTGGAACACGAACCCACTGCGCCGATTTATGGCAGCGATGTGGCGTTCCGAATGGTGGACTTTTCGGAGCGCAATGCCGAACGTGCAGGCGTGTCGGGCGTGATCGAGTTCCGGGGTGGCGACGCCCTGCAACGCATGCCGCCCAGCGAGACGCCCGGCGTCATGCTGCTCAACCCGCCTTATGGCGAGCGCATTGCGGCGGCTGGTGTCGCGGGGCGTGGGCGTGACAGCTTCCAACCCGGTGCGATTTCGGATGCTCGTGCCAGTTCCCGAGCCGCCGACCAAAGCCACCATCGCGAGACTGCCCAGACCGACGATGGCGGCGACTTCTTCGCCCAGCTGGCCAGCCACTGGAAGAAAAACTACAGCGGCTGGAGCGCCTGGATGCTCACGCCCGACCTGAAGCTGCCCAGCAAAATGCGCCTGAAAGAATCGCGCCGCGTGCCCATGTGGAACGGCCCCATCGAATGCCGCTTGTTCCGCTTCGACATGATCAAGGGCAGCTTGAAGCGCAATGCCTCCCCCACTGCCGACACACCGGGGGCTGACGAAAAGCCAGCGCCATGAGCGCAGCCCCGGATGCGCAAGTTCCGGTGCGGCGCGTACTGGACACCAACATCGTGCTCGACCTGTGGGTGTTTGACGAGCCCAAGGCCGAAGCACTGCGCACCAGCGTGGAGCGCGGCAGCACGCAGTGGCTGGCCACCGCCGCCATGCGCGAAGAGCTGGCTCGCGTGCTGGCCTACCCACAAATCGCCAAACGCCTGACGCACCGCCAACTGCCCGCCAGCGCCGTGCTCGACCACTTTGACCGCTGGGCCCAACTGCAGCCCGACGCGCCCAAAGCCCCCTACGCCTGCAAAGACGCCGACGACCAGAAATTCATCAACTTGGCCGTGCAACACACCGCCGCCCTGCACAGCAAAGACGCGCAAGTGCTGTGCATGAAAAAGCGCCTGGAGCGCTGCGGCGTGGTGCTGAACCCGGCTGCGTCCTGAACCCATGCCCGATCTGACACTTTAGGTCAGCGCCTCAAACCCTCTCGCCGCCGAACAAACTCACCAGCTTGGCCACCTCGGCGCTCATGCCCATGGTCTTGAGGCGGATGTGGGGGTGTGCCGTGGCAAACACGCGGAACACCTCGTCCACAAAGGCTTGACCCACATGGACCACGCCCTCGAAATCGAGGATCACGGTCTTGAACTGGGTGGCCCGGTTCATCACCCATTTGGCTTGCGAACGCGACACCAGCTCGCTGCTCAGCTGAGCCAAGCGAACCGGAATTTCTGTGGTGTGAAAAGCCTCGCCGGGCTCGGCATCGCCCACGTTGTTTGACTCAAAATATTTGAAGTAAACATCATTGGCTACGCGTTGGCTGTCCAGCGCAATCGCCATGCGCACCACCGTTTGCGCCTGTGCGGGTTTGAGCTGTGCGTTGGCATCGATCCAGTCAAAAACAGGCAAAGGGGCGCTGGCCTCATTCAGGTCGAAACGCAAACCATGCGACTCGATGGCAAAGCCATCCATCATGCGCGACGACACAAAAATACCCATGCCGGAGTGGCCTGCTGGCGCGGTGGTGTACTTGCCTTTGGCCAACTCCAAAATGGCCAAGCGAGGGTCAAACAAATCCGCCGCTTTAGCGATCTTGCGGAAAATCCCCTCGCCGTCATCGCCCACCAGCATCTGCAGTTGCCCGCCCTGCGCATGCACGCCCATCACCACATTCTGACCACTGGAATGGTCGAGAGCGTTGTTCAGCATTTCGGTGAAAGCCGTGTAGGCCAGGTTTTTGACGTTGCCCGGCAAATCCGCCAGCAAAGCCGCCAAATGCTGCTCCCACACCACCATCTCGCCACCACGTCGCGCGATCTGGTCAAGGGGTTCAACGCGCAACCAAAAGCGCTTGTCGCCCAAGCTGTAGGTTTGCCGGGTGCCCGTGCCGTGGCGATGCAAGTAACCGGCATCGGCCAACTTCTTGATGCGCCTCGAAACCGCTACCCGCGTCAAGCCTGTTTGTTCGGTTGCAGCGCTGGCCATGGTCCCGCCTTGGGTCGCGCAGCCCAAGATGATTGCATCGTTGATGTCCAGCATTTGTATCTCCAATTAATCTTTTGAAGATATTTATTGTATATCTCAATTTAATTTATTGAATACAAAAATCATTAACCAATGCTTTAAGCCCAGGGTGCAACCCGCGCAGACAAGCACAGGCATGGGGGTCCAACACTCCTCCTTACAATTCTCGCATTGAAATAGGAACACCCCATGAACACGACCGCTGGCTTGGAAGCCGAAGACTTTGACACCCTGGACAACATCCTGGACGACCTGCGCGAGCGCTTTGAAGAAACGCCGCAGTGGGAGTTTTGCGAGGGCTTCATGGCGGCGCTGGTATGCTGCCGCCGCGCCATTCCCGACAGCGAGTGGCTCCCAATGTTGCTGGGCGTTGATGAGGGAGAGGATGGCGGCAGCTTTGCCGACGACGCCCAGCGCCAGCAGTTCATGGCTTTGTGGCAGCGCCGTTTTGACGAAATCAAGCTGGCCCTGGACACCCCGGTGGAAGCGCTGGACGACGACAAGGCTTACGCACCCGAAGTGATGGATGTGCGCGGCGCGATTGCGTCATTGCCCCCAGAAGAACGCGAAGAAATCGAGGACAGCGAGATTCCATCCTTTGCGCAGGTTTGGGCCTTGGGCTTCATGTTCGCGGTGGAAAACTGGCCAAACGAATGGGCTACCCCCAAGGACAAGGACGCGGCCAAGTGGTACGACCTGTCGCTTGAATCGGTCGTGGCCTTGACCGAAGACGACACCGATGTGCCCACCCTGTCGGCACTGTCTGAAGATGGCCCACCCAGCGTGAGCGAAAACCGCCTGAACGCCTATGGCGAGGCGCTGTGGGCGGTGTATGACCTGCGCGAGATCTGGTGCAACATCGGACCGCGAGTGGCGCAGGTCATCAAGACTGCGACACCCGGGCGCAACGATGCTTGCAGCTGCGGGAGCGGGAAAAAGTACAAGAAGTGTTGCGGGGCTTGAGGCCGCCGCAAACCAGTAATCTCAAACCATCCACTTCGCCAGGGCCTCGCTGGTGGCCTCGGGTAATTCTTCGGGAATGAAGTGGCCAGAAGGCATGACCTGACCGGCCACATGTCCCGCGCATTGCGCCTGCCACAACTCAACAGGTTTGAACATGCGGTTGACCACCCCGCGATCCCCCCAAAGCACCAGTGTGTCGCAGGCGATTTTGTCGCCCCGCGCCCGGCCTTCGCGGTCGTGCTGCAGGTCGATGCCCGCGCTGGCGCGGTAGTCTTCGGCTGCGCTGTGGATGGCGGCGGACCAGCCCTTGTCATTGAGCGCCAGGTTGCAAAAGACGCGCTCGTATTCGGCCAGAGCCTCGACCTCGATGTAGCCCAGACCTTGGCTGCCCCAGCCGCCGAGCTTGGCGTGCAGATAGGCCTTGGGGTTGCCGCCGATCATGAACTCGGGCAGCGGTGCGGGCTGCGTCAGGTGGAACCAGTGGTAGTAGGCCTGCGCAAAGGCGAAGTATGGGTCGGCCACCGGGCCTGACACTTCAGGTGTTTTGCCCCACAGACCGCTGTACATGTCAAAGGTGGGCGCGATGTCGATCACGCACAACTTTTTGACGCGGGCGGCATGGTCCACAGCCAAGCGATGCGCCACGCGACCACCCCGGTCATGACCACACAAAAAGAAGTTACCCACGCCCAGCGCGTTGAGAAGACCCACCACTTCTTGCGCCATGGCGCGTTTGCTGTAGTGCGCGTGCTCGGCGTCGCCCACGGCGTGCGACGAATCGCCGTAGCCCCGCAGGTCGGGCATGACCAGGCGGTAACGACCGCGCAAGTTTTGCGCGACGCGGTGCCACATGACATGGGTTTGCGGAAAGCCGTGGAGCAGCACCATCACCGGCAAGTGCGCTTGCGCAGCCCAATCGGCCGATTGCCGAAAGCAAACGGGCAAACCCGCTACGGTGAGCGTTTGCCGCTCAAAGCCATCAAACCAGGCCATCAGTCCACCTTGGCGCCCGATGCCTTGACAACATCGGCCCACTTCTTGTGCTCGCGGTCAATGTGCTCGGCAAATTGCGCGGGCGTGTTGCCGCTGGGGATCGCACCCAGCGTCGCCAAGCGCTCTTTCATGGCAGGGCTCGCCAACGATTTGGCAACCTCTTGCTGGATACGGCTGACCACATCGGCAGGCGTCCCGGCAGGGGCCAACAAACCAAACCAGCTGCTGGCCTCAAAACCTTTGAGCCCGGCGGCCTCTTCCACGGTGGGCAGTTCGGGCATGGCCGCAGAACGCTGGCTGCTGGTCACCGCCAGGGCTTTGAGTTTGCCCCCTTTGATCAGCGGAATAGCAGAGGGCAGGTTGTCAAACATCACGTCCATGTTGCCGCCGGATAAATCCAGCAGGGCTGGGGCAGAACCCCGGTAAGGAATGTGGGCCATGAAAGTGCCGGTCTGAGATTTGAACAACTCACCAGCCAAATGGATGGAGGTGCCATTGCCGCTGGAGGCCATGTTCAGCTTGCCGGGGTTGGCTTTGGCGTACTTGATGAAATCGTTGACGGTGTTGATCTTGTTGGCCGCCGCTTTTTCGGCGTTGATCACCATCACATTGGGCACCCCCGCCACCAAGGTGATCGGCACGAAGTCCTTGATCGGATCGTAGGGCAGCTTGCTGTAAAGGGCGCGGTTGATGCCGTGTGTGCCCACAGTGCCCATGAGCAGGGTGTAGCCATCACCAGGTGACTTGGACACTTGATCGGCACCCAAGTTGCCGCCTGCGCCGCCCTTGTTTTCGATCACGAAGGATTGACCAAACGCTTTGCTCAGATCTGGCGCAATGGCGCGGGCCAGGATGTCGGTGGTGCCGCCGGCTGCGAAGGGCACGACGATTTTGACGGGTTTGCTAGGCCAGGCGGTTTGCGCCCAGGCTGCAGACGTGGTCAACAAAAGAACAGCGGCAGCCATGCCCAAGACAGGGCGGCGGGCGAGTGAACGTGAAAGTGTGCGGGTGATTTGCCTCATAGGTATCTCCTTGTTTTGATGGATCAAATGATGATGCCACGCAGGCCCGCAAACCCGGTCGCACAAGCGAAGAAAGACGGCGTTTTTAAGGGTTTGTCCCGGTCAAAAGGGTCTGCAAGACGGGCTTTTGCACCTTGCCCAAAGCGCTTTTGGGCAGGCTGTCCATGAACACCACGCGGCGCGGCAACTTGAAGCGGGCGATGCGCGACTGCAGGTGTTGCAGCACAGCTTCGGCGCTCAATGCTTGCCCTGCGGCGTCGGGGCTGCGCACCAACACGGCCACAGGCACTTCGCCCCAGCGGGCATCGGCCACGCCGACCACCGCGTTGTCGGCCACGCCGGGCAAGGTGACGAGCTGGTTTTCTATTTCGGCCGGGTAGATGTTTTCACCGCCGGAGATGATCATGTCTTTGCTGCGGCCCACGATGGTGATGCAACCGTCTTCGGCGCGCTGGCCCAGATCGCCAGAATGGAACCAGCCGTTTTGCAGGCCCGTGTTGAATTCGCCGTCAGCACGCCAGTAGCCGCGCATCAGGTTGGCGGCACGGATGCAGACTTCGCCCGTTTCACCGGGGCCAACTTCCTGCCCTTGGGCGTCGATGAGTTTGACCTGCGCTTGCGGGTGCGGCCAGCCTGAAGCGCCCACGCGGGACATGGCCTCGGGCAGGCGCAGCACGATGGACACAGGGCCCGTCTCGGTGGTGCCATAGACCTGACCGACGGGCACACCGCGTGCGTGCAAGGTTTCGAGGTAAGTCATAGGCACGGTGGACGAGCCGGTCATGATGCCGCGCAGGCAAGCCAGCGACGTCTCGGCCCAGCGCGGGTGTTCAAACACGGCACGCATGGTGGCGGGCACCAAGAGCGACAACGTGGGACGGCTCGTGTTCATTTCATCCAGCCAAGCCGTCGGGTCAAAGCGCGGATGCAAGACCACCTCCACCCCGGCCAGCATCGCTGGCAGGGTCTGGATGCACAGGCCGCCCACATGGAACATGGGCAGCGTGGACAGCACTTTGTCGCCCGGTGAGTTGTTGTGCGCCCCTTTACGGCTAAAGTCGTGCGCCCAGGCACTGGCGCGGGCATTGGCGAGCAGCGCCGCTTGCGTGTGCACCGCCCCCTTGGGCACGCCCGTGGTGCCCGAGGTGTAGACCAGCAGCAGCGGCAGCTCGCTGTGGACTGCGGGCAGCGGCAATCCGCGTGGCGAGGCGGTGGCGATCAATGTGTCGTGGTGGGTGCATTGCAGATCCATGGCGTGCAGTGCCTGCGCCGTGTCGGCATGGTGGCTGTCGTGCACCAGCAGGCGCGGCTGGGCGTCCTGCATGACCTGCTGCAACTCGGGCACCGCCAGCCGAAAGTTCAGCGGCAAAAAGACCGCGCCCAAACGGGCACAAGCCACCAGCGTGACCAGCTGAAGCTCGTGGTTGAAACCGAGCCAGGCCACGCGGTCACCCGGCTGCACGCCCCAAGTCGATTGCAGGTGCGCGGTCACGCGCTTCACGCGCCGCCAGAACTTGGCGAAGTCGTAGGCGAAGGTGCTGTCACCGGTCTGGGTGGCCTTGCGCTCATCGCCCCGGAAGGTCATGGCAGGCTGCGTACCGCAGTCCTGCGCCAGCTGAGCAAAGCGGGCCGCGAGGGGGCTGGTCTCTGGGGCTTGCATCACTCGTCTTTTTCGCCGGGTTCGTACAGGGCTTCGCGGCCAATGCGGTCCATGCACAGCTCGGCTGTCCAGGGCAACATGAGCGAACCGCAACGTGCATCGCGGTACAGGCGCTCCAGCGGCAGGCTTTTGAGCATGGATTGGCCGCCGCAGGTGCGAATGGCCAAGCGGGCGATGTCTTGCGCGTTTTCCATGATGGTGTACTGCGCGGCATAGGCACGCAGGCGGGTGGACTTGGACGGGTCGACCTTCGCGTCTTCAATGGCACGCAAGAACAAGTTCCGGGTTTGTTCGAGTTTGATGAACATCTCAGCCAAGGCGATCTGCTTGGTCGCAAACTGGCGGCGCTTGACGGGACCCGTGCCCGGAATTTCGCCACGCAAATAAGCCACCGTGAAGTCGTAAGCCGCTTGCGCGATGCCCATGTAGGTGGGCGAGAGCGTCATGAACATGTGTGGCCAGCGGCTGGCGGCCTGAAAGTACAGGCCCTGCGGCATGAGCGCCGCGTCGTCGGGCACGAACACGTCTTTGAAAATCAAATTGCGAGACACGGTGGCGCGCATGCCCAGCGGGTCCCAATCGCCTTCGATCGTCAGGCCCGGCGCGGTGCGGGGTATGGCCAGGTACAAGGTGTCGCGGCGTGAGAGATCAGCGCCCTCTTTTTTCTCGGTGCACAGCACGCCAAAGTAATCGGCAGCGTCGGACAACGATGCGAAGATTTTTTTGCCATTGACCTTCCAGCCGCCATCGACCTTGACGGCGAGGGTCCCGAAGGGCTGCGCACCTGACGCTGCTGCACCGCCTTCCGAGAAAGGTTGTGCATAAATCGCACCGTCTTTCACCACGCGGGCAAAGTGCGTGGCCTGGTGCGTGCGGTGGATGGCGCGCTGCTCGGGCGTCATCTCCAGGTCTTCAGACAACAAACCGCTCCAGAGCATGGTGCAAACGTGCATGTTGAAGGTGAGCGCGGTGGCGCCGCAATAGCGACCGATCTCGGCCGAGACCATGGCATAGGTGGCGTAATCGGCACCCTGGCCGCCATGCGCTTCAGGCACGCACAGCGCCAGCAGGCCCGAGTCACGCATGTCGTCGTAGTTGGCAAACGGGAACTGCGCGTCGCGGTCGAGTTGCGCGGCACGCGGAGCGAACTTCTCGCGGCCGAGTTGCCGGGCCAGCGCCATCAGCTTTTGCTGCTTGTCGGTCAGGGGGTAGTCGTCGCCACAAATCGGCATGATGTTGGTCATGACATCTGGTTGAGGGGGGGCTGGTACGTCGGTCATGGTTGCATGTCCTTCAAGAATTTTTCGAGTTCGGCGTTGAACGCCTCGGGCTGTTCGTAATGCAGCAAATGCCCTGCCCCGGCCAGACAGGCGTAGCGCGCACCGGGGATCTTTTGCGCCATCTTTTCCATCACGGTGGGCGGTGCGGTACGGTCATGTTCTGCGGCCAGGCACAACACGGGCACGGTGATGGTGGGCAGAGCGACGCGTTGCTCAAACTGCACCAGCGCATGCAGCGCGGCGCGGTAAGTGTTGGGCGGCACTGCGGCCATGCTTTGGTGCGCAGACTTCAAATTAGAGGGGTTCGAGTGGGCTGCATCGCCACCGGGTGCGGCCATGGTGGGGATCAGCTTGTCGGCGATGTCGCCCATGGTTTTGCCCGCTTCCAGTGGGGCCAAGCGCTGCGCCAAAAACTGCTTTTGAAAATCACCATCGCTGTTGCCAAAAGCCGGACTGCTGGCGGCCAGCAGCAGGCCACGGATGCGCTCTGGCTTTTGCGTCCAGGCTTGCAGGGCGACCATGGCCCCCATGCTGTGGCCTACCAACACGGCTTGGTCGATGTGCGCCACGTCCAGCATCTGCCAGAGGGCTTGCGCCAGGTGCGCGAAGTCATAGGGGGTGACCATGGGGCTGTCGCCATAACCGGGCATGTCCCAGGCCAAGCTGCGCCAGCCCAGAGCGGCCACATGCGCTTGTTGCGCTGCCCAGCCCTGCCTGCCACCGCCCACGCCATGCAGGAACACCACAACGGCCTCGCCACAAGGCCCCGCATCCGTAAAAGCTGGTGTATTCACGCGGACCTCCGGGTGTCTTGTCGGACTCTGCGAGTCCGACCTACAAAAAAGCGCCAGTCTGATCGGGCCCGAGGCTGACAAATGGCAAACAGGGCGCTCATGCCAGCGCCGCGCTCACGACTTGGCCTGCATCGACCACCACCGTGTCGTCGAGCCGGATGGTGCAGCCGCGCATGGGCAGGTCAAAGTGGCCCAGCGTGTGGCGGCCCGCAACTTCGTTGGCCCCGGTCGAATACAAAAAGTTGCCCGCAAAGGCCCGCAGCTCGGTGCCGTTGCAGTCGCGCTTGTCATAGAACGCCATGGCGTCCCAACGCGCCGCCGGGTTCAGGCCAAAGCCCACATGCGAGACCGCATAAGCGGCGCGGTGGCCCTCGGCGTCTTCCCAGGCTTTCCAGTAGCCGCGCATCATGTCCACGTCCACGCCCTGCCCCTCGATGGCGACCACGCTGTCGCTCTCGATGGTCAGGCGGATCGTGTCGCGCAAATAGCTTTTGAAGGTCAGGTTCACATCACCCGGGGCCATGACCAGCGTGCCGTTGACACTGCCTGCGGCCGGGAAAGCCAGCGCCAGCCCGGCAGGCCAGTGCGACACCATGCCTGGCTTGGGGCAAAAGCCCCACACACCACCGACCACCGCTTGCTTGTCGCCATGTTTCAGGTTCACCCGCAAATCGGTGCCTGCGGCAGACGTGACGTGCATTTGTTGCGCAGCACGGAGCTTCTTCATGGCGGCACGCACCACACCTTCGAGCGCCGGATCGGGCACGGTGCGTTCCAAAATTTCAGGATGCTCATTCGACACCATCAACAGACGCGGCATGTGCCCGTCCACGCCCTTCATGATGGCCGGCAACTCGGGCGCGTGCAGCAGGCCTTCGACAGTGCAGTCCACCACCATGTCGGCGCGTGCCAATGCAGCCACCACCGGGCCGAGTTGCTGAATAGCGTCGCTGGCTCCTGTGGAGCGCACGGGCGCTGGTGCTGTCAATGCGGGAGTGGTCAAAGTCACCTCGAACACGCGGGCGCCCATGGCCTCCAGCGCGAGGCGGGCCAAGTCCACGTTGACCCGACGTGATTGGGTTTCGGCCAGAATCGCCACCACCTCACCGGGCTGCACCTTGCACAACGTGAAGGTGCGGGTAAAGGCCGCGAGCCACCTGTTTTCGATTCGTTCCACCAG
The DNA here is from genome assembly GCF_003063645.1 of Limnohabitans sp. 2KL-51. Lineage (GTDB taxonomy): Bacteria > Pseudomonadota > Gammaproteobacteria > Burkholderiales > Burkholderiaceae_C > Limnohabitans_A. Next base: position 170,520 of record NZ_NESJ01000009.1, read on the forward strand.
CATGCTTGTCTCCTTGGCCTGCAGCTCTGAACGGTTCACCTGCAGACATGAATGGTCAGTTTATATGAAAATTCATGCAATTCAACTATCATCCACCTATGCACCAAGCCCCCCCATCTCACATCAAAGCGCTCAGTCCAGACTTTGAAACGCCGCATTTCAAGCAAGCACTGTCGCGCTTTGCCACGGGGGTGACCGTCATCACCACGTTCGCACCAGGCGCACACAAGGGCGATTCAGCCAGCAGCAGCTTTGTGGGCATCACCGCCAGTTCGTTCAATTCGGTGTCGCTCACGCCCCCGCTGGTGCTGTGGAGCCTGGGGCAAGGCGCAAGCAGTGCACCACTGTTCCATGCAGGCACGCATTACGTGGTGAATGTGCTGGCCGCCGATCAGCTGGATGTCTGCAATCGCTTTGCCTATGGCAAGGGCGACCGCTTTGCCGACACCGCTTACACGCTGGGCGAGTCGGGCTTGCCTATTTTGGATGGCGCGCTGGCCTGGTTTGAATGCCACAACCGCAGCCGACACGAAGAAGGCGACCATGTGATTTTTGTGGGCGAAGTGGAACGCTGCGGCTTCAGCGATGGCTCTGCCCCACTCGTTTATCAGGGCGGTCAGTTCAGCACCACCACGCCACTGGCATGAGCAACTCAGCAGGCTTTGTCGACGACTACCTGGCCTACTTGCTGGCGCGTGCCAGCCATTTGATTTCGAGCGAGTTCCACGCCGTGGTTGAGGCCAGCGGCCTGAGCCTGATGGAGTGGCGCGTCATGGCCAGCCTGTCGGGCAAAGACAGTTTGAGCATCAACGAACTCGCCAGCATCGTGCTGGCCAAACAACCCACCGTGACCAAACTGGTGGGCCGCATGCAAGACGCCGGGTGGGTCAAGCGCTGCGACGCCGCACACGACAAACGGCAAAGCCTGGTGAGCCTCACGGCCGCAGGTCGGCGCAAAGTGCAGCCCCTGCTGAAACAAGCCAAAGCACACGAAGCGCAGGTGGTGTCTGCTTTGGGTAACGACCCGGCTCATCAACTCAAGCTTATGCTGGAGAGCTTGATTGCGGCGCATGGCAGTACTTGAGCGGTCAAGGGTACAAGAGCACAGCCAAAATTTAGGCTCTAGGGTGCGAGCAGCCATCCATTGCCGGTCTCTGCGGCAAATGGATATCTAAGACTCAATGGCGGTTTTGCACCGATTGCTGTCAGTCGTGACACGAAGCCACTTTTGGGCGTCCAGCCAAAAGAAGTCACTCGAACTCCGTCGTCACTGCCTCGTCCTCTGACAGGTTTAAGGTGACTAGCTGACAGTTACAAAGCTCATGATTGCTTCAAGGTGATGACTGTCCACTTTGTATTTGTGCAACGGGGTATTTCCGAGCCGATGTGGATAACCATCAACGAGCGAGCCCAGGTACGGATCTTCTCCTCGGGCACTGACCACTGCCGGGCTAGTAATATCGCTCGGCCATCTCCTTCAAAAAAGCTCTTGATCGCCTTGAGCTTAAACTCCGTTTCAAACGTCCTCACGACCCCCCTTTAAGTTGGCCCAACTCTTGAGGGCCAGTTCAAACCCGGGGCGATTCAACATGTATTCCTCATCGATCAGGCGCTCAAAAATAATTTCGAACGCTTGGTCGAACCCTCAATCCATGCAGAATACCCAACAGGTGCGCTTCTCCTAACTTTGTGTACGGCAAGCCGAAGACAAGCGGGCAAACAAGCCTTAATGTACGGGGCATGAAGCTGCGCACAAGTTACTCACTTTGGAACCTGTTAAACGCCGCACGCGGCGGACATGCAGACTGGGCACCCGCGTGGGTCGAGGCTGAGCCCAAGTCGGCTTATGACGTGTTGATTGTGGGAGGCGGTGGCCACGGACTTGCTACAGCCTACTATCTGGCGAAGAATCACGGCATCAAGAACGTCGGTGTTCTGGAGGCTGGATGGATAGGCGGCGGCAATACCGGCCGCAACACCACCATCGTACGGTCCAACTACCTCTACCCCGAAAGCGCCCGGCTTTACGACTTCTCTCTGAAGCTCTACGAGAGCTTGTCGCAAGAGCTCAACTACAACATCATGCTGAGCCAGCGCGGTGTAATGACGCTTGCACATTCGCGGCACGACCTTGACGCTCAAAGCCGCTGGGCCAACGCAATGCGCTGCAACGGCATTGATGCAGACTTGCTGGATGTTCACGAGGTGAAGTCTTTAGAGCCACGGCTGAACTTCAGCGCCAGTGCTCGCTTTCCGATTTTGGGTGGGTTCATCCAGCGCCGAGCTGGGCCGGCGCGCCACGATGCCGTGGCTTGGGGTTATGCTCGCGCCGCCTCCGCGCTGGGCGTAGACATTGTGCAAAACTGTCCCGTGTCAGGCTTTATCAAACAAGGCGAGCGAGTGGTGGGCGTTCAGACGCCCCGAGGCCCAATCCGCGCAGATCAAGTCGCGCTGGCGGTGGCTGGGCATTCCTCGGTCCTTGCGAGCATGGCTGGCATTGAACTGCCCGTCACAAGTTATGCGCTGCAGGCGATGGTCAGCGAGCCGGTCAAGCCCGTTCTCAACACGGTGACGCTTTCTCCATCCTTGGGCACATACTGGAGTCAGAGTGACAAAGGTGAGGTGGTGATTGGCGGTGGGATCGACCACTTTCCATCGTATGCGCAGCGTGGCAGTTTCGATGTGATGCAGCAGGTGCTGGCAGCCACAGCAGAGATGTTTCCAAGCTTAGGACGACTTCGCCTGTTGCGGCAATGGGCCGGCATTGTCGACGTCGTGGTCGACTCTAGCCCTATCATCGGCCCCACATCGGCTCCAGGGCTTTCCATCAATTGCGGCTGGGGGACAGGTGGTTTCAAGGCCATTCCAGTGGGCGGCTGGACACTCGCGCATTGGTTGGCCACGGGTCGCCATCATGCGCTGGCAGAGCCCTTTCAACTGGATCGCTTTCACTCCGGCAGACTGATTGACGAAGCAGCTGCCGCGGGTATAGCTCACTGAGGCGCTCTGTCAAAGTTCATCATGATGCAAATTCAATGTCCCTGGTGTGGTCCGCGTGCGGCCAATGAGTTTCACTGTGGTGGCACCACCTCCATCGCACGCCCGCCGCTGGACTGCGACGATGTCACTTGGGGTCGCTACCTTTTCTTTCGCGAGAATCCAAAGGGTGATCATGCCGAGCGTTGGCGACACACCTTCGGTTGCGGCCAATGGTTCAACGTTCGACGCAACACTGTGAGCCACGAGATAGACGCGGTCTACGGCATCACCGAGCCGGCACCGAGGTCCAAACCATGAGCGCTTATCGCTTGTCTGGCTTGGCCGGTGCCTGGATTGACCACTCGCAAAAGTTGAACTTCAACTTTGACGGACGAGCACTCCAAGGCTTCTCTGGCGATACGCTGGCCTCGGCGCTGTTGGCTACCGGTTCAATGCATGTGGCCCGCAGCTTCAAGTTGCACAGACCCCGTGGTATTTTTTCTTGCGGCATGGAGGAGCCTAACGGCTTACTCGAAATTGGCGACGATTCTCGGCGAACACCCAATACGCGGGCCACTGACATCAACTTGTATGAGGGGCTGGTAGCGCGTCCTGGCAATGCCTGGCCTAGCTTGAAATTTGATCTTTTGGCGATCAACAACTACTTCTCAGCGTTGTTGCCGGCAGGCTTTTATTACAAGACTTTCATGTGGCCTGCATGGCGCTGGTTCGAGCCAGCGATTCGCCGCGCGGCCGGCCTCGGTCATGCCGCTGAGCCGCATACCGGTCCCGATCCTGATGGCTATGACGAACTCTCGGTACACGTTCACACCTTGGTGGTCGGTGGCGGCGTGGCGGGCATGCAAGTAGCCCTCCAAGCTGCACATGCTGGCCACGAAGTATTGCTGATGGAGGGCCAGCCACAACTTGGTGGCTGGACCGCCGCCCAGGGTGAAGCCGCACGCGCCCAAGTGACGACACTGAGGACGCAGGCTGAAAAGGCTGGCGTTCGCGTGGTGACCTCGTGCACAGTCATTGGCCTTTATGACCATCAGTTCGTTGCTGCTGTTCAGGTCTTGGGCGAAAACGGTCCAACCCGTGAGCGTCTTTGGAAGATGCGTGCTGAACAAATTGTTCTGGCCTGCGGCGCTTTTGAACGACCCATGCTGTTCCCAGACAATGATCGACCGGGCGTGATGCTGGCCAGTGCCGTACAGCGCTATGCTGAGCTGTATGGCGTCGCATGCGGGCGGCGGGTGGTTTTGACTGCAGCTTGTGACAGCGCCTATGGCGTAGCACATTCATTGCTGGCGGCAGGTATTGAGGTGGCCGCCATCGTTGATCATCGAGATGAAACTGCAGCACAAGCACCAACGGGTGTGCCGGTTTATCGCTCCAGCGCCATCGTCTCGGTCATGGGAAGGCGCGAGGTGAATGGCGTGACGGTGATCAGCCATGACGGCCGTCAACGCCACGAGATCCTGGTCGATTGCATCGCCGTTGCCGGTGGCTGGACACCGGCAGTGAATCTTTACTCAATGGCTGGTGGAAGTTTGCAATGGGACCAGAGGTCCTCCATGTTCGTACCGAGCAAAGATCTGCCGGGCATCACCGTGGTCGGCGCCTGTGCTGGCAACCTCGATGTTGGTTGGGTACCTGCCGATAACCGACCGACGTCCATCGCTCTTTCAGCTTTGGGTAAAACGCCCGGAAAGATCTTCGTCGATTTGCAAAACGATGTCGCTGCCAGTGATGTGGTGCTGGCCGCGCAAGAGAATTTTCGCTCGGTTGAACACCTCAAGCGTTACACCACCATGGGCATGGCCACCGACCAGGGCAAGACCAGCAATGTCAATGCCATCGTTCTGATGGGCGCACTCACACAGCGCACACCGCCGCAAGTTGGCACAACCAAATTCCGCCCACCGTTTAAACCGGTGACGATCAACGCCATCGCAGCGGGGCGTAGCGGCGAGCGCATCAAACCGCTCAAGCGCATGCCGGGACATGACTGGCACACCGAGCGGGGTGGCCTGTTCGAGGACTTTGGAGGCTGGCTGCGGCCGGCAGCTTATCCGCGCCAAGGTGAAAGCCTAGATCAGGCGGCGCAGCGCGAAGCCCTTCGGGTGCGACAAACAGTGGGGCTTTTCGAAGGTTCGCCACTGGGCAAAATTGAAGTTTTCGGACCAGATGCTGCTGACTTCCTAGATTTAATGTACGTCGGAACCATGTCCACTCTGCCAGTGGGGGGCGCGCGCTACGGCATCTTGATCAACGAGAACGGCGTGGTATTCGACGACGGTATCGTTGCGCGACTGGCACTGGACCACTTCTGGGTGAACACCACATCGGGCGGTGTGGATCGCGTAGCGCTGGCCTTCGAGGAGTGGCTGCAGTGCGAGTACGTCAACCACCGCGTGCTGGTGACGCCAGTGACTTCAGCTTGGGGCAACATCACCGTGAGTGGTCCCAAAGCTTGGGCGCTACTTGAAAAGGCTGGTTTCGATCGCTCCCTCGCACCCGAAACGATGAAGCACATGACGATTCGAAAAACTGATCATGCAGGCATTTGCATGCGTGTACTTCGCGCCAGCTTCAACGGCGAACTTGGGTACGAGATCAATCTGCCGTCACAAGAAACCTCGTCGCTCATCGAGCGTCTTTGGGATCTCGGGCATGACCTTGGCGTTGTGCCATACGGTATTGAAGCGTTGATGGTGATGCGCACCGAAAAAGGTTTTCTGCACGTGGGCGGCGACACCGACGGTACAACATTGCCTGGAGACATTGGCATGGATCGTGGTATTGCAAAGAAGGCCGCCAACTTCGTCGGCCGCCGCTCACTGCTTAGACGAGCGTCTATGGATACCCAACGCATGCAGTTAGTCGGCTTGATTCCGGTAGACCGAAAAACACGCTTGCCAGTGGGTGCGCACATCGTGACGCCGCCGGGTCCGCCCGGGCTTATTCAAGGCTTCGTCACCAGCAGCTACAACAGCCCCAACCTCGGACACCCGGTGTCTCTGGCCATGCTTCAAGAAGGACGCACACAAATGGGCGCGCGCATCACTGCATACCATCTGGGTACGGCTATCGATGCTGAGGTGGTCACTACGCCCTTTCTCGACCCACAAGGGGAGCGCTTGCATGGCCACCACTGATTTCAATGCGGGCCCAGTGACCGTGCTCAGTATCGATCCTTTGCTGGTGATCTCACTGCGGCACTTGCCTGATGCTGGCGACAGCTTATCGATGGCTCTGAAAGCCGCCGGGCTGTCTGGTGTGCCCTGTCCTGGACAAGTAATCGGGCAGAGCCCTTGGGCGCTATGGCTTAGCCCAAGCGAAGTGATCCTGCTAGCCAACAACCCAACGCAAACCAACGCTGTCAAGACGGCACTGGCAGACAATCCGCTCGCCTGTGCAGTGGACCAATCGGATGGTGTTCTCGCCCTTGAACTGCAAGGGCAGCAATTGGATGATCTGTTGCTGCGACTGGTCGACAGCCGCTCGCTTCCGTGCACACCGGGCTCAGCCGTGCGAGTTCGGTTGGCCGATATCGCGGTCATACTGATTCGTCACATGCCTGATCGGCTGTGGCTGTTGGTCGAGCGTCCACAAGCGCAATACCTGACAAATTGGCTGAAACACGCTGGCGCAGCGCTACAACCCTAAATTTTGGGGTTCACTGTGTGTTTCTACGCCCAGTTATCACCTCGCGCATCACACCAATTGTCCAATCCGCTTCTTCATAGATGAAGTTGTGGCCCGAACCTGCGGGCGCGACGACACGTTGCGAGCGGGTGGATGTGGCCAAGTAGCGCTCGCGCGTTGCGGCAAAGAAGCGGAACATCCGTTTCGCGTTGGTGTCACCACCTTGCTGTGCTTCCGGCAGCAAGGCGATGTCGCTGTCATTGTCGTCGCGAGGGCCAACCAACCACACGGGCAAGTCACCCAGATCGCGGTCATAGACCACAGTATCCCAAGCCACCGCAGCCACGCCCTCAGGGCACAGCTCGCTGTAAATGGATGCCTGAGTGAAGAAAGCAGCGGCATTGAACTCCACTGCACGAACGGCAGCCACCTCGGGCCCCAGTACAGTGCGTGCGGCATCCATGGCTTTGGCATAAGCGGGAATCTGGCGCGCCTTGGCCTCAGCCCGAATGGCCATGTTGAGGCCGAACAGCTGCATGAAGCCGCCCAACCAGGCTGAACGTCGCATCTCTGTCAAGGCGCTCAGTCGCGGGCCAAAAACGATGGTCTCCAAAGGCGTCGGGTCCATCAGTACCACTGTGTGCACCAAGTCTGGCCGACGACGCGCCATGTTGGCCACCAACAAACCACCAAAGGAGTGACCTGCCAAAACGAAGGGACCTTTCTCACCTGCTCGCTCCAGGGCCAGGACCATCTCTTCGGCCTCTCGAGCTGTAGTGCGTGGAAAGGGGCCTGCGTCACTCCAACCCGTGCCCGGTCGGTCGATGAGAATGGACCGGGTATGGCTGCGAAATGCACGGTGCAGATGATGCATGGCGAAACCACCAGCATGGCCACCAGCAAACCAGACCACTGCAGGGCTACCAGAATGGGTACAGCCTTCGGCCAGAAGATGAATGCTGTAACCACCCATGTCCACCATTTGGCCTGGTGGTGGCACTTGACGGCGTACCTTCGCCAGGTTCCAGATATGCCGAAGCGACGCCACAGCCAAAATCAGCCCAACTCCACAGCCCAGTGCCTTCAAGCCCATGCGCAAGTCTTCTGGCACAGCCCAACTTAAGGCCCAGAAAAAAGCAGTCACTGCCGCCGCAATCACCAAACCAGCACAGTCGTGGCTTAGCAAAGTCAAAAGGACATCTCGTATACGCCGCACAGCATCAACCCCCTGCACCTAAACGCTGAGCGGTACTGTCGTCACCCGGTCTGAATTCAGGCAACCACGCCGCCGCCAAAGCGGCCCCCCCCATGCAGGCTGCAGCCATCAAGAGGGCCAGGTCATAGTTGCCAGTGCGGTCATGTACCAGGCCAGCTATCCAGGGCGATACGCCACCACCCGCCGCCATAGCGACCATCTGAGTGGCGCTGGCACGACCGAAAGTTTCGACACTGAAGTAGCGCCGCGCCAGCAGAATACTCAAGCTGTTGTCTCCGCCTGAACACAGGCCCAGCAAACCCGCGGCAGCAATACTGACCCAGAGCCCGCCACCAGCGTAGATGATCAATGTGGCCAACATGGGTGCGACCATCACGATCACGGCCAGGCGTGCTGCAGGCATACGGTCAACCAACCAGCCCGCCAAGACATTACCCAAGAGCCCCCCCAGCCCCACCAAGCTCATTGCCATAGCGGCCTGACCCGGGGTCGCACCACGGTCTTGCAGCAGTGCCGCGAAGTGCATAAAAATGGCACCCACACCCAACGCAAAAAACATATTGAAAAGTGCCAGCTTCCACCAGATCGAGTCGCGCAGAAAAGCGGCCATCGATTGAGGCCCGCTGACATTCGGAGAGACTGCTGGAGAGACAGCGCTTTTATCACCTGGCACATTGGCAGGAGTGCTTGGGCTTCTTGAAACTCTCTCTCGCACCAGCAGCAAGGCTGCCACGCCGCACATCAGAAGGCTGAGCGCACTCATGACAAGGAACGCCTGTCGCCAACCAAAATGGGTGATGACCGCCTGCGTCCAAAGCGGATGGATGATGGCACCAACGGCCCCACAGGCAAACAAAATTCCAAGTGCCCGGCCCATCGACTTATCGAACCAACCCTGCACCAACTTGGCCAGGCTCAACAGCGATGCGCCCGCGGCTGTGATCATCAACAACAAGCACAAGCCATAGTAGAACCAGACGCTACCGTCCATGAATGAAAACGCAGCAAAGTTGGCTGATTGCAGCACGACGCCGGACAAGATAAGCGGGCGCAACGGAAATTTGTCAATCACCCATCCTGTCAGCGGAGCCACAAGAGGGGTGAACAAGGTTGACAGAGTGAGGGAGAAGGCAATCTCGCCTCGGCTCCATCCCAGACCTTGTTGCAGTGGAAGCAGGAAAAGACCAAAAGTGCTGCCATACAAGGCCGACACACCAAACAAAGCCAGCACCCCAGCACCAGCCAGCGTGCGCCAACTGGCTGGGGTGTCAGGCGCTGGAACCAGTTTGGAGTCTTGCTCAGCGCTCGGGTTCATTGGTCCTTAAAAGTCGTATCGAACCGAGAGGTCCAGGGTACGTGGGCGCTGCAGATAGTACTGCTGGAAGGTTTTATTGCCATCTGGCGTGCCTTGGATGTTCATGATACCGCGCTGATCGGTAGCGTTGGTCAGGCCTGCCGCCAATAGCCAATTGCCCTTGTTGAAGCTCACACCCAAATCCAAGGCGTGATAAGCCGGCGCCTTGTAAAAGCCTGTGAGATCAATCATCCGATCACCCACGTGTGTATGGGTGACATTGAATCGTCCTGCTGAGCCCAGAGGACCGCTGAAACGATAGTTGCCCTGAAGTGCCGTTTGCATTTTGGCGGTACCGGGAAGCTGCGTACCAGAAGCGATCGTCACAGGTGCGCGACCAGCCAAAGTTTGTACGTTCTGTGTGGTCTTCGCGTCGATGCTGGCCAGTGAGGCTGCTACGTCAAAGACTGGGGTGACTTTCCAACGCAGAGCTGCTTCCAGACCGGTGCTGCGCGCTTTGCCGACGTTGCCGATGCCAGCGAATGGCAGTGACCCATTCATTGCAAAGTATGTGAACTGAGCATTGGTCCAATCCAAGAGGAAAGCTGACAGATCCAATTGAACCCCAGGCGCTGGGACCAGTCGCACACCCGTCTCATAGTTCCACAGACTGTCGGACTTGAATGGCGTGGGAGGCGGTCCCTCATTGACACCACCATAGCGGTACCCCTTGCTAGCCAGGGCGTACCACATGTTTTGATCGAATCGGTACTTGACGCTGACCTTGGGTGTGGTGCCTTCGTCGCCACCAGCCAAAACTGGGGAATTGCTCGGGCCGCCGAAGACAGTGCCGGTTTGCTGGAAAGATGTCTTGGTCTTGTAGGTGCGTGCGCCCAAGCCAGCACTCCAGCCGCCGCCTAGACTGTACTCAGTGTCGAAGAAAAAGGCTCTCTCGCTGGCATTTTGCTTGGTCATCAAGTCCACCAAATCAACCACGCCGAATGCACCTGAGGGATCACTTTGCTTGCCGCTGCCGTTGCCCTTGTTGGTTTGGTAGAACATGCCAGCCACCCAGCTGAAGTTCCCCCCGGGCTTGCTTGCAATGCGCAACTCTTGGGATTGTGATTCGCTGGTGCCCGCGCTAACCCGAGCCACCAGCGGCAGTGCCATTCCCAACGTTCCAAACAAGCGAGTGTCATCCCCAACGCCATTGGACTTTGTCTTCCAATTGCCGGTGATGGAGGTCAGAATCGTGCTGCCCAAGTCGTAATCGACCGTGAGGCTAGAAAAGTCAAACTGCGAGGTACCGCGGCCCAGGGTGGGGTTGTCATGCTCCAGTTTTTTCGGATCGCCGTAGACATAGCTGAAGTCCTCTTGCTGGGTCTTCTGGGTACTGGTAACAAGGGTTGCCGTCAATTCGCGGGTGGGCTTGACGGTCAGCAGAACCCGCCCGCCGGTCTGGGTAACTTTGTTGGCATCTCGGGTGTTGGTGCCCTTGTTGTCGATGAAACCGGGGGAGGTTCTATCGAAGGCCACCACACGCAAGGCGGCCGTTTCACCCAGAGGCACATTGATCATGCCGTAAAGTGAAGGCGCTGTCTTACCCTGCGAAACGCTGCTCAGTCCCACCTGCGCTGTTGCTCCGAAGGACTTCAGATCGGGCTTGGCCAACACATAACGCAAAGCACCCCCAAGCGAGCCAGAGCCGAACAGCGCACCCTGGGGACCTCGAAGCACTTCGATGCGGTCCAGGTCAAAAGGCAAGATATCAGCCACCAACCCCTTGCCAATTGGGGAAGCCAAGGGCACGTCCTCTAGGTAGCGACCGCTGGGATTTTGTTGCGCACCACCGCTCTCAGGTGATGCCTGACTGCTCAAGCCGCGGATGGTGACGCCGTTGTTGTTGGGGTCTCCGCGATTGAGTTGCACGCCGGGGGTCAGTTTAAGAAAGTCTTCCTGATCACGAGCACCACGACGCTCCAGATCAATGCCAGAAATCACCGACACAGTGCCAGCCACTTCGCGTTGCGTTTCAAGGCGCTTGTTGGAAGTGACCACCACGCGCTGCAACTCGTCTTCGGATGCAGGCGGGGTTGCGGGCGCTTGCTGGGCCAACACGGGCCAAGCGGTAGCAAGGGACAGCATCATGACACTGAGGCGAAAGGATTGGGGCATTTTGAAGTCTCCATTAGTTGGTCTAAGGTGACAATAAGTCTGTCCGCAACAGCATGTGTGAGCCTTTGCACCGAAAATTTAGGCGATCCGACCATCCGAAAGTTTTGACGCTATGCAGGAAATTCCAGATTAAAGGGTGCGCGGTGACACCGATACTCCCGTGGCGACATGCCCACCTGGTTTTTAAAAGCCGCAGCGAAGCTGCTCTGGTGTTCATAGCCGACTCGCTCAGCGACCTGGGCTATTGTGAGGGTCGCTTCCATCAGCAATTGCTGGGCCTCACGCACACGGCGCTCCAGACAGTAGTCGGCCATGGTGAGTCCAAAAGTTTGTTTGAAAACAGCCTTCAGTTTGTTTTGACTGGTGCCAATCTCGCGCGCCAGATCTGCGAAGTTGGTCGGTCGTCTGTAGTCTCGATCCAGCAAGGCTTGTGCAGCACGCGCAAGGTCCAGGTCGCGGCGGCGAGGCAAAGTGACGGAGCGAACCTCATGTTGGTAGAGCATGGCATCCAGGGCATAGGCCACAAGTTCGGCCATGCGGCCAGCCAGTTGCACAGTTCGCAGTTCCCCATGCAGCCGGCTATCGAGCGTGTCACCCACCAATGCGGTCACCCGATGGTCAATGGGAAAAGAGGCGATGCGCCCCATCTGAGCTTCTCCTTTCACGGCTGAGCGAATTTCAGGCGGCAAGTCTTCGGGCAACAAACCGAATCTGGAGGCAAAGCTGCGGGCTTTGAACACCGCCACAATTCCTTGCTGTCGGGCGCCCGCCACAATGTGTGCGCTCAGAGGTAGAAGTGATGGAATGCAGGTCAATGTCAGCTCGGGCCGGTCGAAGACCAGCGCCGGCCCGGCCCCATAGCGAAATTCCACGTCACAGGCCAGAGATGCGCGCAGAGTGATCAGGGGCTCCGTATCGACATAGGTCCAGTGAGCGGCACGCGGCACCACGCAATTGATCACATTGACCAAGGCGTCAGGCCCCAGACGCACCGTGTCGGTGATGCCCCTACCATGGGGAGGCTCGTAAATGGTGCGAACGACGTTGCGTGAAATGCGCTGGGTGCGCCCATCTTCCTGAGCGGCGCGGTGCCACTCGCTGTCGAAATCGAGTGCCGAGGGCAGAACCGACGTCCCTTCGCCTTTTAGCTGCATACGGTCGAGTCTCCTAAAAATTCTTTTCTGAAGCCTAACAGATCGCCACCCACTTGTCGTAAGGTCGAACTCTGGTTACAAAATTGCTCATGATTGAAGCTACTCCCTCCACTGCACGCAAGCTGATCGATGCCGTTCCCGTTTGGGATCACCATGCCTGCTTTCCACTGCGACCGAACGACCCCGCCTTTTTGCCCCAACTGGCGCGGCACAAGGCGGCAGGCTTTGACGCCATCACTGTGAACATTGGCTTCGGGGAACAAGGGCCCGAAGAGCACCTGCGCATGATCGCAGCGCTACGCCATTGGCTGATGGCTCGGCCGAAAGAGTACCTCCTATTACTGCAAGCTGATGACATCGAACGCGCACGTAGCACAGGACGCCTTGCCGTGGGTTTCGACATCGAGGGTGCCAATGCTGTCGGCGATCAACTCAGCCTCATTCAGCTTTACTACGACTTGGGTGTACGCTGGATGCTCATGGCCTATAACACCTCCAACCGAGCGGGAGGTGGTTGCCAAGATGAAGATGGTGGCCTGACCAGCTTCGGGCGCGCCATGGTCAAAGAAATGGAAAGGGTGGGCATGCTTTTGTGCCTCAGCCACACTGGCCACCGCACGGTGCGCGAGGTTCTTGCCATGGCGACGCAACCCTTGATTTTCTCCCACAGCAATTGCGCAGCGCTGCATCCACACCCTCGCAACATCCCTGACGAATTGATCCGAGCCTGTGCAGCCACAGGGGGGGTCGTTGGCATTAACGGCGTGGGAATCTTTCTGGGAAAAAACGATATATCAAGCGAAACCTACGCGCGGCACGTGGATCACGTGGTGCAGTTGGTGGGGCCAGCCCATGTGTCCATCGCACTGGACTATGTGTTTGACTTGAGGGAACTAGAGGAGCATGTCGAAAAGATGAAGGGCACTTTCCCGCCAGGGCTTGGTTATGAATTGGGGGCCCGATTTGTACCCCCCGAGCAACTGGAAGAAATCGTGGTCACATTGCAATGCTGGGGCTATTCGGATGCTGACCTTACGGCATTGCTTGGTGGCAACCTCTTGCGTCTGGCAAAGCAAGTTTGGAAGGCACCAAATCATGGCTGAAGAAGTCACTGCTATTGAAGCAATTGGTGAGGCGGGCCTGGCGCTGAATGAATTGTCATCACGCTACTGGCAGTTCCTGCGTTACGAATTCCCATTGAACGCTTTGACAGCTGGGGAACCACTTGATGAGCCCACTCTTTTTAGAGAGGCTCCAAGTGACTTTGCGCGCAGAGCCGATGTTGCACGAATATTTCATGCTGAACTTGGAAACATTTCATTAGCGAGTCTTTCACAGAAAGACCGCATTACTTATCGACTGCTGGAGCGAGAACTCACCGACCTGCAGGACCTGTTCGCCACCGGCTCGCACCTACGCCCTTGGCTGCTGCCTGCGGGTCCGGAGTTCAACACGCAATACTTTGCCAACCTGACCCACCTTGGCGACGTGGCACAGGCGAAGCTTTACTTGGCGCGCCTGGCAACACTGTCGGACTATTTCCGCGATGTTCAGGCTTGCCTCGACGAGGGTGTGGCGCTTGGCATCCGAGCACCCAAAGTAGTACTCGCAGCAGCAGCAGCAAATCTGAAGCAATCTGCCCAAGGAGATGCATCACGCACAGCATGGTGTGCACCCTTTGGGCGCTCACCGATGGCTTCACAGGCAACGATGATGGGTCTCGCTCAAGACGCGGCACGTATTGTGGCGGAGCAAATCCAACCAGCATTGCAGAACTTGGCCGATCACATAGAGCATCGCCTTCTGCCCAACGGTCGGGAAAGCGTGGCATGCACCGAGGGACCTCTGGGTGTCGAGTTTTATGCTTTTTGGGTGCGCCACTTCACCAATTTGCCAATGACGCCAGACGCCGTTCACACCATCGGGCTCGAGCAGGTGAGCAGGCTGGAAGAAGAAATGACCCAGGTGGCTGCACGGTCGGGCGTTGGTGGTGACTTGGACAGTTACAGGCGTTTTCTGGCGGAGGATCCGGGCTTCCGTGAAACCTCAGCTGAGCGGTTGCGCGAACGGGTGGAAGCTTTGGCTAAGCGCATTGACGGCAAGATTCCCTCGATCCTTGGTCACCTGCCCCGATCTACCTACGGCGTTCAATCCATACCGGCATCGGCCTCCGAAAAATTGCCCATGGCCTATGCTCAACCCAACCCAGCCGACGGGTCAGCCCCCGGAACATTCTGGATCAACGGTCTACCCGACCGAGTCCCCACTTACTCTTTGGTCAGCGTCACCTTGCATGAAGCTTGGCCAGGCCACTTGATGCACATCGCGTTGATGCAAGAGATGACTGCGTTGCCCATGTTTCGGCGGGCTAACTTCACCAAGTACGGGGCCTGCCTGGAGGGTTGGGCGATGTACTGCGAGACGCTCGGACATGAACTGGGGCTATACGAGACGCCGCACCAGCACTTCGGCCAACTGGACATGGAGATGTGGCGCGCCTGCCGTCTTGTGGTGGATACCGGGTTGCATGCGAAGGGATGGACGCGAGAGCAGGCCGTGCAGTACATGGTTGAGCGGCTGAGCCTTTCACGTAACGCCATCGAGGCTGAGGTCGACCGCTACATTGCCATGCCCGCCCAAGCCCTGGCTTACCATCTCGGCGGGCTCAAGTTCCGAGAGTTGCGGACCCGCGCTCAGTCGCGATTGGGCGAGCGGTTCAACCTGCTGCAATACCATGATCAATTGATGGCAGCTGGCGCGGTGACACTGCCGGTTCTGGAAGAGATCATCGACACTTGGCTGGACGGTCATGCCACTTGACCTCAACACGGGTGTCTTCTTCGAGGTGCACGGCCCGTCTGATGGCCATCCCGTGATGGTGACCCTGCCATTGATGGCCTCGTTCGGCGCGATCTTCGGATCCGAGCTAGAACCTGTTCTAAATGGCTATCTGAGCAGACTGACTGACCGCTACCGCGTGCTGTGCGTGGATTACCCCAGCATTGGAGGCAGCCTTGATATTGCGCCCGAAGCGCTCACGGCCGACCGCGTGTGCGCCGATCTTCTGGGTGTGGCCAGCGCGGCCGGCTTTGATAGCTTCGCATACTGGGGCTATTCCTGGGGCGCCGCTGTCGGGCTTCAATTGGCTGCCCGGACTCAACGAATCACGGCCCTTGTTTTGGGCGGTTGGCCGCCGCTGGGTGCACCCTATGACGCCATCCTGCAGGCCACGCGCTTGAAGCAGTCCGACCCCGAACCTTCGTCGCTGAAAGTGTTGCGCTCAAAGGACCAGTACCGTCAGTGGGAAGCCTACTACAGCAGCATGATGGACTGGGCCGAAGCAGAGTCCGTGGCGAGCATTCATGTCCCAAAGATGGTTTACTTCGGCGGCGATGGCGACCTTGTAGAGGCCGGCATTCCCATTAGTATCGCGTCGATCATTCGCGAGAATCGAACCATGCTTGAAAAGCAGGGCTGGACGTTAAAAGAGTTACCGGGCCAAGGTCACGGTGTTTGTATGACACCTGAGCTCGTCGTTCCGCCCGTCAGGTACTTTCTGGATTTGTCGTTATGAACGAGACTACCTCTCAGTCGGATGTCATCGTCCTCGGGGCTGGAATGGCCGGCGCTTCGCTGGCAGCCGAGCTTGCAGAAAAACGAACGGTAACACTGCTCGAGATCGAGGATCAACCGGGCCGTCACGCCACAGGACGCTCGGCTGCGATGTTCATCGAAAGCTACGGCAATGAAACGATACGAGCCCTGACAAGGACAAGCCGCAGCTTTTTAGCTGCGCCCCCAGCTGGATTCGCCGAAGTCCCGCTGCTGACCCCGCGTGCCAGCCTGGTCATCGCCAATACCGAAAGTCTGCAAATACTCGACCGTATCCACGCCGAAGCTCGTTACGGTGCATCGTTGCTGAGGCTGGACAGCGCCACCGCTTTGGCGATGGTGCCCATCTTGCGCGCAGAAGCGGCAGCAGGCGCGTTACTCGACCATCGGGCCGCGATATCGACGTTGCCGCGCTGCTGCAAGCTTACCTGCGAGTCGCTCGGCACAGCGGCGCGCGTCTGATCATGGGCGCGGCCGAACTCGACATTCGCCGGGAGGGCGGTCTGTGGCATGTGCAATCACGCGTGGGTACTTTCCGTGCACCACTGCTTGTGAATGCTACGGGCGCTTGGGCCGATCAGGTGGCTGCGATGGTAGGCGCAAAGGCCATTGGCCTAAAACCGATGCGCCGAACAGCGTTGACCGTTGCGGCGCCAGTCGGCTGCGACGTTCGCCGTTGGCCCGCCGTGATCGATGCCCACGAGTCCTTCTACTTCAAGCCCGAAACTGGCCAGTTACTACTGTCGCCTGCCAATGAAGACCTGATGGATCCCTGCGACGCGATGCCTGAGGAACTTGACGTGGCGATTGCAGTAGACCGTTTCGAGCGCGCCACAACGATGCGCGTTCAACGGGTGGTTCACCGTTGGGCGGGGCTAAGGAGCTTCGTTGCCGACCGCACGCCCGTTGTTGGATTCGATCCACGCGTTGAGGGCTTCTTCTGGCTGGCCGCGCAAGGTGGCTATGGGATCCAGGCTGCGCCGGCTCTGGCCCGAACAGCAGTTGCTTTAATCACTGGGCGGGCATTGCCCCCCGACATCCAAGCCGAGGGTGTGGCGGTCAAGGCTTTGGACCCTGCGCGGCTGGCGCTAGGCCCAGAGATGACGCATGCGTGGCCAGGAGTTCAATGATGCGCATTTTCATGGCTGCCTTGGCCACAGAGACCAACACTTTCGCCCCCTTTCCGACAGGGTTGGGCTCTTTCACCGAATTTGGATTGGTGCGCGACGCGGCCAGCAAGGTCAACAGCCCTAGCGCAGAGATCATGGTCACTTTCTGCGGACTCGCACGATCTGCGGGCGACGATGTCGTGGAAAGCCTCTGCGCCTTTTCCCAGCCGTCCGGCAAGACGGTCCGCATTGTGTATGAGCAGCTTCGTGACCGCATCCTCGATGATCTGCGCGACGCCATGACGAAGGCACCGGTGGACATTGTGTTGCTTGCCTTGCACGGTGCGATGGTGGCCGAAGGCTGCGACGACTGCGAAGGCGACTTGCTGACCTATATCCGAGAGCTGTTCCCGCAGGTCGTCATCGGCGTCGAACTCGACTTGCACTGCCACTTGAGCGCGACCATGCTGAGCCAAGCCGATATCGTCATCGCCTACAAGGAGTATCCCCACATCGACATGCGCGAGCGTGCTGCAGAATTATTGGACCTTTGCCGTCGCACGGCGATGGGCCATATTCGGCCAGTGGCCGCCCTGGTCGACACCCGAATGATCGGAACCTACCCAACTTTCAGGGAGCCGATGAAGGGCATCGTCACTGAACTGCTTGCTTTGGAATCGCTGCCCGGCGTGTTGTCGGCCAGCATTGCGCACGGATTCCCATTTGCCGATGTGGCCGACGTCGGCACCCGTGTACTGGTGATCACCGACGGTCAGCCCGATGTGGCCGTGACTGCTGCAAAGACCATGGCGCGACGCCTTTACGTTGCTAGGCACGCCCTGCGGCCGAACATGCCAGACATCGAGACCTCTCTGGTCAGGGCTGCCGACTTGCCAGGCTGTACCGTGCTGGCCGACTATGCCGACAACCCAGGTGGCGGCGCCGCCGGCGACAGCACCTATTTCCTTCGCACGCTTTTGACTCGCGATGCCCAAAACGTCGCCATAGGCTGCTTCTGGGATCCGATGGTGGCTAGTGTGTGCGAGCAGGCTGGTGTAGGCGCCATGCTGCCAGTTCGTTTGGGCGGCAAGAGTGGCCCAGCATCGGGAGAACCCATCGACCTGCATGTGGAGGTCATGGCCATTCAACCTCAGCACAGCCAAGCCGCCTTAGGCGTGCGGCGCTCTTTGGGGCTGTCGGTATGGTTGCGCGCTAGGCAAGGAACCGGCTGCATCGATATCGTGGTGATATCGATCCGCGCGCAGACCTTTGATCCCGATGCCTTCACTGGGCTGGGGATCGAGCTGTCGTCCAAGCGCCTCGTCGTTGTCAAGTCCAGCAGCCACTACGAAGCCGGATTTGCTGCGGTAGCAAAGCAGATGTGGTCCGTGAGCACGCCAGGCGCGCTGCAACTCGCCTTCGAGCATCTAACCTATACCCAGCGCGACGGAGACTTCTTTCCCCGCATCGACGACCCTTGGGCCGTGCGCGGCGAGCCTGCAGCCCAGTTGTTTGATCGGTCAACCCGTGGCTGGACGTCGTCGCCATGAACCGAACCGAGGCCCGTACACTTGACTCGCTGGATCCTCGGTTGGCTCGGATCTGCGACGCGCACCTGGGAGCGTTGCGCGTACCGGGCGCGTCGGTCGCGCTGGTGGTCAATGACCGCTGTTATCACTTGGCCTGGGGCCACAAGTCGGTGGGGGTTAACGACCCGGTTACCCTGAACACAGGCTTCGACATTGGCTCTGGCAGCAAGTCCTTTGTTTCGGCCACGGTGGCTTCCTTGGTTGCCGACGGGCTGGTGAACTGGGATGATCCTGTGGTGAGGCACGTGCCTGAGTTTGAGTTGTATGACCCCTGGGTCACGCAGCAGGCGTCGTTTCGAGACCTGTGCGGCAACAGGCTGGGACTTCCTCGTGCGGGCTTGATGGAAGCCGGTCTTTCCCCGTCCTACCCCGCCGAATATGTTTTTCCGCGCCTTCGCCACACCGCACCCATCGCACCATTTCGCAGTCGCTTCACCTATGTCAACGCCGGTCATACCGCAGCTGCCGTCGCGGTTGGTCGCATTACCGGCCTTGGCTTTCTGGCCACTTTGCGTCAGCGCATTCTCTCCCCCTTGGGAATGAACAACACATCTGGGGGATTTGAAGCGCGCTCGGCGCTTGCCGACCAAGCTGGCTGGCATGCGCATGTTCAAGGTCGGCCAGTGGCGATTGAATCGTTGTTCACGGATCAGTTCTTAGGCGCTGGGGGGATGGTGGTTTCTGGAGCAGACGCCCTGCAGTGGCTTCGGCTTCATCTGGGTGGTGGTCTCGTCAATGGTGTTCAGGTCGTCGAACGTAAGGCGCTACTCGAAACTCACACGCCACAGGTCGTTGCTCGGCCCGGTTCTGACATCCTGAGCCTGTTCTGCCCAGATGCACACATGGCCTCCTATGGTCTGGGCTGGGCGGTGTCTGACCTTCAAGGTCATCCGTTGGTTTGCCACTCGGGTGCCATCTTTGGCGCGACTTCGATGACCCTGCTCTTGCCTAGCGACGGCATCGGAATTGCGGTGTACGCCAATTCGGCCGCGCCAGTGACCACCCCGCTGGCCTATGCACTTGCCTCGGTTTTGCTAAACCTGCCTCCGCGCGACTGGGCCGCTTGGTATGAGAGCGCGACTTTGCGGGCCCTAGGCCAAACAACTCACGAGGCCGCAGCCCTCGCCGATACTGCTCTTCAGACCGACCACCCCTTAGACCTAACACCCTTTGTGGGGCGCTTTGAACACCCAGCCGACGGAGAGTTGCTTCTTTCCGCAACAGAAGGGGGGCTCATGGGCCATGTGCCCCAAGGTTACCGCATGGGTTTTCGCGCCGTGCATATGCTTAAAGCGGACGAACAAGTGTTTCGCGTGTTGTTCGAACACACAGAACGTCAGTCGGCACCACCTGGCGAGCTGCGTTTCACCATCGCAAACGGCTACGCTGTGCGCGTTCTCTTTAGCTTCGGCGTGGGCTCCCGCGAGTTCACACGAAGCGACCGCAACTGACTCTTTTCTCAGGATTCATCATGCCATCAAATCCCTTCCCACTTTCCCCAGTGAACTCACTTCGCCGCGAATTACTCCGGCGCTCGGCCGCGTTGTCTTTGCTCCCGGCCACCATAGCGACGTCGTGGGCTCAAACCTACCCATCGCGCACGCTCACCATCGTCAATCCCTATGCTGCCGGCGCGGGTGTCGACCCCGTGGCTCGCATGGTTGCGCAGAGGCTTGGTGAACGCTTGGGGCAGGCGGTGATCGTCGAGAACCGCATCGGCGCTTCTGGCATGATCGGAGCCGGTTCGGTAGCTACTGCGGCAGCCGACGGCTACACTTTGCTGATCTCGGCGTCAAACGACATGGCCATTAACCAGCACCTGTACAAAAACATTAAGTACAAAGCCGAACGAGACTTCGCACCAATCACCCAGCTTGTCCAGTTGCCCATGGTGATGGTGGTGCACCCCAGCGTGCCCGCCAAGACGGTGCAGGAGTTCGTTGCTCTGGCGCGAGCCAAGCCTGGCAGCCTAAGCTACGGGACGCCTGGCAACGGTTCGCTGCAGCACCTTATCGGTGCTCGCTTACAGAGCCTAACCGGCATCGAGATGCTGCACGTGCCTTACAAGGATAGGTTGATGATGGACATGCTGGCAGGACGCATAAACGCTTCCTTCGCGGGTGCCCACGTCATGGCGCCGCATGTTAAGGCAGGCAACTTGCGCGCTTTGTTCATCACGGGCACACAGCGATCTCCGGTCTACCCCGAATTGCCCACCGTTGCCGAACTGGGTATGCCCGGCCTGACCATCACGCAGTGGTTTGGTGCGTATGCTCCAGCCGGGACACCAGCGGCCGTGGTGAGCCGTCTCAACCGGGAAATGGTAGCCATCATCCAATCGCCCGATGTCAGGAAGATCTTGCTTGACCAAGGTGCTGAGCCCGTGGGCAGCAGCCCCGAAGCTTTCGCTCAATTTTTAAAGGCTGAGATCTCCAGATTCGACGAACTTGTGCGCGTGTCAGGCGCAACGGTGGAGCAATAAGACGTTGATGCCTTCAAATGACTCGCAGGTTGCCATGCCCGCTCATACAAAACACGCTGCCGCTGCACTTTTGCTACCCTGGGTGGGTCCTTATGGGGGCTTGCCGCCACTGGCTGATGTTAGTCCTGCCGACATTGAAGAGGCCATCTGTGCTGCGATTGAAATGAAGCGTTCCGAAGTGCAAAGCATTGCATCGGTCAGCGAACCGCCTACTTTTCAGAATACAGCAGAGGCCCTTGAAGATTGCGGTTTTGCACTGCGCCAAGTCCAATGCGTACTTCAGGTGTATGCCAACGGCCTGAGCTTGGGAGATATGCCGACAGTGACACAGCGCCTCGCCCCTCTTTTGGCAGCACTGGACGATGAGATTTCGCACAACGAAAATTTGTACACAAGGCTGACCGCCGTGTGGGGCAGTCGCCATTCATCGGGCCTGTCGGCCGAGCAACAAAGACTGGTGGAGGTTTTGCTCACCCGGATGCAGCGCCGTGGTGCAGGGCTTACGCCTGCGGCCAAGGCCCGCGTGGCCGAGATCAATGCTCGTCTGGCTAACCTGTCTACCCGTTACAACCAAAATCTGATTCAGGAGTCGGGTGCCCAAGCAGTCTTTATTGAAGATGACACCGGCCTGCAGGGGCTCCCCCCCGCTTTGCGCCAAGCTGCGGCAACCGCCGCTTCCGAGAAAGGTCGCCCGGGCATTTGGGCCATCCCTAATGCACGCGGCTCAGTCTGGCCTTTCCTCACGCTGTCCACAAGGCGTGATCTGCGTGAACAGGTCTGGCGCATGTGGACGAATCGCGGTGACAACGCGGGCCCGCATGACAACAAACCTACCGCCAACGAAATCTTGCAATTGCGCGGCGAACTGGCCCGCCTTCTTGGTTTTGCAAGTTACGCGCATTTCGCGATGGCCGACCGTATGGCAGGCAAGCCCGATACAGCGCTGGACTTGCTCGAGCGCACGTGGCAAAGCGTCAAAGCAAGGGCGCTGACGCAGATCGCCGACTACCAGGCCATCGCCGACCGTGAAAGTGCTGGCATCCGTCTGGCACCCTGGGACCGCCAGTTTTACGCAGAAAAACTGCGGCGCGAACGCTTCAAACTGGACAGCGATGAAGTCAAGGCGCATTTAACGCTAGATGGCGTTTTGCAGGCCATGTTCTGGGCCGCCGGGCGCGTCCACGGATTGGAATTTAAAAAAATTGACGACGCACCTGTGATCCACCCGACAGTGATGGTCTATGAGGTGAGCCGACCTGCATCCGCTGAGGTGGTTGGCGTCATCTACTTCGACTTGTTCAACCGACCGGGTAAAGCGCATGGCTCTTACCAAATGCAATTGCGGGAAGCCGAAAACTTCCGAAGCAGAGTGCTGCCTATTTCCGGTGTCTTCTCCACATTCCCGCAGCCACCTGAAGGCCAACCTGTCTTGCTCCCTTGGGAATACGCCAACGTCTTCTTCCATGAGTTTGGTCATGCGCTTCACATGCTGCATTGCAAAGCTTCCTACCGTTCTCTGGGCAGCCAGCATGTGACATGGGACTTTGTCGAGTTGCCGGCATTGATCAATGAACGCTGGCTGCGTGATCCAGAGTTGCTGGCCCGTTTCGCCCGTCACCACCTGACCGATGCCCCGATGCCCTCCGAGCTGATGACGCAAATTGAAGAAGCCCTCCAGTACGAACGCATCTTCAGTCTCAATCCTGACTACCTGCTGCCAGCCATCGTCGACTTGCGACTGCACCTGATGGCTGATGGAAGTGGCCATCCCATCGATGCGGTCCAAGTCGAGAACGACACGATTGCAGAGTTTGGCATGCCCGATGCATGGGACCTGATCATGCGCGTCACGCACAACTTCCATATCTTTATCGGAGCGTATGCCGCTGGTGTTTATTCATATCTTTGGGCAGACGTCATGGCTGCCGATGCCGTTCACACTTTTGAGCAGTCGCCAGGCGGGATTTATGACGCGCAAACGTCCAGCGTCTGGATCGACAAGATTCTGAGCGTCGGCCACAAGGTACCCGCTGACCAAGCCTTCCGCGACTTTGCTGGTCATGACCCCAACCCCGAGCCGCTCCACCTGCGCTTTGGTCTGACAACCAAGAGTGAATTGCCTCAGGAGCGCAGGAATGCAACAACAATTCTCGAGTGACAACCTGGCTGGCATTTGCCCAACGGCTTGGGAAGCCATGGCCGAAGCGCGCACTGGCCACGCACAACCCTATGGCGAAGATCTTTGGACGTCACGCTCAGCCGATGCTTTTCGGGAACTCTTTGAAACTGAATGCGAGGTCTTCTTTGTCTTCAATGGCACTGCTGCCAACTCACTCGCATTGGCTTCGCTCTGCCAGTCCTACCATAGCGTCATCTGCACTGATACCGCTCACATAGAAACCGACGAATGTGGCGCGCCGGAGTTCTTCTCCAACGGGTCAAAGATCATGGTGGCCAAGTCGCTCGATGGGAAACTGACGTCGGAGGCCATTGAAGCCATCGCGACGCAGCGAAAGGACATCCATTTTCCGAAACCACGCGTGGTGTCGATCACACAGCCGACCGAAACGGGCCGCGTTTACTCCCTGGACGAGACTCGCGCCTTGGCAGAGACCTGCAGCCGCTTGGGATTGAGTCTTCACATGGACGGCGCGCGCTTTGCCAACGCCTGTGCGAGTTTGAAATGCAGCCCGGCTGAGATGACTTGGCGAAGCGGCGTCGATGTCTTGTGCTTTGGAGGTACCAAGAATGGTATGGCCATGGGCGAAGCCGTTTTGTTTTTTGATCGCTCACTGGCAACTGATTTTGCCTACAGATGTAAACAGGCCGGACAGTTGGCTTCGAAAATGCGTTACCTCGCCGCACCTTGGGCCCGCATGTTTGAAACCGGCGCATGGCTAGCCAATGCCCGCCATGCGAACGCCAGTGCACGTCGCTTTGCGCAAGCGATCGAAGATCTTCCAGGGGTGAACGTGATGTCGCCTGTACAGGCCAATGCGGTGTTCCTGCGAATGAACGAAGCTGTCTCGGATTTTCTTAGGGCCCGTGGTTGGCATTTTTATACCTTTATAGGTGGTGGGGCTCGCTTCATGTTCGCCTGGGATGCACAAGCAGATCAAGTGGATGCTCTGGCAAGAGATATTCGGTTAGCGGCCACCTCACTCCCCACTTAACGCTGGAGACAAAACTCTCGTGATCTCTGATCTTTATCGAATAAGGACACCATGAAAAACCCCGAGCTCTCACCAGATTGCGTGCTTGAGCCGCTACCAGATTACCGTGAGTACCCACAGGCAGAAATGGTCGAACGCGCGCGCGCCTTTCATGCTGAACTCTTGCGCCGCCGCACTGTTCGCGACTTCGACACACGCTTGGTGCCACGCGAGGTGATCGAGGCTTGCTTGCTGGCAGCCGGAACTGCACCTTCTGGAGCGAACCAACAACCGTGGTTCTTCAGCGTCATTACTGACCCCGAGCACAAGCGACGCGTGCGTGAGGCAGCGGAAGTTGAGGAGCGTAGTTTTTATGAGAGTCGCGCGCCGCAGGAATGGTTGGACGCTCTGGCCCCACTGGGCACCGACTGGAACAAGCCTTTCCTAGAAGAAGCGCCTGTGCTGATCGCTATCTTTGCTCAGAAGTACGGTGTGCATCCCGATGGCCAGCGATTCAGTCACTACTACGTACCCGAATCGGTTGGCATTGCATCGGGTCTTCTAATCACCGCGCTACACCATTCAGGTCTGGCGACGCTGACACACACACCCAACCCCATGAGCTTCTTGAATAAGTTGTGCGGACGCCCGACCTCGGAAAAGCCGGTCATCCTGCTGGTGGTGGGCTACCCCAAGCAAGGCTGCCAAGTGCCCGTTCACGGCGGCATCAAGAAGCCCTTGTCAGCCATTGCACAGTGGATTGGCCCCGAACATGGTTGACAGCACCCGTCGTCGAGACCCATTACTTGCCAGCAGCCCAAGAAACATCGGCACCCTCTCAAAAAGCAACTTGTTTGAGTTTCATATTAAAAAGGAGATCGTCATGGAGACAAAAATTAACGTGTGGATACGCACCTGGGCCTTGGCACTCGGATTGGTATTTGCTTCAATGGCCGGCATTTCAACCAATGCGCTCGCCCAATCTGCTGCGCCGGCAACAGCGCCGGCAGCAGCACCGGGAACAGCGGCGTCACAGACCGCGCAAGTGGCACCACAAAAGGCTGAAACACCGCCCGCCGCCGACAACCCCTATGGCATGGCGGCTGTCTGGCAATCTTCGGACTCTGTTGCAAAAGGCGTGCTGTTGATCCTGGTCATCATGAGCATGGGCAGTTGGTACATCCTGACTGTCAAGGTTCTTGAGCAGCGCAAGGTGGCCCGTTTGGGTCTTGAAGCAGCCGAGAAATTCTGGCGTGCCGGCACCGTTGCCCAGGGAGCCGCTGCCTTGACCCAGGACAGTCCTTATCAGTTCATTGCTGCTTCTGGCGTGGAAGCCACCAAAAAGCACGGTGGACTTGTGAGCCATATTCCCTTGGCGGACTGGATCAGCATGAGCATGCAGCGCGCCGTTGACCGGGTCAACCGCGAAATGCAAAGCGGCCTGTCCTTTTTGGCCACCGTCGGTTCGGTTTCTCCCTTCGTCGGTCTGTTTGGTACCGTGTGGGGCATCTACCACGCGCTGTCGGCCATTGGTATTTCCGGCCAGGCCTCCATCGACAAGGTGGCAGGCCCCGTGGGTGAGGCCTTGATCATGACCGCCATCGGCCTGGCCGTTGCCGTCCCCGCCGTGTTGGGCTACAACTGGCTGGTCAATCGCAACAAAGATGTCATGGATGACGTGCGCAGCTTTGGCCATGATTTGAATG